>JAWLHE010000021.1:0-2595 GCA_041690495.1 Alphaproteobacteria bacterium | reverse complement strand
GATCGTGGCGAATCCCTACCGCAACTGGAGCGACATCGACTCGTCTCTGCCGGACACCAGGATCGAGGTGTTGGGTCCGCCGCCGACCTCCGGCACGCGCGACGCCTTCGTCGAACTGGTGATGGAAGTGGGTTGCGAGTCCTTTCCGGAGGTCGAGGCGCTGGACAAGGACCGCATGGGGCAAGTCTGCAAAACGATGCGCGAAGACGGCGCCTTCGTCGAGGCCGGCGAGAATGACAATCTGATCGTGCAGAAGCTGGGCGCCAACGAGAGCGCCTTCGGGATCTTCGGCTTCAGCTTCCTCGACCAGAACGCCGACGTGCTTCAGGGCAGCATCGTGAGCGATGTCGAGCCGACCTACGAGAACATCGCCGACGGCTCCTATCCGGTGTCCCGGCCGCTGTTCATCTATGTGAAGAACGCTCATGCGGGCGTCATTCCCGGCATTCAGGAGTTCGTCGAGGAATACACCAGCGAGCGGGCCATGGGTGAAGACGGCTATCTCGCCGACAAGGGGCTGATCACCCTGCCGGAAGAGGAGTACGAGCAGGTTCGCAAGAAGGCGACCGGCTTGACCCCGATGGAAACCGCAAGCAACTAAGACGCGGGCGGGCGCGACGGCCGGACGGCGTCCGGCCGTCGCTTCCTTTTGTCGAGCGAATTCACAATCAACGATTCGGCCTCTTTCCCATGCAGTTCACCGTTCTCGCCGCCACGCTTCTGCTGCTGACCTTGATCGGCTTCTATCTCGGTCGAAGCCGCGCCGTCGCGTCGGCCGGCGGAAATCGGCGGCAGCTGCATTCCCTGCCCGGTTATCACGGAGCCTATGTCGGACTCTGGTGCGGGCTGCCGGCCCTCCTCGTCGTCGCTCTCTGGCTGATCGTCGAGCCGCACGTCATCGAAGCGCTCGTTCTAAACGGGTTGCCGGAGGACATGACGGATGTGGATCCCGGGCAGCTCAGCCTTCTCGTCAACGAAATCCGCAACGCCGCGAACGGCGTGTCATTCTTCGGCGAGCCCGACCCGGCCGTGCTCGCGGCAGCCGAGCGCTATAACACGCTGCATCAGACCGGCTTCGCCGCCATGGGCGTGGCCGCCGCCGCCGCCGCGATCGGCGGCCTTGTCTGGGCACGCCGGCGGATCGCCCCGACCATGCGGGCGCGGAACCGCGTTGAAAAGACGATCATGGTGATGTTGATCGTGCTGTCGACGATCTCCGTCCTGACCACGATCGGCATCGTCCTGTCGCTGCTGTTCGAATCAATCCGCTTCTTCGCACGGGTGCCGGTCACGGAATTCCTGTTCGGCCTGCAATGGAGCCCGCAGACGGCGATCCGCGAGGACCAGGTCGGCAGCTCCGGCGCGTTCGGCGCGGTGCCGCTCTTCGCCGGGACGATGCTGATCACCCTGATCGCCATGGTCGTCGCCGTGCCGGTCGGCCTGCTCTCGGCCGTTTATCTGGCCGACTACGCGACGCCGCGCGTGCGCTCCATCGTGAAGCCCGTGCTCGAGGTACTGGCCGGAATTCCGACGGTCGTCTACGGCTTCTTCGCCGCCCTGACCGTGGCACCCTTCGTCCGCGACGCGGGTTCGAGCGTCGGACTCGATGTGGCATCCTTCAGCGCGCTCGCCGCCGGCGCGGTCATGGGCATCATGATCATCCCCTATGTCTCGTCGCTTTCCGACGATGTGATGAACGCGGTGCCGCAGACGCTGCGCGACGGCTCCTATGCGCTGGGCGCGACAAAATCGGAAACCATCCGGCAAGTGGTGTTTCCGGCCGCCCTGCCGGGCATCGTCGGCGCCATCCTTCTCGCGGTCTCGCGCGCCATCGGCGAAACGATGATCGTGGTGATGGCCGCCGGCCTGGCGGCGAACCTGACCGCCAATCCGCTGGAAGCAGTGACCACCGTCACGGTCCAGATCGTGACGTTGCTCGTCGGCGATCAGGAGTTCGACAGCGCCAAGACGCTGGCTGCCTTCGCACTCGGCCTTGTCCTATTCTGCGTCACGCTCATCCTGAATGTCGTCGCCTTGCGCGTGGTCCGCAAATACAGGGAAAAATATGACTGACATCGCCCAAGGACGAGATCACGGGCGTCCGGCCGCGCGACGCGGGGAGCTGTCGCAGGCGAGGCTTCGCCGCCGCTACGCCGCCGAGCGCCGGTTCAAGCTGTATGGCGTGCTCGCGATCTGCCTCGCTATTGGGGTGCTCGGCATCCTGCTGTTCAGCGTTGTGAGCAAGGGCTACACCGCCTTCGTCGCGACCGAGATCGGCATCGATGTCTATCTCGATCCGGAGGAGATCGATCCCGAGGGCACGGGCGATCCGGCCGTGCTGGCGGACGCCAACTACAACAGCCTCATCCGCGACGCGCTCGAGCGCGTCTTTCCCGAAGTGACCGAGCGGCGCGAGCGGCGGGCGCTCGGCAACCTCGTCAGCTCGGGTGCGTGGCTTTCCCTTCGCGACCGTGTCCTCGAGGATCCGTCTGCCATCGGCACGACGGAGCGCCTCTGGTTCCCGGCCTCGGACGATATCGACATGCTCATGAAGGGCTATATCCCGCGCGACGTTCCGGAGACGGCGCGGCGGGT
>JAWLHE010000020.1:0-2798 GCA_041690495.1 Alphaproteobacteria bacterium | reverse complement strand
TGGAGAAAATTCCTCGCCCAATTCACGGATGTGCTCGTGATCCTTCTGATCGTCGCAGCAATGATATCCGCAGGGCTGTGGCTGTATGAGCGCGACACCGCGCTGCCCTATGAGGCGATCGCGATCCTTGCCATTGTGCTCCTCAATGCGCTCTTGGGCTATGTCCAGCAAGCGCGGGCGGAGCAGGCAGTGGCGGCGCTGCGCCAGATGTCGGCGGCGCATGCCAGCGTCATTCGCGACGGCGCCAGACAGAACATCCTGGCGACCGAGCTCGTCGCCGGCGATATCATCCTGGTCGAGGAAGGCAACAGGATTCCCGCCGATGCGCGGCTGATTAGGTCCACCGCGCTACAAGCGGCGGAGGCGGCACTCACAGGTGAGAGCCTGCCGGTGCCGAAGGACGTCGCCGCGATTCCCGAGGAAAAGGGGATTGGCGACCGCCACAACATGATCTTCAGCGGCACGACGGCGACCTATGGGCGCGGAAGCGCGGTGGTCACGGCAACGGGGATGCGAACCCAGATGGGGCGCATCGCCGGGATGCTGAAGGGAGCGCCGGACGAGACCACGCCCCTGCAAAAAGAACTTGACCGTGTCGGCAGGCTGCTCGCGATCATCGTCGTCGTTATTGCGACGGTGATGATTTCGACGATCCTCGTCATCGAGGACGTGCACGGCTTCTCCGCCATCTTCGACGTGCTCATTCTGGGTGTGGCGCTTGCGGTGGCGGCGGTGCCGGAAGGCCTGCCGGCGGTGGTGACGGCCGTGCTGGCCCTCGGCGTCCAGCGCATGGCGAAGAGGAACGCCATCATCCGCCATCTCGCGGCCGTCGAGACGCTCGGCTCGGCGGATGTCATCGCCTCCGACAAGACCGGAACGCTCACGAAGAATGAGATGACGGTGCGCCGTGTCGTCACCGCAAGCGGGAGCGTAGGCTTGGGCGGCATAGGCTACGCGCCCGAAGGCGAAGTGCGGCAGGATGGGGACGGCGCGATAGAAGGCGCACTCCGGTTCGAGTTCGCGCGCGCTCTCGCCGCCGCCGACCGCGCCAACAACGCCGTGCTGCAGGAGCATGACGGGCGCTGGACGGTGCAGGGCGATCCGACCGAAGGCGCGCTGATCGTCGCGGCGCGCAAAGCCGGGCTGGAGGATGACGCGCTTGACGCCCGCTTCGCCCGCATCGCGGAAGTGCCCTTCTCGTCCGAGCGCAAATTGATGAGCACAGTTCACAGTGATGCCGAGAAGCAGGAACGGCTGATCGCCTTTACCAAAGGAGCCCCGGACGTCTTGCTCGCACGCTGTTCGCAGGAACTGAAGGGCGAGGAAACGCGAGCTTTGACGGCGGAGCGTCGCGCTGAGATTCTGGCGAACAACGAAGACCTGGCCGGCGAGGGGTTGCGAACGCTCGGGGTCGCCTTTCGCTTGCTGCCCAAGGATGCGTTCGAGCAGGAGGTGGTCGATGAGCGCGTCGAGCAGGATCTCGTCTTCCTGGGCCTGATCGGAATGATCGACCCGCCGCGCGACGAAGCGAGAGATGCGGTTGCCAGGGCGACGAGCGCCGGTATCCGCCCGATGATGATTACCGGCGATCATCCCAAGACGGCGGCGGTCATTGCCGCCGAACTCGGCATTGCAGCCGATGGCCGCGCCGTCACGGGTCCGGAACTGGAGAATATGTCGGAAGAGATCCTCGATCGGACGGTTCGGGATCTGTCGGTCTATGCGCGCGTCAATCCCGAACACAAGCTGCGGATCGTGAGGGCATTGCAGCGGGGGGGAATGACGGTCGCGATGACCGGCGATGGCGTCAACGACGCGCCCGCACTGAAAACCGCCGATATCGGCGTGGCGATGGGCGTCACCGGAACCGACGTTTCGAAGCAGGCCGCCGACATGGTGCTCGCCGACGACAATTTCGCGTCGATCGTCGCGGCGGTCGAAGAAGGGCGGGCGATCTTCTCGAACATCAGGAAGTTTCTGCGCTACCTTCTCTCGTCGAACATCGGCGAAGTCATGACGATGTTCTTCGGCGTGCTGCTGGCTGAGCTGATCGGGCTGACGGCGGGCACCGATGGCGGCGTTGCGCTGCCGCTGTTGGCGACCCAGATCCTCTGGATCAACCTGGTGACCGACGGGGCACCCGCGCTCGCGCTCGGTGTCGACCCGGCGGACGCGGGTATCATGAACAAGCCGCCGCGTCCACGCGGCGAAGGGGTACTTACGCGCCGTATGTGGGCCGGCATCTTCTTCGTCGGCGTGGTGATGGCAGCCGGGACGCTCATCATCCTCGATGCGTCGCTTCCCGGGGGGCTGATCGAAGGCTCCGGCAGCCTTGGCTACGGGCAGACAATGGCCTTCACGACGCTGATGCTGTTTCAGCTCTTCAATGTCTTCAATGCGCGTTCCGACGAGCGGAGCGCGTTCAGTGAGCTCTTTGCGAACCATTGGCTTTGGGCGGCAATCGGATTGTCGCTTCTCCTGCATGGCGCCGTGATCTACCTGCCGTTTCTGCAGCAGGCGTTCTCGACCGTGAGCTTGAGCGCGGGCGACTGGCTGTTCTGTGTGGCGGTGGCGAGTTCAGTGCTGTGGCTGCGCGAACTGAGCAAGATCGTTACCCGCGCGACAAGCCGGGACGATCGCCGGAAACATTCGGAAGCTTAGCCGGCCTTTTCCCTCAAAGCTGTGATTCTATCGGCAGAAGACCGATGATCGTTGCCATCAGCCGCCGCCAGAATCCCGCCTCCGGCTCTTCATGCAGGGTGCGGCTGGCGCCGCCCGCATGGTCCCGCCACAGGATC
>JAWLHE010000019.1:0-19987 GCA_041690495.1 Alphaproteobacteria bacterium | reverse complement strand
ACCACTTCCATACCCATCACCGCGGGGTGGAGCAGCCCGGTAGCTCGTCAGGCTCATAACCTGAAGGTCAGAGGTTCAAATCCTCTCCCCGCAACCAACATGAAAGCCACTTAGATCGGTGATCTAAGTGGCTTTTTGGTTCGCAGCCTAACCCAAGCTCAAAGCCCCGCGGGCCCGTCCGCGGGGGTGAGCGTACGCCCCCTGGAGATAACGACATGGGCCGGAGCAGTAGCCGCAGCAAACCGCGCGAGAGCGAGTTCGTGCTTTTCGACGTAGTGTACGAAGACGGGACGCGCAGCTCGAACCGCAAGGTTCCGCGATTCGAAATAACCGGCCTTGACGGCGATGCCCCGGCCAAAGCATTCATCGAGGCTCAGGACCGCAAGATCGCTCTCGCTTCGGGGCGGCCGCGCGGTCCGATCAAATCAGTGAAGCGATCCGAAACATGACCCCCAGCGAAATTGCCAGGATCCAGGCCTATCTCCGCAAGACTTTCGGCAACGAGCGCATCGCGATCGATCCGCCGGCGAAACGCGGAGCGCCGATCGAAGTGCGGATCGGCGATGAGTTCATCGCCACCTTGCATCGGGACGAGGACGAGGGCGAGATCTCCTACGCCCTGCACATGACCATTCTCGAGGAAGACCTGCCCGCTGCGGCGCCCGCCAAGGGCAAGGGCTGACGACGCCGGCCTCGGCGTCCGCCTAGAGATCGGCGAGGCGCACCCAGAGCCCCAGCAGGGATGCACCGACCGCGCCGACTGCGATTTCAGCCGGTCCGGTGCTGCCTGCGATCAGCAGCCATAGCACGAATACGAAGATCGCAACGAAGATGCCGCCGACGAGCGAGGCGGCCGAACGCTTGATTTCCGCCTGTTGCGCCATGGGCCGGCTCACGGTTGCACGACCGCGGCGGCCGGGTCGTCTACCGTCATGCGCACTTTCTTCATGTTCTTTTTCTTGTAGCGCGTGTCGTAGCCGTTGAAGACGTGACCGATCACGCCGCGATCGAGGTCGGTGGTTCCGAATAGCCAGTCGGCGATCGGATAGGTCAGGTTGAAATTCTTCTCCATCATGATCGCCGTGTTGTGATGCGAGATGTGATGGCGGCGGATCGTGTTGATGAAGGGCAGGTGCTTCACCAGCCGGTCATCCTTCACGTGGCAGCAGAAGTGGAAGAACTCGTAGTTCAGATAGATCGCCGTGGTCGTGCACATCAGCAGCCACGCCGCGTTCGCCGACCAGATCTGGCCGACGATCCACGCCGGAACGATCGTCATCATGATGAACGTCGCCAGCGCGTAAGGCGGGAAGAACGTGATGCGGTAGTCGCGCGTGTCGTCGAATGTCGGCTCCTCTTCAGTGAAAAACTGGTGATGGGCGAGTGTGTGGCGCTTGTAGATGCCCATGAACCCCTTGACCGGACGATGCATCACATAGCGATGGATCCACCACTCGAAGAAATTGGCGCCGAGGAACGCGATGGGGACGATCAGCCAGTCCGTCCATTGCGTGTCGCGGATGTGACCGGCGAAGTACCAGATCGCCGCGAAGCCGATCGCATAGATCACCGCGACGTGCAGCGGCCCGCTGTAGAACCGCGAGATCTTGGTCCGGTAGTCGGTCCGGAAGGCCGCTTGGCGCTTCGACATCATGGCGTCGCTCCTGCGCAGGTCGGGGAAATCCGCTTCCTTCAACTATACGAGTGGCGACCGTAATATATCAACGGCATATTTCTGGCGCCGACGCGGTCGGCCTGGCCGCCCGGCGGCCCGGGTCGGCCGGAAAAAACCGCTCTAGGCGTCGTCGGCGACCGTGGCGCGGGCGCAATCCTCGACATAATCGATCAGCCGGTCGGAGGCGGCGCCGGCCTGCGCCTCGTCCCCTTTGGCGATCGCGCGCGCGATATCGGCGTGGAGGCGCGCAGTGACGGGCAAATCGGCGACTTCCTTGTGGTGGATGAACCAGAAACGGCGCGACAGGCCCGCCATCAAGGCCATGGCGCCTGCGGCGAACTCGTTGCGCGAGGCGGCGATATTGAGGCTGTTGAATTCGTGGTCGAGCCGCAGGAATCCGATGTCGTCGTTCTTGCGGGCGGCCTCCTCCATTTCCACGGCGATCTCGCGGTATCTCCGGCGCTCGGCCTCGCTGGCGCGCCGGGCGGCCCGGCTTGCAATCAAACGCTCGAGCTCGCGGCGTGCTTCGAGCAAGCGCAGCTGGGTGCGGACGTTCACCTCGGAAACCATGATCCCGCGCCGCGGCAGTACCATGACCAGGCGCTCGCGGGCGAGCTGCTGCAGCGCTTCGCGGATGGGCGTCCGGCCGATTCCGAGGCGCTTGCTGAGGGCCGCCTCGGAAACCACGGTTCCCGGCGGGATCTGGAGGGTGACGATCAGCTCCTCGATACGGCGGTAGGCGCTTTCGCTCAGGCTGGCAGAACCGTCGCCCTTGTCGCGTGTGCTCTGCGGAGCGGCGCCCCGGCGGGTGCGATGCCGGGCGGTGCCGGAGGAGGGCCGGCTGCGGCGAGGAGTCGGAGCATCCATGATGTTTCTAATGCCCGCTTGTCACGGCCCGAGCAAGACCGACGGAAGCCAGGTGATGGTTCCTGGGAAAACCAGACAAATCGCCAGCGTGGCGGCCTGCAGGACGATGAACGGGATCACCCCGCGGTACATGTGCGTGGTTGTGATCTCCGGCGGGCTGATGGCGCGGAAATAGAAGATCGCCGGGGCCATGGGCGGGGACAGGTAGCTCGTCTGGATCACGATGAGGAACAGGATGCAGAACCAGACCATGTCGATTCCCGACGCCGTGAGGAGCGGAGTGAAGATCGGCACAAGGATCAGCACAAGCGAGATCCAGTCGAGGAAGAACCCGCCCAGAAACGCGAGGACCAGTACGACGCCGAGCAGGCCCCATGGGCCCAGTTTGAGGGTTTCGACCAGCTCCTGCGTGACCGTGATTCCGCCGGCGCCGAGGAATGCACCCGTCATCATGTTGCCGGCGAGCAGGATCGTCATGATCATGGTCGAGATGGTCAACGTCTTCATGATCGCTTCGTGCAGCGTCTGCCAGGAGAAAGTCCTGTAGAAAAGGGTCAGCAACACGGCGCCGAATGCGCCCAGTCCGGCGGCCTCGGTGGGTGCGGCCCAGCCCAGCATCAGGGAGCCGAGCACGGCGAAGATCATGAACATCGGCGGTACGAGGGCGACTGCGGTGATGCGCAGCCTCTGGGACATAGGCGGGTCATTCGCCTCGGGAGGTATGCGCGGACCCGCTTGCGGCCGGATGATGCAGAGCGTCAGGATGTAGGCGATGTACGATCCGGCCATGATCAGACCGGGGAAGATCATGCCCACCAGCAGATCGCCGACCGAGACGTTGGCAACTGGCCCGAGGACCACCGCCACGACCGAGGGCGGGATGATGGTGCCGAGCGAACCGCCGGCGCAGATTGTGCCGACGATCAGCCCCTTGTTGTAGTGGTAGCGCATCATTACCGGGATCGCGAGCAGGCCGACGACCGTCTCGGTAGCGCCGACCACGCCGCTCGACGCAGCGAAAACGATGCACATGAGAACCGTGCCGACCGCGAGACCGCCCGGCAGCCGTCGCGTCCACAGATGTATCGCCTCGAACAGCCGCTCGGCGATGCCGGAGCGTTCGAGCATGGAGCCCATGAATACGAACAAGGGAACCGCGGCGAGCACGTAGTTGGATGCGACGTCCTCGACCTTCTCGGCCATCTGGAACACGAAGGCGGGGCCGAAGGTCAGGTATCCGAAGATCAGCGCCGTTCCCATCATCGCGAAAGCGACCGGGAATCCCAGGATGAGCAGCAGCAGCAGGCAGGGGAACAGCAGCAGCGAGTAGTAGCCCATCAGCGCGCACCGGCCTCCGGGTTGCGCAGGCGGCGCACGCACTTGATGACCTCGGCGATCACCTGCAGGAGCAGCAACGCGAAGGCAATGAAGAATACCGTCCGGAACGGCCACAGCGGCGGGTTCCATGCCGACTGTCCCGACTTTTCGCCGGAGGCGATCGCCTCGAGCGCGCGCATCCAAAGCAGATGCGTCAGCCACGCCAGGAACGGAATGAGCAGGCCGATATAGCAGACGAGGTCGATGATTGCTTTGGTCTGTTGCCGGAACAGGGCCGAGGCCACGTCGATCCGGATATGTGCATCGCGGCTGAGAGCGTAGGCCATGCCAAGCAGGAAGCTCGACCCGGTCATCATATAGCCGATCTCGTAGGCCCAGATCGTAGGCGCATTGAAGACGTAGCGCGCGACGACCTCATAAACGGTCGCGAAGACGAGTGGCACGATCAGCCATGCCGCGATGACGCCGGTGAAACTGCTGATGCGTTCGATGATCCGGACCATCACGGATGTTCCATGCCGCCGAAGCTCATGGAGGGGGGCTGCTCGGGCGGCGTTGCGTTTGGCTGCGCAGGAAGGCGGCCGGCGGAGAGCCGGCCGCCCCAAAGGACATTAGCGGGCGACTTTGACCTTGCGGTAGTCGTCGGCCTTCGCCCACATCTTCTCGAACTGACGTTGGCTGTCGAGAACCTTCTTGAACCAGGCGTCCTTCTTGGCCTGCTCGTCGGCCCACTGATCGGCAATCTGCTTGACCTTGAACTGGACCTCCGGGGTCAGCTCGGTGACCTCGTTGCCGGCCTTCTTGTAGACGTCGAGCGATTTCGCGTCCTCCTGGCCGATCCGCGTCCATGATTCGAACGTCACGAGCTTCGCCGCCAGCTCGACCAGCTTCTTGTCGCGATCGTTCAACTTGCCCCACGCGTCCTTGTTGATGACCAGCTCGAACGGCGCAGTCGGCTGGTGCACGCCCGGAATGACCAGATACTTCGCTACCTTGTAGAAGCCCGGCGAGATGTTCTCCCACAGCGTGCCCCACTCGGTCGCGTCGATGACGCCGCGCTCGAGGGCCGGATAGATTTCGCCGCCCGCAGTGGTCACGGGCGCTGCGCCAAGCGTCTTGACCATGTCGAGCCAGGCACCGGCGGTGCGGATCTTGAGACCCTGGAGGTCGGCCAGCGTGCGGACCGGCTTGCGCGAATGGACGAACACCTCCGCCGTGCGGATGAACAGCGGCATCGAGATGACGCCCGCGGTCTCCTCGCGGAACTGGCGCTGCAGCTCGACGCCGCCGGCCTCGTACATCCAGTGCAGCATCCGCTCGGTGTCGAAGCTGCCGGCATATCCGCCGAACAGAGTCGTCGTCACCTGCGCGCCCCAGTCATAGCCCATCCAGGTGTGGCCCATCTCGGCGACGCCGTGCTTCACCGTTTCCGGCACCTTCAGCGCATTGCCGAGCGCGCCGCCGGGGAAGACCTGGACCTTGATGCGGCCGCCCGACAGGAAGTCGATCCGCTCCGCGAAGGCCTTGGCGCCGATATCCATGAGCGGTCCGCCGGGCCATGCGGTTGCCATCTTGAAGCTGTGGTTCTGGGCTGCGGCGGGCGCGGCGAGCGCCAGCCAGCCGACCGCGGCGAATGACAGTAGTCGGGTTACCTTCATTGCTTCCTCCCTCTGAGTCGATGCTTTGATTGCGGATGCGGGCGGTGGTCGGCGCGGGTCAGATGTGCTTGCGCTTCTCCACCATCTTCAGGAACTTCTCGTACTCGTCGTCCTTGACCGAGTAGCTGTGGTCGTCGTCGGGGAATGTCCCGGCCTTCACCTCGGCCACGTATTGCTTGATCCCGCTCACCGCGACCTCGGTGAGGTTCGTGTAGCGCTTGGTGAATTTCGGCTTGAAGTCGGTGAAGACGCCGAGCAGGTCGTAGCAGAGCAGGATCTGCCCGTCGGTGCCGACGCCGGCGCCGATGCCGATCGTCGGGATCGTCAGCTGCTTCGAGATCACCTCGGCGATTCTTGCCGGAACGGCCTCGAATTCGAGCATGAAGCAGCCGGCGTCCTCGATCGCCAGCGCGTCCTCGAGGATCTTCATCGCCGCGTCGGCGGTGCGGCCCTGGATCTTGAACCCGCCGAACATCGCGATCGTATGCGGTGTCAGGCCGATATGCGACGCTGTGGGAATGCCGGCGTCGACCAGCGCCTTCAGGATATGCGCCTGGCTCTTGCCGCCCTGCGGCTTGACCGCGTCGCACAGCGATTCCTGCATGAATCGCGTCGCGTTGGCCAGGGCGCGGTCGGCGGTGTTGTAGCTCTGGTAAGGCATGCACCCGAGCACGAAGGTCCTGGGAGCGCCGCGCCGCACGGCGAGCGCGTGCATCACCATCATGTCCATCGTCGCGGGAATCGTGCTGGGATGGCCGTGCGCCACCATCGCAAGGCTGTCCCCGACCACCGCGACATCGACCCCGGCCATCTCGGCCCAGCGCGCCGAGGTGTAGTCGGGAACCGACATGTAGACCATCTTCTCGCCGGTCTTCTTCGAGTCGCGGATCTCGGTGATGGTCCGCTTTTCCTTCTTCTCGGCCGGCGCGGGCTTGCCCGGTTTGGAAGCGTCCTGCGGCACGTGTCCTCCCTTGCTTTTTTTGCTGGCGCTATGCCGACGCGGCGTGCGGGCCGCCGATCGCGGCATCGATATCGGCACTGGTCAGTCGCCAGGCGTTGTCGAGCACAGCGACGACCTCGCGCATGAACGATTCGTAGTGGGCGAGCGCCTTCTGATCGTCGCCGAAATGATCCGCGAGGATCGCCAGCGCGAGTTGCGCCGGGCCGGCACCCTCATAGGTCCATTCGAAGCCGGCCGGCGACAGCCGCTTCAGGTCGAGGCGCAGAGGCAACGGCTTGCCGTCCACGGTTACGATTGCGCCGGCGAGACTGCGTCCCCCTTCGTAGACCTTCATCGTCCTCCCCTCGGCTGTTCGCCCGTTTACTATCAGCCGTATACATCTGATATATTAGTTTTTCCGATATGACAATCCAGACGGATTCAGGGGAGCAGGCGATATGATCGCGGTAATATTCGAGGTCGAGGCGAAGGAAGGCCAGGCGCAGCGATATTTCGAACTCGCGGGTATGCTGCGGCCGGAGCTGGAGAAGATCGACGGCTTCATCTCGGTTGAGCGCTTCGAGAGCCTGACGAACAAGGGCAGGTACGTTTCGCTGTCATTCTGGCGCGACGAGGCGGCCGTGCAGGCGTGGCGGTCGCATCACGGCCACCAGGCCGCACAGGCAGCAGGCAAGAGCGCAATTTTCAAGGATTTCCGCATCCGGGTGGCGGAGGTCATGCGCGACTACACCTTGCGCGACCGCGTCTCCGCTGCGGGTGCCGCACGGTAATCGGTCAACGACCAATCGGAGTCCGCATGTCCGGCCTACCCAAGATTCGCGTCGCGTTCGAGATCTACCCGGACTCGCTGCAGATGCTGCAGGAGATTGCAGCCAAGTATCAGTTGCCGGATGCTTCCAAGGCGCTCCGCTGCGTGCTCGATTACGCCGCCACGGACGGCGATTGGGAGCGGATATTCGAGAAGGTTCGCTGCCGCCGCTGCGGCTGATATGACCTATCCCGCATAGGCGCGGATCGGCTCGCCGGGGTCCTCACGCTGCTGCAATGCAAAAATGGAGCTGTATCCGCCCGACCAGTCCGGCGGAAGCAGGCAGGGACGGGGATCGTGGTGGGCCCAGCGCGCGGGCTTGCCGCGGATATGAAAATGCTCGTAGCGGGACTTGATCGGGTTCGCCGTATAGGCGTGCGCATCCGAGGACGCCAGCGTCACGAGGAACAACGGCCGGTCGGCGCCGGTGTCGTTCTGCTTGCTGCCGTGGACGGTGCGGCAGTTGTGGATGGTCAGCGATCCGGCGGCGCCTTCGAGATACACCGCTTTGTCGAGATTGGCTCGTTTCGCGTCGCGCTCGGACAGGCAGCCTGTCCACTGGCCCTTGTCGTTGTACTGGTCGTAGAGCTCGCCGTTGTGGCTGCCCGGAATGACGCCGAGGGCGCCGTTGTCCACCGTGCAGTCGTAGATGTAGGTGCCGATGGTCAGCAGCGAGTAATTGGTATGCGGCCAGAACTGGATGTCCTGGTGCCATTTGACCTCGGTGCCGCCTTCGGACGATTTGAAGTTCAGCTTGGAATGGTGGAACTTCACGTCCGGGCCGAGCAGGTCGGCGGCGATATCCGCGAACAGCGACTGCGACACGTATTCCCAGTAGGTCGGATGATGATCGCAGGGAGCGGAGAGACGGCGGAGCCGCGGGCGCACGGCATTGTGCCCTGCTTCGAGATCCCACACCGCGTCGGATTTCGCGACCGACCGACTGCGATCAATCATCTCGGCGGTGGTGCGCCGCAGGCGCTCCACCCACTCCAAGGGAATGATGCGGTCGAGCAGGAGATAGCCGTTTTCGAAATAGGATTCACGTTGCGCCTGCGACAACACGCGGGGCGCGTGTTCCAGGATCTGCTCCGGCGTCATTGCAACCGCTCCTCTGACATATCAGGTGTATATTACGATAACCCGACCGGGCCCGGCGGTCAATTCGCCATTGCGGTGGTTGCGAGCGGCACTCGCTCCGCCGCGGCTTTGCTGCGACAATCAAGACGTTGCGCTCCAACTTGGCGGTGTTACGGTTGCCGCCTCGGTCGATGCAACGATGCGGCAGGGAGGAAAGGCATGGCGTTCGTCCGGACGGGCGGTCTGGTGGCTCACTACGACCTGACGGGGCCGGCGGACGCGCCGGTCGTCATGTTCTCGAACTCCCTTGGTACAAGCTTTCATGTCTGGGACGCGCAGGCGGCGGCGCTCGCGCAGCGCTTCCGGGTGTTGCGCTACGACATGCGCGGTCACGGACTGACCGACTGTCCGGCAGCGGCCGACGGATCCTATACGATCGACCGGCTGGCCCAGGACGCTCTCGCGCTACTCGATGCGCTTTCGATTGGGCAAGTGCATTTCTGCGGTCTCTCGATCGGCGGTATGGTGGGCCAGAGGGTGGCAGCCACGGCGGCGGACCGCGTGCTGTCGCTCGTGCTGTGCGACACGGCAAGCCGGATCGGCCCGGCGAGCCGCTGGGACGACCGGATCGCGGCGGTGTCGAAGGGCGGACTCGAGGCGATTGCCGACAGCGTCCTCAAGGTCTGGTTCACGCAGGATTTTCCGACCAAGTCGGGAGACGTGGCGCAGGGCTGCCGCAACATGCTGGTCCGCACGCCGGCGCAGGGATATGTCGGCTGCTGTGCCGCGGTGCGCGACGCTGATCTCGGCGGCGACGATGCCGTGATCGCGTGCCCGACGCTGGTCGTCGTCGGCGACCAGGATCCGGCGACGCCGCCGGCCGCTGCGCGCGAGCTGGCTGACGCGATCCGCGGCGCCCGGCTGGAGATCATCGCCGGCGCCGCGCACATCCCCACGGTCGAACAGCCGGCGGCACTCAACCGGCTGCTGAGCGACTTCTTCGGCGCGCATGCCGCCGCCGACCCCCAGCCGAAAAGAAGGAGAGTGTGATGGCGGTGAATCCCAAGCTACTCGACCAGGGTCTCGAGATTCGCAGCACGGTCCTCGGCAAGGCGCATGTCGAGCGCGCGCGCGGCAAGGCGACTCCATTCACCCGGGATTTCCAGGACTACATCACCCAGTACTGCTGGGGCGATGTGTGGGCGCGGCCCGGGCTCGAGCGCAAGACCCGCAGCATGCTGACCATCGCCATGCTCACCGCGCTCGGCAAGGAGGAGGAGCTTCGGCTTCACGTCCGCGCCTCGCGCAACACCGGCGTCAGCCGCGACGAGGTCAAGGAGGTGCTGTTGCAGGCGGCTGTCTACGCTGGCGTGCCGGCCGCGAATACCGCCTTCCGCATCGCCAACGAGGTCTATGCCGAGATGGACAAGGAGGACGGGATATGAGCGATCCGCGCCCCTATGCGCGCGAGACGCGCGACGGTCAGCCGCCCTATCTGTGGCCCGACTACAAGAGCACGGTGCCGCGTGCGCCGAAACGCGGCCTGTTCAAGCTGCCGCACACGCTGTCTGAAGTGACCGGCCCAACGTTCAGAGGCGACTGGTTCGGGCCGGAGGCGGCCGACATGACCCGTATCGACGGCGGCGAGGCGCAGGGCCAGCGCATCATCATCGCCGGGCGCGTGCTCGACGAGGACGGCAGGCCGGTGCCGAACACGCTGCTCGAGGTCTGGCAGTGCAACGCTGCCGGGCGCTATCGCCACGAGCGCGATCAGCACGACGCCCCGCTCGATCCGCATTTCCGCGGCGTCGGGCAGGTGGTCACGAACGAGAAGGGCGAGTACCGCTACCTGACGATCCGGCCGGGCGCGTATCCCTGGCGCAACACGCACAACGCCTGGCGCGCCGCGCATATCCACTACTCGATCTTCGGGCCGGCGTTCGCGACCCGGATGATCACGCAGATGTATTTTCCGGGCGATCCCCTGCTCGATGCGGACCCGATCTACCAGAGCGTTCCGGACAGGAGCGCGCGCGAGCGCCTGATCTCTACCTACGACCCGGATCTCAGCGAGGCCGAATACGCGATGGGCTATCGCTGGGACATCGTCGTGCGCGGCCGCGCGGCGACGCCGACGGAGAACTGAGCATGAAGAAGCTGATCGTGACCGCCTCGCAGACGGTCGGACCGTTCTTCCACTTCGCGCTCGAGCGTCCGACGTGGGGCGATCTTACCGCCGACGGTGCTGCGGGCGAGAAGATCCGCATCGAGGGCCAGGTGCGCGACGTTGAGGGGCCGGTGCCCGACGCGTTCGTCGAGATATGGCAGGCGAACGCGGCGGGCAAGTACGACCATCCGGAGGACACCCAGGACAAGCCGCTCGATCCGAAGTTCCGCGGTTTCTGCCGCGCTTTCACCGACACGAACGGCTTCTACCGCTTCACCACGATCCGCCCCGGCGCGGTGCCCGGTCCGGGCAACACGATGCAGGCGCCGCACATCAACGTGACCCTGTTCGCGCGGGGCCTGCTGAAGCGCCTGGTCACGCGCATTTATTTCGCGGATCACGCCGAGGCGAACGAGCACGACCCGGTGCTGAGCGCGATCGACGATGCCGAGGCGCGCCGCACGATCGTCGTCGAGGCGAAGCCGAACGGCGCGGGCGCGATCAAGACCTACCGCTTTGACATCGTCATGCAGGGCAAGGGCGAGACCGCGTTCTTCGAGCTGTAAGCCCTATCCCGGTGGCGGGGAGTTGAGGAAGTCGCCCCAGCTCTTCCGAAGGTCTAAGTCTGGTGGAAAGCGCTTTATGTAAGACTCGATATCCACACCGGCATCTCGAATGGATCGGGCAAGTTCACCCACGAGTGAGATCAGCAGCCACTGGAACCTAGGAAGCGGCAGATCAACGTAAGAAACCATGTTTGTGATCTGAGCTTTGCATACGCCGCCACTGATCTCACCGACCAAGGCCAATTCCTCCCCGACCGGCGATTCGAATTTACCTGGCTGCGACAAGTGATGAATTCGGTGTAGGAGAGAGTGGAGTAATCTGAAGCTGTCCACTGCTTCTCCGTGGCGCGGCTCATCCGGCTGTGAGACGTCCGTCACAAAGGCGGTGTACAAGGTGTCCCGGTCTGTGATCGGAGTCGGCCGATTGCCGCCAATACGGCGGGTTTCTCCTATCTTGAGGAGTTCGGTCATCGCGGTCTCAACCTGTTTTCCTCTTAGCCCGGCTCGCCCGTTGCGATGGACAAGCGCTTTCGTGCAGCATATCTCGTCAATTTGTCCGAACCAACGTCTATGACCTGACGAGCCAGCCTCATGACCATCAATCCCGCGGATTCCGAGATCTTCGGAGCTCTCTACGGCTCCGCGGAGATGCGCGCGCTGTTCTCCGATCACGCGCGGCTGCAGGCGATGCTCGACGTCGAGGCGGCGCTGGCGCGCGTCCAGGCGCGGCTCGGCATCGTTCCTGGGGGCGCGGCCAAGGCGATCGCCGCGGCGGCGAACGTCGACAGGATCGTGCTCGACGAGATCGCGGCCAGCACGCGCGTCGTAGGCTATCCCGTCGTCGGCCTGGTCAAGGCGCTCGGCAAGGCGGCGGGGGGCGACGCCGCGCGCTACGTGCATTGGGGTGCGACCACCCAGGACATCCTCGACACCGCGCAGGTCCTGCAGATCGGCAAGGCGCTGGACCTGATCCGTAACGAAGTCGTGCGCACCGCGCGCGGGCTGGTCGCGAAGGCCGAGGCGCATCGCGGCGACCTGATGGCGGGGCGCACGCATCTCCAGCATGCGCTGCCGGTCACCTTCGGTTTCAAATGCGCGGTGTGGGCGGCGCCGCTGCTCGACGATCTCGAGCGGCTGGACGCGCTGCGCGGGCGCGTGCTGAAGGTGCAGTTCGGCGGCGCCGTCGGTTCGCTCGCCTCGCTCGGCGACAAGGGCCGCGCGGTGACGGAGGGGCTTGCGAAGGAACTCGGCCTCGCCGTGCCCGATGCACCCTGGCACGTCAATCGCGGCGCGCTCGCGGAAGCGGTCTGCGCGCTCGGCATCCTGTGCGGCAACCTCGCCAAGTTCGCGACCGACATCATCCTGCTGATGCAGACCGAGATCGGCGAGGTGTTCGAGCCGCACCAGGCCGGCCGCGGGAGCTCCAGCACGATGCCGCAGAAGCGCAATCCGATTGCCAGCGAGTACGTGATCGCGGCGTCGCGCGGCGTGCAGGCGCTGGTGCCGCTGATGCTCGGCGCCATGGCCGACGATCACGAGCGCGGCACCGGGCCGTGGCAGAGCGAGCCGCTGGCGCTGCCGCAGGCCTTCGTCCTGACCTCGGGCGCGCTCATGCATGCCGCGGCGATGGCGGAGGGCATGACGGTCGACACCGCGCGCATGCGCCGCAACCTCGACTCGACCAATGGGCTGATCCTCGCCGAGGCGGTGATGATCGCGGCGGCGAAGGCGGTCGGCCGCGCCAAGGCGCATCACATCGTCGAGCATGCCTGCGGCCGCGCGATCGACGAGAAGCGCCATCTCGCCGAGGTGCTGAAGCAAGACCCGGAGCTCTCGCGGCACATGAAGCCGGGCGAAATCGACAGGCTGCTGGACCCCGCCGGCTATATCGGCGAGTGCCGCGAGGTCGTCGACCGCATGGTCGACAGGGCAAAAGCCGTACTTAGCTAGTCATTCCCGTCGTGGAACTCCGCGAACCGCTCGAGCGGCTCGCGCTCGGTGCGCAGCGCGTTCTCCGGTGCCGCGGTGTCCTCGTGGCCGAGCGACATGCCGCAGACCACGACCTGGTCCTCGGGAATGCCGAGCTCGGCGCGGATCACCTTGTGATAGGGCGCGAAAGCGGCCTGCGGGCAGGTGTGAAGGCCGAAGCCGCGGGCGGCGATCATGATGTTCTCGAGGAACATGCCGAAATCGAGCCAGCTGCCGCGCTCCAGCACGCGGTCGATGGTGAAGATCATGCCGACGGGAGCATCGAAGAAGACGAAGTTGCGGGCGTGCTGGGCGCGCATGCGGTCCGTATCCCCCTTCCTGATCCCGAGGAGGCCGTAAAGCCCCCAGCCGACGACCCGGCGCCGCGTCAGATACGGCTCGGGAAAGACCGCCGGATAGTAGGCGTATTCGCCGCGATGCTGTTCCGGCCCGCTCTCCGCCGCATGCAGGACGGCGGCGCAGAGACGCTCCTTGGCCGTGCCGGTGAGGACGTGGACGCGCCAGGGCTGCATGTTGGTGCCGCTGGGTGCGCGTGCAGCGGCGGTCAGAATCTTCTCCACCGTCCTGCGCTCGACCGGTGTCGGCAGAAAAGCGCGTACCGAGCGGCGGCTGGAGATCGCTTCGATGACAATGTCGGCAAAATCCGGCTGTTGCACTTTTCCTCGCTTCGATGGACGGTCCGCGGCGCCGCCGCATGACCGTAGATAGGGACGATCGGCCACACTAGACTTGATCATGCCGGTTGGAATCAATCCGACAGTTACAAGGGAACAGCGCAATGAACGGTGCGGAAAGCCTGGTGCACACTCTGGTCGGCGGTGGGGTGCGCGTTTCCTTCACCAATCCCGGCACATCGGAGATGCATTTTGTCAGCGCGCTCGACCGCACCGAGGGCATGCGCTGCGTCCTCTGCCTGTTCGAGGGTGTGGCGACGGGAGCCGCCGACGGATATGCGCGCATGGCCGAGACGCCGGCGGCGACGCTGCTACATCTCGGTCCGGGCCTCGCCAACGGAATAGCGAACCTGCACAACGCCAACCGCGCCGCCAGCCCAATGGTCAACATCGTCGGCGACCACGCGACCTCGCACCGGAAGTACGACGCGCCGCTCGCCTCCGACATCGAGAGCGCTGCGCGCGTCGTCTCGGGCTGGGTGCGCACGTCGCAGAGCACAGGCGCCGTGGCGCAGGATGCCGCCGATGCGATCGCCGCGGCGCTGGCGCCACCCGGCGTCATCTCCACCCTGATCCTTCCCGCCGACGTCGCATGGGGTGAGGCCGGCGGCCCGGCGAAAGTGCCCGCCGTTCCGGCGCGTGCCCAGGCCGGAAAGGATGCAGTTACTGCCGCAGCGGCCGTGCTGCGGAAAGGGGAGCCGACGGTGCTGCTGCTCGGCGGCCACGTCCTGCGCAAGCGCGGGCTCGAGGCGGCGGGCCGCATCGCCAGGTCCACCGGCGCGCACGTGATCGGCGAGATGCTCAATGCGCGGCTCGAACGCGGCGCCGGCCGCTTCACCATCGACCGTATTCCCTATCCGATCGACCAGTCGCTGGCGCGGCTCAAGGATTACCGGCAATTCATCCTCGTCGGCGCCAAGCCGCCGATCGCCTTCTTCGCCTATCCCGACAAGCCGGGTCGGTTGTATCCGCCGGGCGCCGAGATGCATGTCCTGGCGCAGCCGGCGGACGACGGCGTCCATGCGCTGGAATGGCTCGCCGACGAACTCGGCGCGAACGAGCCGGCGGTCCTGGAGCCGCCGTCCCGGCCGGCGGCGCCGACCGGCGCCATCACCTTCGATTCGATCGGCGCCGCGATCGGCGCACTATTGCCGGAGGGCGCCATCGTCGTCGACGAATCGGTCACCTCCGGCCGCGGCCTGTTTGCCTTCACGAAAGGCGCGCCGCCGCACGACTGGCTGCAGAATCGCGGCGGCTCGATCGGCTACGGCATGCCGGTGTCGATCGGCGCCGCGATTGCGTGTCCGGACCGCAAGGTGATCGCCCTCGAGGGTGACGGCAGCGCCATGTACACGATCCAGTCGCTGTGGACACAGGCGCGCGAGGAACTCGACGTCGTTTCGGTCATTTTCGCGAACCGCTCGTACCGCATCCTGCGCAACGAGATGACCAATCTCGGTCTCGGCAATCCTGGACCCAAGGCGATCGACATGCTCGACCTGCGGCGCCCCGATCTGGACTGGGTCGCCATGGCGGCCGGCATGGGCATCCCCGGCGCCCGGGTCGACACGATCGACGCGTTCTGCCGCGCGTTCGGGCGCGCCCTGCGCGCCCGGGGACCCTATCTCATCGAGATGGTTTTCTGATTCTCCGGCCGCTCAAGCGGCCCGTGGCGGAACGCAATTACGGCATCGCTCGTTGCTGGCTGGATGAAAGGCCGGGGCCGCACGTTGCTCCCGGGCCACTAGCCCCACGACCGGGACCGCATGATGCGCCTACCTCACCTGTTCCTTGCCCTGAGCGTCGCCGTCGCCGCCGCTGCGTGCGAGACGGTCCCCGTCACCGGCCGCAGCCAGCTCAACCTTATCGACGAGCAAACCGAGGCCAAGCTCGGTGCGGAAGCCTTTCAGGAGATCAAGGCCAAGTCGAGGATCTCACGCGATCCGCAGGCCAATGCGATGGTGCAACGGGTCGCGCAGCGGATTGCCAATGCGAGCGGCTACGAGGCCGACTGGGAGGTCATCGTCATCGACGAGCCGCAGGTGAATGCCTTCGCGCTGCCCGGCGGCAAGATCGCGGTCTATACCGGCATGCTGCCGGTCGCAGGAGACGAGGCGGGCCTCGCCACCGTGATGGCGCATGAGGTCGGCCATGTCATCGCCCGCCATGGCGCCGAACGCATGAGCCGGTCGGAACTGATCAGCGTCGGCACCTCAGTGCTGTCCACCGTGTTGAGTGGTACGACCGGGGTCGATCCGCAGATGACGGCCGCGCTGCTCGGGGCCGGCGCGACCTTTGGCCTCGAGCTTCCGTTCTCGCGCAACCAGGAATACGAAGCCGACCGCATCGGGCTCACTCTGATGGCTCAGGCAGGCTACGACCCGCGCGCCGCCGTATCGTTCTGGCAACGCATGGCCGAGGCCACGAGGAATGGGCCACCGGAGTTCCTCTCCACCCATCCGGCCGATGAGAACCGAATCAGGCGGCTTCAGGAGCTGATGCCCGAAGCGCTGCCGCATTACCGGCGGTAATGAGAGAATGAGGCAAGCAACTGATCTACAACACTGATCCGGCGCTGCTTCATTGCTTCACCCCATCGTGCCGTTGGCACGGATCTCTCCCTCCGAGGGGCGGCCGGGATCACCCTGCGTTGATCCACGATGCGGCAAACCGCAGGATCGCGGCCGCGCGTTCCCGTGGCAGCGATACGGGCGGCCTCCGCCGTCGGCGCCGTTGCTCAAACGAGCACGAACCCTCCGTCGATCCCCAGGACCTGTCCGGTGATCCAAGCTGCAGAGGGCGTGGCAAGAGCGACGATCCATGAGGCAACGTCACCGGGTTCTCCGCGCCGTCCGAGCGGGATCAGGCTCTTCTCCTGCGCCTTCACCACCTCGGCGGCTTCCTGCGACAGCCCCATTCGCTCCCGGAGAAACGCCGTCTCCACGGGACCCGAAGCGATCGCG
The DNA here is from genome assembly GCA_041690495.1 of Alphaproteobacteria bacterium. Taxonomy (GTDB): domain Bacteria; phylum Pseudomonadota; class Alphaproteobacteria; order CACIAM-22H2; family CACIAM-22H2; genus DATAAP01. Next base: position 3,241 of record JAWLHE010000019.1, on the reverse strand, counting down.
TTCACACGAATCCCCTTGGGGGCCAGCTCCAGTGCCCAGCACCGGGTCAGTTGCTCCAGAGCGGCCTTGCTCGCCGCGTAATCGGCAAATCCGGCCATCGGCTTCTGCGCGAGGGTGCTCGAGATGTTGACGATGGAGCCGCCCGTGGCCTGCAGGTGCGGAATCGCCGCCGAGGCCAGAAGGGTCGGGCCAACGACGTTCACGGCATAGATGCCTCCGATCCGCTCGACGGTCGCCTCTGCGAGCGCCATCGGCACGCCGGCACCGGCATTGTTCACCAGGACGTCCAGCCGGCCCCAAAGATCGACCGCCCGCGCAACCGTGCGCCGCGCATCGGCCGGAATGCTGGCGTCGGCAACGAGAGCTTCGATATTCGCGTCGCTTGACGCGATATCGTCGAGGGCGGCGGGGCGACGCCCCGTGATGAGCACCTTTGCGCCGCCGGCGGCGAAGCGGCGGGCGGCCGCGAGCCCGATCCCGCCGCCACCGCCGGTAATAATGACCACCTTGTTTTCCATGCTAAACATCGCGTTCTGCTCCACTCGACGGTCGATGCCGGTTTGCTCGTCACGGATTCGATTGAAGGGCGGGGCGGGCCGCCGCCTGAACCAGCTTCGTGGGATGCACGAAGCGGAAACCGATCGCGATACGGTTCCACGCATTGATGGTGGTGACGATCAGCGTGAGCTGGACGAGCTCCGCCTCGGAGAAACGCCGAAGCGCCTCCTCGAAGACGGCGGTGGGCACATGCGTTTCGGAGACCGACGTCAGTGCCTCGGCCCATGCGAGTGCGGCGCGTTCCCGATCGCTGTACAGCGGGGACTCGCGCCAGGCGTCGAGCAGGTAAAGGCGCTCCTCCGTCTCGCCATGGGCCCGGGCGTCGCGGGTGTGCATGTGGATGCAGTAAGCGCAGCTGTTGATCTGCGATACCCTTGTCTTGACCAGCTCGGCCAGAATCCTGTCGATCCCGCCGCTCTCCACCTTCTCTGAGAGTCCGATCATCGCCTGCATGAGCTCGGGGACGATCTTCAGGGGGTTCAGTCTCTGTTTCATGGCATGTCCTTCTTCTGTCGGAGAGAATGTGACGGTCGCCAGCAGGCGACGGCCGGATTGGGTACGAGCGGCTGTTGCCGTCGCCCGCGTCGCCTCCTGTCGGCGAACGGCCGAAGAAGAGGACGGACACGAGCTCCAGCGCGGAGCGACTAGGCTCTGATGAATTCCAGAAGGGCCGGGTTGATTACATCGGCATGGGTGGTGCACATGCCGTGCGGGAACGTCTCGTAGACCTTCAGAGTGCCCTTCCTCAGCAGCTTCACCGAAAGCAGCGCGGAGTCGGCGATCGGCACGATCTGGTCGTCGCCGCCGTGCATCACCAGCGTGGGCACGTCGATGATGCTGAGGTCCTCGGTGAAATCTGTCTCCGAGAAGGCCTTGATGCCGTCATAGTGGGCCTTGGCTCCGCCCATCATGCCTTGCCGCCACCAGTTCTGGATCACACCTTGCGACATCGTCGCGCCCGGTCGGTTGTAGCTGTAGAAGGGACCGCTCGCGACATCGAGGTAGAACTGCGCACGATTGGCGGCGAGCTGTTGCCGGAATCCGTCGAAGACCTCGATCGGCAGACCACCCGGATTGGCCGGTGTCTTCACCATAATCGGCGGGACGGCGCCGATAAGGACAAGTTTGGCAACGCGATCCGTTCCGTAGCGGGCCACATACCGGGTCGCCTCGCCCCCGCCGGTCGAATGCCCGATATGAATGGCGTCGCGCAAGCCGAGATGCTCTACCACCGCGGCGACATCGGCCGCGTAGTGGTCCATGTCATGGCCGCCGGCAACCTGGCTCGAGCGGCCGTGGCCGCGCCGGTCGTGAGCGATGGCGCGATAGCCCTTCTCCACGAAATAGAGCATCTGCGTGTCCCAGTCGTCGGCGCTCAAGGGCCAGCCGTGGTGAAATACAATCGGCTGACCGGAGCCCCAGTCCTTGTAGAAGATCTCGGCGCCGTCTTTTGTGATGACCGTGTTCATCGTCTGAGCTCCGCTGCGTGGATCGGGCGTGGGAGGGATTTGCTTCGGAATGGCCAGGGCGGCTGCCGGCATTCCGGCTGCAAAGGCAGTGGTTGCCGCCGCCAATACTATGTCGCGCCGGGTTGTGCCCGCGGCGAACCGTGAATGCTCGTTCATGGCGTGCATTCCTTCGCGCCCGGCTGCGAAAGGTATCTGGCCCGGCCGAGTGTTTTGACCGCCTGTTCCGTCGTCCAAAGCGCGTTCGCGATGCGGCTGAAACTGATCAGCGTGGAAAGATAGCCGTCGCCCTCGGGAAGACTCGGACCGGCGATCGCATCGCGCACGACGGCAACTTCGAAACCCTGTTCGCGGAAGTCGCGCAGATGGGATTCGAGACGAAGATTGGCGATCAGTCCTGCGAGGATGATCTGGCGGACACGCTGCCTGCGAAGCTGCAGGCCGCTGTCATTGACCCGTGGGAGTGGGCTGTATCGCTTGTGAGGCGAGCAGATGAGCGTTGTGTCCCCCTCGATGTACGGCTGCAGTTCCGGCATGAAGCCCGAGTCGCTGAAGCTCTCGGCGGTAAGCGAGACCGCGACGGTGATTCCCGCGTGCTTCGATGCTTGGAACAGTCGAGCGAGGTTCCGGACTGTCTTGTGCCCGGTCCCGCTTCCACCAGGAACTGGCCCGGCGGCGCCGCTCGATCTCAGGAGATCGGCGTGTGGATCGATCACCACGAGCGCGGCCCGCTCCAGGTCAAGCACCATTTCTGCCTCGGTCGGGGAGGGATTCTTCGGATCGGCGTACGGGGCGTCGGCGCCTCCGGCTCTGTCGATCCGGACGGGGGTTATTGCAGCGGCCGCGGCCACTTCCGCGCGGTCGCTTGCAAGGAATGGCCGCTCAATGGCCTTGGGGCTTGGATGCATTTCGTGACTCCTTCGTATTGCGGATTTCGGCGAAAGGACGGCGCTCATCGCAATCGCTATTGCGCAGTCCACCCGCCATCGATCGCGATGGCGGTGCCGGTAATCTGATCGGCCGCCGGCGAGCACAGAAATGCGACAGTGCCGCCGAGCTGTTCGGGCGTTACGAACGTTTGCGACGGCTGCTTCTCGCCAAGAAGAGCCATGGCCGCCTCCTGATGGCCGATCTTTCTCCGCGCCGCGGTGTCGGCGATCTGCCTTTCGACGAGCGGTGTCCGTACCCATCCCGGGCAGACGGCGTTGGCGGTGATG
>JAWLHE010000018.1:0-39681 GCA_041690495.1 Alphaproteobacteria bacterium | reverse complement strand
CACGTTCATCCGGGCCCCCCGACCTCAGCTGCTTGCTTCGCAACAACCAGCTTCCTCGGTCAGGCCCGGATGAACAACCTCTATAGCAACGACAGCTAGGTGAGCACCGAGAACAGGCCAACCAGCAGCGACACCGTGGACAACGCGGCAACGGCGATTACCGCAAGCCGGAGGCCGCGACTGGATTCGACGTCGGGTGCCGCCTCGGTCTTCGGCTGCTCGAGGGAGCGCAGGGCGCTGTCGAAGCGCGCATGAAACACTTCAAGTGCCGCGATCTGCCTGGCCAGCTCCTCCTGGCGCGCGCGCAGTTCGTCGATCACACCGGAGCCGTCCGGCGGCTCGGCGCTGACCGCGGCACCGCCGCCGCGCACCGCCTCGCGAATCTCCTGCGCAGCAATCTTCAGGGTCTGCTCGAACGCACGCTGGATCGCCGCAAGGTCATCTAGCCAGCGCCGCAGCTCCGGTGGCGGCGCCAAGGGGCGTCCTTCGATCGTCGGCGGTTCGACGGCGCGGTTCACCAGCGGAAACGAGCCAGGCTGGCCTTTAGCGCGCGCCAGTGCATTAACGAGGGGTCGTTCGGCATCCGCGACAGGGGCTTCGAGCACCGCCTCGAAGGCATGATACCCGTTGCCGGTCCCGCTGCGCGCCAGATCCTTGCGCAAACGGTCGGCACGCACGGTCGCAACCGTACGCTCGCCGATGCGGATATCGACGTCCACCGCGAGATCCGGCTGCGTGCGGTCCCACGCCCAGCCCGAAATGCGTGTGCCATCGACCTTGTCGATATAACCGACGACGGCTGGCCCCGAACCGTCCGGACCCGAGCGACCGTCGGCGGGAGCCGCAAGCCGTCGGCTCTTCATCCCGATATTGCTAGGCAACATTGCGTGCTCTCGGCTTCAGGCGTTTGCCGGACATGCGATGCGCGATCCCGTTCTCCTCCAGGAAAGCGCGCATCTCGCGATAGCCGCGGTAATAGGCGCGATTGAACCGCTCGAAGATGCCCTGCTCCCAGTACGCTCCGAGTTCGAACGGCTTGCCGCTGAACACGTCGTAGGCGGGGATATTGAACGTCTCGACGAACTCCGCCGTGCGGCTGTCATAGGTGAAGTAGATGGATGGTACGCCGTTGGCCAGCGAGATCAGGTTGCCGTGCAGCCGGTAACCCAGAACCAGGTCCTGGCGGCGGACGGCGGCGTCGTATTCCGCAACGACGTCCGAATAGAACAGGCGATTGCGGTAGATCCCGACCAGCGGATCATCGGGCCCGGTGAACCAGCCCGAAGCGATCAGCGCCTCGATTGCCGCCTCGCGCTGCTCCGGAGTGCCGAGCACGACCTTCTTTTCTTCGATTTCGCCTTGCGCGAAAACGGTGATCTCGCGCCCCTCCGCCAGTGACAGCAGTGTCTCCCGCTGCACGCTCAGATACTGCTTGATGTCGCGCGCATAGGCGGGGTCGACCTCGCGACGCAGGGTGTATCCGAGCTTGCGAACGCGATCGAGCTTCGGCAGGTCGATCCGCAAGTCCGGATTGCGGCCGCGGAACAGGGTCGGGCAGCCGATCACGCGCACGTTCTTGACGCCGATATTCCACAGCACATCCGCCGTGTAGTTGCCGCGTACGCCAAGCGTCTCGCAATGGTCGGCGATCGCCCGCCATACCCGTTTCGACTCGTCCGACAGCTCGAGCGGCCCATGCGACGGAGCCTGCGCGCCGACGCCGAACGCGATGACCGGGATTTTCAGCTTCTTGACGATCTCCAGCGTGCAGCGCCAGTTCATCGTCGGATTGATGTAGTTCGACCCGCGCAGGAAGCAGTAGTCGTATTCGGCGTTGTAACGATCGATCTCTGCGGGGTCCGCGGTGCGGATGTCGAGCACGGAGATCGCGTCGTAGTCCAGCAGCTTCATCGACGAGTCGTGCACAAACGCGTCGCCGATGTTGTGATAGTGATCAATCGACTCCTGGACTTCGCTGGCGCGATACCACCGCACGCAGTCGTGATCGTAGATCTCGCCTGCCGGGATCATCACCAGGATCTTGCGCATACGGTCCTTCGCCTCTCGTTGGCGTGGCGCGCCACCCCGCGGGCCGGCCTCGGTTCGCAGCGCGGAGCGCCGACCCCGCTCTGCGCCGTGTCTCATTAAATACCGCAAATGGTTTAGGAAGCGTTGACGGCCGGCAATTTCGTTATATCCATGAAGCCTCTAGCCGCAATTCGCGGACGATCCCGCCGCACCATCGCACGCAGCAAGGCGATCTGCATGGGCAGGAGTCGTGCCAGCGCATAGCGATCCGCCGCCGTTCGCCGTGCTGCAGCACCGAGCCGCTTCGCGAGCGTCCGGTCGTCGAGCAGCCGCGCGATCGCTTCCGCGATGCGCTCGGGTTGATGCATGTCCGCCAGCAGGCCGCTCTCTCCATGGCGCATCGCCTCGCGCACAGGCGCCGTGTCGGAACCGACAATGGCGCAGCCGGCGGCCATCGCGTCGAGCAGCGACCACGAGAGGACGAACGGTACGGTTAGATAGACATGAGCATGCGAGCGCTGCAGGACGGCGCGGTACTCCGCAGGCGCCAGAAAGCCGCGGAAATGCAGGCGGGTCCGATCGAGATCCGGCAGAGATGCAAGCACCGCTTCCTTGTGGCCGCCCCCGCCCTTCGCCGGCCGGCCGTAAAAGGTCTTGTCGGCGCCGGCGATCACCGCATGCAGCTTCGGCCGGCGCTTCTGCAGGAGCGCGACGGCCGCCATGAATTGCGGAAAGCCGCGATAGGGCTCGAGACCGCGGGTCGCATAGGTGACGATCTCCGCGTCGGCGGGGATGCCCCCGATCTCCTGCCCCGCCTCTTGCCGAGCGAAGCAGGCCATATCGACGCCGTCATGCAGCACCGTCAACTTGTCGTGCAGCTCTGCGGGAAACTGGTCGCGCTGGAATGCGGTCGGACAGACGCCGCGGTCGCAATTGGCGAGCTCGAGCAGGATGCCCGCATTGCGCGTACGGATGCGCAGCGCCTCGTCCGGCTCGACCCGCGCCTCGAAGAAATCCGCGTCCGCGCCGTGGGCGCGATAGTACCATTCGAAATACCCGAGCAGCGGTGCGTCCGGAAACACATCCCTGACATAAAGGCCCGGGCCGAAGCCGGCATGCGCGTAGATGACATCGGGGCGAAAGCCGCCCTCCTTGAGGGCGGCACATGCGCGATAGGCTCCCTGTCCCAGAAGCACCGCCGTTTCGAAACCCTGCAGATAGTGATGCGTGCTCGCCGCGACCGCGCGCGCCGGGCTTATGCGAACTTTGCGGACGCCGGTGATCTCCTCGTCGCCCTCTGCATGCACGAATACGACCTCGTTGGCCGGGTCGGCCGCGAGCGCGCGAGCCAGATGCAGGAACTGGCCGGGAAAGAACTTGTGGACGAACAGCACCCGCATACGGTCGCGCCCTCTCCGCGCGAGATCAATAATTCTAGGCAAATCCCGCTCACCTGCAGGGACTTGCGCCGAATGCCGCATCATTCGCCATGAACGGTAACGCCAGATTAATGACGACGCGGTCTGATAGGGTTCCCGAACCGGCCAGGATCGCCCATCCGTCATGTCGCAAGCGTCGCGCAGCGTCATTGCTTATCCCTATCTGCGCATCGAGGTCGCAGGCCCGAACCGGCCACTCGTGGTCGCGTTCGCCGATTCCGGCCAGAAGCCGGGCACGTGGACGCATTGCAGGCGCGTGCAGCAGCTCGATTGCGGGAAGATCTTTCTCAATGCGCCGGCGGACAGCTGGTATCTCGACGGCATTCCCGGCCTTGGCTCCTCGCTCCCGGACGCGGCAACGGCACTTCGTCGCATTGTCGAAGAGTTCGAACCGAGCTGGATCGTGACGGTCGGTGCCTCTATGGGCGGCTATGCGGCAATCGCTTTCGGCGCCCTGATCGGGGCCCATCGCATCGTCGCCTTCAGCCCCGAGACCCTACTCAAGCTGCCGGGCAGCCGTAGCGGCCAGGCCCTGGGGACGCAGCAATGCGGAACGCTCGACGACCTGCTGCCCCTGCTGCAGCAATTCGCGCCTGCAAGCCTGTGGCTCACCGCGAGCGAGGGCGACATCGTCGACCTGCACTGCGCAAAACATGTCGCAGTTTGCGCAAACGTCCGGGCCGTCTCGCTTCGTGGAACCGGGCATGTCGACGCGCGGGCCCTCAACGAGAACGAGGCCCTGCACGGCCTGTTCAAGGCGGCCCTGGTTCCCGCGGCGGAGTTGCCGGAACTGGCCATGGGCGGTGATATTCTCGACGACCCGGATGCGATCGCAGCCGCGTTCGAGGCGCATGTGCACCTCTCCGGCAAGCAGCCGGCGCAGGCCGAAACCCAGGCGGCGATTGCAATGATGCGTCGTCCGGACTGGGCGCTTGCCCATCACCTCCAAGGTCGCGCGCTGGCGCTGCTTGGTTCCCCCAAGGAGGCAGAGGCAGCGCAGCAGCGGGCGATCGCCCTCGATCCCCGACAGGCCGCATACCACCATCACCTCGGCCTGGCGCTGGCACAGCTCGGGCGGTTCGATACGGCCGCTGCAGCCCAGCGGATGGCGCTGGATCTCGGCTGGAACAATCCCTGGGCGCTGCATCACCTCGGATCGGCCCTGCTGCGCGGCGGCGATCTGCCTGGCGCCGAGGAGGCATACCGGCGGGCGGTCGAGCGGCGTCCGAAAACCGCCCTGTTCCGCCATCACCTCGGCATCGTCCTGCTCGAACAGGGCCGGCCGGCCGAAGCCGAGCTCGCCGCGCGCCAAGCCGTCGCCTTGGAGCCGGACAACGCCGACTTCCACTCGCAGCTGGGCCGGGTGCTGGAGGCACAAGACCGCCTTGCCGAGGCCGAGGAAGCCATGCGGCGCGCCCAGGAGCTCGACCCGGAGAAAAAGGGCTTCGCGCGCCACCTCGCGGCCCTTGCGAAGCGCCCTGGCCCGCCGCTGGGCAGCGCAGCGGATTAGCGCGGGGACGGCCGATCAGACCGTCGCGAGACGGTGCGACATGCCATTGCGATCGAGAAAGGCTGCCATGCGGCGATAGTTGCCCCGATAGCGCGCGTTGAACTCGTCCCACAACTCCGGCGCATAAAGCGCATCGAGATCATTCTTTTCGAGCTGGTCCAGCGTCAGGCACGGGATCGAGAAGGTCCGCGCCAGCTCCTGACTGCGCTGGTCGTAGTCGACGAAGATCGCCGGAACTCCATTGGCCAGCGCCGGCAGGTTGCCGTGGACGCGGAAGCCGAGGACGAGATCCATGGTCCGCGCGAACACGTCGTGCTCGGCAACAGTGCCGGAAAAGAACATCCGGTCGCGATAGATGCGCACCAGCTCGTCCTCCGGGCCCTCGAACCAGCCGCTCCTGAGGAGCTCCGGCATGTGCTTCTGGATCAGCTCTTCATCCTTGAAGAAGAACGCCTTCTCTGGCGGCTCGCCATGCGCTGTCACTGTCAGGTCGAAGCGCCGGTTGAGGCGCTTGATGAAGTCGCGCTGCACTGCGAGGTAGCGCTTGATGTCAGCGGCGTAATTGCCCGAGACCTCGCGGCGCATGTTGAAGGCGACCTTTTGCAGCTCGGTCAGTTTCTTCGGTTTGATCTGCAGGTCCGGATCATTGCAGCGGAACAGACTGGGACAGCCGATGATATCGACATTGCGGATGCCGAGATCGTTCAACACCTCGGCCGTATAATCACCGCGCACGCCGATCGACTGACAGCGGTCGGCGAACAGCCGCCACACCTCCTTCGCTTTCTCGGGGAGATTGAGCTTGCGCCGCGATTCCGACTGCGCGCCGATCGCGAAGGGAATCAGCGGCATCTTGAGCCGGCGCAGCAGCTCCGGCAGCGGCCCCCAGTCGGTATGCTCGTTGATGAAGTTCGAGCCGCGCATGAAGCAGTAGTCGAACTCGGCGTTATAGAAATCGATGTCCTTGTCGGTGAAGGTCTTCATCTTGACCGGCGTCACGTCCTTGAACGCCAGCAGCTTCAGCGATGAGTCATAGACGGTGAAATCGCCGGTGTTGGTATAGGTCTCGATCATCTCCTGGAGCGGCTTCTGGTGCGCGCGCACATTGTCGTGCTCGTAGCGCGCACCGGCCGGAATCAGCACCAGTACCCGCTTGGGCGCCTGCTCGAATCTGAGTTCGCGCGGCGCATTCGCCAGCACGCGATCGGTGCCAGCGAACCGCACCGAGATGCGGCCGTCCTTGCGGCCGTTGCGCAGCTCCGGAACCAGCGCGAACTTGAATCCGCACGGCTTGCCGTTCACGGTCTTGAGCGGAAGATTGGCGCGCACGGTCGCGCAATGCTGGCCGTCCAGCAGGATGTCGACGAACTGGTCGTCGCCGAGGCGGCCCGTGTCCAGCGCCCAGCCGCTGATCGCGTCAACCCCGTACGTCTCTACCCGTCCCTGCAGCATGGCCTTGCTCTCCAAATCCCGTTCGCGCCGCAGCGTAGATAAGGGGTATTAATCCGACGTGAAATTTGAGTTGTGATTGCCTACAACTGCATTCAGTTTCCCGCGAATTTCCATTTCCACCGAAGCCATGAACACCATCCTGCAGGGTTTGCGCGTCATCGAAAGTTCCGCGTTCATCGCTGCCCCCTATGCCGGCATGACGCTCGCACAGATGGGCGCGGAGGTAATCCGCGTCGACCAGATCGGCGGCGGCCTCGACTACCGCCGCTGGCCGGTGACGCCGACGGGCTCCAGCCTCTACTGGGCCGGCCTCAATAAGGCCAAGCGGTCAGTGTGCGTCGACCTGCGCCAGCCGGAGGGACGCGAGCTGCTGGCGGCGCTGATCGCAGCACCCGGCGAGGGCGGCGGCGTGTTCCTCACCAATCTCCCCGCCTCCGCACCGGTAGACTACGAATCGCTGCGCACCCGCCGCAGCGACCTCATCATGATGTCCATTTCCGGCAGCCGCGATGGCGCGACGGCGGTCGACTACACGGTCAACGCCGCCGTGGGGTTTCCGCTCGTCACCGGCCCTGCCGGGCACGACGATCCCGTGAATCATGTACTCCCGGCGTGGGATCTGCTGACCGGCGTCACCGCAGCCCTCGGCATCGTCGCCGCCGAGCGCCACCGCAAGGCGACCGGCCGGGGCCAGCTGCTGCGCCTCGCACTGGCCGACGTGGCCCTCGCGACCGTCGGCAATCTCGGCTACATCGCGGACGCCCAGGTGAACGGCTCCGAGCGGCCGCGGCTCGGCAACGAGATATTCGGCACGTTCGGCCGCGACTTCGTCACGGCTGACGGCGAGCGCGTCATGGTCGTGGCCTTTACCACCAAGCAGTGGGAGGCACTCGGCAAGGCGACTGGCTGCGGGCCGGCCCTGGCACGACTCGAGCGCGAGCTCAAACGGGACTTTCGCAGAGAGACGGACCGCTACGAAGCCCGGGCCGCCATCGCCGCCGTACTCGAACCGTGGTTCCGCGCCACGTCCCTGGCGGAGGTGCGTCGTTCACTTGATGCGAACGGCGCGTGCTGGGGCCCATATCAGAGCTTCAAGGGGCTCGTTGCGGACGATCCGCGCTGCTCGGTCGCGAACCCGCTTTTCGCCGAAGTCGAGCAGCCCGGTATCGGCCGATACCTGATGCCCGGGTCGCCGCTGGATTTCGGCGCAGCCGAGCGCCAGCCGACGCGCCCTGCCCCTGTGCTCGGTACGGATACCGATGCAGTGCTGAGTTCCGTTCTTGGACTCACGCAACGTCGCATCGGCGAACTGTACGACCGCAAGATCGTCGCCGGGCCGAAGTGAACGGCTTTTGCTCGTTCGTTTCCCCTCCTATTCTGCCCGAATGCTCGAGCATGGACGCATGAAATCCAGCACAAAAGCCTCGAACCCTCGTATCTCCCGATCGTCCGCCGGAGACCACATACTGCCGGATCTTCTCGGCACCTGCCGTGCGGCTCTGGCTGCTGCCGAGCGGCTGGTCCAGCAGGCGCGTCATGAACTCGGCAGGCGCCTGCTCGTCGGCGGCAGACTCGATGCTGCCGCGATGGAGGCTGACCAGTTCGCCGCGCACGGCTATGCCTGGCTTGCGACGTATGCAGTTGCTCTGCGCGAGACGCTGTGCTGGGCGGAACGGCTCGACGCGGCCGGGCGGCTGGACGAAACAGAGCGGCTGATTCTTCAGGCCGTATTCGGCGAGTACCTTGCGCAGATGGAAGGGGGCATCGCCCTGTCGCAGGTCGAGATCGTCCGCCCTGCAGACATTGGCGTTAGCGAAGACGCTCTGTCGGGATTTCGCACCAGCGAGGTCCAGGCGCTCTCGGCCTGCGGCAACACGGCAGCGGTCCGGTACAGGCTCGCACGGCTCCTCACCGAACGCGAACCGGAGGCGGGGCTTGGCGACGAAACGCTCGAAATGGTGCGCGACCAGTTCCGCCGCTTTGCTGCCGACCGGGTGGCGCCCGGCGCGCAGGACTGGCACCGCAGCGACAGCTTCATCCCGCTCGGCCTGATCGGCGAGATGGCGCGACTCGGTGTGTTCGGCCTCACCATTCCGCAGGAATGGGGCGGTCTCGAGATGGGCAAGATCGCGATGTGCATCGTCACCGAGGAGCTTTCACGCGCCTCTCTCAGCGTCGGCTCGCTGGCGACCCGCTCCGAGATCGCGGCGGAGCTGGTGCGGACCTCGGGCACCGAAGAGCAGAAGCGCCGCTGGCTGCCGCGCATCGCCTCGGGCGAGATCCTGCCGACGGCGGTGTTCACCGAGCCCAATTTCGGCTCCGATCTCGCCAATATCCGTACGCGCGCCGTCCGCGAGGGCGACGTCTATCGCGTGACCGGCAGCAAGACCTGGGCGACGCATGCCGCGCGCGCCGACCTGATGACCCTGCTGGTGCGTACCGGATCGCCCGAGGACGGCTACAAGGGCGTGTCGATGCTGCTGGCGGAGAAGCCGCGCGGCACCGAGGGTAATCCGTTTCCGGCACCCGGCATGCGCGGCAGCGAGATCAAGGTGCTCGGCTATCGTGGCATGAAGGAGTACGAGATCGCTTTCGACGGCTTTGCCGTCGCGGCAGACTGCCTGCTCGGCGGCGTCGCGGGCCGCGGCTTCAAGCAGCTCATGGAAACCTTCGAGACCGCGCGTATCCAGACGGCGGCCCGTGCCACGGGGGTCGCGCAGAGCGCATACGATCTCGGTATGAGCTATGCCCACGCGCGTATCCAGTTCGGCAAGCCGATCGCCGCATTCCCGCGGGTCGCGGGCAAGCTCGCGTGGATGGCGGTGGAAACCATGGTCGCGCGCCAGCTCACCCTGTTCGCCGCACGCGAGAAGGACAGCGGCCGCCGCTGCGACATCGAGGCCGGCATGGCGAAGCTGCTGGCGGCACGTACCGCCTGGGCCAATGCGGATGCGGCGGTGCAGATCCATGGCGGCAACGGCTACGCGGAGGAATACCCGGTCAGCCGCGTGCTGGCGGATGCCCGCATTCTCAATATCTTCGAGGGTGCCGCCGAAATCCAGGCGCAGGTGATCGCCCGGGGCCTGCTGGAGCGGGGCAGCTGAAATCAGGAGCGGTCATGACGTGCCCGCCCGGTCGTGCTATTGCTTGAGCCATGACCTATACCGGCAAGGACGTCATCCGTACGACCTGTCCCCGCGACTGCTATGATTCCTGCGGCATCGCGGTGGTGCGCCGCGAGGGCCGGATCGCCAAGGTGCTCGGCGACCCAGCGCACCCGGTCAGCCGCGGCGCACTTTGCGGCAAATGCGCGATCGCCTATAACGGCGTGTGGCGCGACCCGGCGGCCCGGCTCGCAAGCCCGATGCGACGCGTCGGCCCGAAGGGTTCGGGCAGCTTCGAGCCGATCGGCTGGGACGAGGCACTCGACGAGATCTCGACGCGGCTGAAGCGGATCGTGGCCGACCATGGCGCGCCATCCGTGCTGAGCGCGCATTACACCGGCACATGCTCGCTGATCGCCAACAATTTTCCGAACCGGTTTTTCCACCGTCTGGGCGCCACCGAGGTCGAGCCCGACACTGTCTGCAACAATGCCGGCCACGTCGCGCTCGACTATTCACTCGGCACGTCGCTGGTCGGCTTCGACCCGCGCACCGCCCGCGACTCGCGCTGCATCCTCGTCTGGGGCTGCAATCCGTCGGCCTCCGGCCCGCACGCGCACAAGCATTGGCTGCCGGAATCGCCCGCGCGGAAAATCGTCGTCGATCCGGTCCGGAATGAAACCGCGAACGCGGCCGATCTGCACCTGCAACTCCATCCCGGGAGCGATGCGGCGCTGGCCTTCGCGATGCTGCATGTCCTGAATCGCGACGGCTTGATCAACAGGACCTTCATTGCCGAACACACCGTCGGCTGGAACGAGCTCGAGCCGATGCTCGCCGCCTGTACGCCGGCATGGGGCGAAGCGCAAACGGGCGTTCCCGCGCGCAGGATCGAGGAGGCAGCCCGCCTTTACGGCAGCGGGCCGTCGCTGCTGTGGATCGGCCAGGGCCTGCAGCGCCAGCCGCAGGGCGGCAATATCGTTCGCGCCTGCGCCCTGCTCCCGGCAGTCACAGGAAACATCGGCAAGCCGGGTGCCGGAATCTACTATCTGAACGGCAAGGCCGCGACGCGCGGCTTCGACATGGCCGGCCTTCAGGGTGTCAATCTGCGCCGCGAGCCGGTAGCGCCAATCAGCCATGTGCATCTTGCGTCTCACCTGTCCGACGCGGCAAGAAGCCGTGCCCTGTTCTGCTGGAACATGAACATCGCTGCCTCGGTGCCGGATCAGACCCGGCTGCTGCAGGCATTGCAGCGGGAAGACCTGCTGACCGTGGTCGTCGATCTGTTCCAGACCGATACCGCGGATTACGCGGATTTCGTCCTGCCGGCGGCAAGCTTCCTCGAATTCGACGATGTCGTTGCCTCGTATTTCCACATTTCCGTCGCGGCACAGGTCAAGGCGGCGGAACCGCATGGCGACTCCTTGCCCAACCAGGAAATCTTCCGGCGCCTGTCGCGCGCCATGGGATACAATGAGCCGGAGCTGTTCGAGAGCGACGAGGCAATCATCGCGTATCAGCTCGGTCGCGCCGTGCCCGGCATGACCTTCGAGACGCTCGCGGCCGAGGGCACAATCGAGATCGGCAGCGAGCCCGTCATCTTTCACGCCGATCTTCGCTTCGCGACGCCGAGCGGCCGGATCGAGATCGCCAGTACGCGCGCCGCAGCCGACGGATTCCCGCGCGTCGCACAGCCGATCGCCGACCCGCGTCCGGCGAACGGACGGATCCGCCTGCTTTCCCCCGCCGCGCCCTGGCTGATGAACTCGAGCTACGGCAACGACCCCACCATTGCCGCCAAGGTCGGCCCGGCGACGGTCGCTCTCCATCCGGATGACGTGAAGGCACGCGGCCTCCGGGCCGGCGCCGACGTGGTCCTCCGCAACACGGCCGGTTCCATCAAGATGCGGCTCGCCGTGTCCGACGCGGTACCGCCCGGCTCGGCCCTGACGGCCAAGTCGCCGTGGCTCAAGCGAAGCGAGCATGGCGCGAACGTCAATGTGCTCAATCCCGGCCTGATGTCCGACATGGGCCAGAGCACGGCGTTGCACGGCGTCGAAGTCGAAATCCTGCCGGCCTAGGCGGCGGCCACCGGTCCGGTCCAGCTGCGGCCCGGCACCGAAGCAAACAGCTCGCGTGTATAGGGATGACGCGGATCGGCAAAGACCTGTGCGGTCGGGCCGTACTCCACCAGTTCGCCGTAGCGCATGACCGCGATGGTGTCGCACACCTGTGCTGCGACACGCAGATCGTGCGTGATGAACAGCATCGACAGATGCAGCCGCTCGCGGATATCGGCAAGGAGGTCGAGCACCTGCGCCTGCACCGAGACGTCGAGCGCCGAAACCGGCTCGTCGGCGATCAGGATCTCAGGGTCGAGCGCAAGCGCCCGGGCGATGGCGATGCGCTGGCGCTGCCCGCCCGAGAACTCGTGCGGAAAGCGGTCGGCCGCCCTGGCGTCGAGGCCGACGAGGCCGAGCAGTTCCAGCGCCCGGGCCTCGGCCTTGGCGCGATCGACGCCGTTGATGATCGGGCCTTCGGCGATCAGACGTCCGACCTTGTAGCGCGGATTGAGCGACGCGAACGGGTCCTGGAACACCATCTGGATGCGGCGACGCTGCCGCCGCAGCGCGCGGCGCGGCAGCTTCATGAAATCGATGTCGCCCAGCCGGATTTCGCCGGCCTCGGGCTCGATCAGCCGGACGATGCAGCGCGCCAAGGTGGACTTCCCCGATCCCGATTCGCCGACCAGCCCGAGCGTATCACCGCGCCGCAGCTCGATCATGGCCTGCTTGACCGCATCGACGACGCGCCGGTTCCGCGCGAAAAAACCTCCACCCGTGCGGAACGTCTTGTTGACGTTGGCGGCGCTCAGGATCACCGGTCTGTCCTCGATCGGAGAGCGCGCCTTTGGCTGCAGGCTCGGCACGGCGGCGATCAACCGTCGCGTATAGGGATGCTGCGGGTCGTTGAGCACGCGCTCTGCCCGGTCCATTTCGACGAGACGGCCGTGCTGCATCACCGCCACCCGGTCGGCGATCTCCGCGACGACGCCGAAATCGTGGGTGATGAACAGCACGCCCGTGTCGTGCGCGGCCTGCAGCTCGCGAAGCAGGCGCAGGATCTGTGCCTGCGTCGTCACGTCGAGCGCCGTCGTCGGCTCGTCGGCAACGACGATCCGCGGCTCCAGGATCAGCGCCATGGCGATCATGGCGCGCTGGCGCTGTCCGCCCGAAAGCTGATGCGGATAGGCTTCGATCAGCCGCTCGGGGTCGGGCAGATGCACGTCGCGCAGCAGTTCGAGCACGCGGGCGCGACGCCCCGCACGGCCGAGATCGGTATGCGTGCGCAGGACCTCGTCGATCTGGGCGCCGACGGTCATCAGCGGATTGAGCGCCGTCATCGGCTCCTGGAAGACCATCGAGATGTCGCGGCCGCGGATCGCGCGCATCCGTTCCGGAGTCACCTGCAGCAGGTCCTCCCCGCCGAAGACGATGCGGCCGGCATCTGCAACCACTCTCGGCGCCAGCAGCCCCAGGATCGCACGGGCAGTGACCGATTTGCCCGACCCGGACTCGCCGACCAGGCAGACGATCTCGCGCCGATTCAGGGTGAAGCTCACGTCCTCCACGGCGTGGCTCCGGTCGGCGCCCTCCGGCAGTCTCACATGCAGGCCTTCCACGTTGAGGACGATATCGCTCATGCGCTCCTCAGCCGCGGATTGAGGGCGTCGTTGAGCCCCTCGCCGACCAGATTGATTGCCAGGACGGTCAGCAGGATGGCGATTCCGGGAAATGTGCAGATCCACCACGCGGAGCGCAGCACGGTGCGGCCGGCGCCGACCTGGAAGCCCCAGCTCATGACATTAGGATCGCCCAGCCCGAGAAAGGCCAGACCGGACTCGATCAGGATCGCGGTCGCTACCAGCAGCGAGGCCGTCACAATGATCGGTGACAGGCAGTTCGGCAGGATCTGCTGGAACATGATGCGCAGGTCGCCCATACCGAGGCTGACGCAGGACTGCACGAACTCGCGTCGCCGCATCGACAGGAACTCGCCGCGCGCCAGACGCGCAACGCCGGGCCATGACACCACCGCGATGGCGATGACGGTGCTCTTGACCGAAGGGCTCATCACCGCGACCAGGACGATCGCGAAGACGAAGGACGGGATCGTCTGGAAAATCTCGGTGATCCGCATCAGCACGTCGTCGATGCGCCCGCCGTAATAGCCGGCGACGCCGCCGATCAGGGTTCCGAGCAGTACGGCCGCCAGCGTGGACACCGCCCCGATCATCAGCGAGGTGCGTGCGCCGTGGGCGATGCCAGATGCGACATCGCGGCCGAGCGTATCGGTGCCGAACAGGAAATCGCCGAACGGTTCGGACAGCGGCTTGCCGGCCAGCGCGAACGGCGTATCGGGGAAAATCAGCGGCGCCAGCGCCGCCAGCGCCAGAACCCCGAACAGGATCGCCGAGCCGAGCACGGCAGAGCGGTTGCGCACGAATCGGTGGAAGAACCCGCCCACCATCGCCTCACGCCAGCTCGATGCGCGGGTCGAGCAGTGCATAGACCAGATCGACGATCAGGTTGACGAGCACCACCAGGCATGCGGACAGGAAGAAGATACCGAACAGCAGATTGAGATCGCGTGCGAACAGCGACTGGAACGCGAGCAGACCGAGGCCGGGCCAGCCGAAGATCGTCTCGACGACGACGGAACCGCCGATGAGGCCGCCGACCTGGATTCCCGCGACGGTGACGACCGGCAGCAGCGCGTTGCGCAGGACGTGGACAAAGGTGATGCGACGCTCGGTCAGCCCCTTGGCGCGCGCCGTGGTGACGTAGTCCATGCCGGCCTGTTCCAGCATCGAGGCGCGCATCAGCCGCGTGTAGACCGCCAGATAGAACAGCGACAGGGTCACCGCCGGCAGAACGAGATGGCGGGCGATGTCGATGACGCGCGGCCAGCCTTCGTAGAACGCGCCGATCGTCTCCATGCCGCTGGTCGGCAGCCAATCGAGCTGTATCGAGAAAACGATGATCAGCATCAGGCCGAGCCAGAACAGCGGCGTCGCATACGACACGAGCGCCAGAACGGAGATCAGATTGTCTCGCCAGGTCCGGAGCCCGATCGCGGCGAGCAGACCGAGCAGCACGCCGACGCCGACCGAAAGCACGAGCGTCGTGCCCATCAGCAGCAGGGTCGGCCCGAGCCGCGCAAGGATGAGATCGAGGACCGGCTGATTGTGACGAAACGAATAGCCGAGATCGAGCACCAGGATGTTCTTGATATAGGCGAAGAGCTGGACGTAGAGCGGCTGGTCCAGCCCGAACCGGGCGCGGAGATCAGCCATGTATTCGGGTGTCGCCGAGCCCGCCTCGCCCGCCAAGACAAGAGCCGCGTCGCCCGGCGCGAGGTGCAGCAGGAAGAAGTTGATGACGACGATCGTCAGCACCGTCGGTACCGCCTGCAGCAGCCGGCGTACGATGAAGCGCAGCCGTTTCACGGACATTCTCTGGTGCGAAGGTCGAGACCTCGCGCGCTGCGGCGCCGGTTCAAGGTGCTGAACCGGCGCCGCCGCACGGTCATCACTCCATCCACGCCCGGTCGAACGAGCCGTAGACGCCAAGCGGCGAGACAATCAGGTCGTGGAACTTCTTGTTGTAGATGTTCACGAACTGCATGTCGAAAACCCAGACGATCGGCGAATCGTCGACGACGATCTTCTGGAATTCCGCGTAAAGCGACTTGCGCTTGGCGGGGTCGTTCTCGATCGTCGCCTGCTTGAGCAGCGCGTCGACGCGCGGATTGGAATAGCGCGTGCTGTTGACGAACACGGTGCCCTGGCGGATCTGGTCCGTCACGTACTGGCGGTGCACGCCGAGCACGGGATCGGCGAGCCCGTAGTAGAAGTTCGTCGTGATGTCGAAATCGTAATTGGTGAACACGCGGCGCAGGAAGGTCGGCACGTCCTCGTAACGCAGGGTGACGTCGATGCCGATCTCCGCCATCGCCTGCTTGAAGTACTCGCCCAGCCGCTGCCACTGCTCGCCATAGGGCAGGATGTCATGCGTGATCTTGAAGCGCATGCCGTCGGCGCCCCGCTTCAGTCCCGCGTCGTCGAGCAGTTTGTTCGCCGTCGCGATTCGGTCGGGCGTGTCGAAGCGCCGTACATCGGCGCTGTAAAGCCCGGCCTTCTCATAGTTGGCGTTCAGCGGGCCGGTCGCCGGCCGGCCGAAACCGTACCAGATGTTGTCTATGATGAACTTGCGGTCAATCGCGTAGGCGATCGCCTGGCGCACCTCCTTCCTGTTCAGCGGTTCGTGCTTGGTGTTGATCTCCATGATCGTCATGGAGTTGATGAACTCGTAGCCCTGCAGCGTCGTGCCGATATGCGGCAGTTGCTGCAGGCGCTTCACGTCGACGAACGGGATGGCGTCGAACGCGGCGAAATGCACCTCGCCCTTCTCCATGGCGGCGGTGCGGGTGGAGGCGTCCGGCACGAAGCGCGCGACGATGCGGTCGAGATAGGGCTGGCCCTTCTTCCAGTAGTCCTTGTTCTTGTCCAGGCGGATGTACTGGCCCTTCTGCCACTCGACGAACCGGAACGGACCGGTGCCGACGGGGGCATTGGCTTTCGGGTTGTTGCGGATGTCGGTGCCCTCGAAGAGGTGCTTGGGCAGCATCGGCGACTCGTAGCCCGACAGCGCCCGCATCATGTAAGGCGCCGGCTCGCTCAGCTTGAAAACAGCGGTGTGCGGGTCGGGGGTCTCGATGCCGGTGAGCGCCTTGAAGGTGTTGGGTCCGCGCGGGTGAACCTTCTTCAGCACCTCCAGGATCGAAAACTTCACGTCGGCGCTGGTGAAGGGCTTGCCGTCGTGGAACTTGACTCCCTGGCGCAGCTTGAACGTGATGCTGAGCCCGTCCGGTGCCACCTGCCATGACTCGGCAAGGCTGGGATGCGGGTTGAGCTCGAGGTCGTACTCGAGCAGGCCGTCATAGACCTTCGCCGAGACCTGCGCGACCGGACCCGAGGTGGAAACGTAGGAGGCGAGCGTCGGCGGCTCGGGCTGCACCATCATTATCAGCGTGCCGCCCGATTTTTGGGCGAATACCGGCTGGGCGATGAATATCAAGGCAGCCGCGGCAGCGGCAAATGACAGCCGTGCGAACGCAGCGACGATCCGCTTCAACATGAGTGGCTCCCCTGTTCCTGTTCGGTGACGCGTCCGGTCTTAGGACCGGAACAATTTGTCCCAAACCGTAGAGCAGGATCGGCAGACTGGCAACAGCAGCGTGACGCCGCGCGTTGACGCGCCGGGCGCGCTTCCGTACCCTCGACCGGGCCACCATGCGTGGCAATTTTCCGATCTCGAAACATCGTGCATTCGCAGGGGGGCGAATGTCGCATGTCGACAGTCGATTCACGCGTCCGCCGCGACAGGATCCGATGGACGTGACCGGGACTGCTTCACCGAACGGCCCAGGCATTTCCGTGATCGTGCCCACGTCGGCGCGACGCGAACGTGGTCCGTTTCTGTTCCGCGCAATCGACAGCATCGTCAGCCAGGCAGGAGCGTTCGCAATTCCAATCGTCGTCGTCACCGGCGCCGAGCGCGATCCTGGGCTTGTCGCGGCATTGGGCCGCCGGACCGATCTGCGGCTCGCGACGATCGAGACAGGCATCCTTCCGGCCGCGCTGCGCCTCGGTCGCAGCCTGGTCGATACGCCATACTTTGCGGCGCTCGACGATAACGGCCTCCTGCTGCCGAACGCACTCGTCCGCCAGCTCGAGGCAATGCAGACCGAGCCCCGGGCAGACGTGGTCGTCGCCAACGGCATCGTGTGCGACCCGAAAGAGCGGCTCGCCATCCACGACGTCGCCGCGGTCAGCGCAAATCCGCTTCAGGCGTTGATCGAGGACAACTGGCTCGCGCCGGGCGCGGCGCTGTTCCGCACGGACCGCGTGCCGGCGTGCCTGTTCGACGCCCTGCCGCGCCATCTCGAATGGACCTATATGGCCGTCCAGATCACCGCGCGCTGCCACCTGCACTTCATCAACCGGGCTGTATACGTCCACCAGGCAGCCCCGCCCGCCTCGCTCTGGGCTTCACGTGAGCGCGCACTCTCCCTGCCTGCTTCCCTGATGCGCATCCTCGAGCTTGACCTGCCGGCGGACATCCGCGCGGCATTTGAAAGCAAGCTGGCCGCTGCCTGCCATCACGCCGCGGACAGCGAGCTCCTCGCCGGGCAGCTCGGCCCTGCCCTGCGCTGGCATCTGCGGTCACTGGTCAGGCACCGCGACTGGCGGCGCCTGCCGTTTGGCCGCAAGTTCATTGCCGCCATGTGGCGCCAGAGGCCCGGTCCCGGTCCGGGTGTGCGCGCGAAACAGCCAACCAGTTGAGCTGGACGTAGGCCAAGACCTGTTTCGCCGTTCAGGAAGCCCTGCAGTTCGCTTAACCCCTGCCCTCAGCACGGAGTTCAGGTAGCACGCTCGGCCGGTCGCCACGCCAGTCCGCCGGAACATGAGATGAAGAGCGGAGTTCTTAGGCATGACGCACCGCTGCAAGGCGGCTTGGCGCCGGAGCCGGTTGGCCGCGCTGTCAAACGCCTGGAGAATGCCATGTCCATGTTGAGCCGACTCTCTTCCGAATTCATCGGAACATTCTGGCTGGTGTTCGGGGGCGTGGGCAGCGCCGTCTATGCCGCCGCTTTTCCAGAGCTCGGAATCGGGCTTCTTGGCGTCTCGCTGGCGTTCGGCCTGACAGTGGTCACCATGGCCTACAGCACCGGACACATCTCCGGTAGCCACTTCAATCCCGCGGTGACGATTGGCCTCTGGGCGGGCGGCCGCTTCCCACGGCATGACGTGGCACCCTACATCCTTGTCCAGGTTGCCGCCGGCATTGTGGCCGCGTTCTTTATTTATGGTATCGCACAAGGCTCTGCCGCATTTGACCTGGCGGTCAACGGGCTTGGCGCAAACGGTTATGGCGCGCATTCCCCGGGCGGTTACTCGCTCGTATCGGGCCTCATGGCCGAGATCTTGCTGACCTTCATGTTCCTGATCATCATCATGGGGGCGACGCACCGGCAGGCGCCGGCGGGCTTCGCTCCTCTCGCCATCGGCCTGGCGCTGGCGCTCATCCATCTCATCAGCATTCCGATCACCAACACTTCGGTCAATCCGGCTCGCAGCACCGGCCCTGCGCTTGTGGTCGGCGGCTGGGCCCTTCAGCAGCTTTGGCTGTTCTGGCTCGCGCCCCTGGTCGGCGGTGCGCTCGGCGGCATTGCTTATCGCGCCCTGTCCCAGGAGCTGCGTCGAGCCCCGGCCATCACGGGCGAGCCGCGGCCAACCACCTGAGAGGCGTGTCCGCCCCGGCCTCAAATCTCCCTCGCACGCGCGAAACCTGCGGGGATCAATCGCATCTCGTTGATCGACGTCCCGCCTGAGCGATGGCAGGGCGGGGCGAACGCGATTTTCGTCCACGATTATCGAGCACGAACCGCCGCCTACTGGATTGGCGGGTCTCTGATCGCGTCTTGATGGCCCCGTACAATATCGAATATAACCATGTGGTTATTTTCTTTAATGGTTTTGTACGATGTCGTCCAATCGCCTCGATGCCACGTTCGCAGCCCTCGCCGATCCGACGAGGCGGGCAATCCTTGCCCGCCTCGCGTCCGGCGAAGCATCGGTGACCGAGCTTGCCGAACCGTTCGCGATGAGCCAACCAGCGATCTCCAAGCACCTCAGGGTGCTGGAGCGGGCCGGGCTCATCTCGCGCGGGCGGGACGCGCAGCGGCGGCCATGCCGGCTCGAAGCCGCGCCGCTCGCCGATGCGGCCGGATGGCTGGAGGAGTACCGCCGGTTCTGGGAAGGCAGGTTTGAGCGCCTCGATGCCCTGCTCGACGAGTTGACGACAGCCAAGAGGAAGACAGGCGCCCAAAACACAAAAGGAAAGGACCGATGAAGCAACCCGGCACGCTGAAGATCACAGCACAGGGCGAACGCGAAATCGTCATGACGCGGGTGTTCGAGGCGCCGCGCCATCTGGTGTTCGATGCCTTCACCAAGCCCGAGTTGCTCAAACGGTGGCTTCTCGGACCGGACGGCTGGACGATGCCGGTCTGCGAGGTCGACCTGAGGGTCGGTGGCGCCTATCGCTTCGTCTGGCGCGGCCGCGATGGCACGGAGATGGGCGTACGCGGCGTCAATCGCGAGGTCGTGCCGCCCGAGCGCATCGTCCATACGGAGACGTTCGACCAGGCCTGGTACCCGGGCGAGGCGCTGCTTACCACCGTCCTTACCGAACAGGGCGGCCGCACTGCGTTCACATGCACGATCCTCTACCAGTCGCGCGAGGCCCGCGACATCGTTCTCGAATCCCCCTGGAGCAGGGCTTGGCGCAAAGCTACGACCGGCTTGCGGATCTGCTGGCATCGACACCGGGACAAGAAAATTCACAGGGCCGCTGAGCTGCGGCTCACCAGGCGTGGCAAAAGGCGAACGCTGGCGCTTGCGGTCTTGCCCGGCGGAAGGACGATCAGGCCGGACTCCCCGTTCCCGATCGGCAACGGAGCATCGCTCGTCGGCAGCGTTCTATCTACTATCTAATTGAGCGCGGCAGCCCATTTGCCCGGCGTAAGGCCATAGTTGCGCTTGAACATGCGCGACATGTAACGCTGGTCGGAAAAGCCGGATTCCGACGCCGCCTCGGCCAGGGGCGTGCCGTCCCCGATCAGCCGACGCTCATGATCGAACTGCCTCATGGTACGAAACCGGCTGGGGCTTGCTCGAAAGGCGGCCCGACGCGCTCCATCCCCCTGCCTTGCCGACCGAGCCCGATGCGGCTTTGCGACCGGCGAAGCCCTTCCCCCGCGCTGTCGCACAAGCCTTCAAGAGGATACGCGCCGTCCCGGGATAGCTTCCGTCCCATTGTCGAAAGCTTTTACAGGAAGTCCGCTCATGGAGCAGATATTTTCGTTTCCGGAGACATGGCGTTCTCTCGTCGCGCTGATCCTGGCGTCCCTTATCGTCATGGGCAGTCCCGGCCCTTCGACGATGAGCGTGACGGCCGTCGGCGCGGCATTCGGACTCCGCCAGTCGCTTGCATATCTCTCCGGCGCGATTCTCGGCACGACCGCGGTCCTGTCCGCCGTAGCCGTCGGCGTCGTCTCGATACTCCTCTCGTTGCCCTGGCTCGCACCCGGCCTTCTCGCCCTGTCTGCCATCTACATCGCCTACCTGGCGTTCAGGATCGCGACGGCGCCACCGCTGGCCGGTCAGGATGACCATGCCTGCGCGCCTTCGTTCGCAGGCGGGTTCTTCCTGGCCATAGCGAATCCGAAGGCCTATATGGCGATTGCCGCTGTGTTCGCGGGCACGACCCTGGCCATCGAATCGCCGATGATCGAGGCGGCGCTGAAATCCGCGGTGCTGACGGTCATGATCGTCGTCATTCACGTTTGCTGGCTGCTCGCCGGCGCCTCGCTTGCCCGCGTTCTCCGCCACCCGACAATCTCGCGAATTGTCAACGTTCTGTTCGCCGCAATCCTGATCGTCACGACTGTCCTGGCCGTTGCGCGCGGCTGGTGAGCAGAGCGGCCGGAAAAATCGGGCGGCTCCGGAAGCCTTCGGCCCTGCCGCTACCTCATGAGCCGCTGGAATGCATGAGCGAAGCCTTGTACTGCCTCGCGATCGACCTCGATGCCGAGCCGCGAAGAGGTGCAGCGAAGGCACCTGCGAAACGGACGAGACCGAGACATGCGGGTTCGCCTGAATGGCATTGGCGCGGCAGATCGTGACGATCTGCCAGCAGGCCGGGAACGAGGAGCGGCCTTAGCGCCGACGCAACGATCCGCGGCGCCGGTCTCCGGCGGTTGCAGTCCGTTGCAGAGCGCCTCGCCAAGCCCGTGATCCCGGAATCCGTTTCAATCTCAACGAGAGTCGCCCTGTGCCGATCGGCCCGGCCCTGGGACAAGGCGAACGGGCTCCCGAGCGGTGTCTTGAGGGTGTAGGCCCTGACATCGACAATCTTCATGACGGAAGGCTCCGCGACGATGAAGATAACTGAGGCACGATCAATAAGAGTTGCGTATGGTTCGCAGAAGCCGGGACGAGAATGCATCTCGCCGGCAATGGCAGGGTAAGAAGCGTCACGGGAACGTATGAACAGCCTGTCCCAGAACTGGGTCGTCCGGAAACCGTCGGCCCGCTCGTCGCGGGGAATCGTCGTTTCGCAGAGCATCGCCGCGGCCCGGATCGGCGCCGGCATTCTCGCCGAGGGCGGCAATGCGATCGACGCCGCGGTCGCCGCCGGATTTGCGCTCGCGGCGCTGGAGCCGTGGAACAGCGGCCTCGGCGGTATCGGCTACATGGTCGTGTGGCAGGCGAGGACACGCAGCGCGCATGTCGTCGAGTTCGGCCCGGTCGCGCCGTGCCGGCTCGATCCGGCCGATTTTCCGCTGACCGGGACCGGCAGCGGCGGCGACCTGTTCGGCTGGCCGAAGGTTGCCGAGGACCGCAACGTTCACGGCCCGCTGTCCTTCGCCGTGCCCGGACAGGTCGACGGGCTGGGCCTGGCGCACGAGCGCTTCGGCACGCTCCCATGGGCACGGCTGCTCGAGCCGGCCATTGCCGAGGCCGAGCGCGGCCTGCCGGTGGACTGGTTCACGACACTGCGGCTCGCGACATCGGCGCGCGATCTCGCGCGCTATCCGACGACGGCATCCTTTTATCTGGCCGACGGCTTCCCGCCGGCGGTGCTGCCCGGCGCGGAACGTGTGCACGTTGCCATGCCTGCCCTGGCCGGGACGCTGCGCCGGATCGCCATTGCCGGGCGGCGCGAATTCTACGAGGGCGCCGTCGCCCGCAAGATTGCCGGCGACGCCACGGCGCTCGGCGCAGTGCTGCGCGAGGATGATCTCGCCCGCTATGCGGCCCGCGTGGTCGATCCGCTCGCGTTCCGGTATCGCGACGTCGATCTGCTCGTGGCCGGCGGGCTCACGGCCGGCCCGACCCTCGCCCGTGCGCTGGCAGGCGTCGAGAAGCTCCGGCCGGCGGGCGAAGCGCCGGGCCCGGACGCCTACTGCGCCTATGCCGAAGCGCTCGGCGAAGCTTATCGGCACCGATTAGAGCATATGGGCGAGGTGGACGACACAGTCGCGCCGTCTTGCACCACGCATCTCAGCGTCGTCGACGGCGCCGGCAATTTCGTGTCGCTGACCCAGACCCTGCTCTCCGTCTTCGGCAGTAAAGTCCTGCTGCCTGCGACCGGCATCCTGATGAACAACGGCGTGATGTGGTTCGACCCGCGCCCCGGCCGGCCGAACTCCATGGCGCCGGGCAAGCGCCCGCTGTCGAACATGTGCCCCGTGGTGGCGGCAAGGGACGGCGCGCCGTGGATTGCGCTCGGCGCGTCCGGCGGACGCAAGATCGTTTCAGCAGTGACGCAGCTCCTCTCGTTCCTGATCGATTTCCGTATGCCGCTCGACGCCGCATTTCATCAGCCGCGTATCGACGCCAGCGGCGAGGCGGAAATCCACGCCGACCCACGCCTAGCCCACGGCGTGCAGGATGCGCTCGCAAACCGGTTCCAGGCGAAGCTTGCCGAGCATGTCGTGCTGCCGGCCAACTACGCCTGCCCGTGTGCGATCATGATCGAACCCGGGAGCAACGAGCGCATCGGCATGACGGACGTGATGTCGCCATGGTCGGGCGCGGCGGCGGAGGAGCGATGAGCCTGCTCAGCGTCGAGGATCTGCGCGTCGATATTCCGACTCCCGCCGGGATGCTGCACGCGGTGCGCGGCATCAGCTTTTCGGTCGGTCGAGGCGAGACCTTGTGCCTCGTCGGTGAATCCGGCTGCGGCAAGTCGCTGACGGCGCTGGCGCTGATGGACCTGCTGCCGCGCACGGCGCGGCGCAGCACCGCGCGCTACACGTTCGAAGGCAAGGATCTCAGCAGGGCGCGCGAGCGCGAGATGTCCGAACTGCGCGGCAATCGCATGGCGATGATCTTCCAGGAGCCGATGACGGCGCTGAACCCCGCCTACACGATCGGCAACCAGCTCGAGGAGGCGCTGCTGCGCCATCGCGCGGTGTCGCCGAAGGCGGCGCGCGAACGCGCCGTGTTCATGCTCGAGAAGGTCGGCATCACCGCGGCGGCGAGCCGTCTCGGCCAGTATCCGCATCAGCTCTCGGGCGGTCTGCGCCAGCGCGTCATGATCGCCATGGCCCTGATGTGCGACCCGCGGCTGATCATAGCCGACGAGCCGACGACGGCGCTCGACGTGACCATTCAGGCACAGATCCTGCGCCTGCTCGCCGACCTGCAGCGCGAATTTCAGATGGGGCTGATCCTGATCACCCACGATCTCGGCATCGTCGCGCGCATCGCCGATCGGGTTGCAGTTATGTACGCCGGCGAAGTCGTCGAGACCGGCACCGCTAAGGAGGTGTTCGAGCAGCCGCTGCATCCCTACACGCGCGGGCTGCTGCGCTGCATTCCCATTCCGGGCCGGACGCGACGGGGTGCTCCGCTCGGCGCCATCCCCGGCGTCGTGCCGACCCCGATCGGAGAGCTGACGGCGTGCCAGTTCCGCAATCGCTGCCCGCAAGCCGTTCCAGCATGCGGCCGCGCGGCGATCGATCTCACCGTTCGCCCGTCCGGCCACGCCTATCGGTGCATTCTCGGCGAGCCGGCGCTCGCGATGACCGATTCAGCCGGCGCATGAATCCCGCACCCGGTCGATGGCCGGAAGGTCAGGTGGATTCGGCCTATTCCTGGCTGCGTCTGGGCGTCGCCGTGGCGGTGAGCATCATCGGCAGCGTCGGTCTATGGTCCATCGTCGTGGCGCTGCCCGCGGTGCAGGCCGAGTTCGGCGTGCCCCGCGCCGGCGCGTCGCTGCCCTATACGACAACCATGCTCGGACTCGTTCTCGGCAGCGTGCTGATGGGGCGCCTCAGCGACCGCGCAGGTATCGTGGTGCCGGTCGTCCTCGGCGCCATCGCCCTGGGCCTCGGCTACGTTGCGGTAGCTTATTCCGGCAGCATCTGGGTTTTCGCGATAATCCATGGCGTCGCGATCGGGATGTTCGGCAGTGCAGCGATGTTCGGGCCGCTGATCGCCGATACGTCGTTGTGGTTCGAGCGCCGCCGCGGCCTCGCCATCGCGCTCGTCGCCAGCGGCAACTACATCGCCGGCACGGTATGGCCGCCGATCATCGAGCATTTCATCGCGACGGAAGGCTGGCGGCAGACGCATATCGCCATCGGCCTGATCTGCGTCGCGACATTGCTGCCGCTGTCCCTGCTCCTTCGCCGTCCGCCGCCGCCGCAAAGGCCGATCGCCGTGACTTCCGGCAACGGCGGGGCCGGTCCCGCACTCGGCCTTTCGCCGAACGTGACGCAGGGATTGCTGGTCCTCGCCGGCCTGGCGTGCTGCGTCGCCATGTCGATGCCGCAGGTCCATATCGTCGCCTATTGCGTCGATCTCGGCTACGGCCCTGCGCGCGGCGCCGAGATGCTGTCGCTGATGCTCGGTTTCGGCACCGTCAGCCGGCTCGCCTCCGGCTGGATCCTCGACCGCATCGGCGGCCTGCCGACCCTGATCCTCGGCTCGCTCCTGCAGGCGGTAGCGCTCGCCTTATATCTGCCGTTCGACGGGCTTGCCTCGCTCTACGTCATCTCCGCGGTGTTCGGCCTCGTCCAGGGCGGCATCGTGCCGAGCTATCCGTTCATCGTGCGCGAGCTGTTCCCGGCGCGCGAGGCCGGCTTCCGGATCAGCCTCGCGCTGTCCGCGACACTGGCCGGGATGGCGCTGGGCGGCTGGATGTCGGGCGCGATCTTCGATGCGACCGGCTCGTACCAGGTGGCGCTGCTCAACGGAATTGGATGGAACCTCGTCAACATATCGATCGCCTTCTGGCTCCTGCAGCGCTCGTGGCGCCGCCGCCTTCTCGGGCCGGCGGGCGCACGGTAGAGTGCGACATGCTGCCCTGCCGCGCCCCCGATCGCCCGGAGCCCCCGCGATGACGGCCCTGATCGAGCTCGAAGACGTTCGCCGCGATTTCACGGTCACGACGGGGCTGTTCAGCAAGTCGCGCGTGCTGCGTGCGGTCGCCGGCGTGAGCCTGAAGATCGAGCGCGGCGAGGTGCTGGCGATCGTCGGCGAATCGGGCTGCGGCAAGACCACGCTGGCGCGCATGATCCTCGGCCTGCTGGCACCCACCGCGGGGGCCATCCGGCTCGACGGCCGGCCGGTGGCCGAGCTCGAGCGCCGCGACGTCGCCCGGCGCATCCAGCCCGTGTTCCAGGATCCCTACGCCTCGCTCAACCCGCGCAAGTCGGTGCGCGCCATCGTCGGCCTGCCGCTGATCGTTCACGACATCGGCAATTCCGCCCAGCGCCGCCGCACCGTCGAGGAGATGATCGATCTGGTCGGCCTGCCGCGGCGCGTGCTCGACAGCTACCCCAACCAGCTCTCGGGCGGGCAGCGCCAGCGCGTCGCGATCGCACGCGCGCTCGTCATGCGGCCCGAGATCGTCGTGTGCGACGAGCCGACTTCCGCCCTCGACGTATCGGTGCAGTCGCAGATCCTCAACCTGCTGCAGGACCTGCAGCGCGAGCTGGGCCTGACCTATGTGTTCATCAGCCATAATCTCGCCGTGGTCGAGCACATCGCGAGCCGCGTCGCCGTCATGTATCTCGGCCGCATCGTCGAGGAGGCGGCGACGGAGACGCTGTTCGCCGGGCCGCTGCATCCCTATACCCAGGCTCTGCTCGCGTCCGTGCTGACCCCGCAGCCGGGGCTGGGCATTCCCGACACCAGGCTCGGCGTCGCCTACCCCAATCCGATCGATCCGCCCAGCGGCTGCACCTTCCATCCGCGCTGCCCGGAAGCCCTGGAGGCATGCCGCTTCTTGGCGCCCGTGCCGCTGGTCGAGCCCGGTAAGCGGATCGAATGCCATCTTTATGAACAGCGGGCGGACACGGCCCGACTGGACGAGGAAACCCGGCCATCCGTATGATGCCGGCAGGGAACAGAGGAGGCTGAAAAATGGCGGTTCGGAACTTGATCTGGGGGGCGATCGCGGCGGCGGCGGCGACCGGCCTCGTAACGACGGCGGAAGCCGGAAAGCGCAACGACACCATCGTCTTCGCGGCCGACCAGGTCCCGGAGAGCATCGACTCCTACTTCAACAACGTGCGGATCGGCGTGATCCTCGCCCATCACATCTGGGACCACCTGATCCATCGCGATCCCAAGACCAACCGGTACAAGGGCGAGCTCGCGACCAGCTGGAAATGGGTCAACGAGAAGACCCTTGAGTTTGACCTTCGCCAAGGCGTCAAGTTCCACAACGGCGAGCCGTTCGACGCCGACGACGTGGTCTACACGCTCAATTTCGTTTCGAAGCCCGAGAACAAGGCGGTCACTCAGACGAACGTGAACTGGATCGCCAACGCCGAGAAGGTCAGCCAATACAAGGTCCGCATCAATCTCAAGAAGGCCTTCCCGGCGGCACTCGAATATCTTGCCGGGCCGGTCAACATCTACCCCAACGAGTACTACGAGAAGGTCGGCCCGAAGGGCATGAGCGAGAACCCGGTCGGCACCGGGCCTTACAAGGTCACCGAGCACCAGCCGGGCCGCGTCGTGCGCCTCGAGAAGAACACCGACTACTTCAAGGACAGCCCGCGCCCGCAGCCGACGATCGGCAAGCTCGAGCTGCGGCTGATCCCCGACCGCAACACGCAGATGGCGGAGCTGATGGCCGGCGGCGCGGACTGGATCTTCAACGTGCCGCCCGACCAGGCCAACCAGCTCAAGACCGTGCCGACCCTGGAGGTGAAGGCCGGCGAGACGATGCGGATCGTCTTCCTGCACTTCAACAGCACCGACAAGACGACGACCCCGGCGCTGAAAGACAAGCGCGTGCGCCAGGCCTTCGCACACGCGATCGACCGTGAAGCGATGCTCAAGTCGGTCGTCGGCGAAGGCGCACGCGTCCTGCACACCAACTGCTTCCCCAGCCAGTTCGGCTGCACCGACGCAGGCGCCCCGCGCTACAACTACGATCCGGCCAAGGCGAAGGCGTTGCTGGCCGAGGCCGGCTTTCCCAACGGCATCGACGTCGACCTTTACGCCTATCGCGAGCGGCACCAGACCGAGGCGATGATCGGCTATCTGCGAGCGGCCGGCATCCGCGCCAATCTCCGCTTCATGCAGTACGCGGCGATGCGCGACGCAATGCGCAAGGGC
Source organism: Alphaproteobacteria bacterium (assembly GCA_041690495.1). Taxonomy (GTDB): domain Bacteria; phylum Pseudomonadota; class Alphaproteobacteria; order CACIAM-22H2; family CACIAM-22H2; genus DATAAP01. The sequence continues at coordinate 11,877 of JAWLHE010000018.1, read as the reverse complement.
GAAGGCGCCGTTGCGCATCAGACCTGGGGTTCGTTCTCGGTCAACGACGTCTCGGCGTCGACGCCGCACTACTGGAAGTTCCTCGACGACGACATCAACCGCGACCCGCAAGTCCGCGACTGGCTCGAAACGGGCGACACGTCGGTCGATCCCGAGGTGCGCAAGGAGGCCTATGCCAAGGCGCTCGTGAAGATCGCGCAGGAGAGCTACTCGGTACCGCTCTACTCGCTCCCGGTCTACTACGCGTACACCAAGGATCTCGCGTTCACGGCCTACCCGGACGAGATTCCGCGCTTCTGGGAAGCGAAGTGGAAGTAACAACGGGTGACGTGAAGGCGACCTCGCCCTCGTTCTCCGCCTCCTCCCGCAAGCGGGAAGAGGCATGCGGCCCAGCGTTCGATCACAACCCTCTCCCGCTTGCGGGAGAGGGTTGCGTGAAGGCCGCTCCGGAAGCGGCGGCGTAAGAGGTAGATCGCCATGCTCGTCTTCGCGGCAAAACGTGCGTTGATGGCGGTGCTGGTGGCGCTCACCGTGTCGGTGATCTGCTTCCTGCTGGTGCAGCTCTCGACGGATGTCGCCACGGCGATGGCCGGCGAGGGTGCTCGCTCCGAGGACATCGAGCTCATCCGCAAGCAGTACGGCTTCGACCGGCCGCTGGTCGTGCAGTATCTGGAATGGCTGTCGCGCGCGGCAATCGGCGATTTCGGCGATTCCTTCTACTTCCGCACCCCGGTCGCGGCGATCGTGTGGGAGCGGATCGGCACCACCCTGACGCTCGGCGCGATGGCGCTAAGCTTCGCACTCACGCTGTCGATTCCGCTCGGGGTCGCGGCCGCCATCCGCCCGAACAGCTGGATCGACCGCCTCACCCTCACCATCGCAGTGATCGGCCAGGCCATGCCGCCATTCTGGTTCGCGCTGCTGCTGATCCTGCTGTTCGGCCTCACGCTGCGCTGGCTGCCGATCTCGGGCGGCGACACCTGGGCGCATTTCATCATGCCGGCGATCGCCCTTAGCTATTATGCGACGCCAGCCATCATGCGGCTGACGCGCGCCGGCATGCTCGAGGTTCTGCAGGCCGACTATATCCGCACGGCGCGCGCCAAGGGCCTTCGCGCCGGCCGCATCCTGTTCAAGCATGCGCTGCGCAATGCGATCATTCCGGTGGTGGCGCTCGCCGCCGTGCAACTCGGCTTCATGCTCGGCGGGTCGGTGATCATCGAGACGGTCTTCGCGCTGAACGGCCTCGGCTATCTCGCCTATGAAAGCATCATTCACAACGACTTTCCTGTCGTGCAGGCGATCGTGCTGCTGGTCTCGCTGTTCTACATCGTGCTGACCCTGTTTGCCGATCTCCTCAATGCGTGGCTCGACCCGCGCATCCGCGTCGGCTGACCGATGGCCGCCGAGACTGCCTCCGCCCTCGTCCCCCCGGGCCCCGGCGCAGCACTGAGCCCGGAGACGATCCTGGCGCCGACGCCGGCGACCCTGCTACGCAAGCGCATCTTCGGCCATGGCGGCTTCATGATCGGCGCCGCCATCCTTGTGCTGGTGATGCTCACCGCCCTGCTTGCGCCGGCGATCGCACCGCACGACCCCTACGCGCAGGACCTCACCCGCCGCCTCATCCCGCCGATCTGGTACGAGAAGGGCGATTGGCTTCATCCACTCGGCACCGACCAGCTCGGCCGCGACTATCTCTCGCGCATGATCTACGGCTCGCGCATTTCACTGCTGATCGGCCTGTCGGTGATGTTCATCTCCGGACTGATCGGCACGACGCTGGGCATCATCGCCGGCTATTTCGGCGGCCGCGTCGATCTGCTGATCGGCTATCTTATTACCACGCGGCTGTCGCTGCCGGTGATTCTCGTTGCGCTCGCGGTCGTGGCGCTCGTCGGCAGCTCGCTATGGATCGTGATCCTGGTACTGGGCCTGCTCAAATGGGACCGATTCGCCGTGGTCATGCGCAGCGCCACGATGCAGACGCGCAATCTCGACTACGTCACCGCCGCCCGCGCGATGGGCTGCTCCGCGCCGCGGATCGTGCTCGGCGAGATCATGCCGAACATCACCGGCAATCTCGTCGTCGTCGCCACGCTCGAGATGGCGAGCGCCATCCTGCTCGAGGCTTCGCTTTCGTTCCTCGGCCTCGGCGTTCAGCCGCCGCTGCCGTCCTGGGGCCTGATGATCGCCGAGGCCAAACAGTACATGTTCTTCAGCGCCTGGCTGATCAACATCCCCGGCTTTACCCTGCTTGCCCTCGTTCTCGCCATCAACCTGCTCGGCGACGGCATCCGCGACATCGCTGCGCCCGAGCAGCGCACCTGAACACCCGATGGAGACTTGGAAATGACGCGCGACGCCGCCATCGCCAACGCCGAGACCTATTACGACAACGGTGGATTCTACGACGACCTCGCACGGCGGGTGGCAATCATGACCGAGAGCCAGAACCCCGAGCGGCGCGGCGAGCTCGAGCGCTACCTGACCCAGGAAATGACGCCGAGCCTGGAGAAGCTCGGCTTCAAGTGCCGTCTCCTGCCGAACCCGGTCGCCAAGGGGGGGCCATTCCTGGTCGCCGAGCGCATCGAGGATCCGTCGCTCGTCACCGTGCTCACCTACGGCCATGGCGACGTCATCCGCGGCCAGGAGACGCAGTGGCGCGAGGGCATCGGGCCGTGGCAGATCAAGCCCGAGGGCGACCGCGTCTACGGCCGCGGCACCGCCGACAACAAGGGCCAGCACAGCATCAACATGGGTGCGGTCGCCGCGGTGCTCGCCGCGCGCGGCCGGCTCGGCTTCAATCTCAAGTTCCTGATCGAGACTAGCGAGGAGATCGGCTCTCCCGGGCTGCGCGAGTTCTGTGAGCAGGAGAAGGCGCTGCTCAAGGCCGACGTGCTGATCGCGTCGGACGGCCCGCGCCTGACGCCGAGCCGGCCGACCATCTTCCTCGGCTCGCGCGGGGCCATGAACATCGACTTCACCGTCGACCTGCGCGAAGGCGGCCATCATTCCGGCAACTGGGGCGGCCTGCTCGCCAACCCGGGCATCATCCTCGCCCATGCGCTCGCCTCGATCACGACGCCGACTGGCGCCATCCGCATTCCGGAATGGAAGCCGAAATCGCTACCCAACTCGGTGCGCGTGGCGCTGGCTGACTGCGTTGTAGAGGGCGGCGAGGACGCGCCCGAGATCGACGAGGGCTGGGGCGAGCCGGGCCTGACGCCGGCCGAGCGCGTGTTCGGCTGGTCGAGCTTCGAGGTGCTGGCCTTCCGGACCGGCAATCCCGACAACCCGGTCAACGCCATTCCGCCGCGCTGCAACGCGCATTGCCAGCTCCGCTACGTCGTCGGCGTCGATCCCAAGGACATCGTCCCGGCCCTGCGCCGCCACCTCGACCGGCACGGCTTCGGCATGGTGAAGGTCGAGCAGGCCCACGCTGGATTCTTCCCGGCGACGCGGCTCGACCCCGACCATCCCTGGGTGAAGTGGGCCGTGGCCTCGATCGAGAAGACCACCGGCGCGAAGCCCGCCATCCTTCCCAATCTCGGCGGCTCGCTGCCGAACGACTGCTTCTCCGAGGTGCTCGGCCTGCCCACCGTGTGGGTGCCGCATTCCTATGCCGCCTGCTCGCAGCATGCGCCCAACGAGCACCTGCTCGGCTCGATCGCGCGCGAGGCGCTGCGGCTGATGAGCGGGCTGTTCTGGGACCTCGGCGAGACCGCGTCCCTGCCGCGCAAAGCGGCAGCGTGATGAGCAAGAAGGCGGCCAAGGACAATCTCCCGCGCATCGACGCCGAGGAGATCCTCGCCGGCATCCGCGAGTGGGTGGAGGTCGAGACTCCTTCGAACGACGGCGCCGCCGTCAACAAGCTGGTCGACAATGTCGAGCGCCAGCTCCGCGACGTCGGCCAGAAGATCGAGCGCGTTCCCGGTGCCGCCGGCTTCGGCGACGTGCTGATCGGCCGCTCGCCGTGGGGCGAAGGCGACAAGGGCATCCTCGTCGTCGCCCATCTCGACACCGTGCATCCGCACGGCTCGCTCGCCGGGCCGATGAAATGGCGGCGCGAGGGCGACGTCGTCTACGGCCCCGGCATCTACGACATGAAGGCGGGCGGCCACATGGCGTATTACGCGTACCGCCATCTCGTCCGTCTCGGCCGCACCACCAAGCTGCCGATCACCTTCCTGTTCGTGCCCGAGGAGGAAGTCGGCAGCCCGACCTCGCGCGAGATCATCGAGCGCGAAGCGCGCCGCGCAAAATACGCGCTGGTGATGGAACCGGCGCGGGACGGCGGCAAGATCGTGCTGGCGCGCAAGGGCACGGTCATCATGAAGCTGCGCACCAAGGGCCGCGCCTCGCATGCAGGCCTGCGCCACCAGGACGGCCGCAGTGCCATCAAGGAGATGGCGCACCAGATCCTGGCGCTGGAGGCGATGACGAATTACGAGACGGGCCTGACCGTCAGCGTCGGCACCATCACCGGCGGCACCGGCACCAATGTCGTGCCGGCGGAATGCGAGATCACCCTCGACATGCGCATCCCCAGCGCTGCGATAGTCGAGGAATGCCTCACGCGCGTGCGGAACCTGAAGGTCAGGGACCCCGACGTGACGCTCGAGGTCGAGGGCGGCCTCAACCGCCCGCCCTACGAAACCGATGACGGCATCCGCGCGCTTTACGAGCACGCCCGCGGCCTCGCCGCCGAGATCGGTTTCGACCTGCAGGGTGTGAAGACCGGCGGCGGCAGCGACGGCAACTTCACCGCGGCGCTCGGCATCCCCACCCTCGACGGCCTCGGCGCCGACGGCAAGGGCGCGCATGCCATCGACGAGCAGATCTACGTCTCCTCGCTCGAGCCCCGCACCCAGCTCCTCCTCCGCCTGTTCGAGACGCTGCGCTAGGCCGCGCTCGCGGGTTTCGCAGCCGAGCTCCAGTCCCGCTGGAACGCCATCGCGAACCGCCTGTTTAGATCAGCATTCCGGCGCCCCGATGGGGCCGGAACCTGTTGACTGCGATCAACGGCTCCCACGGCACTAGGCATGGATCGAAACAGCGAGATAACACTTCACACAGGCAACAGGATGCCCGTCCTGGGCCTCGGAACGTGGCAGCTAACGGACGACACGGCCGCAACGATCGAGGCTGCCCTGAAGCTCGGCTATCGCATGATCGACACCTCCGGCGACTACGGAACCCAGCCAGGCATCGGCGAAGGCATTCGCCGCGCCGGCGTGCGTCGGTCCGATATCTACCTGGTAACGAAGGCAGAAGAAACGGACGACGCCTACGCGGCGACGCGCAGGAATCTCGGCGAACTCGGGCTGGAATACGCCGATCTCATGCTCATACACCGCCCGCCGCAAAAGGGTGCGGGCGAAGAACTTTGGCGGGGGCTGATTCGCGCGAGGAGCGACGGCCTCACCCGAGACATCGGCGTCAGCAACTACGCCGTGGACCTCATCGATGCCCTGATCGATGCGACAGGCGAAGTGCCGGCCGTCAATCAGATCGAGTGGAGCCCCTTCGGATACAGCGATCACATGCTGCAATACGCTTCACGAAGGAAGATCGTCATCCAGGCGTACAGTCCCCTGACCCGCACCCAACGCCTTGGACATGAGGCGCTCGGGAAGGTCGCGGCGAACTACCGCAAATCGCCGGCACAGTTACTGCTCCGGTGGAACCTGCAGCGCGGCACAGTCCCCCTGCCCAAGGCTAACCGGCGGGCGCATCTGGAAGAGAACCTCGACGTTTTCTATTTCCAGATCAGCGAGGAGGACGTGGAGATGCTGAACCGCCTGAATGAGCGGTATTCGTCCCTCGGCGCGCTTCCCTATAGATAGCCGACGAGCCGATCTCGAAACTGCAGGCCGGGCAGGGACACGCCAGGGGCGCGTCCCTGCCCGATTGGTAGTTACTCCGTCACGACCGGATCGAAGCCGGCCTTGGTCAGGGCCGCGGCGCGGGCCCTGACCCACCCGGCATAGAACGCCTCTCCGTCGCCGGAGGCGGACTTGGCATAGCCGTCCCAGGCACTGGCGAGCGCATCCTGACGCTTGACCAGCTTGTCGTTGTGCGCCTGGTGCTCCGGCTTCCAGACATTGATCTCCTTGAAGTAGCGGATCGCTCCCTCATGATACGGCACCACCCAGGTGAAGATCTGCCGCTTGAGATCCCAGCCGTTGTTGCCGGGTGCTCCGTCCTTGTAGTCCGGGAAGAATTCGACCATGGCCCTGGTCATGTTGTAGACGAGCTCCGCGTCCTGACCGTCATAGGCGATCAGTGTCGGATACGGATAGGTCGTCGCCTCGACCGGGTTGTCCTTCGACATGTTGGCGCCTTCGGTGCCCATGAACGGGACGAAGAACGGGGCGATCTTGTTCATCCGCGCCCAGCCCTCCTTGTCCTTGTGCGGGAAGGTCGGGTACTGAAGGCCGCGCGGCGACGAGGCGATCTTGTACGCCTGGCCCGAGATCGACGACGAGAAGGCGGCATCGACCTGGTTGGCGATGATGCCCTGCATCGCGGCACCGAAGCCGCCGAACTCGACCTTGGTCACGTCATTCCACGTCAGATTGGCGAAGGCGAGCATGGCTGTGATGTTCTGGTTGAGCGACGGCGCGCCGGCGACCCAGGCAACGCGCTTTCCCTTGATGTCGTAGATCGTCTTGATGTTGGCGTCCTTCGCCGTGACGATGGTCAGCAGCGCATCGGCGTTATTGAGCAGAAGAAGCCGCAGCCGCTGCGGCCCCCACTCCTTGGCGCCGAACTCGTAGAGCCCCTCCTGGGCCAGATAGGTGCCGCCGACACCGTTCGCCGAGAACTGCACGCGCTTCTCGCGCAGCGGCAGGTTGCGAGAGATGTCGTTCTTGCCCGGCAGCACGCGCAGATTGACCTGCAGCTTGCTCTTGAGCGCACTGCCGATCGCAACGGCCTGATTGTAGCCGCCCGAGCCGACATCATAGGCCGTCCACGCGAGCGTCTCGGGCAGCTTGATGTCGGCGGCCATGCCTGCAGCGGGCATCGAGAGCGCCGCCGCTAAGGCGGCGCCGAGGCAAAGCATTCGTGACCTGATGTTCATTTGCGTTCCTCCCTCGTGAAACATGGTTGAGTCTTTGCCGTCGTCACCCCGACGGTTTCGCGGCGGGTCCGCGGATCAGACCCGGACGATTCTGCCAGCGCACCAGGGCAATGCCGGGCAAGGCCAGCGCCAGCGCGATCAGGAACAGCTCGAGATGGCCGAGGCCGAGTGCCTCGCTGCCCGGCGCGGCGAAGGACAATCCAGCCGAGAAGAGCAGCGCACGCGCGGTCCATCCGGCCGCATTGCTTTCGATCCGCCCGACGCCCATCAGGTAACCCTGCAGCGCCGCTGCGATGAACATGATGCCGACCAGCGCGGTCGCAATGACAACGGCGACCTCCGGGGCGGAACCGCGCAGGATCAACGCCGGATTGAGGACGACGAAGAACGGCACGAAATACATGACAGAGCCCATTCGCATTGCTTCGAAACCGATCGCGAAGGGACTGCAGCGCGCGAGCGGCGCCGCGGCAAAAGAGGCCAGCGCCACCGGCGGCGTGATGAACGACACCATGCCCCAGTACATGATGAACAGATGTACGGCCAGCGGATCGAGACCCGCCTGGACCAGAGGCGGCGCCAGCACGATTGCCAGGAAGATGTAGCAGGCGGTGACCGTCATCCCCATGCCGAAGATGAAGCTGGTGATGGCGCCCATGAGCAGAAGCAGGATCGGCGCGTCACCGGCGAGATAGACGAGGTCGTTGGCGAGCGTGCCGGCAAGGCCGGTCACCGAGAAGGCGCCGATGATGAAGCCGACGCCGAGCAGCACGGACACGATTTCCGCGAGACCGCGGCCGGTGGCGCAGATGAACTCGACGAATCGCGCCCACGTCATGCGGTGCCGTGGCAGGATCTGGTTGATAACCAGCAGCAACGCGGTCGCATAGAACGGCGCCATCGCCTCCCGGGTCTCGTACACCATGAAGAACACCAGGGTGACGAGAACGGCGATGTAGTACCAGCCGTGCTTGATGGTTTCCCTCAGATTCGGCAGTTCGTCGCGGCGCAAGCCCCTGAGCCCGGCGCGCGCCGCGTAGCCGTCGACCTGGAACATCAGGCCGAGATAGAATAGAAAGGCGGGAATTGCCGCGGCCAATGCGATCTCGCCGTACGACATGCCGAGGAACGAGGCCATGACGAAAGCCGTCGAGCCCATGACCGGCGGCATCAGCACGGCGCCCGTCGAGGCGACCGCCTCGACTGCACCGGCGTAATGCGGCGAGAACCCGGTGCGCTTCATCGCCGGAATCGTGACCACCCCGCTCGAGATCACGTTGGAGATCACGCTGCCGCTGATCGAGCCCTGCAATGCGCTCGACACGACGCCGACCTGGGCCGCGCCGCCGCGGACATGGCCGACGAGCGCGAAAGCGACGTCGTTGAAGAACCTGCCGCCGCCGGTGTAGTTCAACGCCACGCCGAACACGATGAAGCCGACGACGATCTCGCCGAACGCCTTCATCGGAATGCCGAAAGCAGCCTCGGCGCTGATGATGTGATAAGCGACTGTGTCGGGCAATGTCTGCGGGAGCCCCGAGATCGGACCGGGCATCTTGTCCGCGACGACCGGATAGAAGGCGAAGGCGAGCACGATCACCGTGATTACCCAGCCGGCAGTGCGGCGCAGCGCCTCGACGATCAGCAGCGCATAGACGCCGGCCAATGCTATCGCAAGCGGCGGCGCACCGTACTCCCAGCCCTCGTTGAGGATGCGCTGGCCGTTCCATGCAAAGTAGCAACCCACCCCCAGAGCGGCGGCTGCAAGGCCCATGTCGTAAAGGGGCGGGTCGCCGCTCGTGCCGGGGTGCAACGGGTAGGCAAGAAACACGACCGGCAGCACAGTTGCGGCGAGCAGATACAGGTAGCGGTTCTCGACAAAGAGCACGCCGACGAACAGCTGCAGATTGAGGAGCTGATTGACGACGATCACCATGGCGGCGATCGTCAGCGCGCATACCGCGAACATGGCGGGGCCGCTCAACTCGCGATAATGCAGCTCCTCGACCATGTCGCCGCCGATGGCCGGTTGCGCCTGCCCCGATGCTGGCCGGTCTCGCCCGTCCGTCATCCGCAAAAGACCTCCCTGGTCCCCGCATGCTTGGCCGGCGGGGTTCGGAGGATGTTAGACGATCATGCGGTCCTACGTCACTGCACTGCGAACCGTTGGACCGCAGTGCGAAACTGAGGCGCCGCTAGGGGGATTCCGGGCTGCTGCCGCCGCGCAGCATCCGGTTGCGCCCCGGCGCGAACTGCGCTTCCACGCGGCCGTACGACGGCGAACTTTCCTCTTTGGCCCGTGTCGAGACATGCCTCACGCGCATCGCTGTCCGCGATGGCGATATCCGCGCAGCACGCCTCGATAAGGCCGCCCCGGCCTGACCGCTCATCGAAACCTGATCCGCGGTTCCGCGGGTCGACCATGCCGCCTGTACGGTGGAGGTCGAAACCGAGTCCGGGCATGATGCTCTGGCGGCTGGCGCGACAATTCGAAACGAGGGGAGCGAACATGAGTGCGGAAAGGCGTCTTCAGGAACTCGGGATCAAGCTGCCGGCGGTGCCTGCGCCGGTCGCCAATTACGTGCCCTACCGCCTCGCGGGCGGACTGCTGTTCCTGTCCGGCCAGGGTCCGCGCGACGAAGACGGCAAGCTCCTGACCGGCCAGGTCGGCGGTCCGGTGTCGGTCGAAGAAGGCTACAGGCGCGCCCGTCTGGTCGGCCTTCAGCTGCTCGCAGCCACGCGCCAGGCGCTGGGCTCGCTCGACCGGATCGAGGCGGTCGTCAAGCTGCTCGGGATGGTCAATGGCGTGCACGGCTTCGGCGACCAGCCAAAAGTCATCAATGGCTGCTCCGACCTCTTCGTCGAAGTGCTGGGCGATGCCGGGCGCCATGCGCGTTCGGCGGTTGGGATGGGTTCGCTGCCCAGCGACATCTCCGTCGAGATCGAGGCGATCATGCTTGTCAGACCGTGAGTCGGCAATATCGGCTCGAGCGCCTCGTGCGGCTTCCGCACTCCCTGCCGCCTACGTGTTCGACTCGCGATCGGATGTCCGGCTTCATTATGATGGCAGCTGGACCGCGCGGCGGGCTGAGATCTTGGCAAGGGTCTGCCACGAGACAGAGGAGCCGATGGCAACGATCATTTGTGTATCGAAGGATGGCCACGAGCGCCGATCGATGCGCACGAAGGCATGGCTGTGAGGGATATGGCGATCCGGATCAGGTTTCCCGGCATTGAGTCGAAGCGCGGAAGCGCGATGCCGGAAGGCGCGGCGGCCGAGCGGCGGCCGACGCATCGCTTGAGCTGCCGGATGGCCGTCCCGGCTGCGCTCGACGAACTGGTCGTCGGTCTTCCGGATCGGCAGAGCCTATGAGCGCCGGGCTCGTAATCGTCGGCGGATCCTATGCCGCCTCGCAGATCGCCGTCAGCGCGCGCGAGCACGGCTATGCTGCGCCGGTTCGCATTCTGAGCGATGAACCCTGCCTGCCCTATCAGCGGCCGCCGCTTTCCAAAGGGTTCCTTTTTGGGAAAGTGTCCGAGGCGGCGTTGCCGATCCGGGGCGAAGCGTTCTATCGCGAGGCTGCGATCGAGGTCCGGCTTGGGACGCGGGTCGCGTCGATCGACCGCGCACGGCGCGTCGTCGAAACCGCCGACGGACAGCAGTTCGCCTATGGGCGCCTCGCACTCGCGCTCGGCACGCACGCGCGGCACCTTCCGGTTCCGGGCGCCGACCTCGACCGCGTCGCAACGCTGCGCACCCTCGCCGATGCCTGCCGCCTGCGCGAGCAGGCCCTCGAGGGCGAGTCGGTCGTAATCATAGGCGGCGGGTTCATCGGCCTCGAGGTGGCCTCGGCGCTGACCTTGTTGGGGAAGCGCGTAACGATCGTCGAGGCGCAGGAGCGGCTTCTCGCCCGCGCCGTCGCGCCGCAGCTGTCGGCCTTTCTTGCCGAGATCCATGCGCGCAAAGGCGTGCGCATCAGGCTGAACATGACGGTGCGGGTGATCGAGGGGGATCGCGGCCGGGCCTGCGCGGTCGTGTGCGCGGACGGCGAGCGGCTGGACGCCGACCTCGTCCTCATCGCCGCCGGGGCCGCCCCGAACACCGAGCTGGCCCGGGCCGCCGGTCTTGCTTGCGATGACGGCATCGTCGTCGACCGTTTTGCGCGGACCAGCGATCCCGATATCGTTGCAGCGGGCGACTGCACGCGCCATCCGAACGCATTCGCCGATGCGCCGGTGCGGCTCGAATCGGTCCAGAACGCGCTCGACCAGGCGAAGACGGCGGGCGCCACCGTCGCGGGCGTGGACCGGCCATACGACGCCGTCCCGTGGTTCTGGTCGGACCAGTACGACCTGAAGCTGCAGATGGTGGGGCTCGCGGCAGGACACGATCAAACCGTGGTGCGCGGTTCGATCGCGGACGGCAAGTTCTCGGTCGTCTATCTGCGTGGCGGCCGTCTGATCGCCGTCGATTCGGTCAATCGGCCAATGGACCACATCGTCGGCCGCAGGCTCGTCGCAGCGCGCGCCCTGGTGACCGCCGAGCAAGCGGCCGACGCGAGCTTCGATCTGCGCAAGCTCGCCGGTGCGGCGGCATGACCTGCTCGCGTGCCGCCCTTCTCCGAGTCCACACCCATTCCGCCGCTCCAAAAACAAAAAAGCCCGCCAGCGTTGCATGCTGGCGGGATGGCGTTGGTTGCGGGGAGAGGATTTGAACCTCTGACCTTCAGGTTATGAGCCTGACGAGCTACCGGGCTGCTCCACCCCGCGGTGATGGGTATGGAAGTGGT
>JAWLHE010000017.1:0-57806 GCA_041690495.1 Alphaproteobacteria bacterium | reverse complement strand
GCTAAAGCACTTCCGACGCGTCGCCACCCGCTTCGACAAGCTCGCCCGCAACTATCTCGCCGCCGTCCTCCTGGCGGCCACACGCCTATGGACCCGCGCCTATGAGTCCACGACCTAGTCGCCCCGTCCGCCATGTCTGCGCATGTCCTCGATCCAGCGTGCGCGTTTCCGTTCGTCGGCAAAAGCGAGCCCGTAAAGGCTCTCACGGATCGGCTTGATTCCGACGAAGCTCAACATGCTGCGCTCGAAAGCGCGTATTCCATAGGCGCCGAAGTACCAGCGATAGAGCAGCACCGGCATTCCCATGGTCACGACGATACGGGCCGAGCGTCCGGCCAGCATCCGCTTCGGGAAACCCTTCTTCTTGTACTCCATGGCAAAGCCGGGGCGGAAAATGTGCTCGAGAAAGCCCTTGAGGAGCGCCGGCATGGTTCCGTGCCAGAGCGGGAACAGAAAGACCCAGTGCTCGGCCCAGTGCATGTCCTCCCGAGGTGTAGCCAAAGCGGGCGGCATGGCGCCGGTCTCGAAGTCGGACTGCGTTCGCAGAAGGGGGAACTCGAGCGTCGCCACATCGATGCGGCGGACCTCGTGTCCGGCTGCCGCTGCAGCCGAGGCATAGGCGTCGGCTATGGCGTGCAGCAGGTGGCGACCTGCCGGGTCCGGATGGCCTTGGATGACTGCGATGCGCCTCGTCATTCGCTGCGCTCCCTGAGGCGGGCGGCGATTCTATCCCGATGACCGCCCCGGCGCATCTTTCTCGCGTCCGTCCGGTCCTTGACGGGGTTGGACGGCCGTCCTATAGATTAGGACGAATGTCCAATACGCCGAAGCGAGCCGCCGGGGGATCAATGTCCCGAAACCTGTTCCATCGCTCTGCCGAACCGCGTGCCGCCTGACCGCCATGACCGTGAAATCCACCCGCGATTCAATTGTCGAGGCGGCGGACGGGCTGTTTTACCGGCAGGGCTACGAGCACACCTCGTTCGCGGACATCGCCGCCGCTGTGCGGATCTCGCGCGGCAACTTCTATTACCATTTCAGGACCAAGGACGAGATCCTCGACGCGGTGATCGCGGCGCGCCTCGCCGGCACGCGGGCGATGCTGGAGCGCTGGGAGCTCGAGGGCCGCGCGCCCACGGACCGCATCCGCAGCTTCATCCACATCCTCATCGCCAACCGCGCCGACATAAAACGCTACGGCTGCCCGGTCGGCACCCTGTGCTCGGAGCTGGCGAAACTCAATCATGCCGCTCAGGGCGAGGCGAACAAGCTGTTCACCCTGTTCCGCACCTGGCTGCGGCGGCAGTTCGCGCTGCTCGGGCGCAAGGACGCCGACGCGCTGGCGATGCACGTGCTGGCGCGCAGCCAGGGGGTGGCGACGCTCGCCAACGCCTTCCATGACGACAGGTTCATCCGCCAGGAAGTCGAGCAGATGGATGCGTGGCTCGATGCCATCGCGGCGCAGGCGCGCGCGCCGCGCCGGGCGCATGAAACGGGTGGGCGCGCGGGACGCTAGGCGCGTAGAGGGGGATTCCGATGTTCGTCGTGCTGCTCAAATTCACCGGCGACCGCGGCCGCGCCGCCGCGTTCATGGACGGCCACAAGGCGTGGATCAAACGCGGCCTCGACGACGGCGTCTTCCTGCTGGTCGGCAGCCTGCTGCCCAATCTCGGCGGCGCCATCCTCGCGCACGGCCTCTCGCGCGCGGCGCTGGAGCGGCGCGTGGACGACGACCCGTTCGTTGCGGAAAAGCTCGTCACGCCCGAGATTCTCGAACTCGCGCCGGCGCAGGCCGACGCGCGGCTGAAATTCCTGCTCGGCTGAGCGGCCGGGCGCCTTGGGGGAGAGTCAGATGAGCACGACCATTCCGGGTCCTGACGGCAGGCCGCGCTGCCGCTGGTGCGCCGCCGCACCGGAATTCTTCCACTATCACGACACCGAATGGGGCTTTCCGGTCGCGGACGACCGCCGCCTGTTCGAGAAGCTGAGCCTCGAAGGCTTCCAGTCCGGCCTGAGCTGGCGCACCATCCTCGCCAAGCGCGAGAATTTCCGCGCCGCCTTCCACGATTTCGACTTCGAGCGGGTCGCGCGCTTCACGCCGCGCGACGTCGAGCGCCTGCTGAAGGACGCGGGCATCGTCCGCCATCGCGGCAAGATCGAGGCGGTGGTCAACAACGCGAAGCGCGCGAAGGAGCTGGTCAGACGCGAGGGCTCGCTCGCTTCGTTCCTGTGGCGCTACGCGCCCGATGCGAGGCAGCTCGGCAAGCCGCAGACCGCGACGACCTCGGCGCAGTCGATCGCCCTGTCGAAAGAGCTCAAGAAGCAGGGCTGGGCCTTCGTCGGCCCGACCACGGTCTACGCCTTCATGCAGGCGATGGGCCTGGTCAACGACCACGCCGAGGGCTGCATCGTCCGCGCGCAGGTCGAGCGCGCACGCAAGGCGTTCAGGCGCCCGGGACGCTGAACGCATTCGTCCGTCGCCCGACCTAGAAGGTGAACATCAGCCACTGCGGCCGAAAGGTCAGAAGAACCCCGAGTCCGATCAGAACGATTCCTCCGACAAGGTGGGAGTACCGCGTATACGTCGCGGTCAGGCCCGACGCCTGCAGCGTCACCATGGCCGTGACGAAGATCGCGAGATCGTCGAGCAGGAACACGAGGATGTAGAGCAGCAGGTACAAGTCGTGCTGCCATACCGGCAGCGGGTTGAGCGCCAGGACCTGCGTGTAGATGGCCGGAATGCCCGCCGAGCACAGCGGCTCCACGATGTCGACGGCCACGGCAACCGCGACGATCCCGCAAAGCGCGGGAAGAAAGCTGCGCGCCCGAACGACGTCGCGAAGCCGGTCCATCAGGCGCTGCCGCCGGGTCGTTCCGGTGACCTTGCAGACGCCGGCCGGGTTCCGGAAGAACCCGCCGAGATAGTAGACGCCGGCGAAGAGAGCCACGATTCCGACTGCGACGCGGATCCAGACGATGGCGCCGGGCAGAAGAAGAACGTTGAGCCAGGCGGCCATGACGGCGAAGGAGACGGCCGCCGACGCGATCAGGAATGCGCCGCCAAGCGCCCACATGCGGACATGGTCGGTCATTCCCAGCAGGAGTCCGATCAGGAAGACCAGCGCCCACATGGCGCACGGATTGAAGCCGTCGACTGCGGCGAGGAGCACGGTCAGCGCCGGTAGCGACAGGTTGGCGGTAGCGATCTCTCCCCGACGAACGGAATCCGGATGGATGGCGGCAGCGGCGCCTCGCTGCCGGCCGTTGCGTCGGCCGAACCTTGGGCGCGCTGCGCGTGCGTTCCCCTTCGGAGTAAGCACGCCGGACTTCTCCCCCGCCTTGCTCGCTTCACTGCGCGGCTGCTAGTTTTTTGGAGATGCCCGGTGCCGGCAGGAAGGGCTACCGATTGAGCACGCGACGATCATGGGTGAGGCAAGCGGTCCGGCTGTCGATCGCGTTGGCCTGTCTGACGCTTTCGGCCGAGGGCGTGCTCGCCCAGTCCCGCGGCGAGGAGCTGTATCTCCAGCACTGTGCCGCGTGTCATCAGCCGAACGGCAAGGGCATTCTGGGCATCTTCCCGCCGCTCGCCGGCAATGCGGACGTCATCGCCGAGGACCCGCAAGAGGTTCAGGTCTATCTCGGCCGCATCATTTTCGGTTACCACGGCGCGCTGATCGTCAATCGCGAGCTGTATACCGGGCGCATGCCGCCGATCGGCTATTTCGGCCGCTTGAACGACAGTGAGCTGCTCGACCTGATCAATTATATACGCGGTGCCTGGGGCAACAGTGCGCGGCCGGTCACCTTCGCCGAGCTCGCCACGGCGCGCGCCGCGGATCGTCCCGAGCCAGGCGGTCGCTAGGTCCGGCACGCATCGTATGCGAAATGTGCGCTGTCACGCTTCGCCGGCGGGAGAGGCGTCGTTCAGCCCGCCTCTGCTTCGGCGGCCCTTTCGGCGCGCTTGCGGGCGTTGGAATCGAGCAGCTTCTTGCGCAGCCGGATCGATTTCGGCGTGACCTCGACCATTTCGTCGTCGCCGATATAGGCGATCGCCTGCTCGAGCGTGAGGATGCGCGGCGGCGTGAGGCGCACCGCCTCGTCCTTCGACGTGGTGCGGATGTTGGTGAGCTGCTTGGCCTTGAGCGGGTTGACCTCGAGGTCGTTGTCGCGGCTGTGCTCGCCGATGATCATGCCGGCGTAAACTTTGGCGCCGGGCTGGACCATGATGACGCCGCGCTCCTCGAGGTTCCACAGCGCGTAGGCGACCGCGTCGCCCTCGCTGTTGGAGATCAGCACGCCGTTGCGGCGCGCCTCGATCGGCCCCTTGTAGGGCGCGTAGCCGTGGAACAGCCGGTTCATGATGCCGGTCCCGCGCGTGTCGGTCAGGAACTCGCCGTGATAGCCGATCAGGCCGCGCGTCGGCATGCGCATGGTGATGCGCGTCTTGCCGCCGCCAGACGGCCGCATGTCGGCGATCTCGCCGCGACGCTTGCCCAGCTTCTCGACCACGACGCCGGTATAGGCGTCGTCGACGTCGATCTGCACTTCCTCGATCGGCTCGAGCCGCTGGCCCGTCGCCGGATCGGTCTTGAACAGCACGCGCGGGCGGCCGACCGACAATTCGAATCCCTCGCGGCGCATCTGCTCGATCAGCACGCCGAGCTGAAGCTCGCCGCGGCCCGCGACCTCGTAGGAGTCGCTGCCGTCCGTCTCGCGCACGCGGATCGCGACGTTGCCTTCCGACTCGCGCAGCAGGCGGTCGCGGATCATCCGCGTCGTGACCTTGCTGCCCTCGCGGCCGGCCAGCGGCGAATCGTTGACCGAGAAGGTCATGGCCAGGGTCGGCGGGTCGATCGGAATGGACGGGATCGGCTCGGCCACCGCGGGATCGCAGATCGTGTCGGCGACCGTGGTCTTGGTCAGGCCGGCGATGGCGATGATGTCGCCCGCCTCGGCCTCCTCGATCGCAACGCGCTCGATGCCGCGGAAGGCGAGCAGCTTGGTCAGCCTTCCCTCCTCCAGCACCTTGCCGTCGCGCGACAGCGACTTGACCGCCGCGTTGATCCTGGCGCGGCCGGTATAGATGCGGCCCGTGAGGATGCGGCCGAGATAGGAATCGTATTCAAGCGTCGTCGCCAGCATCGAGAAGGGTGCATCAGCATCGACCGTCGGCGGCGGCACGTGCGCCACGATCAGGTCGAACAGCGGCGCCAGGCTCTCGCGCGGCGCATCGAGCGAGGTCGCCGCCCAGCCGTCGCGGCCCGAGGCGAACAGCGTCGGGAAATCGAGCTGGTCGTCGTCGGCGCCGAGGGCCGCGAACAGGTCGAAGATCTCGTTGTGGACGTCGTGCGGCCGCGCGTCGCCGCGATCGACCTTGTTGATGACCACGATCGGACGCAGGCCGCGGGCCAGCGCCTTCGACGTGACGAACTTGGTCTGCGGCAGCGGGCCCTCGGCGGCGTCGCACAGCACCACCACGCCGTCGACCATCGACATGATGCGCTCGACCTCGCCGCCGAAATCGGCGTGGCCCGGCGTATCGACGATGTTGAGGCGGGTCCCCTTCCACTCGACCGAGGTGCATTTGGCCAGGATCGTGATCCCGCGCTCGCGCTCCAGGTCGTTCGAGTCCATGACGCATTCCGCAACCTGCTGGTTGTCGCGGAAGGTGCCGGACTGGCGCAGCAGCGCGTCCACGAGCGTCGTCTTGCCGTGGTCGACATGGGCGATGATGGCGATGTTGCGCAGGTTCATGGAGGGCCGTGGTCGGGGTTGATCAATCAAATAAGACCGGGTCGGGGGTTCGCCCCGGCCCGGTCTTGTTGCATTGCATATATACGTGCTTCCGCGCCGTTCCGAAAGGGGCGGGTGCCGGAAATCTTTGTCCCGCTTCGTCTTTCGCCGCGGCGATGATAACGTCCGCTTAACCGTCCTCATGCCCGGCGCCGCCCGCGCGCCCGGTTTCCCGATTTTTCGCAGGAATTGCAATGGCTCAGCTAGCCATAACGGCCAACGACGCCAAGGTCGAGCTGGTCGACGGCGTGCCCACGGTCGTCGCCGGCCCGGGGCCGGACACGGTCACCGTCATCGACATCGCGGCCTCGCCGCCCCGGGTGGTCGCCGAGGTCGAGGCGCCGACCAGCGCGGTCGGCCCGCCGCTCTCGGTCGCGATCACGCCCGACGAAAGCCTGGCGCTGGTGACGGCGGCGATGAAGACCGCGGGCGGCCGGCAGGTGCCCGACAACCGCCTCTCGGTGATCGATCTCGCGGCGCGGCCGCCCGCGGTGATCGCGACGCTCACGGCCGGGCTGTCGCCCGCGGGCCTGTCGATCAACCGCTCGGGCGACCTGGCGCTGGTCGCCAACCGCGCCGAGGGCACCGTCTCGATCTTCAGGATCGCCGGCAGGACCGTCACGCCCGCCGGCAAGGTGACGGTCGCCGATGCCGGGTCGGGCGTCAGCCACGTCGCCATCGCGCCGGACGGCCGCATGGCGCTGGTCACGCGCGACGGCGACCACAGGATCTCCGTGCTCGCCATCGACGGCGACAGGGTCGAATGCACCGGGCGCGACATCCATGCCGGCATCCGGCCCTACGGCATCGACATCTCGTCGCGCGGCGACATCGCCGTGGTCGCGAATCTCGGCGCCGGCGGCGGCGATGCCGACACGATCAGCGTCATCGACATCCGCGCGCGGCCGCCGCGCGTCGTTGACACCGTCACCGTCGGCCAGACGCCCGAAGGCATCATCCTGTCGCCCGACGGCAGCCTGTGCGCGGTGGTGGTGGTGAACGGCTCCAACAAGCCGAAGGCGTCGCCGTTCCACAGCGACGCCGGCAAGGTCGTCGTCTTCCGCGTCGCCGGGACCAGCCTGTCGAGGCTGGGCGAAGCGCCGATCGGCCGCTGGTCGCAGGGTGCGGCGTTCAGCGCCGACAACAGGACGCTGCTGGTCACGAACATGGTCGAGAAGAACGTCCAGGTGTTCCGCATCGATGGCGGCACCCTCGCGGACACCGGCCACGCCATCGCGCTCAGGGGCGGCGGCGCCGCCATCCGCGTCGCCAGCAAACCGCGGTGATGCGCAGCCGGTCGTGAGGAATAAGGGCGGATCGCTCGACCCGCCCCTTGCTTCTTTGTGAAGGAAGACCGTCATGCCCGGGTCGAGCCCGGCGATGACGATCTGTTTTCCGGCCGCGCGGGCCGGTTATGCCGCGACCTTCGCCGCCAGTTTCGACGCGATCATCGCGACGTGCTCGCCCTGGAAGCGGGCGAGCTCGAGTTCGTTCGCCGACGGCATGCGGCTGCCGTCGGAGCCGGCCAGCGTGCTGGCGCCGTAGGGCGTGCCGCCGGTGATCTCGCTCATGTTCGACAGGCCGGGCGCGCTGTAGGGCAGGCCCACGATCACCATGCCGTGGTGCAGCAGGGTGGTGTGGAACGAAGTGATGGTCGTCTCCTGCCCGCCATGCTGCGTCGCTGTCGAGGTGAACACGCTGCCGACCTTGCCGATCAGCGCGCCCTTCGCCCACAGCCCGCCGGTCTGGTCGAGGAAGTTGCGCATCTGTGCGGCCATGTTGCCGAACCGCGTCGGCGCGCCGAAGATGATCGCGTCGTAATCCGCCAGCTCCTGCGGGCTGGCGATCGGCGCCTTCTGGTCGAGCTTGGCGCCCGCCTTGCGCGCGACCTCCTCGGGCACGAGTTCGGGCACCCGCTTGATGACGACCGCGGCGCCCGGCACCTTGCGCGCGCCCTCGGCGACCGCCTCGGCCATCGTTTCGAGGTGGCCGTACATCGAATAGTAGAGAACCAGGATCTTGCTCATCGCTTCGGACTCCTTTCCGGCGGCCGTTGCCGCGCCGTTCCCGCCAATATGGATTTCTTCCCCGCTTCGTATAATGTTGCGGTTTGGCAATTGATCGTTTCCGGAAAGGAAACAACGGAATGGACCAGCTCGCGGCGATGCGCGTCTTCCGCCGGGTCGTCGAGTGCGCGGGCTTCGCCGCGGCGGCACGCGATCTCGGCCTCTCCAACGCCGCGGCGAGCAAGCAGGTTGCGGCGCTGGAGCGCGCGCTCGGGGCGCGGCTGCTCAACCGCACGACGCGGCGCATGAGCCTGACCGAGGCCGGCGGCGAATACTATGCGCGGGCGGTGCGCATCCTCGACGAGCTCGACGAGGCCGGCCGCGCGATGCGCGACCTCGACGCCGCACCGCGCGGCAGGCTGCGCGTCAGCGCCCCCATGTCGCTCGGCCTGATGCACATCGCGCGCGCCGTTCCCGCGTTCCTCGAGCGCCATCCCGCGGTCGAGCTCGACCTGGTGATGAACGACCGCGTCGTCGACCTGGTGGAGGAAGGATTCGACATGGCGCTGCGCGGCCGCTCGCAGCTTCCCGATTCCAGCCTCGTCGCGCGCCGCCTGGCGCCGCTCCGCCGCGTCGTCTGCGCAGCGCCCCGCTATCTCGAGCGGCACGGCACGCCGGCTTCGCCCGCCGATCTCGCGCGCCACGAATGCCTGATCTACACGCTCTCCGAGCGGCCGGCGGAATGGCGCATCGCCGGGCGCGCGGTGAAGGTGCATGGCCGCCTGCACGCCAACAACAGCACGGGATTGTACGAGGCGCTGCTCGCCGGCTTCGGCATCGCCCTGATGCCGACCTTCGTCGTTGGCGACGACCTGCGCGCCGGCCGCCTGCGCGCGCTGTTCGGCGACGGCGCGGTCGAGGCGCAATCGCTCTATGCCGTCTATCCGCAGAGCCGCTACGTGCCGGCGAAGGTGCGCGCCTTCATCGACTTCCTCGCATCGCGCCTCGGCCCCGAGCCGCCCTGGGACCGGTCTGCGCGGACCGGCGGCGTCAGCCCTGCCAGGCCGGCTCGGCCTTCTTCTCGTAGTCGTCGTAGGCCTTGATCAGGCCGCCGATCGCCTCGGCCGAGGTCTCGAACATCGCCTTGGCCTGCGGATCGTCGACCTTGGCGATATCCGCGCGGATGTGCCGCATCACGTCTTCCAGCATGTCCTTGATCCGGCGGGCGTGGTAGCGCGGGTCGCGCTCGTCGTCAGCCATGTCGCTCTCCGTCGCGTCGCGTTGCGCCGCCCTCGGAACGGGCTGCGGCGCGGGCCGGTTCCGGGCGCTGTCAGCCGAGCGCGGCGAATGCGCTGCCGCCGGCCGCCGCGAACGCCACTGCGACCCACGGCGGCGTCTTCCACACCGTCAGCAGGACGAAAGTTGCGAGCGCCAACGCGAAATCCGCCGGCCGCGTGATGGCGCTGGTCCAGACCGGGGTGTACAGCGCGGCGCCGAGAATGCCGACCACCGCGGCGTTGGTACCGCGCAGCACCGCCTGCGCGTCGGGACGCAGGCGGAACGCGTCCCAGAACGGCAGCGCGCCGATCACGAGCAGCAGGCCCGGCAGAAAGACGGCGACCAGGCAGAGCGCCGCACCGGCCGGGCCGTTCGGCGCCGGCTCCATGATCGTGCCGAGATAGGCGGCGAAGGTGAAGAGCGGGCCGGGCACCGCCTGCGCCGCGCCGTAGCCGGCGAGGAACGCGTCGTTGCCGACCCAGCCGGGCGGCACGACCTCGGCCTGCAGCAGCGGCAGCACGACATGGCCGCCGCCGAAGACGAGCGCGCCGGCGCGATAGAACGCGTCGAAATAGGCGACGGCGTGGCCCTGCATGCCGGCAGCCGCGAGCGGCAGCAGGAGCAGCAGCGCGAAGAACAGCACGAGTGCGGCGATCGCGACGCCGCGCGGGACGGAGAAGGTCAGATGCGCGCCCGGCGGCGCCGATGCATTGCGGCAGACCGCGAGCCCGGCAAGCCCGCCGAGGACGATGGCGCCGACCTGGCCGACGGCCGACGGAATGAACAGCACGAGCAACGCCGCGCCGAGCGCGATCGTCGCGCGCGGCCGGTCGGGCGCCAGCGTGCGCGCCATGCCCCACACCGCCTGCGCGATCACGGCGACGGCGACGACCTTCAGCCCGTGGAGCAGGCCATCCCACGCAGCGCCGCCGGCGAACTGCGCGCCATAGGCGAACAGCATGAGCGCCAGTGCCGAGGGCAGGGTGAAGCCGAGCCACGCGGCCGCGGCGCCACGCCAGCCGCCGCGCATCAGGCCAATGGCGAAACCGGTCTGGCTGCTCGCCGGCCCGGGCAGAAACTGGCACAGCGCGACGAGGTCGGCATAGGCGGCATCGTCGAGCCATTTGCGGCGGACGACGAACTCGTCGCGGAAATAGCCGAGATGCGCGATCGGCCCGCCGAACGACGTCAGCCCGAGCTTTGTGAAGATGCGCAGTATTTCGGTGAAGGAGGCGCGTGTGCCGGACCCGACTGGCTTCGTCATTTCCGATCCCCGCGCGCCTCGCGATCGACCGGCCCGCCGCCGGCGGACCGCGCGGCTTCGCCGCGACACGGCCGTTCTATCAGGAACCGGACCTGTCCGTCAGCCCGATCGCGGTTCGGCGCGGGCGTCCCCGATGCGGCGTCCGCGGAGAGGTCGCGGCAGGGGCCGATCCGGCACCGGCCCCCGCCATTCCGTGCCGTCATGCAGGGGCCGGTCTCAGACCGGCCCGGTCGCTATCCCGCCGTGGCGCTACCTCTGGTGCCGCGCGCGGCGGCGCGCTGCGCCGAGCGCCACGAGGCCCATGCCGAGCAGCGCGAGCGTTGCCGGTTCCGGCACCGGCGTCGGCGGCTCGACGAAATCGAACACCAGCCGCGGGGCGGAACCCGGCGGGCCGCCGCGGCCCTGGTAGAAACCGTACTGGAAGCCGACATTGCCGCCGCGCAGGTTGAAGCCGGCGTAGCGGTCGCTTTCGTCAAGGAAGTCGATGATGAAATCCGAGACGTCGATGCTCGAGACGACAACGTCATTGTCGAGCGTCTGGCCGAGCAGGAAAGCGCCTTCCAGAAAGTCGCTCAGGTTGAACTGACCGTTGCCCGTATAGCCGTAGACATGCAGCAGGAAATTGTCGGTGAACGCGTCGACGCCGAAGCTGGTTAGCTCGAGATGGACCGAGTTGAACGTGGCGCCGCCGGCGATCG
Source organism: Alphaproteobacteria bacterium (assembly GCA_041690495.1). GTDB lineage: Bacteria > Pseudomonadota > Alphaproteobacteria > CACIAM-22H2 > CACIAM-22H2 > DATAAP01. Next base: position 46,767 of record JAWLHE010000017.1, on the reverse strand, counting down.
CGCTGCGGACGCCGTTCAGGTCGAACTCGAGGATGCCGCGCTCCTCCCAGTTGGCGAGGCGGACCACGATCGACGACTGGAAGCCGCTGTCCGGCGTGCCGTCGCGCATGATCTGGTCCTCGACGGTTCCGTCGATGACCGACTCGATGATCATGGGGGCCGCGCCCGCGCCGGCGCTCCCCAGAAGCATCAGGGCGGCTGCGGCCGCCATGCACGTTTTGATATTCATTAGTACCCCCGTGAACCCCGGCTGAATTGCTGCGAATCAATTCGCGCGCACCGCTGCTAACCAACAAGCAATATGCGTGCCTACAAGGAACTTCAGAGGCTTAGGGAATGTTGCAGTGCAGCAATGTAAACCCTCCCGACTCTGCAACCACCGGCTTTATAAGCGACTCGCTGCCGGTTGGCCGTGCCGCGAGGAGCGCAGCGTCGCCCAGCCATCATCCTCTGAATCTCCCCCTGTCGCGCCGGCGGGATTGCGCCTATCATCGGCCCCGGCAGAATTGCGCCCGCGCGGAGCCCATCCGGCGGGCGTTTTGATTCTTGCCCTGCCATGCAATTGACTGCCGCCCGCGGACTTGATCCGCGGCCCCTTGCGATGCTGCCGCGGGAATCGTCACGGGCGGCCGCAGCGTAATGGGTCCTCGGGTCAAGCCCGAGGACGACAATTGAAAAATCGAACCGCATTCAGCGCCGGCACGGGGATGCCCGTGCCGGCGTTCTCATTTCCGGGAGAAAGAAGATGCACCTCACCGACGCGGCATCCGCCGCACCGGGCGCCCTGCCGCTGCAGGCATGGTCCGCCGACATCTTCGCCGCGCGCGATCGTCATCCGCGCGGTCCGGTTCTCGCGCCCGTGCTCGCGCGCGGCGCGATCACCTTCATCACCGGGGCGCGCAGCGTCGGCAAGAGCTGGCTGGCGCTGGCGATGGCCCATGCGGCGGCGAGCGGCCGTGACGTGCTCGGCTGGGAAGCGTCGTCTGCCTGCCGCGCCGTCTATCTCGATCTCTGCAGCGGCCAGGACATGCTGCACGCGCGCCTCGACGCGATCGCGGGAAAGCGCCCCTCGCCGCGTCTGGCGCTCGTGCCGGGCGACGCGCAGGACCGCGGCCTGACCGACATCGCGACCGAAGCCGGGCTTGCCGCGCTCGACGCGCTCGCGGTCGACGCCGATCTCGTCGTGCTCGACGGGTTGAGCGCGCTGATAGCACCAGGGCGCGGCGTCGGTACGCGCTGGGCCGCGCTCGCGGCCTGGCTGCGCAGCTTGCGCCGCCGCGGCCTGTCGGTGCTGCTGGTCGACGCATCCGAGCCGCGCGCCATCGCCGCCCTCGCCGACACGGTGCTGCGGCTCGAGCGGCCGGTCGACTGGACGGAAGAGGAGGGCGCGCGCTTCACCGTGCGCCTCGCCGCCTCCCGCGGGCTTACGGGCAAGACCTGCCGCCGCTTCGAGGCGCGGCTGGCGCTGCGCAGCGGCCGTGCGGCATGGACGCGGATCGAGGCGCAGGACGACCGCGCGATCCTCGCGTGGCGCATGCACGAGGAGGGCTATACGAGCCGGGAGATCGCGACCGCGCTCGAGGTCTCTCCGGCGCATGGCTGGCGCCTGGTCGAGCGCGGCGAGGCGATCGATCCCGCCATCCGCGACAACGCCGAGATCCGCGACGTGGCGAAGGAGAAGCGGGCCCGCGAAGCTGCCGCCCGGCGTCGCGCGGAAAAAAAGGCGCGCGAGGCGGAGCTGATGAAGGCGGCGTGGGCGAAGGCGCTGGGGCCGGTGCCGGAGCACCTCAAGGTCCCGCGGCCTGCTGCGTCCGGCACGGCGCGCCAGGCCCTCGCCCTTCGACAGGCTCTGGACGAGGGCTTTGGGACGCAGCGCACGGACGGCGAGGGCGGCGCCGCGACGAAGCCGGACGGCGCCCCGCAAACTGCAAACCCCGATGAGGCAAGGAAGCAGACGCCTGCGCCACCGCCGCCTCCGGCATACCATCCGCCGCCGCTCACCCGCGCCCAGCTCCAGTGGCGCACCCCGCTGAAGGACCTGCTGCGCAACATCCCGCCGTGAGGGCAGGAATGCTTGTGCCAACAAGAGAGATTGCTGCCCGCGGACTTGATCCGCGGGCCCATCCCCAACTTCACCACGAGAGCCGGTGCATGCGGCGAAATCGGAGCTGGGCCCGCGGGTCAAGCCCGCGTGAGGCAGTGAATGAAAGGAGGCGTTCCCTACTTCCGCGCCCTGATATTCGCCTCGTGCGCGGCGAGGACGGCCATGTTGACGAGGTCGCCGACCGAGGCGCCGAGCTGGACGATCTGCGCCGGCCTTTCCAGCCCGCACAGGATCGGCCCGATCACCGTCCCGCCGCCGAGCTGCTGCAGCAGCTGCGTCGAGATGCTGGCCGAATAGAGGCCGGGCATGATCAGCACGTTGGCCGGGCCGGACAGCCGGCAGAACGGGTAGAGCGACTTCATCAGCCGGTGGTCGAGCGCCACCTCGGCGCTCATGTCGCCGTCGAACTCGAAATCCGGCTTGCGCCGCTCGAGCTCGGCGACCGCCTCGCGCACGCGGGTGAATCCGGCGATCGCCGGCCCGCCGAAATTGGCGAAGGACAGCATGGCGACGCGCGGCTCGTGGCCCATCGCGCGCGCCTGCGTCGCGGTCTGCATGGCGATGTCGGCGAGCTCGGCCGGCGTCGGGCGCTCGTGCACAGTGGTGTCGGCGATGAACACGGTGCGGCCGCGCGCCAGCAGGATGGAGAGTCCCATGACGCGCTGGCTGCGCTCGGGCGACAGCACGCGCTCGATACTCTTGAGCGCGTTGTGATAGTGCCGCGTGACGCCGGTCACCATCGCCTCGGCCTCGCCGCACGCGACCATCAGCGCCGCGAATACGTTGCGGTCCTGGTTGACCATGCGCTGGCAGTCGCGCCACAGGAAGCCCTCGCGGCCGAGCCGCTGGTGCAGGAAGTCGGTGTAGCGCTTGTTGTTCTGCGACAGCCGCGCGTTGTGGATCTCGACATCGGCGATGCGGTTGAGGCCGATTGCCTTCATCGTCGCCTCGATGCGCTCGCTGCGGCCGACCAGCACCGGCTTGCCGTAGCCGGAGTTGAGGAACGCGATCGCGGCGCGGATCACCTTTTCCTCCTCGCCCTCGGCGAAGACGACGCGGCGCGGCGGATTGTTGCGGACCTCCTCGTAGATCAGGTCGAGCATCGCCGCGGTGGGATCGCGCCGCGTCGAGAGCTGGCGGCGATAGGCCTTCATGTCGGCGATCGGCTTGCGCGCAACACCCGAATCCATCGCCGCCTTGGCGACGGCCGCCGGCACGACCGAGATCAGGCGCGGGTCGAACGGCACCGGCATGATGTAGTCGGGTCCGTAGCGCAGGCGGTGCCCGGCATAGGCGGCGTCGAGCTCGTCCGGCACGTCCTCGCGCGCAAGTGCTGCGATCGCCTCGGCCGCCGCGATCTTCATCGCGTCGTTGATCGTGCTCGCGCGCACGTCGAGCGCGCCGCGGAAGATGTACGGGAATCCCAGGACGTTGTTGACCTGGTTCGGATAGTCCGAGCGGCCGGTGGCGATGATCGCGTCGGCGCGCGCGGCCTTGGCCTCCTCGGGCGTGATCTCGGGGTCGGGGTTGGCCATCGCGAAGATGATCGGCTTCGCCGCCATCGACGCGACCATCTTGCGGTCCACGACGTCCTTGGCCGACAGGCCGAAGAAGATGTCCGCACCCTCGATCGCCTCGGCGAGCGTGCGCGCCCTGGTTTCGACCGCGTGCGCCGACTTCCACTGGTTCATCGCCACGGTGCGGCCCTGGTAGATGACGCCCTTGGTATCGCACATGGTGACGTTGCCGTGCGGCAGGCCCATGCTCTTGAGCAGCTCGACGCAGGCGATCGACGCGGCCCCGGCGCCGTTGACCACCATCTTCACGGTCCTGAGGTCGCGGCCGGTGAGGTCGAGCGCGTTGATCAGCCCGGCGGTGGCGACGATCGCGGTGCCGTGCTGGTCGTCATGGAAGACGGGGATGTCGAGCAGCTCGCGCAGCCGCTGCTCGATGACGAAGCACTCGGGCGCCTTGATGTCCTCGAGATTGATGCCGCCGAAGGCGGGGTGGAGGTAGCGCACGCAGTTGACGAACTCGTCGACGTTCCTGGTGTCGATCTCGAGGTCGAACGCGTCGACGTCGGCGAAGCGCTTGAACAGGCAGGCCTTGCCTTCCATCACCGGCTTGGCGGCGACGGCGCCGAGATCGCCGAGGCCGAGCACCGCGGTACCGTTCGAGACGACCGCGACCAGGTTGCCCTTGGCGGTATAGTCGTAGGCCAGCGCGCTGTTCTTGGCGATGTGCAGGCACGGCCAGGCGACGCCGGGCGAATAGGCAAGCGAAAGGTCGCGTTGGGTGGTCAGCGGTTTGGTCGGCGCGATCTCGAGCTTGCCGGTCCGGCCATTGGCGTGAAAGAGAAGGGCATCCTCCTCCGTCACATGCGCAGTCGTCGTCATGCGTGCTGGTCCTCGTGTTCGACGTTTCTCCGATGGTCTTACGACCTTTGCGGCCATCGTAGGGCGCGGGGCCGGCGCCGTCAAAACTGGGACTAGAGCAGCGGCTTGGCCGCCATTTCGGAACGCCTTACCGGGAGGTTCAGGCCGAAGCGGTGGACGACGCGCCCGACCAGCTCGAAGAACCAGCGCTCGGCCAGCGGATGGACGTGGACCGCCTCGATCATCTTTTCGAGGTCCACGCGGGGATAGAAGCCGCGCTCGTCGGCGTCGGCGCGGATCGCGGCGCCGCCCTTGTCGTCGGGCGTATGCAGCGAGGCGACGGCGCGCACCTCCTGCTCGTGGGCGAAGCTCTTGCGCTTGTGCATGATCCAGTGGAAGAGATCGCTGCCGGCGAGCATCTCGCTGCGGTAGTCGATGTAGCGCACCAGCCCGACGCCGACATAGGGCGGCAGGCAGTCGCGCAGCCGGCGGAACGTGGTCTGCAGCGCCACCGCATTGCGCGAGGCGGCGAACAGTTTCCACATCGCCTCGGACTCGACGTCGTTGATGTGCCAGGCGCTGACGAACCAGCCCTTGCGGAAATCGGCGGCGAGCCTGCGCAGGCGCTCGGCGTCCTTTGCGCCGCGCGCCTTCTCCTCGAGCTGCGCGATCAGCGCCCGCGGCGTCGAGCCCTCGAACGGATCGGCCATGCGCGTGCAGTGCGGCATCGACAGCCGCCGCTGGTCGATCATCCACACGAACTTGGCGAAGGCGAGATAGCGCCAGATCTTCGCGTCGGGATCCTCCGGCGCCGCGAAGGCCGGATGCTCCCCGGCCAAGAGCTGGTCGAATTCCGGCGCCCGCGCCGGCACGTCGTCCTTGGGCATTGGAGGAATAACGCCGCGGACGAGCGGGTTGGTTCAAAATGCGAAGCTATCGTTCTTGCGGCGCGACCGTCATCCTCCGCCTTCTCCCGCAGGCGGGAGAAGGGACGCGGCCCAGCGCTCCTCCGGGACCCTCTCCCGCCTGCGAGAGAGGGTAGGGTGAGGGTAGTGCCGCCGTGATGAAGCCGGGGTCAGCTCACGGAAATCGCCACCGGCTTGCGCTCCGCCGACGAGCGCAGCAGGGCGTCGATCAGGGTGTGGACCTTGAGCGCCTCGGCGCCGCTGACGCGGGGCTCGCGGCGCCCGGCCACCGCGTCGGCGAAGTCGGCGATCAGGGCGCGGTGCCAGTCATTGGGGAACGCCATCGGGTCGGCGCCGGTGCCGCCGGGGCTGGAATCGGGCTCGACCTTGTCGCGGCGTCCGTCATGCCAGAACACGTCGAGTGCCGTGCCCGCGAGGACGGCGGTCGCCTTCTCGCAGATCAGCTCGATGCGCTCCGGAAAACCGGGATAGGCGGCGGTGGTCGCGTCGATCGTGCCGAGCGCGCCGTTGGCAAAGCGGAGCGCACCGGCGACCATGTCCTCGGTCTCCATGCGGTGCACCGGGCTGGTGGTCGCGAAAGCCGTCACCGCCTGCGGCAGGCCGGTCAGGCTCAGCATCAGGTCGAGCGTGTGAATGCCCTGGGTCAGCAGCACGCCGCCGCCGTCGCGCGCCTTCGTGCCGCGGCCCGGCTCGTCGTAATAGCTCTGCGGCCGCCACAGCCGCATCGACGTGCTCGCCCCGGCGATCGCGCCGAGTGCTCCGGAGTCGAGCAGCGACTTGAGCCTGAGCCCGGCCGGGCGGAAGCGATGCTGCAGGGTGACGCCGAGGGTGACGCCGGCGCGCCGGCACGTCTCGACCAGCGCGCGCGAACGCTCGAGCGTAATGTCGAGCGGCTTCTCGAGCAGCACGTGCTTGCCCGCAGCCGCACAGCGCTCGACCAGCTCGAGATGCGTGTTCGGCGGCGTCAGGATGCTGACCGCGTCGACCTCCCTGTCCGCGAGGATCGCGTCGAGGCTGTCGGCCAGCGGGAACGGGAACTTCGCCGCGAAGGCCTGACGGCGCGCCGCACTCGGGCTGAAGGCGTGACGCACCGCGACGCGGTCGGCGAGATCGACGAAGCTCCTGGCGTGCGGCGTCACCGCCATGCCGAGGCCGACGATGGCGAAGTTCAGCGTCCTCATGCCGCGCCGAACCCGTAGAGCTGCGCCGGGTTGTCGACCATGATCCTGCGGCGCGTCGCCTCGTCCGGCGCCCAGTCGAGCAGCAGGTCGAGCAGGTCGGCGTCGTTGGGCAGCCGCCCCGCCGGTGCGGAGGGATGCGGCCAGTTGCTCGCCCACAGCATGCGCTCGGGCGCTGCCCTGACCAGCGCCTTCGCCAGTGCGCCGACATCGGCATAGTGTGGCGGGCCGAGCTTCGAGACCTCGTACGGCGCCGACAGCTTGACCCAGGTGCGGCCCTTGTCGAGCAGGCGCAGCAGGGTCTGGAAGCTCTTGTCCCCGACCGGCACCGGCTCGATGAACTTGCCGACATGGTCGATCACCACCGTGCAGGGCAGCCGCTCGATCAGCGCCACGCGCTCGGGAAACGCGCGGCCGTCGAACTGGAGATTGACGTGCCAGCCGAACTCGTGAACGCGCCGCGCCGTCGCCTCGAGCGTGTCCCAGCCGAGCACGCCGCCGAACATCAGGAAGCGCTGACCGCGGATGCCGGCGTCGGTCAGGCGCTTCAGCTCGGCGTCGGTGACATCGGGACCGACGACGGCGACGCCGCGGACACTCGGGCCGATCGCCGCCATCGCCTCGAGCGTGCAGCGGTTGTCGGTGCCGTAGGCGTTCGGCTGGACGACGATGGAGCGCTGGATGCCGAGCCGCTCGCGCAGCTTCAGGTATTCGGACACGGGTGCCACCGGCGGCGTTGCGGCGCCCGGCCGCACCGGAAAGCGCGGCTCGTAGATGTGCATGTGGCAATCGCACAGCCCCGGCGGCGCCTTGAGCTGCGGACGCTTCGGCAAGCTGTCGGTCTTCTGTGTCATGCGTTCCCCGGTTTCGCGCCCGGTTCGGGCCGGGCTTCCCTGAACTGTCTCAAGACGAGCGCAGCCGTTCAAGCCGCGTCGCACGCTCCGCGTTCACCGCGCCGGGCGGTGCGCGGCCCTGCGCGATCTCGGCGGCCTGGCGCACCGTCTCCAGCGCCTGGTGTGCGATCGCCTGCGGCGTCAGTCCGGCGATGTGCGGGGTGGCGATCACGTCGTCACGGCGGGCGAGATGCGGCGACGGCATCTGGTCCGGTGCGCGGCCGACATCGAGTGCTGCGCCGGCGATCCGCTTGCTGTCGAGCGCCCGCTCGAGCGCCGCTTCGTCAACGAGGTTGCCGCGCGACGCGTTGATGAAATACGCGGTGGGCTTCATCGCCGCGAACGCGGCCTCGTCCATCATATTCTCGGTCGCCTCGCTGGCGACGGCGAGGCAGGCGACGAAATCGGATTCGCGCAGCAGCGCGCCTTGATCGACCTGCATCAGCGCCGGATCGTCGACCTTCGCGAAGGGATCGGCGACCAGCACGCGCATGCCGAACGCGGCGCCGAGTTTGCAAAGATGGCGGCCGATCGCGCCGTAGCCGATCACGCCGAGCACAGCGCCCTGGAGCTGCGTGCCCATGCGCCATTGCGGATACTTACCCTGGCGATATTCCGAGGCATAGCGGGTCGTGTCGCGCGCGCAGTCGATCATCGCGCCGACGATCCATTCGGCGACCGCCGCCATGAAGCCGGGGCTGGCATGGGTGACGAGAATGCCGTTGCGGCTCGCGGCCTCGCGGTCGATGTTGCGGATGTCCACCGCGACGCGCTGGAAGGCGACGAGATCCGGCGCATGATCGAACAGCGCCGCCTCGCCCGGCGTGTGCCGGTCGGAAATGATGATCTGGTGGCCGCGCGCGGCGTCGACGAGCTCCGTCGTCGTCAGCGGCCGGTCGAGCGCGTTCAGCGTCACGTCGCCGATGCGGCGCAGGCCGGCCAGCGCCTCCTCGCCGTACCAGTTGCGCCGCATCTCGACGGCATGGGTGAGGAAGATGCGCACCGTCACGACCGGTCCTCAGGCGAAGGAGTCGCCGAACGCGGCGGTCATGATCTTGCGCAGTTCCGCAGTGTCCTGGTCGGAGAGGTCGGTCAGCGGCGCGCGCACCGGCCCGGCAGGACGGCCGACGATGCGCATGCCGGCCTTGACGATGCTGATGGCGTAGCCGCGCTTGCGATTGCGCAGTGCCAGATAGGGGTCGAAGAACCTGCGGAGCATCTCGTCGGTGGTGCGGGTGTCGCCGGCGCGGACCGCCGTGTAGAAGCGCTGCGCGATCAGGGGAATGAAATTGAACACGGCCGAAGAATACGTCGTGAAGCCGGCGGCGAAATAAGGCACGGCGAATACCTCGGCGGTGGGCATGCCGCCGACATAGACGAGACGGTCGCCCATGCGCTGGCGCACGCGCACGAGCTGCTCGATGTCGCCGTGCCCGTCCTTGAAGCCGATCAGGTTGGGACAGGAGTCGGCGAGGCGCTCGAGCGTCTCGGGCGCGAAGATGGCATTGTCGCGGTTGTAGACCACGACGCCGATGCCGACCGATCGGCACACCGCCTCGACATGGCGGCGCAGTCCCTCCTGCTCGACGTTGAGCAGGTATTGCGGCAGCAGCAGGATGCCGTCCGCGCCCTCGCGCTCGGCGGCGCGCGCGAACTCGACCGCCATTGCCGTGCCGTAGCCCGCGCCGGCGATGATCGGTACGCGCCCCGCGCTCTCCTCGACGGCGGCGCGCACGACGCGCGCAAACTCGCCGAGCGTGAGCGAGAAGAATTCGCCCGTGCCGCCGGGCGCGAACAATGCCGCGGGCCCGTGCTCGATATTGGCGCGGATATTGGCGCGGTAGGCCTGCTCGTCGAACGTGCCGTGCGCGTCGAAATGCGTGACCGGGAAGGCGAGCAGGCCGGCGCCGATCGCCATCTTGGTTCGCGCAACATCCGTCGTCATTCGCTGATCCCCCGGGTGAGTGTGAGCGCCGCGGGCGGCGCCGGTTGGAGCGGAGCCTATCCGGCGGCGGCCGTCGCGAGCTGGCGGTAGCGGTCGCGGCCGTTGACCAGATGGCGGCGCATCGCCTCGCGCGCGGCGGCGGCGTCGCGCCCGCTGATCGCAGCGAAGATGGCGCGGTGCTCGCTCTGGATCGTTGCGAGATATGGGCGCTGGGCGCCGTCGGGCTGCGCCGCGACCCGCACGCTCTGGCGCGGGATGATGAACCGGCCGAGATATTCGAGGAAGTCCGTGAACTGCGGATTGCCGGTCGCGTCGGCGATGGCGTGGTGGAAGGCGAGATCCTCGTCGATCGCCGAGTCGCCGCGCGCGATCGCCTGCCCGATCGCATCGAGTGCTGCGTCGATCGCGTGCAGCTGCGACGGCGAGGCGCGTTCCGCGGCGAAGCCGGCGGCCTCCGCCTCGATCGCCATGCGCAGCTCCATGACGTTGAGCACCTCGCCGATCGAGCGCAACCCGTCGGGATCGATGCGGAACGGCAGGCGCTGGACGTCGGCGGCGACGAAGGCGCCGAGGCCCTGGCGCGTGACCACCAGCCCCTCGGCGCGCAGCGCCGCAATCGCCTCGCGCACGACGGTGCGGCTCACCCCCATCTGCGACATCATTTCGCTCTCGCTCGGAAGCCGCGCGCCGGGCGGCAGCCGGCCGCCGCCGATCTCGGCGGAGAGCCGCCTTGCCACCTCGCGCGCGCGACTGCGTTGCGGCGGCAGCAGACCGAGAGCGAGTCGCTTGTCAGGGGCGTTGGTCAATGGTAGCTTGCCATATAACAGTCATCGTACAAGTACAGGGGGCGCGCCATTTAGTCAACCACCGCAGGCCCTTGTTCGCGCACACAGCACGCCCATGCGAGGCACGAGCACCCGGCGCATTGGCCTAGTGGTCAGGCCAATCGTTGACCGGTTTGCGGCAGCCGGTGTATCGCTTTGCCAAGCATAAGGAACGCGCGCCGAGACAGGGTGCAAGTCGCCGGGGCCTGACGTCCTGGCAGCCGCACCACCCACGTCAAAGCCGGAAAAAGTTCTAAGCATGCAATAGGGAGGACAGAAATGAAGACGAGTCGCAGACTGTTCATGCTCGCGGGCGCCGCCGCCGCGACAATGATGAGCGTCCCGGGCCCGGCGCTCGCCCAGCAGAAGATGGTGTTCAAGGCCACCGACGTGCACCCGCTCGGCTATCCGACGGTCGAGGCGGTCGTGCGGATGGGCAAGAAACTCGAGCAGCAGACCAACGGCCGCCTCAGCATCCAGATGTACCCGTCGATGCAGCTCGGCGGCGAGAAGGAGATGATCGAGCAGGCGCAGGTCGGCGCCCTGCAGATGGCGCGCATCAGCGTCGGTCCGATGGGGCCGCTGGTGCCCGAGCTCAACGTTTTCAACCTGCCCTTCATGTTCCGCGACAACGCGCACATGGAGAAGGTGATCGACGGTCCGATCGGTCAGGAGCTGCTTCAAAAGCTCTCCGATCATCCGACTGCTGGCCTGATCGGCCTGTGCTGGATGAACGCCGGCACGCGCAACGTCTACAACAACAAGAAGCCGATCAAGCAGGTCGAGGATCTCAAGGGTCTCAAGATCCGGATGATGGGCAACCCGGTCTTCGTCGACACGATGAATTCGCTCGGCGGCAACGGCGTCGCGATGGGCTACGACCAGCTCATCAACGCGATGCAGACCGGCGTGGTCGACGGCGCCGAGAACAACTATCCCAGCTATGCGTCGGGCCAGCACTACCGCTATGCCAAGTACTATTCACTGACCGGGCATCTCATGATCCCCGAGATCCTGGTGTTCTCGAAGCGCTCCTGGGCGAATCTCTCGAAGGACGACCAGTCGCTGATCATGAAGCTGTCGAAGGAGGCGCAGCAGGAGCAGCGCAAGCTGTGGTACGAGATGGAGCAGAAGTCGCTGGCTCAGATGAAGGAAGCCGGCGTCGAGATCACCGAGGTCGCCGACAAGAAGCAGTTCCAGGCGGCAGTGAAGCCGGTCTGGGACAAGTACGGCGCGCAGCATACGGCCCTGATCCGGCGGATCCAGGACGTCCGCTGAGAGCATCCGGGGTCTGACATGAGGGGCCGGCAGTCGTGAAAAAGCGCTTGCCGGCCCCTCTGCTACCGCACGGGGAAGGGGGCATGAAGGAGCGCTACATCCAGGCGATGGACTGGATCAACCGGTTCTGCCTTTTCATCGCCGGTCTCGGCATCGTCGTCGTCACGATCATCATTCCCTACGGCGTTTTCACGCGCTACGTCCTGAACAGCGCCTCGTCCTGGCCCGAGCCGATGGCGATCCTTCTGATGATCGTCATCTCGTTCGCCTCGGCCGTCGTGTGTTACCGCGAGAACCTGCATATCGGCGTCGGCATCGTGCCTGCGATGCTCTCGGGCCCGGCCAGGAAGATTCTCGGCTGGGTCGTCGAGGCCTGCATGATGACCACCAACGTCTTCATGATGTGGTGGGGGATCAAGCTGGTCCAGACGACCTGGTACCAGAGCATCGCCGAATTCCCGATCGTCTCGGTGGGCGTGTCCTACCTGCCGGTGCCGATCGGCGGCGCAATCACCGCGCTGTTCGTGATCGAGCGCCTGATGGTCGGCAATTTCTTCGTCGGGCCCGGCGACGAAGCGGCGAACATCACCACGGAATAGAGCGCAAGCGGCCGAAACATGGACGTATTCATCCTTCTCGGAAGCTTCGCCGTGCTCTGCTTCATGGGCATGCCGGTCGCCTACGCGCTCGGGCTCGCCGCGATCCTCGCGGCCCTATGGATGGACCTGCCGCTCGAAGCGGTGATGCTGAAGACGTCCGACGGGATGGACGACTTCTCGCTGCTCGCGATTCCGTTCTTCATCCTCGCCGGCGCCATCATGGCTGAAGGCGGCATGGCGGAACGCATCATCAATCTCGCAAGGGTCTTCGTCGGATTCATCCGCGGCGGGCTGGCGCTGGTGAACATCCTCGCCTCGACCATGTTCGGCGCGATCTCCGGCTCGTCCGTCGCCGATACCGCGTCGATCGGCTCGGTGATGATCCCGCAGATGGTCAAGAACGGCTATCCGCGCCTTTTTGCCGTGAACGTGACCATCTCCGGCGCGCTGCAGCCGCTGCTGATCCCGCCCTCGCACAACGCGGTGATCTACTCCCTCGCGGCGGGCGGCACCGTGTCGGTGGGGCATCTGTTCATGGCCGGCGTGATCCCCGGCTTCCTTCTCGGCCTCTCGCTCATGGCGCTGTGCCTGATTATCGCCCACCGGCAGAACTTCCCCAAGGGAGAGGTCATCTCCTTCCGCCGTGCGCTCTGCATCGCCGCGGAGGCGTTCTGGGGCCTGATCACGATCGTCATCATCCTCGGCGGCATCCTGTCCGGCATCTTCACGCCGACCGAATCCGCCGCTGTGGCCTGCGTCTATGCATTCTTCGTGACGATGTTCATCTACCGCGATTATCGCTGGCGCGACCTGCCGCTCATGATCGGACGCGTCGTGCGCACGGTCGGCATGGTCATGATCATGATCGGATTCTCGATCGCCTTCGGTTACATGATGGCTCTGATGCGCGTGCCGGCGCTGGCGACCGATTTCTTCGTCTCGATCTCGTCCGACAAGTACATGTTCCTGCTCTACATGAACCTGCTGCTGCTGTTCCTCGGCACGTTCATGGACCTGGCGCCGATGCTGCTGATCTGCACGCCGATCTTCCTGCCGGTGATCAAGACTTTCGGGATCGACCCCGTGCATTTCGGCATCGTCATGATCCTCAATCTCGGGATCGGCCTGCTGACCCCGCCGGTCGGCCCGACCATGGTGGTCGGTTGCGCCATCGGAAAAGTGAGCATGGAGGCGGTCTCGAAAAGCATCCTGGTCTTCTACATCCCGATGCTGATCGTCCTGCTGATGGTGACCTACATCCCGGCGCTCACGCTCTGGCTGCCCAAGCTGCTGCTTGGCTGACGGGCTCATCGCCGGGCGATTCCGGCCCGAGCGGTTGCGGCAAGTTCCGGGTGGGCTGAGCTCTCCTGATGCGATTTCGTCGCGGCCTGCACCCTTCTCGGGGAAAAGGCCGCACATGCCGCCGGATCGCGAAATCCTGCCACGGGAGTTCAGGCTCCTGGCCTGGTCGAACCTGGCCGCGCAATCGGGCGAGCAGATCGCCCTTGCCGCGGCACCGATCGTCGCCGTGCTTGCGCTCGGCGCCGGTGCGGGAGAAACCGGACTCCTTCAGACCGCGCTGACCCTGCCGTTCCTGCTTTTCGCAATTCCCGCGGGCCTGCTCACCGACCGGCTGTCGCGTCGGCGCCTGATGACCGCGTCGGAGGCAGTTCGTGCGCTGTCTCTCCTCGTCCTTCTCGGGCTCATTCAATTCGACCTTGTGACGTGGCCCCTGTTGGCGTTGCTCGGTTTCGTGGCCGTGTGCGGCACCGTGATGTTCAGCGTTGCGGCCCCGGCCCTGATTCCCTCCCTGGTGGAGTCGAGGACGCTTTCGACCGCGAACTCGCGCATCGAGCTTGCGCGCACGATCGCCTACGCGGCGGGTCCGGCGCTGGGCGGCTTGCTCGTCGGCGGGACGGGTGCTGCCACGGCGTTCGGAGCGGCGGCGCTCCTCTCGGTTCTCGCGGCGGTGCTTCTGTCGCGCATCCGCGAGCCGCAGCGGCTGGCGCGCGAGCGTCGCCAGCCGCTGCGGGAGATCCGGGACGGCGCATCGTTCGTCTTCCGGCATGCGCTGCTGCGGCCGATCTTCGTCACGCAGTTCATTTTCGGGACCGCGTTCTTTCTGATCCTCGCGATCTTTGTTCCTCACGCCGTCCACAATCTCGGACTCTCAGCCTCCGGCGTCGGCACGACCCTGGCGATGTTTGGCGTCGGCATGGTCGTCGGTGCGCTACTGGCAACGCGGATCATCAGGCGACTGGCGTTCGGCACGGTCGTCGCGATCGGCCCGGTCGTGGCACTTGGCGCCGCGGCCTTGATGGTCTTCACGATCTGGTGGCCGGCGCCCGTTATCGCCGGCTCGAGCTTCTTCCTGCTTGGCGCCGGGCCGATCCTGTGGGTCATCAGCACGACGACGCTGCGGCAGACCGTTACGCCGCCGGATCTTCTCGGCCGCGCCTCGGCCATCAACATCATGGCCTATGGCGCGCGCCCGATCGGCTCCTTCCTGGGGGCCGTCATCGGCGGTGCGTTCGGCATCGAGGCGTGTCTGATCGCGGCTGCTGCCGGCTTCCTCCTGCAGGCTGTCGTGATCCTGGCATCGCCGGTCGTCCGGCTTCGGTCATTGCCGCGATAGCGCGGCTTTCCCTCGCGGCGGCGCATGATAGAGTCCGGCCGCCATGGACGATTCCCGCCCGATCGCAGCGCCGCCGGCGGCGGCCGATGTCACGCCGATGATGGCCCAGTATCTCGAGGTCAAGTGCGCCAATCCCGGCTGTCTTCTGTTCTACCGGATGGGCGACTTCTACGAATTGTTCTTCGACGACGCGGTGCAGGCGTCGAAGGCACTCGACATCGCGCTGACCAAGCGGGGCAAGCATCTCGGCGAGGATATCCCGATGTGCGGCGTGCCTGTGCACGCCTACGAAGCCTATTTGCAGCGCCTGATCCGGGCCGGCTTCCGCGTCGCCGTCTGCGAGCAGCTGGAGGCCCCGGCCGAGGCGAAGAAGCGCGGCAGCAAGGCGGTGGTGCGGCGCGACGTGGTGCGGATCATCACGCCGGGCACCCTCACCGAAGACGCGCTGCTCGACGCACGCCGGCACAATTATCTCGCCGCCCTGGCCGAGGCGAATGGCGCACTCGGCCTCGCCTGGCTCGATGTCTCGACCGGCGAGTTTGCGCTGCAGCCGATGACGGCCGCGAGCTTGGCCGCGGCCCTTGCGCGCGTAGCGCCCGGCGAGCTGCTGGTCGCCGACCGGCTCTTCGACCGGGCAGAGATCAAGGTGGCGCTCGCCGACTGGAAAGCGGTGCTGACGCCGCTGCCGTCGTCGCGCTTCGACAGCGAGAACGGGCGGCGCCGGCTCGAGGCGCTCTATGGCGTCAGGGCGCTCGACGGCTTCGGCGCGTTCGGCCGCGCCGAGCTCGCCGCCGGGGGCTGTCTGGTCGACTATGTCGAGCTGACGCAGAAGGGCCGGCTGCCGCGCCTCGATCCGCCATCGCGCCATGCCGAGAAAGGGTTCCTCGAGATCGACCCGGCGACGCGGCGCAATCTCGAACTCGACCAGACCCTCGACGGCGGACGGCGCGGCTCGCTGCTTGCGACCATCGACCGCACGATGACCGGCGCCGGCGCGCGGCGGCTCGCCGCGCATCTCGCCGCACCGCTGACCGATCCGGCGAAGATCGACGCGCGGCTCGACATGGTCGCCTTCTTCGTCGCCGATTCGCGGCGGCGCGAGACGCTGCGCGAGACCCTCAAGGGCCTCGCCGATGTCGAGCGTGCGCTGTCGCGGCTGTCGCTTG
This sequence comes from Alphaproteobacteria bacterium, assembly GCA_041690495.1. Classification (GTDB taxonomy): domain Bacteria; phylum Pseudomonadota; class Alphaproteobacteria; order CACIAM-22H2; family CACIAM-22H2; genus DATAAP01. The sequence continues at coordinate 30,844 of JAWLHE010000017.1, read as the reverse complement.
GCCGCGGCGGTCCGCGCGACCTGGCCGCACTGCGCGACGCGCTCGGCGCGGTTCCCGGCCTGCGCGCGACCATTGCGGCGGCCGGACTCGCCGGCATGCCGGAAGGTATCGCGGCCTGCGTGCGCGGACTCGGCGAGCACGGCGTGCTGGTGGACCGGCTTGCGCGTGCCCTCGGCCCCGACCTGCCGCTTGACCCGCGCGATGGCGGCTTTATCGGCGCCGGATATTCGGAGCGGCTCGACGAGCTGCGCGCCCTGCGTGACGAAAGCCGGAAGCTGATCGCCGGACTGCAGGCGAAGTACGCGGCGGACACGAAGGCGCCCTCCCTGAAGATCCGCCACAACAACGTCCTTGGTTACTACATCGAGGTGACGCCGACCCATGCCGACAAGCTGACCGGCAATTCCGCATTCATCCACCGCCAGACCATGGCGAGCGGCATGCGCTTCACGACGGTGGAGCTGGGCGAGCTCGAGCAGAACATCGTCTCCGCGGCGGACAAGGCGCTGGCGCTCGAAACCGCGCTGTTCGCCGACCTGGTCAAGGAAGTGACCGGCCGCGCTGACGCCATCGCGCGCGCCGCCGGTTCGATCGCCGCCCTCGATGTCGCCGCGGCGCTCGCCGACCTCGCCGTGGAGCGCCGCTATTGCCGGCCCATGGTCGACGAGAGCCTTGCGTTCGAGGTCATCGGCGGGCGCCACCCCGTCGTCGAAACGGCGCTTGCCGCCGCAGGCGGTCCCGCCTTCGTCGGCAATGATTGCGTGCTCGACGCCGAATCGGCTGGCGGCAAGCGAATCTGGCTGCTGACCGGTCCGAACATGGCCGGCAAGTCCACCTTCCTGCGGCAGAACGCGCTGATCGCGATTCTCGCCCAGATCGGCGCCTATGTGCCGGCCGAGCGCGCCCGCATCGGCGTCGTCGACCGCCTGTTCAGCCGCGTCGGCGCCGCCGACGATCTCGCGCGCGGGCGCTCGACCTTCATGGTCGAGATGGTCGAGACGGCGGCGATCCTCAACCAGGCGGGTGCGCGCGCCCTGGTCATTCTCGACGAGATCGGACGGGGTACTGCGACCTATGACGGGCTGTCGATCGCCTGGGCGGCGATCGAGCATCTCCACGAGGCCAATCGCTGCCGTGCGCTGTTCGCGACGCATTATCACGAGCTCACGGCGCTGGCCGCGAAGCTCGCCGGGCTTGCCTGCCATACCATGCGGGTCAAGGAATGGCAGGGCGACGTCGTGTTTCTGCACGAGGTGGCGCCGGGCGCCGCCGACCGCTCCTACGGCATCCACGTCGCGAAGCTCGCAGGGCTGCCGCCGGCGGTGATCGCGCGCGCGGAGCAGGTGCTCGACGCGCTGGAGAAGAGCGGCGAGGCGGAGACGGTGGCACGCCTTGCCGACGACCTGCCCCTGTTCAGCGCGCCGCGCCCGAAGGGTGGCGCGCCGGTGCGTGAGAGCACGGAACCGTCGGAGGCGGAGAAGGCGCTCGCTTCGATCAATCCCGACGAGCTGTCGCCGAAGGAGGCGCTCGAAGCACTCTATCACCTGCGCACGCTGCTCGCCCGAAGCGAGGCCTGAGGATCGGTATACGCGGCCGTTCAGGATAGCGGCGGCCATCCTTCAGCATGGCGCCTCGATTCCGAAATCGTGATCGGCAACAGGCAAAGAAGGTTCGCGGCCGTTAATCTCGCGCACAGAAATGTGAAGGCGTACGCCCCTCGTCGGGCGCATTTGCCTGATAGGTTCCGACGCGATCGCAACTGCCGCAATGCCCTCGCATGAACGCCAACCGCATCCATCCTTTGCTGCGCGTCGCGATATTCCTCGGTCTGGCGACGCCGCTTCTTCTCCTCGCGCGCGACTATATGGAGGGCGCCTTGGCCTCGCCGTTCCGCACGATCGTCCAGGAGACGGGCGTGTGGTCCGTGCGGCTGCTCGTGCTCGGCCTGCTGATAGCACCGCTGCGCGATATCATGGGCTGGACATGGCCGCTCGCGTTGCGACGCATGATCGGGCTGTTCGCGGCGTTCTACGCCGCGGTGCACATCATCGCCTGGACGCGGCAGTACGGCTTCGACTGGCCGCTCCTGCTTGGCGAGGTCATGCGGCCATGGCTTCTGATCGGCGCGCTCGGCGCACTGGCCATGGTACCGATGGTGCTGACATCGGCGAGCTTCATGCATCGCCTGCTCGGGCCGGCGACGTGGGCCCGCATCCACAAGCTTGTCTACGCTGCCGCCGCCCTCGCGGTCGTTCACTATGCGATGGCGCGCGGATTCACCCGGCTGGAGATGCCGGTTGCGGTTCTGCTGGTGCTGTTCGCGTTCGTGTGGCGAGTCGCACGGCCGGGATTTGCGCGGGCCAGAACGCTATAGCTCCGACTTCGCCTTCTTCAGCGCTTCCTTCATCTTCTTGCGCTCGGCGAGCTGCACGAATTCCTTCTTCAGCTCGTTGATTTCCTCCTCGGAGAACTCCTCGAGATCGAGCAGCGTGTTGCGCGCCCGCCTGGTGGCGCGGATCAGCTCGTCGAGCTTCAGATGAACCGCCTCGCTGTCGCGGTTCTGCGTGTTCTGGATGAGGAACACCATCAGAAACGTCACGATCGTCGTGCCGGTATTGATGATGAGCTGCCAGGTGTCCGACCACCCGAACAGCGGTCCGGTTGCGACCCATGCTAGAATGACGAATACGGCGGCCGCGAAAGCCCAGGGATGGCCCATGCGGTGCGCCGTGCTGCGCGAGATGTGCACGAAGAAGTCCCTGGCGCTCATCGGGGCGCTCTTCCCGTGATCGGCGGACCCCGATCGCGGAGCGCAGCCATCGCTAACGGCCACCCGGCGCCGGCGCGGGAATGTCGGCCGTTGTCGCGTTGCCTTCGGCGGCGCCGAATTTGAGCCGCACTTTCGACTGCGCCCAGTCGCGGCGATAGGCGGCCATGTCCGGCACGAGGATAAGGGCGCGGCTGCGCACAAGACCGCCCTGCGGCACTGTGGCGCCGTACCCGCCGACCGGCACGCCGATCGAAACGCCTGTGCCGACTCCGCTGCTGCTGCCGCCGAAGATCCCGAATCCGACACTGGGGCCGAAGACGGACCCGGCCGGGACCTGCGGTTCGAGCTGCCCGGCAGCGGCGGCCGCGACCGTGCCGGCCGGTCCGATCAGCTCGGCGGTGGCGAGCGGCTGAGGGTTGGCGGTCCTGACCTCGATCGCCGGCGCGCCGAGGCGCGAGGCCGTGGTCTCGTCGGCGAATCCGATCACGATGCTGGGCTCGGGCGGCGGCGCGGAACGGCCGGCGCAGGCCGCAATTCCGGCCGCGGAGACTGCGCAAATCACCAGACTGTTCAAGCGCTTGGACATAGACGCCGTCCTTCCCGCGGGCTGCGGCGACAAAACCGGGATCGGCACGGCCGGACGCACTATATTAGGTTTTCGCCCGGCCTGCCGACCTGGGCTGATAACGAACGAAGGCATAGACGCAGTTCCGATGGACCAGATCGCCAACCAGCGCGAGATCATCGACCGCAGATCCCTGATCGTCGCGATGGATGCCGTTGCGGCTGACGAGGATCTGAGTGCGGATGCCAAACGCGCCAGGGTCCGCGATCTGCTGAAGGCGGGACTTGCGGCGGGCAGCAGCGAGATCCGCACACGCTTCGAGGCGGGCGCCGGCGGCACCGCCACGGTGCGCGCCAATTGCTTCCTGATCGACCAGATCGTGCGGCTGGCCCACGACTTCGCCGACCGGCACGTCTATCCGTTCGCCAATCCGACCCAGGCCGAACGTCTTGCGATCGTCGCGGTCGGCGGTTACGGGCGTGGCGAGTTGGCGCCACATTCCGACGTCGACCTGCTGTTCCTGCGCCCCTACAAGCAGACCCCGCGCGGCGAGCAGATCGTCGAGTTCATCCTCTACATGCTGTGGGACCTCGGCCTGAAGGTCGGCCATGCGACACGATCGATCGACGAGTGCCTGAGACTGTCGCGCGACGATCCGACGATTCGCACCGCGCTTCTCGAGTCGCGCTATCTGTGGGGCGACAACGCGCTCTATGCCGAGTTCCGCAAGCGCTTCCTCAACACCGTCGTCAAAGGCACCGGTCCGGAGTTCGTCGCCGCGAAGCTGGCCGAGCGCAACGAGCGTCACAAGCGCATGGGCGATTCGCGCTACGTGCTCGAGCCGAACGTCAAGGAGGGCAAGGGCGGCCTGCGCGACCTGCATACCCTGTTCTGGATCGCCAAGTACGTCCACCGGGTCGAACGGGTCGAGGACCTCGTGCTCAAGGGCGTGCTGACCGCAGACGAGGCGGCGAGCTTCGCCAAGGCGCAGGAGTTCCTGTGGACCGTGCGCTGCAACCTTCACTACGTCACGAAGCGCGCCGACGATCGCCTGACCTTCGACGTCCAGCCCGAGGTAGCGGCGCGCATGGGCTACACCGACCACCGGGGTGCTTCGGGGGTCGAACGGCTGATGAAGCACTACTTCCTGGTGGCGAAGGATGTCGGCGACCTCACCCGGATCTTCTGCGCCGCGCTCGAGATCGAGGCCGAGAAGAAGCCGCGGCTGACCCTGTCGCGGCTGGCGGCCCTGCCGTCCTTCATGAAGCGGCAGAAGAGCCGGCTGGAAGGCTTCGCCATCGAGAACGGGCGGCTCACCGTCGCGAGGTCGAGCGCGTTCGCCGACGACCCGGTCAATTTCATCCGCATCTTCCGCGTCGGCCAGGAGCACGAGGTAGAGATCCATCCCTACGCGCTGCGGCTGATCCGCCAGAACCTGAAGCTGATCGACGCGCGGCTGCGCGCCGAGCCCGAGGCGAACCGGCTGTTCATGGAGATCCTGACCGACCGCCAGGATTCCGAGACGACCTTGCGGGCGATGAACGAGGCCGGCGTGTTCGGGCGCTTCGTGCCCGATTTCGGGCGCGTCGTGGCGCAGATGCAGCACGACATGTATCACCAGTACACGGTCGACGAGCACACGATCTTCGCGATCGGCATCATGCACCGCATCGAGAACGGCGAGCTCAAGCAGGAGCTGCCGCTGTCGAGCGACCTCGTGCACAAGATCCAGTCGCGCCGCGCGCTCTATCTCGCCGTGCTGTTGCACGATATCGCCAAGGGGCGCGGGGGCGATCATTCGGTGCTCGGCGCCGAGATCGCGATGCGGCTCGGGCCGCGGATGGGCCTGAGCGACGAGGAGACCGAGACCGTCTCGTGGCTGGTGCGCTGGCATCTCGCCATGTCGAACACCGCGTTCAAGCGCGACATCCACGATCCGCAGGCGGTGCGCGATTTTTGTGCGCTGGTGCAGTCGCCGGAGCGGCTGCGGCTGCTGCTCTGCCTCACCGTCGCCGATATCCGCGCGGTCGGCCCCGGCATCTGGAACAACTGGAAGGCCACCCTGCTGCGCGAGCTTTACTACCGCGCCGAGGAGACGATGTCGGGGACGGTGCTCGAGCACAGCGCCAAGGCGCGCATCGAGGAGGCGCATGCGGGCCTGCGCGCCGCGCTCGCCGACTGGACCGAGGAGGACATCGCCGCCCATCTGGCGCGCGGCTATCCGGCTTACTGGCTGTCGGTCGACACGCCGACCCAGGCGCGCCATGCGCGCTTCATCCGCCAGGCCGAGCGCGACGAGGCGCCGATCTCGCTCGACACGCGGATCGACCGCGCGAGCGGCGTGACCGAGATCACGGTCTATACCGCCGACCATCCCGGTCTGTTCAGCCGCATCGCCGGCGCCATGGCGCTGGCCGGCGCCAACATCGTCGCCGCACAGATCTTCACCATGAGCAACGGCATGGCGCTCGACACCTTCCTGATCCAGGAAGCGCTGCCGGGCGAGCGGTCGCCCACGGCCTTCGAGCGGCCCGAGCGGCTCGCCAAGCTTGCGACGCTGATCGAGCAGTCGCTGTCGGGCCGGCTCAGGATGCGCGAGGCGCTGGCCAGGCGGCCGCGCGCCGCCGGCCGCCCGCCGGTGTTCGGCCTGCCGCCGCGCGTCGTCGTCGACAACAAGGCTTCGGCCACGCACACCCTGATCGAGGTCAACGGCCGCGACCGGCCCGGCCTGCTGTTCGAGGTGACGAACGCGCTGACCGAGCTGAACCTTTCCATCGGCATGGCCAAAATCGCGACTTACGGCGAGCGCGTCGTCGACGTGTTCTACGTCAAGGACGTCTTCGGGCATAAGATCGACGAGGAGCCCAAGCTCAAGCGCATTCGCGAACGGCTGCTCGCGGCCCTGGCCGACCCCGACGTGAAGGAGCGCCCTGCGCTGCCCGCGCGCCCGCGCCGCCGTGTGCGGGCCGCCAGCGCCGCGGAGTAGCCCGGTACAGCCTTCCCTCGCGCTGCCCGGTGCCCATATGAAACGGGTAGCCGGAGTGCCGTCATGCGCCTAACCGTACTTGGCCGAGCGGTCATAATTGCCGCCTCTATTCTCGCCCTGCCGCACGTCGCCGCGGCCGGTCCGCCGGACACGCAAGGCCCGATCCGCGAGCGCGACGCCAGCCGCGAGCAGCTCATCGAGCGCGAGCAGGAGCGCCAGCAGCGCGAGCTGATGGACCGCGAACAGGCCGAGCGCGCGGCACGTCAGCGGCTCGAAAGCGGCCGCATCGAACGCATGCAGGCGCCGTCGATTCTCCTGCCGGGGGCGCCGCCGAACCTGAACAGCGGCGTGAGGCAGCCCGGCGTCACCGACCGAGCCGGAGAGATGTCGCGCGACGACGCCGCGCGCCGCGAACGGCTGGAGTACGACCGCGCGCAGCGCTCGCTCGAGGATGCCCAGCGCGGCGGCAGCACGATCGGCCTGCCCCAGCCATGGAAGCCGACCGGGGCGAAATAGCGGACGGGCCGGCGGCGCTTCGCTGCCCGCCCGTGCGACCCTCGCCTAGTGCTTCAGCGCATCGAGGATGTTCGAGAACGAATCGGTCCACAGCGGCGCCGTCGGGTCGACGACGGGGCGCTGCCAGCGCTCGTCCCGGGCCAACGGTCCGAGGTCGGCCTCGCGGCGCGCCAACACGACCCATTGCGACGGCCAGCCCTCGCCCGGCGGCGGGCGATGCGTTTGCGCGCGGATTTCCAGGCCTCCTGCGGCGGCGATGCGGGCGATGATCGGCAGGAGCCGGAGATAGCGGTTGCTGATGTGCAGCATCACGATGCCGCCGTCACGCACCTTGTCCAGATATAGCGCCACCGCCTCGCGCGTCAGAAGATGGATGGGGATCGCATCCGAGCTGAACGCATCGATCACGAGCACGTCGTAGGACGCGTTCGGCGTCTTCTTCAGCGTAAGCCGTGCATCGCCCATCTCGATCGGAGAGTCGGGCGCGCAGTCGGCGAGATAGGTGAAGTACGGCGTGTCCCTGGCGATGTGCCGGACCAGCGGATCGATCTCATAGAAAACCCAGTCCTCGCCGGGGCGGCGGTGGCAGGCGGCCGCACCGGCGCCGAGGCCGACCACGCCGATCCGGTCGCGGCGCAGCCCGCCGATCCGCGCAGCCAGCGACTGGCCGAGCGGGCTGCCGGCGGTGTAGTACGACATCGGCTCGCGGCGCCGCGCCGGGTCGGTGTGCTGCATGCCGTGGATGGTTCTGCCATGGGTCAGAACATGCACCGCGCCGCCCTGATCGAGCGTGACCCGGTGCACGCCGAAGAAGCTGCGCAGCTGCAGCAGCGGCTGAACATCCGTCGCCGCGCGGCCCGGGACGAAGCTTAGCACCGCGGCGACGCCGAGCGCGAAGCGCAGCGGCCGCGCCTGGAAGCTGAAGGCCGCGATGGCCAGCACGCAGAGGAGAACGAACACCGCCGCGGGCTGTACCGCCTTCGGCAGAAGCAGCAGCGGCGCGCTCGAGCGCGCCGTCGCGATGAGCAGCAACGGAAGCGCGATGTCGAGCGCATAGGCGCGCCAGCTGCTTTCGCTCGCGCGGGCCGGGCGCAGCAAGCAGGCGAGAACGATCGCCAGCGGGTATTCGAGCACCGACTTGAAGACGGCCGGCGCAAGCAGCGCGCTGAGCGCACCGCCGATGACCCCGCCCAGTGACATCAGCAGATAGAATTCGGTCGCCTGCGATGCGGGCGGCCGCAGCCGCGCCAGCTCGCCGTGGCACATCATCGTCATCGCGAAGAACGCGATCAGGTGCAGCGGCACGGAAATCCAAAGGCTCAGGCGCAGCCAGAACAGCGCCGCGAGCAGCACGATGCAGCACGGCAGAAGCAGGACGATCCATTCGTGGCGGATGAGCGGCCTGCGCGCGAACACCAGCGCGAAGGTCAGGAGATAAAGCGCCAGCGGTACGACCCAGAGCAGCGGCACGGCGGCGACGTCGACGCTGATATGCGCCGTCACGCCGACCAGGAGAGCGGATGGCACCGCCGCAAGCGTGACCCAGCGGCCGCGCATCAGCCAGGTGACCGGCGCCGCATCCGCCGCCGGTCCCGCGCGGTCCGCCGCCGGCGTTGCGCTCTCGCGCCAGATGAACGCGGCGCAACCCGCGGCGAGCAGCATCAGCGCGAGGAAGCCCGATGCCCACACGGAGCTTTGCTCGTGCACGTCGAGCACCCGCTCGATCACGAACGGATAGCCGAGCAGCGCAAGCATGCTGCCGAGATTGCTCGCGGCATAGAGGAAGTATGGATCGGCCGAGGCGGGATGGCCCGTGCGCGCGAACCAGCACTGCAGCAGCGGCGCATTGGCGGACAACGTGAAGAACGGCAGGCCGACGCAGACGAACATGTAGCCGAGCAGCCACAGGATCGGCCCGTCCGTGGGCGGCACGGTGTCGAGACCGACTGTGATCGGCAGCACGAAGGTGGCGGCGGCCAGCAGCCCCAGATGCAGCATGGCCTGACGCGCCGGCGTCAGCAGCGTGGCGCTGCAATGGGCATAAAGGTATCCGGCCAGGAGCATGCCCTGGAAGAAGACCAGCGACGTGCTCCACACCGCCGGCGAGCCGCCGAGCAGCGGCAGCACCATCTTGGCGAACATCGGCTGGACCGAGAATACGAGCAGCGCGCTGATGAAGACCGTCACGATCCACAGCGGCAGCAGGACGCGGCTGCGGACGGTGCCGGCCGGCCTGAGGGCGGTCGCGATCATGTCGGGCATGGCCGCCGTTGCTTATCACCGGCGACGGTAACAAACGGTTAAACGTATGACGTAAAAGCCGGAGGTTCCCCTTTCCGGCCGGCCGCGGAAGGCTAGTGCCTGTGCGCGCCGTGCGGCGCGTGCCCGTCCTCCGCCGCGGGCGCATCGGCATAGCCGCGCAGCACATCGTAGTGCTGGCGCTGACCGGCGGTCAGCAGCGCCGCCTGTGCCAGATGGGCGCGCAGATGAACGAAGCGCAGCTCGCCCTGCAGGGCCGCGAGGGCCGCGAGCCGCGCCCGCAGGTCGCGCTCCTCTACGCCGCCGGCGGCGAACTCGCGGTCGAGAGCACGCTCGGCATCGAGGATCGGGGCGCCAAGGCGCCGCGCGTCCGTCTTCATGGTCGCGAGCAGCGCCTCGGTCGCCGCCCGCTGCTCCGGCGTCAGGGCAAGGCGGTCAGCGAGATCCAGCACGTGCATCGGCCCCGGATAGCCGTTGAGCTCGGCCGTCTTCGCCAGTCCCATGCCGCGCCCTGTCAGCAGGTCGTCGATCTCCCGGGCCGACAGCGCCTTGACGTCGCGGTGTTTCTGGCCGGCATAGGGCGATGGCGAATCGGCGGCGGCGAGGGCGGGCGCGAGGAAGATGGCGGCGGCGAGCAGGGCTGTTTTCATGGCGGGCTGTCCCGATCGATACGGTTGGGCGCGGCAATGCTTATACACGGCGGAACCGCACCGATCCTGCGCGATCCCGCCCCTGATGACGAATCCGGATCGGCCGGCTTCTTTTCACCTCCGGAATCGGCTACTTGTCCCCGCGGGCGCCGCTGACCAGGGCGGGCCCGTCGCGCAATCACACGCCGGCCGCCGCCTCGTCCATGGCCCTGATCCGTTCCATCGCCACAGTCGGCGGCTACACCTTGGTGAGCCGCGTTCTCGGCTTCCTGCGCGACGTCCTCGTCGCCGCCTATCTGGGCGCAGGGCCGGTCGCGGACGCGTTCTTCGTCGCCTTCAAATTCCCCAACTTCTTCCGCCGCCTGTTCGCGGAGGGGGCGTTCAATGCGGCGTTCGTGCCGATGTTCGCCGGCAAGATCGCGACCGCCGGGCGCGCCTCGGCCAAGGCTTTTGCCGAGGACACGCTGGCGGTGCTGCTCGCGGTGCTTCTCGTCTTCGTGCTGACGATCGAGGCGGCGATGCCCTGGTTCATGACCGTGGCGGCACCCGGTTTCGTACGTGACCCGGCGAAATTCCAGCTCGCGGTCGACCTGACCCGCATCACCTTTCCGTATCTCCTGTTCATCTCCCTGGTTTCGTTGCAGGGCGGCGTGCTCAATTCGCTCGACCGGTTCGCGGCGGTGGCCGCGACGCCCGTGCTCTTGAATCTCTGCTTGATCGGCACCCTGCTCGGCCTTACGCCGGTCGCGCCGAGCGCCGGCCATGCCCTCGCCTGGGGTGTGGCACTGGCCGGCGCCGTGCAGTTCGTCTGGCTCGCCTGGGCGTGCGCAAAGGCAGGCATGGGCCTGTCGCTGCCGCGGCCGCGGCTGTCGCCGGAGGTCAGGCGGCTGCTCACCCTGATGCTGCCGGCGGCGCTTGGCAGCGGCGTCGTCCAGGTCAACCTGCTGATCGACGTCGTGCTGGCCTCGCTGCTGCCGACCGGTTCGGTGTCGTATCTCTACTATGCCGACCGCATCTACGAGCTGCCGCTCGCGGTGATCGGCATCGCCATCGGCACCGCGATCCTGCCGCTGCTCGCCCGCCAGGTCCGGCGCGGAGAGCACGAGGCGGCCGTGGCAACGCAGAACCGCGCGCTCGAGGCGGCGTTGCTGCTGACCCTGCCGGCCGCGGCGGCCCTGATCGTGCTCGATCAGCCGATCATCTCGGTGTTGTTCGAGCGCGGCGCATTCCGCGTGCCCGAGGTGACGGCGACCGCCGCGGCCCTATCCGCCTATGCCCTGGGCTTGCCGGCCTATGTCCTGATCAAGGTGTTGACGCCGTGCTTCTACGCGCGCGAGGACACGCGGACCCCGGTCAAGATCGCGGTGCTGTGCGTGGCGATCAACACCGCCGTGGCCCTGGCGCTGATGCCGGTTTTCGCCCATGTCGGCATCGCACTGGCCACCGTGCTTTCGGCCTGGGTCAATTCGGTCCTGCTGGCGCTGGGCCTGCGGCGACGCGGCTATTTCGCGCCCGACGCCCAGCTCAAGCGCCGCCTGCCGCGCATGCTGGCGGCGAGCGCCATCATGGCGGCCGCCCTGTGGGGCCTCATGATGCTGCTGTCGCCCTGGCTCGCCGGCAGCGGTTATACGCGGCTGTCCGCGTTCGCCGTCCTCGTCGCGGCCGGGCTGGCGGTCTACGGGCTTGCGGCACTCGCGGTCCGCGCCGCCGATCCAAAGGAGGTGCGTCGGCTGGTCGCGCGATGACCCGTCCGGTTGACCGGGTCGTGGCTTGCCGCCATAACACCGTCGGCTTTCAAGGAACTGTCGACGTGAACCGCATCTTCTCGGGCATCCAGCCGACCGGCAACCTGCATCTTGGCAACTATCTCGGCGCCATCCGCAACTGGGTCAAACTGCAGAGAGATTTCGACTGCATCTTCTGCATCGTCGATCTGCATGCGCTGACCGTGCCGCAGGATCCGAAGCTGCTGCGCGCGCAGACCCGCGAGGTGACGGCTGCCTATATCGCCTCGGGCATCGACCCGGAGACGTGCATCATCTTCAACCAGTCGATGGTTCCGGCGCATTCGGAACTCGCCTGGCTGCTCGGCTGCATTACGCCGCTCGGGTGGCTCAACCGCATGACCCAATTCAAGGAAAAGGCCGGCAAGCACCGCGAGAACGCCGGGCTCGGCCTGTACGCCTATCCGGTGCTGATGGCCGCCGACATCCTGCTGTACAAGTCGACCCATGTGCCGGTCGGCGAGGACCAGAAGCAGCATCTCGAGCTGGCGCGCGACCTCGCCGGCGCCTTCAATCATCGTTACGGGCTGGACTATTTCCCGCTGCCGGAGCCGCAGATCTTCGGCGCGGCGACGCGCGTCATGTCGCTCCGCGACGGCACCAAGAAGATGAGCAAGTCGGATTCGTCCGACTTCTCGCGGATCAACCTGACCGACGGCGGCGATGCGATCGCCGACAAGATCAAGCGGGCCAAGACCGACCCCGAACTGCTGCCGGACAGCGTCAAAGGGCTCGAGGGACGCGCCGAGGCCGAAAACCTGCTCGGAATCTACGCTGCCCTGACCGACATGTCGCTGGAGCAGGCGGTCGCCAGGTTCGCCGGCGCACAATTCTCCGCATTCAAGGCGGCGCTCGCCGAGGCGGCAGTGGCGGTCATGGGGCCGATCGGGGCCGAGATGAAGCGGCTGACGGCGGACCCCGGCTATGTCGACTCGGTCCTGCGCCGCGGGGCCGAGCGGGCCAACGCGATCGCCATCGCCAACCTGCGCAAGGTTCAGGAGATCGTCGGGCTGCTGCAGCCGTAGCCCGGGCGGCGCCGCGGGCCGCAGGCGGCGGAAAGTGGCCTGCAGCGGCGCTATTTCCTTGCAGAATCCGTCGTACCGGGCGCACATTGCGCAGTACGGTCCCGGTGCACGCACGGGAATGCGACGCCGCCCTCAGGCGTTGATCCCGTAGAGAAAACATCAAACCCACTCGGGTCCGCGCTCGATCCGATGCTGATCTACCTGCCGATTGCCGAAATGTCCGTGGATGTCTTCGTCATCCTGGCGCTCGGTGGAGTTGTGGGGCTGCTTTCGGGCCTGTTCGGCGTCGGCGGCGGCTTCCTGATGACCCCGCTCCTCATATTCATCGGCGTGCCGCCCCCTGTGGCCGTCGGCTCTGAGGCGGCGCAGATCGTCGCCTCCTCGGTCTCGGGCGTGCTCGCCCATATGCGGCGCGGCAACGTCGATTTCCGCATGGGACTGGTCCTGCTGCTTGGCGGCTTCATCGGATCGACCTCCGGCGTGAAGCTGTTCGCCTTCCTGCGCGAAATCGGCCAGGTCGATCTGGTCATCGCGCTGTCGTACGTGATCATTCTCGGCGCCGTCGGGACGCTGATGCTCGCCGAATCGGCGCGTGCCTTGCGGCGGCGCCGGCGGACCGGCACCACGCAGCGCGGCAAGCTGCACCAGCACACCTGGCTGCACGGCCTGCCGCTGAAGATGCGTTTTCCGAAATCGAAGCTCTACATCAGCAGCCTGCTGCCCTTTTTCCTCGGCGCCATCGTCGGTGTGCTGGCGGCCATCATGGGTGTGGGCGGCGGCTTCATCATGGTGCCGGCGATGATCTACCTGCTCGGCATGCCGACCTCGGTCGTCGTCGGAACGTCGCTCTTCCAGGTCATCTTCGTCACCGCGAACGTCACGTTCCTGCAGGCTTACGAGAATCAGACCGTCGACATATTTCTCGCCCTGCTGCTGCTGATCGGGGGCGTGGTCGGCGCACAATTCGGCGCGCGTCTCGGCGCCAGGCTTCGCGGCGAGCAGCTGCGCGGGCTCATGGCGATCATGGTGCTCGGGGTCGCACTCAAGCTTGCCTATGACCTTGTCGCGACGCCCGAGGACGTCTATTCCCTCGGCCGCGGCGAAGCGCTGCACTGAACACATTGAGATAACGGTGCGTCCCGAACCATGCACGTCTACCTGCCCGTCGCCGAAGTCTCGATCGATGTCTTTTTTCTGCTCGGGCTGGGCGCTGCAATTGGCTTCCTCTCCGGCCTGTTCGGCGTCGGCGGCGGATTCCTCGTGACGCCGCTCCTCATATTCCTGGGCGTGCCCCCGGCGGTGGCAGCCGCGACCGGCGCCAACACCGTGATCGCGCCGTCGGTCACGGGCGTGCTGACCGGCTTGCGGCGGGGCGGGGTCGATCTGCGGATGGGGCTGGTGCTGCTGCTCGGCGGCTTCGTCGGCTCTGGCGCCAGCGTCTGGCTGTTCGGGCTGCTGCAGCGCATCGGCCAGATCGATTTCGTGGTGTCGATCAGCTATGTCGTTCTGCTCGGCACGGTCGGGGGTCTGATGCTGCAGGAATCGATCCGCGCTTGGCGCCGCCGCAGGGGCGCGATTCCGGCGCCGCCGCGCAAGCTGCATCGCCACATCTGGATACACGGCCTGCCGCTGAAGATGCGGTTTCCGCGCTCGCGCCTCTACATCAGCGCGCTGCTGCCCGCCGGCATCGGCTTCGGCGTCGGCGTGATGTCCGGCATCATGGGTGTGGGCGGCGGCTTCATCATGGTGCCGGCGATGATCTACCTGCTCGGCATGCCGACTTCGGTCGTCGTCGGAACGTCGCAGTTCCAGATCATCTTCGTCTCGGCGAATGTCACGTTCCTGCAGAGCGCCACCAATCATACCGTCGACGTCATCCTGGCGCTGACGCTCATCATCGGCAGCGTCGTCGCGGCGCCTTATGGCGCGCGGATCGGCGCCAAGCTCCGTGGCGACCAGATGCGAATCCTGCTGGCGATGCTGGTTCTCGCGGTCGCGCTTCAGCTCGCCTACAACCTTGTCGTGCGCCCGCAGGACCGGTTCTCCAGCGAAACCGTGGTGATGGAGGGCAGCCTGCCGGCGAATAAATGACCAGGCGCGCGCTCATATTGCTGTTCGCGTTTGCGGCCTTCGCCGCCGCACCGGCGCGCGCCCAGCCGCTGGTCGCAGACCTGTCGGAGCACCTGATTGCCATCACGGCCGGTTTCGCCGGCACGGATGTGCTGCTGTTCGGCGCGACCGAAGGCGAGGGCGAAGTCGTCGTCGTTCTGCGCGGGCCCGACCATCCGGTCATCGTGAGGCGAAAGTCGCGAGTCGCGGGGATCTGGATCAATACGGAGCGCGTCTCGTTCAGCGGCGCTCCGTCGTTCTACCGCGTTGCCTCGAGCCATCCGCTCGACGAGGTCACCACGCCGGCGCTGCGCTCGCGCCACCAGATCGGCGTGGATCAGCTCCGCCTCGTGCCGGAGCGGAACCTGTCGCGCGGGGTGCTTGTCGATTTCCGCGACGGCCTGCTGCGCAACAAGGAGCGGGAGGATCTGTACTCGACCGAGATCGGCAAGGTCTCGTTCCTCGGGCCCCGGCTGTTCCGCACGCGCATCTATCTTCCGGCCAATGTTCCGCCCGGCTCCTACACCGTAGAAGTGCTTCTGGTGCGCAACCGGCAGGTCGTCGCGGCGCAGACCACGCCGATGTTCGTCAGCAAGGTCGGCATAGGCGCCGACGTCTTCGACTTTGCCCATCGCTACGCGGCAGTGTATGGATTGCTGGCGGTGCTGATGGCGGCCTTCGCCGGATGGGCGGCGGGGACCGTCTTCCGCCGGGTATAGGCCCCACGCAACCGCCTGGACGTAAAGGATCGGATGGAGCGCACGAAGCAGGCACATCGCGTCTTTCTGGTCGTTGTCGACCAGAGCGAGGAGTTGAAGGTGGCGCTACGCTTCGCCGCGCGGCGCGCCCGGGCGACCGGCGGGCGCGTCGCCATGCTCTACGTGACCGAGCCGGCCGAGGCCGAGTGGCTCGGCGTCGGCGAAATCATGCGCGAGGAGCGGCGCACCGAGGCGGAGCAGCGCCTGCAGGAGCTCTCGACCATGGTCCAGGAGCTCTCGGGCGAGATGCCGGTTCTCTACGTGCGCGAGGGCACCGTGCGCGAGGAACTGCTGAAGCTGATCGACGAGGAGCCGAGCATCTCGATTCTCGTGCTCGGGGCCGACACCGGGTCCGGCGGCCCGGGGCCGCTGGTCACGGCGCTGACCGGCAAATTCCTGAGCAAGCTGCACATCCCGCTGACGATCGTACCGGGCTCGTTCTCCGACACCGAGGTCGACGCGATCACGTGAGGCCGGGCGCCTCCGCGTCGCGCAAGGTGAAGACCTCGCGCGGCTCGCTCAGGCCGCGCACCGGATGAAAGCCGAGCGACACGATCGGACGCTCGCAGATCCGGGCAAAATCGTCGCTCAGCAGCAACGCCCGGTCGAGCCGCTTGGACAGCTGCTGCAGGCGGGCCACGAGATTGACCGCGGGACCGATCGTGGTGAAGTCGAGCCGGTCCTGGCCGCCGATATTGCCGTAGACGACGTCGCCGGCATGAAGGGCGACGCCCATGCGGATGGCCGGCTCGCCGCTGCGTGCGGGATCGGAGCTGAACGCCTCGAGCCCGGCGAATGCCTCCAGCGTCGCCTCGAGCGCACGGCGCGCCGCATTGAAGGCGAACGCCGCGTCCTCGATCGGGAAGATGGCGAGCAGGCCGTCGCCGATGAACTTCAGCACCTCGCCGCCATGGGCATGGATCGGCGCCACGACGCGCTCGAAATAGTTGTTGAGGATGGCGATGACCTTGTCCGACGCGAGCCGGTCCGAGAGCGCCGTGAACCCGCGCAGATCGGCGAAGAGCAGCACGGCGCGGATCGTCTGGCCGCTGCCGCGGATGATGTCGCCTTTCAGTACGCGCTGGCCGGTCTGCTGTCCAAGATAGACGCCCAGCAGGTTGGCCGATATCAGCCGGACCGCCTGCACCTCGAGCAGCAGGGCGAGGGGCGGCAGCAGGGCGTTGATCAGCGCGATATCGCTGTCGCTAAATCCGCCCGGCCGGTCCGTCGCCCACGTCGCCGCGGCAAGGCCCTGCTCCGGGAATTCCAGCGGCGTTGCGAGATAATCGGTCATCCCCTGCTCGCGCAGCTCGCTGAGGATGAGAAAGTCGTCGGTACGGTCAGGCGAGTCGAGGCGGCGGCGGACCACCTCATGCTTCTCGAGCGCCAGCCGGATCGGGCTCGACGTGTATGCGGCAGTGCCGCGCACGCCGTGCGCAATCGACGCTTCTTCGGTAGTGCCGGTGCGGCGCTCCCAGCGGCAGAACAGACCAAGAAACTGCGGGTGCAGCGTGCCGATATGGAAAGTGGTCCGCGCCAGCGGCAGGCCGGCCGCGAGCAGACGCGCGCTCAACTCGTGCAGCAGCTCGCTCGAATGGCGCAGCGCGCGCGCCGGCCCCAGCAGCCAGCGGGCCACGTCGTCGGTCGACATCGTCGCAAGGGGCGCGATCGGCCTGAGCGTGCGGGTCGGAGTGAACCAGCGCGAAACCGTGTCCCGTGCGGCGGGGTTCCTCGCTTGCGTCATTTGTCCAAGGCCATGCGCACGCCCGCGCGCGTGGTTATCTGGTTATCTCGCATCGTGGTGCTTGGTTAGCTGGTTAGTATGCACAAGTTTCTTTGGTAAATACGACAATTACCATCGCAATTGCGGTATCCCGGTAGCGGAGCCCGGCGTCGCGCCATTGACGTAGGGTCCTTAACAGGCCATTTACTGTTGTCGTGACTGTCAATTGCGGCGAGCAGGAGACCGGCACCATGTTCATTCAGACCGAGCAAACCCCCAACCCAGCGACCCTCAAGTTTCTTCCGGGGCGCATGGTCATGGAAACCGGGACCGCGAACTTCCCGACGGCAGAGGGCGCCAGCCGCTCGCCGCTTGCGGAACGGCTGTTCGGGATCGACGGCGTGACCGGCGTGTTCCTCGGCTCCGACTTCGTCACCGTGACGAAGGATGCCGAGCGCGAATGGCATGTTCTCAAGCCCGCCATCCTCGGCGTCATCATGGAGCATTTCACGGCCGGCCGGCCGGTGATCAATGCCGATGCGGCGGCGAGTGCCGAAACGGCCGAGGAGGAAGACGACGAGATCGTCGCACAGATCAAGGAGCTGCTCGAGACGCGGGTGCGACCGGCGGTCGCCCAGGACGGCGGCGACATCATCTTCCGCGGCTTCGAAGACGGCGTCGTCTACCTCCATATGCAGGGCGCGTGCTCGGGCTGCCCGAGTTCGACCGCAACCCTCAAGGCCGGGATCGAGAACATGCTTCGGCATTATGTCCCGGAAGTAGTCGAGGTTCGGGCGAGCCAGTAGCGGCAGCCTGTCCGCCAGCACGAATTTATAACAAATCTAGGGGTCTGACTGCATGAAGGCGGCCAGCTTCAGGAAGTGGACCGTGTTCTCCGTCTGCGCGGCCACGCTTACACTCTCCGGTGCAGTGTCCGACGGCCGTGCGCCCGTGCGGGTTGCAATTCCCAGCCCCGCCGTCACGGCGCCTGCGCTGGTCGACATCGATCGCGAGGCCGAGCGTTTCGCGAAGATCGAGCCTGCCGCGGCGCCGGCCTCGATGATGATCAGGGCGGTGAGCGCGGTGTCGCTGCATCACCATTTCACGCAGCGCGGCTATACGCTCGACGCGGTGCGCAGGGACGGCGAGGCGGTGCCGCGCGTCTTCCTGGCGCAGCTGCCGCGTGACCTGCCCACGCTGCTCTCGCCCGATTTCCGCAAGACGGTCTTCATCAAGATGATGCTGCCGCTCGTCCTCGCCGAGAACGAGCGCATCCGCAAGGACCGCGCGCGCGCCCTGCAGATCCGCGAAGCGCTCGAAACCGAAACGCCGGTGACGACCGAGCAGCTCGTGTGGCTTGCGAATCTGGCCGAGCGCTACGGCGTCGCGGACGGCAACCTCTTCGAGCTGTTCCGCCGCGTCGACGCCGTGTCGCCGGCGCTGGCGCTCGCCCAGGCGGCGCTCGAGACTGGCTGGGGCACGAGCTCGGTGGCGCAGCGTGGTCACGCAATGTTCGGCCAGATGGTGTTCCGCGTCGATGCCAACGGCACGACCGAAGCGTCGGTCAAGATGTTCAAGGACCTCGCGGCCGCAGTCGAAGCCTATGCTCATAATCTCAACACGCATCGCGCTTACGCGGAGTTCCGCGACGTGCGCGCGCAGATGCGCAAGAGCGGCCGCACGCCCGACGGCTACGAGCTGGCGCTGCACCTGGTGCGCTATTCCGAACGCAAGCAGGATTACGTGCAGGCGGTCCGCAGCCTGATCCGCGTGAACAACCTGCAGCCCTTCGATCGCGCCCGCCTCGACGGATAGGCCTAAGGGCGCTTGCCAGGTGCATATCGGCTCGCCATCCTCGCTCTTGACCGGGCGGGGATGGCGAACGACCGATGAACGAGACGCTTTCCGACGCGGCGCAGGACCTGATCTTTCGCAAGGCGCGGACGCATAACGTCTGGCTGCCAAAACCGGTGCCCGACGACCTGTTGCGCCGCGTCTTCGATCTGGCGAAATGGGGCGCCACCTCGGCCAACTGCTTTCCGATGCGTGTCGTCTTCGTCAAGTCCGCTTCCGCAAAGGAGCGGCTCAGGCCCGCCCTCAGCGCCGGCAACGCGGCGAAGACGATGGCGGCGCCCGTCTGCGCAATCATTGGCTACGACTCGGAGTTCTATGAGCTGGTGCCGCGGCTCTTTCCGCACGAGCCGGATGCGATCACCTGGTTCAAGGGACCGGGCAAGGAGACGGTCGCCGCGGCCACCGCATTCCGCAACGGCACCCTGCAGGGCGCCTACCTGATGATCGCGGCTCGCGCCCTCGGACTCGATTGCGGTCCCATGTCGGGCTTCGATAATGCCAGGGTGGATGCCACGTTCTTTCCCGACGGCCGGTACAGGTCGAACTTTCTCTGCAATCTCGGCTATGGCGACGACGCAAAGCTGTTGCCGCGCAATCCTCGCCCGGCATTCGATGACGTCTGTACGATCATGTGATCGCGCGCGGCTACATCAGTCCCGGATCGAGCGCCGAATCCTCGAGGACGGGGAAGCGGCGCGGATCGAACAGCTGATAGTGCCACCATTCGTTACGATAGAAGTCCCATCCTGCGGCCGTCATCAGACCGAGCAGCAGCAGCCGGTTGCGCTGCGCCGCCGGCGATACGGTTGTGACGCCGTGGTGCGAGAGCGGCGTGAACGCATCGAAGCCGGTCCCCATGTCGAGCTCCCGACCCTGCCCGTCGATCAGGGTCAGATCGACCGCGACGCCACGCGAGTGCGGCGAGCCGCGGCGCGGATCGGCGAGGAACTCCGGATCGGGCGTGTGATTCCACATCGCCCATTGTGCCTCGGCCGGCCGGAACGCGTCGAAAATCTTGAGGCGGAGGCCGAGCGCGCCGGCGAGGCCGATCGCGCGCACAAGATGCTCGGCGGCGAGCGGATGCAGATAGGCGGCGGCGCGGCGGTAGACGGGCTTGCCGGTGAAGTTCCGCGGCGTCGCATAGGCGAGGTCGAGTGCCACGTCGAAGTGGGGCGGCGCGATGGCAACGAGTGTCATGGGCGGGCGGGGAATCCGGGCGAATCGAGTCAGTCGCGGTCGGGCGGGAAGCTTGTATCATTGCCGCGGCGAATGGGCGAGGCATCGCAATGATCATCCTGGCGTTCGACTGTGCGACCGTGCGGCATTCGGCCGCCCTGTGGCAGGACGGCCGCATCCTCGCGCGGGCCGCGAGCGAGCGGGCGCATGGCGCGACAGAGACACTGGTACCGATGCTCGACCGCGTTCTTCGCGAGGCTGGCCTCGATTTCAGCGGCATCGACAGGCTCGCGGTCACGACCGGACCCGGCCACTTCACGGGGCTGCGCGCGGGACTCGCTGTGGCGCGTGCGCTGGTGCTGGCCACCGGGCTGCCGGTCGTGGCGGTCACGACGTTCGAGGCGATCGCCGCGGCGATCGGCGCCGAGGCCCGGCGGGGACGCCGGGTGCTGGTTGCAATCGACTCCAAGCGCGCGGAGCCCTACCTGCAGATGTTCGATACGGATATGGCCGCGCTCGGCGGGCCGGCATCCCAGCCGCCCGACGAATACGCGGCGGGCCTGCCGCGCGGACTCCCGATTCTCGTCGCCGGCGATGCTGGCGGAGCGCTCGTGGCGGCGCTGCGCGGGGCCGGCCATGACGCGACACGCGCCGATGCGCCCGAGTCGCCGGATGCGGCGACGCTCGCGGCGCTTGGCGCCGTGCGTGCGCCGGTCGAAGGCGCGGTGCGGCCCTTCTATCTGCATCCGCCGGCGGCGAAGCTGCCCGCTGCGCGAACCGGCGCGGAGCGGCGTCCGTGACTGCGTCGCTGCGCCTGCGCGAGGCCGGCGTCGCCGACGTCGCCGTGCTGTCCGCGCTTCACGCGGGCTGCTTCGAGGATTCCTGGTCCAGCCAGTCGATGCTCGAGGTCATCGCATCGCCGGGCGTGTGCTCATGGCTTGCCGTGATCCGCGCCCCGCGGAGCATCGCGCCGACGGGGCTGCTGCCGGCCGGCTTCGCGATAACGCGCGTCGCGGCCGACGAAGCGGAACTCCTTTCGATCGGCGTGATCGAGGCTTTCCGCCGCAAGGGGGTCGCGACCAGGCTGATCGGCCAGGTGATCGACTACGTAGGCGCGCGCGGCGCCCGCAACCTGTTCCTCGAAGTCGCGGAGGACAACGTCGCTGCACAGGCGCTTTATCGCGAGCATGGCTTTACGCGTGTGGGCCGGCGGCCCGACTATTACCGCGCGCGGGACGGCTCCGCGACGGCGGCGCTCACGCTGCGCCGGCACATCGTGCCGTCGCGCTGGCGCTGGGGGCGCGTGTGAGCGCCAGGGTGGCCAATCCATATCCGTAATCGTACGGATGGATACAGGGCCTGCGCGGGCGAGTCCTTGGCCCTCGCTGATTTTACTCTAAAGCGGGGGAGTTATTTTGTTGCGCTGCCCGCTTTTATTGGATATGGACTAGCAAAAATCTGGTCAAGAAGGTGAATGAATGGCGGATGCAGCCAAGCCGCAGGATGTGCTGTCGCTGACGGCGGAGATCGTTGCCGCGCATGTCTCAAACAATACCGTTGCGCTCGCAGATCTTCCGGCTCTGATCCAGCAGGTCTTCCAGACTCTGTCGACGATCGGGACCGGCGCGCCGGAGGCGCCGCGTCCGGAGCCTGCCGTGCCCGTCAAGAAGTCGGTCATGCCCGACTACATCGTCTGTCTCGAGGACGGCAAGAAGCTGAAGATGCTGAAGCGGCATCTCAAGACCGCCTACAACATGACGCCCGAGAAATACCGCGAGCGCTGGGGCCTTCCCAGCGATTATCCGATGGTCGCGCCGAACTATGCGAAGCAGCGCAGCCAGCTCGCCCGCGAGCTCGGTCTCGGCACCAAGGCAAAGCGCCGTCGCGGCTGATTCCCCAATTGGCGAAATGGGTTACAGTCCGGTTGCACTCTATTGAGTAGGCGCAGCCACGCCTTTCGTCTATACTTTCGATCGATGATCACCCAGCGTCGCCCCAAGGAAGCGGAAACGGTTTCCCGACTCGAGCGGCTATGCATCGAGAAGGGGCTGAAGATGACCGGGCAGCGCCGTGTCATCGCGCGCGTGCTCTCCGACGCCACCGATCATCCCGATGTCGAGCAGGTCTACCGGCGGGCCTCGGCGATCGACCCGCATATCAGCATCGCGACGGTCTACCGGACGGTCCGGCTGTTCGAGGAGGCGAATATCCTGTCGCGCCATGACTTCGGCGACGGCCGTTCGCGCTACGAGGAGGCGCCGGAGGAGCATCACGATCACCTGATCGACATCCAGAGCGGCAAGGTCATCGAATTCCACAACGAGCGGATCGAAGAGCTGCAGCAGCAGATCGCGCGCGAACTCGGCTACGAGCTCGCCGGCCACCGTCTCGAGCTCTACGGCACGCCGTTGCGCGGCAGAAAGCTCGGTCAGCGCCAATGACTCCCGGCCGCATCCTGGCGGATCTCGGCAAGAGCGCGTTATCGCGTGTGATGCACTTCAATGCCGTGCGCGCCGGAACGCTCGAGGTGCGGCTTGCCGACACGGCCGCCGAGGTGGACGCTGCGCAGGCGCTGCGCTACCGCGTGTTCTTCGAGGAAATGGCGGCGCGGCCGGACGACGAGACGCGGACCAGCCGCCGCGATCGCGACTCGTTCGATGCCTATTGCGACCACCTGCTGGTGATCGACCACAAGCTGGGTTCGGGTCCCGAGGCGATCGTCGGCACCTATCGTCTGCTGCGGCGCTCCGTGGCCCGGCGGCACGGCGGGTTCTACACGGCCACCGAATTCGACATCGCGCCGCTGATCGCCCATCCCGGCGAGATCCTCGAGCTGGGCCGGTCCTGCGTCGATGTTGCCTACCGCACGCGACCGACCATGCAGCTGCTGTGGCGCGGCATCGCCAGCTATGTGTTCCAGCACGACATAAAGCTGATGTTCGGCTGCGCGAGCCTGCCGGGCACCGATCCGCAGGCGCTCGCGGTGCCGCTGTCCTACCTGCATTACTATCATCTCGCGCCGCCGTCCCTGCGCGCTCGCGCGCTGCCCGACCGCTACGTGCAGATGAACATGCTGCCGCTGGGCGAGATCGACGCCGAGGCGGCGGTGGCGCAGCTCGACGCGCGTGCGGCGGTCGCCGCGCTGCCGCCGCTCATCAAGGGCTATCTGCGATTGGGCGGCCTCGTCGGCGACGGCGCGGTGGTTGACGATCAGTTCAACACGACCGATGTCTGCATCATCGTCGTGACCGATCGCGTCACCGAAAAATATTTCAACCACTATCAGCGACAGGCGGGCGGCGGCGAGGGATGAGCGCCCTGCCGGGTTCCGTCGCGCGCGCCGTGGCGCGTCTCTTCGTCTATCTCGGCGTGACGCTGCCGCTGATGCCGGTCCAGGCGCTGTTCCTCGCGACCAACTCGCGCTTCGCCACGCGCCTGCCGAAGGCCTATCACGCGCTGTGCTGCCGCCTGCTCGGCATTCATGTCGATGTGCGCGGCGACATCTCGGACGTCCGGCCGACACTGTTCGTCTCCAACCATCTCTCTTATCTCGACATCCCGGTGCTGTCGGCCGCGGTCGAGACTTCGTTCATCGCCAAGCGCGAGGTCGCGAGCTGGCCGCTGTTCGGCTGGCTGGCCAAGCTGCAGCGTACCGTGTTCGTCGATCGCCGCGCTTCGGGCGTTCACAACGAGCGCGACGACGTGGCGCGCAGGCTCGCGCAGGGGAGCAATCTCGTCCTCTTCGCCGAGGGGACGAGCAGCGACGGCACGCGCCTCAAGCCATTCAAGAGCGCGCTGCTGAGCGTCGCGCAGCAGGAAGTGGACGGCCGCTCCATCGTCGTGCAGCCGGTGACGATCGCCTACACCCATCTCGACTTCATGCCGCTCGGCCGCGCCTGGCGTCCGTTCGTGACGTGGTACGGCGATATGGACATGATGCCGCATGGCTGGCAGCTGCTCGGCCTCGGCCGGCTCACGGCAACGGTTCAGTTCCATGCGCCGGTAAGCTTCGCCGCGTTCGGCTCGCGCAAGGCGCTGGCCGAGCATTGCGAGCGCGTCGTGGCGCAAGGGCTGGCCGCCGCGAACGGCGGGCGCGGTCTGCCGGCCGCGGTGCAGCTGCCGCCTGCGGATGCCGCGGCGGCGCCCGCGTCGCCTTGACAGAGGGGGCGGGAATGATAGGTTCTGCGGCGGATTCCGCCGGCTTTCCGGATCGGCGCGCTTGAAGACGCTCTTTATCAAGACATATGGCTGCCAGATGAACGAGTACGATTCCGCCCGCATGGCGGACGTCCTGGCGCCGCTCGGCTATCGTCCGGTCGACACCGCGGACAAGGCCGATCTCGTGATCCTCAACACCTGCCACATCCGCGAGAAGGCGGCGGAGAAAGTCTATTCCGAGCTTGGCCGGCTGAAGCCGCTGAAGGCCGCGCGCGGCACGATGATCGCGGTCGCCGGCTGCGTCGCCCAGGCGGAGGGCGAGGAGATGACGCGGCGCGCACCCTTCGTCGACATGGTGTTCGGGCCGCAGGCCTATCATCGCCTGCCCGAGATGGTGGCGCGCGCCACGCGCGGCGCCGGCGCCGTGCTCGACACCGAGTTTCCGGTCGAGCCGAAATTCGACCATCTGCCCGACGGGGCCGCACCGCAGGGACTCTCGGCTTTCCTGACGATCCAGGAAGGCTGCGACAAGTTCTGTACCTTCTGCGTCGTGCCCTATACGCGCGGCGCGGAGTATTCGCGGCCGGTCGCCGAGATCGTGGCGGAGGCGCGGCGGCTGGTCGAGCGCGGCGCGGTCGAGATCACGCTGCTCGGCCAGAACGTCAATGCCTATCACGGACGCGACGGCAGCGCGCGCGCCGGGCTCGGCGCGCTGGTGCGCATCCTTGCGCGCATCGAGGGCATCGAGCGCATCCGCTACACGACGTCGCATCCCCGCGATGTCGACGATGCGCTGATCGCTGCGCATGCCGAAGAGGCCAAGCTGATGCCCTTCCTGCACCTGCCGGTGCAGTCGGGCGCCGACCGTATTCTTGCTGCGATGAACCGCGGCCACACCGCTGCCGATTATCGGCGCATCGTGGAACGGCTCCGCGCGGCGCGGCCCGATCTTGCGCTTTCTTCGGACTTCATCGTCGGCTTTCCGGGCGAGACCGAGATGGAATTCGAGGCTACGCTGACGCTGGTGCGCGAGATCGGCTTCGCCAGCGCCTATGCCTTCAAGTACAGCGCGCGACCAGGCACGCCGGCCGCGCTGATGGACGGGCAGGTGCCCGAGCCGGTCAAGGAGGAGCGTTTGCAGCGTCTGCTGAGCCTGTTGCGCGAGCAGCAGGACCGATTCAACCGGGCCAGCATCGGCAAGATCATGCCGGTGCTGTTCGAGCGGCCGGGCCGCCATGCCGGCCAGCTCGGCGGCCGCTCGCCATACATGCAGGCTGTCCATGTCGAGGCGCCGCCGGACTGGCTCGGCCGCATCGGCAAGGTGCGCATCGATGCGTGCGGCCCGAACAGCCTGGCCGGCACGGCCGTGCGCGCGTGCGAAGGCCCGACGAGGATACCGGCTTGAATTCCGGGACACCCGCCCGCGCCGAAGCGCCGATCCTGCTGCAGTTCGACGACAATACGCTGCTGCCGCTTCTGTTCGGAGAGCACGACCGCCATCTCGCCCGCATCGAACAGAAGCTCGGTGTGCGCATCACCTCGCGCGGCAACCGCATCGCCATCCACGGGCCGCATTCCGGCCGCGAGGCGGCGCGCGACGCGCTGCTGGCGCTCTACGACCGCTTGCGCCGCGGCCTCGAAGTCGACATCGGCGAGGTCGATGCCGCCGCGCGGCTGGCCGAGACGGCGGAGGCGTCCGGTGGCGGCAGTCCCGATCTGTTCGAATCGGACGACCTCACGATCCGCACGCGCAAGCGCCATGTAGCGCCGCGCACGGCGACGCAGGGCGTCTATCTCAAGGCACTGCGCGAGAACGAACTGGTGTTCGGAATCGGACCGGCGGGTACCGGCAAGACCTATCTCGCCGTTGCCGCCGCCGTGCAGATGCTGACCGCGGGCCGCGTCGACCGTATCATCCTGTCGCGCCCGGCGGTCGAGGCCGGAGAGCGGCTCGGCTTTCTGCCCGGCGATCTGCGCGAGAAGGTCGATCCGTATCTGCGCCCGCTCTACGACGCGCTGCACGACATGCTGCCCGGCGAGCAGGTGATGAAGCGCATCGCCAACGGCGAGATCGAGATAGCACCGCTCGCTTTCATGCGCGGCCGCACGCTCGCGCATTCCTTCGTCATTCTCGACGAGGCGCAGAACACGACGCCGGTCCAGATGAAGATGTTCCTGACGCGCCTCGGCGAGGGCAGCCGCATGGCGGTGACCGGCGATCTCAGCCAGATCGACCTGCCGCAGGGCGCGCGCTCGGGCCTGCTCGATGCGGTCGACACGCTGAGCGGCGTGCCGGGCATAACCATGGTGCGCTTCACCGAGGTCGACGTTGTCCGCCACGGGCTGGTCACCGAGATCGTCCGCGCCTACGACGCGCGCGAGCGCGCCAAGGCCGTGCGTCCGCCCGAAGGGACGCGGCGCAAATGAGCGGCACACCGGGTCGAAGTCGGTTGCGGCGCTCCGCCGCCAAACCGCGCACCGAACGGATCGTCGTCATGATCGACTCCGCCACGGCATCCTCCTGGCGCCGGGTCGGGCGGAACGTCGCAGCGCGCGTGCGCGCGGCGGCACGCGCGGCACTCGCCGCCTGTCCTCCGGTCCGTGCCGGCGAAGTCACGGTGCGCCTTTCGGGCGACGCGGCGGTGCGCCGGCTGAACCACGACTTCCGCGGCAAGGACAAGCCGACCAACGTGCTGTCCTTTCCGATGGCGGAAGGCGACGGTCCCGACGGCACGCCCGCGCCGCTCGGCGACATCGTCATCGCCTATGGCACCGTCGCCCGCGAGGCGGCGAGTCAGGGCAAGACGATTGAGCAGCACCTGCTGCATCTCGTGGTGCATGGCGTTTTGCACCTCCTGGGCTATGATCATGAGCGTCCCGCCGACGCAAGAAGAATGGAATCGCTGGAAACCCGCATCCTCGCCTCGTTCGGTATCGCCGACCCTTATGTCATGGAGAGGCGCGCATGAACGACAACCCCGGCGAGCCTCCGGAATCCAAGGGCCTGTTCTCGCGCCTGCGCGACAGGCTGCGCTCGCGCGATGCCGAGGCGATGCTGCGCGACACGATCGAGGAGATCATCGAGGAGCGCGACGTTCCGCTGGCGCCGATCGGCCCGCAGGAGCGCACGCTGATCGCCAACGTCTTCAAGCTGCGCGAGCTCTCTGCGTACGACGTGATGGTGCCGCGCGCCGACATCGTCGCCGTGGCCAGCGAAATCTCGCTCGCCCAGCTCATGAAGATCGCCAATCGTGAGGCGCATTCGCGCCTGCCGGTCTACCGCGAATCGCTCGACGACGTGATCGGCATGGTCCACGTCAAGGACCTGCTCAGCTATTGGGGCCGCGAGAAGGACTTCAAGCTCGAAGACGTGCTGCGCAAGGTGCTGTTCGTCGCGCCGTCGATGCGGGTCCTCGACCTGCTGCTCGAGATGCGCAAGACGCGGCTGCACATGGCGCTCGTCGTCGACGAGTATGGCGGCGTCGACGGGCTGGTGACGATCGAGGATCTGGTCGAGGAGATCGTCGGCGAGATCGAGGACGAGCACGACGTCGACGAGGGGCCGCGCCTGATGGCGCAGCCCGACGGCTCCTTCATCGCCGATGCGCGCCTGCCGATCGGCGATTTCGAGGCGCGCGTCGGCGCGGTGCTCACGGCGGAGGAGCGCGAGGCCGATATCGACACGCTCGCCGGGCTGCTGGTGGCCCACGCCGGCTACCTGCCGGCGCGTGGCGAGATCATCACCCATCCCTCGGGTTATGAATTCGAGGTGCTCGAGGCCGACCCGCGGCGGCTCAAGCGCCTGCGCGTCCGGCCACCCAGGCCCGCGCCGCAAGGCGAATAGAGGTCGCGCCGCTTGCACGAGCCGGTCCAACGCACCCCCGCCGGACGCGACGCAGCGAGCGGGGCGCTGAGCCGCCTCGCCGGCCGGGTGCGGGCGCTGGCCGGCTGGCGGCGCGTCGCCGCCTCGCTCCTGTTCGGCGCGCTGGCGACCCTGGCGATGCCGCCGCTCCAGCTCGTGCCCGTCCTCTTCGTATCGTTCACCGGCCTGGTCTGGCTGGTCGAAGGCGCTTCCGGCGCAAGATGGCACGCCGCGCGTCGCGCCTTCGCGATCGGATGGTGGTTCGGCCTCGCGCATTTCGCGACCGGCCTCTACTGGATCTCGCACGCGCTGCTGGTCGATGCCGCGAAATTCGGCTGGCTGATTCCCTTCGCCATTCTCGGCCTGTCGGCGGGGCTCGCTTTCTTTCCCGGGCTTGCGGCCATGGTCCTGCGGCTTGCCAACACCCGCGGCATTGCCGGCGCGCTCGTCCTGGCTGCCGCGTGGGGCGCGGGCGAATGGGTGCGCGGCCGCCTGTTCACCGGCTTTCCGTGGAATCTGACCGGCACGGCGTGGACCGATCTCGAATCGATGATGCAGCCCGCGGCCCTGGTCGGGCTCTACGGACTGAGCATGCTGACCGTGCTGGTCGCCGCCGCGCCGGCCAGTCTCGCCGGCGTCGCGCGGGGCGCGCGGCGCTGGGCGCCCGCGGCCCTCGCTTGCGTCCTGCTCGCCGTGTGGTGGGCGGCCGGAACGATCCGCCTGCTCGGCGCGCCCGCCGACGTGGTGCCGGGCGTGCGTCTGCGGCTGGTCCAGCCCGACGTTCCGCAGAGTCTCAAATGGGACCCGGCGCTGCGCGAGCGCCATGTCCTCCACACGATGCAGCTCACGCGCCAGCCCGGCCACGACAAGATCACGCATGTGATCTGGCCGGAGGCGGCGGTGCCGTTCCCGCTCTCGAAGGATGCGGCGCTGCGCCAGGCGATCGCCACGGTCGTCCCGCCCGGCGGACTGCTGCTCACCGGCGCGCCGCGCGTCGCCGGCGAGGGGCGCACCTTCCATGTCTGGAACAGCCTCTATGCCCTCGACGGCAGCGGCGCCGTGGTCGGCGTCTTCGACAAGTTCCATCTCGTGCCGCTCGGGGAATACGTCCCGCTGCGCGGAATCGTGCCGCTCGACAAGATCACGCACGGCATGGGCGACTTCTCCGCCGGGCCCGGGCCGCGCACGATGCCGCTGCCCGGCCTGCCGCCGGTCAGCCCGCTGATCTGCTACGAAGTCATCTTCCCCGGCGCGGTCGCGGAGCCGGGGCGGCGCCCGGGCTGGCTGCTCAACGTGACCAACGATGCCTGGTTCGGGATTTCGTCCGGGCCCTACCAGCACCTCGCCACCGCGCGGTTCCGCGCGGTCGAGGAGGGGCTGCCGCTGGTGCGTGCCGCGAATAACGGAATTTCGGCCGTGGTAGACCCGCATGGCCGCGTCGCCGCGCGACTCGATCTCGGCCGGATGGGCGTGCTCGATGCGGATCTGCCGCAGGCCCTGGAACCGACACTCTATGCGCGCCTCGGCAACCTCGCCGCGGCGGCCCTGGGTCTCGTGCTGCTCGTCCTCGCCGCGGCGACGCGCCGCATGACATGAGATGCCGTGCGGTAGACACGTGCGCCCGGAATCGGCCGCGTTGCGGGAGGAACGCCGTCGGTACCGTCCGGGCGCGCGCTGCAACCTGTGCGCTGGGTCGCGCTGTTCCATATTGACCTTGCCTGGAAAGATTGCCACATAGTGCCGGCTGGCGGGCGAAGCCCGCCTTTCATTTGTCCCGACACTCGCGCTCCATCACCCGAGAGGAAAACCGTGCGCCAGGGCGATTTCGTCTTCACCAGCGAGTCGGTGTCCGAGGGGCACCCCGACAAGGTCAGCGACCGGATCTCGGACTCGATCGTCGATGCGTTTCTCGCCGTCGATCCCTATGCGCGAGTCGCCTGCGAGACCCTGTGCACGACCAACCGGATCGTCATCGCCGGCGAGGTCCGCATGGACAAGAAGAAGTGCGGTCCCAGGGCGCCGATGCTCAAGTCGGGCAAGATCAACGGCAAGCTGATCGACAAGATCGCCCGCCAGGCGGTCAAGGAGATCGGCTACGAGCAGAAGGGCTTCCACTGGAAGAAGGCGAAGGTCGCCGTCTACCTGCACGGCCAGTCGGCCGACATTGCCATGGGCGTCGATGCCAAGGGCAACAAGGACGAGGGCGCGGGCGATCAGGGCATCATGTTCGGCTATGCCTGCAACGAGACGCCGGAGCTGATGCCTGCGCCGCTGCAATACGCGCACGACATTCTCCGGCTGATGGCGGAGGCGCGGCATTCCGGCAAGGCCAAGATGCTCGAGCCCGACGCCAAGAGCCAGGTCACCCTGCGCTACGTCGACGGCAAGCCGGTCTGCGCCACCGCCGTCGTCGTATCGACCCAGCACAGCGCGAAAGTCGATCAGGACGAGGTCCGCGAGATCGTCCGTCCCTATGTCGAGAAGGTCCTGCCGAGCGGCTGGATGTGCGACAACGAGCATTTCTACGTCAACCCGACCGGCCAGTTCGTGATCGGCGGCCCCGACGGCGATTGCGGCCTGACCGGGCGCAAGATCATCGTCGACACCTATGGCGGCGCCGCCCCGCATGGCGGCGGCGCCTTCTCGGGC
>JAWLHE010000016.1:0-58685 GCA_041690495.1 Alphaproteobacteria bacterium | reverse complement strand
GTCGCCACCCGCTTCGACAAGCTCGCCCGCAACTATCTCGCCGCCGTCCTCCTGGCGGCCACACGCCTATGGACCCGCGCTTATGAGTCCACGACCTAGACGCTGATGACATGCTGGTGTTTCAGTCCATCGGCAACAAGCTGGGTTACCTTCCGCCCTGGCTTGTCTTCGACCTCATCGGCACCTATGGGGAGCTTAGAACCCTGCGCGACAAGTATCCCGATCCGCATGTGCTCTCCCTAGGAGAAGCTGGCAGCCTCGTCGAGCAGGTCAGTGCCGTGCTGAAGAGGGTCGAGGGCAGAATATCGACGGAGTTGGAGGTAAGGCGATCCGCAAGTAAGTGCGGATATTGATGTAGTGACCGCGGGTGATGCGCGCGGCGGCCGGCTCTATCGCGTTCAGTGGCTCTCTGCAGTCACCGAACGTCGCACGCGCGGTTCGCGGATCGACGCCCGCGTGCTTTACGAGGCCCGACACCGCGCTCATCATGCGGCGGCGGTTATTGTAAGTGATCTTCGGATCGCGCCGGATCAGTTGCAAGAGCTGCTCTAGAGTGGGCTTGTTCTCGATGTGTACAAGTTCGTGCCTTTTGCTCATGAGTTTCCTCCAATCGATGCAATTGCACGATCAGGCCCCCTATAGCTCCGACAATCTAGCTGATCGGTGGATGCGGAGACTTAGCTGGAGGCGCTTGCAAGTATTGCGTCAATCGGCGCCATAGGAAGAGCTTAGAGACCCCGATTTCGAACGCAGGATTGTCAGGCTGCCTGCGCTGCCGTAGTATACCACCGGTATTCCTCAAGTCTGTCCATGCGAACCACTTACGAAACACTGATCATCGACCGCGATCCGCATCTTTGTGTCATACGCATGAACAGGCCCCGTGCGCTGAATGCGTGCAACACGGCGCTGTGGCGCGATCTGGTAGACGTCTTCACCGAACTCGGAACCGATGATGCCGTCCGCGCGGTTATCCTGATGGGGGAAGGCCGCGCCTTCTGCGTAGGGGCGGATCTCAAGGAAACGGCCTGGCACGGGGAAACCGCTGTGCAAAGCCGCGCGCGGATCGAACGTCATCAGCAGAGGCTGGCACGGCTCATCCTCGGGCTGCCGGTTCCGACGATCGCGGCCATCAACGGCTATGCCCTGGGGGGCGGGCTGGAGATCGCGCTGGCCTGCGATATCAGGATTGCAGCCGAGGGCGCGCGCATGGGATTCCCGGAAGCGGCGGTCGGCTCCTTTATCACCGGCGGGACATCGCTGCTGCTGCCGCGGCTGATCGGATTGTCGGCGGCCAAGCGGCTGTTCTTCTCGGCCGCCCATGTCGAAGCTCTCGACGCACTCAAGATCGGGCTCGTCGACGCGGTCACCGCGCCGCACGAGCTCCTTTCCGAAGCCCGAGCCATGTGCGCGAAGATCACGGAGAACGCGCCGCTCTCCGTACGCGCCGGAAAGTCCGTCTTCAACCGGCTGATATTGGGGGAAATCGAGACGGCGCTCGAACTCGAGACGCTGACGCTGATGTCGCTCTATGGGACGGACGACCACCGCGAGGGTTCGCGCGCGTTTGCCCAGAAACGGAAGCCTGATTTCCATGGGCGTTGAACCCGCCGCACTGCAGAAGGACCGACCGCTCCGCGCGATCTTCGAGCCGGGCAGCATCGCCTTCGTGGGCGCGACCGAAGCGGAAGAGAAGATGGGCGGCCGGCGATGGAAGTCGCTGGTCGAGGGCGGGTTTCCCGGTCGGCTCTACCCAATTCACCCGCGGGCCAGTCACGTCCGCGGACACCGCGCCCACAAGTCGCTGCGGGAGCTGCCGGAAGTCCCTGATTTCGTCGTGGTGGTGGTCGCGGCGGATCTGGTCCCGGCCATCGTGGAGGACTGCGCGGCGCTGGGCGTCAAGGGCGTCATGGTGATCAGCGGCGGTTTCGGGGAGAGCAGCGAAGCCGGCAAGCGGATCGAGCACGAGATGGTCCGCATGTTGCGCGGCAGCGGGGCACGGCTGGTCGGCCCCAACTGCGCCGGTCTTTTCAGCGCGTCCGGCAAGGTCAATATCGGCGGGTGGCGCACCCTGCCCGGCTCGATTGCCCTGATCTCCCAGAGCGGGAACATGGCGATCGATTTCGCCCGTCATGCCGAGCAGGATGGCGGTGGCTTCAGCCGAAGCATCACGATCGGGAATGCGACCGACCTCGGGACCGCCGACTTCGTCGAATACTTCCTCGACGACCCGGAGACGCACGTCATCCTGTGCTACGCGGAGGGGTTTCGCGAGGGCGAAGGCCGGCGCCTCGTCCAGCAGCTCCGGTCCAGGCCGGTACGCAAGCCCGTGGTCCTTCTCAAGCCGGGACGCAGCGAGGCCGGGCGTCGCGCCGCGCTGTCGCACACAGGCGCGCTCGCGGGCGAGGACCGTGTCGTGGACGCGGCGTTGGATGCCGCCGGCATCGTGCGGGCAGAAACGGTCGAGGAGGCCTGGCTCCTGGCCCGTGCGCTGGCGACGCAGCCGCGGCTGGGCGATGGCGGCGTGCTTGTCCTGACCGACGGCGGCGGCCACGCGACGACGTTCGCGGACGCGATAGGCACCTGCGGACTCGCGCTTGCCGACCTTACCGCCGAAACCCAGGCGGCCCTCGGCCGGATGCTTCCCGAGCGGTGCTCGCGCCATAACCCCATCGATTTTGCAGGCGAGGCGGAAGGCGATCCCGAGGTCATCGGCCGGGCGCTGCAGATCGGCCTCGCCGATCCGAACGTGGCGACAGCGGTCATGGTGGGGCATTTCGGCGGCTACCATCTGATCGGCGGCGAGCGCATCCTCCCCAAGGAGACCGCGGCGGCCAAGGCACTCGTGGACGTGGCGCGAAGCGCGGGCAAGCCGGTGTTCGTGCATAGCGTGCATGGCGACCGCGATTTCGAGGCGCTCCGCATCCTGCGCGACGGCGGTGTGGCAACCTTTCGGCGCCTGGAGGTGCCTGCGCGCATTTTGAGCGGCCTGCGAACCGCCGCACGCTACGCCGGACGGGTGCCGCCCGAGATGCACCGGCAGAGCGGATTCGAGGTACCGGTCGTATTGGACGACCTGCTGGCGAAAGCGGTTCCGGGGGCACGCCCACTCCTCCTCGAGCCGGAGGCGCGCGAGCTGCTTCGCCGCTGCGGGCTCGACATACCGCCATGGCGCGAAGTGAATAGCCCTGACGGCTGCCGCCGCGCCGTGGAGGAGCTTGGCGGCCTGTGCGCGATCAAGGCGATCGCCCCCGGCGCTGTCCACCGATCCGATCTCGGCGGCGTGATGCTGGACGTCGCGGCCGCTGACGCAGCAGCCGCCTACGGCGCCCTGGTCGATCGCGTACAGGGGAAGGTGCGCCTGCGCTCCGTGCTGGTCACCGCCATGATCCCCGAGGGGACCGAGTTTGCCGTGGGCGCGCTGCGCGATGCCCAGTTCGGCCCGATTCTGATGGCGGGGTCAGGCGGGATACGCGTCGAACTCGATCGCGACGTTGCGTTCCGGCTCGCGCCGGTTGCCGATCGCGATGTGGCGGAGATGCTGACAGCGACCAGGCTCGGCCCATTGTTTCGCGGATTCCGGGGCCGGCCGCCTCTCGACCTCGTAAAGATGAGCGAGCTGGTGACCAAGCTGGGCGACGTCATGATCAGGGTGCCGGAGATCGCCGAGGTCGATCTGAACCCGGTCATCGTCACCGAGCATGGCATCGCCCTCGCCGATGTCCGGGTGGCGCTGCGCTCATGAAGGCGCCGATCGTGTCCGGGGCCTACGCCACGCAGGTCGGCACGTTGCCGGGGCGCAGCACGATGTCGATCCTGGTGGAGGCCGGTCTCGGCGCCGTCCGAGACGCCGGGCTGGAGATCGGGGACATCGACGGCCTGCTGTGCGCCTACTCGATCTCGCAGCCCCACCCGATGCTGGGCTCGTGGTATGCGGAGTATCTCGGCGTCAGGCCCGGCTTTGTCGCTGCCGTCCAGGCCGGCGGAGCGACGGCCTGCGTCCTCGCAATGCAGGCCGCTGCACTGGTCCTGGCAGGCACCTGCCGCCACGTCCTCGTGGTCACGGGAGAGAACCGGCTTAGCGGACTGAAACGCGACAGTGCCGTGGCGTCGCTGGCGGATTTCGGGCATCCGGAATTCGAACGGCCCTACGGCTTCTTCATTCCGGCAGCCTATGCGCTGGTCGCGCACCGCTACATGCATGAGTACGGCACCACACCCGAGCAGCTCGCGGCGGTCGCGGTCGCTCACCGGAAGCACGCGGCCCTCCACCCGAAGGCACACATGCGGACCCCCATCACGGTCGACGACGTGCTGCAGTCCCGGCCTATCGCGACGCCGCTGCACCTGCTCGATTGCTGCCTGATCTCCGACGGGGGCGGCGCAATCGTCGTCAGCAGCGGCGACTGCGCCCGCGATCTCGCGCACCGGCCCGTCGCGCTTCTCGGTGCTGGTCAAGGCCATACGCACGAGCATATCGTCTGCGCGCCGGCCCTCGCGGAGTTCGGCTGTCGTCGTTCGGCCGACGCCGCGATGGGCCAGGCAGGCGTTTCGGCCCGCGACATCGATGTCGCGCTCTTGTACGACTCCTTTACCATCACCTTCATCGTCGAACTGGAAGCGATCGGCTTCTGCGAGCGTGGCGAAGGCGGCAATGCGGCCCGCAAAGGCGAGCTGAGCGTCGGCGGCCGTTTGCCATGCAATACGCATGGCGGCCTGCTGTCGTTCGGCCACTCGGGAGCGGCCGGCGCGATGTTCCACATCGTCGAGGCGGTCGATCAGCTTCGCGGCAGGGGCGCCGAACGACAGGTGCACGAATGCGACACCGCATTCGTGCACGGCTGCGGCGGCGTCCTCTCGGCTCATTGCTCGCTCGTCCTGGGAAGGGCGTAGCATGGAGGACCTGCCACAGCCTCTCATCGGCGACGACTCCCATTGGTATTGGGACGCGGCGCGTCAGGGTCAGCTGCTCGTTCAGCACTGCCTCGACTGCAGCCACGCCCAGTTCTATCCGAGAGAGATCTGCCGCACCTGCTGGTCGAGCCGCCTCGAACCCCGGCCATCCACCGGCCGCGGCACGATCTACAGCTACACGACCGTCCATCGCGCGCCCCTACCCGCCCTCCGCGCACGGGTTCCATACGTAATTGCGCTGGTCGACCTCGAAGAGGGCGTTCGCGTCATGAGCAACATCCTCGGAGCGACGGAGCCGATACGAATCGGCCAGAGGGTCCGCCTGCGCCTTGAACGGCGCGGCCCGGACGACCTCGCGCTTCCCCAGTTCGAGCCGGAGACATAGCGATGTTCGTCTTCGACCGGTTCGAGCCCGGCGCCACCTATGGCGTCCATCGCGAGACGCTATCGGCGGATGCGCTACGCGCCTGGCAGGAGATGTTTCCCGACGAACCGGTCGGCCCCGCGATCCCGGCCGGCTACATATCCGTCGTGATGATGCGGGCGTATTTCGCGGTGGTGACGCCGCGCCCTCCAGGAAACATCCATGCCGGGCAGCACCTTGTCGTTCACGCGCTGCCGCCGCTCGGCGAGCGTATCGACGTCTCGGTGCGCTGTGCCCGAAAGGAGATCCGGCGCGAACGCCGTTTTGTCTGGCTGGAATTCAATGCGACCGGCTCCACCGGCTCTCCGATCTTCGATGCCGTCATGACATCGATCGTGGCGGAGTGAGCCATGTGGCCACAGGCCCTCACGGTGGTCCGGCGACAGGTCCTGTATGAGGACATGCGCCGCTATGCAGCCCTGACCAACGACCCCAACCCGATCCATCTCGATCACGCATATGCGAAGAATACCGCGTTCGGCGGCGTGATCGCACATGGGACCTTTTCCCTGAACCTGATCTGGCAGGCTGCGCATCTCTCGTTCGAACCGCTCGAGAATCCTCGCTTTTCGCTCGACATCCGTTTTCTCGGCCCAGTGCGCGAGTGGGACTGGATCTCCGCCGGCGGCGTAATCGAAGCGCAGTCAGAGTGCAGGGCCCGCTATTCGGTCTGGGTGGAAAAGACCGCTGAAGACCGGGTGATCGAAGGAACGCTGGCTGTGGGATTGCACCCGCCGTGAGACCGCGGCGGGATCGATTTGCGTTGTGGTGTACAGCTTGTATACTACGAATCTAAACACACGAAAACGGGAGGGCGAGATGAGAACCGGCTTGCGGAGTAGATTGATTCTCGGCGTGGCTGCACTGGGATTGACGCTGGGAGCAAGCGCCGAGGCGCAGACAAAATTCACGACGATCGGCACGGCTGGCGTGACCGGCGTCTACTACGTCGTCGGCGGATCGATTTGTCGCCTGGTCAACAAGGATCGGGCGACCCACAAGATCCGCTGCTCTGTCGAGAGCACGGGAGGGTCCGTGCACAACATCAACTCGATCCGGGCCGGCGAGCTCGATTTCGGCATGGCGCAGTCGGACGCGCAGTTCCACGCCTTGAACGGGACCGGCGCCTTCAAGGAGGTCGGCGCAGTCAAAGAGCTGCGGGCAGTGTTCTCGATCCACGCCGAACCCGTCACGATCGTGGTCCGCCCCGATTCGAAGATCGCCTCGCTCCAGGATCTTAAAGGCAAGCGGTTCAATATCGGCAACCCCGGGGCCGCGACGAACGCCTTCAGCCGCGAACTGGTTGACGCGCTTGGCTGGAGAATGAGCGACTTTACTCTGGTATCGGAGCTGAAGGCGGACGAGCAGGGCGCCGCGCTCTGCGACAACAAGATCGATGCTTTCCTCTATCCCGTCGGTCACCCCGCTGCGAACATCCACGACGTCGTGTCGGTCTGCAGCGCCGTCATCATTCCGGTGGAAGGACCGGCGGTCGACAGTCTTCTCGCCAAGTTTCCATTCTATTCGAAAGCAACGATCCCCGGCGGGATGTACAAGACCAATCCGAACGCCGTCCCGAGCTATGGACCGCGCGCGACCCTCGTGACCTCCGCCAAGGTCGACGCGGACCTAGTCTACAACGTGGTGCGGGCCGTGTTCGAGAACTTCGAAGATTTCAGGAACCTGCATCCGGCCTTCCAGCATCTGGAGCCGAAGCAGATGGTTCGAGACGGCCTGACTGTGCCGTTGCACGACGGCGCGGTTCGTTACTATAAGGAGAAAGGTTGGCTGTAACGGAGCCCGCATCGGCGTGGCGAGCAATGGAGATGATCGGTGCCACGGACCCGCGTAAACCCCGTCCCCGGGCGGAAATCTCGGGCAACCGGAAACGCGCGGGCCGACGGCCTCGGCGAGCAGGCCTATAAGGCGCTCGAGCGGAAGATAATAACGACGGAGCTTGCACCGGGCGACTGGCTGACCGAAACCGAGATCAGTGCCGCCCTGAGCATCAGCCGAACACCGGTGCGCGAGGCGCTTCAGCGGCTTTCGCGTGCCGGCCTGGTCGAGATTATACCGCGACGTGGCCTTCGCGTAACGCCGATCAATGTGTCAGACCAAATTGCGTTGCTTGCTTTCCGTCGTGTGGTCGAGTGCTTCATAACGACGAATGCCGCGCGCATGGCCACGCCCGAAGAACGTATGCATTTCCGCCGTCTCGCCAACGAAATGCAGAAGACCTCGCGGCAAGCGGAATTCGCTGAGCACTACAGGGTCGATCTCGAATTCAAGTTTCACCTTCTGCGGTGTGTTCGGAACGAATATGCAGCCCAGGCAATCGAACCGCTCTGGGCGGCGTCGCGCCGGTTCGCCTGGGTCATGCGGCATTCACGTGATATCCCAAGAGTGGCGCGTTTGACCGCGAAGGTCATGCGGGCCGTGGCGTCCGGAGACATCGACGCGACCGCAGACGCCACAATCGCTTTCGTCGATTGTCTTGAGGATCTCGCACGCAACCAGCTTGTTAGCCGTTCCGCTTAAGGCCGCGTAACGGCGCCAGCAGTCTCTGCGTTTCCTCACATTTCCGGATCAGGCCGAAGCGCCGTACGAAATGCGGCGCAATGTTCGCCGCGTTGGTCGCGCGGAGGAAATCGCTACGTGAAAGAGAGACGTAACGGCAGACCTCTTTCGGCGCCATATTGGCATTGCCTCTGGCGCGCCTTCGCGAAGGCCGGATTGAGTTTGCGATTTTTCGGAGCACCTTTACGCACGCGCAGCGAGCTATTGAAGCGGACCGCAGCCCTTCTTCGAGCGTTGTCTTCGACCGGATTTCTTCGGTCGTTTTTAGCCTGGCGCCCGCCCGCCGGCGCACCGAACATGCCTGCATCGGTTTTTCCGATGCTCTTCGCTTGGAAAACCTATTTTGACCGATGCAGCCCATCATGCAAACTGAACAAATGATCAGCC
Source organism: Alphaproteobacteria bacterium (assembly GCA_041690495.1). Classification (GTDB taxonomy): domain Bacteria; phylum Pseudomonadota; class Alphaproteobacteria; order CACIAM-22H2; family CACIAM-22H2; genus DATAAP01. Next base: position 50,383 of record JAWLHE010000016.1, on the reverse strand, counting down.
GCTGAACACCGCGGGAGTGCGGAGAATGATACCGTCGGAGCCGATTAAGGGGCCGTTCGCCTGGAACGGAAAAGAGCTCGAACTTGCCACGGATTGGATCGAGACGATCTCGCCCGAAGAGGTCGCCGAAGTCGAAGCGGCGATGCGCGGTGTCAAGAGTCGCGACCTCGGGCTGCACGAAGTGCGCCGCGCCGATTTTCCGCTCCCCAAACTGTCGAAGCGACTTGCCCGCATCGCCGACGAGCTCGAGTCGGGGCGTGGCGTGGTCCTGCTGCGCGGCCTTCCGGTCCAGAAATACTCCGATCCGGAGACGCGCTTTATCGTCTGGGGCGTCGGCGCTCATCTCGGTATCCCGGTGTCGCAGAGCAAGAACGGCGAGCTGCTGGGCGAGGTCCGCGATCTTGGCGTCACGCTCGGCACGCCGACCTCGCGCGGCTACCGCACCAAGGAGCATCTGCGCTTCCACACCGATCTCGGCGACCTTGTGCTGCTGCTGTGCGTGCGAAAAGCGAAGTCCGGCGGCCTGTCTCGGGTCGTCAGCTCCGTCGCGATCCATAACGAGATCATGCGGCGGCGACCCGACTTGGTGAAGGTCCTGTACGAGAACTACTATCACAGCCGCCAGGGCGAAGAGGCTCCGGGCCAGGGGCCGTGGTACGCGAAGCCCGTCTTCGGCATGTGCGAAGGCTTCTTCACCAGCCAGTACTCGCGCTCTTTCGTCGAATCGGCGCAGCGCTTCCCCGACGTGCCGCGCCTGACGCCGCAGCAGAACGAGGCGTTGGACCTGCTGGCGCAGGTCGCCGAGGAGCTGTGTCTTCACATGGAGATGCAGCCGGGAGACATCCAGATCCTCAACAACCACGTCACCTATCACTCGCGCACCGGCTACGAGGACCATGACGATCCGGCCCAGCAGCGGCTGCTGTTCCGGCTGTGGCTGTCGACGCCGAACAACCGCCCGCTGCCCGAAGCCGAGGGCGTGGTGTGGGGCGAAACGAGGGCCGGCGCGATCCGAGGCGGCGTCATCCCTGCCAAGGGATCCCGCTTCGCCTTCCCCGATTGGAAGGCCGCCTGGGATTCCGCAGAGACGAAAAAGGCCTCATAAGCGAACAGGAAGACGCAGTGCCGAAAATTCTATCAGCGGACGAGGTCCGCCACTTCGAGGAGCGCGGCTATTGCACGCCGGTGCCGGCGCTGACCGCAGACGAGGTCGCGCATTTCCGCGGCCGGCTGGAAGCCTTCGAAAGGACGTATCCGAACGACGTCAAGAAGCTGAAAACGAAGGCGCATCTTCTCTGCCCGTGGGTGGACGAGATTGCGCGTCATCCGCGCATACTCGACATCTACGAAGACCTGATCGGCCCGGACATCCTCTGCTACAGCATGGCGTTCCGGATCAAGAAATCGGACGGCAAGACCTTCGCGGGCTGGCACCAGGACACGGCCTACAGCCCGATCAAGCCGATCATGGTGATCGGCGCGCTGGCGCTGTCGGATTGCAGCGTGAGGCACGGCTGCCTCAGCGTCATTCCGGGCAGCCACAAGACCGGCCCGCTGCCGCATGCCGAGGCGAGCGGAACCGACAGCATTCTCGCGCGCGAGCAATACATCTCCGTCGATTTCGACACCTCGAAGGCCGTGAACCTCGAGCTGCGGGCTGGCGAGATCGGCCTGTTCAACGCCGACATAATCCACGGCTCCGGCACCAACGAGTCGGGCGAGCGTCGGATCCTGCTGCTCGTCGAAATGATGCCGGCCTGCGTCGAACAGCGCGCGCATCGCGATTCCGCCATGCTCGTCCGCGGCGTCGACAACTATCGCAACTACGATCACGAGCCGCCGGCGCGCACGGAATTCGGGCCGGAGGAGCTCGCCGCCTGGCAGCGCGTCGTCGACAAGCGCGCCAAGAACGTTTTCCGCGGCAGCGCGCTGCCGGTCAGCGAGGCTTATGGAGGCACGGGCGCTGCCGGCTGAATTCCGAACACAGTTTGCGAAAAGTCAGAGCCAATAACAGGGAGATTTGCATGCGATCGAAGCTGATGCCCGTACTTCTGGCCGGAGCCGCCCTGCTGCTCCCGGCCGCCCCGGCCGGCGCCGCCGAAATTAACATGATGACCTGGGGCGGCCACTATCTCGACACGTTCCGGCCCGTGGCCGATGCGTTCGAGAAAGAGACCGGCCACAAAGTCAACATCGTCGTGATGAGCGGGGCCAAGGACGGCCTCACCAAGATCACTGCGCAGAGGAACGATCCTCAGGTGGACGTCTGGCTATCCATCGAAAGCACCGCTCAGGCCGCCGCCGAAGCCGGTCTGCTCGCCGAGCTGAATCCGGAGCTGATTCCGAACATGAAGGCGTTGCCGAAGGGAATGGCCGGCAAGCACTCCGTGATCTTGAGCATGTCGCCGCGCGGCATCGCCTATCGCAAGGACCTTGCGCCATTCCCGATCAAGGACTGGAAGGACCTGTGGGATCCGCGCCTCAAGGGTAAGGTGGGGATGAGCTTCGTCATTGACACGGGAAGCCCGCTGGTGATGGCGGCGCTGATCAACGGCGGCAGCGAGAAGAACATCGAGCCGGGCTTCGCCAAGATGAAGGCGCTGAAGCCGAACTTCGCGGGATTCTTCAAGACAGACAGCGAATCGGTGAAGTTCCTGGAGTCCGGCGAATTCGCCGTGATCGGCTACGCTATCCTGGCGAATTTCTATCTGAAGCTGGGGCCGGACTCGAACATCAAGTTCGTCATGCCCGACAACCCGAAATTTCTTGCTCCCATCCCTGCGGCGGTCGTCAAGGGCCGCGGCGCGGAGCGCGAGAAGGCAGCGCACCAGCTCGTCAATTTCATACTGTCGCCGCCGCAGCAGGAGTTCATCACCGGACGCTTCGGCCAGGTTCCGGCCAACCCGAACGCGAAGCTCCCCGCCGCGCTGAACGATATCATCCCGTCGCTGCCGCTGACCCATGTCTACAGGATCGACTGGGAGACGGTTAACAAGCATTACGCCGACTGGAACAAGCGCTGGAATCAGGAGATCCAGACGAACTGATGCGGTCCAGGGGAAGAATGACCACGGTTGCCGGGTAACGTAGAGTCGTGCGCACCAATGCGAGCGCGGCCGGCAGGCTGGTAGCGCCCGGCATTGCCGCCGTGGCGGTGTTCTTCAGCTGTCTCGGCATCATGGCCTATTACAGCTTCCTGCCGAGCCTCGGCATGGCCCGGGTGGGCTCCGGCTTCACCTGGGCCAATTACGGGGCGTTCCTCGGCGATCCATTCAGCCTGTCCTATCTCTGGCGATCGCTGCGGGTCGCCACCTACACGACCGCGATCGTTCTGCTCCTGGGTTATCCCGTCGCGTACTTCATGAGCTACTGCAGGCCGCGGACGCGGATGGTCGTGAGCGTCTTGCTGCTGGTGCAGTTCTTCACGTCCTACGTAATCCGCACATATGCGATCGTTCTCGTTCTCGGTCGCTATGGCATCATCAACCAGACACTGCAGGCGCTGGGCATCACACAGGAGCCGACCAGGCTCCTGTTCAATGAGTTCGCGGTGGCGCTCGGTATCGTTATCGTCGCGATCCCGTTCATGGTGTTCCCGATCTACAGCAGTATCGCCGCAATCCCGCCGAATCTGCTCACGGCCGCGGAGTCGCTGGGCGCGACGCGATCCAAGATCTTCAGGGAGGTGATCCTGCCCATGAGCATGCCCGGCGTCGCCGCGGGCGTCGTCATCGTCTATCTGTTCAACTTCACCTCATTCATCACGCCAAGCCTGCTCGGCGGCGGCTATTTCGACATGATCGCCAACCTCATCTACGACCAGGCGATGAACACGCAGGAGTACCCGCTGGCCGCGGCGACGTCGATGATCGCGCTGTTACTGACGATCTTCATCGTCTATGCGATGCAGAAGCTGTTCGGCTTCATGATCCGCGGGACAGAGCGATGAGTAACCGCAGCCGGCACCTGCCGGTCACGATCGCGGCGGTGCTGATCCTGCTGCTATTATGCGCGCCGCTGATCGTGCTGTTCGGCGTAGCCCTCAACGAAGGCCCGCAGCAGCTCTTCCCGCCGCGCGGTCTGTCGATCCGCTGGTTCCTGAATATCTTCGCGCGCGACGGTTTCATCAAGGCGATCGTCTTCAGCGTGGAGCTGGCACTGCTGGCGACCGTGGCAAGCCTGGTCCTCGGCGTGCTGGCGGGACTGGCGATCGTCCGCTACCGCTTCTTCGGCCGCGACCTGCTGATGACGCTGTTCATGTCGCCGCTGATCGTGCCGCAGGTGGTGGTTGGCATGGCGTTCCTCATGGCCTTCTCGGCAGCGCGCATCCATAGCTCCTTCCTGGCGCTGTTCGTCCTCCATGTCATCCTCGCCCTGCCTTTCGCCATCCGCGTGGTGGTTGCCAGTCTGACGCGGTTCCGCATCTCGCTCGAGGAGGCCGCTCGCTCGCTCGGGGCGCCGCCGTGGAAGGCGTTCTTCCTGGTGACCTTCCCGGTGATCCGCACCGGCGTGGTGTCGGCCGGCGTCTTCGCCTTCGTCGCCTCGTTCGAGAATTTCACGGCGACGCAGTTCCTGGTCTGGGACCGCACCACGCTGCCGGTCGAGATCTTCAGCTATGTGCAGACCGAGAACGACCCCACGGGTGCTGCCATGTCGGCGCTTGTCGTGCTGGTGGTCGCGGTCCTTGTCCTGCTGCTCCACCGCTACATCAGCGTCGACGCGCTAAACCATAGGTGACGAGACGCCATGCAGAAAATCGAATTCCGCGATGTCGTCGTCCGCTATGGCACCCTTCATGCGCTGCGGCACCTGTCGCTGACCGTCGAGCCGGGTGAATTCCTGGCGCTGCTCGGCCCCAGCGGCTGCGGCAAGACGACCTTGCTGCGCGTGCTGGGCGGCTTCACCGCCTATGAGGGCAGCGTGCTGTTCGACGGCGAGCCGGTCGACGCCCTGCCGGCGCATCGCCGCGACATCGGTATTGTTTTCCAGGACTACGCGCTGTTCCCGCACAAGACGGTTCGCGAGAACATCGCCTTTGGCCTGAGGATGCGCAAGACGCCGGCGCGCGAGACCGCGGCCCGCGTCGAGGATATGATCTCGCTTCTGCATCTCGCCGGGCTGGGCGACCGTTACCCGACGCAGCTTTCCGGCGGCCAGCAGCAGCGTGTGGCGCTCGCACGCGCCATTGCCATCCGGCCGCGCGTGCTGCTGCTCGACGAGCCGCTGGGCGCCCTCGACAAGAAGCTGCGCGAGGAGATGCAGGTCGAGCTGCGCCAGTTGCAGCGCAATGTCGGTATCACGACCATTTTCGTGACGCACGACCAGGAGGAGGCGCTGTCGCTCGCCGACCGCATCGCCGTGATGAATGCCGGAGTGATCCAGCAGATCGGCACCACCGCCGAGGTCTATGAGCGGCCCGCCAACCGCTTTGTCGCCGAATTCATGGGGCAGTCGAACCTTCTGCCGGCGACAACGATCGAGCGGCGCCACGGCATCTGGCTGTGCCGGCTTGCCGGCGGCGACGTGATCCCCGCCGCGACGGACGCGGCCTTGATCGCCGGACAGAAGGTACTGCTCGCTTTGCGCTCGGAGCGGCTGCAGCTGATCAGCGCCGGGCCGTACGACGCTTCCGCGGCGGCGCCCATGCTGACCGGTACCGTCGACCATGTCACCTATCTTGGCGGGCTGATCCAGATTCGCGTGCGCCTCGCAACCGGCGAGATCCTGAAAGCTGCCGTCCAGAATGCGAGTGGCTACAGGTCCATCTCCGCCGGCAGCCAGGTCCGGCTCACCTTCGAACCAGGAGATGTCGTGGTGCTGCCGGAAGACGATTCAGGCGCTGCTGTTGGTGCATCCGCCGCAACCCAAGGCGCTGTTGCATAAGCGGACGAGCCTCCTGTGTGGCCGCTACTTGAGCGGATTCCGCTCTAATGCTGGACCCGGAACCGTGCGAGCATGTCGGGATCCGGCGCGGCGCCTAGGCCGGCCGTCCGATCCCGGCGCCGGGGAAATGCGGGCAGTAGCGCCGGCCGCGCGCCAGCACCTGACGCGCCGCGGCGAGGCAGCCGGTAATGCCGCCCCATTTCGCGACATCGGGCTGGATCACGGCCACGCCGCCGTCTGCGGCCAGCGCCGCGAGCTCCTCCGCGCCGCGGACGTTCTCACCCGCCCGCGATCGGCCTGGGGCCGGGCTCCTGGTATCTGCACCGATCCTCGTCGGCGGAACCATCCTCGTCGTTAGGCCGTCGGCCGCAACATGTCCTGCGCGTAAACCTTCCCCTAAAGCCGGTAACTTAGCCTTGACGCCTGCATAATCTCCGGTTGCAGCCGTTGATATTACATGTGAGCATCGTCGCATTGGGGTGTAGCGGCAAGGTCGCCGCAAGAAGCGGGGGAACATGAATCGATGGAAGAAGGCTGTAACGCAGACAGTCTGCGTCGCACAGCTGGCCGCGTGCGCATCGCACCCGGACTCGATCGAGGCGCGCTATGTCAGCCCGATCACGTACCAGAACTGGACCTGCGAGCAGCTCGTCGACGAGCAGAAGCGGCTCAAAAGCGAAGTCCAGCGCATCACCGGCCTCCAGAAGGAGAACGCCGATGCCGATGTTGCCCTCATGGGGGTCGGCCTGATCCTGTTCTGGCCAGCCCTGTTCGGACTCGCGGCGACCAAGGACCGCGAGGAAGAGCTGGGCAAGCTCAAGGGCGAGTACGACGCCATCGGCGAGCAGATGAAGACGAAAGGTTGCGAGCCCCCGCCGCCGGAGCCTGCAGCCATCGAAGCCGAAGCGGCTCCCGCCGATGCGGCGCCGAATGACCCGACGCTGCCGGATACACCTGCTGAGGCAACGCCACAGATCGAGAGCTGATCGCCTCCTGTGGCGCTTCCCGACGCGCATGTCGGGAGGCACCGACGGCCCGGCATTTCTTGCCTGATACGCCGCATCAGTCAGGGACGTGCGGACACGGGCCCCGTTCGCGCCGCCGGTCCTAGCGCCGGATCTCGACCCGGAACCGTGCGAGCATGTCGGGATCCGGCGCGGCGCCGAGGCCGGGGCCCTCGGGCAACGCGAGCGCGCCATCGGCGATCACCGGAAAGGACGCGGTGAGTCCGCCCTGCAGGGGATTGTCGTTTACGTCGACCTCGAGCAAGCCGTCGCCGCCCGCGGCCTTGAGCAGATGGGCCGAAGCAAGCAGCCCGATCCCGGCGCCGAGGAAATGCGGGCAGTAGCGCCGGCCGCGCGCCAGCGCCTGACGCGCCGCAGCCAGGCAGCCGGTAATGCCGCCCCATTTCGCGACATCGGGCTGGATCACGGCCACGCCGCCGTCTGCGGCCAGCGCCGCGAGCTCCTCCGCGCCGCGGACATTCTCACCGGCCGCGATCGGCATCGGCGCAGCGCCGGCGAGAGCGCGCCATTCCGACAGCGGCCGGTCGGCGGCGATCGGCTCCTCAAGCCAGGCGGGCGCGAACGGTGCGAGGCGGCGGCTCATCGCGGTCGCCTGCGCGAGGTCCCAGGCCTGGTTCGCATCGACCATCACCGGGGCGTCCGCGCCGACCAGCGCTCGCACCGCACGAAGGTTCCCCATGTCCTGCGCGGCATCGAATCCAATCTTGAGCTTGAAGGCGCGGAAGCCCGCCTGGCGCGCGGCGGCGACCGTCTCCGGCGCGCCGTCCGGGTTGATGCCGCTGGCATAGACCGGAACGCGCGCAGCACCCGTCCCGCCGAGCATCCGCCACAGCGGCAGCCCGGCGCGGCGCGCCGCCAGGTCCCAGAGGGCCGTGTCGATCCCGGCTATGGCCTGCGCGAAGGGGCCGGGCTCGCCGGACTGAATGGCGAGGATGCGCGTCCGGCGCGCCAGCGCCGCGGACGTGGTCGCCGGGTCGGCAATGGCGCAGCCTTCCAGCAGCGGCCGAAACACCGTATCGACCAGCCGCGCGCGATGCTCTGCGCCGCAGGACGGAAAATTGCACCAGACTTCGCCCCAGCCGCTCGCCCCTGTCTCGTCCTCGATACGCACGAGCACCGCCGGCCGGTCGTTCATCACGCCGAACGAGGTGCGAACGGGGTGCGGCGTCGGCGCCCGGAATGCGATCGCCTCGACCCGCGCGATGATGCGTGCCTGCGCGACCGGCGAAGCCGATGCATCCATGTCAGCCTCCGAACAGCGCGCCGGCCGGCAACGGAACCTCCAGCGCGGCCGTGAACAGAACGTAGAGCGATACCACCGCAGCCGCCGTCGCGAGCGCGAATCCGAGCCATCGGCGCGGCGGCCACGCCTCGTACCTGGCAACCATCCCAACCGCGAAGAACCCGAGCAGCGAAGACGCCAGAAATCCGGCGAACGGTACGAGCGCGACCCAGCCGATCAGGACGGCCGCGAGCGCGCCCCGCCGCAGGCCCGAGCCGTCCTCCCGCGCCGCCGGCCGCTCACAGCCGAGCAGCGCCGCGATGAGCAGCCCAAGCGCGGCGAGCCCGAGCACACCGGCGACGAAGCGCGGGAATACGGATCCGAGCGACGAGAATTCCCGCGACTCCCAGAATACGTAACCCGCGACGGCAAGCGCGGCGAGCGCGACCGCGACGCCGCCCCGGTCGGCTTTTCCCGCCTGGCTCATTCGGCGGTCCTCCGTCCGGCGAACCGCCGCGCGAGCGCCGGATAGAACAGCACCAGTGCCGCGGCGGCGATGATGAGCAGCGAAATAGGCCGTCCGAAAAACATGCCCAGAAGATCGCCGGTTGCGCTCCCGATCAACCACGCCTGAACGAACCCCTGCTCCGCGATCGGGCCGAGAACGACGCCCAGCACGATCGGGGCCGGCGGCACGCCGGCGCGATTCAGCAGCCAGCCCACGCCGCCGAGACCGAGCATGAGACCGACATCCTCCATGCTGTTATGGATGGCGTAAGTCCCGAGGATGGTGAGAAATGCAATGCCCGGCGCGAGCACGGCCTTCGGAATGGCGATGATCGACTTGTATGCGTAACGCCCGAGCACGAGCCCGAGCGGCAGCATCAGTACGGTCGCGAGGATCAACCCGAACATGAAGGTGTAGACGATCGCGCTCTGCTCCTGGAACAGGTTCGGGCCGGTCCTGACCCCATGAACCAGAAGCGCACCCAGGATGATGGCGTCGGCCGGCGTGCCCGGAATGCCGAGCGTGAGCGTCGGAATGAAGCCGCCGCCGACCGTCGCATTGTTGGCGGACTCGGAGGCGAGAATTCCGTCGGGCGCGCCCTTGCCGAATTCCCCGGGCCGGGCCGAGGCGCGCCGTGCCTCGGCATACGCGATCAGCGCGGCGATGGCACCGCCCGCTGCCGGGAGTATGCCGATGACCGTGCCGATCACCGAGCTGCGCATTAAATTCCATTTGCTTGCCCAGCCGATACGGAGCGCCTCGTCGAGGCGGTAACCGCGCACTTCGGCGTTGACCTTGATGTGCGCGTCCGGCGTCGCGACGAGATCGATCAGAACCGGAATGCAGAACAGGCCGATCAGCGCCACGACCACGTTGACGCCGCCGATCAGCGTCTGCGTGCCGAATACGAAGCGCGTGTCGCCGCCGACGATGGCGGTTCCGACCGTTGCGATCAGGAGGCCGAATCCGCAGCCGATCGTCCCTTTGAGCAGGCTGCCTTCGGACAGGGCGGCGACCAGCGTAAGCCCGAGAATGGCGAGCCAGAAGTACTCGACCGGGCCGAAGGCGAGCGCAACGCGGGCGAGCGGCGGCGCGAGCAGGAGGAGGGCGACCGCGCCGACGAGTCCGCCGCAAACCGACGCGAGATTCGCGAGGGTGAGCGCGAGATCGCCATCGCCGCGCTTGGCCATCGGGAAGCCGTCGAAGGTGGTGGCGATCGCAGAGGGCGTGCCGGGCGTATTGACCAGAATGGCGGAGTAGCATCCGCCGTAGATCGCGCCCGTGTAGATCGCCCCGAGCGCGATAAGCGCGGAGCCCGGCTCCAGCGTGAAGGTCAGCGGGGTCAGAACGGCGACTGCCATCGTCGCGGTCAGCCCGGGCAGCGCCCCCACGATCGTGCCGGCGACGATTCCGCCGACGGCAAGCAGCACGTTGAGCGGCGTCAGCGCCTGAACGAAGTGGCTCAGGATTTCCATGTCAGGTCACGTTCGGACGAGCGCGCCGGCGGACGCAGCCGTCCGCCAGCGCGAAGTCCGGTTACTTCACGAGGCCGAGCAGACGGCCGATCTCGACGTACTCCTTGCCGAGACCGTCCATGAACGGCTTCACCTGCTTGTAGCCGACATTCACGAGGACATAGCCGCCGTCTTCCATCTTCTTGCGGAATGCCGAGTCGTTGTTGATCCGGCTGAAGATGCCCGACAGCTGCTCGCGGGCCGCTTCCGGCGTGTCTTTCGGAACGGCGACGCCGCGGTGCGCACCACCGACCAGATTGATGCCCTTTTCCTTGAACGTGGGCACGTCCGGAAAGAGCTTGTGGCGCTGGTCGAGCGCCACGGCGAGCATGCGGACGTTCTTGCCCTGCTCCACCGCGACGGTCGTGAAGCCCCACTGCGCGCGAACCTGCTTGCCCAGAAGCGCCGCCGTCGTCGCCGCGGTTCCGGTGAAGGGAACATACGTCGTCGTGATCCCGGCGGCCTTGTCGAAGGAGCGCTGCGCGACCTGGTTCGCCGAGTTGGAGCCGGTGCCGGCCACCGTGATCGCGCCGGGCGTCTTTTTCGCCTCGGCAATGTAGTCCTCGATCGTCTTGATCGGGCTGTCCGCCGGCACGATCAGGGCATGGGGCGTCAGCTGGAAGACGTTGATGACCGTGATGTCCTCGGTCTTGTAGGCGACCCGCCCCTGCATCGGCTGCAGGAAGAGATGGGGAAGATTGATGCCCATGATCGTGTGGCCGTCGGCCGGCAAGCTATTGAGCTGCGACCACGCCGCGGCACCTCCGGCGCCGACCTTGTATTGAATCACGAATCCGTGGCCCGCCAGCTTTTTGAACGGCGCCTCCTGCAGCCGCGCGGTCACGTCGGATTCGCCGCCGGCATTGAAGGGAATCACATAGGTGATGTCCTTGGTCGGGAATGCCGATGCCGATCCGGCAGCAGCCAGCGCCAATGTCGCACCGGCCAGTGCATGCTTGATCATACGGGGCAATCTCATGTCCGTTTCCTCCTCCTTTGAGCGTTATCCTCGCGGAAACCCGCTCCCGCGAGGTCGATTTCGAGCTTGATAACATCGCCGCGGTAGACGAGCTCCGCCAGGTAGATCACGGCGCCGTGCGCATCGGTGACAACACGACGCACCTCAGCGATCGGCGCATTGAGCGGCAGCGCGAGATGGCGCGCGGTGTCGACATCGGCGGTGCCAATCGTGAGCGTCTGGCGCGCCTGGCCGATCTCGAGGCCGGCGAGCTGATCGAGCACCGGCAGCACGGTGCGCGTCTTGAACGCGCGCGGCGCACGGCGGAAGACGCGTTGGTCGAGATAGATGTCGATGAGGCAGAACGGAGCCCCGTTCGGCGTCGCATGCACGCGCCGCATATACTTGTAGGCTGGCGCCGGCGTGCCCTCCTCCGGGCCGATCTGTGGCTGTCGGGCCGAGTCCTCCAGCATGAGAAGCTGCGGCGAAAGCCCCTCGGCCATCGCAAGCAGCGCCTGCCAGTCGCCGCCGAGCCGGAGCCAGCGCCGGTCCGGCAGATGCGGCGCGATGAAGGTGCCGCGGCCCTGACGCCGGTACAGGAGCCCCTCGAGCTCGAGGATCTCCAGCGCCTGGCGGATGGTGACCCGCGCAAGGCCGAACTCGCCCGCGAGCGCGTCGAGCGTCGGGATCTGGCTCCCTGCCGCCCACTCGCCGGTTTCGATGCGCCGGCGCATGAGGGTCGCGAGCTGCAGATAGCGCGGACCGGACCCGCGTGAGAGAACGGGTTGAAGAATTGCCACCAGTCTTCCTAAAAACCAGCAGACCAGACTATTTCATCCGGCCAGCGCCGCGTCAACGCCGCCGCGCGAGCGCGGCGGAGATCGGGGTTCTGCGGGGAACCGGGGACATGCCGTACACAGCCGCCCGCCGGGCGCAGCGGCGGAACCACGCCCTTGAGCTGCAAGCGCGATCCGGCGGGCGGATCCGCTCATCCCACCGGCGCGACCCGGCCGAACAAGGCAGGCCGGGAGTCGAGCGCCTCCTTCTCAATCGCCCTGATTTGCCCCGGATCGCGACTCTGCTGCGGCGCGGAGCTTGAGCCAGAATCGCAGAAGCCCGAGCGCACAATGCGCCGCTTCGTCATCCGCCATCCGCATGATCGTGGCGGCAAGCTTGCCTTCATCGCGTTTCGGCTCGCGGTAGGACACCGCGCTCAGCAGGCCCATATATTCCTGCCGGAGATCTCCTGCCGGCAGCTGCGTCTCCGGAACGGCGACGATCTCCAGCCATGCCGTCGTCAGCCGGTCCCTGATCGGCGCATGTCCCGTGGCGAGAATCTCGACCGCAGCGTCGAATGGCTCTATCGGGATATTCACAATGGTCACGCAGACTTGATCGTAGGCTGTAGACCTCACGTACGTTGGTCGGCCTGATCTCGGAGCGTCAACTATACTTAAGGCCAGCGGGCGATCTTGGCTGCCCCGGAGGAGCCGCAGGCTTCAACGTCGAAGGCATGCGACGGCTGAACGATCCGGAGATCGGCTCGGTCGCGGCGGCCAGGGCCCCACGGATTCGCCGACGGATCGCACGCGCGGATCCGCTCGGAAAGGGGCCCGAATCGGCCAGGCGCCGGCCGGGTTCTCCGCCATGTCGCCGGGCTCCGGCTGCCCGGCGGCGTACACGCAAATGGCGGCATGAACGGCGGATCCCGCCGGGCTCACCAGGCAGGCGGAGCTGCCGGCGACGTTTCCTTTCAGGCCGGTCCTGACGCGGTTGGAGGCGTACACCCCGGCAAGCAAGCTCGATAAGGGCGGCGCAATCCTCGGCGCCGGGCCAAGACGGCCGATCCACCGACTTCATGCGCAAGAATCCCGTTGTCCTGAGATCGCTTCGCCGGTCTACTGGCCGCCACTCTTCCGCGCAGACCACGTTGCATGCACGATATCGTTCTTGTCGTCTTCGCCTTCGCCGCCCTGCTGGCGCTGGTCAGCCTCCTGCTGCCGCTGGCTACCCGCGTCGGCATTCCCTACGCCGTGCTGCTGGTGATCACCGGCTGCGCGATCGGGTCCGCGATCCGTTTCGTCAGCCCGGGCGTGGCGATGGGACCGCTTTCGACCATTCTCGACGCTCTCGCCGGCTTCAATCTTACCTCGCAGGCATTCCTTTATATCTTCCTGCCCGCGCTGCTGTTCGAAACGGCACTTAACGTCAACGTGCCGCGGCTAATGGACGATGTCGCCCCCGTTCTGCTGCTCGCGATCGGCGCCGTCCTGGTCTGCATGTTCTTCATCGGTTTCGCATTGATGCCGTTCGCCGAGATCGGCCTGCTCGCCTGCCTGCTGCTCGGGGCCATCCTCGCCACCACCGACCCGGTCGCGGTGGTCGCCCTGTTCCGCGAAATTGGTGCTCCGCAGCGGCTTTCGGTCCTGCTCGAGGGCGAAAGCCTGCTGAACGACGCGGCCGCGATCGCGCTGTTCTCGGTGCTGGCCGCGATGCTGACCGGAAGCGGCGCCGCCGGCCCGCTCGACGCGGTGCTGACCTTCATCAGGGCGTTCGCCGGCGGTCTGGCGCTCGGAGCCGTGTTCGGCAAGATCGCCTCGGCCGGACTGATGATGTTCCGCGATCACCGGCTCGCGGAGACCACCTTCACCGTCGCGATAGCCTATCTGACCTTCATCGTCGGCGAGCAGTATCTGCAGGTCTCCGGCGTCGTGGCAGTCGTCAGTGCCGGCCTGGTGCTCAGCAACGACGGCCGGCGCAAGCTCGCGCCTTCACGCTGGGACTACCTGACCGGCACATGGGCGCAGATCGGCTTCTGGGCGAGTTCGCTCATCTTCCTGCTCGCCGCGATGCTGGCGCCGCGGCTCCTGGCGGACGTGACATGGCACGACGCCGGTCTTCTCGTGATCGTCGTCGCCGCGGCGTTCGCGGCACGTGCCGTCACACTCTTCGGGCTGTTCCCGCTCATGAACGCTGCGGGGATCGGCGAGCGCGTCCGGACCAGCCATCGCCTCGTCGTGCTGTGGGGCGGCATGCGGGGCGCCGTGTCCCTCGCGCTGGCCCTGGCGGTAACGGAGAACGCAATGCTGTCGCCGGACACCCGGCAGTTCATCGCCATTCTTGCCACCGGCTTCGTCCTTTTCACCCTGCTGGTAAACGCGCCGACGCTGCGCTGGGTGATCCACCTTCTCGGGCTCGACCGCCTGCCGCCCGAAGAGCTGGCGCTGCGCGACCGCGCCATCGCGCTGGCGCGCGCCGAGATTGGCGAGGCGATCGGCCGGCTCGCGCAGGATCGCGGCCTGAGCGCCGAGACGGCAGGGCGCATCAGCGGCGGCTATGCCGGCCACAGCGCCCTCGGCATCGACCCCGACGCGGCACTCGACCCGACCCTGCGCGCCTATTCGGGGCTCGGCATTCTCGTCGAGCGCGAGCAGGAGATCTGCCTCGACTATTTCGAGAACGGCACGGTATCGCGTCGTGCGATCGCCGAGCTGATCACGCTTGCGGAACGGCTGCATGACGGCGTCAAGGCCGGCGGGCCCGAAGGCTATCTTGCGGCCGCGCGCGACGGACTCTCGTTTTCATGGAGCTTCCGCGCGGCCCTCGAGCTGCAGCGCAGGCTGGGCATCGCCCGGCCGCTCGCCCACGCGCTCGCCCATCGCCTCGAGATGCTCGTCGTCCACCGCCTGGTGCTGCAGGATCTGATCCGCTTCACGGGCGTGAAGATCCAGCCGCTGTTCGGGCCGGCGACCGCCGAACTCCTCCACAGCTCGCTCAAAGTGCGCATGGCCGAGGCCGAGCGCGCCACCAAGGCGATCGAGCTGCAGTACCCGCGCTATGCGCGGACGCTGGAGCAGCAGTTTCTCGCGCTCTCGGCGCTGCGGCTGGAAGACGAGAGCCTGCACCGGCTTCGCGCCGAATCGATCATCTCCCAGGAGATGTTTCGCAGCCTCGAGCGCGACCTGCGCCAGCGCCGCGCGGCGCTCGAGCGGCGGCCGGCGCTCGACCTGGGCCTGAACCGAGGGGAGCTGGTCGGCCGCGTCGCCATGTTCGCCGATCTCGATCCGGGCGAGCGCGCGGCGATCAGCCTGATGCTGCGGCCGCGCCTCACCGTTCCCGACGAGGTCATCGTCCGCAAGGGCGAGCGCGGCGATGCGATGTATTTCATCTCCTCGGGCGCGGTAGAGGTCAGGATCGCCCCGACGCCGGTCACGCTCGGCACCGGCGACATGTTCGGCGAGATGGCCCTGCTCTCCGGCCAGCCGCGGATGGCAGACGTGGTCTCGCTCGGCTTCGGCCAGCTCCTCAGCCTGTCACGGCGGGACTTCGCCCGCCTGCTGAAGACAAGCGACAAGCTGCGGGCGCATATCCAGGCGATCGCGCGCGAGCGGCGCTCCGCGCGCCCGGTGCGGCCGCAGGTGGCGGAATAGCGCCTCAGAGAATCTGCAGGACCGCCTCGGGCGGCCGCCCCAGCGCCGCCTTGTCGCCCCTCACGACGATGGGCCGCTCGATCAGAACCGGGTTCCTGACCATCGCCTCGATCAGCGCGGCGTCGGAAAGATGCGGTGCATCGAGCCCGAGTTCCTTGTAGACCGGTTCCTTCCTGCGCATCAGGTCGCGCGGCTTGAGGCCGAGGCGCCCGAGCATGGCCTTCAGCTCCCCGGCGCTGGGCGGGGTCTTCAGATATTCGACGACGGTGGGCTCGATGCCCCTGTTCCTGATCAGCTCCAGGGTCTCGCGGGACTTCGAGCAGCGGGGATTATGATAGATGGTCACGCCCATCACGGCACCTTCGATTTTCAGTCTGCGCGTTCGGTTTGCGTGCCGCAACGTACCAGTTTTCCGCGGAGACCGCATACGCATCCTGTCGTTGTCGGCGTCGTCAAACCGGCTCATATTGCGCCTCTGATCGGACCGCGCCGCCGAAGCTGCGCCCGCGCATCGCCAATGCCGGCCCGGCCCGGCCGTCTCGCCCGGCATCCCGGCGGAATCATCACCAGGAGGAACTGCCACAATGGCTGCATCGAACAAGGTCGCAATCGTCACCGGGGCCGGATCCGGCGTCGGCAAAGCGGTGGCCCTCGCACTCTGTCGGGAGGGGTATGCGGTTGCCCTCGCCGGTCGGCGCAAGGAGGCGCTGGAGGCGGCCGCCGGCGAGGCAAAGGGGGCCAGAACCCTGATCGTGCCGACCAATGTCGGCGACCCCGCTTCGGTCCGCAATCTGTTCGCCAGGACTGAAGAGGCGTTCGGCCGGCTCGACCTGCTGTTCAACAACGCCGGCATCGGCGCGCCGCCGATCCCGCTCGAGGAACTGACCTACGAGCAGTGGAGGGCGGTGGTCGACACCAACCTGACCGGACCGTTCCTGTGCACGCAGGAGGCCTTCCGCATCATGAAGACTCAGACCCCGCGCGGCGGTCGCATCATCAACAACGGCTCGATCTCGGCGCATGCGCCGCGGCCCAACTCCTCGCCCTACACCTCGACCAAGCACGCCATCACCGGCCTGACCAAGGCGACATCGCTGGACGGCCGCAATTTCGATATTGTCTGCGGCCAGATCGATATCGGCAATGCCGCCACACCGATGACCGCGCGAATGAAGGAGGGCGTGCCGCAAGCCAACGGCACCTTGGCGGTGGAGCCGACCATGGACGTCGAGCATGTCGCGCGTGCCGTCGTCCACATGGCAAGCCTGCCGCTCGATGCCAATGTCCTGTTCATGACGGTGATGGCGAACAAGATGCCGTTCGTCGGACGCGGTTGAGCGGCGAATACGGAGCCGGGCGCCAGGGCTGGATTCTCGTCTGGTCGCTGGCCGCGGCACAGCTCGTCTCGTGGGGCGCGCTCTATTACGGCTTCTCGCTGTTCGTCGTGCCGATGGAGGCGGAGCTCGGCTGGAGCCGCGCCAGCCTCAACGGCGCGCTCTCGTTCGGCCTGTTGACCGCCGGCGGCTTCGCCTATCCCGTCGGAACCTGGATCGACCGTCACGGCGGCCGCTGGCTGATGACCGCCGGCTCGGTCGGTGGCGCCCTGCTCCTTGCGGCCTGGTCGCAGGTCGACAATCTGGCCGTGTTCTACCTGATCTGGGCCGGGCTCGGCATGGCGATGGCGATGACGCTCTACGAGCCGGCCTTCGTCGTCCTGACCCGGCTGTTCGCGCAGAGCTACCGCACCAAGATCACGGCAATGACATTGGTCGGCGGCTTCGCCAGCACGGTGTTCATCCCGTTGACCCAGGCGCTGATCAGCCTGATCGGCTGGCGCGACGCCCTGCTCGTCCTCGCCCTGATCGTCGCGGCCGTGTGCATTCCCGTGCATGCGCTCCTGCTGCGCGACCGCATGGCCGATTCGCGCAGCACCGGCGCCGCCACCCCCGCCCCGATCATGGGCGGCGAGGCGGTGCGTCGCGCCATGAGGACGCCGGCCTTCTGGGGCCTCGTTGTCTGCTTTGTCGCCTATTACGGGACATTCTCGGCAATGACGTTCCACCTCGTGCCGCTGCTCACCGATCGCGCCTTCTCGCCGGAGGTGATCGTCGCGGCACTGGCCGTGGTCGGTCCAGCGCAGGTGGCGGGACGCGTTGTCCTGCTGGCGGTCGGCCGCCAGCTGCGAACGCCGACGGTCGGTCGCATCGTGACGTTGATGTTCCCGGTCTCGGTACTCGTGCTCATTCTCTTCCCCAGGTCGTTGATGGCATTGTTCGTGTTCGCCGTGCTGTACGGAACGGCCAACGGCATCATGACAATCGTGCGCGGAACGGTGATCCCCGAATTGCTCGGCCGCGAAGGCTACGGCGCGGTCAACGGCGCCATCTCGCTCCCGGCTACGGCAACGAAAGCGGCGGCACCGCTCGTCGCGGCATTGATCTGGGCGGCGGCGGGCGGGTATGAAACGGTGCTATGGACCGTTGTGGTCGGCGGTCTGGTCTCCTTCCTGGGGTTCTGGTTCGCGACGCGGCAGAAGTAACCAACTCGCTAACGCCAAATAACCGAAAAGCAACGCTCTGACGGCAAAGTTCCGACCTCAACACGCCGCCTGCAGGAATTGACCTTGGGCTCCAAATTCGCCGCCGTCGTTGCGCTCTTCGCCTCCGCCAGCGCCATGGGCTGGTTCGCTGGAGCCGTCTACCACGTGATTCTCGTGCTGCGGCGCATCTATCCGGAAATCCGCGAACGACGGGAGGTGCTGCGCCACCCCATTCTGGTGCTGGTGCATCCGCAATACCTGACCCCGGACGGCAGGCGCGCGCATGCCCGCTTTCTTGTCTTCGCCTTCGTCTCGCTGGTCACCTTCGCGATCGCCGGCCTGCTGCTCTGGACATTTCCGGAGATGCCGTCCGTCCCTTGAGCTGAAGCTGAGCCGTCCGCCGCGCGCCTGCGAATGGTTGACATTGGGCCGCCGCGGCCCGACTCTATGGCTTGGTTGCAACTACGAAAGGAGGTGATCCGATGTCTCGTGGTCTGATGAGATTGTTCGCTGTTGCCGCGCTGGCTATCGGGTCGCTCGCACTGGCAGCGCCTGTGATGGCCGAGTGCAACGGGCAGAGCCATACGCGTACGACGTCAACGTCGACGCCCGGCAGCCCGAACGGCGGCTGACAATCGCACGAGCGCGGCTCCAGAAGCCGCGCCGCGCATCGACCGACGCTGCCGCCGCTCCGCGAGGGGCGGCGGCATTTTTTCGGGCCCGCCATGAGCAAAGCCTTCGTCAGGGAAACCGACAGCGATGACGCCGACCCGCCGGACGATTCCCCGTCCCTCCCGGCCGGCGCGAAAAACTACATGACTCCGCAGGGTTTCGCGAAGCTGCGTGACGAGCTGCAGCATCTGACGCGGGTCGAGCGCCCGAAGGTCGTCGAGGTCGTCTCGTGGGCGGCGGGCAACGGCGACCGCTCCGAGAACGGCGACTATATCTACGGCAAGAAGCGGCTGCGCGAGATCGACCGCCGCATCCGCTTCCTCACCAAGCGACTCGAGATCGCCCAGGTCGTCGACCCGGCGCAGCAGAAGAACCGCGACCAGGTATTCTTCGGCGCCACCGTGACCTACGCCCACGACGACGGCACCGAGCGCACCGTCACCATCGTCGGCATCGACGAGGCCGATCTCGAGCGCGGCCAGGTGAGCTGGATCTCGCCGATCGCCCGGGCGCTGCTCAAGGCGCACGAGGGCGACGTCGTGCAGTTGCGCACGCCGGCCGGAGCCGCCCGGATCGAAGTCGTCGAGGTCCGCTACGGTGGTTAGTTGAGGAACTCGGGCGAGATCAGCGACGGCAGGAACAGCGAAACCTGCGGCCACGTGATGACCAGCGCCAGCACGCCCAGCATCGGCAGCAGCATGATGCACGTGTCCTTGAGCGCCGCGCGCATCGGGATTCCGGCGACGGCGCAGGAGATCAGCAGGCACAGCCCGTAGGGCGGCGTCACCAGCCCGAAGGCCAGCGAGACGATGCCGATCATGGCGAAATGCACCGGGTCCATCTGCACCGCGACGGTCAGCGGCTGCAGGATGCTGCCTACGATGATGATGGCGGGAATCGCGTCGAGAAAGCAGCCGACGATGAGAAAGACGAAGGCAACAAAGAAGCCGGTGGCGGTTTGCCCCATCTCCCAGGCCGAGACGCCGGCGAGGATCGCCTTCGGGATCTGGTAGTAGGCGAGCAGCCAGCCGAACGCGCTCGCCGTGCCCACGCAGAACAGCGCGATCCCGGCGAATTTGCCGGTTTCGAGCAGCGCGGAATTGACGCCCTTTAAGTCGACCTCGCGATAGACGAACACCGACAGGACGCCGGCATAGAGCACTGCGATGCAGGCCGACTCGGTCGCGGTGAACCAGCCGAAGATCTTGCCGCCGATGATGATGAACGGCGTCATCAGCGCCGGAACCGAGACGAACAGCCAGTAGCCGAGCTCCTTCCAGCCCGCGCGCGGGTAGGTCGGATAGCCCCGCGATCTGGCGTAGGCATGGACAGTCGCCATCTGGGCGAGGCCGATCAGCAGGCCGGGCACGACGCCGGCGAGGAACAGCGCGCCGATCGAAACCGTCAGCACGCCGCCCCACACGATCATCAGGATCGAAGGCGGGATGATGCAGGCGAGCACCGCCGAGACGGACGTGATCGCGACCGAGAAGCTGTCGTCGTAACCCTCCTTGCGCTGCGCCTCGATGAAGATCTTTGACTGGCTCGCGGCATCGGCCGTCGCCGAGCCCGAGATGCCGGCGAAGAAGATCGACAGCACGACGTTGATCTGCGCCAGCCCGCCGGGGAAATGCCCGACCATCGCGCGCGACAGCCGCACCAGCCGGTCGGTGATGCCGCCCACGTTCATCAGATTCGCGGTCAGGAGGAAGAACGGCACCGCCAGCAGGATGAACGAGTTGTAGGCGTTGAACGTCTCCTGAACGAGGGTCATCGCCGACAGCCGCGGCTCGACGACCAGCATCGGCAGGCAGGCGAGGCCGAGCGCGAAGGCTACGGGCACCCGCAGGAACATGAAGAAGAAGAACAGGCCGAAGAGGATCAGCGCCGCTTCGCCCGGCGAGAGGACGCCGCCGCCCATCATGCGGACCCGCCGAAGATCGTGCGCAGATTGGCTGCCATCTGCTCGCCCAGGAAGATCACCCAGGTGATTCCGGTAAGCGGCCAGGCGATATGGATCAGCCACAGCGGCAGCTCGGCCAGCTCGGAGATGCGATACCACGCGAAGGCGGTGAACTCGTAACCGGACCACACGAAGACCAGCGCGAAGACCAGCACGGCGACCTGACCCACCAGCCTGACCGCCGCCGCGACGCGGGGGTTCACGGCGGGCCACAGATCGACCTCGAAATGCGTGCTCTCGCGCACGCCGATCATGGCGCCGATCATGATCATCCAGATGAACAGGAAGCGCGCCATTTCCTCCGTCCAGATGTAGGAGGGGATCAGCGCCGTGTAGCGCGAGAAGATCTGCAGACTGACGGGGATGATCAGGATTGCGACCGAGATCGCGAGCAGGACGGAAAGCACGCTGCTATAGACGGCGGTCACTTTGCGCCACAGTCCGGGCGCGCCGGATGCTCCAGTCATGCGTCCTCGCGGCACTGCGATAAGAGAAGGCCGCGGCGCGGGGTTTGCTCCGCGGCCGCGGCCGGCGGTCTTGCGTCCGGCCTACTTGACCGCGTTGATCTGCGCGAGAATCTTCTCGGCGCCGATCTCCTTGGCGTATGCCGCCATGACCGGATCGACCAGCTTCTTCATCTGGGCGCGATCCGCGAACGGGATGCGCTTCAGCTTTCCGCCCTTCTCCAGCGCGTCGAGCTTCTTGGCGTCTTCCGATGACTCGATCTGACGGCCGTAGGCGCCGGCTTCCTTGCCTGCCTTGACGATCGCGGCCTGGAGATCCTTGGGCAGGTTCTTGAACGTCTTGCCCGAGAAGCACAGCGGCCGGATGGTAATGGCGTGCTGGGTCATCGCCAGGTTCGGCGCCACCTCGAAGAACTTCATCTGCTCGACGCCCGCGGCCTCGTTCTCGCCGGCGGCGATGACGCCGTTCTGGATGGCGTTGTAGACCTCGTTATAGGCGATCACCGTGGGCGCCATGCCGGTCGCCGCGAAGGTCTTGCTCCAGATCGGGGCGCCCTGGACGCGGACCTTCAGGCCCTTCAGCTCTTCCATGTTGCGCACCGGCTTGTTCGCGAAGACGTTGCGCACGCCGCCGCCGGCATAGCCGATCAGCATGACGTCGGCGCGCTGTGCGATCTCGTCGGCGACCGGTTTCAGGATGTCGGCGTCGAGCACCTTGTTCCAGTGGTCGAGATCGCGGAACAGGAAGGGCGCGTCGATGAAGGGCGCCGCCTTGGAGAAGGTCGACATGTGCGCCGGCGAGACGATCGCGTAATCGACCGCCCTGCCCTGGGCCATGTATTCGAAATACTGCTTCTCGAGGCCGAGTTCGCTGTTCTTGTGCAGGACGAAATTGATCGGCTTGCCGTAATACTGCTTCACCAGCTCCTCGAACTTCACCATCGCCTTGGTGAAGGCATGGTCGTCATTGAACTGCGACGCGCCGTGCAGGGTGATGGCCTGCTGGGCGAACGCCGGCGACGCCATGCCTGAAACGGCGACGGCACCTGCGGCCGCAAATAGAGTCAGAAGTCTCCTGCGGTTCATCTCGAAATCCTCCCTTTAGCCCATGTGCCGGTTGACGGTTCTCGCTTCGAGGTCTGGCCGTGTCGGCCGCCCGGAAGACTGATGCAAGGGCATTTGTATCGATCTAATATTGTCACCGAACCGGCGTTCCGGTCCAGCGTCAGTTTGCGAGGCCGGCGGAATAGAGAAAGATCAAGAAAGTGGAGCTGTGACGGGCAAGCGAGCGACAAGAGAGCGGCCGCGCAACCGACCGACCCTGGTTGACCTGGCGGCGCATGCCGGCGTGTCGCGCTCGACCGTGTCGCTGGTCTTGCGCGGCAGCCGGCTTCCGGCGCGCGAGACGCGCGAGCGCGTGCTGAGCTCGATCGCCGCCCTCGGCTACATCTACGACCGCACCGCCGCGCGGCTCCGCGCGCGCCATTCGAACACGATCGGCCTGGTGGTGTGCGAGATCACCAATCCGTTCTACGCCGAGCTGACGGCGGGAATCGATATGATGCTGGACGAGGCCGGGTGGGTCCCGTTCCTTGCCAACACCGGCGAATCGCCCGAGCGTCAGAAACGGCTGGTGCAGCGCATGTGCGAGCACGGCATCGACGGGCTGATCCTATGCCCCGCCGAGGGCACGTCGCCCGAGTTCTTCGACTGGCTGCAGCAGCACGGCCCACCGGTCGTGCAGGCGCTACGCTTCGTCGAGCAGGCGCGAAGCGATTATGCCGGCGCCGACAACCGCCGCGGCATGATGATGGCGGCGGCGCATCTGATCGCGCTCGGCCACCGGCGCATCGCGTTCATCGGCAATGTCGCACGGACGTCGGTCTCCGCCGACCGCCTCGCCGGCTATCTCGACGCCCTGCGCGCAAGCGGCATCGGGGCCGACGAACGCCTTGTCCGGAAAGGACCTCCCACCATCGAGTCCGGCGCCGGCAACATCATTGCCCTGATGCAGGCGCCGCAGCGCCCGACCGCGGTTATCTGCTTCAACGACATCGTCGCGTTCGGAGCCACCCTGGGCCTGCAGTCTCTGGGCCTGCATGTGCCGCGCGACTGCTCCGTGGCCGGATTCGACGATGTCCGCGAAGCCAGCCTGTGGCAGCCGGCGCTGACCACCGTCTCGATCGACGCACTCCGGATCGGCGAGAAGGCGGCGCGCCTCCTGCTCGGCCGGATCGCGAACCCGGACGGCCCGGCGCGGCGGCTCATCCTGCCGCCGGAGCTCAAGGTGCGCGCATCGTCCGGGCCGCCGCCCGTCGCGTCGTAAGCCACGCGGCGATCGCCGACCGCAGCCCGAGATCCGAAGGCCGGGCTGACCTCGACGAGGGGGCGCACGAAGCGCCCTCTTCGCTCGGTCTGGCCGTTCACCCCGCTGCGGTGAACATTCCGCTCCCCGCCGGGTGCGGCAGGTAGCGGGATATGGCGAGCGCCGTCCCCGACCTGCGCGTTCGGAGCGTCGGTGCGGCGTGGCTCCCGGCAGGCGCGCTAGCCGGCGCTGCGCATCGCGTCAGGATCGTTGTAGCTCTGCACTTTGGTGCCGCGGTACAGGATCTTGGCGTTCCGCTCCGTGATTTTCTTGTGGAGCGCCACGAAGGCCGGCTCCATGTCCCGGGTCGGTCGCGGCTCGTGCTCGAAGGTGCGGAATTCGTCGACGCCGCGCACCAGGGTGGCGCTGTCGTCGCCCTCGATCTGGCGGACATGGGTCGGAATGTAGCGGACCGCGAAGCCGATGCGCCGCTCGTTCGACGGGTTGGGCGGCGAGCCGTGAACGAGCCGCACGTGGTGGAGCGATATCTCGCCGGGCTCGAGGTCGAGCCGCACCGCCTTGGACTGATCGACCTCGACCGCGATCTCCTGACCGCGCGTCAGCAGATTGTTCTTGTCGAACGTATCGCGGTGCGGGATCTGGTCCATGGTGTGCGAGCCGGGGATCACCTCCATCGCGCCGTTCGCCTTGTTGCTGGACGACAGCGCAATCCACGCCGTCACCACGTCAGGCGAGCTGAGCCCCCAGTAGGTCGAATCCTGATGCCACGACACGAAGGCGGGGTTGCGCCCCTCCTTGATGAAGAAGTTCGATGTCCAGCACAGCAGGTTGGGTCCGTAGAGATCCTCGATGGCGTCGACGATCGCGTCCTTGCGCACCAGGTCGTTCAGCCAGGTGAACAGCAGGTGCGATTTGTGGCGGAGGTCGCCGCGCAGCGGGCCGCCCGCTTCGCGCTCGTGCGCCTCCAGCCGCGCGCGGATCGCAATGGCGTCCTCGACCGACATCACGCGTACGCGCGGCACATAGCCATCGCGCCAGTACTGGTCGACCTGCGCCTGGGTGAGGATTTTCGGCATGGCGTATACTCCTTCTTTGATTCGGAATGCGCTCAACGCACCATCGTGCTCGGCAGCCACAACGCGATCTGCGGGAATGCGATGACCAGCCCGAGCGCCAGGATCTGCAGCCCGAGATACGGCCAGATCGATCGGAAGATGTCGCCGAGGGTGACGCCCGGCGGCGTCACCCCCTTGAGGTAGAAGGCGGCCGGCCCGAATGGCGGGGAAATGTACGAGATCTGCATGTTCATGCAGAACAGGACGCCCAGCCAGACCGGGTCGAAGCCGAGCTTGCTCGCCACCGGCACGAAGATCGGCGCCGTCAGCAGCAGGATGCCGATCCAGTCGATGAAGCAGCCGAGGATGATCCACACCACCTGGATCAGGATGATCACGCCCAGCGGCGACACCGGCAGGTTGGTCATGGCGTCCTGGATGAGGCGGGTACCTCCCGCCAGCGTGTAGACGCCGATCAGCGCCGACGAGCCGAAGAAGAGCCAGTACAGCATCGCCGTCACCTTCGCGGTGTCGACGGCAGCTTTGGACACCGAGGCCCAGGTGAGGCGGCGATTGAACGCGGCGGCGATCGCCGCGCCGACGGCTCCGACGCCCGCCGCCTCGGTCGGGGTCGCCCAGCCGAAATAGAGTGAGCCGAGCACGCTGAAGGCAACACCCCCCGGCAGGATCAGCGTCCGCATAAGCGCAAGCTTTTCGATAAACGAAAGCTGCAGGTCGTCGTCGGTCGCGGCGGGGGCCTGACTCGGATCGAGATAACAGCGGATCAGGATGTAGGCGATGAAGAGGCTTGCGAGCAGCAGGCCCGGCAGGATGCCCGCGGTGTAGAGCTGTCCGATCGACACGCCGGCGGTGAGCCCGTACATGATGAAGACGACGCTCGGCGGAATCAGCGTCGAGAGGCCGCCGCCCGCACAGATGCAGCCGAGCGCTATGTCCTTCTTGTAGCCGCGCGACAGCATGGCCGGCAGAGCGACGACGCCCATCGTCACGATCTCGGCGCCGATCACGCCGACCATTGCCGCCATCAGCGCGCAGGACACGATCACCGCCGCGGCCAGGCCGCCGCGCAGGCGTCCGGCCCAGACATGGACCGCCCTGAAGATGTCCTCCGCGACTCCGGCGCGCTCGAGGATGCAGGCCATGAAGATGAACAGCGGCACCGAGACGAGCACATAATTGCCCATCAGGGTGAAGATGCGGCTGACGATCAGGGTCAGGCCGGGCTCGCCGAACAGAAAATAGGTAAAGATGACGGCGACCGCGCCGGTCGCGAAGGCCAGCGGCAGGCCTGCGATCAGGAGGACAATGAAGACCGCGACAAAGAGAAGGCTGAGCAGGCCGATGCTCATTGCGCGTCACCTTGCGCCGCGCCGAAACCCAGGTCGCGCAAGAGGTTGGCCGTGCCTTGCGCAAGCAGCAGCGCACCGGAGACGGGAATCATCGCCTTGACCGGCCAGATCGGCGGATTCCACGGCGTTCCGGTCGTCTCCGACTGAAGGAACGAGGCCCACGCCTGCTCGCCTCCGACCACGATCAGGGTCAGGCAATAGGCCGCAAAGAAGACGAACGTCACGACATCCAGCCGGCGCTGGTTGGCCCGAGACGCCACGACATAGAATACATCGATGCGGACGTGCTGGCGGTAAAGCATGGCGTAGCCGCCCGCCACCAGATAGGCGCAGGCCGACACATAGATCGTGACCTCGTTGCTCCAGACCGTTGGCTGCCCGAACGTGGTGCGTGCGACCACCTCGTAGACGACCGCCGCCGTGACCACGATCACCGTCATCGCCCACGTGGTGCCGACCCAGTAGTTGACGCAGTCGATCCAGGCGAAGAGGCGCGCGACTCCTGATGGCGGAATCGGGCGCCGGGGCTCTCCGCCCGCGGCGCCCGCATCGATGCCGTCGCTCACGCGAGCGCGCCGAGATCCTTGAGCCAGGCGATCTGCGCGTCGTAGGCCTTCTTGGCCAGCGGCGTCTTCTTCGACCACTCTTCCCAGGTCTTCTGCGCGAGGCCGCGGATGCGGGCCAGCTCGCTTTCGCTCCAGGACTGGAAGGTGACGTTCTTCGCGTGGAGTTCCTTGTTGGCGCGGACGTCGTCGACGGCGACACGCTGCACCTGGTCCCAGGTCCATTCGCGCACGGCGGTGGTGACGATCGCCTTCACGTCATCCGGCAGCGCCCGCCACGCCGCCGTGTTGACCGCGAACTCCTGGATCGGCATCGAATGACCGACGATCACCGGATGCTTCGCCACCTCGAAGAAGCCCATGCGCTGGTTCATCGACAGCGTGCCCCAGTCCGCCGCGTCGACCACGCCCTTGTCCAGCGCCGAATAGACTTCGCCGCCCGGGATGACGACGATCGAGGCGCCCAGTTTGGTCAGCACCTCGGCGGTCATGCCTTGCGGCGAGCGGAACTTGATGCCCTTGAACTCCTCCATCGTCCTGATCGGGCGCTTCGACACGATCGACTCGACGCCCCACCAGGTTACCCCGACCGGGTAGATGTTGTGCTTGGCATAAGCCTCTCGCAGCATGTCGAGGCCGCCGCGATGATAGAAGAACGCCTCGGCCTGCCATGGATGCGTGTAGCCGAAATTGAGGTCGCCGAGCACGGCGAATCCGGCGTCCTTGCCGGTCCAGTAGACCGGCGCCGAGGACTGCGCCTGCAGCACGCCGGCAGAGACGGCGTCGAGGGTTTCGAACACACCCGTCACGGCGCCGGCGGGAAACGGCTCGATCTCGAGCCTGTTGTTGGTCAACTTCTTGATCCGGCCGCAGAAATCCTCGAATGCCTTGTAGGTGAGTTCGGAGGCGCTCCACATGGACTGGCAGCGCCACTTGGCGGTCTGCTGTGCGCTGACGATCGCCGGCGCACCGATTGCCGCGGCAGCGGCCCCCGCCGTCGCGCCCTTGAGGAACCGTCGACGGCTTGCATGTCTGGTCATCTGGCGTTTCTCCCTCGTTGCATGGCTATTTCAGTATGTTAGTGACATGTTACTGAGACGCCGAAGCGCAAGTCAATCGCACTTGCATGCACACGGCAAATTAGAGTTCAGAAGCGCCCGTCTACGGTCGCGCGGGTATAGCGTTCGACATAGTCGATGAGGCGGTCCACCGCGGCAGCGGCCCGCTTCTCGTCGCCCGCGGCGATCGCCTCCATTATGTCGGCGTGAAAGCGTGTCGCACGGTCAAGATCCTGCACGTGCCGGTAATGCAGGTAATAGAAGCGATACGACATCGCCACGCACGGCGCCAAAGCCGCCGCTGCGAATGTGTTGCGCGCGCAAGTCGCCGCGAACCGCGACGCACGGTCGTGCACGCGCACGAACGCCATGACGTCCCCACTCTTGCCGACGCGGCGCAGCTCCCTGGCAAGCTCGAGAAAACGCTTCTGCTCGGCCTTGCTGCAGCGGCGCGCGGCGCGGGTCGCGATCAACCCTTCGAGCTCGCGCCGCAACTCGAGCAGCATGAGCTGCTGCTCGATGTTGACTTCGGCGATGCGCGCGCCGTGCCGACGGATGATATCGACGAGATGGTCCGCCTCGAGACGCTTCAGCGCCTCGCGCACCGGCGTCCTGCCTATGCCGATCTTCCGGCTGAGCTCCGTCTCCGACCAGACACTGCCGGGCGGCAGATCGAGCGTTACGATCATCTCCTGCAGCATCAGCCGGGCGCGGTCGGCCAGCCCCAGCTTCTCCGCGCCCGGCGGAAGGTCCGGAGCGGCCTTTCTGCTTCGACGATTGCGTGTCGCCACGTGGCCTCGGAGACAAGTGTTCGTGCGCCGGCACTCTGTCGCGAACCCGCGGCAATCTCAAGTAGGAAGGCCGGCGGCCGCACAAGCAGAAGGACGGTCTCTCGGAAGAAACCGTCCTTCGCTGCCGATCCGGCGCGTCAGGCCGCGCGCACGCCGGCGAGGAAGTCGTCGACCTGCTTGCGCAAGTCCTCGGACTGCCTGGCGAGGTCGCCGGCCGCATCCAGCATGACGCCGGCAGCATCGCCGGTCTTGCCCGCCGCCAGTGTGACGCCACCGATATTGGACGAGACCTCCTGGGTGCGCGTCGCCGCCTCCTGGACATTGCGCGCGATCTCCTGCGTCGCAGCACCCTGTTCCTCGACCGCCGAGGCGATCGTGGTTGCGATCTGGTTGATCTCGCCGATGGTGGTGCCGATCCTGCCGATCGCCGACACCGCCTCGCCGGTGACCTGCTGAATCGAGGCGATCTGCGCGCCGATCTCCTCGGTCGCCTTGGCCGTCTGGTTGGCCAGCGACTTGACCTCGCTCGCCACGACCGCGAAGCCCTTGCCCGCTTCGCCCGCGCGCGCTGCCTCGATTGTCGCGTTGAGGGCCAGCAGGTTGGTCTGACTGGCGATCTCGTTGATGATGCTGACCACCTGCCCGATCTTCTGCGCCGCCTCGGCGAGGCCCTTGACCGTCTCGTTGGTCTGGGTCGCCTCGTCGACGGCCTTCGACGTGATCTGCGCCGAATGCGCGACCTGGCGGCCGATCTCGGCGATCGACGACGTCAGCTCCTCGGCCGCCGATGACACGGTCTGGGCATTGCCCGTCGCCTGTTCCGAGGCGGATGCGACCGCCTGGCATTGCTCGCTGGTCTGCTCGGCGGTGGCGGCCAGAGTCTCGGCGTTGGCGCGCATCTCGGTCGAGCCGGCCGAGACCGCCTGGACGATGCCGCCCACGCTCTGCTCGAAGGCATGGGTGAGTTCCGCGAGGCGGCCGGCCCGCCGCTCGTTCGCCTCGCTCGCCTGGCGGCGCTCCTCGTCGAGGCGGTCCGCGGTGATGCTGCGGTCCTTGAGCACGTTCACGGCCTCGGCCATGCGGCCGATCTCGTCGTGCTGGCCGAGCGCCGGTACATCGCCGCTGTAATCCTTCTCGGCGATGCGGCCAAGGGCACGGGTCATGTCCACGATCGGCCGCGAGATCACGCGGCTGACGAAAAACGAAACCGCCATCGCCAGCGTCGCGATCGCGAGGCTGACCGCGACGAAGATCGCGCGGCCCTGCGCCATGCCTGCATAGATGGACGACAGCACGCCGTCGCGTTCGGCATTGAGGGTGGCGCTGACCTCCTCGATCATCTTGTCGACGTCCCCGAACTTGCGCTCGGCCCCGGTCATGAAGGTGAGCGCCGCACTCGCGTCGCTCGTCGCCATGTCGATGACGAACTTCGCCGCCTTCACGTATGCGACAAAGCCGGCGTCGAGTGCGGCGATCTTCTCCTGCGCCACGCCGGCGCCGGCAGCCGCATCCTTCACCGCCGGAAACCGTGCGGCGAATTTGTCGAGATCGCCGCTGACGGTCTTCGCCATGGTGTTGAGCTTCTCCTCGTCGCTCTCATTGGCGGCCGTCGATGTCAGGCGATAGAGCGCGGCAACCGAGCGCTGCGCCTGGTTTTCGAATTCGAGAAGGGTGGCAGCGTGACGGGCGATGCCGCTGTTGAGCTCGCGGACCTTGCTCTCGTTGCCGCCCAGAAGGAAGAAGGCATAGGCTGCCAGTCCGAGCAGCAGTACGACCATGACGCCGGGCACCGACAGCACCTTTGCCCTGATCGACAGATTGATGAAGGCCCGCATGTTGAAATTCTCCGCTTTCTGAAGAAATCGGGAGACGCGCGCTGCACGCCTCCCGATCGGTCCCGCATCAGGACTTGTAAATACCGCCGCAGACCAGGCTGCTATCGACCTTCTCGCAGTACATCTGCTTCGGTTCGATCTTCTTGGTCACCGGGTTGGTGAACTTGTAGTCCTGCCAGAACGTCTGCTTGGTCTTGGCGAGGGCCATGCGCTCCTTGATGTAGTACTTGCCGTCTACGTCCTGGACTTCGGAGAAGTCCTTGCCGATCATCTTCGCGTTGGCGCCGTGCGACAGGCACTTGCCGTCGAGCGAATAGACAACCACGTAGAGGTCGCGGTCGACGAACGAGCCCTTCTTGTCCTGGAAGGCGGCATAGGCTTTGTCCGGACCGTTCTGCTTGAGAAAGGCGACAGCCTTCTTGACCATCGCTTCGGCCTCCGGTGCCGTGGCTTTGCTCTGCGCGCTCGCGGCACCGGCTGTCAGTGCAACCGCCGCGACAGCGGCCAACAGTTTCATCTTCATCGAGTATCTTCCCTTGAGTTTGTCGGCGCGTACCGCGCCGCGGGTACCATGCCCGGCAGACCTTGCTTGACAGTTAATCCATTGAAAAACGGCCCGAAATCGGCGTCTCAATAATTTCCTAAAGCCCTGTCGGAATGAGAGCCTTCGAGCTGCGGACAGTCGCGGCCGTCTGAGGCCGGCGCCCCCCGCGATGGCGATTCGGCAGCCCGCAAGCGGCGCCGCAATCGGCGCTCCGGCTCGATCGTCGTGGCCGCCGGGCGGATGAACGTGCAGTCGCGCCGGAAGCTCTGCCTGGCCCTGGGTCCATCACCGCCGGCACAGCGCGCTCACGGCTTGATGCGGATGGACTGTTGATCGGAGCGATGACAACGCGCAAATCTGCAGGGTCGCGATCCCATTGCGGCGACCGATCAAACAGGCAACGCGCAGGAAGGCGATCATGAGCACCACATCGCAGGGTACGACACAGGCGGGACCGGCGGAGGACCGGATCGAGAAGAGCGAGGCGGAATGGAAGCGCGCGCTGACGCCCGATCAATTCAAGGTGCTGCGCAAGCACGGCACAGAGCGGGCCGGCACGAGCCCCCTCAACAGCGAAAAGCGGGCCGGAACATATGAATGCGCCGGCTGCGGCCTGCCGCTGTTCGCCTCGGACACCAAGTTCGAGAGCGGCACGGGCTGGCCCAGCTTCTGGCAGCCCCTGGAGAATGCGGTCGAAACGACGACGGATCGCAGCTTCTTCATGACCCGGACCGAAGTGCATTGCCGGCGTTGCGGCGGCCATCTCGGCCACGTCTTCGACGATGGCCCGGAACCGACCGGTCAGCGCTACTGCATGAACGGTGTCGCGCTCAAGTTCGAGCCGAAGTGAACACGCCGCCCTAGCCGCCTACCGGAGCCTCGGCCCGCCCGGAGCTTTGATTCAGCGGGAGTATTTCGGAGGAGGAAAGCGTCGTGGCGGAGCCGATCAACGCATCGGCGCGCTCGAGAGCAGGGACTCAATTGCGGTGAGCCCGTCGCACACCGCCTCGTCGCATTCGCGCGGGCCGCGAAAGCGCGCGCCGCGAGGCAGCCCTCTTCGCCTGAAGTTCGCGCTGTTCCTCCAACCTGAGCCGCTCAGCGCCGCCAGCCCGGCGCGTCGCGGTCGAGCAGGCGCTTCAGCGCCTCGAAATGATTGGTCGAGTAGACCGGGATGTCGCGCTCGATCTGCTGCTGCACTGCCCGTGCGACATTCCCGCCGACCAGCTTGAGCTTCCGGCCGGTCGACATCGCCAGCACCTGTGCCTGGGCGGCGCGCTCCAGGTAATAGAGGTCGTCAAACGCGGCGGCGACGTTCGGCCCGACAACGATGACGCCGTGGTTCTCGAGGAACAGGACGCGCTTGTCGCCGAGCGCGCGCGCCATGCGGTCGCCCTCGGCGTCGTCGAGCGCCAGACCGTTGTAGCCGCCGAAATCGCTGTCATAGGCGCACACGCCGTAAAAGCGCAGCGCCACCTGGATGCACGGCTCGAGCCGGCCGCCCTCGATGCTGGTCAGCGCGGTTGCATAGGGCATGTGGGTGTGGAGCACGCATTTCGCGTCGGGCCGGGCGCGGTGCAGGCGGCTGTGGATGAAGAACGCGGTCGGCTCGATCGTATGGCGCCCCTCGATATGGCGCCCCTCGCCGTCGACCACGATCAGGTCGCTGGCGCGGATCTCGTCCCAGTGCAGGGCATGCGGGTTGACCAGGTAGCGATCCTCGGCCCCCGGGACCTTCAGGCTGAAATGGTTGCAGACTCCCTCGTTGAGGCCCATCCGCGCCGCCCAGCGCAGCGCCGCGGCGAGATCGAGCCGCGCCTGCGCCGCCGGCGACGGCCCGGCCTTGCGTCCGGACATTGCGCGCCCCGACTTTGCCGGCGCTTTCGCGATCTTCCTCGCCTTCGGCATCGTACCCGCGTTCCTTTCCTTGCAGCGACGACGCGATATTACCGCAGCGCCGGCCGCCGCCAATCCCGTATCATGCCGGGCCCAGCCGATTCGACGCCGCCCATGCCGCCCAGTCACACGCCTTCCCCATCCGCACCCGAGCCGCCGCTGTCGCCCGATGCGCGGGCCCTGGCGCGCGGCGTCACCCGCGCCCTCGACCGCCAGGGCTGGCGCTGCATCCTCGAATTCCCGCTTGCCTCCGGCCGCCGCGCCGACGTGATGGCGCTCGACGAGGCCGGCCGTTTCCTGATCATCGAGATCAAGACCTCCGCGGCGGATTACCGCGCCGACCGCAAATGGCGCGAATATCTCGACTACTGCGACTGGTTCGCCTTCGCCGTCCCGGCCGGTTTCCCGGTCGGCCTGCTGCCGCCCGAGGTCGGGCTGATCGTCGCCGATGCCTATGACGCGGTCAGCCACCGGCCGGCTATGGCGGCTCCCGCCCTGCCGCCGGCACGACGCCGCCAGGTCCTGATCCGGTTCGCGCGCGCCAGCGCCGACCGCCTCCGCCGCCTGCTCGATCCCGAGCCCTGAAGCAAACCGTTCGCGAAGCCTTAAGCGAGTCTTAACGCAGATTCTTCTAGAGTTGACGCAGCGAAGACTTGCAACCGCGAGTCCCGTAGTGTCTAAGTACTCGCGCTTGATCAGGGGCGGCTGATGCGGCGGTGGGTTTCCCTCTTCGTCTTTATGGTCGCGGCGCTCGGCGGATCCGCCGAGGCCGGTCCGGAGCTGCCCGCGGCGAACACGGCCATCATCCAGAACATCCAGTCCTTCATCGCCGCACAGCGCGCGACCGACGGCCAGACCTGCAGCGCGCAGGGCTACATCGCCGGGAGCGTGCCGCATCGCGATTGCGTCCGCGATCTCGCCGCCCGCCGCCGGGCCGCGATCGAGGATGGCCTATCGCCCGCCGCGCCCGGCCGCGACATCTGATCAGGCCCTCCCGATCCGCAGCAAAGTCCGTTCCCGCGCCGGCCGCATCGTGCTCTAATTCCCGCCCGAGAAATGCGCCCGCCCGGCTCCGTGCCCGGCGGGCGTTATCTTTTGCGAACACCCGGTCCGGCGCGGAGCCGGACCGGCAGCGGAGAACGCAAACGCAGAATCGCCTGAAGCACGGAAGCAGGCGCAAACCATGCCTGAAAAATCAGAATGTTAGCTGCTTCACCCGGACCGCAGCGAAGCGGGAAGCCGCCGGGGAGGCACCTGCCGCGACCGCACATCCTGCCGGAACGGTGAAACG
Source organism: Alphaproteobacteria bacterium (assembly GCA_041690495.1). Lineage (GTDB taxonomy): Bacteria > Pseudomonadota > Alphaproteobacteria > CACIAM-22H2 > CACIAM-22H2 > DATAAP01. Next base: position 16,479 of record JAWLHE010000016.1, on the reverse strand, counting down.
CGCTGCCCGGGGTCAGCGGGCGAGCTTGCGGATGGTGGCGCTGGTGCTGTGGCCGGGGCTGAGTTCGGCAAGCAGGACCCGGCCGCCCCAGCCATGGACCAGGTCGGCGCCGACCACGGTCTCGACCCGGTAATCGGCGCCCTTGACCAGCACGTCGGGGCGCAGCGCCCGGATCAGCTCGAGCGGCGTGTCCTCGGCGAACACGACCACCAGGTCGACGGTGGCCAGCGAGGCGAGAACGGCGGCGCGCGCCGCCTCGCTCTGCACCGGCCGGTCCTTGCCCTTGAGCCGGCGCACCGAGTCGTCGCTGTTCAGGCCGACGATCAGCCGGTCGCAGGCGGCCTTCGCCTGGGACATCAGCGACACATGGCCGGGATGGAGCAGGTCGAAGCACCCATTGGTGAATCCGATCGACAGGCCCTGGCGTCGCCAGCGCGCCACCGCGTCGATCGCCGCGGCCCGGCCGACCACCTTGTCGTCTCTGAAGCCGCCCTCGTCCCGGAGCGCCTTGGCGATGTCGGCCGCATAGGCGACTGCGGTGCCGACCTTGCCGACGACGATGCCGGCGGCGACATTGGCGAGCCGGGCGGCGTCGGCCCAGGGGATGCCGGCGGCGATGCCGGCGGACAGCGTGGCGACGACAGTGTCGCCCGCCCCGGACACGTCGAAGACCTCGCGCGCCGCGGCGGGCAGATGGTGCACCTCGCCCGTGGCGGCGACTAGGCTCATGCCCTCGGCGCCGCGCGTGCAGACGACACCCCCGACGTCGCAGCTCTCGACGACGCGCCGCGACGCCTTCTCGACGCCGGCGTCGCCGTCGGCGGCGAGCTGGGTCGCCTCGGACAGCTCGCGGCGATTGGGCGTCAGCAGGCTGGCGCCGCGATAGCGGGCGAAATCGACGCCCTTGGGATCGACGATGACCGGCTTTCCTGCGCGGCGTGCGGCCGCGATCATCGCGGCGAGAGCGCGTGGCGTCAGCACGCCCTTGCCGTAATCCGACAGCACCAGCGCGCCGCAATCGCCGATCGCCGCCTCGACGAGGCGGATGATGTCGTCGGCGATGGCGTCGCTCACCGGCACGACGGTCTCGAGATCGGCGCGCAGCAGCTGCTGGCTGCCAGCGACGTAGCGGCGCTTCATCGTGGTCTGGCGCTGGCGCTCGACCAGCAGATGCGGCTCGACGCCGGCGAGTTCACCCACCAGAGCCGTCACGTCGCGGCCGGCGGGATCGCTGCCGACGACAGAAACGAATTCGGCGCGTGCGCCGAGCCCGACGATGTTGCGCACGACGTTGCCGGCGCCGCCGAGCATCGCCGCCTCGCGATCGATGCGAAGTACGGGAATCGGCGCCTCGGGCGAGATGCGGTCGACATGTCCGTAGACGAAGCAGTCGAGCATGACGTCGCCGACGCAGAGCAGACGGACGTCCTTCAGCCGTTCGACCAGGGCAGCGAGATCGGAGGTATGGCTCATGGATCGCAGTTTAGCAGAGTTGCCTTGCCTAGGCGGCCACCAGACCGAGCTCGCGCTCGAGTGCGCCGCACAGCATCTGGCCGAGCAGGATGTGCATCTCCTGAATACGCGCCGTGGTGTCGGAGGGCACGATCAGGCACGGATCGGCGATCGCGCGCACCGTGCCTCCCCCCTTGCCGGTCAGCGCCGCAGCGGTCAGGCCCAAGGACCTCGCCGCCTCGAGGCCATTCACGACATTGGCGGAGGTTCCCGAAGTCGTTATGCCGATGGCGAGGTCGCCGCGCCGGCCGACCGCCTCGATCTGGCGGGCGAACAGCCGGTCGAAGCCGAGATCGTTGCCGATCGCGGTCAGCGCGGAACTGTCGGTGGTCAGCGCCATTGCCGCGATCGCCGGCCGGTCCTTGACGTAGCGCACGGCGAGTTCGGTCGCGAGATGCTGTGCGTCCGCGGCGCTGCCGCCATTGCCGAAGAACAGCAGTTTGCCGCCGCCCTGGATGCACGTGACCGCGGCGCCGACCAGCTTGCGGAACTCGCCGGTCAGCGCCCGCGTCGCGCGCAGAACAGCCTCATGCTCGTCGAGCTCGCTCTCGAAGAAACGATGGAGATCAGTCCGCCCCATGACTCTGTATCCTAGCGCCGCCTCTCGCGGCTCTCCCTGACGACGCGCTCGAGAAGATCGGCGAATCTGCGCGTGATCGCGTCAATATCGAAGGTCTTCGTCGCGTAGTCCAGCGCATTGCGGCCGAGGCGCTCGCGCATGGCGGGATCGTCGGCGAGCTTGCCGGCCGCGTCGAGGAAGGCCTGAGTCGCGCCGGGCGGGACGACAAGGCCGGCCTGGTTGCGGGTGATCATCCGCGCCGCCTGGTTCTCGAGCGGGATGGCGCCGAGCAGCGGCCGGCCGGCGCAGAGATAGGTGAGCACCTTGGACGGCACCGAGAAGATGCCGGCGTCGGGCTCGAGCACCGCGATCAGCACGTCGCCCGAGGCCAGAACCTGCGGCAGCCGTTCGAATGGCTGGAACGGCAATTGCACCAGATTCGGCAGCCCGGCGCCATGTTCTCGCAGCCAGTCGGCGCCGAGGCCCTCGGAGTTGACGACGACGCGGACGTCGGGCCGGTCCCTATAGCGCTTCGCGAGCTGCAGCAGCAGGTCGGGATTGTGCTTGAGCCCGAGTGTCCCGGAATAGAGGAATACGAGCTTGCCGACGAGGCCGTGCTCGCGCGCCCATGCATTGTCGCGCGGCTGCACTGTGAGATCCTCGCGCGCCGCCCAGTTCTCGATGACAGTGATGCGCTCGCGGGCCGCTCCCCAAGAGGTCAGGATCGGCAGAAAATCATCGGTAATGGTCACCACGTGATCGCTTTGCCGCAGCAGCCGCTTCTCCAGCGCGATGTAGCGCGCGCCAATTGCGGCGCCGACCAGCGGCAGCTTGCGCCGCAGGATGCGGTCGATCGCAACGCTGTAGATGTCCTGGTGCCAGTAGACGTAGGGAATGCGGTGGCGGCGGCAATAGCGGAACGAGATCGCCTGGATGTCGAGCGGGGCGTTGCCGGCGAGCGCCACGTCGGGCTGGAACTCGCCGATCACGCGCGCGAGGCGGCGGCCGTATTCGATTTCCTGAAAGACGCGCCTGAAGAAATTGTACTTCTCGAACGGCCGGCCGAGCGAGATGCCGCGGATCGCGAAGCCCGGCGGGTCGTGCGGCTGCGGCGTCAACGCGCCGCGCGGGGCCTGAAAGTCGGAGAAGAAGACATGCAGGACCTCATGCCCCTGTCGCGCGAGGTGGCGCGAGAGCTGCGGCTGGAACGGATGGCCGGGGTAATCGTGGACCAGGATCTTCATGCACGCCGCGCCTTGATCACGAGACAATCGCCTGCGCCGAGGACATTGCCCGCCCACAGCAGCGGGAACAGCACGCCGCGCGCCAGCAGCATCAACGCCGCGACCGGCACGGTGCTGCGCAGCTTCTCCGGCCGGCCGGGGAACAAGGCCGCGATGACGGTCTGCGCCACCCAAAGAGCCGGCGTGATCTGCCGCTCGGTGATGAGCGTGAAGCCGGCTTCGCCGAGGAGCTGCCTCAGGCGCGATGCGGAGAAGTGCGTGATGTGGAACGGCACATGCCAGTTGATCCACGCGCGACCGAACGCACAGCGCAGCCAGCTCCGACTATTGGGCAGGCTGATCCACACCTCGCCGCCCGGCTTGAGCACGCGGTGGACGTCCTGAAGCATGGCGCGAGGGTCGAGCGCGTGTTCCAGCACGTTCGACAGCACGACGCGGTCGAACGGCTCGGCGGGGCGGAAGTCATGCAGATCGACTTCGTGCACGACGAAGCCGCGCGACCGCGCCAAGGCGGCCGCGTTGCCGTTCAGCTCGAGCCCCTCGGGCGCGAATCCGTTGCGACGATACAGCGTCAGTCCGCGGCCCTCGTTGCAGCCGATGTCGAGCAGGCGGCCCCCGCCCTTCTCGGCATGAAAGGAGATGTCGCCGTCGACCGCGAGCATCGCCTGGTAAAGCGGCGACATCAGGAAGCGCTCGCGCCGCGCCTCGTACGCCTTCGCCGATCGGGCATCGAGCGTCGGGAAATTGTAATGCGCCTCGTAGAGCGACTTGAGTTCCGAGGCCGAGGGTATCGGGCTGGTTTGCTCCATGCCGCAGCGCTCGCAGCAGCGGATCGTCCACATTCCCGGCAGGCCGAAGCGCGTGTCGCGCACGCCTTCGAGGATGGCCCGCGTCTCGCCGCCGCAGAGGAGGCAGCTTCCCTTCATCGTTTACCCGCCATCTTGCGGCGCTCGTAGATCTTGGCGTCGATCAGGAAGCGGAACCAGAAGGTCTGCAGCACGTAGAAGATCAGCCCCTCGCGGCCGTCGAGAAAACCGCGCTTCCAGATGTAGCGGTAGAGGAACAGCAGGAACGCGCGCAGGAACAGCGGCTGGCGATAGTAGATGCCGCGCTGGTGCCGCTTTCCGGCGACCGGATCGCCCGATCTGCCGCCCTGGATCACGCCGGCAGTCGGCGCGAGCACCTCGTCCACCTCGGCGTCGGCCCAGCGGTTGTGGCGCTGCGTCCACTCGGTCAGAGACAGGCGGATGTCGTCGATCATCGGGCTGTCGAGTTTCGCCGTGGCGCCGTCGACATGGAAATGCTGGTCGTATTTGCGGTTTTCGCAGCGTCCGCGCCCGCGGCGGAACAGGCGCAGATGATAGATCGGATACATTCCGCCATGGCGCAGCGGCCGCCCGTGAAAATGCACGAGACGAGGAACGTATAATCCGGCGATGTCGTTCCCGATGCCGTCGCGCATCCGCCGCTCGAGTTCCGCGACCAGTTCGTCGCTCAACCGTTCGTCGGCGTCGAGATGGAGCTGCCACTCGTATTTCAAAGGCAGCGTGTCGATCGCCCAGTTGCGCTGCGCGCCGTAATTCTCGAACGGATGCTGGATGACATGCGTGCCCGCTTCCCGCGCGATCTCCGGCGTGCGGTCGGTCGAGAACGAGTCCACCACATGCACGTCATCGCTGATGCGACGCGCGCTGGCCAGCGTGGCCCCGATCGTCGCCTCGGAATTGAAGGTGAGAACGATGACGGAAATCGGCAGCATTTCAGGCGCGCTTCTTCGCAGCAAGCGAGCGATACACGCTCTCGAGATCCTCGGCAATCTTGTCCCAGGCGTATTTCTCCTCGACCAGGCGACGGCCGCGCGCGCCCATCGCGGGGGCCTGTGGGTCGCGCGCCAGCCGCGCAATCTGCTCGGCGACCGAGGCGACCGTCGTCGTCCCGACCAGGCCGGCGCCGGCCGCCTCGACCTCGCGCCAGATGTTGACCTTGTCGGAGATCGCCACCGGCAGACCGCACGCCATCGCCTCGACCACGGCGATGCCGAAATTCTCGGAATAGGACGGCAGCACGAACATCGCGCTGTCGCGGAACGCCTCGAGCTTGCGCTGGTGGTCGAGCATGCCGGTGAACGTGACGCGATGGCCGATACCCGCCTTCGCCGCCCAGGATTCGACGGCGCGCCGCATTCCGTCGTCGGGGCCGGCGATGACAAGATGGAGATCGGGATCGGCCGCGCGGGCCTCGGCAAAAGCCGGCACCAGGAGGTCCAGCCCCTTCTTGAAATTGAGCCGGCCGAGAAACAGCACGATCCGCCGCGCGCCGATCTCCGGATAGCGCGCGCGCAGGCGTCCCGGGCCCGGCAGATCGGCGTATTCGGACAGGTCGAGCCCGTTCGGCACAACCACGCCGCGCGTGCCCTGCACATAGGGCTCGGCGAGCTTCATCTCCTCGGCGGCGGTATAGTGCAGGGCGGCGGCCTGGCGAATCACACGATCCTGAAACGCGCGCTCGATGATCCATTTGCGCACGCGATGCCGTTTCCAAAGGAAGGGATCGAGCGTGCCGTGCGGCCGCAGCAGATACGGAACGCTGTGGCGTCGGCACAGCCGCGCGGTCGCCCAGACGTGAAAGAGATAAAGGGAATGCAGATGCACCACGTCGGCGCGCGGCACCGCCCCGGCGAGCGCGCGGGCCAGCGGCAGCGACGTCGCAAACGCAGTCGGCGCGTGCTGATGGTAGAATCGCAGCTCGACGCCGTCGCGCATGACCGGCCGACCAGGCGGCGGCGTTTCCGCCGGCTCGAGCTCCCGGTCGGTCGTGTAGATCGCCACCTCGTGTCCGCGGCGCGCAACCGCCCGCGCCATGTCGAGCGCCGCCTTGGCGGGCCCGCCGGTCCGCGCCGCGAGCGAGGCGATGACATGAAGGATGCGAATGGCGGGCTCCGGAAAAACGCGGTCAGCTAACAGAAAAGTCCGCTCACCGTCACCTGGAAAGCAGGACCGTCGTGACAACGGACGGACCGGCCGGGGCAAAACCGGTTGCGACGCCTTGTCGCGCCGACGTTGCCTGCTATGCTCCGCCGCCGCAACGAGCTCAGGCCATGATCGACACGCCTCCAACGGATTACCGCGCCCGCCTTCTCGCGCGCTACGTATCCACACACGGCAGCGTCAGCGATGCCGCCGCCGAGGAGGGGCTGGAACGGCGACGCGCCTATCTCGACAAGCTGGTGCGCGACCATTTCCCGGCCGATCGCCAGGCGGCGATCCTCGATCTCGGATGCGGCCACGGCGCCATTCTATGGGCGGCGCGCCGGGCCGGTTACACCAATCTCAGGGGCATCGACGCAAGCCCGGAGCAGGTCGCGGCGGCGAAGCGCCTCGGAATCGAGGGTGTCGAGCAGCAGGACCTGCGCGAAGGGCTTGCCGCATTGCCGGCTGGGTCCCTGGACGCCGTTGTCCTGTTCGATCTCTTCCACTATTTCGACCGCGAGGAGCAGATCGCGATCGTCGATGCGGTGTACCGGGCCCTGAAGCCGGGCGGCCGCTGGATCCTGCACGTGCCCAACGGCGAGGCGCTGTTCGCGGGCCGGATGCGCTATTGGGATTACCTCGCCAGTGGTGCGTTTACGCGCGCCTCGATTGCGCAGATCCTGCTGGCCTCCGGCTTCCGCGAGGTGCGGAGCTTCGAGGACCAGCCGATCCCCCACGGGATCAAGAGCTTGTCGCGCTGGGTCATCTGGAAGGCAATACGTGGTGTCAGCCGGCTCGTCCTTGCCGCGGAAACGGGAGAGCTTGGCCGCGATGCAATCTTCAGCCAGTGCCTGCTGGCCGTTGCAGTCAAGTAAGCGGGCCGCACCTCGTCGAAATCCCGCCCGGATAGCGTTGCCGCAACCGTGGAATGCCAGTACTTTGCCGGGCCCGGCGGTCGGAATAGCCCGCGCTTTCCGTGCGTTGTCGGCGCGTACTCCACGACCGGCGCGGTTTCTCGGCGATGAACATCCTCTACATCGGGTTCGACATCGAAGGCGTGGGTGGCATCGCGACCTACAGCCGCTACCAGGTTCGCGCGCTTCGCGATCTCGGACATCGGCTGTTCGTCGTCTCGATTGACAAGCAGGACGTGATCATCGAGCGTGGCCATGCCGATCGCCACATCGCATTCGGCAGCAAATACCGCGCAGCGCTGAATTTTCTGCGCGTCCTGCGCGAGCAGGCCGGCCGCTTCGAGGTCATCGTCATCAATCATGTCTATTTGGCGCCGTTTGGCTGGCTTGCCCGCCTTTTCACGGGCGCGCCTTATGTGGTGAACGTCTACAACATTGATATCCTGACGCGGCTCACCAAGCCGCGAGAGTTCGCGTTCGGACGCGCCGACCTCGCGCTCGCCGATTGCCAGTATACGATCGACCGGCTGCCCGATTACCGCCGGCGCGTGCCGCCGACCGGCCTGCTCTATGACCCCGTCGATGCCGGCTTTTTCCGCCCGATCGCCAAAGCGGAGGCGCGACGTGAGGTCGAGCGCCGCTTCGGTCTTTCCGGCCTGGCGGATCGCTTCATCATCACCACCGTGGCGTTCATGGGCAATCCGCCGAACAAGGGCCATCACCAGACGATCGACGCCCTGCGCGAGATCAACGACCCGCGCTTCCTGTACCTCGTCGTGGGCGACGGTCCGATGCGACTGCAGATCGAGGATCACGCGCGCCGGGCCGGCGTCGCCGGTCAGGTCGCCTTTCTCGGGCTGGTCGAGCAGAGCGCACTGCCTTTCCTTTACAACGCCGGCGACGTCACAGTGCTGGTCTCGCGCGGCGGCCCGGGCTTGGGCGAAGCCGTCCCGCTCGGCCTGATCGAAGCCGCGGCATGCGGGGTGCCGTTCATCTGCGGCAATCAGGACGGTTCGGTAGAGGCGATCAGTCCGACCCATCCCAACGGCTTCGCAATCGACCCCGAAAGCGCCGGCCAGCTTGCCGCGCGCCTGCGCGAGCTGGACGACAACCCGTCCAAGCGCGCGGCCATGGGCGCCAACGGCAAACGCTTCGTCGAAGAGGTTTTCGTCTATCCCCGGTTCGTCGAGCGCCAGGGCGACCTGCTTGTCCGGCATCTCGGCAATGTCGCCCGCCCGCAGCCCGCAGCGCCGTCCGCCGTTTCGCATCCGGGCGTGGCAAGCCCCTCTCCTGACGCGTCCGCCTGACCGCCACGGGCAAAGGCGTTCTCTGGGCACTGGCTGTTCTTGTGATAGAAGAAGCCTGCCGAGACGGGCCGCAGACGGCCCCGCTTTACTGTCCGAATTCGAGCGCAATGCCGCATTCCCGATATCGCGAGCGCATCTACCGGCACTATGTCGAAGCGGCGACGCAAAGCCTGGCTCCCGCCACGCTTGACGGCCTTGCCCCGCGCCGGCCCTATCTCGAGCGGCTGGTCGCGCGACATTTCCCCGCCGAGCGCGATTCGGCGATTCTCGATCTGGGCTGCGGCCATGGAGCGCTCCTGCATGTCGCTCGCGAGACCGGCTATGCCGACCTGCTCGGGATCGACAACAGCGCGGCGCAGGTGGCCGCCGCAAAACGGCTCGGCATCGCAGGCGTGCATCAGGGCGATCTTTTCGAGGCGATCCGCACGCTGCCTGATGCCAGCCGCGACGTGATCGTCGCCTTCGACGTGATCGAGCATTTCACCAAGGACGAACTGATCGACGTGACCGACAATGTCCTGCGCGTACTCAAGCCCGGCGGGCGCTGGATCATCCACGTGCCCAATGGCGCTTCCCCTTTCGGGGGAGCGTCGCGTTATGACGACCTGACCCACGAGCTCGCCTTCACCTGCGAGTCGCTGACCCAGCTGGCGCTCGCGTCCGGCTTCCGCTCCATCTCGTTTGCCGAGGACGAGCCGGTCCCGCACGGTCTCAAGAGCGCCGCCCGCCTCGTCCTGTGGAAGGCGATTCGCGCGGTGCTGCGTTTCTATCTCGTCGTCGAGACCGGTGCGGCGCAGCCGGTGTTGACGCAGAACATGCTGGCGGTCGCGATCAAGTAATGTGCGGAATCGTCGCCCTGTTTGCCTACGGCTCCAATGCACCGCTGGTCGATCCGGCCGAGCTGCGGACCATGTGCGACCGCATGGCCGCGCGCGGGCCGGACGGCTCCGGCGAGTGGCGGTCGGCGGATGGATGCGTGGCGCTCGGACACCGGCGGCTTTCGATCATCGATCTCCGCGCGGTCGCCGATCAGCCGATGGCATATGACGATGGCCGTCTGCGGATCGTCTTCAACGGTGAGATCTACAATTACAAGGAGCTTCGCCGGCAGCTCGCGGAACTGGGCCACGTCTTCCGTACCGAATCCGACACCGAGGTCCTGCTTCATCTCTACGACCGCCATGGTCAGGACATGGTGCGGTATCTGCGCGGCATGTACGCGTTCGCGCTGTGGGACGAATCGCGCGGCGGGCTGCTGCTTGCGCGCGACCCGTTCGGCATCAAGCCGCTCTACGTGGCCGACGACGGCCGGACCCTGCGCGTCGCGTCGCAGGTCAAGAGCCTCCTCGCCGGCGGTCGCGTCGATACGGCCCCGGAGCCGGCCGGACACGTCGGATTCTTCCTGTGGGGCAACGTCCCCGAGCCGTTTACGCTGTTCCGCGGCATACGATCCGTGCCGGCCGGCACGACCATCTGGATTGACCGCCAGCGCTCCCACCCGCCGCGGACGTACTTCGATCTCGCAAATATCTTCAACGGGGCGGAAGCGGCGCCGGCAGATCCCCGTGCGCGCGCGGAGCGATTGCGCGAGGTCCTGCTCGACTCGATCCGGCATCATCTCGTCGCGGATGTGCCGGTCGGCGTCTTCCTGTCGGCGGGACTCGATTCGACGACGATCACGGCGCTGGCAAGCGAGTTGGGTGCGGGCAACCTGAACACGGTCACCTTGGGCTTTCGCGAGTTCCAGGGCGGCGCCAACGACGAGACCGAGCTCGCCGAGTCGGTCGCCCGCCAGTACGGCACGCGCCATCAGACGCGCTGGGTTCTCGGGCGCGACTTCGCAGCCGAGCGTGAGCGGCTGTTCGCGGCGATGGACCAGCCCTCGATCGACGGCGTGAACACCTATTTCGTCGCCAGGGCCGCGCGCGAGACCGGCCTCAAGGTAGCGCTGTCCGGCCTCGGCGGCGACGAGCTGTTCGGCGGCTATCCGAGCTTCCGGCAGATTCCGCGTCTGGTGAAGGCGCTATCGCCTTTCGCGGTCGTGCAGTGGCCCGGACGGGTCGCGCGCGCCACCACCGCAGGCTGGCTCGGCGCCATCACTTCGCCAAAATATGCCGGCCTTTTGGAGTATGGCCCGACCTGGGGCGGCGCCTATCTGCTTCGTCGCAGTCTGTTCATGCCGTGGGAGCTTCCCGACCTGTTGCCCTACCCGATGGTTCGCGCCGGCCTGGAGAAGCTGCAGACCTCGGACGAGCTGCATGCGACGGTCGCGCGCATCGAGAATCCACGTCTCAAGATCTCCGCCCTCGAGCTGTCGTGGTACATGCGCCACCAGCTGCTGCGCGATTCCGACTGGGCCGGAATGGCGCACTCGCTGGAGATCCGCGTCCCCTTCGTCGACGCCGAGCTGGTGCGGCGGCTGGCGCCGCTGCTGGCCTCGGCACCGCCTCCAAGCAAGCGCGACATGGCAGACACGCCGCGCGAGAAGCTGCCGGAGCCGGTCCTCCACCGCGCCAAGACCGGCTTCGTCATCCCGGTACGCGACTGGCTGCTCGGCGAGGGCGGAAAGGCGGATGACCGGGGGCTGCGCGGCTGGGCGAAGCGGGTTTACGACGCGCAGAAGGCCGCGGAATGAGAATCCTGGTTCTTCTGCATGAGGCGTTCGGCGGCCGGGGCGGTATCGCCAAGTTCAATCGCGATCTGCTGAGCGCCCTATGCTCGCATACCGACATCCGCGAGGTGGTGGCGATCCCGCGGCTCGTGACCGAGGCGCTGGGCCTCATGCCGGCCAAGTTGCGCTACCCGACCGGAGGCATCTCGGGAAAGACGAGCTGGTTCCTGCGGGTCGGCGCCGCTGTCGTGATGCGTCCGCGATTCGATCTCGTCCTGTGCGGCCATCTCAATCTGCTGCCGATTGCATTCGCGGCGAGGCCGCTGCCGAACGTACCGCTGGGCCTGATCGTGCACGGGATAGAGGCCTGGCATCGCACCGGCCGGCGGATGACCGATCGCTTCGCAGGCCGGATCGATTTCCTGGTTTCGGTCAGTGCGGTGACCAAGGCACGGTTTCTGTCCTGGTCCGGCGCCGGCAACGTGCCCACCTTCCTTCTGCCGAACACGGTCGATACCGGCTATTTCACCCCGGGACCGGCCGATCCGGCTCTGCTGGAGCGCTGGGGCCTCAAGGGCAAGCGCGTCCTGCTGACACTGGCGCGTCTCGAAGCGCGCGAGCGCTACAAGGGAATCGACGAGATCCTTGAGATCCTGCCGAGCTTGCTGACCGAGTTTCCCGATCTCGTCTATGTCATAGCCGGCGATGGCTCCGACCGGAGCCGGCTCGAGGCGAAGGCCGCCTCACTCGGCATGAGTGCGCGGGTCGTCTTTACCGGCTATGTGCCCGAAAGCGAGAAGCGCGACCTCTATCGGGCGGCGCATGCCTTCGCCATGCCGGGACACGGCGAGGGATTCGGCATCGTCTTTCTCGAGGCCATGGCCTGCGGAATTCCGGTGGTGGCGAGCATGATGGACGGAAGCCGCGAGGCCGTGCGCGAGGGTGCGCTCGGCCTCGTCGTCGATCCCGGCGATCCCGCCGCGGTGCGTGCCGGTATCGCCGCGGCGCTCAAGATGAAACGCGGCACTGCCCCCGACGGCCTGCGAGAGTTCGATGTCAGCCATTTCGACCGCAGAGTGCATGCGATCGTGGACAAGGTCGCGCGGTCGGGCGCGCGGTCAGTCGTTCTGCCGAGCGCCTGAAAGCCGAACGATGGCTGCCTCACCCCCGCGCAAGCTGCGGCTCGCCTATCTCGTCACGCATCCGATCCAGTATCAGGCGCCGCTGCTCCGCCGGATCGCCGCCGAGCCGGACATCGATCTCACAGTTTTCTTCGGCACGGATTTCTCCGCACGGCCATTCGTGGCGGCGGATTTCGGACAGACGATCCAGTGGGACGTGCCTCTGCTCGAGGGCTACAAGCACGTCGTCCTTCCCGCTGTCGGCCCACGCGAGGAAAAGGACCTTGGCTTCTGGAAGCCGCTCAACCACGGTTTCGCCGCGCGCCTGGCCGCAGGCCGCTTCGATGCGCTGTGGATCCACGGCTATGCGCGCTGGCTGCACTGGTCGGCGATGGCGTCCGCCCGCCGGCGCGGCATCAAGGTCCTGCTCCGCGACGAGGCGACGCCGATATCGGCGCTGCGCGGCCCGCTGAAGCGCGCGGCGAAGCGACTGTTCTTTGCGGGCCTCGACGGGATGGTCGACGCCTTTCTCGCGATCGGAACCCTCAATCGCCGCTACTACGTCGAGCATGGCGTTTCCGACAGGCGCATCTTCATGATGCCGTATGCCGTCGACAACGAGCGCTTCAAGGCCGATGCCAGAGCCGCGACCGCCGGACGGGAATCCTATCGCGCCGCGCTGGGGCTTGAGCCGGGCCGTCCGATCCTGCTTTTCGCGGCGAAACTGATCGAGCGCAAGCGGCCCGCGGAGCTGATCGCAGCCTTTGCAAAGATCCACCGCGATCCGGCGCTTCGCCGGCCCTATCTGGTCTTCGCCGGCGACGGCCCGCTGCGCGGCAGGCTGGAACAGGACGCGGCGCAGCAAGCGCCCGGCGCCGTGAAATTCCTCGGATTTCAGCGGCAGACCGAGCTGCCCCGCTGCTATGATCTGTGCGATGCCTTTGTCCTGCCATCGGGGATCGAGGCCTGGGGGTTGGTCGTCAACGAGGTGATGTGCGCGGGGCGCGCTGTGATCGTCAGCGATATGGTGGGGTGTGCGCCGGACCTCGTCCGCTCTGGCGAGAACGGTGCGATTTTCCGAAGCGATGACGTGGATGGCCTGGCACATGCCATCCACGATGTGCTGCGCGACGAGCAGCGGCTCGCGGCGATGGGCCGGCGCAGCCTCGAGATCATCGATCGTTGGGGCTTCGAGGAGGACGTTGCAGGCCTGCGCCAGGCGCTGCATGCCGTCTGTCCAGACAGATCGGCCGGGCGGACAGGATGAAGGACGTCTCCGTCTCGTTTTTCACGACCGCGCTGATCCAGATCGTCAACATCGCGACCGGCCTGCTGGCCGCTCGCCTGCTCCTGCCCGAAGGACGCGGCGAACTGGCGGCGATCATCCTGTGGCCGGGATTGATCGCGGAACTCGGCAATCTCGGCCTGCACGACGCCCTGCTCTATCGCGCGGCAACGCGGAGCGCCAGGCCACGAGAGCTGTTCGCCTCGGCGATGGTCATGGTCGGGGCATTATCGGCCGGCCTGATCCTGATCGGTCTGATCGTGATCCCGATCGTGCTCGAGAGTCACAGCCCGTATGTGCAGACGATCGCCCTCTACTTCCTCTGCGCCTATCTCCCCACGTATTTCACCTCGCTGTTTACCAGCGGCATGTTCCAGGGGAATCTGGAGATCACCACCTGGAACGCGCTGCGGGCGCTGGTCCCGGCCACATATCTTGTCGGCATCGTTCTTCTGCTGCTGGTGGGCGTTACCGGGGTCGCCGACTTCGCGATCGCCTATATCATCGCACAGCTGGTCGCAGCCGGTGTCGGCCTCTTTCTGCTGGCGCGCCGCGGCTGGATATCGTGGCGCGCCAAGCTGGAGGTGATGCGCAGCCTCGTCGCATACGGCATCAAGGTGCATGTCGGCGAGGTGCTCTACTCGTTGCGCCAGCGCATCGACCAGGCTGTGATCTCGCTGTGGCTGCCCGCAGCGGATCTCGGCCTCTATGTGGTCGCACTCACCGTGGCGAACGGCCCGCTTATTCTGGTGTTCACGCTGGCGAATGTCGCCTTTCCGAAAATCAGCCAGCAGGCGACCGCGGGCGGCAAGCTCGCCGTCTTCGGCCGTTATCTGCGCTTCAGCCTGGCGATGGCGACTGCGACCATCATCACCCTGTGGATCCTGGTGCCGTGGCTGCTGCCGCTGTTGTTCGGACAGCCGTTCGCACCGGCGGTGCCGATCACGAACATCCTGCTGCTCGGCACGCTGCCGCTCGCAGCCAAGCTGATGCTCCAGCAGGCGCTCAAGGCGTGGGACCGATCCCTGATCGTCGGGAGGGCGGAGCTCGTCGGACTCATCGTCGTCGCGGCGCTGATCGCAGTACTGATGCCGCGCTTCGGACTGATCGGCGTCGCCTGGAGCCTCGTACTTTCCCAGACGACGACGGCGGTGATGATGGCGCTGTCGCTGCATTTCGAACTGCGCTTGCCGATCGTCTCGCTGTTCGTACCGACGGCGGAAGATTGGCTGCTCGTGCGCGAATGGCTCAGGAAAGCCGCCGCGCGCCTGAGGCGCCACAATGGCTGATCCGGTTCCGATCGCGGCCGCCCCGCCTTCCGGGCCTGCGCGAGCACGTGCCGATTGCCATGTGATCGTCCATCACCCGGGCACGAACCATCTCGCCTACGAGCTCGTCGCCGGGATCCAGGAAGGCGGCTATGCCTGCGACTTCCACACCGGGTTCTTCTATACGCGAGACGGTGCGCTCGCGCGCACGGTCGCCGGCCTTCCGGCAACGCTGCGCACGCGCATCGAGCGCGAGCTGCGCCGGCGGGCCCACGGCGGCGTCGCAAGCCGCCGTGTGCATCTGCGGCCCTGGCCGGAACTCGTGCACGTCGCCGCGGGGCGGCTCGGCGCCAGCCAGAACCGGCTCGCACGCATCATCGGCTGGCGCAACGACATCCTGGACAGGGCGGTCGCACGCGTGATCCGCCGCGAGCGGCCGCGCGTCGTGATCGGCCACGACGGCTCGGCCCTCCATTCGGGCCGGGCGGCGCGCGAGATCGGCGCCGCGGCAATCCTCAACCAGGTCGTCGGCCACGTCGCCGCGGCGCATGCATTGTTCCGCGAGGAAGCCGTGCTGTCTCCGGCCTTTGCCGAGACCATGGTCGAAACGCCGACGGAGATCGTGGCGCGGCACGAGGCCGAGATCCGCGAGGCGGACGGAATCATGGTCCCGTCGGAATACGTGCGACAGACGCTGCTTGCGCGCGGGGCCGCGGCGGAGCGGATCTTCGTGCTGCCCTACGGCGTCGATGTCGAGCGCTTCCGCCCGGCACCGAAGACGGGGCATGGGCCCTTCCGCATCCTGTTCGTCGGCCAGCTGAGCCAGCGCAAGGGAATCCGGTACCTGCTCGAGGCGGTGAAGCGGCTTCGCCTGCCGGATACGGAGCTCGTTCTGGTCGGCAAGATGATCGGCGGCGAGCACGCCTTCGTGCCCTATCGGGACACGTTCCGGCACGTCACGCACGTCCCTTATCACGAGGTTCACCGGCTGTTCCAGGAGGCGGACATCTTCGTCTATCCGTCGCTGCACGAGGGTTCGGCCTTCGCAACATACGAGGCGATGGCAAGCGGGCTGCCCATCGTGACGACGCTGAACTCGGGATCGGTGGCGCGGGACGGGCAGGACGGTTTCGTGGTGCCGATCCGCGACGTCGAGGCGCTGATGGAGAAGATCGAGACGCTCTACCGCAACCCGGCGCTGCGTACCGCGATGGGCGAGTCGGCGCGTGAGCGGGCATGCGCGTTCACCTGGGCGCACTACCGCGCCCGGCTGAACCAGTACGTCGACGGGTTCGCCTTGCGGTGACTCAGCCGTGCGCCGCGCGGCCGGTCGGCGTCCTGCCCTCGCTGAGCAGCTTCTCGAAATAGTCGATCGTGCGCCGCAGGCCGTTCTCGAGCGGGATTTTCGGCTCCCAGCCCAGCACCGACTTCGCCAGCGTGATGTTGGGGCAGCGCTGGGTCGGGTCGTCGGCCGGCAGCGGCTTGGCGATGATCTTTGAGCGCGAGCCGGTCATCTCGATGACCTTGCGGGCGAGATCGCCGATGGTGAACTCGACCGGATTGCCGAGATTGATCGGTCCGGTGACCGTATCGGGCGCGTCCATCAGCCGCACGAAGCCGTCGATCAGGTCGTCGACATAGCAGAACGCCCGGGTCTGGCGGCCGTCGCCGTAGACCGTGATCGGCTCG
>JAWLHE010000015.1:0-67100 GCA_041690495.1 Alphaproteobacteria bacterium | reverse complement strand
CGCGTCATCAAAAGAGATACGCTCAAGCAAGCAAACGCTTCCACGCCGCCGCCCGCGCATCCCTTCCTCTCAAGCTCACCATGTCAAAGAACAAACCGCCCGGCCGGCCCTTGCCGGTACCGCGCGGTGAGGGCGGGAGTTTTACGCTTCCCTTAATTTCGAGTCAAGTGCGAGTCGACGCAATTACGCCGCGCGCCGCTCATCGACTTGGACAACAATATAGCCTGCAGAACATGGTTGACAAGAGGCCAATCCGAAACGGATTTTTAAAGCCAGGGTGCTGGTATGCAGCACCGGCATGCCGATCGACGGGGGGTAGTGTTGCGGAGCAATCAGGAGCGCGGCCTGGGCCGCAACACAGGACGACTTGGCTCCATTGCCTCCGCTCTCAAGATTGGCGTGGTCGGCGCCGCGATCATAACCTCGGCCTATCTCGCCCACGAAGGCGACATCCCACCGTCGCCGATCATCGCCCTGGAAGACGTGATCGATGACGCCGATGCCTCCCAGCCGAGGGTGGACCTCCCGCCCGATCAGCCCGTGGAGCAGGATCTCGATGCATGGCTCGGCATCGATCCGGGCGAGTTCCGTCGCAGTGAAACCGGGCCGGAGCCGGTCGAAACCGTCGAGACCGAATCGGATCCGGAATCGGCTGAACAGCGTGTGCTCATGGTCCGCCGCGGCGACACCCTGCTCGATCTTCTCCTCAATGCCGGCATTTCCCGCGCCGATGCCCATGAAGCCGTAACTGCCTTGCGCGACGTATTCAACCCGCGCGAACTCCGGCCCGGCCAGGAGATCACCTTGATGATCAAACCGCTCAGCACGGGCGAACAGGCCGGACTGGTCGGCGCCAGCTTCGCCGCAAATCCCGAGCGCGACATCAATCTGAGCCGCGATCCCGAAGGACGCTTCAGGGCACTCGGCCGCGATCGCGATCTGCAGCGGGAACTCGTCCGTACATCCGGGACCGTCCGCTCGAGCCTGTTCGAGGCGGGCAGCGCCGAAGGCGTGCCGGGCACGATCATGGTCGAGTTCATCCGCGTGCTGAGCTACGACATCGACTTCCAGCGCGACATCCAGCCGGGCGACACGTTCGACCTGGTATTCGAGCGCTTCCGCGACGAGAACGGCCGCTTTGCCAAGGACGGTGAGGTGCTCTACGGCGCCTTGACGCTGAGCGGCAGCGCCAAGCGTGTCTATCGTCACGTCCTGCGCGACGGCACCGTCGGCTACTTCAACGAGCACGGCGAGAACGTCCGCAAGGCGCTGCTGCGCACGCCAGTGGACGGCGCCCGCCTCACCTCGGGATTCGGCACGCGCAAGCATCCGATCCTCGGATATAGCGCTATGCACAAGGGCGTCGATTTCGGCGCACCGCAAGGCACGCCGATCCAGGCGGCCGGCGACGGCACCATCGAGTTTTCCGGCCGGAACGGGTCATACGGCAACTACATCCGCATCCGGCACAATTCCGAATACGCATCGGCCTACGCTCATCTCAGCCGGATCGCGAAGGATGTCCGCCCAGGCCAGCGGGTACGCCAGGGGCAGGTGATCGGCTACGTCGGATCAACCGGCCGTTCGACCGGTCCTCATCTGCACTACGAGGTGATGCGGCGCGGCACGCAGGTCAACCCGCTCAACGTGCAGCTCCCGACCGCTCGCAAGCTCGACGGTCCCGAGCTGATCCAGTTCCGCACCACCAAGGCGGAACTGGATCTTCAGATCGCCGGAATCGAGCCGGGCAGCCGCTTCGCCCGCGCCGACGACGAATCGACCAGCACAACGACCAGCACCCGGTAGCGGGCGCGCTTATGCTGAGCGACGGCGCGACTGCGGCTCGGCCTCGGCGACCGGGGTAAGCTGCAGCCCTTTTGCACCGACGCCCACGCGGACCTCGTCGCCTTCCTTGACGCGCCCTTCGAGTATCGCGGAAGCAAGCGGGTTCTGCAGCTCGCGCTGGATCGCCCGCTTCAGCGGCCGTGCGCCATAGACCGGGTCATAACCGGCCTCCGCGAGCCAGGCGCGCGCCGCATCATCCAGCCGGAGGCTGATCTTGCGTTCATCCAGCATGCGCCGCAGTCGCGTGAGCTGGATATCGACCACGCCCGCCATATCCGTCCGCGACAACCGATGGAACAGGAGAATCTCGTCAAGCCGGTTGAGGAACTCGGGGCGGAATGCGTGCCGCACGACATCCATGACCTGCTCGCGGACGGTCTCGACGTCCTGTCCGTCCGGCACGGCAGCGATGATCTCGCTGCCGAGATTGGACGTCAGCACGATGAGCGTGTTGCGGAAATCGACCGTACGCCCCTGGCCATCGGTCAGGCGGCCGTCGTCGAGTACCTGCAGCAGGACGTTGAACACGTCCGGATGAGCCTTCTCGATCTCGTCGAACAGGATCACCTGGTAGGGCCGGCGCCGCACCGCCTCCGTGAGACTTCCACCTTCCTCGTACCCGACATAGCCCGGCGGCGCCCCGATCAGCCGTGCCACCGCATGCTTCTCCATGTACTCCGACATGTCGATGCGCAGAAGCGCCGCCTCGTCGTCGAACAGAAAAGCGGCCAGCGCCTTGGTCAACTCGGTCTTGCCGACGCCGGTGGGCCCGAGAAACAGGAATGAGCCAAGCGGACGATTCGGATCCTGCAGTCCGGCGCGCGCGCGCCGCACCGCCTCGGACACGGCCCTGACCGCGTCCTGCTGACCGACCACCCGGCTGCCCAGGTTCTCTTCCATTTTCAGGAGTTTCTCGCGCTCGCCGGCAAGCATCCGGTCGACCGGAATTCCGGTCCAGCGCGACACGACCGAAGCGATGTGCTCGGGCGTCACTGCCTCGTCCAGCATATGCTTGCCGTCCTGGGTCTCCGCCTGTGCAAGCTTCTTTTCAAGCTCCGGGATGCGGCCATAGGTAAGCTCGCCGGCCTTGGCCCAGTCGCCGCGCCGCTGCGCCTGTTCCAGCTCGATGCGCGCCTGTTCGAGCAGCTCCTTGAGCTTTTGCGCGCTCGCAAGCTTCTCCTTTTCGGCCCTCCACCGGCTGGTCAGTTCGGCGGATTCCTGTTCGAGCTCACTCAGCTCCTTCGCGAGCCGCTCCAAACGCTCGCGCGAGCCGGAGTCCGTCTCTTTCTGCAGCGCTTCCCGTTCGATCTTGAGCTGGACGATGCGGCGATCGAGTTCGTCGATCTGCTCAGGCTTGGAATCGACCGCCATCCGCAGGCGCGACGCGGCCTCGTCCATCAGGTCGATCGCCTTGTCAGGCAGGAAACGGTCGGTGATGTAGCGGTTCGACAACGTGGCGGCTGCGACGATCGCGCCGTCCGTGATTCGCACGCCGTGATGGAGCTCGTACTTCTCCTTGATGCCGCGCAGGATCGATATCGAGTCCTCGACCGTCGGTTCGCCAACGAAGACCGGCTGGAAGCGCCGCGCAAGCGCGGCGTCCTTCTCGATGTGCTTGCGATACTCGTCGAGCGTGGTCGCGCCGACGCAGTGCAGCTCGCCCCGCGCCAGGGCCGGTTTCAGCATGTTGGACGCATCCATCGCGCCCTCGGCCTTGCCGGCGCCGACCAGGGTATGCAGCTCGTCGATGAACAGGACGATCTCGCCTTGCGCCGAATTGATCTCGGACAGAACGGCCTTGAGCCGCTCCTCGAACTCGCCGCGGAACTTCGCCCCGGCAACCATCGCGCCAAGGTCGAGAGCCAGCAGCTTCTTGTCGCGCAGGGACTCGGGCACGTCACCATTGACGATTCGCTGCGCCAGCCCCTCCACGATCGCGGTCTTGCCGACACCGGGCTCGCCGATCAGCACCGGGTTGTTCTTGGTGCGACGCGCCAGCACCTGCACGGTGCGGCGGATCTCCTCGTCGCGGCCGATCACCGGGTCGAGCTTGCCTTCGCGCGCGGCTGCAGTGAGATCGCGCGCGTACTTCTTCAGCGCATCGTAGCTCTCCTCCGCGCTCGCGCTGTCCGCCGTCCGTCCCTTGCGGATGGATTCGATGGCCGCGTTGAGACGTTCGGGCGTAAGGCCGACATCGGACAGCACCTTCGCCGCCGGCGTGCCTTTGGCCAGAGTCAGGGCGAGCAGCAGCCGCTCGGCCGTGACGAAGCTGTCGCCGGCCTTCGCCGCGACCTGCTCGGCGGTTTCGAACACCCGCGCCGTTTCGGGCGCAAGAAACAGTTGTCCGGCTCCGCCGCCCTCGATACGCGGCTGCTTGGCGAGCTCGGCCTCGACACGCTGCAGCGCGAGGGCCGGATCGGCCCCGGCGTGACGCATCAGGTTGGCGGCCAGACCTTCCTTGTCGTCGAGTAAAACCTTGAGGAGATGTTCGGGTGTAAGACGCTGATGGCTGGATCGCTGCGCCAGGGTCTGTGCCGCCTGGACGAAGCCCCGCGAGCGCTCGGTATATTTCTCGAAATCCATTGTATTCAATCCCTTGTGATCGTCCCCCGGACGGGCGGACAGGATTCGAAAGGACCCGGAAAGGCGTCCTGCTCAACTATATGAGGAGCGCTCCAAACCCCTGCAAGAGGCCCTAAACTCATGAGCGGGACTCCTCACGGTTGACGACATTGCGACCGCAGCGTATGGGCCCATCATGGCCTTAACCGTAACAAGCATCTTTCGCTATCCGGTCAAAGGGCTCAGCGCCGAACCGCTCGGGCGTGTAGAGCTGACAGCAGGTTTCGGCCTGCCGCAGGACCGCCGCTTTGCCCTTGCACATGGCACGACCCGATTCGACATCGACCGGCCGGAATGGCTGCCGAAGACAAACTTCCTGATGCTGATGCGCAACGAGCGCCTGGCGCACCTGCGCTCGCGCTTCGATGAGCGCTCAGGGACGCTGACCCTCGAGCGTGACGGAAAGACGGTCCTGCGCAGCAACATCCTGGAGCCGGCCGGCCGCATGGTCGTGGAGCAGTTCTTCGCCGCATTCATGGGATCGGAATGCCGAGGAGTGCCGCGACTTCTCGAAGCGAGCGGGCACATGTTCTCCGACACGCCGCCCAAGGTCGTGTCGCTGATCGGCCTCGCCAGCATCCGCGACCTCGAGCGCATCACCCGGTGCCCGATCGACCCGCGCCGCTTCCGCGCCAATGTCTATTTCGACTCGGGCCGTGCCTGGCAGGAATTCGACTGGGTCGGTCGCGAAATCGGCCTCGGCACCGCGCGGCTGCGGGTCGTGAAGCGAATTGGCCGTTGCGCCGCAACGAATGTCGATCCGGAGACCGCAAGGCGGGATCTCAACATTCCGCGCGCACTGGCGGACGGATTCCGGCACACGGATCTGGGCGTATACGCCGAAGTGATCGACGACGGGGCGATCGCGACCGGCGACTCGCTCACGCCGCCAGCCAGCTGATCAGCATCGCACACGGGAACCGCGGGGCTCGTCCGAGCCTCGCCGTAAAGTGTCTGCCGCGAATACGCTAGTCGGACTGCCGTTCCGGCGCCTGCGGGCTCCCCTGGCTTCCGCCTGGAGCGGCCTGAGCGCTCGCAGCCCCGAATCCCGGCTGCGGCCCAGTGCCGGCAGCACCGCCGTTCTGGTGCTGCCCCTCAACAGGCTGTCCGGCGCGCGGGTCTTGGCCATGACCGAAGTTCTGGCCTTGCGCATGAGGATGGCTCTGGCCGTGGCCATGCCCGTGCATCTGCTGCTGCTGCTGGCGATGATGCTCGCCGTTGGCGTTGATCACGCGATAATAGTGCTCGGCGTGCTGGTAGAAATTCTCCGCGGCGATACGGTCACCGGCAGCACTGGCGTCTCGCGCGAGCGCCAGATATTTCTCGAGCACCTGATAGGCATTGCCGCGGATACGCACATCGGGGCCGGCGCTGTCGAAAGTCTGCGAACGGACCGGCATATGCGGTTTACGGCCGTTATTACGGCCACGTTGACGCTTCATGTTTGGACCGGGTCTCATAACACCTAGTGGGTTGTTGCCGAAGGTTTCGGCGGGCTCAATCAAGCTGGCGCGCCGGGCGTCGTTCCACAGCGGGTAACGCGCGTGTCTTGTTAGAATCGGCCGGCGGGAGCCCCCTCCCCCCTTGCTCCGCAACGCGGAAAGCGTGGGCAGCGTAGTCCCGCCGCGCTGTCATTCCAAGTCAAATCTTATTCTCCTGTTATTTCGTTAACGTCCGACCAGAATACAACGGTCCACGCCGGCAAGATCGGCACGCCGCCCGAGCACCCGCAGACCCGCATCACGCATGATCTGCTCAACCTCCGCGGCTTGTCCGGCACCGATTTCGACAATCCCGGCGCCGTTCAGTGCAAGCCGCTCGCGGAGCCTTGGCGCTATCGCCCTGTACACGACCAGCCCGTCGGCACCGCCGTCGAGCGCAAGATGCGGCTCGTAGAGCCTCACCTCCGGATCGAGACCGTCAAGCTCTGCGGTACGGATGTACGGCGGGTTGCTGACGATCAATTCGAAGGACCCGGCAAGGCCCGCATCCCAGGTCGTGGCCGCAAACGCCGCGCGGTCCGCGAGCGCCAGTGTGACCGCGTTGCCGGCGGCGACTCGAAGCGCTGCGGGGCTGAGATCCGTACCGACCCCGCTGGCATTGGGGTATTCGTGCAGCAGTGCCAGCAGGAGACAGCCGCTGCCCGTCCCCAGGTCGAGAATACGAATTCCGGCATCGCGGTCCGGCAACAGCTCAAGCGCGGCTTCGACAACCGTCTCGCTGTCCGGTCGCGGCGTCAGCGTGTCCCGCGTTGTCCGGAACGGCAGGCTCCAGAACTCACGATGGCCGAGGATCTGCGCGACCGGCTCGCGCGCCGAGCGCCGCGCCACGAGATCGGCAAAAGCACGCTCTTCCGGCACCGACAGCACGCGCTCGGGCCAGCCGACCAGGCGCTCGGCGCTTTCGCCCAGCGCCGCAGAGAGCAGGAGCCGGGCATCGAGCCGCGCCGTGGCGATGCCGGCCTCGCGCAGCCGCGTCGCGGCGCCGGCGAGCACGGCACCGACCGTCCTGCCCTGATCGCATGCGCGAGAGACCGTCATGCGGGCAATTCGGCAAGGCGGGCCGCGCGGTCCTCGGCAATCAGGGCATCGATGATTTCGTCCAGCGACTCGCCTGAGATGACCTTGTCGATCTTGTAGAGCGTCAGATTGATCCGGTGATCGGTCACGCGGCCCTGTGGAAAATTATACGTTCGGATCCGTTCCGAGCGGTCGCCGCTGCCGACCTGGCTCTTGCGGTTCTGGGCGCGCTCCGCCTCGGCCTTGGCACGCTCCATCTCGTAGAGCCGCGCCCGCAGGATCTTGAGCGCCTTCGCCTTGTTCTTGTGCTGCGATTTCTCGTCCTGCTGCTGGACGACGATTCCGGTCGGCAGATGCGTGATGCGCACCGCGCTGTCGGTCGTGTTGACCGACTGGCCGCCGGGTCCGCTCGAGCGGAACACGTCGATACGCAGGTCCTTCTCGTCGACCTTGATATCGACGTCCTCGGCCTCCGGCAGAACGGCGACCGTTGCGGCGGAGGTGTGAATGCGGCCGCTCGCCTCCGTCTCTGGAACGCGCTGCACGCGATGGACGCCGGACTCGAACTTCAGCCGCGCGAAGACGCCACGGCCCGAAATGCTCGCGATCGCCTCCTTGTAGCCGCCGATTCCGGTCTCCCCCAGCTCCATGATCTCGAATTTCCAGCCGTGCAACGCGGCATAGCGCTGATACATGCGGAACAGCTCCGCCGCGAACAGCGCCGCCTCGTCACCGCCGGTTCCCGCGCGCACTTCGAGGATCGCGTTCTTCTCGTCAGCCGCATCTTTCGGCAGCAGCATGATCTGGAGCTGCTTCTCCATCTCGGGCAGCCTGTCCTTCAGCGCGAAGAATTCGGCCTCGGCAAGCGCCCTCATCTCCGGATCGCTGCCCTCGTCCACCATGAGCACCTTCAGGCCGTCGAGCTCGCTGCGCGCCTTGCGCAACGCAGTGACGTGCTCGACGATCGGCTCGAGATCGGAATACTCCTTCGACAGCTTCGCGAACTGACGCGGATCGAGATCCGGAGCCGCCATCGCCTGACGCAGCTCCTCGTAACGCGCGACGACGCGATCCAGTTTGTGGTGGAAGCTCAAATCCTGCTCTCCTCGTCTTCACCCGGCCCGCTTTCGTCGAGCCGGAACAGCTTTCTGATGAGATGCTCGGCCATCACGCGGTCCCCGCCGCCGTCCATCGCCGCGATCTGGCGCAGGGCTTCCGAGGGGTTGTGGAGCAGGCGGTTCACCAGAAGCTCCGTCGCGCGCTCGGCATCGTTCCCGGCCTGACGCAGCGCCTGTCCGCGCGCGCTCTCGAAATGGCGGCGCAGCGCGGCGATCGCCGGCACGGCGTCGCGCTCCGCCCGGCTGCGCGCAAACATCGCAAGCTCCTGCTCGATGATGCCCCACGCCTCGGCGGCGGCGGCGCCGCGCGAGGCGCGCCCGCTCATGGTCACCTTCTCGAGGTCGTCCAGATCGTAGCGGAATACGCCGTCCAGCGTCTCGACGCGCGGGTCGACATCCGCCGGAATTCCGAGGTCCACGACGAACACCGCGCGCCGGCGGCGCCGGACCATGATGTCCTTCATCGCCTCGGGCCCGATCAGATGGCGGCCGCTGCCGAGCGCCGTAATAACTATATCGGCATTCGCCATCTCCGATTCCATATCGGCAAACGACACGACATGGGAAGACAGCCGCCGGCCGATATCCTCGGCACGGCCGCCGCTCGGTGCGGTCACGGCCAGCGAGCGCAGCCCCGCCGCGCGAAGATGATCGGCCATCAGCTCGCCGAGCTCGCCGGTGCCGACCAGCAGACCTGTGCAGCGTGCCATGTCCCCGTGCACGTCGCGGGCGAGCTGAAGCGCCGCCGAGGCAAGCGTCACCGGCCGCTCCCCGATCGCGGTTTCGCTCCGAGTGCGCTTCGCTGCGCCGTAGGCGGCCTGCAATGCCGCTTCGAGTTCGGGGCCGGTCATCCCGGCGGCGCGCGCGAGCTGATGCGCCGACTTGACCTGGCCCAGCACCTGCGGCTCGCCGAGCACCTGGCTTTCGAGCGCCGCGGCAACGCCGAAGATCCGGCGCAGCGCGGCCCCATCGGTGCATATGGCGACGCGCGCAGCGATCACGGCTTCCGGCTCTCGCGCGCGCGCCGCGAACAGCCGGGTCACCGCCCTGGCAGCCTCCTCCGGCCGGTGATGCGCGCCCTGCACTTCGATGCGGTCGCAGGTCGACATGACGATGGCCTGATCGATTCCCGCCTGACGCAACGCCGCCAGGAACCCCCGCATCTCGCCTTCGGCAATGAAGACGCGATCGCGGAGATCGAGCGTGCTGGTGCGGTGGTCGAGGCCCGCGGTAAACAGCCGACCGGGTTGAGAGGGAGCCCCGGTCACGCCGCTAACGATACGGGGCGAGGCGGTCCTTCAGGGCCGAAAGCGGCACCTCGGCCTGCTCGCCCGAGTCCAGATCGCGGACCGTAGCGGCGCCACGCTTCAGCTCGTCCTCGCCGATGAGAACCGCGGCCCGGGCGTGTGCCTTATTTGCGTCCTTCATGCGTTTCGATACGTTGCCGCGATAACCCAGCTCGATATACATGCCGTCGTGACGCAGGTCAGACGATAGCTTCAGCGCCATTTCCTCAGCTACGGCGCCGATCGGCACGATTGCGATCGGGCGGCGCGCCTCGGGCGGCTGTGCGAGCAGCATTGCGAGCCGCTCGATGCCGGCGGCCCAGCCCACGCCCGGAAGCGCAGGTCCGCCCATCTGGCCCATGAGGCCATCATACCGTCCGCCCGCCAGCACCGCACCCTGCGCACCGAGCCGGTCGGTTTTGAACTCGAATGCCGTGTGCGCATAATAGTCAAGGCCGCGGACCAGATAGGGATTCCAGACATGCGCGATCGCGAGCCTGTCGAGCCCATGCCGCACACTGTCGAAGAACAGACGGCTTGGCTCGTTGAGATACTCCTTGAGCTGCGGCGCGCCGCGGATGATCGCAATGTCGCCTTCGTCCTTGCTGTCGAGAATGCGCAGCGGATTGCGGTCCAGACGCGCCCGGCTGTCTACCGACAGCTTCCCGATATGCTCGCGCAGATACCCAACCAGCGCGCTGCGGTACGCGGCGCGGCTCTCGGGATCGCCCAGTGTGTTCAGCTCCAGGGTCGTGTGCTGAAGAACGCCCAGGCGATCGAGAATATGCGCGCCGGCGGCAATGACCTCGATATCGCCAAGCGGCTCCGGCACCCCGATCAGCTCGACGCCGATCTGGTGAAACTGCCGGTAACGTCCCTTCTGCGGCCGCTCATAGCGGAACATCGGGCCCGCGTAGAAGAATTTGAGCGGCACGCTCTGCGCCAGCCCGCCGGAGATGACCGCGCGCGCCACGCCGGCCGTATTCTCCGGCCGCAGCGTGATGTCCTCGCCGCCGCTGTCAGTAAAGGAATACATCTCCTTGGTGACGATATCGGACGTATCGCCGAGCGTACGCTTGAAGACCTCGGAGAACTCGAAAATCGGTGTCGCGATCTCCTGATAGCCGTAGAGCTCGACAACCGCGCGTGCCGTGTCGATGACATGTCTCTGCCGGCGCATGTCCTCGCCAAGAATGTCGCGGGTGCCGCGGACCGGCTGTAGTTTCGTCATTTTCACTGGACCACTGCGCTTGAGCCGGACGCGTGCGACGACGGCACCTGATGAATGAGAGCCACGCTACGCGCGCGCCCGAACGGGCGCAGGTATCGCGGCGGCTTCCGATTTCGCCCGGATCTCCGCCGCCTTCTTCTCGACCAGCGACACCAGATGGTCGACGATGTCGGCATCCTTGAGTCGATGATCCGGCAGTCCGGCGATGTAGACCATGTGCGTGCCGCTACCGCCGCCTGTGAAGCCGATATCCGTCTCTCGCGCCTCGCCCGGCCCGTTGACGACGCAGCCGATCACCGAGACCGTCATCGGCACGGTAATGTGCGCCAGGCGGCTCTCGAGGACCTCGACGGTCTTGATGACGTCGAACTGCTGCCGCGCGCAGGACGGACAGGCGATCACCGTCACGCCGCGCCGGCGCAGGCCGAGCGACTTGAGCATGTCGTAGCCGACCTTGACCTCCTCGACCGGATCGGCCGAGAGCGAGACGCGGATCGTATCGCCGATCCCGGCCCAGAGCAGAGAGCCGATACCCATCGCCGACTTGACCGTTCCGGCGCGCAAGCCGCCCGCTTCGGTCACGCCGAGATGAAGCGGATAGTCGCAGGCATCCGCAAGCTGCTGGTAGGCGGCGACAGCGAGGAAGACATCCGATGCCTTGACGCTGATCTTGAACTCGAAGAAATCCTCGTCCTCGAGGCATCGCGCGTGGTTGAGCGCGCTTTCGACCATGGCCTCCGGACACGGTTCGCCGTACTTCTCGAGCAGTTCGCGCTCGAGGCTTCCGGCGTTGACGCCGATGCGCATCGAGCAGCCATGGTCGCGCGCCGCCTTGACGACCTCGCGGACCCGGTCCTTGCTGCCGATATTGCCCGGATTGATGCGCAGGCACGCGGCACCGGCCTTGGCGGCCTCGATCGCGCGCTTGTAGTGAAAATGGATGTCCGCGACGATTGGCACCTTGGCCGCCCTGACGATCACCGACAGTGCCGCGGTCGACTCCTCGTCCGGACAGGAAACGCGGACAATATCGGCGCCTGCCTCTTCCAGGCGGCGGATCTGGTCGACCGTCGCCGCGGCATCCGGAGTCGGGGTGTTCGTCATCGACTGGACGCTGATCGGCGCGTCCCCGCCGACCGGCACGGCCCCGACGTGGATCTGGCGGCATTTGCGGCGGATGATCTGGCGGTACGGCCGAACGGTCATGGCAGGCTTTTCCATGCGCTATAACGTGGGCGCGTTATAGCCCAAAACACCGCCCGATCTCCAGCGACGGTGCTATTGGCGCGAAACGGCGCTACTGCCGATCGAGCTGGCCTGCCCCGGACCCGCCCCATTGGACCGGGTGCCGGGATCATTCGAGCTTGGCCGTCTCTGGTCGAGAACCGCGGTGCCCGCAGCCAGGCGATCCGGGTCGAGCATGACGTCCCGCCGCACCGCGCCGAACTGGCCCAGCGACGGCGCGATCGTGCCATCGACGCTGATCTCGAGCGCCCCGGCGCTGCCGGTGTAGAGAAACAGATCCTGGCGGTTCGGAACGTTGTAGCTGTCGCCGGCGCGCAACACGCGTGTGAACACGACGGTGCCGCTCGGATCGCGCACCTGGATCCAGCTGTCGGCGGTCGCGCGAATGACGATGCGCGATGGATTTTCCTCGCCATAGGCGCGGGGGTAGGCGGAGACCTCCGTCGGAGCGGCCGGAATCTCGGCTGCATCCGACGGCGCTGCGGCAACCGCAGGCGCCGCAGTACTGGCAGGGACGTTCGCCGGAGGGGCGCTCGGCGCCGCAGCCGCTTCGGCTGGCGTTGCCGGAGCTGCGGCCGGCGTTGCCGGGGCTGCGGCCTCCGTATCGGACTCAGGAGCCCGAGGAGGACTCGCTGTGACCGCCGGAGGAGGATCGACTGTGACCGCCGGAGCCGGAGGCGCCGGCGGTGCCGCAGCGGGCGCAACTTCGCCGGGCGATGGCGGAACGCTTGCCGGGGACGATCCGGGTTCCGGCCTCGTGCCCTCCGTCGGTTGTGTCTCGGGCTCTGGCGACGCCGGCGCCGGATCGGCCAATGGTGCCAGCCGCTCCGGGACGGCAGCGACCCGTGGCAGCTCGGTGCGGTCGCCGGAACCCTGGAAGTACCAGATCGCGTAGGCGCTGGCGGCAATCACCGCAGAGAGCAGCAGCAGGATGCCGCCAGGCAGCCGGCTCTCGGAGAGCGGCCGTGGAAAATTCAGTTCCTTGTGGCTGTCGAGCCCGGCCGCCTCTTCCTTGAAGCGGCGGATGATCTCGTCGCGATCGAGCTCGAGGAACTCGGCATAAGCCTTGACGAATCCGGTCGCGTAGGGCGCTCCCGGCAGTTCCTTGAAACGGCCCTCCTCGATGGCATCGAGCAGCGCGCGACGGATGCGAAGATTCGCCGCAATATCATCGAGGCTGAGGGCCCGGCGTTCGCGCTCGCTCCGCAAGACATCGCCGATCGAAACCCGCGGCGGGGCCTCGCTCGGGCCCTGCCGGGCCGAACCATTCCGCTCGCCGGCCATAAATCTCAACCGCTGTCGCTTCCGTGATCGCATCCGCGTCAACAACTTGGATTTGCCAGGTTTTCGCTATGCCGGCCTCGGCGGGCGCAGATACGGCCGCAGCGCCACGTGCGGAACATGATCTTACGGGCCCACAGGAACGAAATCGTTAATACCAATCGCGCCGCGGACCTGCAACAGGTCAGCCCGTGACGACCGATGCCTTCGCCGGGGGCCTAGATCGCGACATCATGATCGCGGGCGAACGCGCGCAAGGATTCCCGCAGCGAATGCTCCGGCCGGTCGCAGAGCCCGGTCAGATAGTCGCGGACCGGGCCGAGAGTGAGGCTGCGTGCCATCGCCTTGACCGGCCCAATCGCCGTGGCCGGCATCGACAACCTGCGAAAGCCGATCGCGATCAGCGCCATGGCCTCGAGCGTCCGGCTGCCCATCTCGCCGCACAAGGTGAGATCGACCTTGGCCCGCCCACAGACCTGCACCAGCTCGCGCAGGAACGACAGCGCCGGCGGCGAAAGGACGTCGTAACGGTCCGCCAGCCGCGGATTGCCGCGATCGCTTGCGAACAGGAACTGCATCAGGTCGTTGGTGCCGACCGAGATGAAATCGACTCGGCGAAGCAGGGTCTTGAGCTGCCAGAACAGCGCCGGTACCTCGAGCATGGTGCCGACGCGGACCGTGGACGGCAGCGCCTCGCTGCGCCGGCGGCAGCGGGCGATCTCCGCGTCGAGCAATGCGCGCGCCGCGTCGAACTCCGCGACTTCCGCGACCATCGGGAACATGACGTCGAGCCGCGTGCCGGCGGCGGCGCGCAACAGCGCGCGGAGCTGATGGCGCAGCAGCATCGGCCGGTCGAGCGCGATGCGGATCGCGCGCCAGCCCATTGCCGGGTTCTCTTCCTCCGATTCGGCGAGAAAGGGCAGCAGCTTGTCGCCGCCGATATCGAGCGTGCGGAAGACGACCGGCTTGCCGGCGGCGCGCGTCAGCACCTTCCTGTAGAATTCGGTCTGCGTCGCCACGTCGGGAAAGGTCGAGCGCAGCATGAACGGCAGCTCGGTCCGGTACAGGCCGACACCAGCGGCACCGGTCTCCTCGAGATAGGCGAGGTCGATGAGCAACCCGGCATTGAGGAATAGCGAGAGCTCGACGCCGTCGCGCGTCACGGCCGGCAGGTCGCGCAATGCGGCAATCGAAGCCTGGCGCTTGGCCCGCACTTCGATCGCCGCCGTGAAGGCCTCCCGCACGTCGTCGCTCGGTCGCAGCAGGACCTGGGCGTGGTCGCCATCGACGATGACGGGGTCGAGCGCCTCGATCCGCGTCAGCACGTTCTTGACCCGCCCGACCATCGGGACGTTGAGCGCGCGTGCCACGATCGCGACATGCGCCGTCGGCGAGCCCTCTTCGAGCAGCACCGCCTTGACCTTGGCGCGGTCGTAGTCGAGCAGCTCGGCCGGCCCCATGGTACGGGCGACGAGAATGGCGTCGTCGGGCAGGTCCGCGCGCGCTGCCGTGCGGGCACCGGTGAGATGCCGGAGCAGGCGGTTGGCCAGATCCTCGAGGTCAGACAGCCGCTCGCGCAGATACGGGTCCGTGATCTGGCTCATGCGCACGCGGGTATCGTCCTGCACGCGCTGCACCGCCGCCTCGGCGGTGAGGCCGCTGCGGATCGCCTCCGAAATGCGGCTGAGCCAGCCGCGATCCTCCGCGAACATGCGATAGCTCTCGAGGATCTCGCGATGCTCGCCGCTTTCGGCCAGCTCCGAGGCGGCAAGCATATCGTCGATCGCGCTGTGCATGCTCGTCAGGGCATCGTCGAGGCGCTTTAGCTCGACCTCCGGGTTGTCCGCCACCATCTGCCGGATAGACACGCGTGGCTGATGCAGCACCGCGCGACCGATCGCTATGCCTTCGTTCAGCCGCAGCCCGTCGAGCCGCGCCGGCGCAAGCGCCAGGTCGGCGCGCATCGTGTCCTCGGGCGTGATCAGGTCGCTGCCCGCGATCAGCTCCGCCAGCACCATCGCAATGGTCTGGACGGTCTCGACCTCCTCCTCGTCATATTCGCGGAAGGTGCGGTTCTGGATGACGAGGACGCCGAGCACGCGCCCGCCGCGCAGGATCGGCACGCCCATCAGCGAATGGTAAATCTCCTCGCCGGTTTCCGGCCGATAGGCGAAGTTCGGATGGGACTGTGCGTCGGCGAGAGCCAGCGACCGTGCGTGAGCGGCGATGTCGCCGACGATGCCTTCGCCGACCGCAAGCCGGGTCTTGTGAACGGCCTCCTGCTTCAGGCCTTGGGTGGCGAACAGCTCGAGCACTTCGCCGGCCCGCATGATGTAGATCGAGCACACCTCGGCGACGAGGTCGGCGGCGATGATCCTGACGACCTGGTTGAGCCGCTCCTGGCCCGAACCGCCGCCGGCCATGAGGTCCCTGAGCCGCTTTAGGAGGCGGCGCGAGCCGCCCGCGGTCAGGGACGGCTGCATCAGTCGGCGGCCCCGAGGGCCCGGGCCGAGCCTTCGTCGCGTGCGACCAGGGCATCGAGCGCCTGATCAATCAACTCGTCGAAGATCTGGCGCGTGGTCTGCTCGCGCGTCACCAGGCCGACGCTCTGCCCCGCCATGACCGAGCCGGTCTCCACGTCGCCATCGATCACCGCGCGGCGCAGGGCCCCGGCCCAGAAATGCTCGATGGCGAGCTGCGCCTCCTTCTGGTTCAGCTCGCCACTGTCGAACTTGCCGATCGTCTCGCGCTGCGCTTCGACGAAGCGCTGCGTCGCCTTGTTGGCAAGGGCGCGAACCGGAATCACCGGGAAGCGCGGGTCGAGCTGGACCGACGGTACAGCGTCGCGCGCGGCGGCACGGATGAAGGCCTGCTTGAAGCGCGGATGTGCGATCGACTCGGTGGCGCAGACGAAGCGCGTCCCGAGCTGACAGCCTGCAGCCCCCATCTCCAGAAAGGACAGGATCGCCTCACCACGGCCGATGCCGCCCGCCACGAATACCGGCACCTCGCGGATATGCGGCAGGATCTCCTGCGCCAGGACGGCGGTCGAGACCGCGCCGATATGGCCGCCCGCCTCCATGCCCTCGATGACAAGCCCGTCGATACCCGACCGCACCAGCTTCCTGGCGATTGCCAGCGCCGGCGCGAAGCCCATCACCTTGGCGCCGCCCTGTTTGAGCCGCGCAAGCACGTCGGCCGGCGGCAACCCGCCGGCGAGTACGACATGGCCGACCTTCTGCGCGAGGCAGGCCTCCGCCAGCTGCATGAGCTGCGGATGCATGACGATCAGATTTACGCCGAACGGGCGATCGGTCAGCCGGTAGGTCGCGGCGATCTCCGCCGAGAGCTGCTCCGGGTTCATCGAGCCGCAGGCGATCACACCGAAGCCGCCGGCATTCGAGATGGCGGCGACAAGATTGCGCTCCGATACCCAGGTCATCGCTCCGCCCATGACCGCGGCTTCGCAGCCGAGGAACTCCCGGCCGCGGCGCCACAGGTGATCGAGTCGTTGGCGGGCTTTGGAGCGGCTCATCGCGCTAAGCGGCATCCAGACCGTAGGCGGTATGGAGCGCGCGCAAGGCCAGCTCGAGATACTGCTCGTCGATGAGCACGCTGATCTTGATCTCGGAGGTGGAAATCACCTCGATATTGATGCCCTTCTCCGCCAGCGTCGTGAACATCGTCAGGGCAACGCCGGCATGACTACGCATGCCGACGCCAATGACCGAGATCTTCACCACACTGGGATCCGGCACGATCCTCTCGAAGCCGATCCGGGCCCGCACGTCCTGGAGCGCCTTGACCGCGCGATCGAGGTCGGTCCTGGTCACCGTAAACGTAAGGTCCGTCGCGCGCCCGTCCTCGGATACATTCTGGACGATCATGTCGACGTTGATGCTCGATTCGGCGAGCGGGCCAAAAATGGCGGCGGCGACGCCGGGCTTGTCCGCAACCTTTATGAGGGTGATCTTCGCCTCGTCCCGGCTGTAGGCAATGCCGCTTACGACTTCCTTTTCCACGATTTCGTCCTCATCGACCACGAGCGTTCCGGGCAGGTCGGCAAAACTCGACAGGACCTGGACCCGAACCCGGTGGTTCATCGCCATCTCGACCGAGCGCGTCTGCAGCACCTTGGCGCCGAGCGACGCCATCTCCAGCATCTCTTCATACGTGATTTTAGCGAGCTTGCGCGCCTTCGCAACGATGCGCGGGTCGCAGGTATAGACCCCGTCGACATCGGTGTAGATGTCGCAGCGGTCGGCATTCAGGGCCGCCGCAAGGGCGACGGCCGAAGTGTCGGAGCCGCCGCGCCCCAGGGTAGTGATGCGATTGTCGGGCCCGATTCCCTGGAAGCCCGCGACGACGCAGACCTGGCCCTGCTCCAGCCGGTTGATCATCTCCGCCGTATCGATCCCCCGGATACGCGCCCGGCCGTGGATTCCGTCGGTCTCGATCGGGATCTGCCAGCCGAGCCAGGAGCGCGCGGCGAGCCCCATTTCCTGCAGCGCCAGCGCCAGCAGGCCGGTCGTCACCTGCTCTCCGGTGGCAACGACGGTGTCGTATTCGCGGGCATCATGGAGCGGCGATACCTGGTTGACCCATGCGACCAGCTGGTTCGTGACGCCGGCCATGGCCGAGACCACGACCGCGACCTGGTTGCCCGACTCGACCTCGCGCTTGACCCGCCGCGCGACGTTCTGGATGCGCTCGATATCGGCCATCGAAGTGCCGCCGAATTTCATGACAATGCGGGCCATTTCAACGAACCGTGTTGCGGACTTACGGGCTGCAGGGAGGGGCGCCGGATCGACGGTTGCCGGAGCGCGGCGGGCCCATACATACTTGCTTTGGCGACGGCGAAGCAAGCGCCGCCCTACCCGGAGACCTCATGATCGCGACCGCAACCAGCATCGATCCCGCCGAAGTCCAGCGCTTCGCCGCCATGGCGGAGGAATGGTGGGACCCGCATGGCAAGTTCAAGCCGCTGCACCAGCTTACCCCGGTCCGCCTGCAGTTCATCCGCGACCGGCTCGCCGGCCATTTCGGCAGGCAGCCCTTGGCGCCGAGCCCGCTCGCCGGGCTCCGCCTGCTCGACGTCGGCTGCGGCGGCGGGCTGATCAGCGAGCCCATGGCCCGACTCGGCGCCACGGTCGTCGGCATCGACGCATCCGAGAGGAACATCGCGGTAGCGCGGGCGCATGCGGCGCAGAGCGGCCTTGCCATCGGTTACCGCCACGCCGCCGCCGAGGATCTCGCCGCTGCCGGCGAGCAGTTCGACGCGGTGCTGGCGCTGGAAATCGTCGAGCACGTCGCCGATCTGCCCAACTTCATGGCGGCCTGCGCCGCGCTCACCCGGCCCGGCGGCGCGCTGGTGTTCTCGACCCTCAACCGCACGCCGCAATCCTTCCTGTTCGGCATCGTCGCCGCCGAGTACGTGCTCGGCTGGCTGCCGCGCGGAACCCACCAATGGAACCGCTTTCTGCGCCCGTCGGAGCTGGCCGCGGCGCTGCGGCCGCACCGCGTCCAGCTCACGGCGCTGCAGGGGATCAGCTACCAGCCGCTCGCGGATCGCTGGCGGCTTTCCTCCGATCTGACGGTAAACTATCTCGCCTTCGCCCGGCGCTGAGCCGCGACGTCAGGAATCGTGGCGGGGCAGCCACGGGATGCGCGCGAACTCGATGCCCTCCTCGGAGAGCTCCTTGGCCTCGGAGTTCGTCGCCTCGCCGTAGATGTTGCGACGCTCCTTTTCGCCGTAATGAATCTTGCGCGCCTCGTCCGCGAACTTGCCGCCGACATATTCGGCATTCTGCTCGATGTGACGGCGCAGATTCGCCAGCTCCTTCATCAGCTCCGCCGCCTTCGACACGCGCGGATCGTTGGCGTAGCTCGCCCGCGGCTGGTCGTCGCCCGCAGGCGCCTCGCCCTTGCCGCTGCTGACGCGCGGCGCCATCGGCGCCTTGCGCACTTTGGCCGAGCCGCAGACAGCGCAGGCGAGCTGCTTCTTCTTTTCCTGCCTGTCGTACGTGGCACTGTCCTTGAACCAGGCCTCGAACACGTGCCCCTTGTCGCAGGTGAGGTCGTAGACGATCATGAACGCGTTGCTCTCAATTTTCGGCGGCGCTGAAGCGGACCGCCCGACCTCCATGTAATCGAGACGTCATGGCACCGCAACCGGTTCAGCACCAGGCGTTGGGCCCCTCGGCCTGGATCGTCCGCTTCATGGATATGGTCCCCGCCGGCGGGCCCGTGCTCGACGTCGCGGCGGGGTCCGGACGGCACACGCGG
Source organism: Alphaproteobacteria bacterium (assembly GCA_041690495.1). Taxonomy (GTDB): domain Bacteria; phylum Pseudomonadota; class Alphaproteobacteria; order CACIAM-22H2; family CACIAM-22H2; genus DATAAP01. The sequence goes on along the minus strand of JAWLHE010000015.1, from coordinate 47,665 downwards.
CTCTTTGCGGCGCACGGTCACCCCGTCACGGCCGTCGACCGCGACACGATGCTTCTGCGCGATCCCGCCGCAACGCCGGCCGAGATCATCGATGCCGATCTCGAGAGCGGTGCGCCGTGGCCGCTCGGCATGCGTCAGTTCGCCGCGGTGGTCGTCACGAATTACCTGCACCGGCCACTCTTCCCGGCTCTCATCGGCGCCGTGGCGCCGGGCGGCCTGCTGCTCTACGAGACCTTCGCGGCCGGCAACGAGCGGTTCGGCAAGCCGAGCAACCCGGATTTCCTGCTGCAGCCGGGCGAACTCCTCGACGCCGTGCGCGGCCGACTCCGCGTGCTCGCCTACGAGGATCTCGAGTTGGCCGAGCCCAGGCCGGCGATGGTCCAGCGCATCGCCGCGATGAACGCGCGCTAGTCTCCGGCGGCGCGCAACCCAGGCTTCGTCGTCGATGCCGGCGGCGCGAAGGGACGGTCGTGCTGCAGCGACGGCACCATGCGCCGCGCCTCGTCGATCTTCGCCGGATCGATCTCGGCGCAGACGATGCCGACCTCCTCGCCGCCATCGGCGAGGACTTCGCCCCACGGCGCCACGATCAGCGAGTGGCCGTAGGTCTTGCGGCCCTCCGCATGCTCGCCGCACTGCGCCGGCGCGAACACGTAGCAGCCGGTTTCGATCGCCCGCGCGCGCTGCAGCACGTGCCAGTGAGCGCGACCGGTCGGCCGCGTGAACGCCGACGGGATGGCGAGGTAGCGGGCGCCAGCCTGCGCCAGCGCGCGGTAGAGATGCGGAAAGCGCAGATCGTAGCACACCGTCATGCCGAGCGGACCCCACGGCGTGTCGGCCAGCACGGCGCGGTCGCCGGAGCGGAATGTCGCCGATTCGCGGTACGACTCGCCGCTCTCGAGATCGACGTCGAACATGTGGATCTTGTCGTATTTCGCGGCGACACGCCCGGCCGCGTCGATCAGGAAGGAGCGGTTGGCGAGCTTATCGCCGCCGATCTTCACCGCAAGCGAGCCGACGAGCACCCAAGCGCCGGTCTTCGCGGCGATCTCGCGGAAGGCTGCGAGCGCGGGATGGCTTTCCTCGGGCGCGGCCTTTTCGAAGCGCCGCGCCCGGTTCGGCTCGATCATCGCCACGTTCTCGGGCGTGCAGATCAGGTCGGCGCCGTCGGCGCGCGCCTGCGCGATCAGCGCGCCCACAGTTGCGATGTTCTCGGCGACCTCGCGGGCCGAACTCGTCTGGATGCAGGCGACGCGAAATTTTGCCGACATCGGCTTTCCTCCCTAGACGGCTTCGCCGCCTTCCGGTCCGTAGAACACGACCCAGAGCCGCAGGTCGTCGGTAAAATCCTCGAAACGATGGGCGACATGCGCCGGCACGAACAGGAAATCGCCCGGCGCGAAGGAATGCCGCACGTCACCCGCAACGAAGGTACCGTGACCGGAGACTACCACATAGACCTCGTCGCGCGTGTGCGGCTGCTGCGGGTCGTGCCCGCGCGGCGCATAGAGCTTCGCCAGCATCGTGCCGTGCCGAAAGGCCGCGACGGACCGTACGCCGGATTCCGGCAGCATCTTCTCGACCGAATCCGGGCTCAGCCGGATGCCGGAGGACGCTTGCCTCGCGGACGGGGCAGTCATGCGGCGCGGCCGAGCATGGAGTCGAGCTTGCCGGCGTGATCGAGAGCATAGAGGTCGTCCGACCCGCCGACATGCTTCCCGTCGATGAAGATCTGCGGCACGGTCATGCGGCCGCCGGCGCGCTGGCTCATTTCGGCGCGTTTCTCCGGGTTCTCGATCACGTCGTACTCGACCCACTCGACTCCCTTTTGCGAGAGCAGCCGCTTGGCGCGGGCACAGTAGCCGCAGAACTGGCTGGAGTAGACTTCAACCTTGGGCATGGCAGGTCGGGTTCCTGAGTCTCCTCGACGTACTTCCAATAAAGATAGGCACGCCGGATGGTTCTGCCTAGCTCGGCGCTGGGCGCACCACCCGCGCCAGGGTTAACACGTCGACCGCGCGGGCGCCGGCTGCGCCGAGGGTTCGCGCGCATTCCTCGACCGTGGCCCCGGTCGTGAACACATCGTCGACCAGCAATACCCGGGCACCGCTCACCTTCTCACGATGGCGCGGGCTTACGGCAAAGGCACGGCGCACGTTGCGGCGCCGCTCCGCCGGACCGCGCTCGCCCTGCTGCGGCGTATAGCGGTTGCGCAGCAGCAGGTCGGGTACGAACGGCCGCCCGGTGAAGGCCGCAGCCACGGAACCCAGCATCGCCGCCTGATTGTAGCGGCGCCACGCCAGGCGCAGCCAATGCAGCGGCACCGGCGCCACCATGTCCGCTTCCGCGAGCAGCTCCGTACCGGCGCGCGCCAGCCAGCGGCCGAAGGCCGGCGCGGCATGGGTGCGGTCGGCGTGCTTGAAGCCGAGGATCAGGCCGCGGCTCGCCTCGTCGTAGCGGAACACGGCGCGCGCCCGCGCAAAGGCGGGCGGATCGCGCAGACAGGCGCCGCAGCGCAAGGTCTCGCCCGCATCGCGCAGCCCGGGGTCGAACTCGAACGGCAGGCCGCAGCATTCGCACAGCGGCGGCCCGAGCCAGACGATCTTCGACCAGCACGGCGCACACAGCGTCCCGGGCGCTTCGACCGTCACGCTGCACGACAGGCAGAGCGGCGGCAGCACGGCATCGACGACCAGCGCCATGCCCCGCCGCAGCAACCGCGACGCCTCGGAGGCCACCCCCATGGCCCGATGCGACCATGCTGCCGGCCGGGTGTCAATGCGCGCTCCGGCCGTGCGATAGTGCGCGCCATGTCCAGCCCGCCAGGCCTGCCTGAGCTGTTCGACCGCGCGGCCGTGCGCCACAACCGAGCGCGCGCGGCGTCCAGCCTCGACGGCCATGATTTCCTGTTCCGCGAGGCGGCCGCGCGGCTGGCCGACCGGCTCGACGATCTGCGCCGCCGCTTTCCGCTGGCGCTCGACCTCGGCAGCCATGGCGGCATCCTCGCCCGGACGCTCGAAGGCCGCGGCGGCATCGAGACCCTGATTGCAACCGATCCGGCGCTTGCGCTCGCGCGCCGCGCCGGGCCGCTTGCCGTCGTCGCCGACGAGGAGCTGCTGCCGTTCTCCGGCGGCCGCTTCGACCTCGTCATGAGCGCCCTGGCACTGCATTGGGCGAACGACCTGCCGGGCGCGCTCATCCAGATCCGCCGCGCTCTCAAACCCGACGGGCTGATGCTCGCCTCGCTGTTCGGCCGCGAAACCCTGCGCGAGTTGCGGCGCGCCCTGCTCGAGGCCGAAGCCGAGGAGAGCGGCGGCGCCAGCCCGCGCGTTTCGCCCTTCGTCGATGTGCCCGATGCCGGCGCCCTGATGCAGCGCGCCGGATTCGCCCTGCCGGTGGTCGACTCCGACCTCCTCACCGTCACCTATCCGAATGCCCTCGCCCTGATGCGCGACCTGCGAGCGATGGGCGAGGCCAACGCCCTGCGCGACCGGCCGCGGCGCATGACTCGCCGCGGCGTGCTGCTGCGCGCCGCGGCGATCTACGAGAAGCTGTTCGCCGACCGCGACGGCCGCATCCCGGCCACTTTTCAGATCGTCACCCTGACCGCCTGGGCGCCTCACGAGGCGCAGCAGAAGCCGCTCCGCCCCGGCAGTGCCGCCGCCCGTCTCGCCGACGCCCTGGGCGCCGCGGAGGAGCCCACCGGCGACAAGGCCCCGCACCGGCGCGGATGAAGCAGCGGCTGAAGCACCTAACCCACTGATTTACCATAACAATGCATGCTGCTTCACCGCTTCATGCGAATCTGCAGTTTGCGCGCGTGCCGCCCTGGCCCTGATTCGGCAAGGCGATTCCGGCCGGGCCGGAAGGTCCGGCCGGATCGGCGGATCGTGAACCAGGGGATTCCAATCGCTTGGGTGTTTCACCGTTTCACCGGGAAAGACGGTCGCGCCGGTCGCAGCCAGGAGCGCCGCAGCCCGGACAGCAAAACGCCGGCATTGACAGGCCGGCTGCGGGCGCAGGTCTGCCGCCCCGATTGTTCCTCACGGACCGGCGCGGTCAAGGGTGTTTCGGCTTTGCAGCCGGCCTGTCATCGCCTGCCGATTCTTTTCAGGACCTGATCGATCCAGGTTGATGTCGGTAACCTTAACAGCGGCTCAGGTCGCGACCGCGCAATGGATTGAAATTCCGCAGATCCGGACTCTGGCCCGGAAATCGCATGATCTGTGTCGCGCGGCCTTGTGGTGGAAAGACCACCGGCATTGAGCGTTGGCTCGGCAAGGGAGGATTGCGGATGACAAGCACGCGCGTTGCATCTCTGGTATTGGGATTCGCGCTCTTCAGCGGCGCGGTTGCATCGTCGGCCGACGCGGCCGTGGTCTTCAGCGACGACTTCGCGTCGCGGCCGAACCTTCAGGACATCTGGGGTACGACGCCGACCACCACGACCCCGGGGGTCGGCGCCTACACCGCGATCATGACTTTTCCCTACAGCGGCAAGATCGATCCCTTCACTCCGGTGGGGAAAGTGCTGAAATTCGACACCGCGGTCGGCGACCCGAGCGGGCTGGCCGCTGTGCCGTACGCGTATACGTTCGGCACCGACACCGTGCGCCTCAGCCTGCGCGCCGCCCATCGGCCCCGCGCCGAACAGCCGGACGGGTTCAACAATTTCGCGATCGGCTTCGCCAGCGGAAACACCTTCACCGACCACATCCTGGTGCAGTCGAACCAGATCCAGCTCAACTTCCCGGGCATCGACATCCTGACGCCGACCGTCGCCTTCACCTCGGCGGACAACACGTTCTACGAGTTCGTGCTGGAGTACGACCCGACAAAAGCCGGCGTCGCCGGCGAGCAGCCCTATTCGCTGTCGATCAACGGCGCCGACATTGCGATCCCGGTCGCGCCCACCACCGTCTACACCTCGCTGGACTCGTTCGACGCGGTCGCGTTCGGCGGCCGTTTCAGCAACGGCATCACGGTGCGCTACCTGACCGATTTCGCGTTCGAGACCTTTGCCGCGACCGCCGTTCCCGAGCCGGCCTCGCTCGCCCTGCTGGGCGCGGGGCTCGTCTGCGTCACACTCGCGCGGCGGCGTAAGGTGACCTGAATACCCTTTCCGCTTTGGTCGGCGCGTCCGGCGCATTGCCAGCGCCCCGGTTCGGATGGCGCCGGCCGACGTGATCCGCGCGGGGCTGACCTGGACTCCCGTCAGCGCCGGATTCGTACTCCGTCGCACGCTTACAGATAGTCGCGCAGCATTGCGGTCAGCGGCACGTCGGCCGGCGGCATCGGATAGTCGGCGAGGCGGTTGGGGCGCACCCAGGTCAGTTCCTGGCCTTCGAGCGGTGTGATCGTGCCGCGCCACTTGCGGCACAGATAGAGCGGCATCAGGAGGTGGAAGTCGGGATAGCGGTGCGAGGCAAAGGTGAACGGCGCCAGGCAGGCGAAGGTGATGTCGATCGCCAGCTCCTCGCGCAGCTCGCGGATCAGCGCCGCTTCCGGCGTCTCGCCGTCATGAACCTTGCCACCGGGAAACTCCCACAGGCCTGCCATCGGCTTGCCGGGCGGCCGCCGCGCCAGCAGCACGCGGTTGTCGACGTCGATCAGCGCCGCCGCGGCAACGAGCACGGTACGCACCGGGCCAGGCGGCTGCGTCGGCTCGACGGCCTCGCATCCGACGACTTCCCCGGCCCTGGACGGATCAGCTCCGGTAGCTGGCATTGATGTCGATGTAGCCGTGGGTGAGGTCGCAGGTCCACACGGTGGCACTGCCGCGGCCGACGCCAACGTCGATGTCGATGTCGATTTCGCGGCCCTGCATATGCTTCGCCACCGGCGCCTCGTCATAGCCGGGCACCAGTTCGCCTTTGGCCGTGATCCGCACGCCGCCGATGGCGATCGCGAGCCGGTCGCGGTCGGCTTTCTCGCCGGCGCGGCCGATTGCGGCGACGATGCGGCCCCAGTTGGCGTCGGCCGCGGCGATCGCGGTCTTGACCAGCGGCGAGTTGCCGACGGTCAGGCCGATCTTGCGCGCGGCCTTGGCCGATGCGGCGCCGGTCACGCGAATGGTCACGAATTTCTGCGCACCCTCGCCGTCGCGCACGATCTGGTGCGCGAGGTCCAGCATCAGCGCATCGAACTTCGCCCGGAAATCCTTGAGCGCCGGATCGCTCGCGGCAGCGATGCGCCTGTGCTTCGCCCGTCCGGTCGCGGCGAACAGGACCGTATCGCTGGTCGAGGTATCGCCATCGACGGTGATGCAGTTGAACGAGCGGTCAACGGACCCAGTCAGCAGCTTCTGCATCACGGCGGCGGGCAGCTTCGCGTCGGTGAAGACGAAGCACAGCATCGTCGCCATGTCGGGCGCGATCATGCCGGAGCCCTTGCAGAAACCGTTGATCGTCACCGGCACGCCGCCGATCTCGGCGCGCCGCGTGGCGCCTTTCGGGAACGTGTCGGTGGTCATGATCGCCGCCGCTGCCCGCGGCCATGCGACCGGCGAGAGCTGCCGGTGCATTCCCGGCAAAGTCGCGACCAGCTCGCCCACAGGCAGCTTGACGCCGATCACGCCGGTGGACGCGATGAACACGTCCGCCGCGGCGGCGCCGACCAGCTTTGCCGCCGCCGCGGCCTCGGCCGCCACGGCGTTGCGGCCGTCCCGGCCGGTGAAGGTGTTGGCATTGCCGGCGTTGACGACGATCGCCCGCGCCTTGCCGCGCCTGACCTGCCTGCGGCACCACTCGACCGGCGGCGAGGCCGTTTTCGAACGGGTGAATACGCCGGCGATGGTGCTGCCGGGCGCAAGCTCGGCGAGCATCAGATCGTCACGATCCCTGTAGCGTGTGCCGGTCTGTCCCGCGGCGAGGCGGACTCCCGGTACCTCCGGCAATTCGGGGAACTTGTCGGGGGCGAGCGGCGAGCGAGCGTGCATGGGTTCTGGTCTCGGGTGTTCGCGCGGATTGCTCGCGCACCATCATCACCCTGGAGACTGTCATGCCCGGGCTTGACCCGGGCATCCAGATCTCTGGGTCCCCGGGTCAAGCCCGAGGACGACAGTTCGGGAAGGAAACGGCAGCGCGCAAGTCAGGAAGTGTTGAAGCCAAGCTACCAAAGAACAGGCGCGACGTCACTTCGGCGCCGGCAGCGGCGAGCCGTCGAGACCGAAGCGCTCGATCGTGGCGCCCTCGCGCAGCCTGCCGACCTCGTTCGCGACGACTTCCTGCTGCATGTCGGAGACGAGCTGCTCGCGCATCTCCTCCATCGACGGGGTCGACTGCCGCTTCGCCTCGACCTTGATGATGTGCCAGCCGAACTGGCTCTTGACCGGCGCCTCGGTGGTTTCGCCTTCCCCAAGCTTGAAGGCGGCCTCGGAGAATTCCGGCACCATCTCCTCGCGGCCGAAGAAGCCGAGATCCCCGCCGTTCTGCTTGCCGCTGGGGTCGATCGACCTGGTCTTGGCGAGCTCGGCGAAGTCGGCTCCCTTTTTCAGCTCGGCCAGGACCTCGTTCGCCTGCGCCTCCGTCTGCACCAGGATATGCCGCGCGCTGACCTCCTCCTTGGGCGGGTTCGCCTTGACGTACTGGTCGTAGCGCTCCTGCACCGTTTTGTCGGAGACCGCGGCCTCAACCCGCCGGGTGATGTAGACCTCCTGGATCACGCGTTCCTCGAGGCCGGCCAGGCGCTTCTTGACCTCCGGATCGTCCTGTAGCCTATCCTTGCGGCCGGCATTGGCGATCAGCTTGGAGTCGATCAGACGCTCGACCACCGCAGGGAACAGGACCTCGATCGGCAGCTGCTGGAACTGCGGCGGCAGCGTGCGCTGCACGGCCTCGACGTCAGAGCGGCGGATGGGCGTACCGTCCACAGTCGCCACTACCGGGTCGCCGGATTCCAGCGGCATCGGGGACTGGGCGGAAGCGGGCAGAAGCCAAGCGGTGCCGGCCAGCAGCAACGCCGCGAATAGGGGCTTTTTCATTCGGCAATCCCAAGGTTTAAGCCTGTGCCATGCAGGCATGCACTGGCTGCGGCAGGTTTTTTGCACAGGCCCCAGATGGAAACAAGCACGGTCTGGATCAAGGCCGCTCGGCCAAGCCGGGCCAGGCCGGTATCGTTGACAGAATCCCGCCCTCCCCCTATCTCATGGGCTTAATATCGGAATTCCGATCCTCCTCACAACGTTCCGGAACGAATAATCGATGTTCGGCGCAATTGCCCGCCGGCTCTTCGGCACCTCGAATGAACGCGTCGTCAAGGGAATGCAGCCCCTGGTGAGCGCAATCAACGCCGTCGAACCCGACCTCGTTAAGCTTTCAGACGACGAACTGCGTGGCCGTACCGCCTGGCTCAAGGAGCGGTTCGCCAAGGGGGAAAGCCTCGACGCCCTGCTGATCGACGCCTTCGCCACGGTGCGCGAGGCGGCCAAGCGCACTCTCGGCCAGCGCCATTTCGACGTCCAGCTGATCGGCGGCATCGTCCTCCACCGCGGCATGATCTCGGAGATGAAGACCGGCGAAGGCAAGACCCTGGTCGCCACGCTTCCGGTCTATCTCAACGCCCTGGCCGGCAAGGGCGTGCACGTCGTCACGGTCAACGACTATCTCGCCCAGCGCGACGCCGAGTGGATGGGCCGCATCTACAATTTTCTCGGCCTGTCGGTCGGCTGCATCGTGCATGGTCTCGACGACGATCAGCGGCGCGCCGGCTACGCCGCCGACGTGACGTACGGCACCAACAACGAGTTCGGCTTCGACTATCTGCGCGACAACATGAAGTTCCGGCTCGAGCACATGGTGCAGCGGCCATTCAATTTCGCGATCGTCGACGAGGTCGACTCGATCCTGATCGACGAGGCGCGGACGCCGCTCATCATCTCCGGTCCGGCCGAGGATTCTTCCCAGCTCTACATCGCCGTCGACAAGCTGATCCCGAAGCTCGGCCCCGAGGACTACGAAAAGGACGAGAAGCAGCGTGCGGTGACGCTGACCGAGGTCGGCGCCGAGCGGATGGAGCAGCTGCTGAACGAGGCCGGCCTCCTGAAGGGCCCGATGTACGACATCGGCAACGTCGCCGTCGTCCATCACGTCAATCAGGCGCTGCGCGCCCACAAACTGTTCCATCGCGACACCGAGTACATCGTCAAGGATGGCAAGGTCATCATCGTCGACGAATTCACGGGCCGCGCGATGGAAGGCCGGCGCTGGTCCGAGGGCCTGCACCAGGCCGTCGAGGCCAAGGAAGGCGTCGAGGTGCAGATGGAAAACCAGACGCTGGCCTCCATCACCTTTCAGAATTACTTCCGGCTCTATCCGAAGCTTGCCGGCATGACCGGCACCGCCATGACAGAGGCGAGCGAGTTCGCCGAGATCTACAAGCTCGAGGTCGTCGAGGTGCCGACCAACCAGCCGATGGCGCGCATCGACAACGACGACGAGGTCTATCGCACGGCGAGAGAGAAGACCAAGGCGATCGTCGCCCAGATCGAGGAGTGCCAGAAGCGCCAGCAGCCGGTCCTGGTCGGCACGGTCAGCATCGAGAAGTCGGAGGCGCTGTCCGAAGAGCTGAAGAAGCGCAAGGTCCCGCACCACGTCCTCAATGCGCGCTATCACGAGCAGGAAGCGTATATCGTGGCCCAGGCGGGCCGACCCGGCGCGGTCACAATCGCCACCAACATGGCGGGCCGCGGAACGGACATCCAGCTTGGCGGCAATCTCGAAATGCGCCTGAAGCAGGAGCTCGCCGGCATCACGGACCCGGGCGAGATCGAGGCGCGCACGCAGCAGATCCAGCACGAGATCGCGGAAGCGAAGGAAGTGGTGAAGCAGGCTGGCGGCCTCTACATCATCGGCACCGAGCGGCACGAGAGCCGGCGCATCGACAACCAGCTGCGCGGCCGCTCCGGCCGCCAGGGCGATCCCGGCGCGTCGAAGTTCTTCCTGTCGCTCGAGGACGACCTGATGCGCATCTTCGGGTCCGAGCGCATGGACGGGATGCTGCGCAAGCTCGGGCTCAAGGAGGACGAGGCGATCGTCCATCCCTGGATCAACAAGGCGCTGGAGAAGGCGCAGCAGAAGGTCGAGGCGCGCAACTTCGAGATCCGCAAGCAGATCCTGAAGTACGACGACGTCATGAACGACCAGCGCAAGGTCATCTACGAGCAGCGCAAGGATATCATGCGCGCCGCGGACGTGGCCGAGCAGGTCGTCGACATGCGCCACGAGGTGATCGAGAACCTGATCGCCCGCTGCATCCCGCAGAACGCCTATGCCGAGCAGTGGGAGATCTCGACCCTGCACGAGGAGGTTCGCCGTCTGTTCGGGCTCGACCTGCCGATTGCGGACTGGGCCAAGGAAGAAGGGATCGCCGACGAGGAGATCAAGTCGCGCGTGACCGACGCGGTCAACCGCAGGATGGCCGAGAAGGCGGCCAATGTCGGCCCCGAGGTCATGCGCATGGCGGAGAAATCCCTGCTGCTGCAGATTCTCGACCAGGCGTGGAAGGACCACCTGCTGCAGCTCGACCACCTGCGCCAGGGCATTCACCTGCGCGGCTATGCGCAGCGCGATCCGCTGAACGAATACAAGCGCGAGGCCTTCGAGCTGTTCGAGACCATGCTCGCCGACCTGCGTCAGCAGGTCGTGATGTACCTCTCGCATATCGAGATCCGCGTGCAGGGCCCCGAGGACCAGGCCTTTGCGCCGCGCGAGCAGGACCCGTCGCGAATCCGCGAGCAGCATCCCGACCCGGCGATGGCCGAGATGGCAATGGCCGGCGGACCGGGCGAAGCTGGCGGCGTGCCCAGCCCGCCGCGCCCGCAGCCCCAGACCCGCCGCTCGGCGATCGCCGCCGGCGCGATGGACGCGAGCGACCCGTCGACCTGGGGCAAGGTCGCGCGCAACGCCGCCTGCCCCTGCGGCTCCGGCAGGAAGTTCAAGCACTGCCACGGGCGGATGTGAGGGTCTTCTAACGGCAAAAGAAAGACTTAACGGCAATAAGAGGGTTGTCATGCCCGGGCTTGACCCGGGCATCCAGAATCCGGCCGTAGCCTGTGAGGCGCGCTAACGCGCAATCCGCTCGTAGAGATCGTCCCAATCGGGGTTGTCTCGCTCGATCAGCGCCGGCTTCCACGCACGCTTCCGGCCCTTCATCGTACGTTCGCGTTGAATGGCGCTCTCCACGTCTTCCGTGCTCTCGACGTGCACGAACATGTGAGCATTGTATTTCTTCGTGAATCCGTCCACGGCGCCGGTCTTGTGCTCGTAGACGCGCCGGACGAGATCTGGATGCCCGGGTCTCAAGCCCGGTCATGACAGTGTTCCTTAACGTTGGAAGGTCCTGCGATTGGCCGGTCGGACCTCTTAACGCGCCCTTTACGACCGCCCCCGCACCATGCCCTGTTAACAGGGAAAGGCCTCGCCTCATGCTCCTCCTGCGCGCTACGGTCCGCTCGTTTGCGCTCGTCCTCTGCGTGCTGCTGCCGCAGCAGGCGCCGGCCGAGGCGCTGCACTATGGCCAGGGGCTGCTGTGGCAGGTCGCAAAGGACGGGAAACCGGTCGGCCACCTGTTCGGCACCATCCACATGTCCGACGCGGACGTGCTCGCGGTTCCGCCGCCCGTGCTCGATGCCTTCAACGCCGCGAAGAGTTTGTCGGTCGAGATCATCCTCGACGGGCCCGCGGTGCAGAGGCTGGCGATGGCGATGGCGCTGCCGCAGGGCCAGCGGCTCGACGCGATCGTCCCGGCCGACGTCTACGACAAGGCGATCGCCGCCTCGGCTCCTTACGGCCTCCAGGCGGCACAGCTGGCGCGGCTCAAGCCATGGGCGGTGGCGCTATTGATCAGCGTGCCGCCTGACGAGCAGCAGCGCCGCGCGCAAGGCGCGCTCGCGCTCGACATGTGGCTGCAGCAGCGTGCGGCCGCGCAGGGCAAGCCGGTCCACGCGCTCGAAACCGTCGCCGAGCAGGTCACCGCCTTCGAGGGCCTGTCGCAGGCCGACCAGGTGGCGCAATTGCGCTCGGCGTCGATCGATCTCGACGAAAAGCAGCGTTACTTCGTGGCAATGAAGGACGCCTATCTGCGCCGCGACCTCGACGCCATTCACCGCCTCGCCCGCCAGAGCATGGACCCCGACGACGAGAGCCTGCGCGAGGCGCTCGACGAGCGGCTGTTCGGCGTGCGCAACCGCAGGATGGCCGAGCGCATGGCCGAGCGCTTCGACGAGGGCGGCGCCTTCGTCGCAATCGGCGCCCTGCACCTGCCCGGCGAGACCGGCGTGCTCCGCCTGCTCGAGCAGCGCGGCTACACGGTGACGCGGAAATATTGAGGCCGCAAAAGGGCGGGTCTTAGACCCGCCCCTACACGGACAATTCCCGTTTAGGGCCGAACTCAGTTCGGCCCCGTTCGCGATTTCCCCGATGCTGCGCTAATGCAGCCCCGCGCCGATGCGGGACGGCTGAGCCGGCGGCTCGATCTGGCGACCGACGACCTCGCTCAACAGGATGTAGAGCTTGCCGACGTCCGAGGTAAGGATGGTCGCGGTCAGGATGTTCTCCGGGTCCGCCGCGACGGCATCGGCGCGCAGGCGCTCGAACTGCGACATGTAGTCGAGCACGTAGCGGCGGAAATCCGGGTCGTCGCGGAATTTCTGCTTGATGGCCGTACCGGTCTCGCCGAGGTTCATCCGCAGCAGGCGGCGCACGAACACGCCGCGGTCGCCATTGACGAACTCGCGCAGGATGCGCTCCGACAAGTCGTGCTGGAGCGTGCGGCTCAGGTCGATCGCGATCGAGTTGAGTCCCTCGATCACCAGCCGCGAGGTGCGCAGGAACGCCTGGCGGCGGGTCGCCAGCTCGTTGGCGGCGAGCGCGTCGGCGCTGGTCCGCGCCGCCGCCGACGCGGCGATCAGCGTCTCCGTCTGCTTGGCGAACAGCTCGCTCGCCTGCTTCGCCTGCGCAAGGCTCCGCTCGCTCGTGCTGGTCAGCAGCGCGCCCTGGCGAACGAGGCCCTCCTGCGCCTCGCCCAGGCGGGTGCGCGTCTCGGCGCTGATCGACGTCAGTTCGCGCGCCTGGCGCTCGAAGGTGTCGCCGATCGAGGCCATGCGCGAGGCGGCCTGCGAGACGGCGCCCAGCAGCTCGCCGGCCCGCTCGCGGAAGGCGGAGGCGACCAGCTCCATGCGCAGATTGGCGTCGCCCGAGGACTCGCGAAGGTTCTGCGCATTCGCGGCGAAGGCCTTGCCGGCCGCCTCGATCATCGAGGTCGCCTGCTGCGCCGCCTCGGCGGCGTCGCGTGCGTGGCGCCCGAACAGCGTGCCGGTGTCGCCGACGCGGCTCGCGACCTGTGCCGTCACGCCGAGCAGATGGTCGGCCTGCTCGCGCAGCGTATCGGCGAGTGCGCTCGCCTGTGCGCCGGCGCTGCCGAGCGTCGCCAGGACGCGGCGCTCCTGCGCGCCGAGAGCCGCCTCGACGCTGTTGAGCTGGGCGGTTCCCCTGTCGGCCGCGATCGCCGCCTCGCCGCTGTGGCGGCGCAGCGCTTCGCCCATCGCATCCAGCCGCTTCGCAGCGGCCTCGGCAGCCTCCGCCAGCTCGGCGACCGTGCCCTGCAGGCTGTCGCGCATGCCGGCGAGGCGCCCTTCGGCATCCGCCGCCGAGCTGTCCAGCGCCATGCGTCCGTCGGCGATCTCGGTGCCGACGGCGGAGAGCCGCGACGCGGCGCGGTCGGCGGCAAGGGTCAGGTCGAGCGCCTGCTGCCGGAACAGGCCGCCGGCCTCGCCCAGCATGTCGCTGATCTTGCCCGAGGCCTGCGACATCTCGATGACCCGCTGGCGGACCATCTCGCCGAGCTCGGTGAGCCGTGCCGCGGTCTGGTCCGAGGCCGCGTTGAGGACATCGGCGCGCTCGCGCACCGTCTCGCTTGCCGCTTCGAGGTGGCGGCTGACGCGCTCCGACGTCGCGGCGAGCTCCTCGGCGCTGCCCTCGACGCCGCGCCGCGCCTCGGCGAGCCGCTCCGCGGTCGCCGCCGCAGCTTCGCCGAGACGGTCGCCGGCCCGCGCGGCATGGACCACCAGCGCATCGGCGCTCGCCTCCACGCCCTTCTTCGCCTGCTCGACCCGGGCGGCCGCAGCCTCCGCCGCCGCGCCCATGCGCGCGCCTGCGTCCTGCGAGGACTCGACCATCTTCTCGGCGCTGGCCTCGATGCCCGCCTTGACCGCCTCGACCTGGCCCGCCGCGACGCGCGCCGCCTCGACCATCCGTTCGCCAGCCGCATTCGACAGCGCAACCATCGCGGCGGCGCTGACTTCGACGCCCTTGCGCGCGGTCTCGACGCGGGCGACCGCCGCCTCCGCGGCCTCGCCCATCTGCTCGCCCGCACGCTGCGACGTCGCAACCAGCGCCTCGGCACTGGCCTCGACACCCGCCTTGGCGGCTTCGACGCGCGCGGCGCCGGCTTCCGCCGCCTCGCCCATCCGGGCGGCGGCGCGTTGCGCCTTCTCGACCATGTCGTCGGCGCTCGCATCGACGCCGAGCCTGGCGGCGTGGACACGCGCCGCGGCGGCCTGCGCCGCTTCGGCCATGCGGTCGCCGGCGCGCTGCGACGTCTCCACCAGGCTTTCGGCGCCGGCCTCCATGCCTGCCCTGGCGCGCTCGACACGCGCCGCCGCCGCTTCCGCCGCGGCCCCCATGCCCTCGCCGGCGCGCGCCGATACGGCGACGATCTCGTCGGCGGTGGTTTCGATGGCATAGCGCGCCTGCTCGACCCGCGCGGCGGTGGCCTGCGCCGCATCGCCGACCGACTCGGCGGACCGCTCGATGATCGCGCCGAGCGCCGAGGCCCGGCCCGCGGCCTGCTCGATCGTGCCGAGAAAGGCGGTGGCGCGGTCGCGCAGGGCCTGGTCGATCGTCCCGAGTTCGGCACGCGCCAGCGCCGCGGCGGCGCCCAGTTCCTCGCCGCGCTGGCGCAGCGCCTCGCCCGCCTCGCGCACCCGGTCGCCGGCGAGGTCGGCCGCGGTGCCGACGCCGCGCGCATGCTCCTGCAGCACGGCGCTGCGCTCGCCCGCGACCACGGCCGCGCGCTCGAGCGCCGCGACGAGCTGGTCGGCATGGACGCGCAGCTCGTCGCGCACGTCGTTGGTGCGCGCGGCAGCCGACGCGATGTCGCGCGTCTTGTCGGCCAATGTCGTGGCAAGCTCGCCGATGCGCGTCATCGCGAAGCCGGCGCCCTCGGACATCTCGCGGGTCTGGCGGCGGAACGCCTCCGCGGCGCCGCGCACGCGGCCGACCGATTCGTCGGCGAGCACGCCCATCTCATGGCCGTGGCGGCGCACGGTCTCGGACGTCGCGTCGGCCTGGCTGCCGAGCCGCTCCATCTGCGTCACCAGCTGGCGCGTCCCGGTATCGACGGACGCCTGCAGCTCCTGCGCGCGGGAGGCGGCGCTGGCCAGCTCCTCGGTGCGGGTGCGCATCGTCTCGCCCATGATGTCGAGACGTTCCTGCATGTAGAACGAGGTACGCGCCAGCTCGCTCGACTGGCGGCCGAGCGCATTGCGCGCCTCGTCGCTGCGCTGCGCCAGCTCGGCGGCGGCGCGCGACAGCTCCTCGGATTGCTGGACCAGGATGCCGCGCGTCGATTCGGCGCGGGTACCGGCGGAATCGACGAGGCCGCTGAAGCGTTCGGCGCTGGCGCGCAGCGCCTCGCCGGCATCGCGTGCGCGGGCCGAAGCGGTGTCGGTCAGCGCCGTCAGCGCCTCCATCTGCGCCGCGAGGGCGGTGCGGATCTCGGCGGACTTGGCCACCGCACGCTCGGAGGTGGTGTCGACGGCGCGGGTCTGCTCGGCGAGCGATTCGCGGATCGCCGTGGCCCCGGCCGAGGCGCGCTCGGCGACGCTGCGCAGCTCCTCCATCTGCTGGCGCAGGCTGTCGCTGATCGTGCGCGCCTGCGAGGCGCTGCGCTCGGAGGCGCCCGACAGCGCCTCGGTCTGTTCGCGCACGGCGCTCTCGATCGACTGCACGCGGTTGGCGAGAAGGGCGGACACCCGCTCGAGCCCGTCGGCGTGGCGGCGCAGCGTGGTCAGCACCTGGGTCGCGCGCAGGGCGACCTGGTCCGAGACCGAGCCGAGCTCGTTGGTCTGGAGCTGCAGCGCCTTCTGGCTGTCGGCGATGCGCGTGGCGGCGATGTCGGAGGCCTCGGTGAGGACGCGGGCCTGCTCGCGCAGGCTGACGGCAATGGTCACCGCCTTGGCCTCGGCGGCATCGGCAGGATAGGCCAGCTCCGCGAGCTGGCCGCGCATCAGCCGGGCGGTGCGGCGCAGCTCCTGGCCGCGCTCGACGAAGGCGATGACGATCCACAGCACCAGAAGCGGCGTCGCCACGCCGCTGAGGGTCGCGCCCATCTCGTGCGGCAGCATCGCCGCGAGCGAATCCCAGCCGATATAGGCCTCGATATACCATTCCGACAGCGCCAGCCAGCCGGCGCTCGACAGCACGCCGAGCGCGATCCAGAAGCGGCCGGTTCGCCTGGGCTCGGCGGCCTTCGGCTGTTCGCCGGCCGCCGCGGACCGGGCCGGCTCTCCGGCCTCCCGGGCCGGTACCAGCGCGCGCGCCTCGTTCGTCTCCATGCCCCCCGTCCCCCCGGCCGTCTGCGGGCTTTCCCGCGTCTAGGCCGCCATCCGTCTTCTGCGGATCAATCCTAATACCTCGGAGGCCGCGGTGGGAATGTTGGTTCCCGGGCCGTAGATCGCGGCCACCCCAGCGCCGAGCAGCTCCTCGTAGTCCTGCGGCGGGATGACGCCGCCGCACACCACCAGGATGTCGTCCGCCTTCTCCTTGCGCAGCGCCGCGACGAGCTGCGGCACCAATGTCTTGTGGCCGGCCGCCTGCGACGACACGCCGATCACATGGACGTCGTTCTCGATCGCCTGGCGGGCCGCCTCCTCGGGCGTCTGGAACAGCGGCCCGATATCGACGTCGAAGCCGATATCGGCGAAGGCGGTCGCGATCACCTTGGCGCCGCGGTCGTGGCCGTCCTGCCCCAGCTTGACCACCAGCATGCGCGGCCGCCTTCCTTCCTCGACCGCGAAGGCGTTGACCTCGCGCTGGATGCGCTGAAAGCCCTCATCGCCGTCATAGGCCGAGCCGTACACGCCCGACACGCTGCGGATCACCGCGCGGTGGCGGGTGAAGACCTTCTCCAGCGCGTCGGAGATCTCGCCGACCGTGGCGCGCGCGCGGCTCGCCGCGACCGCGAGTTCGAGCAGGTTGCCCGATTCGCTCTTGGCCGCGGCGGTGAGCGCATCGAGCGCCTTGCGGCACGCCGCCTCGTCGCGCGAGGCGCGCACCCGCTTCAGCCGCGCGATCTGGCTCTCGCGGACGGCGGTGTTGTCGATGTCGAGGATATCGACCTTCTCGGTCGTGTCCGGCCGGTACTTGTTGACGCCGACGATGACCTCCTCGCCGCGGTCGATGCGCGCCTGCCTGCGCGCCGACGCTTCCTCGATGCGCAGCTTCGGCATCCCGGCCTCGACCGCCTTGGTCATGCCGCCCATCCCCTCGACTTCCTGGATCAGCTTCCAGGCCTCGTCGGCAACGCTCTGCGTCAGATGCTCGACGTAATAGCTGCCGCCGAGCGGGTCGACGACATGCGGAATGCCGCTTTCCTCGGCAATGATGAGCTGGGTGTTGCGGGCGATCCGCGCCGAGAACGGGGTCGGCAGCGCCAGCGCCTCGTCGAAGGAATTGGTATGCAGCGACTGCGTGCCGCCGAGCACGCCGGCCATCGCCTCGATCGTCGTGCGGATGATGTTGTTGTACGGGTCCTGCTCGGTGAGGCTCACGCCGGATGTCTGGCAGTGCGTGCGCAGCGCCAGGCTCACCGGGTTCTCGGGGTTGAACTGCTGCATGAGTCGCGCCCACAGCAGACGCGCCGCGCGCAGCTTGGCGATCTCCATGAAGAAGTTCATGCCGAGGCAGAAGAAGAACGACAGCCGCGGCGCGAACGCGTCGATCTTCAGGCCCTTGGTCATCGCCGCGCGCACGTATTCGAGCCCGTCGGCAAGCGTGAAGGCGAGCTCCTGCACGCAGGTCGCGCCGGCCTCCTGCATGTGATAGCCGGAAATCGAGATCGAGTTGAACTTCGGCATGTTCTTCGCCGTGTACTCGATGATGTCGGCGATGATCCGCATGCTCGGGCCGGGCGGATAGATGTAGGTGTTGCGGACCATGAACTCCTTGAGGATGTCGTTCTGGATGGTCCCGGAAAGCTGGGCGAGCTTCACCCCCTGCTCCTCGCCCGCGACGATGAAGCCTGCGAGCACGGGCAGCACCGCGCCGTTCATGGTCATCGACACGCTGACCTTGTCGAGCGGAATGCCGTCGAACAGCACCTTCATGTCCTCGACCGAGTCGATGGCGACGCCGGCCTTGCCGACATCGCCGACGACGCGCGGATGGTCGGAGTCGTAGCCGCGATGGGTGGCGAGGTCGAACGCGACCGAAAGCCCCATCTGGCCGCTCCTGAGGCCCGCCTTGTAGAAGGCGTTCGACTCCTCGGCAGTCGAGAACCCGGCATACTGGCGCAAGGTCCACGGCCGGTTGGCGTACATGGTGGCGCGCGGGCCCCGCACATAGGGCGGGAAGCCGGGCATGGTGCCGACGCTCTCGATGCCCTCGAGGTCCTCGGCCGTATAGAGCGGCTTGACCGTGATGCCCTCAGGCGTCGTCCAGGCGAGCTCGGCAGGGTCCTTGCCCTTCAGCTCCGCCCGCGCGCACTGCTCCCAATCTTCCCTGGTCTTGCGGGGAAATTCAGCCATCCGCCGGCTCTCCTCTAGCGATCTCCGTAATCTAACGCACCGGGACAGGCGTGAAGCAGCAAAAATTCACCCCGCCAGAGGCGCGGCATTGGGTGGATTATTCCTTTTTCATCAGCCCGATACTGCATTCTCGGCCGAACAGTTGAGTTGACCGGCCCGATGTCCATTGCTGGCACGCCGGCCTGAATCATGCCAGATGCCGCATATGATTTATATCCGCCAATGCGTAATTGTGGCGCCGTTGGCCCGGGCTGAGATGAGCCGGCGAAAAGCGGTAAAAACCTTCCTCAAAGCTTCTGCGGGACTGCTCGTCCTATCATTGCCGTGCTCATCTTGTTTGGCGCATGGCTGACTGACCGGCCACGAGAGCCCCGACCGGAAGGCGGGTGGGTCGTGCCATTCAGTGTGCACGGAACCACGTACTTCATCTCCGAGAGAGCGATCACAACCTGTTAGGCCTCTTGGAGATCGCGCTTGCGGTGTCTTTGGAACTTGTTGTCGCGACAATGGTCGTGCGGGAAAGGTCTCGACGCTTACAGTACCGATGATCCACTCCGCCGTCGTGAGCCGCAGCGGCTAAGCGCACTCGCCTTGGAAATCACGCTGCCGTCTGGACTTCGGCGATCACGCGCGCGCCTCTGTCACGCTCCACGACGGCAAGGTCGTAGCGCGCCTGCAGCGCCAGCCAGAAACGGCCGCCATTGCCGAAATACCGTCCCAGACGCAACGCAGTCTCGGCACTGATCGCACGCTTGCCATTGAGGATGTCGATAATCCGGCCCGGGGGAACCCGCAAGGCACGCGCCAGAGCATTCGCGGACACATTTCTCGCCATCAGTTCCCGCTTCAGCAGACGCCCCGGGTGAACAGGGTTCTTCTGACGGACATCAGTGATAGTCGACGATCGCGACGTCATAGGCATCTCCATCCTGGAACCGGAAGCAAAGGCGCCATGGTCCGTTGATCGTCATGGCCCACATGCCCCGCCGATCCCCTTTCAGCTTGTGCAGCCCGACGCTTTTCAGCGGGCTGAGCTCGGCAAGAGAAACCGCTTCGTCGAGCGCAGCCAACAGTTCCTCGGCAGCTGCAATATCAAGCCCGGAGAACTTCGACTTGCCGGTCTCATAGAACCGTCGAGTCGCGCCATCTCCCCAGGACTTGATCACAGTGGCATGCTAGTACGTCCCACATAGCATGTCAAACGGATCGGCGCTGCGTTCGGCGAAGACACCACGACGGAATGGACGGCAAGGCCTCGCCATTCACGTCAGGCCATTAGGCCTCATCCGACGCAACCGTTTCGGCAGCAACGCCAACCCTGCGGCTCAGGTCATGACACCGGAGCCACTCTACTCCGGCCCGGCCGTCATCCTACGCGCGTCCGCCTCGCATAGTGCGCACCAGCTCCTCGACCGCCGCAGCGGGTGCGCCCTTGATCCGCGCGTTTGGCCGCCCACCGGCGAGAAACGCGACCGCGAGCAGGATCTCGTCCGGCCTGGGGGCGTCCGGGACCCAGACCGACATCGTGTCCATCGCGTCGTAATTCCACGCGTCTTCGAGGCCGCCGAAGATGATGTCGATCGGCGTGCCGGCAGCGCCGACTTTCGCGTTGCCCGGGATGAGCGCAGGGCCGCCGCCAGCACCTTTGCGCATGGCGAGACCGATCCGCACGTGGATCATGCTGGCCCCGTGCTCGAGGTCGCCGGCGGTGCCGACGAGCGCCGCCTTGCCGTAGCCAATCGGCTTGTGGCCATCCAGCGCCGCCAGCACCCGCGCGGTGAGCATCTCCCCGCATTGCACCGACATGTCGACGAGCTGCGAAAAGTCATCGATGGCGGGCTTGCCCGCGAACGGATTGCGCAGCACCGCCGCCGCCGCGACGCGGCGCGTCGGCCGGTCAACGGTCCGGCCGCCCTCACTGCGCACCTCCTGGTCGATCAGCACGATCTGACGGATGTCCACGACGCGTTCCTCCCGCGTTTTGCAACCGTAGCGCCGCACAAGAATGCTCGCGCGCGCCGGCCGGCTCAAGAAGCCGCAGACGCCTCCGCAAGAGTCAATCTCAGAAATGCCACGGGGTCCGAGAATCCCTTGACGGTCGCCGTCTCCGCCGAACTCCTCACGCCGTTCAGGAGAGAGACGACGGCAGGATCTCCCGCCAGAATCCGGGAAACGACGACGTCGCCGCCGCGACTCTCGCCCTGCAGTCGCGCGGCCAGATTCACGGTCGAACCGAAATAGTCGAGCCTGTCGTTGAGCGTCACGACGATGCACGGGCCGCCATGGAGCCCGAGCTTGATCACCAGGCCGTCTTCGTCGCCAAGCCCGTGGGCGCGGTTGAACTGCGCCACGTTGCCCTGCACGGCCAGCGCCGCGCGTACCGCGTCGGCCGGATCGCTGAAAGCCGCCATCACCGCGTCGCCGATGGTCTTGACAATGCCGCCGTTATTGTTTCGCACCGCCTCGGCGAGGAACGCGAAATGCTCGCGCACCAAATGATAGGCGCGGGCATCGCCGATACGCGCATAAAGGGCCGTCGAGCCGCGCAGATCGGTGAACATCAAGGCGACGTGGGACACGCCGACTTCGTCGCCGGGACGCAGCGCCTCGGTCGCGAACAGGTCGCGGAAGGACTGCATCGTCGTCACGCGGTGCGCGGTGAGCGCGTCACGCACCCACGCGCGCGATTCGATCAGCACGGTGCGCTCGGCGTCGTGCCGGTTGACCATGACGACCGTGCCGTCCGGCGCCGGCGGTCCCGCCGACACGCCGTTCGCATCGACGATCAGCGCAGGAAAGCCGCCGCTGCGCCATTCGACCAGCGCCTCGGCGCCGGGATGCAGCCCGCGCAGCCGGTAGTCGCCATACGGCAGCCTCGCCGGCAGCTCGCGCCGCTCCCCCGGCGCCAGGGTCTGCTGGACCACGACATGCGGCGTCGTCATCGGCCCGAACAGGCAGAACTCTCCGGCTTCGACCTGGCGGATCGCCGCCGACGGCCGGAAGGTCAGCTCGACATTGCGCGCGAAATCGCGGCCGTAATCGATATTGCAGGTCGGGCAGTGCGCACCCTGCGGCAGCTTGTCGAGCGAGGCGACCGTCGCCTTCGGCCCGCGGCAGTTCGGACAGAGCAGGTCCCAGTGCATCGACAGCAGGCCAAGCTTCACCGCGAGCAGGCATAGCTCGATCACGCTGCGCTCGGGCGCGTTCCACAGCCGCGCCAGCCGCAGCGGCCGGATGTGCAGAAGGTCGACCTCCGAGCCCGCAAGCACGAGATCGCGAAGGCGGCCAACGAGATCGGCAGAGGCGCCCTGCATCTCCATGCGCCCGAGCGCCGCATCGAGCCGGGCACGCGCCTCGCCCGACAGTGCTGCCGGCCGGTATGTGTACGGCTCCGCGCGCTGGCCGGCGACGTAGTCGCGCGCCTGGGACAGCAGGCGGTCGAAGGTCTTGTGGGCCGAGCTGAAGAACGCGGTCGCAAGAATGACGCGGCCGAGCAGGTTCGCCGGCTCGGCCTGCAGCTCGAACTCGGCGCGGCTGCCAGCGCCGTCGGGCACCAGCGCCAACGTCGCGGTCATCGATTTGAGCGGGCCGGTGCGGAACTCGCGCGCATGGCTGAAGCGCTGATTCAGGACCCACTCGACCGGCAGCTCGCGCCAGACCAGCGCCATCGGCCCGACCTTCGCCTCGGCGCGGTAGCGCACGGTGCCATCGGGCTGCGGCTCCTCGACGATGCGCTGCTTGGGAAATCCGGCGGCGTCGTTGAAGCGCGCGGTATCCGCCAGCGCCGGCCAGACCGCCTCCGGCGGCTGGTCGAAACGCCATGTCCAGTGCCGCGATCGTACGCCGCCCGTCACCGCACTCCCCTCCTGCTCATGATTCCCGCCTCCCTACGATAGCGCATCGCCGCGGGATGCGATGACGCCCGAAACGCCTGTCATTTCAAGATGTCGCGAGGGCCCCGGGCGCACCCGTCCGGCTCGCCGGGCCGGCGCCGACCCTCCGGTTGTACTCTCCTTTTGGAGAAGCGTCGTGGCGGTTACGGGACGCTATGATCCTCCGGAGTCCGGGCGCGCATGGACGCCGGCTCATCACAGCGTCCGTCGAGGCGCGCAACGCCCACGCAGCGGCTCGCCATAACCAGATTAGGGAGGACGTCATGCGGCACGTATCGGCGATCGCCTTTCTAAGCGGCGCGCTGGCCATCGCGGCAGGCGCACAGGCCCAGACGGGCAACCTGAACCTGCAGAAGCTCCAGGACTTCAAGACCACTGGCACGCCGATGGAAATCGAGACCGTGCCGCAGACCGGGCCGAATGCCGAGCAGCTCCGAAAGAACCTGGCGAAGATCAAGCTGCCGCCCGGCTTCAAGATCGATCTCTACGCCATCGTGCCCGACGCCCGCCACATGGCGGTCGGGCCGAGCACCGGCGTCGTCTTCGTCGGCACGCGCAAGACGAAACTGTGGGCGGTCACCGACCGCAACAAGGACCGCGTCGCCGACGAGGTCAAGGCGTTCGCGCCCTCGCTCGCCTTCTCGGTGCCGAACGGCACGTGCTTCTCCAAGGACGGGTTCCTGTTCGTGGTCGATCATCAGCGCGCGATGGTGTTTCCGGCCGCCGAGTTCTTCTACGAGGGGCCCGACGTCGCCGTCGGCATGCTCGCCGACCGCGGCAAGCTGATCCCGATCGAGGAGGAATCGTTCAATCACGGTGCACGCGTCTGCCGCGTCGGGCCGGACAACAAGCTCTATATCGCGCTGGGTCAGCCCCACAACGTGCCACCCCAGGAGAAGATGGAGCTGTATAGCCAGTGGGGCATCGGCGGCATCATCCGAATGGACCGCGACGGCAAGAACCGCGAGGTCTATGCGCGCGGCGTCCGCAATTCCGTCGGCATGGACTTCAACCCGAAGACCGGCGAGCTGTGGTTCACCGACAACCAAGTCGACGGCATGGGCGACGACATCCCGCCCGGCGAGATCAACCGCGTCACCAATCCCGGCCAGAATTTCGGCTTCCCGTGGTACGGCGGCGGCAAGATCCGCACGGAGGAATACAAGAACGCGGAGATTCCCGGCGAGGCGATCCCGCCCGAGGTCGAAATGGACCCGCACGCAGCCGATCTCGGCATGACCTTCTACACCGGGCGGATGCTCCCCGAGCGCTATCGGGGCGGCATCTTCTCCGCCCAGCACGGCTCGTGGAACCGCACGACACCGATCGGCGCGCGGGTCATGTTCACGCGGATCGGCGAGGATGGCAAGGCAGCCGGCACGGAAGTCTTCGCGCAGGGCTGGCTCGACGAGGAGACCGGCGAGTACTTCGGCCGTCCGGTCGACGTCGCCATCCTGCCCGACGGCTCGCTGCTGGTGTCCGACGACTACGCGGGCGCGATCTACCGCATCTCGTACAGCGGCTGAGCGCATCCCGCGGTCCGCAGGCCGCCCCGGCAGGAAGCCGGGGCGGCTGCTCTGCCCGGTGGAGTTAGCCGGCATGCGACATCTGCATCCTGCGCATCGGCTGCTGCTGCTTGCCGTGTCGATCGCGGTTGCCGGCCCGGTCTGGGCCGCCGATCCGGAAGCAGGCCGCAAGAAGGCTGCCCGCTGCCAGGCCTGCCACGGCATCGACGGCGTCGCCAGGATGCCGAACGTGCCGCACATCGCCGGCGAGAGCGAGCTCTACCTGAGCAAGCAGCTCAAGGCCTTCCGCGGCGGCGAGCGGCGCGACCCGCAGATGTCGCTGATGGCGAAGAACCTGAGCGACGACGACATCGCAGACCTTGCCGCATACTTCGCGCGGATCGAGGTCAAAGTCCGCATCCCCGACAACCTGCGGTGAGCAGCGCCGGGCCCGCAGCCGGAGTCTGGCCGATTTGCGGCGGCACGGATACTATGGCGGGCGCGAAACGACCGGGCCTGCGATGCACATGTCCCGTTCCAGTCTCCGCTTCGCTTACGCTGCCCTGACCGCAGCCGCCGTGGTGCTTGTCGCTTCGCCGTCCGGTGCGGCGTGCCTGCGCAATGTCGCGCTCGATCAGCCGCGCCTCATTCCTGCGGCGGCCGGATTCGGAACCGTGCCGCCAGGACAAGTCGGCGTGACCTATATCGGCCATGCGAGTTTCCTGATCGAAACTGCCGCCGGCGTGAAGGCGGTCACCGATTACAACGACTATGTGCGCGCCGACATCGTTCCCGACATCGTGACGATGAACAACGCGCACTCGACGCATTACAGCATCGCGGTCCAGCCGGACGTGCGCCACGTGCTGCAGGGCTGGGGCGGCGACGGCGGGCCCGCCGAGCATGACCTTTCGTACCGCGACCTGCAGGTGCGCAACATCCCCACCAATGTCCGCAACTACGACTCGACGCGCTACAATGGCAATTCGATCTTCGTGTTCGAGACGGCCGAGCTGTGCATCGCCCATCTCGGCCACCTGCACCATCGCTTGACCAAGGACCATCTGGCGGCACTCGGCCAGATCGACGTACTGATGGTGCCGGTCGACGGCAGCTATACGCTCAACATCGAAGGCATGATCGAAGTGATCGAGCAGATCCGCGCGCCCGTGGTCATTCCCATGCACTTCTTCAGCCGGCCGGGCCTCGACCGCTTTCTCGCTGCCCTGAAGGACAAGGGTACGGCCATGAACTACACGATCGAATACAGCCCGACGGCCGGCGTGCTTTTCTCGCGCGCCTCGCTGCCGCAGCGGCCGCAGCTTCTGGTCCTTCCCGGGCATTGAATGGTGCTGGAATCGCGCGACGGGCGTCGCTACGATCCGCCGCCATGGCCAAGAAACACAATTCTCTCAATCTGAATCCGCTGCAGCTCCGAACGCTCACCCTGCTCCAGGCGCTGGCGAAGCTGCCCGACCACGGAACGCCGGCCGACGAGCCGGGTGCGGTGATGGTCAACAACCTGCCGCATCCGCATGGCGACCATTTCCATCTCGGCCCCTATGTCGTGCTGGCGCGCGACGCGACCGGCCTGCAGAACCCCGCGGCCTGGGTGGCGCTCGAGCGCAAGGGCCTGATCAAGTCGATGTTCCCGATGGCGTGCATCGTCACCGCCGCCGGCATGGGCTATGACACCGGCCTCGGCAGCCAGATCCTCCACGGCAGCGACCACTAGCGGCAGGCTTCAGCCCGCCCGGCGGTGTTGCCGGACGGCGCATGCACTTTCTCGCTGGAGCCCCGAACTTCCGTAAACTGTTGTCCTCGGGCTTGACCCGAGGACCCAGTTCCGCACTTCCGCGCGTAATACCGTTTCTCGTCGAGAGATCGTGGTGGGTCCCCGGGTCAAGCCCGGGGACGACAATTCTTTGAGAAGCAAGAGCGACCTAGAATTCTCCGGACTCGATCACCGTTCCGCCTTTGGCATCCACGAAGACGCAGATCGTGCTGCCGAAAACGACATTCGGCACTTCGTATATGACGAGGTAGTAGCGCCTGTCAGCCAGAGCACGCTTTACCTCCTCAACTAGGCAAGAGTTATCCGGTGTGGAAATCAGATCCACTCGAGAGGGCGATATGCCGCCTCGCCTCCTCGATTCGAGCAGACGATTTGCGATCTGCACCGCCTCCTCTGCACCGATATTTGCGGTTGGATCGCGCGTAGCACACGCCTCCAAAATCAATGCCAGGCCAAGCACCGCACTGAGGGCCCGGCGCAATTCCGGCCTATTCATCTGAAGGTCCAATCAGTGCCCTGCCCTTCCGCCACACTGCCGGATCAAACCATCACCACCGAAGTGAAGGAAGGATGTAGGTCGCGCTCACGCCGAATTCGGCGAGCAGGGCGGCGACGCGCGCCGGATCGGGGGCTTCCCCCATGCGGATGCCGAGATCCCTGTCATGGATGCCGCCCGGGATGAAGGCGCTGTGCAGGCCGGCGTTCGCGGCACCGGTGATGTCGGTGCGCAGGCCGTCGCCGACGCACAGCACGCGATCGCGCGCCGGGTTGCCGAGCACGTCGAAGGCGACGCGATAGGTCACTTCGTGCGGCTTGCCGTGATAGATCACCTCGCCGCCGAGCGCCTCGTAGCGCTGCGCGATGGCGCCGGCGCAGACCAGGCGCGTCTCGCCGCGCAGCACTTCGAGATCCGGATTGGCGCAGACCAGCGGCAGGTTGCGCTCGCGTGCGGCCTGGAGCACCGCCTCGTGCGCCGCGACGTCGTCGCGATCGTCGTTCGGCCCGGTCGCCAGCAGGAAGTCGGCGCTCGCTACGTCGGCGACGCGCATGAGGCCGTTGCCCTCGAACATGCCGAGATCGCGCTCCGGCCCGACATGCAGGACGTTGTGCCCGAGCTTCGCGTGCTGCGGATCGTCGCGGCGCGACAGCGCCTGCCAGGCGACCTCGCCGGAGGTGAGCACGGCATGGTACAGGTCCGGCCCAATCCCGAACACGCGCCGCAACTGGTCGACGACGACGGAGGCGCGGCGCGGCGCGTTCGACAGCAGCAGCACGCGCTTGCCCGCCCGCTTCAGGTGCTGCAGGGCGTCGATGACGCCGGGAAACGGCGTCACGCCGTTATGAACGCAGCCCCACAGGTCGAGAATGTAGGCGTCGTGGCGGTCGGCGACCTCGCGCAGGCCGTCGATGATCGGCGGCGCAGCGGCGCGGCCGGAGGAGTCGGGTGGCATCATGGCGGCGCTTTCTGTCACGATCGCGCCGCCGATGGAAGCCCTGCGAGGCTCAGGCGGCGTTGGTCGAGGTCCCCGCCCCGTCCTTGGCGAGGCGCGGCTCGCCGAACAGGTAGCCCTGCCCGTAATCGATCGGCAGATCGAGCAGCTCGAGCACCATCGGCTCGGTCTCGATCTTCTCGACGATGAGGTCGATGCCGTTGCGGTCGAGCGAGCGCTTGAAGGCGCGCATGTCGAGCCGGTGCGTCTCCGAGCGGATCTGCTCGATGAGCTTGCCGGCCTCGAGCTTGAGGA
Organism: Alphaproteobacteria bacterium; assembly: GCA_041690495.1. Taxonomy (GTDB): domain Bacteria; phylum Pseudomonadota; class Alphaproteobacteria; order CACIAM-22H2; family CACIAM-22H2; genus DATAAP01. Next base: position 19,925 of record JAWLHE010000015.1, on the reverse strand, counting down.
AGCGGAAATGCCGCGCGCCGAGCTCGTCGAGATCGAAATTGAGGTGCGTGACCTGGTCCATCGAGAAGCGGAAGCCGAGCCGGGCCAGCCGCTCGAGCTCCAGCATCACCGCCTCGCCGTGGCGCTCGACATGCGCCTGCGCGAACTCGAACACCAGGCGCGGCGCGAAGTCGCGGTTCGCCGACAGGAAGGCGACGAACTCGCGGAAGAAGTCGGCATCCGCGAGCGTGTGCTCGGAGATGTTGAGGAACAGGCCCACGGTATCGCGCTTCTGGATGCGCCGGACGAGCTGCAGGCTGCGGAACAGCAGCATGTTGTCGATTGCGCCGATCAGGCCCTCGCGCTCGGCGATCGCGATATACTGCTCCGGCGTGATCAGGGTGTCGTCGGCGCCGCGGATGCGCGTATAGCATTCGTAGTGCCGGTGCTTGCGCTGCGGCAGGCTGACGATCGGCTGCACGAACAGCTCGACACGGTTGTTGCGCAGGCCCTCGCGCACGATGTCCAGAATCTCCGCTTCGTTGAGCGCCGGCAGGGTCCGCGGCAGCGGCAGGCCGGTGGGGCGCGCCTGCGGCATCCTGGCAGGGCTTGCCGGCTCGGCCGCCGGGCGGCGGGCCGCCGCGGGGCGGCCGGCGGAGAGCTGATCCACCAGATCGTGCAGGACGCGCACCTCGGTCATCACCGCCTCGAGGTCGGCCGAATGGCCCTGACGCGCCAGCAGCGCCGTCTGGATCGAGTCGTATACCCGGCGCGCCTCCTCGCGGGCGCGCACCAGCTCGGCCCGCGTCTCTCCGTAGCCCGCCTGAAGCGCGGCGATGTCGGCGGCGACGGCGCGGTCGTGGGCAAGCCGCGACAGCACGAAATGCGCAAAGAAGCAGACGAACAGGAAGGCCATGCCGATCTGCAGCGCCAGGTTCGCGCCGACCTGCGGGAAGTGATGCGGCAGGGTCGCGGCAAGGGCGCCGGCGACCAGCGTGTAGGACACCGCGATCACGACGTGGTTGAGGATCGGCATGGGCGGCAGGACTCCGGAATCTGCGGCCGGATCGTAGCCGTACGGTCTTGACGCATGGTTAACCGGCGGTAAGCGGCTCAGCGATGGTCGGCGCCGACCGCGTCGGCCACGCTGCCGAAACCGTCCGCGCGCAGCAACGCCGCGAGATCGCGCAGCAGCACCGCGACGAGGCCCGGGCCCTGGTAGACGAGCGCCGTATAGAGTTGGACCAGCGAGGCTCCGGCGCGGATCTTGCGGTAGGCGTCCGCCCCGCTGGCGATCCCGCCGACGCCGACCAGCGTCACCCGTCCCCCCGTCAGCCGGTACATCTCGGCGAGCAGCGCGGTCGAGGGCTCGAACAGCGGCCGGCCGGAAAGACCGCCGGTTTCGTTGCGGTGCGGGCTGCGCAGGGTCGCGGGGCGGGCAATGGTCGTGTTCGAGACGACCAGGCCGTCTATTCCGGTCTCGATCACGACGCCGGCGATGTCGCGGCGGTCCTCCTCGGTCAGGTCGGGAGCGATCTTGAGCAGCAGCGGCGGGGCACCGGAAGGGCTGGCCGACGCCACTGCCTGCTGCGTGCGGGCGACCAGGCCGCGCAGCGCGTCGCGGCTCTGCAGCGCGCGCAGGCCGGGCGTGTTGGGCGAGGAGACGTTGATGACCAGGAAATCGGCGTGCGGCGCCAGGGCCGTGGCGCCGGCCACATAGTCCGCGGCGGCGTCGGCAGTGTCCTTGTTCTTGCCGAGATTGACGCCGACGATGCCGCGCCGTGCGCGCGCGGCGAGACGCGCGCGCACGACCTCGAGGCCAATGCTGTTGAACCCCATGCGGTTGATGACGGCGCCGTCCTCGGTCAGGCGGAACAACCGCGGGCGCGGATTGCCTGGCTGCGGCCGCGGCGTTACGCCGCCCAGCTCGACGAAGCCGAAGCCCTGCGCCAGCAGCGCGTCCGGCGCTTCGGCGTGCTTGTCGAACCCCGCGGCCAAACCGACCGGATTGGGGAAATCGAGGCCCCACAAGCGTTGCGCCAGGACGGGATCGTCCACGCGCTTCGGCCGCGGCACCAGGCCGGCCCTGAGCGCGCGGATCGCAAGGCCGTGGGCGGTTTCGGGATCGATCGTCTGCAGCGCCGGCGAGATCAGGCGATACCAGTCAACCATCCAGGCCCCACGGAAAGACGTGACGGCCGTCCGGCCCGAGCGGGAGCGGTGCCGCGCGCCGCACGGCACCGGCCGGCAACGCGCCATACAGATGCGGGAAAAGCTGCCCGCCGCGAGACTTCTCCCAGCGCAGCGCCGTGCCCAAGGCCGCCGCGTCGACCTCGAGGATGACGAGATCGCCCTGGCCGGCGCGATGCTTCGCCGCGCTTGCGGCGATCTGCGCCGCGGTCGAGAAATGAATGAAGCCGTCGGCCGCATCCTGCGACGAGCCGGAATAGCTTCCGCCGCGACGGGCTGCATCCCACTCGGCCCGTTTGCAGATGTGATAGATAGGTGGCGCGTTCATGGTCGGCAGAGTACGGGAGCCGGTTCGAGTCGGACAATGGCGCGCGCCGCTATGATAAAGCACACAGATGACGCCGCGCGCCGAGAGTAATCAGAGCAGGTGGCGGTGGGCGCTCTAGGAAAATGGTCCGCAACGGTCGCCCCGACCGGATTCGGAATGGGCTATCGCCGGTTGTTAACATCGAGCAAGCGAGTTTCATTGACCACCCGTTTGGATTGTTGTCGTTTCCGTGCCCTGACCAGTCCGAGGAATTGATGCTGCAGGACAAGCGCAACGGATTTGTAGCGTGCGACGCCTGCCCGTGGCGACGCAGCGATATCTTCAAGGCGATCTCCCCGGCCGAACTCGCCGCCGTCAAGGAGTTCAAGCGCGATCACATCACCGTGCCGGCGGGCCGGACGATCATCCGCCGCGAGATGAAGCCGGTGGCGTTCTACACGCTGTTCGAAGGCTGGGCCTTCCGCTTTGCGACCGTGAACGGCGGGCGACAGATCTTCCATTTCTGTCTGCCGGGCGATCTGATTGCGGTGCAGGCGCCACTGACGGGCCGCGTTGCCTTTACCGTACAGACGCTGACCGATGCGGCCCTGTGCAGCTTCGCATGCGACGCGATGGAATCGCTGTTCGACCGGCACCCCCGGCTCGGCCTGGAGATCGCGCGCATGGCAGCGGCCGAGGCGGCGCTGATGGAAGTCCATCTCGCGACGATCGGCCGGCGCAGCGCCGAATCCCGCGTCGCCTACCTGCTCGCGGAGCTGTACACGCGCATGCGCCAGCGCCGGCTGTGCGCGGACAGCACATGCGTGCTGCCGCTGACCCAGGAGCATCTCGCCGACGCGCTCGGGCTCAGCACCGTGCATGTCAGCCGCATGCTGCGGATCCTGAACGACGACGGGCTGGCGCGGCTCGACCGCGGACAGCTGACGATCTTCGACTTCATGGGCCTGTGCCACCGTGCCGAGCTGAATGGCGAACTCGATTTCGACAAGCCGTCGCTGCTGTAATGCCAGTCTGACGATTGCAACCTGAAGATATCGGGCGGCGCCATGCCCCCGCTGACGACCCGCTTGAACGCACAGGATTTTTCGCCTCGCTTCGGGAATAATCCGGCATGCATGGCCAGAATCCTGATGCGTGCGCGCGGGCCTTGTGAAAAAATCCTCAGATGCTCCGACATCAAGACGTCTGGCAGGCGATCGACCAGCTCGCCGCCGAACATTCTCTTTCGCCCTCCGGCCTCGCGCGGCGGGCCGGCCTCGATCCGACGACCTTCAACAAGAGCAAGCGCGTTGCCCGCGACGGGCGGCCGCGCTGGCCGTCGACGGAGAGCATCGCCAAGATCCTCGAGGCGACCGGCTCCACGCTGAACGAGTTCGTTGCCCATATCGGCAAGGCGCAGGGCATGGCCGGCCCCGTGCGGCGGATTCCCGTGATTGCCTATGGCGAGGCGGGCGGCAGGGGCAATTTTGACGGGGCCGGACACCCCGCCGGCTCGGCCTGGGACGAGCTGATATTTCCCGACATCGCCGACCCGCACGCCTATGCGCTGGAGATCGCGGGCGAGAGCCTCGAACCGGTCTATCGCGACGGCGATACGGTCATCGTTTCGCCCGAAGCGAGCCTGCGCAAGGGCGATCGCGTGGTCGTCAAGACCGGCGACGGCGAACTCATGGTCAAGGCGCTGAGGCGGCGCGGCGCGAAGAAGCTCGATCTCGCCGCGCTGAGCGGCAACTCGCCGGAGCGCAGCCTGCCGATCGAAAGCGTCGCCTTCGTCCACCGCATCGTCTGGGCGAGTCAGTAAGCCGCTCCCCGAACGCGGCGCACCCGTCTATTCTGAGCATCATGGTCGAAGCCCTCACCTGGATCGACGGAACCTGGCATGAAGGCAACCCGCCGCTGATGGGCGCCACCGATCACGCGACATGGCTGTCCTCTGTCGCGTTCGACGGCGCGCGCGCCTTTCGCGGCACGGCACCCGATCTCGACCGGCATTGCGCGCGGGCGATCCGCTCGGCCGAGCTGATCGGGCTCAAGCCGCAGCTTGGCGCCGCCGAAATCGTGCGCCTGGTCTGGGACGGCATCGCACGGTTCCCGGCGGATGCGGAGCTCTACATCCGGCCCCTGTTCCATGCGTCGCACGGCTGGCTGGCGCCCGATCCGGCGACGACGCGCTTCGCGCTGACGCTCGAGGCGGCCCCGCTGCCGGAATTCAAAGGGTTCAGCGCCTGCCTGTCGCCGTTGCGCCGGCCGAGCCCGGAAACGGCGCCGACCGAGGCGAAGGTCTCGGGCCTCTATGTCCATGTCGGCCGCATCAGCGCCGATGCCGAGGCGCGCGGCTTCGGAACGGCGGTCGTGCTCGATCTCAACGGCAACGTCGCGGAGTTCGCGGCGGCGAACCTGTTCATCGCCAAGGACGGCGTCGTGCACACCCCGGTGCCGAACCGCACCTTCCTCAACGGCATCACGCGCCAGCGCGTCGTGACCCTGCTGCGCGAGTCCGGCATCGAGGTCGTGGAACGAACGCTCACCTTCGCCGAAGTGCTGTCGGCCGACGAGATCTTCTCGACCGGCAACTACGCCAAGGTAATGCCCTGCACGCGCATCGAGGCGCGCGACCTCCAGCCCGGGCCGATCACGACCAGGGCGCGCGACCTCTATTTCGAATGGGCGAAGACCGCGACGCGGCCGAAGTGAGCACCCGCTAGAGACTGGCGCCGTCGAAGGCTTGCGGCTTGAGCGATGCGACGTCAACTCCGTCGAGGCAGCGGACGTTGAGCGCCGCCATCTTCGTTCCGTCGGGCATCTCGCCCAGCGCGTAAGACCCGATGCCGCATGTCTTGCAGAACATGTGGTGGATGATCTTCTTGCCGAACTGGTAGTCGGTCTGCTCGTCCGCGCCGGACAGGAGCTTGAACTGCTCGCGCGGCACGAATGTAAGCAGCGAACCTTTCCTGCTGCAGATCGAGCAGTTGCAGGAGATCACGTTGCTCAGGTCGGCCTGCGCCTCGTAGCGGACCGTGCCGCAGTGGCAGCCGCCCGTGTAAATCTTCGCTTCAGGCATCCGTCTCCTCCGCACCGTAGCGGTGAGGAGAGTATAGACGTGGCCTAGGCCGCCTTCGCAAGCTCGCCCGCGAGCGCCCTGCGGATGAGCGCGATCGTCTCGGGCACGCCGTAGAGCGCGATGAACGAGCCCAGCCGCGGTCCCTGCTCGGTGCCGAACAGGACCTCGTAGCAGGACCTGAACCAGCCGCGCAGGTCCTTGGCCCAGCCGTGCCGCTTGCCGACCTCGTAGACCTCGAACTGGATCGCCTCGGAGTCAGTACCGGGCGGCAACTTCTCGAGCATCGCGATCAGATCCTCGAGCGCCGCGCGCTCCTGCTCCGTGGGCGGCCGGAAACGCCTTGTCGGCTTCACGTAGTCGCGGAAATAGTTGATCGCGTAGCCGACCAGCTTGTCGAGAAACGGGTTGTTCGCCGGACTTGCCTTGGGTGCGTAGCGCGAGATGAAGCCCCACAGCACCGCCTTGTCCTCGGTATTGGCGACGCCGACCAGGTTCAGGAGGATGTTGAACGGCAATCCGTCGGGCTCGGGCGCCGGCGGCTTCCCGGCATGGATGTGCCAGACCGGATTGTCGATCTGCCGGGTCGGGGCGTTATCGCCCTCATTCGGCTTCTGCTCCGGAAATTTCGTCAGGAAGGCGAGATAGTCGTCGACCTGGCGCGGGATCACGTCGAAGTGCAGCCGCTTGGCGCTCTTCGGCGAGTTGAACATGAACAGGGCCAGGCTCTCCGGCGGCCCGTAGGTCAGCCACTCGTCGACTGTCAGGCCGTTGCCCTTCGACTTCGAGATCTTCTCGCCCTTCTCGTCGAGGAACAGCTCGTAGGTGAAGCCCTCGGGCGGGCGGCCGCCGAGCACGCGGCAGATCTGGCTCGACAGCTTGACCGAATCGATCAGATCCTTGCCCGACATCTCGTAGTCGACACCGAGCGCCACCCAGCGCATCGCCCAGTCGGCCTTCCACTGCAGCTTGCAGCGGCCGCCGGTGACCGGCACCTCGACCAGCTTGCCGGTGTCCTCGTCGCGGTAGGTGATCGTCCCCGCCTTCGGGTCGCGCGCGACCAGCGGCACCTGCAGGACGATCCCGGTGCGCTCGCTGACCGGCAGGAACGGCGAATACGTGGCGCGCCGCTCCGGCCCGAGCGTCGGCAGGATCACGTTGATCACTGCGTCGTAATGCTCGAGCACCTCGAGCAGGGTCTGGTCGAAGCGCCCCGATTTGTACATATCGGTCGCCGACTGGAACTCGTACTCGAAGCCGAATGAATCGAGGAAGGCGCGCAGCCGCGCGTTGTTGTGGTGACCGAAACTCTCATGCGTGCCGAACGGGTCTGGCACCGAGGTCAGCGGCTTGCCGAGATGCGGGCGGATCAGTTCCGGGTTCGGGATGTTGTCCGGCACCTTGCGCAGCCCGTCCATGTCGTCGGAGAACGCGAACAGCCGCGTAGGAATATCGGACATGGCGCGAAAGGCGTTGCGCACCATGGTCGTGCGCACGACCTCGCCGAACGTGCCGATATGCGGCAGGCCCGAGGGACCGTAGCCGGTCTCGAACAGAACGTAGCCTTTCTCCGGCGCCTTGTTGCCGAAGCGGGCGAGCAGCTTGCGCGCCTCCTCGAACGGCCAGGCACGGCCTTTCAGGGCGAGATCGCGGGGAACGTCGATGGTGGTGTCGGACATGGCCGCGGAAGCTAGGGGCCGAGGGCACCGCCGTCAACTGTCAGCACGCAGGTGCGGATGCAGGCCCGCATTCACGCTCGCAGCCCTTCCGCGTCTCGATGACTTGGTGAGCCGCTCCGCGCAAGCGTCCCGAACGCACCCGCGCAGCCAGCGATGCGCCGGATCGGCATCCAGGCGCGGATGCCAGAGCATTGAAACCGTGATCTCCGGCGCGGAGACCGGAAGGGGAAAACTGTGCATTCCGGCGCGCAGGGTTCCGGTGTGTCGCTCGGGGACACTGGCGATCAGGTCGGAGGCCCGGGCGAGAGCCAGCGCGGTCGAAAAGCCGCCGACGATCGCGACGATCTCCCGCCCCAGCCCGAGCGGCTTCAGGGCTTCGTCAATCGGTCCTTCATCCAGGCCCCGCCGCGAGACGAGGATGTGCCTGCCGGCTGCATAACGCGAGGGAGTGATCCTGCCTTTGCTCAGCTTGTGTCCCATGCGCACGACGCCGATAAAACGGTCCCGGAACAGTGCCTGCGCCCGCAACTCCGGACCCGCCGCCTTCCCGACGACGCCGGTTTCCAGATCGACGGCCGCGTCGCGAAGCGGCGCGCTGTCTTTGTCCATCTTCTGCACGAAGCGCAGCCGCACGCCGGGAGCTTCCTCGCCGACGCGAGCAATGAGGTCCGGCCCGAAGTTCTCCACAAAACCTTCGCTCGTCCGCAGCGTGAACGTCCGGACGAGCCGTTTGAGGTCGAGCTTCTCGGCAGGGCGCAGGACCGCTTCCGCGTCCTGCACGAGCTGACTGACCCGATTGCGGAGTTCGAGCGCGCGGGGTGTCGGAACGAGGCCGCGTCCGGCCCTGACCAGCAGCGGATCGCCCATCGTCTCACGCAGTCGCGCCAGCGCCCGGCTCATCGCCGACGGACTGAGCCGCAACCGTTGGGCCGCGCGCGCAACGCTGCCTTCCGCGAGCAGCACATCAAGGGTGACCAGAAGATTGAGATCGGGGGTTGCCATGCATCGACCATAGCACGGCTTGATCATGACATGGCGTCAAACGCACGAATTAAATGCAAATCGTGCATGTTCCGCCGTGTCATCCAAGTGACTACGTTTGGGACGGCCCCAGGTTCGGGAGCCATCAGAAAACGGAGTTCTTGTTGAAGACAATCATCGCAGGACGAGACGAGGCGGTAGCCGGTGATACGGAACGGAGCCCTTCGGTCCGGTGGGTGCTCGCCGGCCTTTCGCTATCCATGTTGCTGTCCTCGCTCGGCACCAGCATCGCCAATGTCGCCTTGCCGACGCTGGCCGAGGCGTTCAGCGCCTCCTTCCAAGACGTGCAATGGATCGTCCTCGCCTATCTCCTCGCCATCACCACCCTGATCGTCAGCGTCGGACGGCTCGGCGACATCACCGGCCGCCGCCGGCTTCTGCTGGCGGGACTCTTCCTGTTCACGGCGGCCTCGGTCCTGTGCGGTGTCGCGCCGACGCTCTGGCTGCTGATCGCCGGCCGGGCGGCGCAGGGCCTCGGAGCGGCCATCATGATGGCCCTCACCATCGCGTTCGTCGGCGAGGCGGTGCCAAAGGCAAAGACCGGCAGCGCGATGGGGCTGCTCGGAACGATGTCCGCGATCGGCACCGCTCTCGGTCCATCGCTCGGCGGCATTCTGATCGCCGAACTCGGTTGGCGGGCAATCTTCCTCGTTAACGTGCCGCTGGGCACCCTGACTTTCCTTCTCGCGCGCCGCTACCTGCCCGCCGACCGCCGGGAGCCGAAGACCGTTCGGACCGGCTTCGACAAGGTGGGTACGCTGCTGCTTGCCCTGACGCTCGCGGCCTATGCGCTCGCCGTGACGATGGGGCGCGGCAGCTTTGGTCCACTCAATGTGTCGCTGTTGTTGGCTGCTGGGATCGGAGTCGGTCTTTTCGTGCTCGTCGAGGCGAAGGCCGCATCGCCGCTGATCCAGTTGCCAATGTTCCGCGATCCAGCGCTGAGTGCGAGCCTCGCCATGAGCGCGCTCGTCGCGACGGTGCTGATGGCGACGCTGGTGGTCGGGCCGTTCTATCTCTCGCGCGCGCTCGGGCTCGACGCGGCCCTTGTCGGACTTGTCATGTCGGTCGGGCCGCTTGCCGCCGCGCTGACCGGCGTGCCAGCCGGCCGCCTTGTCGACCGACTCGGCGCACAGCGTATGACCGTCATCGGGCTCATCGCGATAGCGGCCGGTTCTTTCATTCTATCGATGTCGCCGGCAGCGTTCGCGATCGCCGGATACATCGCCCCCATGGTCGTCATCACCGCCGGCTACGCACTGTTCCAGACGGCCAACAACACCGCCGTCATGACGGATGCCCGCCCCGACCAGCGGGGCGTCATCTCCGGCATGCTCAACCTGTCGCGCAATCTCGGGCTGATCACCGGCGCATCCGCCATGGGCGCCGTGTTCGCGCTCGCGTCGAGGGCAGTCGACGTGGCAGCAGCGCGTCCGGAGGCCGTCGCCGCCGGGATGCGGTTCACGTTCGCGGTTGCGGCGGTTCTGATCCTCGTCGCGCTCGCCATCGCAGCCGGAAGCCGTGCTCTCGCAACACGTCCTTCGCTCCCTTAGCGAGTGGCGGGCCTCTCCCAATTCCGCCCTAAGTAGCATCTTCTCCGTATTCAGCGGCCCCGTTAACCGCGGTCTTGCGCCACCATGGCCGCGGCACGATCCAGACCATATAGTGCGGCCGATGAACGTGCCGCGCCCACCCGCAAACCATCTCGTGCCAAATGCCCCGGCGCTGATTGCCGGCATAACGCGGGCGGCGTGGCTGACGCCGGACGGCGAGCTGCTCGAGCTTCCCGCCGAGGAAGCGGCGGTGCGCGCGCGCAACACGCCGCCGATCCTGGTGCACGCGCCGGCGACGGCGCGGCGGCTCGGCATCGAGCGCTTCGCCGCACTCGACCTGCTCGAGCTCTTTGCCTTCGTGCGGCCGGCGCGGTTCTGCCTGCCGACGCCGCGCGGTCTCGCGGCAGCGCTCGACGTCCCGCACGGCGCGGATCCGGCGAGCCAGGCGCTGGCGCTGTTCGAGATCACGCGCCGACTTCTGGCCGAGCTTGCCGAGATGCGCGCCTATGAGCGGCGCTCCGAGAGCGGCCAGGACACGATCGGGCTCGCCCGCGTCATGGCGCGCGGCGGCTGGCGCTGGGGTCCCGCCGTGCTGGCCGCTCTCGGCGACGCGCCCGAGGCCTTCCAGCACGCACGCGCGACCAACGCGCTCCACATCTGGCAGACGCTGGCGGAATGGGCCGAGTTCGCGCCGGCAACGCCGGCCGAGAGCTGGCCGGTCGAACCGGTCGAGGCGCGCGCACGGCTGGTCAAGATGCTCGGCGGCGATGCCGAGCCGCGCCCGCAGCAGGCCGACTACGCATCGTCCGCGAGCGCCGCCTTCATGCCGCGCGACGACGCCGACACGCCCCGCCTCGTTCTGGCCGAGGCCGGCACCGGCGTGGGCAAGACGCTCGGCTATCTCGCCCCGGCGACGGTGTGGGCGGAGAAGAACGACGGCCCGGTCTGGATCTCGACCTACACCCGAAACCTGCAGCATCAGATCGATCGCGAGCTCGACCGTCTGTTTCCCGACCCGGCCGAGAAGCAGCGCCACGTTGTGATCCGCAAAGGCCGCGAGAACTATTTCTGCCTGCTCAACTATGAGGAAGCGCTCGCCGGGCTCGCGACGCGGCCGCAGGACGCGGTGGCGCTCGGGCTGATGGCCCGCTGGGTCGCCGCGACGCGCGATGGCGACATGGTAGGCGGCGATTTTCCGGCCTGGCTTGCCGATCTTGCGGGGCGCGCCCGCACGCGGGGCCTCGCCGACCGGCGCGGCGAATGCATCTATTCGGCCTGCAGCCATTACCGTAAATGCTTCGTCGAGAAGAGCATCCGCCGCGCGCGCCGCGCCGACATCGTCATTGGCAATCATGCCCTGGTCATGTACCAGGCCGCGCTCGGCGGCGTCGACGACACGACCCTGCCAACGCGCTACGTGTTCGACGAGGGGCATCATGTGTTCGATGCCGCAGACGGGGCGTTCTCCGCCTTCCTGTCCGGTGAGGAGACGCACGAGCTGCGCCGCTGGCTGCTCGGCCGCGAGGAAGGCCGGCGCAGCTCGCGCGCACGCGGCCTCAAGGCGCGATGCGAGGAGCTGATCGCCGGCGACGGCGAGGCCGAGACGGCGCTCGATGCGGTGCTGCGCGCCGCGCGCGCCCTGCCCGGCGATCAATGGCTGCAGCGGCTCGCAGGCAACCCGGCAGGACCGGCCGAAGCGTTTCTCGCCGTCGTCCGCCAGCAGGTCTACGCCCGCACCGACGGCAGCGACGACGGCTACAGCATCGAGACGGATCCGGCGCCGCCGGTTCCGGGCCTGCTCGATGCGGCGCTGCGCCTGGACGATGCGTTGAAACGGCTCATGGAGCCGATGACGTTGCTCGCCAAACGGCTGACCAGAACGCTGGAGGAGAAGGCTTCGGAGCTCGACAGCGGCACGCGCATCCGTATCGAGTCGATCGCCCGTAGCCTGGCGCGGCGCGGGCTCGACAAGCTCGGCGCCTGGCGCGGCATGCTGGCGGCGCTGGAACGCGAGACGCCGAATGAATTCGTCGACTGGTTCTCGGTCGACCGCCTCGACGGCCGCGAGGTCGATGTCGGGCTGCACCGCCACTGGGTCGATCCGACCATGCCGTTCGCCGAGGCGGTGGTGCAGCCCGCCCACGGCGTGCTCGTCACCTCGGCCACGCTTACCGACGGCACCGGCGATCCCGAGGCGGACTGGCGCGCAGCGGAGCAGCGCACGGGGGCGCGGCATCTGCCCGAGGCCACGCGCGCCGCGGTCCCCTCGCCGTTCGACTATTCGGCGCAGACGCGCGTGCTGGTGGTCAAGGACGTGCGCGGTGACGTGGCGCAGCTTGCCGCAGCCTACCGTGCACTGTTCGTCGCCGCGGGCGGTGGCGCGCTCGGCCTGTTCACCGCGATCAGCCGCCTCAAGGCCGTGCATGCCCGCATCGCCAGGGCACTGGAGGAGGACGGCCTGCCGCTCTATGCCCAGCATGTGGACGGGCTCGATACCGGCACCCTGATCGACATTTTCCGCGCCGAGGAGGATGCGTGCCTGCTCGGCACCGACGCGGTCCGCGACGGCGTCGACGTGCCGGGCCGCAGCCTGCGCCTGATCGTGTTCGACCGCGTGCCGTGGCCGCGCCCCGACATCCTGCACCGCGCGCGCAAGGCCGCGTTCGGCGGGGCTGCGTATGACGACATGCTGACCAGGCTGAAGCTCAAGCAGGCCTTCGGCCGGCTGGTCCGCCGCGCCGACGATCATGGCGTGTTTGTGCTGCTCGATCCCCGCCTGCCCTCACGGCTGTGCGGCGCATTTCCGCCTGGCGTCGAGATCCAGCGCATCGGGCTCGCCGAAGCTGTGCAGAAGACTGCCGAGTTCCTCGGCCGCAAGGCAAGGTCCTGAAGCAAGGAACCCGCCGCAACTTTGCTCCTGAGAGCTAGCTGCGGCGGGTCCTTATCCGTTCGCATCGATATCGTTTCCGATATTTTTGCGTTCGGACACCGGGACAACGCCGGTGCGCGTCATTCGTTCCACAGAGCCTTCTCGCGGCGAGCCCCGGCGGCTCAGAGCGATGTCCGCGCCACGCCGCCACGTACCAGCCAGTTCAACCCGAGACCCGCGGCGGCCAAGCCGATTGCGACCAGCGCCGCCGTGGTACCGGGGACGATGAAGGCAAGCGCAGCAGCACCGAGCAGAAGCCGTGCGTGCCATGCCAAGGGCCCGCGCAACCAGCCTTCGGCCGCGCCGGCCAGCAGGATCACGCCGAGCACAGCGGTGCCGAAGCTGAGCGCGATTTTCCACACAGGGCCGTTGAGCAGCAGCTCCGGCCCGTAGATGAAGGCGAACGGCACGATGAATGCGGCAAGGCAGAAGCGGACGGCGGTGAATCCGATATGCAACGGGTTTGCGTCCGCAATCGGCGCTGCCGCATAGGCGGCGACGGCGACAGGCGGCGTCATTGCCGACAGCGCCGCGAAGTATACGAGGAACAAATTGCCCGACATCTTGTCCACGCCCAGGCTCGCCAGCATCGGACCGGACAGAACGGCGCTCAGGATATAGACGTTCGGGGTCGGCATGCCCATGCCGAGCAGCAGCGAAAGCACCGCGATAACCAGCAACGAAGGCAGCAGCTCCCCGCCGGCAACCAGGCCGACCAGATGGCCGAACTTCTGCGCCAGGCCGGTCATGCTGATGCCGCCAATGACCAGGCCCGCCGCCGCGCAGGCGGCTGTGACGGTGATCATCAGCATGGTCGCATCGGCGAGCGCATTCAGCAGGCGGATCGGACCTATGCGTGTATCTCTGCGCACCGCGGCGACGACGACGACCGAGACCGCGGCCGCGACCGCGACCATGCTGGGCGAGTAGCCGAGCAGCAGGAACACGACCAGTACGATCAACGGCACGATGAAGATGCCGCCGTCCTTCATCGTCGCCCGCAGCGTCGGGATCTGCTCTTCCGGCAGGCCATGGAAGCCGAGCCGCAACGACCGCAGATGCACCTGGGCATAGACGCCGACATAGTAGAGGATCGCGGGAATGAGCGCCGCGATGGCGATGTCGCGGTAAGGGATGCCGGTATACTCGGCCATGATGAAGGCGGCCGAACCCATGACCGGCGGCATGATGCTGCCTCCGGTCGAGGCGCCGACCTCGATGGCGCCGGCGGTGGTGCCGGAATAGCCGAGCCGCTTCATGATCGGGATCGTGACCGAGCCGGTCGTCACGACGTCCGCGGTCGGGCTGCCCGAGACCATCCCGTAGAGGCCCGACGAGATCACCGCCACCTTCGCAGGACCGCCCGGCCGGCGTCCGGTGAACACCGCCGCAATATTGAAGAAGAACCGCGCGCCCCCGGCCCGCTCGAGAATCGTCCCGAACAGGACGAACAGGAACGCATACGTCGCGGCGACGCGCACGGCGACGCCGAAGATCCCGTCCGTCGTGAAGACCATGACATCGAGGAAATGCGTGAAACCGATCTTGCCGTGGCCGAGCACGCCGCCGAGCAGGTCGCCGAACAGGTTGTAGGCCACGAAGACCAGCACGACCAGGGTCAGCCCCAGTCCGGTTGCGCGCCGCGTCGCCTCCAGCGTCAGGAGGAACATCGACGTGCCGAAGAAGATGTCGGACGCGCTCAGCGGATCGAGCAGGGTGATCCGGGTCGCGATCTCCCTGATGTGAAGGAAGAAATAAATGCCCGAGGTGATGCTCAAGGCAGCCAGCGGCCAATCGGTCCAGTGCGGCCGCACCGGGTCCGAGTTCGGCGAGGCACCGCACACCAGGAAGAGCAACCCAAGCATGCCGCAGGCGAAGATCATGCTGTGCGCCAGCGGATCGATGAAGGCGAACAGCGCCGCATAGATCACCCAGATGCCGATCGCGATCGCGAAGGGCAGGATGAGCCAGGCGACAACGCCCCTGGGCCGGCGCCTCGCACCGACGGAAAAAAACAGACCGATGAGGCGGGCGCCGAGGGTCTTTCCCGCGGCGCCCGCGCTGGCCGTCGCCATCCGGAGCTGCCCCGCGTGGGCGCCGCTTATTTCAGCAGCCCGGCCTCGCGGTAGTAACGCTCGGCGCCGGGATGGAACGGCACGATCGAACCGCTTGCCACGACCTTCTTGTCGACCGAGGCGAGCGCCTTGCTCTGACCGCTGATCTTGCCGACGTTCTCTGTGATCGCCTTGGCGAGATTGTAGGCGGTCTTGTCGTCCATTTTCTCGCTGACGGTGATGACCGCGCCATGCGCCGTCGTCAGTACATCATGCTTCAGCCATGGATAGGCGCCCGCCTTGACAAGATACGGCTTTCCCGCGCTCTCCTTGGCGACCTTCTCGACCACTGCCGGCGTCGTCGTCAGCCACACCATCGGCACCGAATTGGTGATCTGCAGAATCGATCGGTCGGGAATGAACAGGCCGTTATGGATCATGTCGATGCGACGGTCCATGGCGAGGTTGGCCTGCTCGCCCGACGCGGCGTAGACAACCTGCCCGCCCCAGCTCTCGACCACCTGCGGCGTGATGCCGACGGCCTCGAAGAACAGCGCGCTGATCCTTCCGGTCGCGTTGCCGCGGCGGTTGATGGCAACGCGCACCGGCGGCTTCTTCCGGACCAGGTCGTCGAGCGTCTTGATACCGTATTTCTCCGAGAACTCCTGGGTCACGAGCATGTAGTTGATCTGCGCCTCGTAGAGGCGCGCGAGCATTCGGAACCCCTTGACCGGTTCCTTGAACGGCTCCTCGCCTTTCATGGCGATGTCGATCTCGGCGTCGAGCGCAATGCCCATCGGCACTCGGCCGCTTGCGACCATCGGCAGGTTGGCGAGGCCGCCGCCGCTGGTCTGATAGGTTATCGTCGAGCCGGGAAACGCCGCGGAGACCGCCTGATCGACGCCGACGCCGAGCTGCGACCAGAGGCCGCCGGCGCTGGCGCCCGCGAGCGTGAGCCGGTAGGGCGGGCCCGACTGGGCGTCCGCAGCCGTAGCGCCGAGCACCAGCGTCGCCAATGCGAAAATCAGTCGTTTCATTGCTTGTCCTCCCTGATTTCTGTCAGACTTTAAATCGCTCGAAAGTCGATGGCGCGAACAGCTCCGTGGGGCCGAGGAGCCGGCCGGAGAGGCCCTGCTCGTAGGAGTAGCGCATGATCGCATCGAGCGTCGGCTTGTTGCGGTCGATGCCGTAAGGCCAGAAATCCGTTCCCATCACCGCCTCGGTCTCCTCCACTTCGGCGGCGACCCATGGCAGCATGTATTTGAGGGCGGCAACCTCGTGCAGCTCAGGCAATGCCAGTGCCTTCGCCTGAACGAACGCCTTGAATACGCTGGCGGGCAGCCATGGATAGCGCTCGACCAGGCTCTCGCGGATGCCGACAACGTGCATGATCGGGAAGATGCCGGTCTTCTTCCAATAGGCCTTCTCGGCGGCGCGGAAATCGGCGAACAACCGCCCGACATGCGGCGCATGACGTGAAAAGCACGACGGCGCGCGCGGCGCCACGAGGGCGTCGATCTCGCCGGCCGCAAGCATGGCGCCGAGGGTGTGCCCGGCGGGGATGGCAGTAAGGCGGACTCCGGGCGGCAGCTTCAGGTCCGCCTTCTCGTGACGTCCTGGCTCCTCGACGCCGCCCGAATACCAGTCGACGTCAGCAGGATCGACCCCGTACTCGTCCTTCAGCATGCCCCGCACCCATAGCGCCGCCGTCACCTGGTATTCGGGAACGCCGACCTTGCGACCCTTGATATCCTCGGGCCGGGTGATGCCGCGGTCGGTGCGGATATAGATGGCCGAATGGCGGAAAGCGCGGCTGACGAAAACCGGAATGGCCAGATAGGGGCAGGTGCCGCGCGCCCGCGTCATCATATACGTGCTGAAGGACAGCTCGGTGACGTCGAACTCGTGATGTCGAAACGCGCGAAAGAACACTTCCTCCGGCGACAGCGGCAGGTATGTGACATCGCAGCCCTCGACGCCGACCCGGCCGTCCATCAGGGCGCGGGTGCGGTCGTAGTCCCAACAGGCAATCGTCAACGGTACGCGCGCCATGATCCCGCGTTGCTCCCCAGATCGTCATTCTTGCGCGGGAATCTACCCCACTTTGAACACAGTAAGCCATGGATCGGCAGTCAAGTCGAGCAGGCCTATGCGTCCGCTCAGGGCCTTGCGGGGTTCAGTGCAATCATCGCCACCGAAAGGGTCACGACCGAGATGATGGTCGATGCGAGAATGACGGCCGAAGCGCGCTCGACATAAATCCCATATTGCGTCGCCATGACGAAGACGAGGGCACCGGTCGGAAGCGCCGCGAGAATGACGGCGGATGCCGTCCAGAACGGATCAAGTCCGAACCAGCGGGCGAGCAGCCAGGTGACGAACGGCTGCACGACCAGCTTCAGCGCCATCAGCCACGTTACCTCGATCGCGCGCCGGCCCCCCATCAGGGCGGTCAACGAGCGCGTCGCC
Source organism: Alphaproteobacteria bacterium (assembly GCA_041690495.1). Taxonomy (GTDB): domain Bacteria; phylum Pseudomonadota; class Alphaproteobacteria; order CACIAM-22H2; family CACIAM-22H2; genus DATAAP01. Next base: position 2,648 of record JAWLHE010000015.1, on the reverse strand, counting down.
AGGAACAGCCCGATCGCAAACAGCGCGCATGGGCCCGCCGAGGCGCCGAGGATGTCGGCGAAGGTCGCAAGCGGCGCCGGCAGCGGAAAGCCCAGCGCCCCCCAGACCAGGCCGGCGACCGGGGCGGTAAGCAAAGGGTTGCGCAGCAGCGCAAAAGCAACATCGCGCAAAGCCTTGCCGAGGCCGCCGCCCTTGCTGAGATCGAGCTCGATGAGGATGATACCGGTGCCCATCACCACCGCGCCGAGCAGTACGGTCGCGATCACTGCCGGCAATGTTCCTTCCGGCCCGAACGCGGTGAGAAACAGCGGAATGCCCATATACCCGGTATTGGCGAACACCGCCGCGAGCGCGCCCATCGTCCGGGCGGCGAGCGGCCCGGGAAAGGCCCAGCGCGCCACCAGGAGAGCCAGCGCGAACACCGCGAATAACCCGCCGAGGAACGTCGCGATGAACGGCAGATTTATCACCTGCCCGACCGGCACCCGCGCCATGCCGATGAACAACAGCGCCGGCAGCGCGAAGAAATAGGTGAACCGGTTGAGCGCCTCCGAGCTCTCCATGCCGAGGATGCGGAAGCGCCCGGCCAGATATCCAGCGAGGATGATACCGAAGACCGGGAGAACGACGTCGAGGACGGCTTGCATGGCGTGGCACCCTAGGCTGTGCTACGTGGCCTTGTCGAGCGCGCGGGCGGAGTCCTAAGATCGATCGGCAACGGCTGAAGGGAGGCGTCTCATGGCGTCGATCATGGTTTCGACCATCGGCCGGCGTCGCCTGCTGGGCGGCGCGGGCTCCCTGGCTCTTCTGGCGGCGAGCGGCATGTGGAGCGGGGTCCGCGCGGCTGCCTCGATCAAGCCCGGCAGCAACGATGTCTTCATCGTCGTCGACGTCCAGAACTGCTTCATTCCCGGCGGATCGCTCCCTGTGACGCAGGGCGAGCAGGTCGTGCCGATCATCAACCGGATCGCCAAAGGTTTCCGCCACGTCGTCCTGACACAGGACTGGCACACACCGGACCACATCTCTTTCGCCTCGCAGCACGCCGGCAAAAGGCCTTTCGACACGGTCGACCTGCCCTATGGCAAGCAGGTGCTGTGGCCGGATCACTGCGTGCAAGGGACGGACGGGGCAGCGCTGCACGAGAACCTGGCGATCCCCCATGCCTCTCTCATTATCCGCAAGGGCCACCGCCGCGCCGTCGACAGCTACTCGGCGTTCTACGAGGCCGACGGCAAGACGCCGACGGGCCTGAGCGGCTATCTCAAGCAGCGCGGGCTGACTCGCTGCTTCGTGGCGGGCCTGGCGACGGATTTCTGCGTCGCGTTCACCGCGCTGGATGCGAGAAAGGACGGGTTCGCCGCATTCGTGATCGAGGACGCGTGCCGCGGCATCGACACGCAGGGCTCGCTGGATAAAGCCTGGGCGAAAATGGCAGCCGCCGGCGTGAAGCGGATCCAGTCGGACGACCTGGCACTCGGCATCTAAGGCGAATGCCGCCACGCATCGCCCATCCATACGCGACGGGATAGCCGCAGCGGCGTTTTGGGCGCCTTGACGCGGCGCGCGAGAACCTTACAGTCGCCGCATACCACTACGGAGCTATCATGGCTGTCACTGAACCTGTTGCACGGTCCCGCGTATCGCCGCATGCGGCGATGATCTATGCGATGATTCTCGTTTCCGCGGTCGATCGCAGCATGCCGGACGAGGAACTGCGTCGCATCGGGCAGATCGTGCAACTCTGGCCCGTCTTTCGCGACTACGACCCGGAGGAGCTGACGACGACGGCGAAGGAATGCGCGGTGCTGCTGCAGCTGAATGACGGCCTCGACCGCGTGCTTGGCCTGATCAACGAGAGCGTACCGCATCACCTGCGAGAAACCGCCTACCTGCTGGCATGCGATGTCGCGGCCGTCGACCACGCCGTGCCGTTCGTAGAAAGCCGGCTGCTGGCACGGCTGCGCCATACGCTGGAGATCGACCATCTCGTCGCCGCAGCGCTCGAGCGCGCGATCTCGGCACGCCACGCGCGGGTCTGAAAGAAAGAAAAAGGGCGGGTCGAACGACCCGCCCTCGAGTACCACAACGGCCTTCGTTTCTAGAAGTCCATGTCGCCCATGCCGCCGCCGCCCGGGGGCATCGGCGGAGCCTTCTTCTCCGGCTTCTCGGCGACCATCGCCTCCGTCGTGATCAGGAGACCGGCGACCGAGGACGCGTCCTGCAGCGCCGTGCGCACGACCTTGGTCGGGTCGATGATGCCCGTCCTGATCATATCGACGAAGTCGCCGGTCTGCGCGTCGAAGCCGAAGTTGAGGTTCTTCTGCTCGAGCAGCTTGCCGACGACAATGGACCCGTCGGTGCCGGCATTCTGGGCGATCTGCCGCGCCGGCGCCTGGAGCGCCTTGCGGACGATGTCGATGCCGACCTTCTGGTCGTCATTCGCCGGCTCGAGCTTCTCGAGGGCCTTCGTCGCGTACAGGAGTGCCACGCCGCCACCGGCGACGATGCCCTCCTCGACGGCGGCCTTGGTCGCATGCATCGCGTCATCGACGCGGTCCTTGCGCTCCTTGACCTCGACCTCGGTGGCGCCGCCAACCCGGATCACCGCAACGCCGCCGGCCAGCTTGGCCAGCCGCTCCTGCAGC
>JAWLHE010000014.1:57333-77380 GCA_041690495.1 Alphaproteobacteria bacterium | reverse complement strand
GATCGCGCCGTGCACCGACGTCTTGGTCGTCTGCACCGGGTCGAACTGGTAATGGATCGGTGAGGCCGGACAGGCCAGGTTGTAGATCTCGTCGACCTCCAGGTAGAGAGGGAACGTGATGTCGTGGCGTATGGCCTCAAAGCGCCGGTCCGCCAGAAGATGGCCGATGTTGTCTCGGCTTCCCGTGAAGTAGTTGTCGACGCACAAGACTTCATGCCCTGCGGCGAGCAGACGCTCGCACAGATGTGAACCGAGGAAGCCTGCGCCGCCGGTCACGAGGACGCGTTTACCGCTGTATCTCATGTTCTCCTGCTGGTTGCTGGTGTCGGTTGAATGACGCTTGCAGATAACCCGTCGGAAGTTGCCGGCTAGCTGTTCAGAACGATAATTAGTGGGCCGAAGCCCAGAACAGCCCCGTATGCGGGTTAGTACTTCGGCGACCGGCGGCGCGGCTCGGGAAACGGTCGCCGGTCAAAGCGAATCGCGCATCGACCGGCCGAAGGACATAGTCCAGTGCGCCGAAGGGCGGTGCCCACTACACCGGCGGAGATACGTGCGGCGGAGCCAGCCTGTTGGAAGTACGCCTCCGACGACCTTGCCCGTCAAAGAACCCGTCCTGCATTATTCGAACCCGTTGCCGCGGCTGATTATCTTTGATTGTGCCTGGAGCGATCGAACCCGATGAAAGCTGTCATTCTGGCCGGCGGTTACGGAACGCGCATAAGCGAGGAGAGCGGTGTACGGCCGAAGCCGATGGTGGAGATCGGCGGACGACCGATCCTCTGGCACATCATGAAGATCTACTCGGCGTTCGGGATCAACGAGTTCGTGGTCTGCTGCGGGTACAAGGGATTCATGATTGTCGACTACTTCACGCGATATCTCCTACGTCACGCCGACCTAACCGTGGATCTCTCCAGCGATCGGGTCGAGATTCACCGCTCCAGCGCCGAGCCCTGGAAGGTGACTCTGATCGATACCGGCGAGACCACCATGACGGGAGGCCGGCTGAAGCGTGTGGTCGACCATATAAACGGGGATACGTTCTGCTTCACCTATGGCGACGGCGTCAGCAACATCAATATCCAGGACCTTCTCCGGTTTCACCGGGCCGAGGGAACGCTTGCCACGCTCACCGCGGTCCAGATGCCGGGCCGGTTCGGAAGCTTCACGCTCGGTCACAATGACTCTCTAGTCCGGGCATTCCGCGAGAAGCCGCGGGAGGATGGCAGCTGGATCAACGGCGGCTATTTCGTGCTGGAACCCAAGGTCGTCGACTTCATCAAATCGGATTCGACGGTCTGGGAGCGGGAACCGATGGAGGAGCTCGCGCGCTCGGGACAATTGTCCGCCTACAGGCATGACGGCTTCTGGCATCCGATGGATACCCTGCGCGACAAGCACGTCCTCGAGGAGCTATGGAATTCCGGCCAGGCGCCTTGGAAGGTCTGGGACCAGCGACATGCGGCCTAGCGTCGGCGGGAAGAGCGATCCAACCTTACCAGGGAATTGCGCATGAAGGTATTCGTCACAGGCGTCGACGGCTATATCGGCGTAATGCTGGTGCCGTTGCTCCTGAAGCACCGGCATGAGGTGGTCGCGGTCGACACCGGGTATTACCGCGACGGCTGCCTCTATAACGGGATCGACGACTTTCCGGCCGTCCACCGCCGCGATCTGCGACGTCTGACGCAGTCCGACCTGACCGGATTCGACGCGATCATCCATCTCGCGGAGCTGTCGAACGATCCGCTCGGGCAGCACAACCCCGAGATCACGCGCCGCATCAATCACGGCGCTTCGGTCAGCCTCGCCAGGATGGCGAAGGACGGTGGGGCAAAGAGATTCATCTATGCGTCCTCGTGCAGTGTCTATGGAGCCGGCAACGACGAGGTCAAGACGGAGCTGTCACCGGCCAATCCCCAGACGACCTATGCGGAATGCAAGGTAATGGTGGAGCGGGACGTTTCTGCCATGGCCGATGACGACTTCTCGCCGACATTCCTCCGCAATGCGACCGCCTTCGGTCCTTCGCCGCGAATGCGCTTCGACATCGTGCTCAACAATCTTGCCGGGCTTGCCTGGACCGAGAAAGCGATCCGGATGAACGGTGACGGCAGCGCATACCGACCCCTGGTACATATCCTCGATATCTGCGACGCAATCATCGCGACGCTCGAATCGCCCCGGCCGGTCATCCATAACCAGACATTCAATGTCGGCCAGGACAGCGACAACTATCGTATCAAGGAGATCGCGGAAATCGTGGCCGGCGTGTTCCCGGGCTGTGCGGTCGAGTTCGGGCCCGATGGCGCAGACAATCGGAGCTACCGGGTCAGCTTCGAGAAAATCCGCACCGTCCTTGGATTTACGTGCAAGCGCAACGCCACCATCGGTGCCGCCCAGCTCTGCGCGATCTTCAAGAAGATAGAGATGACGAAGGACGTTTTCACTTTCCGTGCCTTTACACGTCTCAAGCAGCTCGAGCACCTCTTGCGGCTCGGAGAGTTGGACAGTCAGCTCTTCTGGAGAACCGAATGAAGTTCATCGCCCTCGATCTGGCCGGCGCCTATCTGATCGAACCGGAACGGCACGAGGATGAGCGGGGATATTTCGTCCGGACCTGGTGCAATGAGGAGTTCGCGCGGCACGTCGGCACGATCGCGTTCGTCCAGGCGAACCAGTCCTTCAACCGGTGGACCGGGACTTTGCGCGGACTGCACTTTCAGGCGCCGCCATTCGCGGAGACGAAGCTCGTTCGCTGCATTAGGGGAGCCGCATACGACGTGATCGCCGATATCCGGCCAGGCTCGCCGACATTCGGAAGATGGCTGGGCTTCGAACTGAGCGAGGACAACGGGTTCGCTCTCCTCATCCCCGAAGGCCTGGCACATGGCTTCCAGACCGTGCGGGACGGAACCGAGCTGCACTACCAGATGTCGGCCGTCCACAGGCCGGCTGCGGCACGGGGCATCCGATGGAACGATCCGGCCTTCGGCATCGACTGGCCACTGCCCGTAAGCGTGATATCCGACCGAGACCGGAAATGGCCGGACTTCGCGACGGATCGCGCCGCATGATTGTCGCGACAGTGATCGACTTGAAAACGGGCGGGCCCAAGACCGGATCGGCCGACGCAACGCTCGGCGGCAAGACGGGGGCTACGATTCCGGAAGCAGGTGATAACACGATGAACGGTTCTGCCACGCACGTCGCGGCCGGTCTGCGCCAGCCGGTCACGGCCCCGCATGCTTCAACCAGGACGGGCGAGCCGCCCGTCACGATCATCAGGCCGACGGTCGGATGGGCACGGCTCCGTCTTGGCGAGCTTTGGGAGTTTCGCGAGCTCGTCTTCTTCTTCATCTGGCGGGACGTCAAGGTGCGCTACAAGCAGACGGTGCTTGGCGCAGCCTGGGCGCTCATCCAGCCGTTGTTCACGATGCTGATCTTCAGCATCTTCTTCGGCCGACTTGCGAATATGCCGTCGGACGGACTGCCGTACCCGCTCTTCGCGCTGGCAGGTCTCGTACCGTGGATGTTCTTCCTGAACGGCCTGAGCCACGGGGCCAACAGCCTTGTCGAGAACGAGAAGCTGATCAAGAAGGTTTTCTTTCCCCGGATGATCGTTCCGGTGTCGTCCGTTCTGGCAGGGCTCGTAGACTTCTTGATCGCATCGGGGTTGCTGGTTGTAGGTATGCTCTACTACCAGGTGGCGCCGACCATGAACGTCGTGTTCCTGCCGCTCTTCGTCCTGCTTAGCGCGATCAGCGCGATGGGCGTGACGCTCTGGCTTTCGGCGCTGAACGTGCAGTTCCGCGATGTGCGGTACGTCGTCCCGTTCCTCGGCCAGATATGGATGTTCGCTACCCCGATCGCCTACCCGAGCAGCCTGCTGGACGAATCCTGGCGACTGGTGTTCGCGCTCAATCCGATGGTCGGCGTCGTCGAGGGGTTCCGCTGGTCGCTTCTGGACGCCGGCGATCCGCCCTGGGGCGTATTTGCGGTATCGTTCACCGTGGCGACGATCTGGCTTGTCAGCGGCGCGTTCTTCTTCCGACGGGTCGAACGCAACTTCGCCGACATCGCCTGAGGAGAACCGGATGACCTCGTTTGCCATCAGCGCGCACGACCTTGCCAAGGAGTACTTCGTTCTCGGGCCCGAAACCTATCACCAGTACAAGACGCTGCGGGATACGATCGCGGAGGGTTTCAAGGCGCCCATCCGTAGGGTCGGACGCCTGATGCGGGGCGAGCCGATCGCCACTGCCGGCGGGGCGAGCCGGTTCTGGGCGCTGAACGGGATATCGTTCGACATTCGCCCCGGCGAGGTGGTCGGCATCATCGGGCGCAATGGTGCCGGCAAGAGCACATTGCTCAAGGTCTTGTCTCGCATCGTCGAACCGACCCGCGGCGAGGCGAGCATCCGCGGCAGGGTAGGCTCGCTCCTTGAGGTGGGCACCGGCTTCCATCCGGAGCTCACCGGGCGGGAGAATATCTATCTCTATGGCGGCATCCTCGGCATGCGGCGTGCGGAGATCGAGCGCAAGTTCGACGAGATCGTCGCCTTCGCCGAAGTCGAGAGCTTTCTCGACACGCCGGTCAAGCATTATTCGAGCGGCATGTACATGCGGCTCGCCTTTGCGGTCGCGGCGCACCTGGAAACGGAGATCCTGTTCGTTGACGAGGTTCTCGCCGTCGGCGATGCGCGGTTTCAGCGCAAATGCCTTTCGAAGATGGAGGATGTCGGCCACCAGGGCCGCACTGTCATTTTCGTCTCGCATAACATGGCCGCGGTAACCCGGCTTTGCCCTCGCGCCATTCTTCTGGAGAGCGGCCGGATTCACGACGATGGACGGGCGCACGATGTCGTCGGTCGGTACCTGTCGAGCGGGATCGACTGCCTGGCAAGCCGCGCCTGGACCGACCCGGCGAAGGCCCCCGGGGGCGATGTCGCGCGCCTGCGTGCAGTACGCGTCGAAACGGCCGATGGCAAGGTGGCCGAGACGATCGACATGTCGGAGCCGATTACGTTCGTCATGGAATTCGACGTGTTACGGGACGGCTATCTGCTGTTACCCCATTTCAACTTCATTACCAGCGAAGGCATTCACGCCTTTAGCAGCATGGACATCGATCCGGCCTGGCGCCGGCGCCCGCGGCCCATAGGGCGGTATACGAGCAAGCTCCATGTTCCGGCGAACATGCTGAACGAGGGCACGATCTTCGTCGAGCCATGCGTCACGACCATCGATCCGCCGCGCACCCAGTTCTATGAGGCGAATGCAGTGGCGTTCCACGTCACGGAATCTTTCCGCACAGACTGCGCCCGCGGCGATTGGGACGGCGAACTGGGAGGCGCGGTGCGCCCGATGTTTCCATGGAGCACAGAGTACAGGCCGCTCGACGGTCCAGCAGAGCCGCGGCGCGTTGCACAGGATGGCGCAGCCAGCGTCTAGAGCTCATCGATGCAACGAAGGGCGAGGGATTCGATGTCCGTGGAACATGCAGTTCAGGAACCGCAGCGAAATGCCAATCGACCCGAACCCTCTGGCGAGGCCGCGGCGGGCGCGACGGAACGGACGACGTGCCGGGCCTGCGAAGCGCCATTGCGCCGCAGCTTTCTCGATCTCGGAAGGACGCCCCTGGCCAACGGATATCTCGATGCCGCTGATCTTGCCGCACGGGAGCCGGCATACCCGCTGCACGTGAAGCTTTGCGAATCGTGCCTTCTCGCCCAACTCTCCACGGATGTCTCGCCCCGGGCCCTGTTCTCGGATTACGCATACTTCTCGTCGTACTCCGACAGCTGGGTGCGTCACGCGGCCGATTTTGCCGGAATGGCCGTTCGTCGCTTCGGTCTCAACGCAACGAGCAGGGTCGTCGAAATCGCGAGCAACGACGGATATCTTCTCAAGCACTTCAAGGCGCTTCGTGTCCCGGTGCTCGGCATCGAGCCGGCGGCGAATATCGCCCGGACGGCGATTGCACTCGGAATCCCGACCGAGATCCGCTTCTTCGGCCGCGACACGGCTCAAGAATTGTCGGCGCGCGGTATGAAGGCCGATCTCATCGTCGGGAACAACGTCCTTGCCCATGTGCCCGAGCTCAACGACTTCGTCTCGGGCCTGCCGATCCTGCTGAAGCCGGAAGGCGTGATATCCTTGGAATTTCCTCATCTGCACCGTCTGATGCTCGGGGTGCAGTTCGACACGATCTACCACGAGCATTACTCGTACTTTTCCTTCCATGCCGTGGAGCGCATTTTGGCTGCTCACGGCCTACGCGTGTTCGGCATAAAGGAACTTCCGACTCACGGCGGCAGCCTGCGCGTTTATGCCTGCCACACGGGTTCTAAACGCCGATCCGAGGAGTCGGTTGCGGCCCTTCGCCGCAGCGAGAAGGCCGCCGGTCTGATGCAGATGGAGACTTACGACCATTTCGCGACTCGTGTCGAGCACTGCCGGACGAGCCTGACCGCCTTCGTCCGGGATGCGAAGCGGCGCGGCAGGTCGATCGTGGGTTACGGTGCGGCGGCGAAAGGCAACACTCTTCTGAACTATTGCGGCCTAAGCTCGGCGGAGATTGACTATGTCGTCGACCGAAGCCCGCACAAACAGGGCAGGTTTCTTCCCGGCAGCCGCATTCCGATTCGCGACCCTCGACACATCGCCAAGACCCAGCCGGACTACCTTCTGATCCTGCCATGGAACTTGAAGAAGGAGATCATGGCGCAGACCGGCGGATTACGCGATTGGGGCGGAAAGTTCGTCATACCTGTGCCCGAAGTTGCGGTGCTGGACTGACAGGGATGATGCCGCAAATGCCGCATGTTCGAGATTCCGAACCGCTGCGCGCTCCTGTCCGGCCGCGGTCCGCCCTCTCGTCCTTTCTCATCCTACGGGGCATTGCCGATGCAACCGGCGCAGAGTAAGGCCGGATTTGGCCCACGCCAGCATTCGGAGGCCGGGCGCGACGTCCGGCACGCGCCATCCGAAAATACGCCCCTCGAGTGGCAGCGTTATCCCTGGGAGTGGTGGATCGGCGTTCCCGGCCGAGTGATGCGCCGGGCCACGCGGCGGATCGCACGTGTGCCGGCGCGGATTCGCGATCGCCTGGCCGAGGAGCGGGTCATCTCCATTCGGGCGCGGAACCCGCGCGGACAGGCGCTGATCTCCTACGTGCTGACGCCGTTCATGGTGCCGCCCGGGCAGCCGCTGCCCAACCATCACACGCAATTCTGGGAAGCGAGAGCGATCGCCGACGCCTTCCTTGCCGAGGGATACTCGGTCGATATCATCAACTACACGAACGATGCCTTCACGCCGCGCAAACAGTACGACTTCGCCGTCGATGTGCGCTGGAACATGGAGCGCCTCGCTCCGGTTCTGGGCCCACGCTGCACCAAGATCATGCATATCGACATCGCGCATGTGCTCTTCCACAACGAGGCCGAGGCGCGACGACTGCTCGACCTCCAACGCCGTCGCGGCGCGACCCTGGTGCCGCGGCGGCACGAACGGACGAATTTCTGCATCGAATCGGCCGATTGCGCGACGATGCTCGGCAATGATTTCACCCACAGTACGTACCGGTACGCCGGCAAGCCGATCTTCAAGGTGCCGATCACGGCGCCGACACTGTGGCCTGCGCAAGGCGAGCGCGACTTCGACCGCTGCAGATCCACGTTTCTTTGGCTCGGGACCTACGGCCTGGTGCACAAGGGCCTCGACCTGGTTCTGGAAGCCTTCGCGGGAATGCCGGAGTACAGGCTGATCGTCTGCGGCCCCACCGACGAGGAGGATTTCGTTCGGGAGTATCGTCGTGAACTGTACGAGACGCCCAATATCGAGACGATAGGCTGGATTGACATCGGAAGCAGGCGCTTCCGCGAGATCGCGGAGCAATGCGTGGCGCTGGTATTCCCGTCATGCTCGGAAGGTCAGTCGGGTTCGACGGTGACAGCGATGCATGCCGGACTGATACCGATCGTCAGCTATGAGTGCGGCGTCGACGTCGCGCCGGAGTTCGGCGTCATCCTCAGGACTTGCGCGATCGATGAGATCAGGAGCGCCGTATCGCGAATCGCCGGTACGCCGCCGGATGATCTGCGAGCCATGTCGGAGGGCGCACGCGCGTATGCACAGGCCCACCATACCCGGGAGAACTTTACGCGGATCTATCGTGAGATTGTGCGCGATCTCGCCGCAGGGCGGGCGGCCTGATCGGATCATGGACGGATGCGATGACCGGAGATCTGCTTGGAAGCCCCCCTGTGGATGACAGAGCTGAACCGCCGCAGCGGCGCAGTCCGATCGGCCTCAGCCTGTTGTCGTTCATCCGCAACAGGCGACCACGGCTGCGTCGCGACCGCTTCGAGTTCGCGATCGGCATCTACGAGGGACCGTCGCCGACACAGCTTCATCCCGCGGCAGGCGTTCGCAACCCGGTCATCGGCCGCCATGACGTGAGCGACCGCAGAGCCGCCTTTGTCGCGGACCCGTTCATGCTGCGGGCCGGCGGCACCTGGTACATGTTCTTCGAAGTTGCGAACCATGGTTCGGACATCGGCGAGATCGGACTGGCGACGAGCCACGACGGCCGCAACTGGCAATACGAGCGGATCGTCCTGTCCGAGCCGTTTCATCTGTCCTACCCGCATGCGTTCGCCTGGAACGGGGACTACTACATGATCCCGGAGAGCTATCAGGCGGGCGGGGCCCGGCTGTACCGGGCCGTGGAGTTTCCGTACCGCTGGACGCATGTATCGACGCTGATCGAGCACCCCGTTCTTGTCGATGGGACGATATTTCGCCACGACGGATCTTGGTGGATGTTCGCGGAGACCAGTCCCGTGCACAAGCAGGACTGCCTGCGCCTGTTTCACAGCCGCGACATGCTCGGCCCCTGGCAGGAGCATAGAAGCAGCCCCATCGTCGATGGCGATCCCTCGCGGTCGCGCCCGGCCGGCAAGGTCGTGCGCGACAACGGCGGCTTGGTCCGTTTTGCCCAGAACTGCTCCCCGGAATACGGCACGGCGGTCAGGGCATTCAGGATCGAGGAGCTGACCACAGAAACCTATCGTGAGCACGAGTTGTCGGAGAGGCCGGTTCTGGGCGCCGGTACCGAGCGTTGGAACCGGCTGGGCATGCATCATATCGATGCGCACAAACTCGTTTCGGGACATTGGATCGCCTGTGTGGACGGGCGATAGGGAATATCGGCATCGGGCTTCCGCGCGCATCGGCGATCCTGAGGACGGATGATCAAAGGACGGTATGCCATGACGAACGTGTATTTCGACTCTGCTATGGATGATGATCGCCGCCGCGAGCGGCTCTACGCTGGCGACATCTTCGTCTACTCGCCCACCCCGGGCACGACCGCGCTATGCGAGCACGCCCGGCGAATGGTCGAGGAAGCGTTCTCGCCTCATGACCCGCGGGGCGTACATCAGAGCCTGCCGGTCGAGGAATGCGTCGAGGTGCTGGCGCGCGTGAAGCCACAGTTCATTCACCATGCGCGCTCGAAGGAGCTGATCCAGCAGGTCCTGCAGGAGCTGTACTGCGCCCCGAGCAAGACCTATTTTGACGTGCCCCGTTTGCGCTCCGCGATGCCGCAGGAGTATCTCACCTCCGGTATCGCCTACGCCTTCCACCCGCATCGCGATACCTGGTACTCGGCCCCGCTTTTCCAGCTGAACTGGTGGCTGCCCATCTACGATCTCGAGCCCGAGAACTGTCTGGCCTTTCATCCGGGGTATTTCGGCAGGGCGGTGAAGAACGGATCGGCGGACTACAACTACTATCGCTGGAATGCACAGAGCCGCGCCGCCGCCGCGCAGCATGTCAAGATCGATACCCGGGTCCAGCCGAAGCCGGAGGAGCCGATGGACCTCGATCCGCAGATCCGGGTCATCGGCAAACCCGGATCGCTGATCCTGTTCTCCGGGGCGCAGATGCATTCGACCGTGCCCAACAGCTCGGGAGTGTGCCGCTACAGCGTCGATTTCCGCACCGTCAATCTTGACGACGCGATCAACCGCCGCGGGGCCCGGAATGTCGACTCGGCCTGCACCGGCACGACGATGCGGGACTATCTCAGCGCCGTAGACCTGAGTCGGCTTCCGGAGGCCGTTATTGCAATGTACGAGGACGGCACCGAGAACGAAGGGCTCCTGGTCTTTCCGGCACGCGGGGGTGAGCCGCCGGCGGCCACTCGAGGCGGCTAGAGCGCCGTGTCGGGTGGCCTGGCAAACCGGATCGCGGTCGTCACCGGTGCAAGCAGCGGAATTGGCCGGGCCGTCGCTCTCGCCCTCGCCGCGGAGGGCATGGGCCTGCGGCTGATCGGCCGGAATTCGGATCGCCTCGAGGCCACCGCTCGAGAGGCTAAGAAGACAAGCAGCGACGTCGGATGGAACTCGGTCGACCTGACCCGCCACTCTGAAATCGATGACTACGCGAGGCAAGTCAGCACGGGAGCGGTCGACGTCCTGGTCCACTCCGCGGGTCTTTATGCTCGTGGGCCACACGCCACCCGGTCGCCAGCGGACTACGATATTCTGTTCGCGGCAAACGTGTCGGGGCCGATGTACCTGACCCAGTGCCTTCTGCCTTCGCTCCGGACGTCGAAGGGCCAGGTCGTGTTCATCAATTCGACCCAAGGTCTGGCGGGCAGCGCCGATGTCGGACTATTCGCAGCCACCCAGCACGCCCTGCGCGCGATGGCCGATACGCTTCGCGACGAGGTCAACGAGGATGGAATCCGCGTCCTGTCGGTGTATGCCGGCCGCACCGCGACGCCCCGGCAGCAGGGCATATTCGCGATGGAGCGCCGGACTTATACACCGGAGCATCTGCTTCAGCCCGGAGACATCGCGACGATGCTCTGCGCCGTGCTCAAGCTGCCACGGACGGCCGAGGTCACTAACCTGACGATCCGCCCGATGCGCAAATCCTAGGGCTTGTCCGCGACGGGGAGGGCAGGTTCGAGCAGCCCGGCGCGGCACAGATCCTCCGCCGCGGCCTTGACCCTCTGAAAAGGCGCACCTGCACGCTCCGCCACGTCAAGGAGGGAGTGTGCGCCGTCAGACAGGTTCAATACCCACAACAGGACAAGCTGGTCGTATTCGGCTGCGTCCTGCTGTCCGCCGATAGGCCGATACAGGCCGCGGCGTCCCAGCTGCGGTTCGCCCTTCGGGCTGGTGTTGCGGAACACGCCGTCATGCTCCAGCACATCGACGATCTGTTGCAGGGTATGAAGCGAATCCGCCAGATGCTCCCGCCCGACGAAAGCCGGATCGTCGGCTGAGGTGTGGTATTCAGGGAATGTGCCGTTCGGCGAGCGCATGAGGCACCCGACCGGGAGGTCGTAGCCAGGCGAGCAATACTGGCGCTCGTCGTATCCGTACGGGACGAACGGCAGGACTTTATGGCCTGCCGGACAATGCTTCAGCACATGGCTCGCGACCCGGTCGATCGTCGCGTCGCCGCGGCGGCTTTTCTTGTAGCTCAAGTTTCCGCGGTCCCCCAGGCAGCTCAGAACAAGTCCGTGCTTGATTCGCGCGAGCCCGTCCTCATTGCGCGCCAGCCACGTAATCGAACCGATCGTGCCCGGAATGAACAGGAACCGGTAGGAGAGCCGGCGCGGTCGCGCGAGCAGCCATCTGGCAAGGGCGCGCGCGACGACCATACCCGACAGATTGTCGTTTGCCAGAGACGGGTGGCAGCAATGCACCGAGACCAGCATTTCATCCTCGACGGCGCCCTCGACGAGCATCTCGCCGTAACTCAGATGGCCCGGCGCGAGCGTGGCATCGATCCGCACGCGGTAGAATGGATCCGTCAGCGCCGCGGCCTGGTGTTCGCTCACGCAGAATCCCCAGGTTTTCGCGTAATATGCGGTGCGGTAGGGAATCCTGTCCGGCGCTTCTGGCAATGAATGCAGATGCTGGCGCAGTTCGCCGATCGGCACGACACGATCGACGGGCATGCTGTACTGGACGACATGGAGGTTGTGGTCGGCAAAATCGACGACTCGCTCGCCGTTCTCGCGTTCAATGTAGGCCGCGCGGATGTTCCACTCGTCAGGAACCTCCCAATCCAGCACCGGGGTGCCGGAAGGAACCTCGTGAATCGTGAAGGGAAGCCCGTCTCCGAGAAGCCGCAGCGTCGCGCGCAGGCCGTCACCGGTGATGCTCCGACAGATCGGATAGAGACGTCGCAGAAGTTCTTCCATCTCCTCGCCGACTTCGGCCGGAGATGATGTGAGAGCCGAGTCCGGTGCCATCCCGTCAGCCTCGCAGGCGCGCAGACGTCGGCGTCACGGCTGCGATCCGGCTGCCGTCCCGCGATCCGACCAAACGAGCGGGATTGCCCGCAGCGACGCAGTTGGCCGGGACATCTCGCGTAACTACCGCACCGGCGCCGATCACTGCGCCGTCGCCGATCCGGACGCCCGACAGGACAATCGCGCCATGTCCCAGCCAGGCGCCGTCGCCGATCTCGATGTCGCCCCGCGTCGTCAATGGCTGTTCCCAGATCGGCCGGCCGGGCGCGATTCCGTGATCGTATGAGTAAAGTGCACAGCCCGCCGCGATCTGAACTCGTCGGCCGATCCGGATCGATCCTTTGTGCGCGCTCATCTGGCATCGCGGCTGAATGAACGTCGAGTCGCCGATGGCGATATGCGAGCCGATACCGGTTTCCAGAATCGAATCTCTGCATATCCGCACGCGATCACCAAGTGCAATGCTGCCGCCGCCATTGTCGATAATCAGGACACGATCGTCTATGAAGACGTGCCGCCCGCGCCGGAGACCGGGATGGTCGATGCGTGCGCTCGCTGCGACGAACCCCTTTGCATACAGGTCCGCCAGTCGGACGCGCCCGAAATGCGGTGGCATGGCCAGAGCTGCAAGGCCACTGGCGATGCGGCCGAGCGGCCTGGGGCCGGCGAGCAGCATCCATAGCCGGATCCAGGCGCCGCTTATCTGTCGATTCACAATGCCCACACCCTGTATTTGACAGACCCGATCAGGCGTCCGGTGGCCCAATTCGCCTCCCAGAGCCAGCCCTGGCGCTTGTCCGCACTTACCAGGTCCGGAGCGCGCCGCAACACCCCGATCAGGTTTCGCAAGCCACGAAGCTTCTGAAGCTGCGGCATTCCGAGCGGCCGGAACTTCTTGTAGAGCACGACATTGTACTCGCCCCAAAGGCGCGCCTGCCGGCACATGTCGCGCCATGTCGAACGCAACCGCACGTGAACGACGGCGTCGCGCGCGAAGTGCAGCTTCACGCCGGAATGCTGCAGTCGCCACGAGAAGTCGGCATCCTCGCACGCCAGCATCGACTCGTCGAAGCCGCCGAGCCTCTGGTGCAGCCGGCGCCGGAGAGCGATCGTTGCGCCCGAGTAAGGCAAGTATGGCGGATAGGTGTATTGCTGCAGCCCCTCGGTTTGATGGATCCGACGGGATGGGCTGGCGCCGTTCAGCTTGTCTGTGTCGATCCGAAAGGCGATCGCCTCGTGCTCCGACAGCGCCGCGTCGACGGCGGAAAGCCAGCCGTCGCCGACCTCGTCGTCCGCATCGCAGAACGCGACATTCTCGCCCACCGCCACCGCCACCCCGAAGTTCCGTGCGTAAGCCGCGCCGCACTTGTCCATTGCATCGACGATGCGCAGCCCAGGCAATCGGGCACGGAATCTCTCCACGACCGATTTGGTCGTGTCGGTGGAGTTGTTGTCGACGACAATGATCTCCCAAGGGCGATCGAATGTCTGCCTGCACAGAGCCTCGAGTTGATTGGCAACCACCGGGGCAGCATTCCGGCAGGGTATGATCACGCTGATTGCCGCGGTACTGGAGTGCGGTGGCATGAAACCGGGACGCGCAGGACGACCTATGGATCGGATCACCGATCCATAGACTCCGCTGTTGGCAGTCCAAACCCAACATCCCATCCGGAGATATGTCCCAAAGTCGGCAGCAGATCGCCGAACGGATGAGCCCGTCGGCGCCCGCGTCGATGGCCTTATGGAGCAGACTCTTCCCGCATTTGATCGTCTTCAGCCGGTACAGTGCCGTGTGCGGCTGTATGCAGATGGCGGAGCTGCCTGTACGACAGACCCGGGCCGGCTCTCCCCTCGCAGCGTCGAACAAGTTAGCCCGAAAGTTTCCAGCCGTCCGGCGCACGATCCGTTTGGATCCGCATACAGATGCGCGTTGTTCGTGTTCAATAGGCAGCGATACGGGAGAACGACGTGTCTGGCGAACTGGCATTGCAGACCCGTGAGAACCGGGAGTTGAATCCGCCGGCGACGCCCAAGGACATGGAGCGGCAGGACGAGGGCTCCGCGCATGTCGCGATCGTTATTCCCGTCTACAAGGACTGGCGATGTCTGGCGCGCCTGCTGGAACGCATTGACGACTGCGTTGGCCACGAGGATGTCGCCCTGTCCATCGTCGTCGTGAACGATGCGCCGGCAAACGCCGCGACCGTTGCCCGCGACGAACACTGGCGCTCGATCCGGCATCTCGAGGTTCTTCATCTCATGCGCAACCTCGGGCACCAGCGCGCGATTGCGGTCGGGCTTGCCCATGTCGATGCCGCCTTGCGCTGCGACTGCGTCGTCGTCATGGATGCGGACGGAGAGGACCAGCCGGAGGACGTGGTCCGGCTGATCCGCCAATACCGCAACGACCCGACCTCGATCGTCGTCGCAGAGCGGCGCAAGCGCTCGGAAGGGGCGGTCTTCCGCTTTTCATACCGCCTCTACAAGGGGACGTTCCGACTCCTGACCGGGCAGAGCGTGGATTTCGGAAACTTCTGCCTGATCCCGCGGGCATTCCTCGTCCATCTCGTCTCGATGAGCGAGATCTGGAGCAATTTTCCCGCGGGTATCATTCAGTCCAGGCTGCCGATCCATCGTCTTCCGACCGAACGCGGACAACGCTATCACGGCCAGTCGACGATGAACTTCATTGCGCTGATCATGCACGGTCTGGGCGCGATCTCGGTATTCAGCGACGCGGTCTTCATCCGGGTTACGATCCTGTCCCTTGTCTTCCTCGTCATGACCGGGACAGCCATTCTGACCGTTCTCATGCTGAAGTTGACCGGGCATGCGACCCCCGGATGGGCATCCAATCTCGCCGTGTCTCTAAGCATTCTCGCGGTTCAGATGGTGATGCTCTCTGTCGTGGCCGCCTTCATGGTGCTCAACAATCGCACCTCGGTTACGGTGATCCCGCGGTTGAGTTACCGGAACTTCGTGCTTCGTCGTGAGGTCATGTGGACCGCGCGCGCCCTCGCGCCCGAGCCCGCCATTGCGTGATCATGTGTGTCGCCCCGGAGCGCTCGGTCGAACCAGCCTGCCGATCCTTGTGTGAGGGGAGAATGCAAGATAGCTCAGCACATTGCCGAGCAGGCCGAGGCCCAGAACGAGAGCACGAGGACGCAGATCCCATCCGATGAGATTATCGTGTGCGAAAACGACCCAGGATGTCGCGGCATGGATCGTGAGAAGGACCGGCCATGCGAAGGGATGTGGCCGACCAACTTCCGCCCAGGCGACGCCGACCCCGATGACGAAAGCGGGCCAGCTGTAGATGAGAAGCCGTTCCACCGCCCGGCCGGTCACGACGCCCATGAGAAACATTGCCAGCCCCAGGACGATAACGGCGAAGATCCAGGGGCATCTGTCACGGAACTGGCCCCACCGGCTTCCTACTATGCCGAGCAGCGCACCTGGCAGAACGCCAAACAAGGAAAAGAGCGCCGAGTAGGTAATGATGAGGCGCTTGTAAGATGGCGCGCACAGCCCGACCTGTTCGAGATGGCCGAGCAACGGCAATGAGCCAAGATCGAGAACGATAGCGGGGCGAGCGCATGCGATGCGGCTCGCACCCCCCACCCAGAACTCGGCACCGAGCATGTTCTCGACGAACAGGACGGGGGGTTTCAGAAGCAGGTACAAGGCGCCATTCATGCCATGCGCATTCGACTGCCCCCCGTAGAGATGGACAATCGCTAGTCCTGCAACCGCTGCCGCCACTGTTGATGCCGCGAGGACCCTTCGTCCGGACCTGAGAAGAAGCCAGACAGAGACAAGCAGCAGGACGATTGCCGCCTCGCGAGTCAGGGCCCCCGCGAGCATAACGGCCGGCAGAAGGAACGGGCGGCGCCCAAGCATGATGAGCAGGGCCAGGGCTGTCCACGCCATGCTCGCCGCATCGGGAAGATAGATGTCTCGAAACGGGATCAGCGTCGGCGGTATGAGCAACAACGCTGCGCTTATGACGCCGCCTACGCCGTGCGCCGTAAGCATTCGCGCCGAGAAGAAGAAGAAGATACAGGCCGCGACTGCGCTCACAAGGAAGAACGACAGGTCCAGATCAGCGCCAATCGTACGATGTATGGTGCCGGCAGTGACCGGCACGAGAATCCGCGACGTGAAGGGCGCCGTTGCCTGTTCGAGCAGCCCCTGAGCCATTGCAAGGTAGTTCTGTGAGTCAGGCCAATGGTGCTCGAACGGACGGCCCGAGAAATTTATGGCTCCCGAATACAGAAGCGCGGCCAGTCCCCCGAGGAAGGCAACCAGGCATTCCGAGCGGCGTATGGAGAGCGTTCGCGAAGGCGAGACGAATGCGCCGCGGTCGCGTCGATCTGTGCATGGGGCGCGCGTGCTGTCCATGCGAGCGCATCCTGAAGGACAGTGCAGCTAACACCCATGATCAACGTGAAACAATATTCCTTTCGGCTACTGTGCTCGACGGCGCACGCTCGATGATGGAAGCGCGTCTGCCGCGTTACGGTTGCAGGCAATGCGCTACCCAAGACCCTCGGCTGATCCGAGGCTCTGAAACCGCCGTTGGCTTGCATCGCATGCTCATGCTCGGATTTGAGACAGTAGGAAACGCGACGCTTATTGCATATGACCGGCGTCCGTTTCTGTGCACCGATCCATGGATCGAGGGCGAGGCCTATTTCGGGAGCTGGACGCACAGGTTCGGCATTCCTGACGAGCAGATCGCCGCAATCAAGGCCTGCGAGTATGTCTGGTTTTCGCACGGGCATCCCGACCATTTGAACGCGGCGTCGCTTCCGCACTTCCGGGGACGGAAGATTCTGCTACCAGACCATGTCGGCGGACGTATCCGGGAAGATCTGATCGGGCAGGGGTTCGACGTTCATGTACTTGGGACGAACCGGTGGTATCCGCTATCGGATCGCATTCGGGTCCTCTGCCTTCCTGATTACAATCAGGATGCCGCGCTGCTGATCGACATAAACGGCCGCCTGCTGCTGGATCTGAACGATTCGAGCAACCGTGACTGGGCGCCTCTCATCCGCAGCATCGCCTCATCCTACAAGAGTTCATTCCTGCTCCGGCTCATCAATCACGGCGATGCCGACATGATGAACTTCTTCGACGAGGCGGGCGCCCGGATCGTGCCGCCGCGCGTCAAGTCGGTTCCGCTCGGCGCCAAGGTTCACGCCAGCCTCGCGGCAACAGGGGCACGATATTACGTCCCTTTCAGCACGTTTCACCTGTATCAGCGGTCCGACAGCGTCTGGGCGAACGACTACGTCGTCAAGGATCCCTCGGAGCTGCTGGACGGCTTCGACGGTGCGGCGGAGCGAATTCTTCCCGCCAACCTGCGCTATGACTGCGAGACCGATCGCTACGAACCATTGTCCGCCCCGCTCTTGCCCCTGGCCGTCCGCGCGCCCGAGGAGTTCGGCGACAACTGGACGGATCAGCTCGACGACTGCGACCGGCAGGCTGCGATCCAGTACTTCAGGAGCATCGGCACGTTGCGCGGCCGCATCGACTTCATCCGCCTTCTCGTCGGAGGAAAGGAAACGCTGATCGAGCTGGCGCCACGAGGCTTCAGGACGGGAATCACGTTCCAGGCGCCGCGGCACTCCCTCATGGAGGCGATACGCTGGGAGGTCTTCGACGATCTGCTGATCGGCAACTACATGAAGACCACCCTCCACAATCTGAGCAGCCTCTATCCGCATTTCTCGCCCAACGTAGCCAAATATGCGGACAACGGACGGGCGAAGTCGCCTGCCGAGCTGCGCGCCTACTGGCGGGAATATCGTCGGCGCAATCCCGTGGCGATGCTCAGGCATCAGTTGGAACGGAGGACCGTCCATCGTGTACGGGACCTGGTGCTTTCGGATGATCGCGCGATTCGGATCGCTTATGGCGTCTATCGGCGCTTGCGCCGCCCGGTTGCAGGGCATCGCAGCGTCTCGCCGTAGCGTTCGCGACGCTACGGGTCGACGCCGAGCCCCCGAGTTCGGTGCGAGCCCATGGCCATTCGACGGTGGCGGATCTTCAGCGCGGAAAGTCAGGATGAAGCTGCTTCGTCGGGAGTTCCGCTCGATCGATTGAAGCGCCTCTGTGATATTTCATGGTTGCGCCGGGACGTGGCAGACCGTGTTCATGGACGATCGAAAGGCGATCGTGGACTCGAAGCTCGCGTCAAACGAGAATCCGGCGATGACGCCTGCGCACGCGTCGGCTAGGTGCGCCGACATGCAAACCGGTGATTTCATGCATCGGCCGATCGTTTGGCGATGAAGTCTGCACAGTCGTGATCGTGTCTTCGCTGGTCTATATTAACCACCATGAGTTGCGACTACATTCGGTGTTAACTGATATTATCTTTGAGTTTCCGGTTACATTTCTCTGCCCTCTCCGGCGTTAACGACTTTTTTCATTTTTCGTTAACGTCCGAAACCCAGATTGCGCGCACCCATCAATACAGACTCGGAGTGCCCGCAAATGGCTCGCACCTTTTACGTCGACGCGCGCAATGGATCGGATGCAAACAGCGGAACATCCGCCGGTTCGGCATTCGCTTCGCTCGGAAAGGTGAACAGCCTCGGGCTGCAGCCTGGCGACACCGTACTTTTTGCCCGCGATTCGGTCTTTCAGGGCGGGCTAAACCTCAAGGCGTCCGGGACGAGCAGTGCGCCGATCACCTTCGGCGCGTATGGAAACGGCACCGACCCGGTTTTCACCGGCGGTCAGAACGGCGTGGCGGGCAACGGTCATGACAACATCGTCGTCCGCGATATTCGCATTACGAATATGAGCGGCGCCGGAATGATCAGCTTCGGCTCGACCAACTGGACGATCGACAATGTCGACGTCGACGGCGCCGGCAAGGCGTATGTGCCCGGCAACAACGAATTCTCCGCCTTCCAGTTTCGTGACGTTTCCCACCTGACCATCCAGAACTCCAGCTACAAGAATGTCGCCGGAGATGGCGTGTTCCTGTGGGACGCCTCGAACGTCAAGATTCTCAACAACCACTTCGACACCCCCACAGGACCGTCTTCGGACAACGTCCACTCCTACCGGATGAGCGACTACGAGATCCGCGGGAACGTGATGTCCTTTGCCGGCGAGACCAACAGCGGCAAGGGCAATATGGTCGTGCAGGAGAGCGTCAACGGTGTGATCGCCGAGAACACGTTCATTCTTACCAATGCCCACTACGGGATCGGCGGCACCATCCAGAACGGCGTGATCGAGAAAAATCACTTCATCGGTCGCATCGAAGGGAGCTGGTCGACAGCTCTCAATGTCACCGAGACGCTGGGCTCGCCGTCCAACGTCACGAACATGGCGATCCGCGACAACTTCTTCGACGGCGTCGGAATGGGTATTTATACCTGGGACGGCAATAACGCCGGAACCGCCTATCGTAACAACTTCAACATCACCGGAAACATCTTCAAGGACCTGCGCGATCCGGCGCTCGTATCCGAATGGCCGGTTCAGCTGAACGGCTCGTACGCCAACAACACCCTCATCAATTCCCAGGATCCCAATACCGGAGGCACCGCCGGCTCGTGGTCGGTGTCCAACAATACCCACACGTCGCAGATGCCGGCGTGGACCGGAGGTGCGGACTCGTACAAGCCGATCGAGGTCCTCGCGGGGACGGATGGCGACGACAACATTGTCGGCACCGACGGCGACGACACGATCTGGGGCGACCGGCAGCAGGATGGTCCGGCCGGCGGCA
>JAWLHE010000014.1:0-57233 GCA_041690495.1 Alphaproteobacteria bacterium | reverse complement strand
ATGACCCCCGGCACCGATGCCAATGGCGTGGCCATGGTGACCGTCAGCTTCGGAGGCGGCGACAGCTTCAAGGTCTTCGGCGTGGCCGCCCTCGCGGCGACCGATTTCCAGTTCGCCGCGGCCGGTACTCCGGCTCCGGCTCCGACTCCGGAACCGACTCCGGATCCGACACCGTCGGATCCTGACCAGGTCCTCGCGGGGACGGATGGCGACGACAACATTGTCGGCACCGACGGCGACGACACGATCTGGGGCGACCGGCAGCAGGATGGTCCGGCCGGCGGCAACGACGTGCTCCGCGGCGGCAAGGGCAACGACTATCTCTCCGGCGGAGCCGGCAGCGACACGTATGTTGCCGAGCGCGGCGGCGGCACCGACTCGATCCGGTGGTTCGAGGCCGGCAAGGACAAGATCGACGTCAGCCGGTTCGGCTGGAAGAGCCTCGCCGAGATGCAGGCGGCGGGGGCGACCATGACCCCCGGCACCGATGCCAATGGCGTGGCCATGGTGACCGTCAGCTTCGGAGGCGGCGACAGCTTCAAGGTCTTCGGCGTGGCCGCCCTCGCGGCGGCCGACTTCCAGTTCGCCGCGGCCGGTACTCCGGGTCCCGTCCCGACGGGTCCTGAGGGAACTGCGGGCGCGGACACGCTCAAGGGAACCGACCGTGACGAGACAATCGAGGGCAAAGCCGGCGACGACACGTTGAGCGGTGGCGGCGGCCATGACACCTTTGTGTTCAATGCCGGCGACGGCAACGACATGGTCACCGACTTCATGGGCTTCAACGTGCGTCCATGGGTGGAGGCGGACGAGTCGGATTCGATCAGGTTCGTCGGCGAAGGCATGACGGCAGAAAATATGCGCATGCTGCAGTCCGGTGAGGATCTCGTGATCACGTTCGACGGCGTGTCTGACACCAAAGTCACGCTCAAGAACGTCTGGACGGATGCGATCGACAATCCTTCGGATGGGGACTACGGCTTCATCTTCGAGGGACAGGTGTCCGCCACGGACAGCTTCGACACACTGCTCTGGAACACCCAGATCAGCCAGGTCGCCAAGGCAAATCACGTGACGTTCCTGTCGGATCAGAACAACACCGTGAGCGGCCGCGACGACTCGGACGATGTCATCAACGCGCACGGCGGAAATGACGCCCTGAAGGGCCTGTCGGGGAATGACACGCTGCGCGGCGACGCCGGCAATGACGTTCTCGACGGCGGGGCGGGGAACGACCGGCTCGACGGCGGCACCGGCAGCGACAAGCTGACCGGAGGATCCGGATCGGACATGTTCGTTTACGACCGCGGCTACGGTCAGGACACCGTGACCGACTTCGTCTCCGGGACCGACAAGATCGACCTCAGCGCGTTCGGTCTCGGCAGCATGGCCAAGCTTGATGAGGTCGCGACGGTAACGAACGATACATCGTCGATTGCCATCGACTTCGGCAACGGTGACCGCCTGACGGTGTTCGGCATCACGACGTTGGCGCAGACACACGTCATCTTCTGATCCGAACGACCGCACCGGTGCGCCGACAGCGATGCCGGCGCCCCCGAATGCAAGGGAGAAGCGGGGAACCACTTCTCCCTTCTTTTTTCTCTTTAGGCGAGCGTCGCTTCCGCTGGCGCGTCAATGGCTTACCCTAATTGCCAATTGCCGCCGCCGGCCGCAGGTCCCCAATATCATTCCACTCTTGCGAGAGAGGCGGATGCGGGACATTCAGATTCTCGGCAACAAGGTAACGGATCTGACGACTCGCGAGTTGATCGCCGAGATAGACGGCATCATCTGCAGCGGAAAATCCGAGGTAATCCTGAATACGAATGTCCACGGGATCCAGCTCTCGCAGCGACTGCCTTGGCTCAAGGAGTTCCGCAATCAGGCCCGCATCACGCATTGCGACGGAGCCGGCGTGGCTCTCGGCGCGCGAATTCTGGGACATAGACTCGGTCCCCGGGTCTGCATCAACGACTTCATCTGGGATCTGGCCCGCTACTGCAGCACGCGCGACCGCTCCGTGTTCCTGCTTGGCGCGCATCCCGACGTCATCGCGCGGGCTGCCGAGCAGCTTCGTGCACGTGAGCCCACGATCCGGATCGCCGGCTTTCATCACGGCTACTTTCAGAAGCAGGGGGCCGAGTCGGACCGCGTGATCGAGATCATCAATGCCACCCGACCGGGCATTTTGCTGGTGGGGTTCGGCATGCCTGTCCAGGAGCTCTGGGTTCGCGACAATGCCGCCCGGCTGAACGCAAATGTCATCATGGTCGTCGGCGGCTTCTTCGATCGTCTCTCCGGCACTGTACCATGGGCCCCACGATGGTTCACCGACCACGGCATGGAGTGGATCTACCTCTCTCTCAAGCGTCCGCGTCGCTTCTTCGGGCGCTATCTGGTGGGGAACCCGAAATTCCTGCTGCAGGTTCTTCTCGAGCGTCTCGGCCTTCACCATTCGAACGGGGCTGGATCGCCGGCACGAAGCGGGCGGGGATAGGGCCGATGTGCGGCATCGCCGGGATCGTGTCGCGGGTCCCGTTCAACGACCGCGATCTTCTGGTCTCGATGCGCGATACGATGTCCCACCGGGGGCCCGACGATGCGGGTGCGCGGTGGTCGGAGGACGGGCGCATCGGCCTCGCCCATCGCCGGCTCGCCATCATCGACCTGTCGCCGGCAGGCCGTCAGCCGATGGGCAATGCGGAAGGCACCGTCTGGATCACGTTCAACGGCGAGATCTACAACTATCGCGAGCTCAAGGATGATCTGGCGCGGCGCGGACACCGATTCCGGACATCGAGCGACACCGAGGTTATCCTCGAAGCCTATCGCGCCTGGGGAGTAGATTGCCTGTCGCATCTCGACGGCATGTTTGCGCTCGCACTCTATGACTCAAGCGCGCAACACGTACTTCTTGCGCGCGACCGTGCCGGCGAAAAGCCGCTCTTCTACCGCCACACAGAGAGAGTCCTGAGCTTCGCCTCGGAACTGAAGGCGCTGATGGCCGATCCGACTTTCCACCGCGAGGTCGATCTGCATGGCCTCGACCATTATCTGACGTACGGCTACGTGCCGGGGCATCTCTGCCTGTTGGGCGGCGTCAGCAAACTGCCTGCGGCGCATGCGCTTTTGTACCGCCCGGGCGACGGCGATGTGAAGATCTGGCGTTACTGGCAGCTTCCGGAGGCCGCGCGCGATGGCGCAGACCGGGAGGAGGAC
Organism: Alphaproteobacteria bacterium; assembly: GCA_041690495.1. Classification (GTDB taxonomy): domain Bacteria; phylum Pseudomonadota; class Alphaproteobacteria; order CACIAM-22H2; family CACIAM-22H2; genus DATAAP01. The sequence goes on along the minus strand of JAWLHE010000014.1, from coordinate 54,011 downwards.
CTGCTCGAGGAACTCCGGGAGCTCCTCCGATCATCCGTCCGACGCCGCCTCATCGCCGATGTTCCTGTGGGAGTCCTGCTCAGCGGCGGCGTGGATTCGAGTCTGATCACGGCACTCGCCGCAGAGGAGTCGACGACGCCGGTACGCACGTTCACAATCGCATTCCCCGGGCAGGGCCGATTCAACGAAGCTGCATACGCGCGTCTGGTGGCCAGCCATTTCGGCACCGATCACACGGAGTTCGCCGCCGAACCGGACGTCATGGGGCTCCTGCCCGACCTGGCGCGTCAATACGATGAACCGATCGCCGATTCGTCGATGATACCGACCTATCTCGTGTCCAGGCTGATCCGGCGTCACGCAACGGTCGCGCTGGGCGGCGACGGTGGCGACGAGCTGTTCGGCGGCTACTGGCATTACAGCTGGCTGCAAGGCATGGGGCGGTTGCGCGCGCGCGTGCCAGCGGCTATCCGCTACATCGTCAGTCGCGGCGCCGCCGAGCTGTTGCCCATCGGAACCAAGGGGCGCACATATGCGATCGGCTGCGGCGGCGCCGCAGCCAATGCCATCGCGCATGTCGACATGTATTTCGATGCGGCCGCACGCCGCCGGCTCCTGGCGCCCGGCGCACGTCAGCGGCTTAACGGTGGTGCTCCGCCCGAGGCGACAAAGGTCGCGCTTTGCAAGCCCGGCCTCTCCACCGTGCAACAGGCTACGACGGTGGATTTCTCGACCTACATGGCCGACGATATCCTTGCGAAAGTTGATCGAGCCAGCATGCTGACTTCCCTCGAGGTGCGGGCACCCTGGCTGGATCACCGCATTATCGAATTCGCCTTCGGCCGCGTCCCTGACGGGCTGCGAGCCACGGAGCGCGAGCGGAAGATCCTGCCGCGACGTCTCGGTCGCAAGCTTTTGCCGGCAGGGCTCGATCTCGACCGCAAGCAGGGCTTCAGCATTCCCCTCGATCAATGGCTGCGCGGCGATATGGGGCACTTCGTCGACGGCGTGCTGGCGGAGGCCGATCCCAGGCTGTTCTCGGCGCAGGCGATTCGCCGACTTAGCGCGAATCATCGCCGCGGGCTGGCGAACGGCAAACGCCTCTTCGCACTCGCGATGTTCGAATTGTGGCGCCGCGAGTATCGCGTCGCCACCCCGGTTTGATCCTGTTCAGTAGGTGCCGAAATGAAGCACGTGATCGTAATGCCGGCGCATAATGAGGCGGCATATATCCGTCGCACACTGCAGTCGCTCGTCGACCAGACCGAGCGACCGGATCGCCTCATCGTCGTCGACGACGGTTCGACCGATGCGACGCCAGAAATCGTGCGGCAGTTCATGGATGCGCATGATTGGATCACGATGGTGCCCGGCAATACCGGGGGAGGGCGTCGCTATCGCGTGGTCGAGGTCTTCAACCAGGGCTATCTTCGCCTGCGCGATGAGACTTTTACATATGTTTCCAAGATCGACGCCGATCTTGTCTTCCCGAGACACTATTTCCGGACACTGTTCGACGTCATGGACGCCGATCCGACGATCGGCGCGGCTGGCGGCATTCTGCATGAAGTGACCGCCGGCGGTCGCAGCATCCGGCTGCGCATGCCGGACAATCATGTGCCCGGTCCGATCAAGACGATTCGCAGGACCGTATTCGACGCCATGGGCGGTTTCGTGCCCATGCTCGGATGGGATATCGTCGACCTGGTGCAGATCAGGACGCTTGGGTATCGGACCGTTTGCCTTCAGCAGCTCTCCGTGCTGCACCTGCGCCGGACGGCAGCCGCCACAGGTATTCTGCGTGGCAATGTACGCATGGGACACGGCGCCTATGTGATCGGCACGCATCCGCTGTTCGCCCTGGGCCGTAGTCTGTATCGGATGTTCGAACCGCCCTACGTGCTGGCCGGCGCAGCCCTGGGCTACGGCTACTTCCGATCGTGGTTCAGGCGTGCCGAACAGATCTCCGACGCAGAGCTGATCCGTGCGTTGCGCGCGGAGCAGATCCATCGGCTGTTCCACTTCAACAAGCTGCCGCGACGCTCCTGACCGGCGCATTCAGGCGCTCCGACAGCCTTGCCGGATCGCCGACACCAACGCGCCGATCATCCCCCCAGCCGCGAATCAGACCGGCCCTGGACAGGATCGAGCCGCCCAACGCGCTCTATCTCTTTGCATAGGTATAGAGTGCAAAATACGAGAAGTTCGCATGGTCAATTGCCCGGAACTCCGGCGCCAGGGCCTCGTCGAGCCAACCTGGCGGCCACAGATCGGATTCGCGGTTGACGACGACCACGATCTCTGAACGCCCCTGCGCAGCCTTGCGCACGATTGCGGGTACGCGCTCCGGTGGTGGGTCGGGCGCATATATCAGCTCCGCGTAGCCGTAGTACCGAAAAAGCACGGGAAGGCCGCGAAGCACGACGACGGCGCGCTGAGGCTCACCATGCGCGCGCAGATAGGCCGCCGCCGCGCGATAGTCGTCCTTCCAGTGGTCGCGGTTGAGGTAGTGCTGCCCGATCGCTATGAGATTCAGCAGCAACACCGCTGACATGATCACGCGCCCGGATCGCGCCGAGCCGTCGGACGCGGCCGGACGGGTCAGCAAGGGCAGCAAGAGAGCCACGGCCGGATGCAGCGCGATCGCGTGCCGCGGCAGCCAGTTATGGCGCGTCAAGAGCATGAAGATGAACGACAGGATGACATAGACGCCGACCGTCCAGACGAGCAGGCGTATTGTATCGCCGTTCGCGGCAAGACATCCGCGGTGCGCCAGGCGGATCGAATGGACGACGGCCAGCGCCGAGACGACTGCCATGCCCGCCAGCAGATGCCAGTTCTCGAGCAGCGCGGTGGTGCGGCCGGCGCCGCGCAGTTCTTCCACCGGGGGCCCGAAGGTCTGCCCGACCAGCTGGCCGTACCCGACGAAGATGAGATTGAGCAGCGGGCTCTCACTTCTCGGAACGGCGATCTGGCTCGGATCCACGCCGGCCGCCGCGATGACGTAATATGTCGCCGCCGGAACGCATAGTAGCCCGGCCGGCAACCACCAGATCAGCCAGCGGCGCACATTGCCCTGGCGCAACGGACGGCTCGCCAGATCCGCGAAGGCCAGGGCGACGCTGAAGAGCAGCGGAAACAGGCCTACCCACGATCCGGCTGCCATAACCAGATAAAGTCCGACCTGGCTCCATCGGCTGCCTCGTCTCGCATCCAGCAGCAGTGTCGTCTGCGCTGCCGCGACCAGGAGAAACAACGTGTAGGGCCGCGCCTCCTGCGCATGGACGAGTGTGAATGCGCTGAGCGCCATGAAAGCGAGCGTCCAGGCGGCATGTTCGCTCCCGAATTCCTGCAGGGCCGCCCGCCATATCAGCGGCATCGCCGCTATGCCGCACAGCACCGAGAGGCTGCGCAGCGCGATCTCGCTGCTACCGAAGAGATCGCGCCATTCGTGGAGGAGCAACGGGTAGAAGAACTGAAACCGCTCGCTTGTCCGGGTGCTCAGCATCGAATCGAGGCATTGGCTCAACGATTCGCATGTCGAGAAGATCAGGCCGACGCCTTCGTCGAACCACAGGCCCTGCCGGTCAAGAAAGACGACCCGAAGCGCCACGCCGAGGGCGAACAGGGCAATAAATGCCGGATAGATGCGTCTGGCGACCCGGTCACGGTCCGAGGTTTTCCCATAGGTCAGGACGACTGCCATCTGTCCTTTCCGATTGCTGAAGAATTCGGGCCGCACAACCCGTGGCAGGCAATACGGTATGTAACGGAGCGCGCGTCGTAACCGGTGCATCGGCAGCAGCCCGGCGACCAAGCGGCCGCTCCGCTAATACGATCGGCTTAGCGCCCCGCTCGTCAGGACAGCAGCTCGCCGGCGTTCATGGTTTCAATATGCCAGCGCGCCTCATCGGCAAGCCTAAAGCGCGTCGCGCTCGCCGGTACAAATCCGCGCCCGTTCCAAAGCTGCGGCTGGCAGGTCACCGTTTGCTTATCCGTCCGAATCAGATTGAAGCTGTTCGACTCACCACGCAGCCTGGTGGATGTCGCTGTGCCCGCCTGGATGACAAGTATCGAGCCTTGCGCGGTTACATTCCGGAGCCCCGCTGCGGTCGTAAAGGGTTGATGGTAGTGCCCTGCGAGGGCCACTCTGACGCCTGCGGCGGCGACGGCCTCCAATGCACGCACGGCGCCGTGCACTGCCGGAAGATCGGCGCTCCGCGGCGGGGCCAAAAGCGGATGATGGCTCACCAGAATCTTCCAGCAACCGCTCGCCATCGGATTGAAGACGGCTTCCACATCGGCCAGCTGACGCAATGAAATGCGGCCGTTGGCGCCGGTCAGCGCTCGCGGCGTACTGATGCCGAGAACCGCGATCTCGGCGTCCTTGTAAAGCATAGAACGGCCGGACGCGATGAAGCGCCCGTAACGGGAAAGCGGCCGCAACAGCCTTTTCAGAACGTTATAGAGCGGCATGTCGTGATTGCCCGGAACGACGACATATGGCGCCGGAAGCTGGTCCAGAAAGGCTCGAGCGGCCGCGAATTCATGCCGCCGCGCCCGCTGGGTCAGATCGCCGCTAACGATCACGAGATCCGGCCTAACTGACGCCAGCGTTTCCAGAAGCCCGTCGACGACGCGAGGGTCGTGACGGCCGAAATGGAGGTCCGACAGGTGGCCAATGAGCCTCATGGCGGCAAGTCCGGCGGCGGCGTCAGGACCAGCAGCGCCTTTTCATGCAAAAGGTATTGCAGGGGCGGACGCATGATCTCGAGCTCGCCATCGATCGCGACGCGCACGCGATGGCGGCGCGACCCGATCTCCGCGGACCGTACCCGAACGAGTTCGAAATCCGTCCCGGGCGAAAGCCCGCGGAAAATCGCCTTGACGACGAGCAACAGCCAGCCCAGCCTGCTTTGGGGTCGGGCGATATAGATGCACAGCTCGCCGCGATCGATACGGGTCCGTGCTCCGAAATACGGCGGGGTGACCGCATAGCAGTTGTTGCCGATGAATGCACATGGCGTCTTGCGCGGACGAACGCCAAGCTCTGTACTGATCGCGAACCGGTGCAACGGAAAGCTGCGAAGCACGCGGCCGAACGCTATGACGCCAGCAGCCCATTTTCCCCGGCCAAGGCGGCGCTGCTGGCGGATCCGGTCGACTAGCATCGCCGGATAGAAACCCAACGATGAATTGTTGACGAAGACGCGACCGTTCACCTCCGCGACATCGATGCGGCGGGTGTGGCCCGCGGCGATGACGCGCACCGCGCCTTCGAGATCCAGCGGGAGTTTGAGATCCTGGGAGAGATGATTAAGCGTGCCGAGCGGGAGAATCCCGAGCGGCATCTCGCGGCCCAGCAACAGGCCGGCTGCCGTACTGACGCTGCCGTCTCCGCCACCGACGACGACGGCATCGAACCGGGGTGCGTCGTCCCCGCACCGTGCGTCGAGGGCGTCCCTGACCGCCTGCGGAAGCGCGCGGCCGCGAACGAGACGGATGATAGCGTCGATTCCGGCGTCTGCGAGCAATGCCGCAAGCTGGCTACACAGGGTTTCCGGACTGTCCAGCGCAGCGGCGTTACCCTCGGCGTTCAGCAGGACGGCAACCTTCATTTCGCAACCGGATCGGGCTGTCCCGGTGGAAACGCTGTCGCGGCAAGAATGGCTGCATATCGAGTGCCGCACGGAAACGCGGCGGCCCCGCTTGCGGCCTGAACGTCGGGCTCGTCTATAGACTGGATCCCTGGAGCAGCCCGCGGCGGGCCGCCCGCTCAGAGCCGGCGATAGATCCAGTCAGGGATAAAAAAACGTCGCTTGTTGAAGACAAGTCCGATCAGCTTGCCGCCGTTGGCCTCGATCAGTTCCTTCGTGCGCTTTGCCTGGTGGAAGCGGGTCTGATCGGCCTGAATGACCAGGACGACCCCATCGACCTTCGCCGTAAGGGCGAGCATGTCCGGAGCGTTCGTCGGCGCCGGGGCATCGATGACGATCATGTCGAAGCGCTGGCGCAGCTGGCCCATCACATGATCGGACCGCGAGGATGCAAAGACGAAGGGCCTGTTCGTTGGCCGCAGCGACAGCGAAGTCACGTGCAATCCTGTGTTCCGGACGGGATAGATCGCATCGTCAAGTCCGCGTCCCTCGTGCACGACCTCCTCGAAGGCGGTCGCCCCCCGGATGCCGAAGTGAGAGAGCTGATTGGGCTTCTGCCGGTCGGTATCGAAGAGCAATGTCGTGGAGCCGACATGGGTCGCGACGAACGAGGCGAACTCGCGCGCCATGGTCGAGGCGCCGTCGGTGTCGTTCGTACCCATGAACAGGACCATGCCCTTGTTGCCGGGAAGAGCGGAGATGATCGGATGATAGATGCCGGCCATCTCGCGCTCGAATACAGGGTCGGGCGGCTGCAAGGGAAATGGCTGGACCTTCGGAGTCGCCGGCGCGGCTGCCGGGGGCGACGCAATCGAGGAAGGCGCAACGGCAGGTACCAGCTCAGGCTTGAGTGCATGCCGCTCCGCTCGGGCGTGTTCGAGCGCTTCGAAGATCTTGCTCATCGTCCTTTTGTCCTCATATGCGCCTCGGCAGCGGGTTCGATGTTGTTGTCAGTTGCCACCGGTCGGCGGCATGCTCCCGTACAGCGCCAGGCCGGCATCGGATGGCGTTTCGGGGAAGCGGGGAAATACGACGTCCTGTCCTGGAGCAAGCACGTTGATGTTGCGGATGTGGGGATTGGCATCCTGCACCCGGCGAAGCACATTCGGGTTGACGTAGCCGTAGACGTCTTCGGCCATTGTCCACAGGCTGTCGCCGGACCTGACGGTACGGACCAGTTGTTCGGACCGCGCGCCGCTCGGAGCGGCGATCCTGCGAGTCGCCAACGCATCGTCGTCGCCCGAAGCGGCCGCCCCGGAACCGGAAGCGGAAGGTGGCACGACGGATGGTACTGCCATGGAGTAAGTTGCCGGCGGTGGGGCGAGGTTGGACTGGGCCGAGATCGACGGAGTCGGGCGCTGCACCGGTGCTTGCGCCGGACGGTTCGCCGGTGCCGTAAGCGGGACGGGCTGGGAACGCCGCGTCGCGAGCGGGGCCGGACCCGCGGCGGCAGGCGGAGGACGCTCGTCCGCACCGCTTGGCGCCGGCCTCGCAGGTTCGGCGACTGGCGGCGCGGCCAATCCTGCCGCGGGAGGGATGACCTCCGCGGGGACCGGTGCGGGCGCCGCGTCCGGCCGCGGGCCCGGATCCTCGGCACGCGCCGTTTCGACCGGGCGTGCCGGGACCGGAGTCGGCGCCGAGGTTACGGAGGAGGCCGGAGCAGGGGCGGGAGCGGGAGCAGGCGCCGGCGGCGCCGGCACGGACGCCTCGCGCTCGTTCGACGGCGGCCGCGCGGGATCCGAGCCGGGCTGGCTCTCGGCGACGGAAGTCCCATCGCGCTGGCTCTTGTCCCCGGTCGGCGGGACGCCGCCGAGACGCGTGCTCTCCTCGCGCGCCGGCGCATTGTCCCGTGGCATCGGCTGAGCGTCGCCGCGACCGGGCGTGCTGCCCGCCGATTGCCTGACGCCGTCGACCCAGTTCCCGAACCTCTCCACGGCCCGGTCCAGCGATCGCGGCTGCTCCGTGCCTGCTTCTTGTGTCGCGTCGGAATGAGCGACCTGGGCGTCGATACGGTCGGTCATGCCCGTGCGAAAGATGAGCACAACGGCAAGCGCGGTTGCCGCCGCGCCCGCGCCCGCGCCAATCCATCTTACGGGCCGTCGCGTCGTCCGGGGCTTCGGACGCCCGATCTGCCGATCCGCGAGAACCTCCTTGACGATCTTCGCGCTGACGGGGCGCGCCTGGTGTCCGAAACCGGTGATCAGCGCGTTGTCGCTCAGAATGTTGAGATTGCGCGGAATTCCCTGAGCGGCTTCGGCCAGGAGCCGCAGCGCGTTTCTGGTGAAGACCGGCTTCGTACCGAGCGCGACCTTGTTCAGCCGATGCTCCAGATAGGCGATGCTGTCTTCCAGATTCAGCGCTCCGATCCTCGCGTGGATCGCGATGCGCTGCCGAAGCTGCCGCAGGCGGTGCTGCTGCAACATCTCGTCGAACTCGGGCTGGCCGATGAGCATGATCTGAATCAGCTTCTCGGTCACGGTCTCGAGGTTCGAGAGCATGCGCAGGCTTTCCAGCGTCTCGACAGGCATGTTCTGCGCTTCGTCGATGATCAGCACCACCGTCTGGTTCTTGCGATAGATCTCGATCAGCTCTTCATGCAGCCGTGCGACCGCCAGGAAGGTCGAGGGAGGCCGCTCCGCAATGCCAAGCTCCTGAAGGAGCGTCGTTACGAGATCATCAAACGAGAGGTCCGAGTTGTAGATGTAGATGAGCTTGAGGTCCTTGCGGTCCGCGAAATCCAGGTAGCTGCGCAAGATCGTCGTTTTTCCGACTCCGACCTCGCCGGTGATCGCGACGAAGCCTTTGCGCTGCTCGATCCCGTATATGATCGCCGCGAGCGCCTCCTTGTGCGACGGACTCGGGAACAGAAATTCCGGGTCCGGCGTGACATGGAACGGTTCCTGCCTAAGCTCATAGAAGGCCGTATACATTCGTGAACCCTCGATGCGCCGGATCGGCGTGAACGGTCAGGCGCTGCGATATGGGACGGTGCCGAGCACGCGGACACCTAGGCTGCGGCCGGCGCTCTCGGGAGTCAGGAACCCCGATCGCAGGTACTCGACCAGGAAAGCCACGCCGAGGCCCGCCGCGGCACCGAACATCATGGCAAGCATCAGGTTCAGCGTCTTGCGCGGCAGCACCGGCCGGCTCGGTACGCTGGCGCTCTCGATGACACTGACGTTCACCATCTTCAGCTGGTCCATCTCTCCCGAGATCCGCGCCTCCTCGGCTCGCTCCAAATACGTTTCGTAATTCTGCCGGTTGTTCTTTATCTCGCGCTCGATCTGCTGCAGTTCCTTGTCACGCAGGTCGAGGGCGCGGAGCTCGTCGTCAAGCTCCGTCATCTGCTGCTGGATCGTCGAGTGCTTGGCGGTGAGCGCATTCTGCTCGGCGGTGGTCCGTACAATCTCCAGCTCCAGTTGTTCGTAAATCGGATTCTTCCCGGAGCGGACACGTGTCGCACGGTCGTTCTGGACCCGCGAGAGGAAATTCTCGACGACCTTCTTTTCCTCCCGGACGTTCTGAACGATGTGGCTCTGCTCACGGTACTTCGAGAGCAGCTCCTGCTCCTTCAGCTGCAGCGCGAGCAGGCGTGACTTCGCGTCGTCAACGACCGGAAAGCGCTCCACATCGGATGCCAGCGGCACCGTCTCGGAAATCCGCTGGCGCTGATCCTGAAGCGAGGCCAGCCTCTCATTGGCCTCCTCGATACGGTTCTCCGTCGCTTTCAACTCTGTGTCGAGCATGCTGCGCTGACTGAGCAGCAGGCTGCGCTGCTGATCGAGCGAGTAAACCCCGTATTGCTGGCGGAACGCCTCGAACTTCTGCTCCGAAGCGCGAAGCTGATCCCGGTAGTGGATCATCTGCTCTTCCAGAAAAGACGATTTCGGGCCGCTGAACACCTCAAGACGCTTGGATTTGAAGGAATCAACCAGGGTATTGACGCCCAGCGCCGCGAGCTCCGGCTCGTGGTGACGGAACTGAATGCGTATGACGTTGGACTTCGGGATCGACTCGACCTTCAGGCTGCCGATAAATGCCTTGCTTGCCTTCTCGAGTTTCGTGTTCGTCGCGGAGTCCGTCGGCCGCCCGGAGAACCATGCGATAAGGTGGTTAACCGCGTTGCGGACCGCTGCGAGCGAGAACAGGGGCGGCGGCTTGTCGATCCCAGGGTAGAGGCGGTCGATCCCGATTGTCTCGACGACCCTTGCGGCGAGATCGCGACTTGTGAGGATCTCCAGCTCGGAATTGACCATATCCTCGCGGTTGGTCGTGACCTGGGGACGCTCATTGCCGACTTCGGGCCGATAGACGTATTCGCGTCCGACCTTGATCAGAAGGGCGGCCTTCGCCTCATAGAGCGGTGTAGACGTGAAGGTGTGGAAGGCGACCACAGCGACAATGAGCAGGAACGTGGCGATGATCTTTCGCTGGTGCTTGAACAGGACGTTCAGAACGTCTCTCGTGCCATTGTCGGTTACGTCGGTCCGCATGAATACGTCTCCTGGGTCAGATCGCTGTCAATCGAAGTCGAATCCGTAGGACAGGCCGAAACCGAACGGAATGTTCTGGCGGATATACTGATCGACAAACTTGTTGACGTTCGCAATCGGGGACTTCGGCACATACACGACGTCATAGGGCAGGAGCGCGATATCTTCGCCGGTGCTCGTCCCGTCCACGACTGCCGAAATGTCGACCGGAATGACGATCGGGTTCGATGTCGGCGCCGCAGGATCGCGCCGGATCACGAGAACCTCGTTGACCCGGGCGCTTTCCTTGAAGCCGCCGGCCTGGGTCACCGACTGCAGAACCGTCAAGGGTCCGAGCGCCTGGATGACGCCTGGCGCGACGACCTCGCCACCGACGAAGACCTTCTGCGAGTTGAACGACCGTACGATGACCGTGAGTTCGGGCCGGCGAAGTTCGGCCTCGTACGCCGAACGCAGCCGCTGCGTGAGTTCAGCCGGAGAAAGACCGGCTGCCTGAACTTCGTTGGCCAGCGGCAGCGAGATCCGCCCGTCCGGCCGGATGAGAACGGAGGTATTGAGCTCCGGATTGTAATAGAAGCGGATGTCGAGTTCGTCGCCCGGTTGGAGCCGGTATTGCGCGGCGGCGGCACCGGCGGAGAAGGCATTGGCCTGCTCGCGCGTGGCCGGGTTGACCACCGCAGGTCCACACGCGCTCAGCAGGAACACGACAAGCAACATTCCGGAAATGGAAATCAGCTGCCGGATGTGCCGGCGATTGGGCGAATATGGATTCATCTTTGCGATCCTCTGCTTCTGTCGAAATCTTCAACGCCGATGCGACAATCTCAGGCAGCAATTGATCGTAACAGAACGTCTTTGCGCGGCGAGTTGACTTTCCGGGCGGCTGTCTTCGCAAAAGGGTTAGAGCCTTCCGCAACCTGCCTGCCGTCATCTCGTCCGGCTTGCGGGGGACGAATATGCGTCCGGACGCCCATCGGGCTACTTCGCGCGGGTAGGGCGCCAGGAGGTCACGCCTCCCCATGTCGTGGCGGACGTACAACGCCAGCGGTCGGCTGCTTTCCTCATGCGAACACCGGCTGCAATGCCCGTTCCCAATCCGACGAGATTTGCTGCAATGTCGAGCAGCGCGAACTCGCGCCCCGGCAGGAACGACTGCGCGATCTCCAGAACCACGGCGAGCGCGACGTTCACCGCAGCCAGCCATGCGAAGCCCTGCAGTCGCGGCGCCGCCGCGCGCAACGGCATACCCAGCGCAGCGAACACGATGACATGTATGATCTTGTCTGCCTGATACTCGCCGGGCGGGCCGGTGCCCGGCAAGAGGTAGGCAACCGCCGTCAATACGACGCCGGCCGACCAGGCGACGAGCCACAACCGGCTCGAAGAGCGACTAAGGAGCGAGACAAAGCGGCTCACAGGCTCGGTTTTGCTTGGGCGAACCGACATGCTTCCTTCTGAAACTCAGTACGCGTTCTCGTCGGTGAGCAGGCGGACGGCCGTGAGGAACAGGATTCGCAGATCGAAGCTCATCGACCAGTTGTCAATATAGTAAAGGTCATGCTCGACGCGGCGTTGCAGCTTCTCGGCGGTATCCGTGGCGCCGCGCCAGCCATTGACCTGCGCCCAACCAGTGATCCCGGGCTTCATCCGATGACGATGGGCATAGTCGGCGACGATCTCGTGGCACAGTCTCTTCTCGGTCCGCATGCCGATCGGGTGCGGGCGAGGGCCGACAACAGACATGTCGCCCTTCAGGACATTCAGGAACTGCGGCAGCTCGTCGAGGCTCGTCCGGCGCAACAGGGCGCCGATCCGCGTGACACGCGGGTCGTCGCGCGAAACCTGGTTCGCCCCGGTGTCATCGCCCATGCCGTGATACATGGTGCGGAACTTGAAGACCTCGATCTCGTGGTTGTTGAACCCGAACCGCTTCTGGCGAAACAGAACCGGGCCAGGGCTCTCGAGGCGGATTGCCACGGCAATCAGCGCTAGAAGCGGAGCCAGCACCACCAGCAGAACGATCGCCAGCGCGCGGTCCTCGCAGGCCTTGGCAAACCCCCGCCAGTGTCTCAGCGGCGGATCGACGACGCTAACCAGAGGCACCGCGCCGCACTGCATGACGCCGTGGTAGCGCACATGGAAGCCGATACGGTCCGGGCACAGGCTGATGTTAGTCGGCAACGATTTCAGCTTGTGCAGCACGTCGAGCAGCCGCGCCTCCGCCGACCACGGCAACGCGATGATAACCTGGTCGATCACCATGGTCTTCCCGAGCTCGAGCAGATCCTCGACGGTCCCGAGCACCGGAAAGCCATGTACCTGACTTGGAACGCGATCATGCCGGTCGTCGAACAGTCCGACCAGCCGCAGTCCAGGAGACCGGCTCGCTGCGAGATTCGCAACGAGTCGCTGGCCGTATTCCCCGGCACCGACAACGACGATGGTTTGGGTGAAGCGGCCGCGGGCAAGCCGGTGCTGGATCGCGGAGCCTGTGACGGAGCGGAGCGTCGCTATCGTCACGAAGGACACGGCGAGCCACAGCATCAGCCATCGCACCGAGAATTCCTGCCAGGTGTCGGTGACGAAGCCGAGCGCCGCGAGCGTCGCGGCCATGCACAGGAGCGCGAGAAAGACCTGTCCCACTTGGCGGACGGCATGCGCCATCGCCTCCGATGCATATAGGCCGGTTAGCCCGAACACCTTGATCGCAATGAACGTGCCGGTCATCGCGACAAGTCCGTACTCCGGCCAGAAGCGCGCGGCCGCCCCGGAGACGGGACGCAGGTCGAACTGAAAGACAAGCCAGCCGAGCGAGAAGATAAGAAGTCCCTCAACGATTCTCAGCGCGTCGAGAACCATCGGAATGTGGAGAGAGCTTCGCGTCGCCGCATGTGCCAGCGTCGGCAAAGGCGTCGCCGTCGTGCCCACGGCCGCCGGCGTAACCTTGAGAGCCGTGCTGAAAGGATTGGACGACACGCGGTTACACGGCTCCGTCGGATTTCTTCGGTGCTGCGCGATCGAGAGACGATGCGCATCTGTCTCAATGTCGGATCACATGGAGTGATCGGGCAATTCAGCAATTCGAAGGGTACTCGGCATCGCGTTCTAGACCTGTCGTAAACGCAGGCTGCCCAAGCGGATGACCATGCGCGCCGACGCGCTCCCGCGGGTCAAAGACGGCACCGTTCGAAACGTCGAGGCGCAAAAGAACGCGAGCAATCCTATACATTCGGAAAGATTGCTCCGCTGCTTCGTCCCTCTGAGATATTGCCTTGTGCGTGGCGGATTGGAGAATCGATGCAGTCCGATCGGCGGAATCGCCAAGCTTAGCGGTGCATTGGATGAAGATCGTAATCGCCGACTATTATGCGCTTCTGCGCGACGGCCTGGGCATCCTTGTGAAGGAACTGACCGACGATGTCGTGACCTTGCATTGCGAGTCGTTCGAGGGCGTGCTTGAGGCGCTCGAACATGAGAGCGTCGATCTTGCGCTGCTTGACTTCAATCTCCCGAATCTCAACGGATTTAACTCGATCCGGGCTGCCCATGAGCGCTTCCCGCGCACGCCGATCGTCATTACGGCGGCATCGGAACGATGGAGCGATGCCTGTGGAGCCATAGAGGCAGGCGCACGCGGGTATATTCCGAAGTCGGCGAGCAGCGCAATCATGCTTGCCGCGCTGCGGCTGATCCTCTCCGGCGGGGTGTATTTGCCGCCGCTGATCAAACGGGGCAATGGTGCCGCCTCACGTCAGCCGAATGGCCGCATCGAACCCGACCTTCCGCCCGACTTCGCGGTGGACCGGAGGCTGACGCCGCGTCAGCTCGAGGTGCTGCGGTGCCTGGCGCGTGGCCAGTCGAACAAGGAGATCGCCTACCAGCTCGGCCTTTCGCAGGGAACCGTCAAGATCCACATCGCCGCGATCTTCCGCGCCTTCAAGGTTCGTAATCGGACGCAGGCCGTCATCGCCGCGGGCCTGCACACCTGATCCGCCGGTCGCTGCATTCGGCATGTCCCTGCGCTCCCGCGCCGGGACCTTGTGGCGTTTCACAGGCCGATGCACGTCGCGCGCTTACAGGGAGCATGCAGTCGCGACCGGATAGGATCTCGGTCCGAGGAGGTAGCACGGGCGCATTCCGCCCTCGGCATCGGCGCTTGAGCCCGAACGAGGAAGTCCGATTTGAACGCTTCTGGCATGCGCCATTTGTCGATTTAATGTTGCGCGGTTCACGCACAGACAACAGCGGCCTTGCATCTGCCGGGCGATGGCCGCGCCTGATCATAACCGGCGGGCGGGGAATTAAGCGATGTCCGGTCTCTCCAGAACAGATCGATACCGTGTGCTCGCAGGCTGCGTCGCCTTGGACCCAGCACGTCGAGGCATGCGTGTCGCCACCTAACGCTCTCGTCGCCATCGCAACGCCTGCGATTCGGGACGATATCGTCCGCGCCGCTCGGGAGCATGTCGAGCTGACCGCGGCGGACGAATCCTTCGATCTCGTCGCCGATCGTCTCGGCGAGGGCGTCAGGGTTATATTCGTCGACATCGCGTCACTGCGCGCGATCGCACGTCATTTGCGAAATGAGACCGCGTCCCACACCGCGCCGTTCCCCGCGATCATTCTCGTTCTCGCGGACGGCGAGTTTCAGGATGCCCTGGGATTCCTGCAGCTGTGCCATGGAATTCTTTTCTGGGATCACGATCTCGACCGGCTTGCGCGGCTGGTCGTAATCACACTTGAAGGCTATTCCGGCGTTCCTCCGCGGATGCTGCCGGACCTGATCACGGATCGCGTGCGCGTCGGGCTGATCGACAAGCTCGCGCCGGTCGAGCAGAGGACGCTAGGCCTGCTTGTAGAGGCTCTCAGCAACCGCGCAATCGCCCGCGAGTTGGGCGTGCCCGATCCGGTGGCGAAGTCCCTGGTGCGCTCCGTGCTGACGAAGCTTCGGCTGAAGAACCGCACCGAGGCGGCGGTGCTGGCTGCGCGCTGGTTCAGCATGCGGGATGCCAAACCAGCACACAAGCCAACGCCTGCGGCCGAACCGATCGCATCATAGGCGGTCGGCGCGCAGGCCCCGTTGTGCGGCCGCGGCGGCGGCTGGATCCGTGCGCTCTTCCGCCGCCCGTGGTGCAGGCGCTGATACGGCGCTCGTCCCGGCACGGGTGCCGAGGCCCGCCGGTGCGGCCGCGCCCAGACCGCGATTCAGCGCCCAGATCGCCGCTTGCGTGCGGTTCGTCGCACGGATTTTACGCAGAATGCCTTTGAGATGAACCTTCACCGTCGACTCGGTGATGTCGAGATGGTGTGCGATCACCTTGTTGGGATAGCCGTTCAGCAGGCACTGAAGGATCTGTATCTCGCGCTCCGAAAGCCCGGCCATGCCGCCCTCGCCGATCGGGGCCGGGCGCGCCTCGACCTTGCCGTTGACGAGCAGGCTGGCGAGATTGGTCGGAAACACCTTCTCTCCGATCATGACGAGACGCAAAGACTGCTTCAGGGCGACCGAAGAGATGTTCTTGACCAGATACCCATCCGCGCCCGCATCGAAGCACTGCGCCAGACTGACGCTGGACAGGGCGTCCGTCAGAACCACGACCCGCATTTTCGGCAGGCGCTGGCGCAGCGACCGGATTTCCTCGAGCCTCTGCTTATCGTCCGCCGAGTAGTCCAGAAGCATCAGATCGGGCGTGCCGTCCTGGGTGATCTTGCCGAGCGCTTCGCTCAGCGTGGCGGCCTCGCCTGACACCGAGAAGCTCGGGTCGTCGAGAAGCTTGCGTAGTCCCTCGCGCAAGAGCTGACTGGGATCGACTAGGACGATCTGAAACGTCTGCATGTTCGTGCCCCGCTTGATTGGAGTTGATGTCCAGCGTTCCATCTAAATAGCTCAGCTAAGTACTTTGCAATTCTTGGTGACGACGCCTCTCTGAACGTGTCAACACGTGCCAAGCAGAGTATTTCATTCTACCCCTCCCTGGAATTTCTCGTACGAACAGCGAGCCTGTTCCGTGGAAGTATGTCGAAGGCAAGCCCGTCCTACTCCCCGACCGCCATTACCTTGCTCACGTTTGCGACGCACCGCCTCGGCCGAGACCCGCGTGTCGTACCGGATGCGGCTGCCCGGAAGATGGTTGCCGGACATTCACGTGAGCGAGCCATCCGACAGGGCAGCACAAGTCATACACACGGTACTTTCCGTTTTTTGGGCGCGACGCCGGCGAGTCAGCAGAGGGGATTGAACTTCAACGGCTAACGCGCAATTGGATCAAATGTTCCCCGGAAGTAAGTACCTGATCCCAAACGCCGCCCCGTTTCACGCCCGCGCTCTCCGTTCGCTTTAGCCTTTTAGCCATTGCGCACGCGTATTGACGCTGCCCAGTTCCCTTTGTTCCCGTTTGAGCAGGCGTGGCCGTGCAATTCGGTCAGGTGTTGCATAACTGCACGCCGGCATTGCATTCCCGGCTAGGCCTGATAAAGAGCCTCTGCGTCATGGACGTTTTGTTGCCGCTCTCCAAGCTCTTCTGGCTCGTTGCCGAGCCGAGCAGCTTCCTTTTGATGTGCTGGCTGGCGGGTTCGGCGCTGTTGTGGACTCCGTGGTTGTGGGTCGGACGGCTGCTGGTGGCGGGAACCGCTTTGGTGACCCTGGCCGTCGCGATGCTTCCGTTGGGACAATGGGCCCTGCGCCCGATCGAGGACCGCTTCCCGCCGCCGGTCACGCTGCCGACGCGAGTGGATGGAATCATCGTGCTCGGTGGAGTTGTCGATGAAGACGTCATCGGCAAGCGCGGCATTCCGCGCTCGCTTGCAGCGACGGGATCGCCGCGGCTCGACGCCTTTCTCGAGCTGTCGCGCCGGTATCCCATGGCGCGCCATGTATTCACCGGCGGATCGATCGAGCTGATAAACGGACGCGACACTGAAGCCGACGTCGTGCGGCGAATCTTCGCCCGCATCGGCGTCGACACAACGCGAATCCTGTTCGAGGATCGGTCGCGCAATACCTACGAGAACGCCGTGTTCAGCTACGAGCTGATCAAACCGGAGCCCGGCCAGCAGTGGATACTGGTCACGTCCGCGCGCCATATGCCGCGCGCAATCGGCACCTTCCGCAAGGCGGGCTGGACCAATCTCGTGGCCTTTCCGGTCGACTACGCGACCGATCACGACACCCGGTTCCAGCCGCAGTTCGGCCTGGGATCGAATCTGCAATTCCTTTCGGAGGCGGTTCGAGAGTATGTCGGCCTGACGGCCTATTACATGTTTGGCCGGACCACGGCCCTGTTCCCGCGACCGTAGGTCGTTGCGGGCGACCCGGGTAAGTTGATTGCCGCGTGACTCGCGTTGTGGCAGAAGTCGCGTGACGTTCCTTTCGGAGTAGCCTGGACCGCTCATGACCAGTCGCGTGACCCGTCGCGAATTCATTGCCTCCCTGACTGCAGCCATGGCCGCACTTCGCGGTGAGACATCCTTCGCGGCGGAGCTCGATTTCCCGACCTGGTTGGCCGCCCTGCGCAAGGAGGCGATCGAGCGGGGCCTGCCCTCCGCCGTGGTCGATCGCAGCCTCCTGGATGTGGCGCCGATCGACCGCGTCCTCGAACTCGACCGCCGCCAGCCCGAAACAACTCTTACCTTCGACCAGTACATCGCCCGTGTCGTGAGCCCTGCGCGGGTGGATGCCGGGCGGGCACGGCTTCAGGAGCACAGCGAGGTGCTCCGCCAGGTCAAGCAGCAGTTTGGCGTGCAGCCCCGGTTTATCGTGGCGCTGTGGGGTATCGAAACCGATTTCGGCCGCCTGACCGGCAACTTTTCCGTGATCGCGGCGCTCGCAACCCTGGCCTATGACGGACGGCGCAGCGCCTTCTTCCGCGAAGAACTGTTCAATGCGCTGAAGATCGTCGCGCGCGGTGACATTTCGGTCCAGGCCATGCGCGGATCCTGGGCGGGGGCGATGGGGCAAAGCCAGTTCATGCCGTCGAGCTACCTTGCCTATGCTTACGACTTCGATGGCGACGGGCGCGCCGATATCTGGAACTCCCGGCCCGACGTGTTCGCCTCTGCGGCGAACTACCTGTCGAAAGTCGGCTGGCGCGGTGACGAGACATGGGGCCGCGAGGTAAGGCTGCCGTCGGGATTCAGCCCTGAGCTCGTCGACCATACCAAGGTGCAGAAGCCGATCGCGGACTGGCAGGCGCTCGGCGTGCGCCGCGCGGATGGCGGAAATCTGCCAATCCAGGACATGGCTGCGTCGCTCATCCAGCCGGGTGGGGCCGGCGGACCGAGCTTCCTGATTTACAATAATTATCGGGTATTGCTGCGGTGGAACCGTTCGCTTTATTTCGCTACTGCCGTGGGTTTTCTTGCTGACCGCATAGAGCGCGGGTAAGCTACCCATTGTTTCTGATTCGGGGGGTACACACTAGATGCAGGGGGCGCAGCGCGCGCATTTGGCCGCCGCAACGCTTGCGGCCCTTGTCTTGGGGGGGTGCGCCGAAACGACCTTGGCCGTGCACGCGGCCAAGCAGCTCAGCCGCGACGACTCGGCCAGACCGGCAATCTACAAGATCGGCGATCCGTACCAGATAAATGGCACTTGGTACTACCCGGCGGAGGACTACCGGTACAACGAGACCGGTATCGCGTCCTATTACGGCGGCGAGGCGCAGGGCACGGATTTCCATGGGCGTTCCACCGCCAATGGCGAAGTCTATGACATGAACGCCCTTACGGCGGCGCACCAGACGCTGCCGATGCCGAGCCTGGTGCGCGTCACGAATCTCGAGAACGGTCGATCACTCGTCCTGCGGGTCAACGATCGCGGCCCGTTCGCACGCGGCCGGATCATCGACGTCTCGCGGCGCGGAGCCCAGCTGCTTGGATTCGAGGGGCAGGGTACCGCCCGGGTGCGCGTCGAGATCCTGGCCGAAGAGAGTCGCACGCTGAAAGAGGCTATACTGCGCAGTCAGGGTGCTCCTGAGATTCAGGTGGTTACCGCTGCTCCGCGCGCCGCGGTGGCGAGCGATGCCTTGCCTCCGCCACCTGGGTCGCGGGCAACGACGGAGGCCGGTGCGGCCCTGCCGCCGCCGTCGGCGACGATGCCGCCGGCCGCCGGGTTACCAGCCGTCCGGAGCAGGGGAAAATCGGCGCCGCATGACGGCGTCGCCGCGCGGCCGGCGCCGCCCGTAGTGGCCCAGCCGGCGCAGAGCATGGCGAGCGTGCCGGTGCGGCAGCCGGCCAGGCCGGCGCGCAGCCCGACCCGGGCGAACGAGGTCGCCGCGCTGCCGGTATCGCAGCAACCGGCGGCGACGGCTGTCGTTACCCAGACGGCGGTACAGCCGACCAGCATATTCATCCAGGCCGGCGCCTTCGCGAATTACGACAACGCCTACCGCATGAGCGTACGGCTGTCGCGCTACGGCCGGGCCAAGGTCACTGCGGTGAGCGCCGGCGCCCGGCAGCTCTTCCGTGTCCGCCTCGGGCCGATCGGTTCGGTCCGGGAAGCCGACTCGCTGCTTTCGGAAGTCGCCGTCGTCGTTCCCGAAGCCCGCATCGTCGTTGACTAAATAGCAACGATACTTGAGCCAATCTTTCGTCGAATTTTTGGCTTACGAACCCGGCTTCCGGTCGGATTGCAGGAAGAGCGAGATGATTTTCATCAAAACCATGTTCCGCACCTTCGTGGCCGCCGTCGCGGCGGTCGCGATTGTCTCCGCCGTTGCTGCATCGGCCGATGCCCAGCAGCGCCAACCCGGCCGTCAGGCCCAGGCGCAGCAGCAGGTGCCCCGGGACGACGGAACGCCGCAGACCCTGCAGACCACCGCCAAACAGGCGATCATCATCGACTATCAGACCGGCGTGACGCTGTTCGAGAAAAATGCCGACGAACGCATGCCGCCGTCGTCGATGAGCAAGATCATGACGGGCTATATGGTCTTCAAGGAGATCAAGGAAGGCCGGCTGTCCCTGCAGGACGAGTTCACCGTCAGCGAGCGCGCCTGGCGAATCCAGGGCTCGAAGATGTTCGTGCCGCTCGGCGGCCGGGTAAAGGTCGAGGACCTGCTGCGCGGCATGATCATCCAGTCGGGCAACGACGCCTGTATCGTGCTGGCTGAAGGGATCGCCGGCAGCGAGGAGGCCTTCGCCGAGCGGATGAACCAGGAGGCGAAGCGCCTCGGTATGACGGGAAGCAATTTCCGCAATGCATCGGGCTGGCCCGATCCCGAGCACTACATGACCACACGGGATCTGGCGACCTTGTCCTTCCGCCTGATCCAGGACTTTCCCGAGTTCTACAAATACTACGCCGAGAAGGAGTTCACCTTCGGGACCGATCAGAAGGGGACGCCGATCCGCCAGGGCAACCGCAACCCGCTCCTCTACAGGAACACCGGCGCGGACGGGATCAAGACCGGCCACACCGAAGCGGCCGGATACGGCCTGACCGCATCCGCCGTGCGCGAGGGGCGCCGGGTCGTGATGGTGCTGAACGGCATGCCGAGCATGAAGAACCGCGCCGAGGAGAGCGAGCGCCTGCTCGACTGGGCATACCGCGAATACGGCACGTATGCGATCGCCAAGGCCGGCCAGGTCATGGACAAGGCCGATGTCTGGCTCGGCGAGCAGCCCACCGTGCAGATGGCCGCGGCGAAGGACGTCTACGTCACCCTGCCGCGCCGCGCACGCCCGCAGATGAAGGTCACGGCTGTGTTCGATGCACCGGTGCCCGCGCCGGTCGCCAAGGGTGCGGAGATCGGCAAGCTGGTCATCACTGCGCCCGGCATCGAGGCGATCGAGGCGCCGCTGGTGGCCGAAGCCGAGGTGAAGCAGCTCGGGCTGACCGGGCGCATCGCCGCGACGATCAGCCACCTCGTCTGGGGCGGCGGCGCGAAGTGAGCCGCGACCGCCCCGGCGGACGGTTCATCACGCTGGAAGGCGGCGAGGGCGCCGGCAAGTCGACGCAGATCGCCCGGCTTGCCGAAGGGCTGGGGAGAGCCGGGATCAGGGTCCGCACGACCCGCGAGCCGGGCGGCGCGCCCGGCGCCGAGACGATACGCAAGCTGCTGGTCGAGGGCGAGCCGGGCCGCTGGCGACCGATGACCGAGGCGCTGCTTCATTTCGCCGCCCGCGTCGAGCATGTCGAAACCGTGGTCCGGCCGGCGCTCGCCGCCGGCGAATGGGTCATCTCCGACCGTTTCGCCGATTCGACCTTGGCCTATCAGGGCTACGGCCACGGACTGGGTCACGAAGCCGTCGGATCGCTCTACAGGACCACGCTCGGGACATTCGCGCCCGACCTGACGCTGGTCCTCGACATGCCGGTCGATGCGGGCCTCGCCCGCGCCGGTGCGCGCGGCCACGACGAGACGCGCTACGAGCGGATGGGCCGCGACTTTCACGAACGCGTCCGCCGCGGTTTCCTCGAGATCGCACGTCGGGAGCCGGAACGTTGTGTTGTGATCGACGCGACCGGTAATGTGGACGAGGTCACGGCGCGGATCTTCGCCGCCGTCGCCGAAAGACTTCACATTGCCGTGAAACCGTAATGGCCGCCGAACAGAAGCTCTCCGAAATCCTGCCGCCCCGCGCCAATCCGGACCTGACCGGCCATGACGACGCCGAGCGCACGCTGCTGGCCGCATGGTCCTCGGGCCGGATGCCGCACGCCTGGCTGATCAGCGGTCCGCGCGGGATCGGCAAGGCGACGATGGCCTACCGCCTCGCGCGCTTTGTCATGGCCGGCGGCGGTGCCGGCGGGCTGTTCGGCGCGCCGGCATCGCTCGCGATTGCGGCCGACGACCCGGTCTTCCGCCGTATCGCCGCCGGCGGGCATGCGGACGTCCTCACGCTCGAGCCCGGCATGATTCACCCGGAAACCGGCAAGGTGACGCAGGAGATCGTGGTCGGGCATGTCCGCCGGGCGATCGAGTTCCTGCTCAAGACGTCGGCCGAATCCGGGTGGCGCGCCGTGATTGTCGACGAGGCCGAGGCGATGAACCGAAACGCCGCCAACGCGCTGCTCAAGCTGCTCGAGGAGCCGCCCGTACGCTGCCTGATCGTGCTGGTCAGCCACAGTCCGGGACGGCTGCTGCCAACCATCCGTTCGCGCTGCCGCTCGCTCGTGCTGCGCGCCCTGACAGACGAGCAGGTGGGCGGACTGCTTGCCCGCTACCGCCCGGCACTCGACGAAAGCGAGCGTGCGCTCCTGATCGGCCTTGCCAAGGGTTCGATCGGCCGCGCCGTCGATCTCGCCGACCGCGGCGGCGTCGAGCTTTATCGCGAGCTCACCGCCTTGCTCGACGCAATGCCCGCGTTCGACATTCCCGCCGCGCACGCGCTTGCCGACCGGTTCGCCCGCGCCGGCGATGATGCGGTATCCGGATTCCGCACGGTGATGGAGCTGGCCGCCGACTGGATCGCCCGCCGCCAGAAGGCGGAGCCGGACGAAGCCTGGACCGGGGCATGGGAACGGATCGGCCGTCTGTTCGCCGCGACCGAAGGTCTCAATCTCGACCGCAAGCAGGCGCTGCTGGCGATGTTCTTCGCGATTCAGCGCGCGGCGCGAAGCCGCGCCGTGGCCGCCTGAGCGCCGCGGCGGACGTTCCTTTTTCTTTCAGTGGCTTATTTCGCGATCGTCGCCTAAATATGTGGCCCGCGTGAACTGGCGGACCTGAAATCGAGCGATGGCCAAGACCTATTACATCACGACGCCGATCTATTACGTGAACGATGCCCCGCATATCGGGCACGCGTACACGACGCTGGCGTGCGACGTGCTGGCGCGTTTCAAGCGCCTCGACGGCTACCGCGTTCATTTCCTGACCGGCACCGACGAGCACGGCCAGAAAGTCGAGAAGGCGGCGGCGCTGGCCGGAACGGATCCGCAGACCTTTACCGACAAGGTTTCGCAGACCTTCCGCGATCTTGCGCGGGAGCTGGACGTTTCCAACGACGATTTCATCCGCACGACCGAGCCGCGCCATATCCGCTCCAGCCAGGCCATCTGGAAGACGCTGGAGAAGGCTGGCGAGATCTATCTCGGCAAGTATGCCGGCTGGTACGCCGTGCGCGACGAGGCGTTCTACAGTGAGGACGAGTTGACTACCGGACCCGACGGCAAGCGGCGTGCGCCCTCCGGCGCGGAGGTCGAATGGGTCGAGGAGCCAAGCTATTTCTTCCGGCTATCGGCCTGGCAGGACCGGCTGCTCAAGTTCTACGAGGAGAACCCGGGGTTCATCGCACCCACCAGCCGGCGCAACGAAGTTATCAGCTTCGTGCGCCAAGGCCTTATGGACCTTTCGGTTTCGCGGACCACCTTCAACTGGGGCGTGAAGGTGCCGGATGCGCCCGGCCATATCATGTATGTCTGGCTCGACGCGCTCACCAACTACATCACCGCGGTCGGCTATCCGGAGACGGAAAGCGATCTGTTCAAGGCCTTCTGGCCCGCCGATCTTCACATGGTGGGCAAGGACATCCTGCGCTTCCACGCGGTCTACTGGCCGGCCTTCCTGATGGCCGCCGGTATAAAGCCGCCGCGGCGCGTCTTCGCCCATGGCTGGTGGACGGTCGAGGGCCAGAAGATGTCGAAGTCGCTGGGCAACGTCATCAGCCCGGATGACATGATCGCGAAATACGGCCTTGATCCGGTGCGCTATTTCCTGCTGCGCGAGGTTCCGTTCGGACAGGACGGCGACTTCTCGCAGCGCGCCATGGTCGGCCGGCTCAACGGCGACCTCGCCAACGATTTCGGCAATCTGGCGCAGCGCGTGCTGAGTTTCGTCCAGAAGAACGCGGCTGCAGCCGTGCCGCAGCCGGGCGAGCTGACGGCCGCCGACCTCAAGCTCCTCGACGACGCGCGCGGACTGCTTGCGAGGGTTCGCGTCGAGCTGGACGAGCAGGCCTTCCACAAGGCGCTCGACACGCTGTGGCAGGTGGTCGGCGATGCCAACCGCTATATCGACGAGCAGGCGCCCTGGGCCTTGCGCAAGACCGATCCCGCCCGCATGAACACGGTGCTTTATGTCCTGATGGAGACGATCCGTCGCCTCGCGATCCTGTGCCAGCCGTTCATGCCGCAATCCATGGCGAAAATGCTGGACCAGCTCGCGGTGCCGGCCGACGCGCGCGACTTCGCCGGCTTGGAGCGGGCGCTCGCGCCGGGCACCGGCCTGCCGCCACCGCAGGGCATTTTCCCGCGTTTTGTCGAGGAGGGGGCCGCTGCAGGGAGGAAGGGGCAGGGATGATGCTGGTCGACAGCCACTGCCATCTCGACTACTTGCCGATGGTCGATGACCTTCCGGGCACCGTCGCCCGGGCGCGATCGGCCGGCGTCGGCACGCTGCTGACAATCGGCACGAAGCTGCGGGATTTCCCGCGCGTGCGCGCAATTGCCGAATCCAGCGACAGCATCTTCTGTTCGGTCGGCATCCATCCGCACGAGGCGCAGAACGAGGTCGCGGACACGGCGCGGCTGATCGAACTGGCAAGACATCCGAAGGTGGTCGGCATCGGCGAAACCGGGCTTGACTACTATTACGACAAGAGCCCGCGCGACCGGCAGCAGGCCAATTTCCGCGCGCATATGCGCGCCGCGTCGGAATCCGGTCTGCCGCTCATCGTCCACACGCGCGATGCCGAGGAAGACACCGCCGCGATGATCGCCGAGGCACTGCGCGACGCGCCGCTCAGGGGCGTGCTGCACTGCTTCACCTCGTCCCAGCGCCTCGCCCGGCAAGCCATTGATCTGGGCTTTTATATATCCATCTCCGGCATCATCACGTTCAAGAACGCCGAGGACCTGCGCCAGACCGTGCGCGGTCTGCCGCTCGAGCGCCTTCTGGTCGAAACGGATTCGCCTTATCTCGCGCCCGTGCCGATGCGCGGCAAGCCGTGCGAGCCGGCCTATGTCGCGCATACCGCGGCAAAGGTCGCCGAGCTCAAGGGTGTCAGCCTCGAAGAACTGACGCGCGTCACAACCGCCAACTTCTTCGCCTTGTTCGACCGCGCCAAGGCGCCGGCGCACGCGGCATGAAGGTTACGATCCTTGGCTGCGGCGGCTCGGGCGGCGTGCCGCTGATCGGCTGCCGCTGTCCGGTCTGCGCGTCGGACGATCCGCGCAACAAGCGCACGCGCGTGTCGATCGTGGTTGCCGAGGGAGACACGAAGATCCTGGTCGACGCGGCGCCGGACCTCCGCCAGCAGTTCCTGGCCAATGGATTATCGCAAGTCGACGCGGTGGTGCTGACGCATTCGCACGCCGATCATCTGCACGGCATCGACGACCTGCGCTCGGTCAATTTTCACCGCAATGCGCCGCTCGATGTCTGGGGCGACGCGAATACGATCGCGGAGGCAAAGCACCGGTTCGCCTACGCCTTCAATCCGCCGCGCCATGTCGACGGAATCTGGTACGCGCCGTCGCTACGGCCACGCGAATTGACCGGACCGATCACGGTCGGACCAATCGAGATCCGGCCATTCCGGCAGGAGCATGGCGGCGACCGTGACCCGACGCTCGGCCTAAGGTTCGGCCGATTCGCGTATTCGACCGACGTCAAGGACATGCCCGAGGACGCGTTCGCGGCGCTGGAGGGTGTCGATGTCTGGGTGGTGGACTGCCTGCAGGAGCGGCCGAATATCGCGCACAGCCATCTCGAGCAGACCCTGGCGTGGATCGAGCGGCTCAGGCCGAAGCGCGCGATCCTGACGCACATGAACCATACCGTCGACTATGCGACGTGGAAGGCGACGCTGCCGGCGGGCGTAGAGCCGGCATATGACGGGATGGTGCTGGATATCTGACCCGAGGGGGCGGAGATCTCACGGATAGAGCGCAAGCTAAGTAATTGACGTCCATGTCTGCCCGCAATTTGCGATAATGTATATTATGCGATTTGTGTTGCCGCAGACGGCATTGCGGTAATACAGGCCCGCTCGCCCGCGCCGGCCATCTCCCCGGCTCCTTTCTGACGCTTCCGCTCCCTGGCCGTTCCGCCCACCGCACTGCTGCCCCTGCGGTTCGCTTCTACGCTTCGCCCACTCTCATACGGGGCAAGCAGCCGGAACCAGAACCTGAACGCCCCGTTTGCCGCAGTGGCGAGCAACGAACGGGGTTAAGCCATGGCCAGAAGCACGCGCGTGAATTCCGACGGATTCGGCCTGAGCCCGCGCCTGACGGCCGCGATGGCGACGTTTCTGTTTGCCCTCGTCGGTTCAAGCCTCGCCTTCACTGGATCCCTCCAGGCACAGGACTCCAGCCCGATTTCGCGGCCAGTCCCGCCCAGCTTTGCAGATCTGGTCGAGAGCAAGCTTCCGGCAGTCGTTAATATTTCCAGCAGACAGAGCGTCCCCGCCGATCGCATTCCGCAGCGACCGCAGATTCCGCCGGAGCTGGAGGAATTCTTCGGCGAGTTCTTCGGCGGTCTACAACCGCAACGGCCGCGTGAAATGACCGCACTCGGCTCGGGCTTCATAATTTCTCCGGAAGGCTATGTCGTCACGAACAATCACGTCGTCGAGAATGCAACTGAAATCACCGTCGTGCTTCAGGACGACCGCGAATTCGAGGCGAAGCTCGTCGGACGCGATCCGCCGACGGACCTGGCGCTGCTCAAGATCGAGCCCGGGGAGTCGATCCCGTATGCCGAATGGGGCAATTCGACCCGGCTTCGACCGGGCGACTGGGTCCTCGCCATCGGCAATCCCTTCGGTCTCGGCGGTACGGTGACGGCCGGCATCATTTCGGCGCGAGCGCGCGATATCCAGTCCGGCCCCTACGACGATTTCCTGCAAACGGACGCCTCGATCAATCGCGGCAATTCGGGTGGACCTCTTTTCGCAACCGATGGCCGCGTCGTCGGTGTGAATACCGCGATCTTTTCGCCGACCGGGACCAACATCGGCATCGGGTTCGCGGTACCCTCCTCCGTCGCCGAGCCGATCATCGCACAGCTCCGCCAGGACGGTGAGATTCGCCGCGGCTGGCTGGGGGTTCAGCTTCAGGAGATCACGCCGCAGCTCGCGGAGGCGTTGGACCTGCCGGATCGCAACGGGGCGCTGGTCGCCGATGTGATGCCTCGAAGCCCCGCGGCACGGGCCGGCCTCAGATCGGGCGACGTGGTCGTGGCCTTCGAGGGACAAAAGGTGGATCGCGCGCGCGATCTGGCGCGGGCCGTCGGCCAGTCCGGTCCTGGACGAAAAGCGGAACTTACGATCCTGCGGGATGGTCAGAGGGTCACTGAATCTGTCGAGCTGGGACGGATGCGGCAGCGTCAGGCCAGCGTCCTGGATCAGCCATCCGGCGGCACTTCCGGCGATCGCCTCGGCCTGCAGCTTGCGCCGCTTACGCCCGAGTTGCGCAGCCGCTTCGGAATTCCGCGGGATCGCAGCGGCACAATCATTGTCGGCGTCGCTCCCGGCAGTTCGGCGGCCGAGCAAGGCTTGCGTCCCGGCGACATCATCGTCCGCGCCGGCGACAAGCCCGTGGATGCGCCGGAAGACGTCGTCGATGCGGTCGACAATGCGCGGCAGAAAGGTCAGAAGGCAGTGGTCGTGCTGGTACAGCGTGCCGAAGGATCGCTGTTCGTGCCGATTCCCCTCACCGGCTGACCTGCGCCTCGCCTCAGGCGCCGGGGCTGCCGGAATCAGCCGCGGGCGGAATGGTATCGCAGATATCGCCATCACCGTGACGTCGCGCGGAACCAACCGTCGCTACGCCGTTTCAACAAGGCGGGGAAGGAGGTCCTTATGTCCCGAGCGTCCCGAATGTCCCGAGCGTCCCGAGCAGTTCGAATTTGCAGCATTGGCGTATTCGCGTTTGCAACGCCGGTCGGACTTTCCGGCGCCGCTCCTGCCCAGGCGAAGCTCGGGCTGCAAACCGCGCAAGGCGTCGTGCGGCCGGACTCGGCGACTGTCATCAGTGAATTCGACAGGCAGTTTGCGATGGATGCCTTCGCCGGCAATATCGCCGAGGTGGCACTCGGCCAACTTGCGAAGCGCAACTCCCGCAATGAGCAGGTGAGGCGCTATGGCGACCGGCTGATCGCGGATCACCAGGCAGCGAATGAAAGCCTCGCACCGATCGCGACCCGCTATCAGATCGAGTTGCCCTCCAGACCGAAGGAAGAGGCCCGGGCCACGCACGAAGAGCTCGAGAGGCTCTCCGGAACGCGATTCGACCGGCAGTTCGTGCAGGAAGCGATTCGTGATCACGAGAAGGATCTTGATATGTATGCGAAGGCGCTCAGCGAGCTGAAGAACCCCGAGCTCCGCGCCTACGCCAGCCAGACGGTGCCCGTCCTTCGCGAGCACCTCCGGATCGCCCAGCAGATCGAGCGTTCGCAGACCCCGGTATCCAGAGCTCCCCAGCCGGCACCGCAGAGCCCGACGGCAAGCTCGACCCAGAGAACCCCCGATCCGCCAGGCGTCACCGCCCTGCTCAACGAGCTGAGCGCGGACGGATATCGCGTGACGAGCGATTTCAGCAGGGCCGGCACTGGCTGGATCGCCAGGGCCGAGCGGAACGGCGAGGAGGTCACCATTCTGTACGACCCGCAAACCCGGCAGTATCGCGAACAACGGCGCTAGGCACGCTGCAATCCCCCATTTGGATGGCGATGCACCGCAACCGCGGTTTAGGCTAACATCGCTGCCGGGGGGATATGCCGGCCAACCAATCATCTTTCGATGTCGTCGCGATCGGCAGCGGATTCGCGACGTCGTTCTTTCTATGGGGGCTGCTCCGGCGGCCTGGCCGCGAGCGGGTGCGGGTGCTGGTTCTGGAGCGCGGCCCGCTCGTGCCCCACGACTGGCAGGTCCGCCACCGGCTGTACTCGCCGGTCGATCCGGATACGACGTTTCATTACCAGGCAACAGTCCCCAAAACCTGGCAGTTCAACATCGGCTTCGGCGGCGGCTCGAATTGCTGGACCGGCCACGTGCCACGCATGCTGCCGGCCGATTTCCGCATGGCTTCGACCTACGGCGTCGGTCGCGACTGGCCGGTCAGCTATGACGATCTGGAGCCGTATTACGAGGCGGCCGAAGCGATCATGGCGGTGTCCGGACCGGAAAGCCGGCACCCCTATCCCAAGCGCGGCCCCTACCCGCAGCCGCCGCACCGGATGAACCAGCCCGACCTGATCCTGCAGCGCGCCCAGCCGGACTGGATCTTCGCGCTGCCCACCGTGCGCGCGCGGCTAGCCACGGCGACGCGCGGCTCATGCTGCGCCAACGGGGTCTGCAACATCTGCCCGGTCGATGCGAAATTCACGATCCTCAACGGTATGGCCGACCTGTATTCGGACGAACGGATCACCCTGCTTTGCGATGCCGAAGCGATCGGCATCGAGACATCCGCCGGCCGCGCCTCGGCAGTGCTGTACCGCCATGACGGGCGCGAACGAGAGGCAAAGGCAAGCCTGGTTCTCCTTGGCGCCAATGGAATTTTCAATCCGGCGCTCATGCTTCGATCCGGGTTCGAGCATCCGCTGCTCGGACGCAATCTGCATGAGCAGGGCGGCTTTCGCGCGCGCGTTTATCTCGACGGGATCGACAATTTTCAGGGCAGCAGCTACAGGTCGGCCGTCAACTACGCACTCTATGACGGCGCGCATCGCCGTACACAGGCGGCATGCATGATCGAGCATGCGAACGTCGCCCGGCTGCGTCCCGAGTTCGGCCGGTGGAGACAGGTGATGGAACTGAGCGCCACGGTCGAGGATCTGCCGGATGCGCGCAACCATGTCGCGCACGCCCCGGAGGACGACAAGCCGACGGTCGTCTTCCGCGGCTACAGCGACTACTATCATCGCGGATCCCGGGCGGCACAGGCGGCACTCCATCGCATTCTGGCGCCCCTGCCCGTCGAGCGCATCGAGATCACCGCGGACTCGGTAGCGACGAAGTCGCACATCCAGGGCACCACCGTGATGGGCAATGACCCGCGGGACAGCGTCATCGACCGCTATCTGCGCCACCATAGCATCCGCAACCTGTTCGTGCTCGGCAGCGGCTGTTTTCCGACCGGCGCCCCGGCCAATCCGACCCTGACGATCTGCGCGCTCTCCTTGTGGGCGGCCGACCATGCCTGATGCGATCTCCCGCCGCCGCGTGCTTCTGGCGACCGGCGCGACCGCCTTGCTGGCGGCAGGAGCTGTTCCGTTATGGCACGCGATGACCGATGCGCGCGCCTTCATCCGCTCCGCCATCATGAACCACCTCCGCGGCGTTACGATCGCCAGCGGTGCGGTCGAAGAGTTCATTGACGACTATCTGCGCCACAACGCGGTACGCGGCGACGGCGTCGCCATCGGGAATGCCTGCGACCTTTCGGGACTCGACGATGTCGCGGAGCCCTGTGTCAACAATGCCGCATACCTGCGCCGGATCGAGGAACGGGTGATCGACCTGTTCATCCGCTCTACCGACGTCTTCGCGCCGGACAGGCGCTCGAGCGATCCGATCCGCTACGTCGCGTTCTGGGACCCCTATTCCGGGCCGTGCCGCAATCCTTTCGCGGATCTCTCGCCGCCGGGCTGAACGGAGGCCGGGCTGTTCCCCGGGCGCCCTTTGCGTTAGATGGTGGCGCGAGCACTCAAGCCCGTCAGGATCGGACAATGACCCACGCCCTGCCCCCGATCGAACGCCTCAAGGGAATCATGTCCCGTCTACGCGACCGCAACGGCGGTTGTCCGTGGGACATAGAGCAGACTTTTGCAACCATCGCGCCCTACACCATCGAAGAAGCCTATGAAGTTGCCGACGCGATCGAGCGCGGCGACTTGACGGCGCTCAAGGAGGAACTCGGCGATCTGCTGTTCCAGGTCGTCTATCATGCGCGCATGGCTGAGGAACAAGGGCTGTTCGACTTCGACGCCGTCGCCACGGCGCTCTCGGACAAGATGGTGCGCCGCCACCCGCACGTCTTCGGCGACGTCGAGGTGCGCGATGCCGACGCGCAAACCGTGGCGTGGGAGGCGCACAAGGCCGCGGAGCGCAAGGCGAAGGCAGCAGACAAGCCGGCGAGCGTGCTCGACGACGTGCCTGTGAACCTCCCCGCCCTCGCCCGCGCCCAGAAGGTCCAGAAGCGCGCCTCGCGGGTCGGCTTCGACTGGGGCGAAGCGGCGCCGGCGCTCGACAAGGTCGAGGAGGAGGTGCGCGAGCTGCGGCATGAGCTGGGCGCATCCGGCACGCCGCAGGCGCGCATCGACGAGGAGATCGGCGATCTGCTCTTCGCCGTGGTCAATGTCGGCCGGCTGGCCGGCGCCGACGCCGAGACCGCGCTGCGCCGCGCCACGCTGAAATTCGAGCGCCGCTTCCGCCGCGTCGAGGCCCTCCTTGCTGCCCGCGGCAAGTCCCCCGAGCAGTCGACGCTCGAGGAGATGGACGCGCTGTGGAACGCGGTGAAGACGGAAGAGCGCCACGGAGAGAACGTGTAGAGGCCAATCCTGGATCGCGGGCCAACCGTGAACGCTTCACCCGCATGCGTGCCGCCTACACCTTCGTTGCGCGCATCGATGGGCGATGGCTGACCCGGTCGAGCCAGTCGGCGAGCGCGGAATGCACGCCGCGCCACGCGAGCTCCGGCAGACGGAAGTCGAGATAGGCGAGGCCGCAGGCCAGGCTGATGTCGCCAAGGTCGAAGCCGTTCCCGCTTGGCGCCAGCCGCGGCAGGATGCGTTCGACGGTGCGGTGCTGGCGGTCGATCCATGCGTCCCATTGCCGCTCCTGCGGGCGGCGGCGCTCGATGACGATCCCGAACGATGCGTCTATGAGGCCCTGCGCCAGCGCGGTTCGCGCCATCACGCCCGTGCGGTCGCCCGCGATCAGCCGCGGCCCCTCGCCGACCTGGTCGAGATACTCGGCAATCGTCGTGCTCTCGACCAGCAACGTTCCGTCGCCTGTCACGAGCGCCGGCACCTTGCCGACCGGCGTCGCCGCGAGCAGCGCCGGCGGATCCTTCCAGGGATCGACCGGCAGCAACTCGATCCGCTCCACCAGATGCTTCTCATGTGCCGCGACCAGAACCTTGCGGGCATAGGGCGACGGCGGGTTGTAGTAGAGCTTCATACTTCGTTCCTCACTCATGCCTCGTGGTTCCTTCCGCGCCGCGACCCGCCGCGGCCGCGGCGACGTCGATGATCAGCGCCAGCATCAGCGCCCCCGCCGCGAGTGCGAACAGCACCGGATAGGCGCCGTCGGTGCGTTCGAAGACGTAGGCGAAGCCGTAGGCAGCCGCGGCCTGCCCGACGGCAAACGCCGTCGTGCACAGGCTCCAGGCGGCTCCGCGAGCCTTCGGATCCTGAACGATCTCGTGGACGCGGCCGAGCGCCAGCGGGACGACGCCGGGCACTGTCGCGCCGATCACGATGCTGGAAGCGGTCAATGCCCATGGTCCGGTCGCCACGACGAGCACACCCACCGCGGCCGCCTGCACGACGAAAGCGGCGCGCAGCGCAAGCCGGAAACCGATCCGGTCGGCAATGAAACCCGCCAGCAGCGGGCCGGCTGTGGCGCCGATGCCGAACACGATCCAGTACTGTGCGCCGACATCGAGCCCCTTGCCGAGGCCGCGGGCGATGAAGTCGACCTGGAACACCATGTGCGGCACCAGACCGACGGCATTGAGCGCGTACTCGACGTAGAGCGCCTTGAGCAGCGGACGCGGCGGCGCGGTGCGAACCGTCTTCGGATCGATGCTTCCGGGCGCGCGCGCACGCGGCCAGCCGCCCCACGAAGCGGCCGTCAGCACCAGCGAGATGGCGCCGAGGCCGCACCAGGTCTCGAACAGACCGAAACGCAGCAGCAACGGCACGAGGGTGCCCGACGCGGCGATGCCCAGCCCGACCCCGGTGAAGATGATGCCGCCGGCGAGGCCGCGCCGCGACGGCGACACATGCGGCAGCACGGTGGGAGCGGCCAGCACCATCAGAGCGCCGCCGGACAGGCCTGCCGCGAAACGCCAGACGAAGAACCATAGAAACGGCAGCGGGAATGCACAGGCGAAGAACGCCGTCGTCGCCAGCACCATCATCATGCGCAGCACGGCGACGACCGGTGCACGCGCCGCCATCGGCCGGCCCAGCAACGCTCCGGCCAGGTACCCGGCAAGATTGGCGGCCCCGAGATAGGCGGACTCCGCGGGCGTGAACCACTCCGCTGCGATCAGCGCCGGAATCAGCGGCGTATAGGCGAAGCGCGACAGGCCGATTCCAACCAGGCTTGCGCTCAGGCCGGACAGGGTCGCGCGCCACGCGTTCACACCATCGCCCGCATGGGAATTCGCCAGGATCTGCTGCACTCCGCCTCCGCACAATCGCTGGCCGGAGACGCTAGAGGCTCAGGGCAATCGCGGAAAACGCTTTTATCTGATCGAGGTGATCTGTTTTTCAGATGCCTCTATTCCGCCGCTTCGGCACGGAGTGCGGCGGGACGGGCAGCGCGCAGGAAAGCCGCCAGCGCACTGGACAGATACGCGTCGCGACGGCGGATGAACAGGGTTTCGACCTCCGCATCCGCCGGCGGCAGCTCATGCAACCGCACCCGGCCATCCCGCCAGACGGGCCCGATCAGAGCCTTCGGCAGCAGGGTAAGGCCGAGTCCGGCGGCGACGCAGCCGACAATGGCCTCGAGCGTGCCAAACTCGAGCCGGCGCAGCCCGGTCACGCCGCGCCTGGCCAGAAGCGCTTCGAGCCGCTCGCGATAGGAGCACCCGGCCCGCAGGACGACGATCTTCAGCTCCCTGGCATCGGTCAGCGCATCGAAGTCGGCCACTCCGGGCGCCGTCAGGATCACGAGCTGTTCGCGGAAGACGACCTCGGAGTCCAGCTCCGGATGGTCGACCGGACCGCAGACGAAGGCACCCTCCAGCTCACGGCTCAGCACGCGCTCGACCAACTCGCAGGTGGTCCCGGTCCGCAACACCAGGTCGACCTTGGGATGGGCGGCCACATAGCCGGAGAGGATCGGCGACAGACGCAGCGCCGCGGTCGTCTCGAGCGAGCCGACGGTCAGCGCGCCGGCCGGCTCGCCGGTGTCCGCCACCGCGCGCCGCGCGTCATCGAGCGCCTGGCGCACGCGACCGGTATAGGGCAGCAGGCGCCGTCCGGCGTCGGTCAGGGTGACGCCGCTCTTGTGGCGGTGGAACAGAGCCGTGCCGAGTTCCGCTTCGAGCTGGCGGATCCGGGCGGTGACATTCGATTGCACGGTGTGCAGCTCCGCCGCCGCCCGGCTCATGCCGCCGAGCCGCGCCACCGCCTCGAACACTCTGAGATCGCCCGCGTCCATCCATCCGCTCCCGGCCGCTTGGCCGCCATACTAGCGGGTCTACGGGCCGCCGGGCAGTCGTGTCCTTGACCGGCGGAACGAACGATGTAGCATCCTGCCCGGACCATCGCGCCCGCCGGGACCCTCATCGACGGGCGTTTTTGTTGAACGCCCGGCAGCAACTGCAGATTCGCCTGAAGCGCTGAAGTGCAGAAACACCTGAAACAGGTGAAACAGCGTCCCCCCGGAACCCGTCGGCTCGGGATAGTTCTGGACACCCTCCGTTCCGAATCCGGGTTTCTGTTGAATGGCTTATATCCCACTCTTCAAGCGTCCCGCCGGGAATTCGATTTCGCATGCCGCGCACGCCTCCGCCTTGCTACCGTTCCGGCCGCAATGCACGGACCGCGATGACATGGCCGGGTTCGAGTGGGACGACCTTCGCTACGTGCTGGCGGTGGCGAACACCGGATCGCTGGCGGGCGCGGCTCGCACACTGGGGGTCAACCACACCACGGTGCTGCGACGGCTTGCGACTTTTGAAAACCGTCTCGGCCTGCGACTGTTCGAGCGCCTGCCGACCGGCTACGTCCTGACCGCCGGCGGCGAGGAGCTGATCGCGGCCGCCCGTGGCATCGAGGACACGGTGACAGCGCTCGAGCGAAAGCTCGCCGGCCGGGACCTGCGGCTCACCGGCACCCTCCGCGTCACCACGACCGACACGCTGATGGCGTCGCTTCTCCCGGAGATCCTGGCCGAGTTCCGGTCGGCCCATGCCGGCATTCAGCTCGAGGTCGCCGTGGCCAACCAGATGTTCAATCTCGGCAAGCGCGACGCGGATGTGGCGATCCGGCCCGCAAAGGAACCGCCGGAGGCGCTCGTGGGCCGGCGTGTCGCAAAGGTCGCCTTCGCGGTCTATGCGGGCCACGGCTACGCGGCCAGGGGCCGCAGGATCGACCTTGCGCGGGAGCGGTGGCTCGCGCCGGACGACAGTCTCGCCGGAACGTCGGCGGCACGCTGGATGCGCGCGACGCTTCCGGAAAGCGAGATTGTGCTTCGCGCGGATTCCTTCGTCGCGCTGCGCCAGGCAGCGGAAGCCGGTCTCGGGCTGGCGGCCCTGCCCTGTTATCTGGGAGACACTTCGCCCGGACTCGTCTGCGTGCATCCGCCCATCGCCGAGATGGAAACCGCGCTATGGGTCCTTACCCACGAGGACCTGCGGCGGACCGCCAGGGTCCGGGCGTTCACCGAGCACGTCGCGGCCGCTTTCGCCAGGCGGCGTCCGCTGCTCGAGGGCGCCAATGCTCGTCCACCCAGGCGCAAGAGCTGAACCCGCGGGGTGTGCATCCGCGCAGTCCTTGTTGGCGAGAACGCAGATCGCAGATCTCGCCGGCAAGCCCTACCTCCATCCCACGAGCCGTCCAGCGCCGCCGCGCGCCGATGCTCGCCAAAGGATGGAGACCAGTCATGGAAGCCCTGTTTCTGCCCCTGTCGCTGCTCGCCGGCGGGCTGCTCGCGGTACAGGCGGGCGCCAACACGCAGCTCTCGAAGGCGACCGGCAACCCGTTCGCGGCCACGACCATCCAGGTGGTGATCGCTGGCGCCTTGCTGCTCGCCGTGGCCGTGGCGACCCGGACCAGCGTCGCCTTCGGCAATCTCCCCGGCGTGCCGTGGTGGCATACGACCGGCGGGATCGCCACGGCCATCTACGTCGCCTCGACGATCATCCTGATTCCGCGCCTCGGCGCGGTCGTGACGGTCGGCCTCTTCATCGCCGGCCAGATGCTCGCGTCGCTCGGTCTGGACGCCACCGGATCGCTGGGCGTGCCGCATCAGCCGCCGGAACCGGCGGCGATCGCAGGCACCCTCGCCGTGCTCATCGGCGCGGCCGCGATCGTGCTCGGCCAGAAGAGCGCCACCAACGAGCTGTCACGATCGAAGCTCGGATGGATCGCCCTGGCGCTTCTGGCCGGCGCCGTGCTTCCGGTCCAGGGAGCGATCAACGGGCTGTTGCGCGACGACATCGGCGCGCCGTTCGTAGTCGGCGCAGTCAGCTTCGCGGGGGCGACCCTGGCAATGGCGCTCGTGCTGCTCGTGACGATCGCCCTGTCCGACATACCGAAGCCGCGCCTCGCGGGCCTCGCCGCGATGCCATGGTGGGGCTGGCTCGGCGCGCTCTGCGGCGCGACCTACGTAACAACGGTGTTCACGGCGATCCCGGCGATCGGCACGGCCGCCGCGGTCGGGCTTACGGTGGCGGGGCAGCAGATCGCATCGCTCTTCGTCGACAGATACGGATGGTTCCGCCTGCCGCGGCGCGAGATATCGCGCCTGCGCTATGTCGGCGTCGGCCTCCTCCTGGCCGGCGTCGCGCTCATCCAGGTGTTCTGAGCGCGCCCCGCTGCGACAGGACCTAGTCGGCCGTCCCCGATACCTTCTTCGGCAGCACCCGCTCCACCAGCCGGGCCCAGTAGCTGGCGCCGAGCGGCAGGACCTCGTCGTTGAAGTCGTAATGTGGGTTGTGCAGCAGGCAGCTGTTCTCGCCCGGGCCATTGCCGACGAAGATGTAGGCGCCCGGCCTCGCCTGGAGCATGAAGGCGAAGTCCTCGCCGCCCATGGTCGGCTCGTAGTTGCGATCAACGTTCTCGGGCCCGACCACCTCGGCGGCGATCTGTGCCGCGAGCTGCGTCTCCGCCTCGTGGTTGATCAGCGGCGGGTAGCCGTACTCGTACCGCATCGACATGGCGGCGCCGAATGCGGCACACACGCCTTCGGCGATGCGCTTGATCGTCGGCTCGATGGATTTGTGAATCTCCGGCTTGAAGGCGCGCGTCGTGCCGCGGATGACGACGTCGTCGGGGATAACATTCCAGGTGTCGCCGCCATGGATCTGCGTGACGCTGACCACCACCGACTCGATCGGGTCGGTGATGCGGCTGGCGATCGACTGCAGCGCGGTGACGATATTCGCAGCGACCACGACCGGATCGGTGCCGAGATGAGGCATGGCGCCGTGGGTGCCTTTGCCCTTCACCGTGATCTCGAAGCGGTCATAGGCCGCCATCATCGGCCCGGGCCGGATGCCGAACCTGCCGACCGGCAGGCCCGGCTTGTTGTGCATGCCGAACACCGCCTCGACCGGGAACTTGTCGAACAGGCCCTCCTCGACCATGACGCGGCCGCCGCCCTCGTTCTCCTCGGCGGGCTGGAAGATGAAATGGACCAGGCCGTCGAAATTGCGGGTCTCGGCGAGATATTTGGCCGCGCCGAGCAGCATGGTCGTGTGTCCGTCATGGCCGCAGGCATGCATCTTGCCAACATTCTTCGAGGCGTGGTCGAAACCGTTCTTCTCGTGAATGTGAAGTGCATCCATGTCGGCGCGGAGCCCGATCGCGCGCCGCCCCTGCCCGGCGCGAAGCGTGCCAACCACGCCGGTGCCGGCCAGCCCACGATGCACCTCGATGCCGAACTCGGCCAGCTTCGTCGCGACCTGATCGGCAGTGCGATGCTCCTCGAAGGCGGTTTCCGGATGGGCGTGGAGATCGCGGCGCCACGCCGTCATCTCGTCCTGGAAGGCCGCGATCCGATTGATGATCGGCATGGCTCAGTCCTTGGCAAGAAGATGGATAAGGCTCGACGTGTCCCAGCGTCCGCCGCCGCGCGCCTGCACCCCGGCATAGAACTGGTCGACCAGCGCCGTCACCGGCAGGCGCGCCTTGTTGCGCTTCGCCTCGTCGAGGCAGATGCCGAGGTCCTTGCGCATCCAGTCCACGGCGAAGCCGAAATCGAACTTGCCCTCGACCATGGTCTTGGCGCGGTTCGACATCTGCCACGAGCCCGCCGCGCCGGCGGTGATGACCGAAAGCACCTTGTCGATGTCGAGCCCCGACTTCGCCGCGAAGTTCATCCCTTCCGACAGGCCCTGGAGCAGCCCTGCGATGCAGATCTGGTTGACCATCTTGGTGAGCTGACCGGCCCCGGCCGGTCCGATCAGGGTCAGGGCCTTGGCATAGACCTTCATGACCGGCTCGGCCTTGGCGAAGGTCGCGGGATCACCGCCGCACATGATTCCGAGCTGGCCGTTTTCAGCCCCCGCCTGTCCGCCGGAAACTGGCGCATCGACGAAGCCGGCGCCCTTCTTCCTGGCCTCGACCTCAATCTCGCGCGCCACCGCCGCCGATGCCGTGGTGTGGTCGACCAGGATGGCGCCCTTCGTCATGCCGGCCAGTGCACCGGTTTCGCCGTAAACGACGGAACGAAGATCCTCGTCGTTCCCGACCATGGTCATGACGAACTCGGCACCCTTGGCAGCCTCGGCGGGGGTGGCGGCCTTCCCGCCCTTGTGCTTCCGGACCCAGTCCTCGGCCTTGCTCGCGGTGCGGTTGTAGACCGTCACATCATGCCCGGCCTTGACCAGATGCCCGGCCATCGGAAAGCCCATCACCCCAAGGCCGATAAACGCCACTTTTGCCATCGCGCTGCTCCCAGTTCTCGTGTGCACGGGCATGATAGTGCTCATGGCCTGCAACGCAAGCGCACGAAATCCGCGCTACGCTGCGCCCGAGTCACCTGCCTTCGCATCGGCCGCGATCATGTCCGCAGCCTTCTCGGCGATCATGACGGTGGGGGCATTGGTGTTGCCGGAGACCAGGGTCGGCATGATCGAGGCATCGACCACGCGAAGCCCCGCCACGCCGCGAACGCGCAGCCGGGCATCGACCACCGCAAGCGGGTCGCTGCCCATCCTGCACGTACCGCTCGGGTGATAGATCGTCGTCGCCGTATTGCGCGCCCAGTCGAGCAGCGCCTCGTCGGTGGCGATGTCGGCCCCCGGCCGGTACTCCGCGGCGATATGGCCCGACAATGTGCGCGTCGCGGCGAGACGCCGACCGAGCCTGATCCCCTCCACGATGGTGCGCTGGTCGGTATAGGTGGCGAGATAGTTCGGATGGATGGCCGGCGCCGCCGCCGGATCCGGGGAACGCGGCACGATCCGGCCGCGGCTCTCCGGACGGAGCTGGCAGACCGAGGCGGTGAATGCCGAGAAGCGGTGCAGCCCCTCGCCCGGACTGTCGGCGCTCCACGGCTGGATGTGGAACTGCACGTCGGGAGTCTCGAGCTCCGGACGCGTGCGCGCGAAGATCGCAACCTCGCTCGCGGCCATCGTCAGCGGGCCGCTGCGTTTCAGCGCGAACTCGATGCCCATCATCAGCTTGCGCAGCGGGTTGTGAACCTGGTCGTTGAGCGTGATCGGCCGACGCGTCTGGTAGACGGCACGCGCCTGGAGATGGTCCTGCAGATTCTCGCCGACGCCGGGCAGCTCGTGGATCAGGGGCAGGTCGAGCTTGCGGACGACGTCGCCGCGGCCCACGCCCGACAGTTCGAGCAGATGGGGCGAACCGATAGCGCCCGCAGCGAGGATCACCTCTCCTCTCGCGCGGGCCTCGCGCGTGGCGCCATCAGCCGTGAGGACGACGCCGGCGGCGCGTCGCCGCTCGAAAACGATCCGCGCCGCCAGGGCGCCGGTGACGATCCGAAGGTTCGGGCGGTTGCGCACCGGACGCAGATAGCCGACCGCCGTGCTGCAACGCAGCCCATTACGCGCCGTCAGCTGGAAATATCCAGCCCCCTCCTGCGACGGCCCGTTGAAATCGGGATTCGCGGGGATGCCGATCTCGACCGCCGCTGCGATGATCGCGTCGCAGATCTCGTGCCGGATGCGCATGTCGGACACCGCAAGCGGCCCTCCGGTGCCGTGAAAGTCGTCGGCGCCGCGCTCCTGGTTCTCGGAGCGTTTGAAATAGGGCAGCACGTCGTCCCATCCCCAGCCGACATTGCCGAGCTGACGCCACTGGTCGTAGTCCTGCCTCTGGCCCCGGATGTAAAGCAGGCCGTTGATCGCGCTCGACCCGCCGAGCACCTTTCCGCGCGGCCACGGAATGCTGCGGCCGTTGATGCCGGGATCCGGCTCGGTCCTGAAGCACCAGTCCGTCTTCGGATTGTGCATGGTCTTGAAATATCCGACCGGGATGTGGATCCACGGATTGGTATCGCGTCCGCCCGCCTCGAGCAGCAGCACGCGCACAGCCGGGTCCGCCGAGAGCCGGTTGGCCAGCACGCAGCCGGCCGAGCCCGCGCCAACGATGATGTAATCGTAGTCGCCGTCCGGGATGCTCATCTAGGCAGGAACGCGCTGGCCGAACTTCGCGGCAAGCGCCGCGCCGACTCCGCTGGGGGTGTCAAGCACGGTCACGCCGGCTTTCTCCAGCGCCTTGCGCTTCGAGGCATAGCTGCCGCGATCGCCAATGACGATGGCGCCGGCATGGCCCATGCGCTTGCCGGGCGGCGATGCCGCGCCGGCGATGAACGCGACCACCGGCTTCTTCATGGACGCCGCGTATTCCGCGGCGTCCTCCTCGAGCGCACCGCCGATCTCGCCGACCAAGACGATGGCGCGAGTGCGCTCGTCCTGGTCGAGCGCCTCGAGCGCATCACGCGTCGTCGTGCCGAGCATCGGGTCGCCGCCAATGCCGATGAATGCGGACTGGCCGAAGCCTGCGCGTACCAGGTTTAGGCAGATCAGCGTGCCGAGGCTGCCGCTGCGCGAGATCACGCCGATGTCGCCCGGCTTGAAGATGTTCGTGTTGAAACCGGGCATGATTCCGACGAAGCACTCGCCGGGCGTGACCAGCCCTGCCGTATTGGGTCCGACGATACGGGTCCCCGTCCGTCGCGCTGCGGCGTGGATCAGCATCACGTCCTGCGCCGGGATGTGCTCGGTCAGGATCACCAGCAGCTTAACACCGGCTGCAATCGCGTCCTCGGCCGCGGCGCGGGCGGCCCCCGGCGGAATGAACATGACCGAAACATCGAAGGGCGCCGCTTTCATAGCTTCGACCGCGGTCGCGAAGATCGGCACGCCGCAATGCGTCTCGCCGGCCTTCTTCGGGTTGACGCCGCCGACGATTTCGGTGCCGCAGGCCTGCATCTTCTCGGTCCAGAACGTGCCCTGGCGTCCCGTGATGCCCTGGACGAGGACGCGGTGGTGCTTGCGGACGATCATCGCGCCGCCTCCACCGCCGCCTTTATGGCGTCGTCCATCAGGTCGAAAGGCTCGAATCCGAGCCGGTCACGCACCAGCCTTACCGCCTCCTCCTCGCCTGTGCCGTGGATGGAAAAGAACACCGGCAGCGTCGGCTTCAACGTCTCCCATGCCTTGACGACGCCCTCGGCCATGACGTCGGTACGGGCGAAGGCGCCGCAGAAATTCACGACCAGGCTGCGGACGTACGGATTGGCGAGCACCAGCTCCAGGGCCGGCGTGGCCTGCGTGTAAGCCTCGCCGCCGATCTCGAGGAAGTTGGCGGGTTTGCCGCCGAAATGGCGGATCGCGTCCATCGTCGTCATGGTCAGGCCGGCGCCGTTCGCGAGCACGCCGACGGCGCCGTCGAGCTCGATGTAACGCAGCCCGATCGCGCGGCCGCGGCGCTCGAGGTCTGTGAGCTGCTCGGGTGCGCCCTGCTTCACCAGCTCCGGCTGACGCACGATCGCAGCATCGTCGAGCACGAACTTGCAGTCGAGCGCCACGACCCGGCCGTCGGCGAGTTCCGCTAGCGGATTGATCTCGACCAGTTCGGCGTCAGTCGCTCGGTAGACCTCGTAGAGCCGTGCGAGGACATCGGCGACCCGATCCGCGGCCTTTTCCGGGAGCGTGCCTCGCACCAGCGCTGAGGCTGCGCTGCGGCCGAAACCGACTGCGATGTCGACGGGCTGGCGCAGCAAGGCGTGCGGCTTCGTCGCCGCGATCTCCTCGATATCCATTCCGCCATCTGCAGAGAACAGAACGAGTGGCCCCTTGGTCGCGGAGTCATTCAGGACGGCAGCGTAGAACTCGCGGC
Source organism: Alphaproteobacteria bacterium (assembly GCA_041690495.1). Classification (GTDB taxonomy): domain Bacteria; phylum Pseudomonadota; class Alphaproteobacteria; order CACIAM-22H2; family CACIAM-22H2; genus DATAAP01. Next base: position 11,702 of record JAWLHE010000014.1, on the reverse strand, counting down.
CGATCCTGGCCTGTTCTTCGACCAGCACCTTGCGCACCGGATACCCGCCAATCGACAGGTCGAGGATTGCGCGCGCCACATCGGCCGCTTCGTCGGGCGTGGCGGCGAGCCTGATGCCGCCAGCCTTGCCGCGCTTGCCGGTCGGGACCTGCGCCTTGACCACGCACGGCCCGATCGCCGCGGCCGCCTTGGCGACCTCATCGACGGAAGCACAAAGCAGCCCGCGCGGGACAGGGATGCCGCCGCGCGCCAGCAGCGGCTTTGCCGCATGTTCCTCGAAGTTCATGAGCTCACTTGCCGTACTTCGCCCAGAACGCGCCGAACAGCTCTTCCTCGCTCGGCTTGTCCTCGGGGATTACGGTCGACAGATGGGTGATGTTGATGAAGTGGCGGTAGTTCAGATTCTCGCTGATGCTGTTCTTCTGCCAGGTGCCGCAGCCCATCGACAGCGTGAAATTGAGCCCGTTGTCGAAGCTGCCGCCGTTGCCGAACGTGTGCGCCTGGTTGACCAGCACGCGTACGACGTCGAGCGTCTCCGCCAGCTTCTGCGCGCGGGACATGTCGTTCGTATGCAGCCCGACAGAATGCCCCTTGCCCTGATGCTCGAGTACGGCCCGCACCCGCGCCACCGCCGCGTCGAAATCCGCAGCACGGTAGACCGTCAGCACGAGACTCAGCTTCTCGCCGGAGAACGGGTGCTCCCGGCCGACGCCGGTTTCCTCGACCATGAAGAACTTCGCCTGCTGCGCCTCCGGCGAAAGCCCGACCTCGCGCGCGAACACGGCGGCGTCCTTGGCAATGAGCTTGCGGTTGAGATGCCCGTTCACCCACAGCGACTTCTGGATTTTCGCCCGCTCCTCCGGTGAAGCCATGTAGCCGCCGGCGTCCTTGAGTGCCGCAATCGCACGGTCGTAGACGGCATCGACGATCGTCACCGAGTTCTCGGACGAGCACGATGTCGCGTTGTCGAATATTTTCGAGGCGCAGATCTTCTTTGCAGCCGTTGCCAGATCGGCGGTCTCGTCGACGATCACCGGCACGTTGCCTGCGCCGACCCCGATTGCCGGGGTGCCGCTGCGATAGGCCCGGCGCACGTTATCCTGCGATCCCGTGCAGACCACGAGGTCGGCCGCTTCCATCAGCGCCTGGGTCGACTCCTTGCTGACAGGCTGAGGGAGGATCTGCACGAGATCCTCGGGCAGACCGATCTTCCCGAGCGCAGCGCGCATCAGCTCGACGGTGCGCGCCGTGGTGACCGCACCCGCCGGCGACGACGCGATGATCACCGCATTGCCGCCCTTCAGCGCCATCATTGCCTTGTTGACCGGCGTCGCGCCGGGGTTGGTCGAGGGGCAGATCGCGGCGACCACCCCGACCGGCTTGGCGAACTTGACGAGACCGCGTTTCGGATCGTCCTCGATGACGCCGACCGTCCTGACCCGCATCAGGTCGCGCAGCGTGCCGAACGTCTTGCGCTGCTTCTTGATGACCTTGTCCGGGACGTTGCCGAGCCCCGTGTCCCTGACCGCCAGCTCGGCAAGCGCGCGCGCATGCTCCGGCTTATAAATCGACCATGCAAGCGCCGTCACGGCTTCATCGACGCGGGCCTGATCGGCGCTGGCGAAGGTCCGCATCGCGGTCCTCGCCTTGCGCACCAGCTCATCGGCGAGCGTGCGCTCGGGTCCGGCCGTGTCCTGGCGCATTGCGGATACGTTTCTCATGGTTCCACTCCCGTTGCCGGCGCCTCAGCGACGCTCGACCGGAACATACGGCCTTTGTTCGGGGCCAGTGTACAGCGTCAACGGCCGGATCAGGATGTTGTTCTCGAGCTGCTCGAGCACCTGCACCGTCCAGCCCGGCACGCGGCCGATGGCGAAAATCGGCACGAACAGGTCCTTGGGAATGCCGAGGAGGTGGTAGACGACACCCGAATAGAAATCGACATTCACGTTGACGCCGTGTCGCGCATAGGGCGCCATCGCCTTGACCACCGCCTGCAGGATCTCGTACCAGCGCGGCTCGCCCATTTCGCGCGATAGCGTCTCGACGCCAGCGCGCATGTGACGCGCGCGCGGATCCTCGGCGCGGTAGACGCGATGGCCGAAACCCGTGACCGGCTCGCCCGCCTTGCGCTTGTCGCGCACATACTCCGCGGCGCGCGAGGCTTCGCCGATCTCCTCGGCCATTTGCATGACGTCTTCGGCCGCACCGCCATGCGCGGGGCCCGACAGGGCGGCAATGGCCGCCGTGACCGCGGCATGCAGATTGGCGTCCGTCCCGATCACGACTCGCGCCGTGAAGGATGAGGCATTGGATCCGTGCTCCGCATGCAGGATCAGATCGCGGTCGATCAGCTTCGCCGCGTCTGAGCTCGGCTTCTCGCCGCGCAGGATCCACAGCAGGTTCGCTGCGTGGTCGAGCGCCGGATCCGGGGCCACGGGCTCGCGGCCCATGCGGATATGATTGTGCGCCGCCACGATCATCGGCACCTGCGAGGTCAGGCGGATGCCCTTGCGCAAGGTCGCTTCCGGAGAGTTGTCCGCAACATCGGGATCGAACGCGGCGAGCGCCGAAACAGCCGTACGCAGCACGTCCATGGGGTGAGCAGAGCTTACCGCGCGGATAATATGGTAGATTGTGCCCGGCAGATGCCGTGCCGCTTTCAGTTCGTTGCTGAATGCCGCGAGCTCGTCCCGGGTGGGTAGCTCTCCAAAAAGCAGCAGCCGCGCCGTCTCTTCGAAGGTCGAATGCTCCGCGAGATCGTGGATCGAGTAGCCGCGATAGCGGAGTTCGCCGGCCTTGCCGTCGATGAACGTGCAAGGCGAGCGATCGAAATAAACGCCTCTCAGGCCACGCTGGATCTTGATGGCCTCTGCGGCTTCCGTCATGTGTTGTCCCCTCGTGCGAAGCCACGCCTGGCGAGGATCCGAAACCGATGGATATGATTCAGGACCTGATCGAGCTTGCGCGTCGGCGCCGCCTGCGCGTCGTCTTGCCCGAAGGCGAGGATGCGCGAATCCTCGCCGCGGCCCGTCGGCTCAGGGACGAAGGGATCGCGACGCCGATCGTCCTCGCTACGCCGGAAACGGCTCGCGCCGCCGATGTCGATCTCGGCGGCATCACCGTGATCGATCCGCGTAGCGACGGCCGCCTCGGAGCCTACGGAGCTGACTGCGCCGCGGGTCGCGAGAAGATGAGCGCCGCCATGGCCACCCGCCTGGTTTCGAAACCGCTCTACTTCGGCGGTATGATGGTGCGGCAGGGCGACGCGGATGCGATGGTGGCCGGCGCCGCGAACCCGACCCGCCGCGTCATCGAGGCGGGCCTGATGACGGTCGGCCTCGCCGATGGAATCACGCTGCCGTCGAGCTACTTCCTGATGGTCGTGCCCGACTTCCTCGGGGGCGGACCGAAGGCGTTGATCTTCGCGGACTGCGCGGTGAATGTCGATCCGACGGCGGCGGAGCTTGCCGATATCGCGATAGCATCGGCGCGCAGCGCCGAGCGCCTGCTCGGCGATCCGCCGCGTGTCGCCCTGCTCTCTTTCTCTACCAAAGGCAGTGCCGCGCACGCGCGGATCAACAAGGTCACGCAGGCCCTGGCGCTGGTGCGAGAGCGCATTCCCGATCTCGCCATCGACGGCGAGTTGCAGGGCGACGCCGCCCTGGTGCCCGCCGTTGCGGTGAAGAAAGTAAAACAGCCGAGCGCGGTAGCGGGACAGGCAAACGTCCTGGTCTTCCCCGACCTCGACGCCGGCAACATCGGATACAAGCTCACGCAATGGCTCGGCGGCGCCACCGCGATCGGCCCCTTTCTTCAGGGCTTTGCCCGGCCAGTCACCGACCTGTCGCGCGGTGCCAGCGTCGACGACGTGGTCGTAGCGTGCGCGGTCACCCTGGCCACGTCTTAATGCAAGCTGAGAGGCTTTCGACCGCATCGAGCAACGGGGCTCACTTGACGGTGTACGCCTTGTACTTGTCGAGCAGGCGGACCGGCTTCTTGAGCGCATCGCGCCGGAACGGGTCGCCAAGCTCCTCGGTCAGCATGATCTCGAGCACCGTGCAGCGCCCGTTGCCCGTCGCCCGCTTCAACGCGTCGCCGATCTGGTCCGGATGGTCGACGGTTATCCCCTCCGCGCCCATCGCCTTGGCAATCCCGGCAAAGCTCGGGTTCTTGAGATTCGTGCCGATATAGCGGTCGGCGTAGTAGTCGATCTGGTTCTTCTTCTCGGCGCCCCACTGGCCGTTGTTGAAGACGACAGCGGTCGCCGGGATGTTCTCGCGGACACAGGTCAAAACCTCCGCCAGACTCATGCCCCAGGCGCCGTCACCGACATAGGCCACGGCCGGCCGGTCCGGGCGCGCCACTTTCGCGCCCATCGCGGTCGGGAATGCATAGCCGCAATTGCCGAAGCTCATTGCCGCGAGGAAGCTCGGCGCACTCTCGAACTTCAAGTAGCTGTTGGCGACGGAGCAGACATTGCCGATATCGGTGCTGACCACGGCGTTCTTCGGCATTGCTTTCTCGAGCTCGCGCAGCGCGCGGCGGGGTGCTATTGGGCTGCCGCCCGCCGACGACATCCCGTCAAGCTCGGCGCCCCACTCGGCCTTCTGCTTGCGGATCTCGGCCATGCGCGCGTCGCGATTGCCGTGCGCCTCTATCTTCTGGTTGGCAAGGCGATCGAGGATCGCCGCCGCGGCGCCTTTGGCATCGCCATGGATGCCGACCGAGATCTGCTTGACCAGACCGAGCATGCGGATGTCGCTGTCGACCTGGATGATCTTGGCGTTCCTGGGCCAGTAGTCGATGCCGTATTGCGGCAGGGTGCCGAACGGACCGAGCCGCGTGCCGAGCGCCAGCACCACGTCGGCCTGGGCAATGATACGCATCGCCGCCTTGGAGCCCTGGTAGCCGAGCGGCCCGCAGGAGAGCTCGTGACTCGCCGGGAATGCGTCGTTGTGAAGATAACTGGTGACGACCGGTGCCGACAGCCGCTCGGCCAGCGCGCGGGCCTCGGCCAAGCCATCCGACATGATGACGCCGCCACCGGCCACGATCACCGGGAATTTCGCCGAAGCAAGCGCCTTGGCCGCTTCCTCCAGGCTCTGCGGGCCGCCGGCCGAGCGCTCGATCGTCTGAGGCTTCGGGATCTCGACGTCCACTTCACCGTAGAAGTAGTCGCGCGGAATGTTGATCTGCGCCGGGCCGCGCTCGGTAAGGGCGAGGTGGAATGCACGGTTCGTCAGTTCGGCGAGGCGGTCGGGACGGTTCACGTGAACCTGATATTTCGTGATCTTCTCGAAGAACGGCAGCTGCTCGGTCTCCTGGAAGCCGCCGAGGCCGATCGTGCCGCTGCCGGTCTCCGGTGTGATCGCGATGACGGGAGAATGAGCCCAATAAGCCGCCGCGATCGCGGTCACGAAGTTTGTGATGCCGGGCCCGTTCTGGGCGATGCAGACGCCATGTCTGTTGGTCACCCGGGAATAGCCATCGGCCATGTGTGCAGCGTTCTGCTCGTGCGCGACGCTGATGAAGCGGATGCCGGCCGGCTCGAAAATGTCAAGGGCGTCCATGTAGGCAGACCCGACGATGCCGAAGACGTGCTTCACGCCATTGGCCGCGAGCGTCTCGACGAAGGCCTCACTGCTGGTCATCCGGGTCATGGTTTCCTCCTGAGCGGTGGCGTTGACGATCGGATGAGCGCTCGCCAGTCCGCAGCCTTCTTCAAAACGGAACGATTAAGTCCATTTTTAACATCGCAGTGCATTCGGCGCAAGGCCCGGCACAGCGCCGCCCGGCGCCGTGCTGCGGGTCGTTCATCCGACAAGGCCCCTAGGCGCGCCGCGATAGCCGCGTCCGCGCGGCCGGTTCTTCCTGTCCGCCACCGAGCAGAGACTGTGATACCTGCGTGGCCGACTTACGCAGTGCGGGCAGATGGCGTTGCATCTCCGTCAGGGTCATGCGCGCGCGTGGCGCCTGCATCGCCAGCGCGGCGCAGATCTTTCCGTGCTGATCGAGAACCGGCACCGCAATGCAGATCACGCCCCCGAGATACTCCTCGTTGTCGATCGAGAAGCCCTGCGAACGGATGCGCTCGAGTTCGCGCAGCATCGCGGCGGTGGCTGTGATGGTGGTATCGGTAAAGCGCTGCAGCGGCGCGGTCCCGAGCATCTTCTCCACCTGATCGCCGGGCATGTGGGCCAGGAACAGCTTGCCGATCGCCGTACAGTGCAACGGAACGGTCGAGCCCGTGCGGAACTGGATCGTCAGCGGCCAGTTTGCCTCGACGCGATCGATGTAAACGATGCGGTCGCGATCGAGAATGCCGATATTGCATGTCTCGCCGATCTTCTCGGACAGCGCCTGAAGAATTGCGTGGCGCGAGGCAAGCTTGAACGATGCCCGTGCGGTGCGGTGGGCAAGGTCGATCAGATGCGGTCCGATGGTGAAGCGCTTGCCGTCGAGTTCGCGCTGGACGAAGCCTTTGCGCTCCAGGAAGACGCAGATCCGGTGGACGGTGGCCTTGGGCAGGCCGAACCTCGCCCCCATCTCGGATACGGAAACCGGCGCCTCGGACTCAACGACAGCATCAAGGATCGTGAACGTCTTGTCGATCGTCGATCCTTTCGGCCCGCGCTTGCGCGCCGGCTGGGAGGATCTGGCTTTCTGGCGCCCGGGCATATCCATGGTTGGTCCTATCGGCAGCGATGCATCGACAAGCTTAAATTGTACATATCATACCCTGCCCTTCCAAGGCACGAGCGCCCTCTCGGCGAAGCGCATCAGCAGATCGAACGCATAGGCGACGATGCCGATGACGATGATCCCCATGACGACGATGTCGGTGCGAAGGAAGTTCGACGCATTGAGGACCATCTGCCCCAGCCCCGCATTCGCCGCAACCATCTCGGCGGCGACGAGCGTCGTCCAGCCGAAGCCGATGGCGATCCGCATTCCGGTCAGGATCTCGGGCAAGGCCGCCGGCAGAACGACGTGCCAGACGACCTGCCGGCGCGACGCGCCCATCGAATATGCCGCATGGATCTGCTCGATCGACACCGAGCGAACGCCGGCTCGCGCGCTGAGGGCGAGCGGCGCAAAGCAGGCGAGATAGATCAGGATGATCTTCGACGCCTCGTCGATCCCGAACCAGATCACGACCAGCGGCAGGTAGGACAGTGGCGGCAACGGCCTGTAGAACTCGACCGGCGGATCGAAGATGCCGCGCATGTACCGGTTGACCCCCATGGCAATGCCGATCGGAACCGCCGTCACACAGGCAAGCCCGAACGCACTGAACACACGGAACATGCTCCACCAGAAGTGGCCGGCCAGCGTCGTCCCGCCAACGTCGCCCTTGGTTGCCTCGAGGAAACGACGAACGATGGATTCGGGCGACGGCAGGAATAGCGGCGGCAGCCATGCGCGCTCGGTCGCGACCCACCACAGAATCAGGAGCGCGACGACGGTAACCACGCTGATCATCGTGCTCGATCGCGTATCCGGAAAGGATGGAACGCGAAGCGGCGATCTGCGCTTGTCCGGTTCGGCTTTGACGGAACCCAATGCCTGCACCGGCATCACGATGGCGTTTTCGTCGTCGGCAGGGGCCCTCATGCCGCCCTCTCCGCCGGCTCGCGTTGCTGGATCACCGCGAGAACGGCCTCGCGCAGGCGGATGAACTCGGGGTCCGATTTGACCTTTCGTGCGTCGCGGCATTCGATGAACTGCCGCGAAAAGTCGAGCTCGTAGCGGTGTACGATGCGGCCTGGCCGCGGCGACATGACGATCAGATGCGTCGCGAGAAACAGGGCCTCTTCGACGCTGTGCGTGATGAAGAAGACCTTTTTGCCCGTGCGATGCCACACATCGAGAATCAGCTCCTGCATCGACTCCCGCGTAAGAGCATCAAGCGCGCCGAGGGGCTCGTCCATCAGCATCAGTTCCGGGTCGCTCGCCAGGGCACGAGCGACTCCGACGCGCTGCTGCATCCCGCCGGAGAGCTCGTAGATGGGGCGGTCGGCGAACTCCGAAAGGCCCACCAAGGCGAGCTTTTCCATTGCGATTCTGCGTCGCTCGGGCTTCGCGATGCCGCGCATCCGCAAGCCAAACGCCGCGTTGTCGACGACATTGAGCCAGGGCATCAGCGCATGCTTCTGAAATACGACGCCTCGGTCTGCGCCCGGCCCGACGACCATTCGGCCGTCGAGGAGGATCTCGCCCGCTGTCGGAGCCAAGAAACCAGCGATGCAGTTCAGCATCGTCGTCTTGCCGCAGCCGGAGGCACCGAGCGCCACGACGAAGTCGCCGTCACGCATCGTCAGATTGACGTCCGAAAGCGCAATCAGCGATTCACCCGATGCGACGGGATATGCGACCGAGACGTCGCGGAGTTGAAGGACGCTCATCGTTGTCCTGAAAGCAGGTGGAAGGACCTGTCCGGACCCATCGGCCGGACAGGTCTTCTCTATGACGGCAGGCCTACTTCGCAGCGGCGCGCTTGACCCATTCGGGGTTCACGACGGCCCCATAGTCAGGCAGAACCTTCTCGACCCGGCCCTGCTCCTTCAGGAATGCCGAAGTGAAAGCCAGCGCCCGTGCCGCGCCCCCGTCCTTGCCGCCGCCGAGCCACTTGTTCGAGGCCTGCTCTTCGAGCGTCGGGAAGCGATAGAGCGCCATGCTCCCGGGAACGTCTTCGGCCTTGGCACCGGTGATTTTCGCGACATCGGCCACTTGCGGCGAATTCGCCGTCCATTCAGCCTGATTCTTCCTATACGCCTCATCGGCCGCGGCGAGAACCCGGATGAAAGCCGTCATGAACTCGGGGTTCTGGCGCGCGAAGGTCTTGTCGACCAGGTATCCATCGAACGTCGCCTTGCCCCAGCTGCTCAGAGTCCCGGACGACACCATGACTGTGCCGTTCTGCTTGACCCTGGCAAGCGCCGGATTCCACACGAACGTCGCATCGATGTCGCCGCGCTCCCATGCCGCCGCGATCTCGGGCGGGCGCATGTTCACGACCCGGACCTGATTGGCGGGGATATTGAACTGCTCGAGCGCGAACAGCAGGTGGAAATGCGTGGTCGACACGAACGGCACGCCGATTCGCTTACCCTTCAGGTCCTGAGGCGCAAGTATGCCGGCTCCATTGCGAACCACCAGCGCCTCGGCATCGCCGATGTCGTCCAGAATCCAGAACAGCTCGAGATTGAGACCCTGCGAAACCGCAGCTGCGATCGGGCTGGAGCCCGCCTCACCGAGCTTCACGTCCCCCGACGCCATCGCCCGGATGACGTCGCCGCCCCCCGGAATCATGCGCCAATTGATCGTCCAGCCGGTCGCCTTCTCGAACTCCTTCGCAACCATTGCCGTGCGGTACGGCACCGTCATGTCCTGATAGGCGATCGTCACCGTTTTTGACTGCGCAAGAACATCGCCCGCGGCGAAAACCGCTAGGGCGCTCGCCGCAAGCGCTGCACCGAACCAAGTCCTCATTCGAGCCTCCTGTTTATCGAGCTTCTTTGGATTTATTGAGCGTCCTGAGATGCCATCTTCGGGTCAGCCCGCCAGGCGCACCCCCGCACGCTGCGCGTGGCGCGACAGGACACGGCGCACCTTGTCGAAGATTTCGTCTATATGCTTCCGCTTGGCGATGAACGCGGGTGCGAAGATCACCGTGTCGTTCGTCACGCGCGCCAGCAGCCCGGAATTGAACAGGTCCTGGAGAACCTCGTAGCCGCGCGCGCCCGGCTTGTCGGACGCCTCGAGGTCGATGGCACCAAGCATGCCGTAGCCGCGGATATCCGTAACGATCGGGATGTCCCGCAACGCGTAAACCGCATCCAGGAAGTACGGCGACATTTCCGCAGCGCGCTCGAACAGACCTTCGCTGCGATAGATGTCCAGCGACGCGAGCGCCGCTGCGCAGGCGACCGGAATCCCCGAGTAGGTGTAGCCATGGAAGAACTCGATGCCCTTCGCCGGTCCTGCATCGACAACAGCATGATAGACCTTGTCGCTGACGGCGACTGCGCCCATCGGAATGACGCCGTTCGTCAGCGCCTTGGCCATCGTCATAATGTCGGGCGTGACGCCGAAGCTCTGCCCGGCGAAAGCCTGCCCGGTGCGGCCGAAGCCGCAGATGACCTCGTCAAAGATGAGCAGGATGCCGTGGCGATCGCAAATCTCGCGAATGCGCTTTAGGTAGCCTTTGGGCGGCACCAGGATTCCGAAAGAGCCGGCGATCGGCTCGATCACGCAGGCTGCAATCGTGTCCGCGCCGTAGAGATCGACATGGCGCTGCAGGTCGTCAGCAAGGTCGGCCCCGGTTTCTGCCTCGCCACGCGTAAACCGGTGCTCGGGCAGCGCGGTGTGACGGATGTGGCTGACGCCCGGCAATGTCGGCCCGAAGCTTTCGCGATTGCGAACCATGCCGGCCAGCGACAGTCCGCCGAAATTCACGCCGTGATAGGCGCGCTCCCGGCTGACGAAGCGCGTACGCTGCGCCTGGCCGCGTGAGCGGTGGTACTGCAACGCCATCTTCATGGCCGTATCGACGGACTCGGAACCGGAATTCGTGAACATCACATAGTCGAGGTCACCGGGCGTGATCTCGCCGAGGCGGCGGGCGAGCTCGAACGCCTTGTCATGGCCGAACTGGAACGGTGGCACGAAGTCCAGCGTCATGAGTTGTGCATGCACCGCCTCCGCAATCTCGCGCCGGCCGTGGCCCGCCGGCGTGCAGTAGAGCCCGGACACGCCGTCGATCACCGTGTCGCCCCGGTGGTTCTTCAGATACATGCCCTTGCCTTCGACGAACAGGCGCGGCTCCTGCTTGAAATGCTTGTTCGACGTGAATGGCATCCACTGGTGTTCGAGCGAGTTCGCCTGGGATCGCATGGCTCTGGTCCTCATCTTTGTCTCGCGGCAAAAGACCGCGCAGATCATGCCTGCTATTGCGCGGCCCGGGTCACAGATCACCCCTGGCGGCCGCCGGCCGATCAAGAGTTGGCCGCGAAAATGATACGGGGTGTTCTGTTATTTTGCAATTCGCCGGCCTCCGGCGACGCCTGGCGCAAAAGAAAAGCGCCCACCGAACCGCTTCGGTGGGCGCCGTCTTCAAGCGCGGTCTCGGGTGGAAAGAGGCTTAGAAGTCCATTCCGCCCATGCCGCCCATGCCGCCCGGCATGCCGCCAGGTGCGGCTTCCTTCTTCTCCGGCCGGTCGGCGACCATCGCCTCGGTCGTAATCAGGAGCCCCGCAACCGATGCGGCATCCTGCAGTGCAAGTCGCACGACCTTGGTCGGGTCGATGATGCCCGACTTGATCATGTCGACATACTCGCCGGTCTGCGCGTTAAAGCCCTGATTGGAGCTCTTGTTCTCGATGAGCTTGCCGACCACGACCGCGCCGTCCATGCCCGCGTTTTCGGCGATCTGGCGTGCGGGGGCGGTAATCGCCTTGCGCACGATGTCGATGCCGACCTGCTGGTCATTGTTGGCGCCCTTCAGGTTGGCCAGGGCCTTCGTCGCGTACAGGAGTGCCACGCCGCCACCGGCGACGATGCCCTCCTCGACGGCGGCCTTGGTCGCATGCATCGCGTCGTCGACGCGGTCCTTGCGCTCCTTGACCTCGACCTCGGTGGCGCCGCCAACCCGGATCACCGCAACGCCGCCGGCCAGCTTGGCCAGCCGCTCCTGCAGC
>JAWLHE010000013.1:0-119402 GCA_041690495.1 Alphaproteobacteria bacterium | reverse complement strand
TCAGGTCAAAGCGAGCCATGATCAAGCTCCTACAGTTTGGAAGCTTGAATCACATCTCACCCTCGGCCGAAACCCCTTTATGAGTACAGGACCTAGTCGCGGGAAGAATCGAGGCCGGCATTCCTGGCACGGTCGTAGGACCATTCGGCGACCACGACGCCGACGAGCAGCCAGAACCCGCCGACGAGGAAGCCGCTCAGCACATCGCTGAGGAAATGGAGACGCAGATAGAGGCGGCTGAACCCGATCAGCGCCACCACCACGCCGGTCCAGTAAATCACCTCGAAGCGCAGCCGTCGCGACTTGATGCGGCGGACGATGATGTAGGCGAGAAAGCCGTATACCGCCATGGCCGCGGTCGAATGCCCGCTCGGGAAGGACGGGCTCGTCGAACTGGCAATGTCCAGGAACTCCGGCCGCGTCCGGGCGATCGCGTACTTGCCGATCCAGGTCGTCAGCTGCGCACCTGCCAGCGTCGTCCATAGTGCCGGGACGAAATGAATGCGCCGCTCGATGATCAGAAAGGCGGTGGCGACAATGCCGACCGCAATAAAGGTCGGCCCGCCGCCCAGCTGGGTGATCCACAGGAAGATGGCAAAGCCTGGCTGGCCACGCGCGTGGTCCACCAGCCGGTCTGCGGCGCGATCGATTCGCACCAGTCCTTCGGCCTCGCGCAGCTCGTCGATCAGGCCGCCGAACAGGGCCGCCAGGTAGATCGCCGCGGCGACCAGCAACGTCAGGGGCAGGCCGGTGAAGACTTCCGGATCGAGGCGCGCGGCGGCGAAGCCGTATGTTCGCGGGAAGCGTTGCGCGAACCAGCCCGTGATCGGAGCCTCGCGCACGAGCGCACGGGATGCGGCCAAGGGCCTTGCGAGCCGCGCCGCCAGACCAAGTGCCGCCCCGACCGCTTTCCAGGCGAGTGCGCGTAGGCCGAGCAGGGCGGCGAGGACCGCGGCAAACGCAATCAGCGAGATCAGCGCGGGGTCCAGCATGCGGAATTCTTACCAGACCACGCGATCATGGAGAGGCATATTTCCACAGGCACCGCGGCGGCCCGCGCCGTGCTCAGCGATTCGTCAGCTTTAGCTCGATGCGCCGATTGCGCCGCCAGCCGATTTCGTCGTCGCGCGCGTCGATCGGCTGGAATTCGGCGAATCCCGCGGCGGACAGCCGCTCCGACGGTATGCCCTCGGACATCAGGAACTTCACCACCGAGATGGCGCGCGCCGTCGACAGCTCCCAGTTAGACGGAAACTGCGCGGTCGCGATCGGACGACGGTCCGTATGGCCATCGACCTGGAGCACCCAGTTGATCTCCGGCGGAATCCTGGCGGTGATCTCCTTCAGCGCCTCGGCGACCCGGGCGATCTGCTGGGCGCCGCCCGGCTCGAGGTCGGCCGACCCGGAGGGAAACAGGACCTCCGCCTGGAACACGAACCGGTCTCCGACGATCCGGATGTCCGACCGCTCGCCGAGAACCTGCCTGAGGCGTCCGAAGAACTCGGAGCGGAACCGGGCAAGCTCCTCGACCTTGCTGGCGAGGGCGAGGTTGAGACGGCGACCGAGATCGGCGATCTGGACCTGCTGCTCTTCCGACTTCTTCTCGCTCGCCTCGAGCACCTGATTGAGGGATGCGAGCTGCTCCTGCAGCGCGTTGATCTGGCGCGTGAGCAGATCGGCGCGCGCCTTGGCATCTTCGGTCAGCCTGCGCTCCTCCGACAGCGCCTGCTGGCTCTGCTCCGCTTCCGTCGCCTGCTTGTTGATGGTGGCCTCGAGCTCGCGGCGCATGATGGTCAGCGTCTCGACGTTGCGGCGGAGCGCGTCGAGCTCGCGCAGCTGCGCATCGATCTTCTCCTTGTCGGCCGAGATCGTCTTGAAGGCGTCCTCCAGCTCGGTGCTCACCCGGGCTGCCTGCTGGGTCGCCGCTTCGGCGCGCGTATTGGCGGCGGCAAGCTCCTGCACGAGGCGGTCGCGGGTCGACGTGGAGCTCTGCAGTTCGGCGGAGAGCTGGCTCACCGTCAGGCGCAGCTCCGCGGTGGTGCGGCGTTCGAGCGCCAGCATGTCGGCAAGCTCGCCGATCTGCTGCGACAGGCGGGCCAGCGCCTGCTCGCGGCCGGAGATCACGTCCTTCAGATAGAACTGGAACAGCGTGAAGATCATCAGCACGAAGACGACGACCATCAGCAACGTGGCGAGCGCGTCGACGAAGCCCGGCCAGATATTGATGTCGCCGCCGCGGCGGCGAAGCGTGCGTGCTGCCATTGCGGGTTAGCGATCTTCCTCGGCCAGCGCCGCGATGGTACGTGCCAGCAGGCGGATCTCGTTGCGAATTTCCTGGATGAGCTGGGCGCGGCCGCTGCTGCTGTCCTCGAGCATGCGCGCCATGTGGATGTCGAGGCTGCGGATATGCGTGCGCGTCGAATCGTCGATGCCCAGTCCGCCGCGGCTTGCCGCCTCCGCGAGGCGGCCGAGCACCGGCTTGAGCTCCATCTGGCTCTCGGCGAGTCGCACCATGAGGTTCTGTTCGGCGCGCATCTGCTCGGTCAGCTGGGTCAGGCGCTCCGCGAGCGTGGCCAGCGTCTGGTTTCCGGCGGTGCGGCCCTCCTCGGCGCGCGCCATCGTGCGCTGGAGATTCTCGAGATTGTCCGCGGTCTGCTCGAGCAGGGCCTGGATATAGGCCGGGACGGCCTGATCGCCGTCAGCGACCGGGCCGCCGCTCGAAAGCCGCGTAAGACTCGACAGCCATTCCTCGAGGTCGTTGTAGAAACGGTTCTGCGCCTGCCCGGTCTGCAGATCGAGGAAGCCGAGCACCAGCGAACCGGCGAGGCCGAACAGGGACGTGCCGAAGGCGGTCCCCATGCCCGAGAGCGGTGCCTTCAATCCGGTCTGCAGGTCGTTGAACAGCGTCGAGACGTCGGTCGCCGTAGACAGGCCGGAGATCACCCCGCTGACGGCGCCAACCGTCTCGAGCAGGCCCCAGAAGGTGCCGAGCAGGCCGAGGAAGATCATCAGCCCGATGAAATAGCGGCCGATATCGCGCGATTCGTCGAGCCGCGAGCCGATCGTGTCGAGCAGCGAGCGCATCGACACGGCGGACAGGCTGATGCGGCCCTTGCGCTCGCCCAGCATGGTCGCCATCGGCGACAGCAGACGCGGCGGCCGCGACAGCGAGAGCCCCGGCTGATTGCGCCGGAAGCTTTCGATCCATGCGACCTCGGGGTTGAGCCGCAGCACCTGGTGGATGTTGTAGATGATCCCGGCAACCAGCACGAACAGGATGAGGCTGTTGAGCGCCGGGTTGGCGAGGTAGGCGCGTCCCAGGCCCTGCCACAGCAGCACGGCGACGACCGTGACCGCGGCGAGAAACAGGACCATGCGGAGGAGGAAGCGATGCGGCCGCGTCATGTCGGTCAGTCACCCCTGGTTCTGGTTCGTTCTGGGGTGCCTCCGGCCGCGTAAGACCGCCCCGTCAGCGGCGAACGAGCACCACGTCGACGCGGTCGGGCGGACCGTCCGGCACCTTGTTGCCAAGCGCACGCACATCCATGCGGGTGCTGCGCACGCCATGTTCGATGAGATAGGAGCGCACCGCAAGCGCCCGGCTCAAGCTCAAGCGCCTTGCCTGGCTGCTGGTCTCGTCGCTGCCGGCGGCGTAGGCGACCAGCTGCAGACGGGTGTTGTCGTCGCGTTGCATCTCGGCCGCGGTGCGGTCGAGCAGGGCGCGCGCGGCTTCCGGCAGGTCCGATACGCCGGTCGAGAACGTAACGCTCGCGACCCGGCCTTCGGGCTGCGGCAACGCCGCCAGCTGCTCGCCCGTGGTGGCCGCCAGCGTGGCGGCCGGCGATACGGCCGAAGTGGCGCTCGGCGCCGGCGATGTCTTTGCGGCGACGGGGGCCGCGGTCGGAGTCGACGAGACGGCGGGCGGTTCCGGCGGTGCAGGGGCGGATGGCATGGCCGCGACGGTCGGAGCGCTCGGAGCCGGCGCGGCTTCCTCCGGTGCCGGCGTGCCGGCCGACGACGCGGAGGCGGGCTGCACCGCGGGCGGGGCAAGCGGGGTCGGCGCGAGCGGAGTCGGCGCAGCCGGCACCGGCGCGAGCGGGGCCGAGCTGACGGCGCGCGCCGTTACGGACGTCGGCGGCGGCGGAACGCTGCCTGGCGCCGCGCTCGCTGCTGCCGTAGCGGCGGCCTGGCGCGAGGGCGGAGGCTGATCGGTGAAACTCGGCGGCGGCGGAGGCGGGCTGAAGCTCGGCGCCGCGGCCGTCGACTTCTTTTTCTGGTTCTTCTCGTCTTTCTTCTCGTCCTTGCCTTTGTCCGCAACCTTCTTGTCGCTGTCGGCCTGGCTCTTCTTGGCGGACGCGGTTTTCTTCGCCTCGGCCACGGGTTTGCTGTCGGCCGTCGCCTTGCCGGCGGACTTGGGCGTCTTTTCCGTCTGGGTCTTGGCCTGTTTGGTGACGCGGGCCTTGGCCGGCTTGGCGGCGCGCGGCTTGGCGCGGACGCTCGTGACGGGCTCTCTGACACTCGCCGGCGGGATCAGCCGGATGCGCTGCGGCGGCTCGTCGTCCAGTTCGTCCAGCACACTCCAGTCGATCTCCACATCGTCGCGCGCCTGGCGAAGCTGCTGCTGTGCAGCCGCCTCGGAGACGAACAGGGCGAACGAAACCAGCAGAGCGGGAACGAGGAATGCCGTCTGAACGCCTCTGCGGCGCGACTCGAATCGTGCTCGGCAGGTCAGGAAACGGTTCCGCATAATGCGACGGAACATAAACCACAGGACGTATACGAACAACTAATTTAGCCGCAAATATGGCGTCTTGCGCGCATCTTGCGCTCAACTTGCGGCGGTTTTGCGTGATCTCGGTCAGTTTTCGCCGCGCGGCTTAACGGACTGTTCACGATCGGCTTCTCGCAACAGCCGGCCCAGCGGCCCCTGGAGTCGCTCGTTGGTCGCGAGCACGCTGCCGCTCGCCAGAGGGTTGTTGCCGCCGTTGATCTCGCTGACGAACCCGCCGGCCTCGCGGACCAGGACGATCCCCGCCGCCATGTCCCAGCGCGACAGGCCGAGCTCGAAGAAGCCGTCGAAGCGGCCCGCGGCGACATAGGCGAGGTCGAGCGCCGCCGCCCCCATGCGGCGCACGCCGGAGGTGTTCGCCATCACCGGCTCGAGCATGCGCAGATAGCGCGGGTGGTCGCCGCGCGAGCGGAACGGGATGCCGGTGCCGATCACCGCCTCGCTGAGCTGGGCGCGCGCCGAGACGCGCAGGCGCCGGTCGTTCATGAAGGCGCCGACGCCGCGCTCGGCATAAAAGAACTCGTCCCGCAGCGGATCGTAGACCACGCCAGCGATCGGATCCTTGTCGCGCTCGAGCGCCACCGAGATGCAGAACTGCGGGATGCCGTGCAGGAAGTTGGTGGTGCCGTCCAGCGGGTCGATGACCCAGCGGTGATGCGGGTCCTTGCCCTTCTCCTCGCCGCCTTCCTCCATCAGGAAGCCGAAATCCGGCCGCGCACGCTGCAGCTCGCTCATCAGGATGCGCTCGGACTGATGGTCTGCCGCCGATACGAAGTCGCCCGGCCCCTTGACGGAGACCTGGAGCTGCTCGACCTCGCCGAAATCGTGGACAAGGCTGCGCGCGGCCTTGCGCACGGCGCGATCCATCACGTTGAACAGCGCGGTGCGCGCGCCGCTAGGCTCCATGCTGCGGGCGCGACGCAAGTTGCTTACTCCTTCGCCCGCTCGACGTAGCTGCGCTCTTCGATATTGACGACGATGCGCGTGCCGGCGGCGATGAAGGGCGGCACCATGACGCGCACGCCGTTGTCGAGCACCGCGGGCTTGTAGGACGACGACGCCGTCTGGCCCTTCACCACGGCATCGGCCTCGACGACCGTCGCGACCGTCGTCTGCGGCAGCTTGACGGCGACGGGCTCGCCTTCGATGAAATCGACGGTGACCGCCATGTTGTCGGCAAGGAAGTCGGCCGGCTCGCCGACGAGGTCGCGCGGCACCGCGAGTTGCTCGAACGTCTCCTGGTCCATGAAGGTGATCTGATCGCCGTCAGAGAAGAGGTATTGCATCTCCTTCTCGTCGACGCGCAGCTGCTCGACCTGCTCGTCGGAACGGAACTTGAAATTGCTCTTGGTGCCGGTCTTGACGTCGCGCACCTCGATCTGATTGAAGGCGCCGCCCTTGCCGGGGGAGACGACGTTGTGCTTCAGGACGCGCCAGATGCGGCCGTCGATCTCGACAATGTTCCCAGCGCGAATGGCGCTACCGTTGATTCTCATGGGTCCAACCGATTGTCCGGAAAATGCGCGGCGGAAGCTAACAGACGGACGCGCCGGACTCAATCACCGCGAATGCCGGGAAATCGCGTCATTGAGGGCCCTGACCGCGGCGGCCGGGCCCTGCGGATGCGCCCACACACCGGCGCTGACCGCCAGGAAATCGGCCCCCGCCTCGACCAGCGCCGCGCAGTTGTCGGCCGTGATGCCGCCGATCGCCACACACGGCACGGTCATGATCTCGCTCCACCGGCGCAGCAGTTCGGGCGACGCCGTGGTCTTGGCGACCTTGGTGCCGGTTGGAAAGAATGCGCCGAACGCGACATAGTCGGCGCCCGCCTCAGCCGCTTCCATGGCGAGGTGCATGGAATCATGGCAGGTGACGCCGACGATGCGGTCTTTGCCGAGGATCGCGCGCGCCTCCTGGTAGCCCGCGTCCTCCTGCCCGATATGCACGCCGTCGCAGCCCGTCGCTGCCGCCAGATCGGGGCGGTCGTTGAGGATGAAGGCGACGTTGCGCGACTGCGCCGCCGGCCGCAGCACGTCGCAGGCGCGCCGGATCGCGTCGTCGTCGGCATTCTTGATGCGCAGCTGCACGCAGGCGACATCGCCGGCATCGAGTGCCTGCGCAAGCGTGTCCTTGAACGTCGCCGCGTCGAGCGCGGGCGGCGTGATCAGATAGAGGCGGCAGCGTTGTTCGGCCATTCCGGTCCCTGAAACGTGCAGGGGCGGGTCCCGGCCCCGCCCCTATGCGATCCCTCGGAACAACCGCAGAGAACGCGGAGAAGCGCCGGGCACGCAGCGCGGGATTGCTGGTGCTGCGCGTCCTCGGCGTCGGTCACTGCGGTCCCTGCGGCAAACCTCCGGGTGCGTTTTATGCCTCGATCAGCTCGGACTTCGCGGTCTTCGCGGTGCCGTCCCTGCCCTGGTAGATCTGGATGATCCTGTCGAGCATGGCGAGAGCCTTGTCGCGCGGGCGCTGGAAGGTGTTGCGGCCGATGATCGAACCGTTGCCGCCGCCGTCGCGGATCGCGCGCGCCTCGGCGAAAATACCCTCGTCGTCCTTGGCCTCGCCGCCGGAGAACACGACGATGCGGCGGCCGTTGAAGCAGGACTGCACGACATGCGCGATGCGCGCGGCCGGCGACGAGATGTCGATCTTCTGGCTCTCGTAGACCTTCTTGGCGGCCTCGAGCTCGAGCGCGCCGGTCGGCGGCTTGACCTTGATGATGTGCGCGCCGAGCAGGGCGGCCATGTGTGCCGCATACGCGCAGATGTCCATCGCGGTCTCGCCCTGTTTCGACAGCGAGCCGCCGCGCGGATACGACCACACCACGACGGCGAGCCCGGCCCGTTTGGCTTCCTCGCCCATCTCCTTGATCTGCTCCATCATGTCGTAGGCGACGTCGGAGCCGGGATAGATGGTGAAACCAATGGCCGAGCAGCCGAGGCGCAGCGCGTCCTGCACGCTCGCGGTGACCGCCTGCGAGGGGGCTTCCTTGATGCGCGAAAGGCTGTTCGCGCTGTTGACCTTGAGGATGGTCGGGATGGCGCCGGCGAAGGTGTCGGCACCCGCCTCGATCATGCCGAGCGGCGCCGCATAGGCGGAGAGGCCGGCGTCGATCGCGAGCTGGAAGTGATAATGCGGATCGTAGGCCGGCGGGTTCGGCGCAAAGCTTCGCGCCGGGCCGTGCTCGAAGCCCTGGTCGACCGGCAGGATGACCAGCTTGCCGCTGCCGCCGAGTTTCCCATGCATCAAAATCCGCGCGAGATTCGCCTTGGTGCCGGGATTGTCGCTCTCGTAGTTGTCGAGGATGCGCTTGACCTTCTGCGTGATCTTCACAGGGATTCTCCTTCGCTCCGGGCGTCGCTGATTGGCCGCGTTCTAGCCCGCCGCATGGTATTTTGCAATTGTCCGCCCGCCGTGCTTGGTTAATCGGAACCGCGGCGGCGCCGCGCGCAGGAGTTGCGTGCCGGCCACCGCCGCTTACTCCAGAGGAACAATGCTTCTGCACCTTCAGACCTGGCAGGCCGTCGAGGCCTATCTGAAAACCAGCCGCGGCATCATCGTGCCGATCGGCTCGACCGAGCAGCACGGCCCCAACGGGCTGATCGGCACCGACGCAATCTGCGCCGAGGTCGTCGCCAAGGGCGTCGGCGAGGCGGCCGATGCGCTGGTGGCGCCGACGATCGGGGTCGGCATGGCGCAGCATCATCTCGCCTTCGCCGGCTCGATCACGTTGCGACCCACCACGCTGATTGCGGTCGTGCGCGACACGATCGCCTCGCTGGCGCGGCATGGGTTCGAGCGCTTCTATTTCGTCAATGGCCATGGCGGCAATATCGCGACCGTCACCGCGGCGTTCTCCGAGATCTACGCCGAGACCAGCCTGCAGACCGCCGGCAACCGCGCGCCGGTCAAGTGCAAGCTCAGGAACTGGTACGAGGCGGGCGCGGTCAAGGCGCTGTCGCGCGAGCTCTACGGCAGCTCCGAAGGCAGCCATGCCACGCCGTCGGAGGTGTCGCTGACCTGGTATGCCTATCCCGAGGCGGCGAAGCCGATGACCCTCGATCCGCCGGTGGCGCCGCATGGCGGCTTTACCGACGCCGACGACTACCGCCGCAACTTCCCCGACGGCCGCATCGGCTCCAACCCCGGCCTCGCCTCGGTCGAGGCCGGCAGGCGGCTCTACGATGCCGCGGTCAAGGAGCTGGCGGCGGATTACCGGGCCTGGATGCGCAGCGCGTGAAACGCCCGTGAAACGCGTCGCCGGATGCCAAGCTGTTGCTCCGATGCAGCTTTCAGTCGCCGCGGGCGGGGTGTTTCACTGTTTCACGAGGAATGACGGCGGCGGCGTTTTCCCGTCGGGACGGGCGGAGCCGGGTCGAGCGGCGCGTCCCACCCGGCCTGTCCGGCGGCTCATGAAGCGCGCGCGAAACGCTTAACGCATTGACAAAATTTGCAGATGTCAGCTGCTTCACTGTTTCGCGCGAGTCTGCAGTTTGCATCGCTCTCCTTTCTACTTTCTTCCGGTCGTTCCCGAGGCATTCATGCGGTCCCGTCCAGGGACGGCGCAAACGAAAAACGCCCGCCGGTCCCTGGACCGCGCGGGCGCGCCACTCCAGGCGCGATTCCGCCAGACCGGGCGATTTCGTCAAGACGGTTTCTCCGGGCCTGTCCGGCCGGGCGGTGTGGCGGCCGTAGGAACGGATCGGGTCGTGCGCACGTTGGCCGGGCAGAGACACGTGCCGAGCCGGGAGTACGAGGGCAGCCGATGCCTCATACCATTTTCGCCGTCTACAGCCGCATGCCGGACACTGCCGAACTGCGCGCCGAGCTGGTGGCCGCAGGGGTGAGCGCCGACGACATCCGGATCTCGACCGGGGTCGAAACAGCCGGTGCAGACATGCTGTCCGGCGTGCCGGCGGACGACATGACGTTCTATCGCGAGAGTCTCGAGCGCGGCCGCACGGTCGTCAGGGTGCGCGCGGGCGATGCGAACGCAGAGAAGGTTTCGCAGCTGCTCGACCGCTATGGCCCGATCACCCAGCGCGAAGGGGTGCACTGACCGTCATTGGTCCTCGCGCGCGGCGGCGCAATGCGCCATCAGCCCGCGTCCGGTCACAAAGCTGGCGGCGGACGACCGAGGCCGGGCAGGGGCGGCATGAGATACCCGTGAACGGTCTGCGGGCCGGTCCTAGCTCTGCCGCCTCCGGAACCGCTCGGCAGAGGGGCAGTTCAGTTGGCACGGTGCCGCGCCATCGGAGGCGAGATATCGGATCCCGCAAGTGATCTTCATATGGCGACTCCCTCTGGCCCTCTTTCATCAAGCCTTCCGATCTACGCTTGGGAGATTCCGATGAAGTTGCATCAGTTCTTCGTTCGATCCGCCGTCCTTCTCCCGACACTGATGCTGGTGTCGGCGCTGTCCAGCCCGGCGCTGGCCCACTGCGATACCATGGCCGGTCCGGTCGTCAAGGATGCGCAAAGAGCGCTTACCGATGGGTCGGTGGATCCGGTCCTGAAATGGGTTCGCGGCGAAGATGAAGGCGAGATCCGCGAGGCATTCGCACTGACGCTGGCGGCTCGCAGCGAAGGCGAGGCTGCCAGGAGGGTCGCCGATCGCTATTTCTTCGAGACGCTTGTCAGAATCCACCGTGCCGGTGAGGGGGAAGGCTTTACGGGGCTCAAAGCGGCCGAGAGCGTCGATCCCGCGATAGCCGCCGCTGACCGGGCTTTGGTCGACGGCAACATCGATCCACTCGCCGACAAGATGGCCGCAGCGGTGAGCGACGCGCTAAAGGAGCGCTTTGCCAATGCCCATCGGAATCGCCAGGCGGCCGAGACGTCTGTCGAACAGGGGCGAGCCTATGTGGCGACCTATGTCCAGTTCACCCACTTTGCCGAGAGTGTGGATCATCTCGTCTCGAGCGGCGCCAGCCTCAAACACCGGGAAAATAAGGAAGCGGGCCATTGACCGGCGCGGCGTGCTGACGCGCCGGCAGGGGCGGGGGTGTCCGTGCTCTTTCCGGACATCTGCGCCCCGTCACGCAGGCCTAAGGGATGCACTGAGCCGTTATTCGCTCTCGCGCGCGGCGGGGTAATGCGGTATCAGCGCGCGCCATGAGCGTCCCTTCGCGATTCGACCGATGAACAGCCTGATCGAGGGTTACCGCCGCTTCCGCGCCACGGCCTGGCAACAGCGCCGCACCCTGTTCAGGGAACTGGCCGCGCGCGGGCAATCGCCGCGCGCGATGGTGATCACCTGCGCCGATTCGCGGCTCGATCCGCAGCTCGTGTTCGACGCAGCGCCGGGCGAGATCTTCGTCGTGCGCAACGTCGCCAACCTCGTGCCGCCCTACGAGCCCGATGCCGCGTACCACGGCACCAGCGCCGCAATCGAATTCGCGGTGCGTTCACTCAAGGTCGAGCACGTGATCGTGCTGGGGCACGCGCAGTGCGGCGGCATCGGCGCGCTGCTGCGCGGGGCGGGCGAAAGCGGGGCGGATTTCATCCGGCACTGGATGGAGATCGCGGCACCGGCGCGCGAGCGTGCCCTGGCGGCGACCGGCGGCGATGCCGAGCGCGCCCAGACCGTATGCGAGCATGAATCGATCAAGGTCTCGCTCGCCCACCTGCTAACCTTTCCATGGGTGAAGGAGCGCGTCGAGAGCGGGGCACTCACGCTGCACGGCTGGTATTTCGGTATCGAGAGCGGAGAGCTGCTCTGCCTCGGTGCGGACGGAACGTTCCGGCCAGCCTAGAGAGTCCCTGCCACGGCTCCCGGCTCGACTCACTTCGAGTCGAAACCTTGCTTCGGCGAATGATCCGAAACGCGCGATGGAACGAGTCGACTCGGGTCGACGTTGGTCGACTGCGTTGAAATTGCCGCGCAGGGATCGCATCGAAATGCGTCGCCTGATTTGCTTCAATGCGGTTCCGGCAAAACGGGGCAGGCGTCATCACGCGCGGTGCGCCGTTGTGCGCGGCAGGTGAGCGATGCCGCGCGGCTCTGACGACCGGACCCGGACCGTGCCGCTTCACGAGGAGGTCGCGGCAGTTTCCAAACGAACCGAGGAGCGGCGCAAGCGGATAAACAAGCGCGTCAGCGCACGCACCGAGACGGTGGGAGCGCTGGTTCAGCGCGAAGACCTTACAGTCGAGCGCGTGCCGGTCAACCGCGTGGTGACCACGGCTCCGCCGGTTCGCGAGGAAGGCGATACGCTGATCATCCCCGTCCTCGAGGAAGTTGCGGTCGTGGAGCGTCGCCTTGTGCTGCGCGAGGAAGTCCGCGTCCGCAAGAGCAAGCGCTCCGAGCCGTTCAGCGAAGAGGTCACGCTCCGATCGGAAGACATCGAGATTGTCGATGAACCATCGTCCGAAACCGAGGGGGCGGCGCGCCGCAGTACCAAGACACCACAAACCGAGTGAGGACCGAGATGTACCAAAGCCTTATTGCAGTCTATCCCAATCTTCCGGACGCAGCCGAACTCCGGCGCGAGCTGTCGGATGTCGGCATAAAGCCCGACCAGGTTCATATTTCTTCGGAAACCGCCTCGACGTCGGGCGCGACGACGACCGGCGACGGCGAATCGCGCGGCTTCTTCGACTGGCTGTTCGGGGTTCCGGAGGAAGAGATCAGCGGCTATCAGCGGCAGATCGAGAGCGGCCGAACGATCGTCAAGGTCCACGCGAGCGAGTCCCAGGTCGAGAAAGCCTCCCAGATCCTCGACCGTTACGACCCGATCGATGTCGATACGGAGGCAGCAGGCGCGGCGGCAGGCCCGGCGACGGCTGCCGGGGCCGCAGCCGGCGGGGCGGCGAGGGCCGGAACGGAAGGCGAGGCGCGCATCCCCGTGGCAGAAGAGGAGGTCAGGGTCGGCAAGCGTCAGGTGGAGCGGGGCGGCGTGCGCGTGCACAGCTATGTCGTCGAGCAGCCCTTCGAAGAACTGGTGCGGCTGCGCAACGAGTCGGTGAAGGTCGAGCGCCGTCCCGCCTCGGGCGCGACGCCGGCCGGCGACGATGCTTTCCGAGAGCGCAGCTTCACGATGCGCGAGCGCGAGGAGGTGCCTGTCGTCGAGAAGAGCGCGCGCGTGAAGGAAGACGTCGTCGTCAGCAAGGATGCCGGTGAGCGGACCGAGCGCGTTCGCGACACGGTCCGGCGCACGCAGGTCGATGTCGAAAGAGAGCCGGAGGCGGCCGGCACCGCTCCGCGCGAGCGAAAGTAATCCAGGCGAGTACGGGCTCTCCCCTCCCATTCGGAAGGGGAGAGCCCGACGCGGTCAGTGCCTCCATGCCGAAAGCGTCCGCTCCGCCGCCCGACGGAGGCGGTGATGATTTGCCGGCACCGGCGTCTTGTTCCGTCACCCATGTTCCGGCCAACGGATGAGAGAAGCTCACGCGCATGACCGCGCGTGACATTGCCCGTCGGTTGCGCCGCATACATTGATCGCGGATCGTGCGGCCGGCCGAAATCGTCCCTACGCGAGCCAGCATTCCCCGCAGCATCGATCAGTACGCGTGGCGTTTGCCTCGCAGGTCCTCGATCGTGCCGTCCTCGCCCAAGTAGTTTGGCCCAACCGGCACCTTGCCGTGGCCGCCGGGGATGTCGAGGACGTAGGTCG
Organism: Alphaproteobacteria bacterium; assembly: GCA_041690495.1. Lineage (GTDB taxonomy): Bacteria > Pseudomonadota > Alphaproteobacteria > CACIAM-22H2 > CACIAM-22H2 > DATAAP01. The sequence goes on along the minus strand of JAWLHE010000013.1, from coordinate 105,995 downwards.
GCTGGCACAGGCCGGAGACGCGGCCGCGCAGGTTCTTTATCAGCGCCTGGCCTTCCGGGATGCTCGTGCGGAACTGCGACGTGCCGGGCGCCAGATCGGCGTGATGCAGGTAGTAGGGTTTGATGCGGTTGCGCACGAACGCGCGCAGCAGGGCCTCGAGCGTCGCGGAGTCATCGTTGACGCCCTTGAGCAGCACGCTCTGGCTCAGCATCGGGATTCCGGCATCGACGATGCGGCGGCATGCCGCGCGTGCCTCATCGGTGAACTCGCGCGGGTGATTGGCATGGAGCGCGACATACACCGCCTTGTCGGCGCGCAGGGCGCTCACGAGTTCATCGCTGATTCGCACCGGATCGGCGACGGGCACGCGGGTGTGGATGCGGATGACGCCGAGATGGTCGATCGCGTCGAGGGCCGCGACGATCTCGCGCAGGCGGCGCGGCGACAGGATCAGCGGGTCGCCGCCGGTCAGGATCACTTCCCAGATCTGCGGCCGCGCGCGGATGTAGTCGAGCGCTGCCTCCAGCTCCGCAGGCGACAGCGCCCCGCCGCCCGGTCCGACCACTTCGCGCCGGAAGCAGAAGCGGCAGTAGACGGCGCAGGCATGGGTCGGCTTGAGCAGCACGCGGTCGGGATAGCGATGGGTAATGCCCTTGACCGGCGTATGCGCTGCATCGCCGATGGGGTCGGACAGCTCCTCCGGCGTCGTCGTCAGCTCGGCTGCGCTCGGCACGAACTGGCGCGCGATCGGATCGCGCGGATCGGCCGGATCGATCGCGTCGAGCATCACAGGCGTGACCGCGACCGCGTAGCGCCGCGCCACGCGGTCGATCTCGGCTTTGCGCTCCGGATCGATTGCGCCGGCCTCGGCGAGGCCGGCGGCGCTGCGCGCGGTGCGGCGGGGGAAATGCGAGCCGTCCATCATGTGTCTCCGGATGGCGCCACCGGCGCCCACAGAACGTCCTCGATATCATCTGCGCCACAGGCGAGCATCATCAATCGGTCGAAGCCGAGGGCAATGCCTGCGCTCTCGGGCATGCCGTGCTCCAGCGCGGCCAGGAAATCCTCGTCGATCGGGTAGCGCTCGCCGTAGCGCTTCTGCTTGAGCGCCATGTCGGACTCGAAGCGGCGCCGTTGCTCGGCTGCATCCGTCAGTTCGGCAAAGCCGTTTGCCAGCTCGAGGCCGCAGACATAGAGCTCCATGCGCTCGGCGATGCGCGGGTCGCCCGGCCTGGCGCGCGACAGCGCCGCCATGCTGACCGGATAGTCGCAGAGGATCGTCGCACGGCCGACGCCCAGCTTCGGCTCGATGCGCTCGAGAAAGATGCGGAAGAACAGGTCATCCCACGCGTCGCCGGGATGCGGCGCGATGCCGGTCTTCTCCGATTGCGCCGCGAGCAGCGCGAGCGAGGGCGCATGCGGGTCGGGCGCCGTCGCGAAGATGTCGATCCCGGCGTGGCGCGCGAATGCGTCGGCAACTGTGATCCGCTCAGCCGCTTCGCGCGGGTCGCATGCCTTGCCCTGCCAGCGCAGGCGATCGACGCCGCACGCGGCTACGGTTTGCAGAAGCTCCTCGCAATCCTGCATCAGGGATTCGTATCCTGCGCCGGCGCGATACCATTCCAGCATGGTGAACTCGGGATGATGCGTCGCCGCCCGCTCGGCGTTGCGGAAAACGCGCGCGAGCTGGAAAATGCGCGGCATCCCCGCAACCAGCAGCTTCTTCATCGCGAATTCGGGCGAGGTGTGGAGATAGAGCCGGCGCTTCCCGGCCCCGCCCGGCGCGATCAGGTCGGTCGCGAAGGCGACCAGGTGCGGCTCCAGCCCCGGCGAGACCTGCAGTGCCGGCGTCTCGACCTCGACGAAGCCGCGCGCGGCGAAGAAATCGCGCGTTGCCCGGGTCAGGACGGCACGCCGCTCGAGATTGGCGCGCCGCCGCGCGAAGCGCTCGGGGCGCCACCACGGCACCGCCTCACCCGACCGCATGCTTGGCAAGCCAGGCGCGACAGGCGGCGGCGGGATCGCGGGCGCCGCGCAAATCCAGCGTCACGAATTCTTCGGTGATCAGCGTCGCATCCCGTGCTGCGGCGATCTCCTGCAGCTTGAGCGTCACGTCGGCGCGGCCATCGAATCGCACGTGCTTGATGCCGTAACGCAGCGCGCCGAGCGCGTATCCCGCGGCGTCGTCGCAGTCGAGGATCGCCGTTACCTGCGCCCGCGGGCATTCGGCGCGGGCCTGTCGCAGGACGTTGTCGAACCAGGCCGGTCCGCCATAGGCAGCGGCGCCGGGCCCGCTGATCACGGTTACGGGGCGGCCCGACTCCTGCGCGGCGCGCAGGGCGGCACGCGCGTCGTCGAGACCGTGGATGAGGATGGCAGGCTGCATCGGCCCGGGCGTTCTACCGCGAATCCGATCGGCCGACCAAGGCGGTTCCGTCCGCGGGCTCGCGTCAGCCGGCCGTCCTGCGGGCGACGGCAGGTCCGGCGAGAACGCGGCGCGCGCCGAAGGAAACCGTCGCCGTCGTGCCTTCGCCGGGCGTGCTGTCGAGGCGGAACGTGCCGCCGTGCAGCTCGGCCAGGGCCCGTACGATCGACAGGCCCAGGCCCGTGCCGCCGTGCTTGCGCGCATAGCTGCCGTCGACCTGCCCGAATGGCTGCATCACGCGCGGGATGTCGGCGGCGGTAATGCCGATCCCGGTGTCGATGACCGAGAGCGTCCAGCCGGCGTCCGGGTCGACGCGGCCGGAGATGGTCACCCGGCCGCCGCGCGGCGTGAACTTGACCGCGTTCGACAGCAGGTTGAGCAGGATCTGCTTTACCAGACGCTCGTCGCCGAGCAGATCGGGTAGGTCGGGCGCGATGTCGATGCGGAGTGCCACGCCCGCCGACTCGGCGCGTTCGCCCACCAGCCGAAAGCAGCTTTCGGCCAGCCTGGCGACCTCGACCGGTGCCTCATGCAGCACGACGCGGCCGGCCTCGATCTTCGCCATGTCCAGAATGTCATTGATGATCTGCAGGAGGTGCTGGCTCGAATTCAGGATGTCCCCGGCATATTCGCGATAGCGCGGGCTGCCGATCGGGCCGAACATCTGCTCGGTCATGATCTGCGAGAAGCCGATGATGGCGTTGAGCGGCGTACGCAGCTCGTGGCTCATATTGGCGAGGAACTCGGATTTGGCGCGGTTGGCGAACTCCGCCTGCTCCTTGGCATTGCGCAGATCGGCGGTGACGGTCTCCTGGTCGGTGATGTCGGTGAAGGTCGCGACGCAGCCGCCGGTCGGCAGGGGCCGGTGGACGACCTCGATCGTGCGGCCGGACGCGAGAAGCTGGCGCATCACCCGGTCCTCCTTGCTGGCGCCGATCTCGAGGCGCTCGGCAAGCAGGCGCTCCGCCCGGTCGGGCGCGTAGTTCCCGACCCTGATGCTAAGCTCCATGATCTGGCGCAGCGTGATCCCCGGGCGTACGAGCCCCGCGGGCAGGTTGTAGATCTCGAGATAGCGCCGGTTGCACAGGATCAGCCGCTGGTCGGCGTCGTACATGCACAGGCCCTGGCTCATATTGGCCAGCGCCGCCGAGAGCTGTTCCGACTTTACTTCGATTTCGCGGCTGAGGCCCGCAAGTGCCGCCTCGGACGCCATGCGGCGGCTGATCTGGCGGATCAGGAAATACGCGACAAGCGCGAACGCGGTGCCGAACAGCAGCGCGATCGCTCCGTGCCGCACCAGGCTCTGGCGCCATTCGGCCATGACCTGGTCGAGCGAAGCGGATACCGCGATCACCAGCGGCCAGCTGGAGAAGGCACGATAGGCAACCAGCCGGCGCGCGGCGCCGCCCTCGCCGGAAACCTGGAACGTGCCGACCGGCGCCGCAGGAAGATGGGTGGTGAAGAGCTCGGTATGCGCCGCGTTGCGTCCGACGATGCCCGGGATAAACGGGTCATGCGCGAGATAGGTGCCGTCGCTCAGGAACAGCTCGATCGCACCGTCCGGAAAGGACAGCAGCGACGAATACCGCTCGCTCAGCTTCTCGGGTGCGAGAACGCCGACAACGACGCCGGCGAATTCGCCATCGGCATCGTTGATGCGGCGGCTGATTCCGACATACCAGCGGTTCGCCAGTCGGCCGAAGAATGGCTCCGAGATCTTGAGCATGGGGCCCGGCACGGCGCGCTGCGCGGCGAAGTAGTCGCGATCGGAGAGGTCGATCAGCGGCAGCTCTTCGGTATCCGTATGGTAGACCAGCCGGCCGTCGCGCCCGACAATGATGATGGCCGACAGGTCCGGCGTCTTCGCCATGCGCCGGCGCAGCAGCTCTAGGATGGCCTCGCTGCCCGGCCGTTCGAAATCGGTGCGCAGGCGGAAAAAATCGGTCAGTCCGGACAGCACCAAGTCGATCGACTGGACGGTGCGCGTGGTCTGTTCCTGCAGCGTGTGCGCGATGCTGACATTGGCGCGGACCGCGCGATCGATCTGGTTGTTGTAAGATTGCCAGGCGTTCAGGGCGAAGGCGGCGCCGGCGCCGATCAGCAGGAGTGCCGTGAACCCGGCCAGTGCGCCGACGGCGTTGCGGGCGGCGGAGCCCCGGCGCGGGGGATGCTTGGAGGAAAGAGTGCTGTCGGTCATCTCTGCAAGCGCACACTGGGCGAGCCGGCCGCTCTGGCCCGCCGCCCGTCGGGAGCAGGAACAATCTTCGGTAAACGTTAAGAAAAGCAAAAACCCCGGCCGCTGTGGCGCGGCGGGGGTCCGCTGAAAGCCTTTCGGAGGGCGATCTCACGCCTGCGCGCGAGATCGCCCCGAAGCCGTCAGATCAGTTTCGCCATCGCCGCGGCCGTGTCGGCCATGCGGTTCGAGAAGCCCCACTCGTTGTCGTACCAGGACAGCACGCGGATCAGGCCGCCGTCGATCACCTGGGTCTGGCTCAGATCGACCGTCGAGCTCGCCGGATTGTGGTTGAAGTCCGAGGAGACGAGCTCCTCGTCCGTGGTCATGAGAATGCCCTTGAGCCGGTTGCTCTCCGCCGCCTTGAGGATGGCGGCATTGACCGCCTTGGCGTCGCCCGTCTTCCTGGGCACGAACTTGAAGTCGATCAGCGAGACGTTGGCGGTCGGCACGCGGATGGCGGTGCCGTCGAGCTTGCCCTTGAGTTCCGGCAGCACGAGGCCGACGGCGCGCGCGGCGCCCGTCGATGTCGGAATCATCGACAGCGCCGCGGCGCGCGCGCGGCGCAGGTCCTTGTGCAGCGTGTCCACCGTCGGCTGGTCGCCGGTATAGGAGTGGATCGTCGTCATGTAGCCGCGCTCGATGCCGAAGGCCTCGTGCAGCACATAGGCGACGGGGGCCAGGCAATTGGTCGTGCAGGACGCGTTCGAGACGATCGTGTGCTCTTTCTTGAGCTGGTCGTGATTGACGCCGTAGACGACGGTGAGGTCGACGCCGTCGGCCGGCGCCGACACCAGCACGCGCTTGGCGCCGGCCTCGAGATGCTTCGCGGCCTGTTCGCGCTTGGTGAAGATGCCGGTGCACTCCATGACGATGTCGACGCCGAGTTCCTTCCACGGCAGCTTCGCCGGGTCGCGTTCGGCCGTCACCTTCATCCTGCCGCGGCCGATATCCATCCAGTCGTCGCCGGTGGTGATGCTGTCGGGGAAGGCGCCGTGCACGGAGTCGTGCTTCAGCAGATGAGCGTTGGTCTTGACCGGGCCGAGATCGTTGATCGCGACGACCTCGAGGTCCTTGCGGCCGGATTCGTGCATCGCGCGCAGCACCAGGCGTCCGATGCGGCCGAAACCGTTGATAGCGACTTTTACAGCCATGGCTCCAGTTCCCTTCGTCTGTCAGAGCAGTTTCTTCGCGGCCGCCGCGACGGCCTCGGGCGTGATGCCGAAATGACGGTACAGATCAGCATAAGGGGCGGAGGCGCCGAAACCGCTCATTCCGACATAGCCGCCCTTGCTGCCGAGGTAGCGCTCCCAGCCGAGCTGGACGCCGGCCTCGACCGCCACCTTGGGCAGGCGGGCGGCACCGAGCACGCCGCGGCGATACTTCGCGGTCTGGCGGTCGAACAGCTCCCAGCACGGCAGCGACACGACGGCGGCGCGAACACCCTCGGACGCCAGCAGCTCGCGCGCCTTCATGGCGATCGCGACCTCGGAGCCGGTGCCGATCAGGGTCACCTGGCGCTCGCCGCCTTCGGCCTCGGCGAGCACGTAGCCGCCCCTGGCGGAGAGGTTCTCGCTCTCGCTCCCCGTGCGCAGCGTCGGCAGGTTCTGGCGCGTCAGCGCAAGGATGGTCGGACGATCGCTCTGCCCGATCGCGGCCGCCCAGCATTCCAGCGTCTCGACCGCGTCGGCCGGACGCATCACCAGCAGGTTGGGGATCGCGCGCAGGCTGGCGAGATGTTCGACCGGCTGGTGCGTCGGCCCATCCTCGCCAAGGCCGATCGAATCGTGCGTCATCACGTAGACGACGCGCAGGCCCATCAGCGCGGAGAGACGGATCGACGGGCGGCAGTAGTCGGTGAACACCAGGAACGTGCCGCCATAGGGAATGACGCCGCCATGCAGCGCCATGCCGTTCATCGCCGCCGCCATGCCGTGCTCGCGCACGCCGTAATAGACGTAGCGGCCGGAGAAGTCGTCGCGCGTGACGGGGTTGAGCGCCTTGGTCCTGGTGTTGTTAGATCCCGTCAGGTCGGCCGAGCCGCCGATCAACTCGGGAATCGCCGGGTTCAAGACCTCGAGCGCGGTCTGCGAGGCGACGCGGGTCGCGATACTGGGCTTGTCGGCGACCAGCTTCTCCTTGAGCTCGGCGACACGGGCCGTCCAGTCCTTCGGCAGCTTGCCTGACATCAAGCGCCGGAATTCCGCGCGCTGCTCCGACGGCAGCTTGTCCACCCGGCGCTGCCAAGCCGACCGCGCGGCGGCACCGCGCTTGCCGGCCTCGCGCCAGCGCTGAAGCACGCCTTCGGGAATCTCGAACGCCGCCGACGACCAGCCGAGGCGCTCGCGCGCGCCGGCGATCTCGGCGGCACCCAGGGGCGAACCGTGCGAAGCGGCCGTGCCGGCCTTGGTCGGCGAGCCATAAGCGATAGTGGTGCGGCAGGCGATCAGGCTGGGACGGTCCGATCGCTTCGCCTCGGCGATCGCAGTTGCGATCGCCTCGGGATCGTGCCCGTCGATCGCCACCGCGCTCCAGCCGCTGGCGCGGAAGCGTGCGACCTGGTCGTCCGAAACCGACAGCGATGTCGGGCCGTCGATCGAGATGTTGTTGTCGTCGAACAGCACGATCAGCTTGTTGAGTCGCAGATGCCCGGCCAGCGAAATCGCTTCGTGGCTGATGCCCTCCATCAGGCAGCCGTCGCCGGCGATCACATAGGTATAGTGGTCGACCGCCTCGCCGAAGCGCGCGGCGAGCAGGCGCTCGGCGAGCGCCATGCCGACCGCGTTGCCGAGGCCCTGGCCGAGCGGACCGGTGGTGGTTTCGATGCCCGGCGCATGGCCGTATTCGGGATGGCCCGCCGTCTTCGAGCCGAGCTGGCGGAAGCGCCTGATCTCGTCGATCGTCATCTCCGGATAGCCGGTCAGATAGAGCAGGGCATAGAGCAGCATCGAGCCGTGCCCGGCCGACAGCACGAAGCGGTCGCGGTCAGGCCAGGCCGGATCGGCCGGATCGAATTTCAGAAACCGCGTCCACAGCACGGTCGCGACATCGGCCATGCCCATCGGCATGCCGGGATGGCCGGACTTCGCCTGCTCGACCGCATCCATGGCAAGCGCCCGGATGGCGTTCGCCAGTTCGGCGTGTTCGCGGGTCTGTTTGTCGCTGAGCGGCAGCGGTGCGGCGGGCGGAGACTGGATCGCGGCGGCGGAATTGGCGCTCATAGGTCCTTGCGGTATGGGGGCGGCGCAGCGCGGGCTCGGCAGTCTTGCGCCGGCTTGGACGGGATCGGCGGCGCGAACATGCCGCCCGCACCCCCTTGCGTCAACCCCGCAAAACCGCATGGCCCTGCGGCGTGCGCGAGGCTTGATTTGACCGTCCGATATCACGGCTTCTAAGCTTGATTTTGGCGGCCCGGACCCGTCAATTACAGCGATGGCACGATGTCGGAGAGAGGGGATCGCATGAGCCGGTTGCAGGAGGCGCAGGCGCGACTCGCCACGGCGATCGATCGCCTGGAAGCGGCGCTCGGCCGCTCGCGCGATTCGGGCCGCGGGCTCGCGGAGCGCGCGGGCCGCATCGGCGAGCTCGAGCGCGAGCTGGAGCGGCTCAACCGCGACCACATGGCCCTCGAAGCCACCGTGGATCAGGTGACGGCGCGGCTCGATGTCGCGATCGGCCGCCTCAAGGCCAGCGTGGAGGGTTAGCCCAATGGCTCATGTCGCCGTGCGGATCAACGGCCGCGCCTATCAGGTGGCGTGCGAGGACGGGCAGGAAGAGCATCTCGAGAAGCTCGCCGCCTATATTGACCAGCGCGTCGGCGAGCTGGTCCGCGAAGTCGGCCAGGTCGGCGATGCCCGGCTGCTGGTCATGGCGTCGCTGATCATCGCCGACGAACTGGCCGATGCCTACAACGAGCTTGAGGAATTGCGCGACGTCAACACGATGCCGAGGCCGCCGGATCCCGAAACCGTCAGGGCCGCCGAGGCGGCGCGCAACGCCGCATCGGCGGCCGAAGCGCGCGCCGCGACGGCGGAGCAGGCGCTACACGCCGCCGAGGAGCGCGTCGCCAGGCTCGAGCAGCAGCTCGCCGCCACTGCGGCACCGGATCGCGCGGTGGAGGAGGCGTTCGCGGCCGGGCTCGATGCGCTCGCCGACCGCGTCGAAGCCCTCGCCGAGCGCCTAGAGCGCGACCGAGCCTAGCTGGAACGGCGCCTCGGGCTTGGCGGCGAAGGCGTTGCGACGGCGCGGTTAAATCTTTGTCAACGAAGGAAATATGGCGGTTCCGCCGGGCCGGAAAAAGCGCCGGCCTCCGCGGCCTTTGCTTGTTCGGGCCAGGGAAACTCCCTACATTGCATTTCAGGACGGGGCTGCGCGGTTCGTCAGGCCGCTAAAATCCCTGGGGCCAATATTGATCGTCTAGGGAGCTGTCCCTGCTGAAGCCGTGGCTTCGGATAAACGGCGCCCACCTGCTCATGCAGGCCACAGAGGATCGCGAAAGCCAACGGCCGAGGCGGCTCCGTCCGATCTTCAAGCGCCCGATCGCGGCCTCCCCAGAGTTGCGCATGCGGACCGGCGGCCAATGCGGCCGTGGTGGAGCGCATGGCGGCGCATTGGCCGCTCACCGATGAACTGGATAGGACGATGCGGATTCTGTTTTGCGGCGATGTGATGGGACGGGCGGGCCGGGAGGTTGTGCTCGACAACATCGCCGGGCTGCGGCGCAGGCTCGAGCTCGACTTCGTCATCGTCAACGGCGAGAACGCCGCCGGCGGGTATGGCATTACCGAGAAGCTCTGCCACGAATTCTATTCGGCCGGCGTCGACTGCATCACCACCGGCAACCACGTGTGGGACCAGCGCGAGGTGATCGGCCATATCGATCGCGAGCCGCGGCTGCTGCGGCCGATGAACTTCCCCAAGGCGACGCCCGGGCGGGGCGCCAACGTCTACACGACCAGGACCGGAAAGAAGGTTCTGGTCGTCAATGTCATGTGTCGCCTGTTCATGGACGCGATCGACGACCCCTTCGCGGCCCTGGAAGGCGTGTTCGCGCAACACCGTCTGGGCGGCAGCGTGCATGCGGTCATTGTCGATATCCATGGCGAGGCGACCTCGGAGAAGATGGCGCTCGGCTGCCTGTGCGACGGGCGCGCATCGCTGGCGGTGGGCAGCCACAGCCATGTGCCGACCGCCGACTGGCGCATCCTGCCGGGCGGCACTGCGTACCAGACCGATGCCGGCATGTGCGGCGACTACGATTCCGTCATCGGCATGAAGAAGGAGACCGCGATCGCCCGCTTCGTGCGCAAGATGCCGGGCGAGCGGCTGATGCCGGCCGAGGGCGAGGCGACCCTGTGCGGGACCTTCGTCGAGACCGACGACGCGACCGGGCTGGCGCGCAAGGTATCCGCAGTGCGCCTCGGCGGGCGGCTCGCGCCGGCATGGCCTGATTAGGTCCGCCGCGCCGCAGCCCGGGCCAAATTATCGCCATATTGGCTTGTTACCTACCGCCTGCGCCGGTAGATGTATTGCACTACCCATAGTATACACAAACGAATCTTAGCTGAGCTGTAGCGTTTCGGGTGGACGCGGCGGCTCCTGAAAGTACAAGCGACAGATGGCCGGCCATTCCCAGTTCAAGAACATCATGCACCGCAAGGGCAAGCAGGACGCCAAGCGCGGCAAGATGTTCACCAAGCTCATTCGCGAGATCATGGTGTCCGCGCGCAGCGGGCTGCCCGATCCCAACGCCAATCCGCGCCTCAAGGCGGCGATCGCCGCCGCCAAGGCGCAGAACATGCCCAAGGACACGATCGAGCGCGCGATCAAGCGCGGCTCGGGCGGCGAGGACGGCGCGAACTACGAAGAAGTGCGCTACGAGGGCTACGGCCCGGGCGGCGTCGCCATCATCGTCGAGGCGCTGACCGACAACCGCAACCGCACCGCCAGCGAGGTGCGCTCGATCTTCACCAAGAACGGCGGCTCGCTCGGCGAGACGAATTCGGTCGCATTCAACTTCGCCCGCAAGGGCCTCATCACCTACCCGGCGGCGGCGGGCTCGGCCGAGGCGATGTTCGAGGCGGCCCTCGAGGTCGGCGCCGAGGACGTGATCTCGGGCGACGAACTGCACGAGGTGATCACCAGCCCGGACGATTTCGCGGCGGTGCGCGACGGACTCGAGGCGAAGTTCGGCAGCGCGGAGAGCGCGCGCCTGTCCTGGCGCCCCATCGTGACGACGGCAGTCGATGCCGGGCCGGCCGAGACGCTGTTCCAGCTGATCGAGGCGCTCGAGGACAACGACGACGTTCAGACCGTCTCCGCGAATTACGAGGTCGCGGACGAAGTCGTTCAGCGCCTGTCGGCGTGAGACCGCCGACCCCGCCATGCGCCTCATAGGATTCGATCCGGGACTCCGCACAACCGGTTGGGGCGTGATCGATGCCGAAGGGTCGCGGCTGCGCCACATTGCCAACGGGCTGGTGAAGAGCGACGGCGACGAACCGACGGCGATCCGCCTCGCCCAGCTCTATGACGGGCTGGCTGCGATCATCGCCAAGCACCGGCCGAGCATTGCCGCGGTAGAAGAGACTTTCGTGAACGCCAACGCGACGACGACCCTGAAGCTCGGACTGGCCCGCGGCGCGGCACTGCTCGCACCCGCGCGCGCCGGACTTCCCGTCGCCGAGTATTCGGCCAACGCAATCAAGAAGGCGGTGGTCGGCGTCGGCCATGCCGACAAGGCGCAGATCCAGATGATGGTGCGCCGGCTGCTGCCCGGCGTCGAGTTCGCCGGCCCCGATGCGGCGGATGCCCTGGCGGTGGCAATCTGCCATGCCCATCACGCGCAGACGCGCGGTGCCTGGGCCAAGGCGACGGTAATGGCAGGGCGCGCGGGCGGGGCGGCGCAATGATCGCCAAGCTCACCGGCAATCTCGATTCGGTGGGCAGCGACCATGCCATCATCGATGTCGGCGGCGTCGGTTATCTCGTGCGCTGCTCGACGCGCACGCTCGGTGCCATGCCGCCGGCCGGCACGGCGGTCAGCGTCGCGGTCGAAACCCTGGTGCGCGAGGACGCGATCGATCTATACGGATTCGCCACGAATGCCGAGCGCGACTGGTTCCGTTTGCTGACCACGGTGCAGGGCGTGGGCGCGAGAGTCGCGCTCTCGATTTTGTCGACCTTGAGCCCGGACGAGCTGGTGCAGGCGCTTATGGCCGGAGACAAAGCGATGATCAGCCGCGCCGACGGAGTCGGGCCGAAGCTCGCCAATCGTCTGATCAGCGAGCTGAAGGACAAGGTCGCAACCGGCAGCTTCTCCGCAGCGATCCCGGCCGGAACCGCGCCGGGACTGCCGCCCGACGCGATCGCCGATGCGATCTCGGCGCTGGTGAATCTCGGATACCGCCGCACCGAGGCGATGGGTGCCATTGATCGCGCCGCCCGCAAGCTCGGACCCGAGGCCCGGATCGAGGCGCTGATCCCGGCCGGCCTCAAGGAACTCGGAACATGAGCGGCGACCGCACGGTCAGCCCCGGCTTCGCTCCGTCCGACACGGCCGAGGCCGGCATCCGGCCGCTCAGCCTCGACGATTTCATCGGCCAGCGCCAGGTCCGCGAGAATCTCGGCGTGTTCATCGCGGCGACGCGCGCGCGGGGCGATGCCCTCGACCACGTGCTGCTGCACGGTCCGCCGGGCCTCGGCAAGACGACGCTCGCGCAGATCGTCGCGCGCGAGCTCGGCGTCGGCTTCCGCGCCACCTCCGGTCCGGTGATCGCGCGCGCCGGCGATCTGGCCGCTCTGCTGACCAATCTGCAGCCGCGCGACGTGCTGTTCATCGACGAGATCCATCGCCTTTCGCCCGCGGTCGAGGAGATTCTCTATCCGGCGATGGAGGACTTCCAGCTCGACCTGATCATCGGCGAGGGGCCGGCGGCGCGCTCGGTGCGCATCGACCTGCCGCCGTTCACGCTGGTTGGTGCCACGACCCGCTCCGGGCTGATCACGACGCCGCTGCGCGAACGTTTCGGGATTCCGCTGCGGCTCATGTTCTATACGCCCGAGGAGCTGGAGGACATCGTCAGCCGCGGTGCGCGCGTGCTCGGCGTCGACATGTCGGCGGACGGCGCCGCGGAAATCGCGCGGCGCTCGCGCGGGACGCCGCGGGTGGCCGGCCGGCTGCTGCGGCGGGTGCGGGATTTCGCGGCGGTCGCCGGCGCCGGGCGCATCGACCGCGCCGCCGCCGACGCGGCGCTGACGCGGCTCGAAGTCGATGCGGTCGGGCTCGATGCGATGGACCGGCGCTACCTGCGCATGATCATCGACAATTACGGCGGCGGCCCCGTCGGTGTCGAGACGCTGTCGGCGGCGCTGTCCGAACAGCGCGATACGATCGAGGACGTCATCGAACCCTATCTGCTCCAGGTCGGAATGCTGCAGCGGACGCCGCGCGGGCGGATGCTGACCGAGCGCGGCTGGCGCCATCTCGGCATCGAGCCGCCCGTGGACTCGGTCCGCCAGCTCGAATTGCTGACGCGCCTCGCCGCGGAGGATGCCGGTGTCGCGGCGCGAGAGCAGGGCGATGGCTGAAGCCGCGGCCCGGGAGCATCGCTTTCCGCTCCGCGTCTACTACGAGGACACGGATGCCGCGGGCATCGTCTACTACGCCAACTATCTGAAATTCGCCGAGCGCGCGCGTACGGAAATGCTGCGCGCGATAGGGGTCGAGCACCGGACGCTGCGCGAGAAGACGGGCGTGTCCTTCGCCGTGCGACGTTGCGCGGTGGAGTACGTGGCGCCGGCCAGGCTGGACGACCTGCTCGAAGTGCGCACGCGCATCACGGATCTGCGCGGCGCGGCGATCGAGGCCGAGCAGATCGTCGCGCGCGGTAACGATGAATTAGCACGGCTTAAAGTAATGCTGGTCTGTATCGGGCCGGGCGGCAACGCCACGCGCATCCCGAAGCCAGTGCGACAGGCCTTTGCGCGAGAACCCGTCCCTCATTCGAGCAAGCGAGAGAGAAATGGATAGAGCAGTTGACGCCGCGGCGCTGGCGGGGAGCCAGCTTGCCAACGATCTGTCGGTGTGGACCCTGTTCCTCAACGCCGACCTGATCGTCAAACTCGTCATACTTCTGCTGGTGCTGGCCTCGGTCTGGAGCTGGGCCATCATCTTCGAGAAGTTCTTCCGACTGCGCCGGCTGCACAACCAGGCCGACGAGTTCGAGGACCAGTTCTGGTCGGGCGGCTCGCTCGAGGATCTCTACGACCGCGTCGGCGCGCAGCCGGCCGATCCGATGGCGGCGATGTTCAGCGCGGCGATGCGCGAGTGGCGTCGCTCGGTCTCGAAGGGGCTTGCCGCCGCCGGGCAGATGCGCGCCGGCCTGCAGAGCCGCATCGAGCGCGTCATGGGCGTCACGCTCGGCCGCGAGATGGACCGCCTCGAACGCTACATGACCTTCCTCGCCTCGGTCGGCTCGACGGCGCCGTTCATCGGCCTGTTCGGCACGGTTTGGGGCATCATGCACAGCTTCTCGGCGATCGCGTCGAGCAAGAACACCAGCCTTGCGGTGGTGGCGCCCGGCATCGCCGAGGCCTTGTTCGCGACGGCGCTGGGACTGATCGCGGCGATTCCCGCCGTGATCGCCTACAACAAGATATCGAGCGACCTGACCCGTTACGCCGGTCGTCTCGAGGCGTTCTCGAACGAGTTCGGTGCGATCCTGTCGCGCCAGCTCGAAGAGAAGGGCTGATCTCATGGCCGGACCGCTCATCGGCGTCTCGCGGTTGCGCAGCCAGCGGCGTTCCGCCCGGCTGGTCAGCGACATCAACGTGACGCCTTTCGTCGACGTGATGCTTGTGCTGCTCGTCATCTTCATGGTCACCGCGCCGCTGCTGACCGCCGGGGTGGACGTCGATCTGCCGAAGACCCAGGCCGCGCAGGCAACCGGACAGGACGAGCCGCTCGTCGTAAGCGTCAACGCGCAGAAAAAGATTTTCCTGCAGGAAACCGAGATGGACCGCGAGGCGCTGATCGCTCGGCTCAAGGCCATCACGGCCAACAAGCCCGAGCAGCGGATCTTCGTGCGCGGCGACCGCGCGCTTCCCTATGGCGACGTCATGGAAGTGATGGGCGCCCTGAGCGCAGCCGGCTTCAGCAAGGTCGCCCTCGTCGCCGAGATTCCCGGCAGCAGCTCCGGCCGGCCGCCGGCAAGGACGGCGCGCTGATCCATGCGCAAGTACGCGGCGATATCGGCGCTGTTCCATGTCGCGGTCTTCCTGATCGCCTGGTTCGGTGTGCCCGATCTCTTCCGGCGCGAGCTGCCGGAGGACAAGCCGCTGATCGTCGAGGTGCTGCCGCTCTCGTCGATCACCAATGCGCCGCCGCCGAAGCCGGAGCCGCCGAAGGTCGCCGAGACGCCGAAGCCGCCCGAGCCCAAGCCGGAGCCGCCGAAGCCGGAGCCGTCGAAGGTCGTCGAGGCGCCCAAGCCGCCGCCGAAGCCCACGCCGCCACCGCCGCCACCACCGCCGCCACCACCGCCGCCACCACCACCGCCGCCGCCGCCACCACCGCCGCCGCCTCCGCCGCCGACGCCTGCGCCGGCTCCGGCTCCGCGGGCCGAGGCGCCGCCGCCGAAGCCGCCCAAGCCGCGCCCCGAGCCGCCCAAGCCGGCCAAGCAGGTGGCGAAGGCCGATCAGCCGGCGCGGAAGCAGCCGAATCAGCAGCAGTTCGACCTGAACAATCTGCTCAAGGATCTGACGCGCCAGAAGCCGCAGCAGCAGGCGGCACCGCAGCAGCCCTCGCCGCAGCAGCAGGCGCAGACGGCGGCGCGCGCTGCCTCGAATGCGCCACATAATCCGAATATTCCGCTGTCAATGACAGAGGAGGACGCGATCCGGCAGCGGATCACGCAGAACTGGAATCTGGATATCGGCGCCAAGGGCATCGAGACGTTCGTCGTCGAGTTGCAACTCATGGTTACGCCGGACGGCACCGTGCAGGACGCGCGCATCGTCAGCACCCAGGGAGAACCCGCCGATCAGCTGCGCGCGTTCGCAGAGGGTGCGCGGCGCGCCGCGCTGCGCTCGTCGCCGTTGCCGCTGCCGGCGAGCAAGGCCAGCCAGATGACCGGTGGCAACCTCATTCTGACATTCTCGGCGCGCGACATGCTGGGTTCAGTGGGCCGCCGCAGCTAGATCCAAACCTTGCCGGAGACATAAGAATGAATACGGCTGATCGCTTCCGCACACTCCTGATGCCGCACCTGTCGCGACGCGCCGTGCTCGGCGGCGGCGGTGCCGCGATCGCCGCGAGCGCACTGCCGCTGCTCGGCGCGAAGGGGCAGGTTCGCATCGACATCACGAAGGGCAAGGTCGAGCCGATGCCGATCGCGGTGTCGCCGTTCTTCGGCGGCCAGCCGCAGGACGCCAAGATCGGCCAGGACATGACCAACGTGATCGTGGCCAATCTCGAGCGCTCGGGCCTGTTCCGGCCGATCGATCCGAAGGCCTACATCCAGACGCCGGTGGCGCTGCGCACGCAGCCGCCGCGGTTTCCGGATTGGCGCGCGATCAACGCCCAGGCGCTGGTCCACGGCAACTGCGAGCTGCTCGGAGACGGCCGCATGCGGAGCGAGTTCCGCCTCTGGGACGTGTTCGGCGAGTCGCAGATGGAAGGGCGCGTCTACACGACCTCGGCGCAGAACTGGCGGCGAGTGGCGCACATCATTTCCGACGCGATCTACAAGCGCATCACCGGCGAGGACGGCTACTTCGACACGCGGGTCGTCTACATCGCCGAATCCGGGCCGCTGCAGCGCCGGGTCAAGCGGCTCGCGATCATGGACCAGGACGGCGCAAACCACCGCTTCCTCACCGACGGCCGCGCGCTGGTTCTGACGCCGCGCTTCTCGCCGACGGCGCAGGAGATCACCTATCTGTCGTACGTCAACAACAAGCCGCGCGTATACCTGTTCAACATCGACACGGGGCAGCAGGAGGTCCTCGGCGACTTCCCCGGCATGACGTTCGCGCCGCGCTTCGCGCCCGACGGCAACCGCGTCATCATGAGCATGGCGCAGGACGGCAATACCGAAATCTACGTGATGGACGTCCGGACCCGCAGGGTGCAGCGACTGACCAACCATCCGGCGATCGACACGTCGCCCTGCTTCTCGCCCGACGGCAAGCAGGTGGTCTTCAACTCCGATCGCGGCGGCACCCAGCAGCTCTATGTCATGGACAGCGACGGCAACAACGTGAAGCGCATCAGCTTCGGGACCGGCCGCTATGCCACTCCGGTATGGTCGCCGCGCGCCGACCTCATCGCCTTCACCCGGCTGGCGGAATCGGAGTTCTTCATCGGCGTGATCCGGCCGGATGGCAGCGGCGAGCGACTGCTGACCAAGGGCTTCCTGGTCGAGGCGCCGACCTGGGCGCCGAACGGGCGCGTTCTCATGTATTTTAAGCAAAACCCGTCGGATCAGCGCGGCCAAGGTACCAACAGCAGGCTGTATTCAATCGACCTTACCGGCTACAACGAGAGAGAGATAATTACGCCGACGGAAGCCTCGGATCCGGCGTGGTCCCCCTTGATTCCGTGAGTCTACAGGCATATAGTCCGCGCCGATCTTAACCGGACGACACTGCGTTCGGCGCCCCCCAGGCAGTTGGCGGCCGCGGTATAAGCGACAACCTCTCGCGGTATAAAACCCCCCGGGAATAGAGTAAAAAAGAAGGAGTTCGAGATGCGTTTCAAGTTGCTGAGCATGTTCGCCGCAGTTGCGCTGCTGGCGGCGTGCGAGACGGCGTCTGACGAGTCGGCGACTTCGGCCGGCACGGGGATGCAGACCGGAACGGGGTCGGCGACGACCCAGACCCGCGCGCGCAGCCCGCAGGAGATCCTGACGTCGGAAGTCGGCGATCGCGTGTTCTACGATTTCGACAGGTCGGATCTGAAGCCCGAGGCACGCCGCACGGTGGAGCGCTGGGCCGCTTTCCTGAAGCAGTACCCGAACCTGACGGTCACGGTCGAGGGGCATGCCGACGAGCGCGGCACGCGCGAGTACAACCTCGCGCTCGGCGAGCGCCGCGCCAACTCGGCGAAGAACTTCCTGGTTTCGCTGGGAATCGATGCCCGCCGCGTTGCGACGATCAGCTACGGCAAGGAGCGTCCGGCCGTGGTCGGCTCGAACGAAGCCGCCTGGTCGCAGAACCGCCGTGCCGTGATGGTTGTCAATTAAGCGACCCGCTATCGGCGTCTGTCGGATTGGCGCCTGTCCGATGACCTAAGCTGGTCGACCGGACAGGCGCCTTTCTTTTGCCCAATTGGCGACGATAATCCGAACCGTGATCTCACCTCTCCTCGTCAGAACGCTGGGGCGCGCCGCGAGCGGCTTCCTGCTGCTGGCTGCGGTCGCGGTAACGGTCCCCGCGGCAGCGCAGGGCCAGAGCCAGGACATTCGCTCGCTGGTCGATCAGATCGACCGCTTGCGCCGCGATATGGATGTGGTCCAGCGCCAGCTCGCGCGCGGTGGCGTTCCGGTCGCGGCTCCCGGCGCGGCGAACGCGCCCGCGCCCGGCGAGCTCTCCAACCCGTTCGTCGAGCAGACCTATACCCGCTTCTCCGAGCTCGAAAACCAGATGCGCGACCTCACCGGTCGCGTCGAGCTGCTCAATCACAACGTCAGCGAGCTGACTGCCCGCCTCGACAAGCTGGTCGGCGACGTCGACTTCCGGCTCAGCGCGATCGAGCGCGGCGGCGCGCCGGCGGCCGGTGCGGCGCCGGGGGCGACCGCAACCGCGCCAACGCCTCCGGCCAGCCAGGCACAGGTGCCGCCGGGGCAGTCGCGCATGGTGCTGGTGCCCGGCGCAGCCGGCCAGGCGCCGCCGCCGCAGGCGGGCGCGGCACCGACGCCGGCGCCGCAGCAGAGCGCCGCAGTGACATTGCCGCAAGGCTCGCCGGAGGCGCAGTACGAATTCGCCTATGCGCAGCTTCTCCAGGCGCAGCGCGAGCAGGGCGATTTCGGCCGCGCCGAATCCGCCCTGAGATCCTTCATCTCGGCCAATCCGAGTCACCGGCTGGCCGGCAATGCACAATACTGGCTCGGCGAGACGTATTACGTGCGGCGCGATTACAACAACGCCGCGATTGCCTTCGCCGAAGGCTTCCAGAAGTATCCGGGCAGCGAGAAGGCGCCCGACAACCTGCTCAAGCTCGGCATGTCGCTTGGGCAGCTCAACCAGAAGGCACGGGCATGCGGCACGCTCGGCGAACTCGAGCGGCGCTACCCTCAGGCGTCGGCTTCGATCAAGCAGGCGACGCAGCGCGAGAAGCAGCGCCTCGGCTGCGGCTGACGGCGCCGTCGCACGCTCCGACGTGAGCGGCATGCCGCCGCTCGCCACCGCGTCATTGCCCGGCGCGCCCATGCCGATTTCGGACGACCGGCCCGTGAACGATGCGGAGTTCGCCGCGGCCATGGCACGGCTCGGGGCGTTCGAGCGGTCGCCGCATCTCGCGATCGGCGTGTCGGGCGGCGCCGACAGCCTGGCTTTGACCATTCTCGCCGACCGCTGGGTGCGCAGGCAGGGCGGCCGCGCGACCGCGCTGGTCGTCGATCACGGCCTGCGCGCCGAATCTGCCGCCGAGGCCGCAACCGTGCGGGGCTGGCTCGCGGCCCGCGGCATCGACTGCCGTGTGCTGCGTTGGGAAGGGCCCAAGCCCTCTACGGCCATCCAGGCCGGCGCGCGCGAGGCGCGCCATCGCCTCCTGTCGGCATGGTGCCGGGATGCCGGCGTGCTGCATCTTCTCCTCGCGCACCATCTGGGCGACCAGCGCGAGACCGTGCTGCTGCGGCTCGAGCGCAAGAGCGGCCCCGATGGGCTCGCCGGAATGTCGGCGGTTGTCGAGCGCGAGGCGCTGCGCATCCTGCGGCCGCTGCTGGATGTAGCGCCGGCGCGACTCAGGGCCATGCTGCGTGCGGAGGGGCAGCCCTGGATCGACGATCCGAGCAACGCCAATCCGGCTTTCGCGCGCACCCGCGTGCGGGAACGCCTGCGGCGTTCGCCCGGCGCTGCGGCCGCCGGCGGCGGGCGGTGTTACGACGTCGAGCGCCAGCGGGCCGAGGTCGCCGTGGCCGAGCTTCTTGGCGCCAGCGTGGCCGCCCATCCCGAGGGCTGGGCGACCCTCGATCTCACGCCCTGGCGTGACGGCGATCCCGATATCCTCCGTCGCGCCCTGGCGCGGCTCGCCCTGGCTTTCGGAGGCGGCGCCTATGCGCCGCGTGGCGAGCGGCTCGCGGGCCTGCTGACCGCCCTGCTGGAGGGGGCATTGCATGGTGGCCGGACGCTCGGCGGCTGCCGCTTCCTGCCCCGTCGCGGCCGGGTCCTGGTCGTCCGCGAGCCGGCCGCCGCGACGCAGCGATTGGCAGTCGCCGGACCGGGCCGGTTCCTGTGGGACGGCCGGTTCACGGTTCGGGTGGGAGGATCTGGCTCTTGGCCCCCGGAAGGCTATGTCCTGGCCCGGCTTGGCAGCGACGGCTGGCGTGCGGTTGCGGCCGCCGCGCCGGCGGTGCGCGACGTGCCGATTCCGCCGGCGGCGCGGCCGGCTCTTCCCGCACTATTCGATCTTGAAGGGGTCCTGGCCGTTCCCCACCTGACGTATAGACGTCGGGGCGTCTACCCTGATAGCGTTATGCGCGTTTCCGCGACGTTCTGCCCACGCCACGCCTTGGCTGGCCCGGGCTTTGCTGTGATTTAACTGGCTTGGGCTACATATGTCGGCCCGGTTTCCGTTGGGTATGAGGCGTGGACGGTGAACAATTTCGGTAAGAATCTTGCGCTCTGGGTGATCATCGGCCTGCTTCTGATCGCCCTCTTCAATGTGTTTCAAGGCTCTTCGCCCCGCGGCCCGACGTCGCCGCTCGCCTATTCCGATTTCCTGACGTCGGTCGAGCGCCAGCAGGTCACCGACGTTACGATCCAGGGCAATACGATCCGCGGCCACTTCAACGACGGCCGGGCCTTCTCGACCTATGCTCCCAGCGATCCCGGATTGGTCGAGCGACTGACCTCGCGCAACGTGCGCGTCAGCGCCGCACCGGTCGAGGAGAGTGTCCATCCGCTGCTGTCGATCCTGGCGTCGTGGTTCCCGTTCCTGGTGCTGATCGGCGTGTGGATCTTCTTCATGCGCCAGATGCAGTCGGGCGGCGGCCGGGCCATGGGCTTCGGCAAGTCGCGGGCACGCCTGCTGACCGAGAAGGTCGGGCGCGTCACCTTCGACGATGTCGCCGGCATCGACGAAGCCAAGGGCGAGCTCGAGGAGATCGTCGAGTTCCTGCGCGATCCGCAGAAATTCCAGCGCCTCGGCGGCAAGATTCCCAAGGGCGTGCTGCTGGTCGGCCCGCCGGGCACCGGCAAGACGCTGCTCGCCCGCGCCATCGCCGGCGAGGCGAACGTGCCGTTCTTCACCATCTCCGGCTCCGACTTCGTCGAGATGTTCGTCGGCGTCGGCGCCTCGCGCGTTCGCGACATGTTCGAGCAGGGCAAGAAGAACGCGCCCTGCATCATCTTCATCGACGAGATCGACGCGGTCGGCCGGCATCGCGGCGCCGGCCTCGGCGGCGGCAACGACGAGCGCGAGCAGACGCTCAACCAGCTGCTGGTCGAGATGGACGGCTTCGAGGCGAACGAGGGCGTCATCCTCATCGCCGCGACCAACCGGCCCGACGTGCTCGATCCCGCGCTGCTGCGCCCGGGCCGCTTCGACCGCCAGGTCGTCGTGCCGAACCCGGACGTTGCCGGCCGCGAGAAGATCCTCAAGGTCCACATGCGCAAGGTGCCGCTGGCGCCCGACGTTGACGCCAAGGTCATCGCGCGCGGAACACCCGGCTTCTCGGGTGCGGATCTCGCCAACCTCGTCAACGAGGCGGCCCTGCTTGCGGCCCGCCGCGGCAAGCGGCTGGTGACGATGGCGGAGATGGAGGACGCCAAGGACAAGGTCATGATGGGCGCCGAGCGCCGCTCCATGGTCATGACCGAGAAGGAGAAGGAGCTGACCGCCTACCACGAGGCCGGGCACGCCCTTGTCGCCTTGAACGTTCCGCAGCATGACCCGCTGCACAAGGTCACGATCATTCCGCGCGGCCGCGCTCTCGGCGTCACCATGAGCCTGCCCGAGCGCGACCGGCTGAGCATGACCAAGCTCGAGATGGAATCGCGTCTGGCGATGATGTTCGGCGGCCGCGTCGCCGAGGAGATCATCTTCGGGCCGGAGAACGTCACGACCGGCGCATCGAACGACATCCAGCAGGCCACGGCGTTGTCGCGCCGCATGGTCAGCGAGTTCGGCATGAGCGAGAAGCTCGGTCGCGTCCGCTACCACGCCAACGACCAGGAGGTCTTCCTGGGCCATGCCGTGACGCAGACGCAGAACGTCTCCGAGGCGACTGCCGAGGTGATCGACGGCGAGATCCGCCGCATCATCGAGACGGCGGAGGCGACCGCGCGCCAGATCCTGACGGACCGCATCGAGGACCTGCACAAGATCGCGCGCGGCCTGCTTGAATACGAGACGCTCAGCGGCGAGGAGATCCGGGCCCTGCTGCGCGGCGAACCCGTGGTGCGGCCCGACATCGAGGAGCCGCCCAAGACGCCGGGACGCCGCGCCTCGGTGCCGACCAGCGGCCCCAAGGATCGTCCCGAGGGCGGCCTGCGTCCGGAGCCGCAGCCGGGCGCTTAAGGCTCGACAGGCTTCGGCCGGCTATGTAGATGGGAAAGGGACCGAGCGCGGCTCGGTCCCTTTCTTCTTTGTGGAATCGATGGCCAAAGCAAAACCCCGGCCCGCCGCACAGCCTGCAGGTCACCGCATCCGTCCGATGGCGGCCGCCGATCTGGGGAACGTCGCAGCGCTGATCCGCTCCCGCGGCCTGGCGAAAGGCAGGGACCTGCGCGCGCGCCTGTCGGTGCTGGCCGGATCCGAGACCGCCGACTGCTTCGTCGCCGAGACGGCGGACGGCCTGATCGGCGTGGTGCTGTCCTCGTTCAACGGCTTCCATGTCTTCGTCAGTCATATCGCCGTCACCAAGGAGGTCGAGCGGCATGGCATCGGCGCCGACCTTCTGGCCGCTGTGGTCGAGCGCGCGATCGCGCGGCGCGCGGTCGGACTCATCGTCGATTCCCGGCTGACCTCGACGACGTTTTTCTTCCGTCACGGCTTCCGCCTGCCCGGCGCGGTGCTCATGATCCGGGATCTCTGAGGCGTTGCGGCGCACGCCGGCCACCCGGTCACGCAAGCGGCGTTCCGAACGGGCCGTTGACGCGGGCCGGCGCAAGCGATAGGTCCGGCCCATGCGGGATGCAACGCGCACGCGGAGGCGGTTCGCCGGGTTCGATCTCGGGGCGCCGCTGGTCATGGGAATCGTCAATGTCACGCCGGACAGCTTCTCCGACGGCGGCGAATTCGCGTGCGCCGACGCGGCGATCTCGCACGGTCTGCGCCTGCGCGCGGAGGGTGCCGATATCCTCGATGTCGGCGGCGAATCGACACGGCCCGGATCGATGCCCGTTTCGGCGGACGAGGAGCTGGCGCGCATCCGGCCGGTGATCACGGCGCTGGCAGGTGCCGGCGCGGTCGTTTCGGTCGACACGCGACGCGCCGATGTAATGCGCGAGGCGCTGGCCTGCGGCGCTCGCATCGTCAACGACGTCACGGCGCTGACCTTCGATCCGGCCAGTCTCGACACGGTCGCGGCGAGCGGGGCAGACGTCATCCTCATGCACATGCAGGGAGAGCCGGCGACGATGCAGAAGGCGCCGCATTACGACGACGCGCCGCGCGAGGTCGCGGACTATCTTGCCGCGCGCGTGGCCGCGTGCCGCGGCGCCGGCATTCCCAACGAGCGGATCGCGGCCGACCCCGGCATCGGCTTCGGCAAGACGACCGAACACAATCTCCAGCTCCTCGCCTCGCTCGACCGCCTGCGTGGACTCGGTGTCGCGATCGCGGTCGGCGTGAGTCGCAAGGGATTCATCGCCAAACTGTCGCGCGGCGAAGGGGCCAAGGATCGGGTCGCGGGCTCCATCGCCGGCGCGCTGGCGGCGGTCGCGCGCGGCGCCGACATCGTGCGCGTCCACGATGTCGCCGCGACGCGTCAGGCGCTGGCCGTGTGGCAGGCGATCGACGCGGCGCCGCCGCGCCGCGATGACATCCGCGATCGAGATTCAGAGACTGTTATGACGAGGGCCCCGATTATGGGCTCGCCCAATTCTGGAGAGACAGCGTGAAGGGACGCGTTCTGATCGTGGCCGGCTCGGATTCCGGCGGCGGCGCCGGCATCCAGGCGGACATCAAGACCGTGACGGCGCTCGGCGGCTATGCCGCCACGGCGATCACGGCATTGACCGCGCAGAACACGCGAGGCGTATTCGGCATCGTTCCGGTGGCGCCGGATTTCGTGCGCCAGCAGGTCGAACTCGTGCTCGACGACATCGGCGCGGACGTGATCAAGACCGGGATGCTCCACGACGAAGGCGTGATAAACGCGCTCGCCGACTCCCTCGAGGCGTATGGCCGGCGGATCATGCTGGTCGTCGATCCCGTCATGATCGCCAAGGGCGGCGCGGAGCTCATCGATCCCGCGGCAATCGCGGCCCTCAAGCGGCGGATCATCAATCTCGCGACCATCATCACGCCGAACCTGCCGGAGGCGGAGAAGCTGGCCGGCATGTCGATCCGCACGGTCGACGACATGGAGCACGCAGCGGCGGCGCTCCTGACTCTGGGGTGCGAGTCGGCGCTGCTGACCGGCGGTCACCTCGGTTCGGATGTACTGGTCGACGTGCTCGTAACCGCGCAAGGGGTCGAGCGCTTCCGCTCGAAGCGCATCGACACCAGGCATACGCATGGCACGGGCTGCACGCTCGCCTCGGCGATTGCGACCGGCCTGGCGCAGGGCATGAGCATCCGCGCGGCGGTGATCCGCGCGCGCGAGTATGTGCATCGCGCGATCGAAACCGCCCCCGGATTCGGCCATGGCCACGGTCCGATCAATCACGCCCACACATTCGACGCGGCACAAGCGCCGCATGCGCGAAAGCGGCCTGCGGCGAAGGACACGGCCGCGCGCGCCGTCAAGCCGGCGCGGCCCGCGCCGAAGCGGCGCGCGAAGAAGCGATAACCGTTACCATCCAGGCGGTCGAGCCCGCCCGAGGCGCGCGGCCCTTCCCATCGGGAACGGGCCGCATGGCGTGTCCGTTGTCCGTACTCCATTCAACGGATGGGGAGCGACATGGGGTTCAATCCGCTGGCCGAGAAGGGCATCCCGCTCGAGCGCCAGCTTCGCAGTTGGTCCGAGCTGAACGTCGAGCCGTACGACAAGGACAGCGTCCACCCCTTCACCCGGTGCCGCGCGATCGTCATGAACGGCATCGAGATCGAAGCGGCCATGTTCTCGCACCAGTTCAACCGCCACACGCGCAATCTCGACGTGAGGCGGGCCCTC
Source organism: Alphaproteobacteria bacterium (assembly GCA_041690495.1). GTDB lineage: Bacteria > Pseudomonadota > Alphaproteobacteria > CACIAM-22H2 > CACIAM-22H2 > DATAAP01. Next base: position 80,839 of record JAWLHE010000013.1, on the reverse strand, counting down.
GCGATGACCCGCCGGATCGAGCAGCAGCAGCAAAAGGCGGTCAACTGGCTGATTCCCGGGGAGGAGAGCACGCTCGAAGTGACGATCGGCTACGAGCAGGTCGCGGTCGAACTCACCGCCTGGGTGGCGCAGATGGAGCCGCATCCCTATGCAAGGCGCGCCTACGATTTCGGCCTGCTCGAGGATTTCGATCACCTCTACAGATACGCCGACCTGCTGGACCTCACCCAGCCGCGCCGCGCCGAACAGATCGTCGGGCAGCTGACCGAGATCATGCCCGGCCGGCCGACCCGGCTTCACCATCGGCATCCCGTCGATAACATCAGGCGGCCGCTCGACGCCTATACCGGAGATCCGCTGTCGTCGCTGCACGCGCTGACGATCATGGCGGCCGAGCAGCAGACGATGAATTTCTACATGACGATCGGCGACCGCCTCGTGGAGCCGATCGCTCGCGCGCTCTACCTGGAGATCGCGCAGGTCGAGGAGCAGCACGTCACTCACTACGAATCGATGCTCGACCCAAGCCTGTCCTGGACCGAGATGCTGGTCCAACACGAGTACAACGAGTGCTATCTCTACTATTCATTCATGCAGCAGGAGGACGATCCGCGTATCAGGCAGATCTGGGAGCTTCATCTCGGCATGGAGCTCGAGCACCTGCGTATAGCCTGCGAGCTGATGCGCGCGCATGACCGGCGCGAGCCCGAGATGATCCTGCCCAGGTCCCTGCCGGCACCGATACGTTTCGAAAGCAACAAGGCGTATGTGCGCGGCGTGCTCGCCAGCCAGGTCGAGCTGACTGCGAACGGGCTCGAGTTCGTGCCCATGTCGGAACTGCCCGAGGACCATCGCTTCCACCGTTACCAGTCCGCGGTGAATCGCGGCGGCATCCCGAGCGAACAGATCATCGATCAGCACCGGAAAACGAAGGGTGGCGACTACCGCTACCAGTCCGAGGGACGGCATCCGGTGCCCCGGCTCGAAGCGGAGACAGCGGTATGACGGCGTGCATATGAACGAGACGCAGCTCGCAAGCTTTCTCCTGCAGGGCCATTCCGAGGCGGTGATGCAGCTGCGGCTCGCGGGAACGGTCGGTACGACCATTCTTGAGCTCCTCGAGCAGGAGCATGCGACCATCATGATGCAGCTCGATGACATCTGCGGGAGGCCGGAGCGTGATCTCGCGGAGCTGCGTCCCGGGTTCCTGGCCGTGCAGATGATGCTGGTGGCGCATTCTCTGGCGGAGGAACGCGTGCTGTATGCGCGGCTGAAGCAGCATGAAACGTCGTTCAAGGTGGCGCTCGAATCCGGCGCCGACCACGAGATGATAAGCCGGCTGCTGGAGGATCTGTCCGGGCTCGATCTCGGGCGCGAGCAATGGTTCACGATGGCGAGATCGCTCCGGGACCTCGTGCAGCAGCATGTCGAAACCGAGGAGAGCGAAGTGTTCGAGAAGGCGCGCGACCTGTTCGATCAGGCCGAGCTCAAGGTCATGGCCGCCGATATGCGCGCGGAGGCGAACCGGATCCTGCTGGCCGTCGCCTGAGCCGGGGCGCGCTCAGCGGTGCACGACGATCCAGCCTTCGGCCGGGCTCGCCTCGCCGGGCGGGACCGCCAAGGCGTCCGCCGCGATCGCCCGCACCGCCAGCGCGTACACCACGCTGTCCAGCGCGTCCGCGCTCGCCCGGAGAGTCCGCCGCAGGGTGTCGGGCATCGATAGCCCCGTGCGCGCGGCCACCGCCTGGACGATCAGCCGGCGACGTCGGCGCGCTTCCGGCGTCGACCCGTTGTAGCCGGAATGCGGCATACCCCATGTCCTGAGCTGGGCCGCGGGGAAGGTTTCGGCGAGAATGCGCGTGCGGCTTTCGGTCCAGGGCCAGGCGGGCAGGCCGAGCTCGGCCTGCAGGGTCATGCAGGCCGCGGCAAAGGGCGCGCCGCCGCGCGGGCCGTTCCACAGCACAGACCGGACATTGATGCCGCGGCGTCGCCAGACCTGCTCGGTCGCGCGATGGAGGTGACGGCCCCGCGGCGCAATCGCCGGGGCGAGCAGGCCAAGGAGCTGGGCCCCGCTCGCGAATGGCCGCTCCGGGCCCGCCAAACTGCGAACTGCGGCGAGCAGCCGCTCGCGTTCGCCGCCGGGCACAAAGTCCGCGGGCGGCGAGAACGGCGCGTCGATGCCTGCCGCCGTGAAGTCCGAGGCGTGCAGAAAGCGCACGAGGCGACGGAACGGCGGCTCGCCGCCCGGCAGGTCCTGCGCGCGGCGCACGTCGCGCAGGGTCAGACCGCGCCGGGTCTGCTCGATCCGTGCGATCCATACCGCCGTCGCGGCGCGGCTGTCGCGCCATTGCAGGTGATTGCCGGAGAAATCGATTCCGATCCAGCGCTGCGGGGAGGGTTTGATCCGGGCCGGCGCGGTCACACGAGCGGCATGGAGTCCGAGGGTTCGCGCAGGACGCTGGTGACGACTCCGAGCGCACGCTCGAGCTGGGTGTGATCGCGCGCGGCCGAAAGGCCGACCCGGACCGCATGCGGCACTGCACCCCGTCCCACGGCGAACACGTCGGCCGGCGCGACGCCGACTCCTCGTCGCCGCAAGCGCAGCGTGAACTCCTCGCGGCGCCACGGCTCGGGGAGCTTCAGCCAGACATGGAAGCTTGCTTCATGTGAATCGTATTCAAGGCCTGCGAGCATGCGGGTGGCGATCGCCTGGCGTGCCTTGGCCTCGTCCCGCATCTGGCGGGCCATGCGCTCCGCCTGGCCGGAACGGATCAGCCGGGCTGCGACTTCGCCCATCAGCGGCGTCGCCATCCAGGTCGTGGCGCGCAGCGCCGACGCGATGTGCTCCATCGTCGCCTCGCTGGCGCGCAGGAAGCCGATGCGCAGGCCCGGCGCAATGCATTTCGACAGGCTGGTGAGGAGGATGGAGTTGTCCGGCGCGAAACTCGCCAGCGCCGGCGGCGCATCGTCGGCAAGGAAGCCGTAGATGTCGTCCTCGACGATGGTGACGCCGTGGCGCACGCAGATCGCGGCGATCTCGCGCCGCCGCGGCTCGGGCATGATCGACGTTGTCGGGTTGTGCAGGGTCGGCATGCAGTAAAGCGCCTTCGGCGCCATCAGCCGGCACGCCGCGTCGAGCGCTTCGGGAACGAGCCCGTGTTCGTCGATCGCGACCGCATGAAGACGCAGCGACAGATGCGAGGCCATCGACTTCAGGCCGTAGAAGGTGAGCTGCTCGCTCAGCACGACGTCGCCGGGCCGGGTCAGGGACGAGATCGCCACGACCATCGCGTGCTGCGCGGCGTTCGAGATCGCGATCTGTGCGGGGCTGGCCGAAATGCCGCTGCGCGCAATCCACTGCGCGCCCGCCTCGCGATGCGAGGGCAGGCCGAGATTGGGCGCATAGCCGAGCAGCGGCCCGAGATCGTTGCTTCGCGAGATCTCGGCGAGAATATCGGCGATCTCGCGATTGTCGCGCCAACCCGGCGGGAAATTGCGCGCGAGATCGACGAAGCCGTCGTCGTCCGCCGCCGGCGTCGGCAGCGTGTCCATGGCCGGCTCGCGGATGAATGTCCCGCGGCCGACCTCGCCCGCGACCAGGCCGCGGCGCTCGGCCTCGGCATAGGCGCGGGTGACGGTGCCGACGGTGACGCCGAGCTTCCAGGCCAGATCGCGATGGGTGGGGAGGCGGTCTCCGGTCTTCAGGCGGCCCGCGGCGATGTCCTGGGCGAGAACTTCGGCGATGGCGATATAGCGCGGACCGCGATGGCGGGTCAGGTCGGGCGACCAATTTGTCATGGTGACAATATCTAAATTGACAGCTCGATTGTGTCAATCTTACCTTTGTTGCTGCGCGGTATTGTCGCTATTGTTTATGGGCCTTGGAGAGTTGTATGCATACAATTTCCGGCACACGGTCTGCGGATGGTCTGCTCACGCGCGTGGTCTTGTTTGCGTGGGCAATTCTCGAGACTCTCTGGGCTTTGGCTGTCTACGCTTTGATGCTTTTCGTCACCTGGCAAGAGCGGGTACGAGAGCGCCGCGCGTTGGGATCGCTGGACGACCGCATGCTGCGCGACATCGGCATCAGTCGCGCCGACGCCGATCGAGAGATCCGGAAGCGTTTCTGGGAGATGTGACGGCCCCGTTCCGTCCTGCAGGGAATTGCAATGTACGTTCCGCCCATTTTTGCCGTGCGCGATACGGCCGGTCTGCACGCTCTCATCGAGTCGTACAGCTTCGCCACCCTGGTTTCGACCGGGGCGGACGGGATGATGTCCACCCATGTTCCGGTCCTGCTCGATCGCGAGCGCGGGCCGCACGGTACGCTGCTCGTGCATCTCGCGCGCGCCAATCCGCATGGACGGGCGATGGACGGACAGGACGTGCTGGCCATCTTTCTCGGGCCGCACGGCTACATCTCGCCGTCCTGGTACGACACCCATCCGTCGGTGCCGACATGGAACTATGCGGCTGTGCACGCCTATGGCCGCGCACGCATCGTCGACGATCCGGCGCGGCTCGCGGATATCGTCCAGCGCCTGACGGTGCAATACGAATCCGGCCGCGCGCAGCCGTGGAAGATGGCGGGGCTGCCGCAGGAGTACGTCGCCGGCATGCTTCGGGGCATCGTCGGATTCGAGATCGAGATCGCGCGTCTCGAGGGCAAGCACAAGCTCAGCCAGAACCGCAACGCCACCGACCGCCGCAACGTCATCGCGGCGCTCGGCGCCAGCACGAATGCCGAAGACCGCGCGCTGGCGGAGTACATGGCGCGATACGCGCCGCCCGAGGCCGACAATTGAGGGAGGCAAGCATGCGCATCGAACCCGTCACCCTGTCGGGCGAGCACGCCAGGCTGGAACCGCTGTCGCGCGGCCATCTCGGCCCGCTCGGCGCCGTGCTCGATCCCACGCTGCTGCAATGGTTCACCAAGCCGGCAACCAATTCCGTCGAGCTCGCCGAGTTCATCGAGGAGGCGCTGCACGCGCAGGACGCGGGCACGGCGCTCCCCTTTGCGACGATCGAGCGCAGCACCGGCCGCCCGGTCGGGTCGACGCGTTACGCCAACATCGATCGTGCCAACCGCCGGCTCGAGATCGGCTGGACCTGGATCGGCCGGCAATGGCAGCGCACGGCGATCAACACCGAGGCCAAGCTGCTGATGCTGACCCACGCCTTCGAGACGCTCGGCGCCATCCGCGTCGAGTTCAAGACCGACTCGCTGAACCGGCAGTCGCGGGAGGCTATTGCGCGACTCGGCGCGGTCGAGGAGGGGACGTTTCGCAACCACATGATCACGGCCTCGGGCCGCGTCCGCCACAGCGTCTGGTTCTCGATCGTCGACAGCGACTGGCTCAAGGTGAAGCGCCGCCTCGAGGATCGCCTGGCGAAGAGAAGGCGCCCGGCACTGAGCGCCTGAATGCGCCACCGCGACAAGGAATGACCATGCGTTTGCCGATCTATCAGATCGATGCGTTCGCGCCCCGCGTATTCGGCGGCAACCCCGCGGCGATCGTACCGCTGGACTCCTGGCTGCCGGACAGCGTGATGCAGTCGATCGCCGCCGAGAACAATCTGGCGGAAACCGCGTTCTTCGTGCCCGAAGGCGAGGATTATGCCCTGCGCTGGTTCACACCGGCGGTGGAGGTCGATCTCTGCGGTCACGCGACGCTCGCCAGCGCGCATCTGATCTTCTCCAGGATGACTCCCGGCCGCGGGCAGGTGCGCTTCACCACCCGCAGCGGGCCGCTCACGGTGACGCGGCAGGGCGAGATGCTCGCGCTCGAGCTGCCGGCGCGTCCGCCCGAACCATGCTCTTCTCCGCCTGGCCTCGAAGCGGCTTTCGGCAGGGCGCCGAAAGAGGTGATGGCCGCGCGCGACTATCTGCTGGTCTACGAGAGCGAGGCCGATATCCGCGCGCTCAATCCCGACATGGCGAGGATCGCGACGCTCGACCGCTTCGCCGCGATCGTCACCGCGCCGGGTACGGATTGCGATTTCGTGTCCCGGTTCTTCGCGCCGGGGCAGGGCGTTCCGGAAGACCCGGTGACCGGCTCGGCGCACTGCACGCTGATCCCGTACTGGTCGAAGCGCCTCGGCAAGAGCAGGCTCTCGGCGCGCCAGCTCTCGGCGCGCGGTGGCGAGCTGATGTGCGAGGACCGCGGCGCGCGTGTCGTCGTCGCGGGCAGGGCGGTGCTATATCTTGAAGGTTCGATCTTCATCTGACCCGGCCCCGGTGGTGATCCGTCCGGCCGAGCCGGCCGACATGGGCGAGGTGCGCGCGCTCTTCCTCGAATACGGGCGCTCGCTGGATTTCGATCTGTGCTTCCAGGGCTTCGAGCAGGAGCTGGCGGATCTGCCCGGCTGCTATGCCGCGCCCGCGGGCCGCATTCTGCTGGCCGTGGAGAACGAAGAGGCCGCCGGTGTCGTTGCGCTGCGGCCGCTCGAAGAGGATATCTGCGAGATGAAGCGGCTGTACGTTCGCCCGGGCTGGCGCGGCCGCGCCGTCGGCGGACGGCTCGCGCGTGCGATCGTTGAAGAGGGCAGGCGGCGCGGCTACCGCGCCATGCGGCTCGATACGCACGACTCGATGCAAGCGGCGATCGCGCTCTATCGCAGCCTCGGCTTCCGCGAGATTCCGCGCTATTACGACAACCCGCTGCCTGGAATTCACTATTTCGAGCGGCCGCTCGACGTATGAGCGGCCTGTCGCACCACATGACGCCCTGAACAGGATCATCGAGTCGCCACGCCATCGGGCCGAATGCGGGTGTGATCATGATCACTGCGGCCGGCATGCCGTCACGGCACTATTCTGGCGCGATGGGCGGCAAGGGCTGGGCGCGCTTGGCCCCCCGAACCCCCAAGTGAATCGAGCGCAAACCGTCCATCGCACTACCTCTCCAGCTTGTGCCCGCCCCGGACCTGCCGCGGCGGGCGCTTTTTTGACCGGACGGCGGCGGTTCGCGCCAGTCGTTGAGAAACGCCGCGCGGCAAGAACGATCGACCATCTGTAATGATTTGATCGCGCTCGCGAATCTCGCCTCACGAGCCCGCAAGAAGCGGGTGGGGGGAGCACCGCCCGACCGCTAGTCTTGCCGAAATTTCTCCAACGGCAGAGAGTGCGTCCATGCCCAGCGACTATGCCCGGATCGAGAAGGCCCTCGCCTATATCGCCGATCGCGTCGAGGATCAGCCGGAGCTCGACGACGTCGCCGCGTCGATAGGCCTCAGCCCGTTCCATTTCCAGCGCCTTTTCACGCGCTGGGTCGGCGTCAGCCCGAAGAAGTTCCTGCAGTTTCTGACGCTCGACCGCGCCAAGGCCTGCCTCACAGCCTCGTCGAGCGTGCTCGACGCCGCGCACGAATCGGGCCTGTCCGGCCCGAGCCGGCTGCACGACCTGTTCCTCGCGCACGAGGCCGTGACGCCGGGCGAGTTCAAGCAGCGCGGGCTGGGACTGACAATCTCCTATGGCTGGGCCGAGTCGCCGTTCGGTGACTGCCTGATCCTGACCACGCCGCGCGGCGTGTGCGGGCTCGCCTTCGCCGGCGAGGGCGGGCGGGCGCCTTGCCTTGCCGACATGCGCGCGCGCTGGCCGATGGCGAAGTTCGTCGCCGACGAGGCGCAGATCGCGCGCATCGCCGGCGCCATCTTCCAGCCGCGCCGCCATGACGGCGAACGGCTGAAGCTGGTGCTCTACGGCTCGCCGTTCCAGATCAAGGTGTGGGAGGCGCTGCTGCGCATTCCGCAGGGTGCACTCGTGTCGTATGACGGCCTCGCCGCCGCGATCGGCGCCACAGGTGCCGCGCGCGCGGTCGGCTCTGCGGTGGGCGACAACCCGATCTCGTATTTGATCCCGTGTCACCGCGTCATCCGCAAGTCCGGCGCGATCAGCCACTATCACTGGGGCCGCCCGCGCAAGCTGGCGATGATCGGCTGGGAGGCAGCGCAGAGCGAGCGTATCGATCTGGCCGCCGCCGGCGACTGAGCATCTTCCGAGCGTTCGTGATCGGCTTCGTCCCAAGGGCGGGGCTTTAGCGCGACTCTGTGTCCCTGGCGCGGTCGTTTCGGCGTTGATCGGAACGCGCGAGGTGCCTAGTTTACCGGCCTCATCCGCGTCCAGGGATCAACGTTAATGAGCAAGACTTACAGCATCGCCGCCATTCCGGGGGACGGCATCGGCCAGGAGGTCGTGCCGGAGGGAATGCGCGTTCTCGAGGCCGCCGCGCGCAAGTTCGGTTTCGTCCTCGAGTTCGAGCATTTCGACTGGAGCTGCGAGAAGTTCACCAAGACCGGCCGGATGATGCCCGAGGACGGGCTCGACCAGCTCAGCAGGTCCGACGCGATATTCCTGGGTGCTGTCGGCTTCCCCGGCGTGCCGGACCATGTCTCGCTGTGGGGCCTGCTGGTGCCGATCCGGCGCGGCTTCATGCAATATGTCAACCTGCGCCCGGTGCGCCTGCTCAAGGGCCTGGACTCGCCGCTGAAGGGCAGGAGCCCGGCCGACATCGACATGGTGATCGTGCGCGAGAACGTCGAAGGCGAGTATTCCGCAATCGGCGGCCGGCTCTATGAGGGCACCGAGGACGAGGTCGCGATCCAGCAGGCGGCGTTCACGCGCAAGGGCTGCGATCGCATCATGCGCTACGCCTTCGAGCTGGCGAAGAAGCGGGGCAAGAAGAATCACGTCACGTCGGCGACCAAGTCGAACGGAATCAGCATTTCGATGCCGTACTGGGACGAGCGCTTCGCGCTGATGAAGAAGAACTACCCCGGGATCAAGACGGACCAGTACCACATCGACATCCTGTGCTCGCACATGGTGCGGCATCCCGACTGGTTCGACGTGATCGTCGCCAGCAACCTGTTCGGCGACATCCTGTCCGATCTCGCGCCTGCGGTGGCGGCAGGAATCGGCATAGCACCCGGCGGCAACATCAACCCTGAGAAGACGCACCCGTCGATGTTCGAGCCGGTGCACGGCTCCGCCCCCGACATTGCAGGCAAGGGCATCGCCAACCCGATCGGCCAGATCTGGACGGGTGCCATGATGCTCGAGCATCTCGGCGAGCAGAAGGCGGCCGACGCGATCGTCAGGGCGATCGAGACGGTGATCGCGGAAACGGACCTGCGCACGCCCGACCTCGGCGGCAAGACGAAGACCTCGGAAATGGGCAAGGCCATCGCCGAGGCGCTGTGATTGCTTCCATGAAAATAAAGAATGTCGTCCTCGGGCTTGACCCGAGGACCCATTGAGATGCTCCGACAACGCGAAAGTCGCTTTGGCGAGAGTGGATCTGGGCCCGCGGATCAAGTCCGCGGGCGACATGTGAAGAATATTGGAAAGAGTGGAGAAGCATGACCCAGGCGCGCGACTATTTCCTCGAGGACTTCGAGCCGGGCGACAGGTTCGAGAGCGCGCACGGCTACACGTTCACCGATACCGACATCATCCAGTTCGCGCACCGCTACGATCCGCAGATCTTTCATCTCGACGTCGAAAGCGCGAAGCACACGATCTTCGGCGGGCTGATCGCCAGCGGCTTCCAGACGCTCGCGGCGGCGTTCCGCCTGGTGCATTCGATCGGCTTCCTTGGCCACAACATGGGCGGGCCGGGCATGGACGAGCTGCGCTGGCTGAAGCCCGTGCGGCCCGGCGACACGCTGCGGGCCGAGGTCGAAATCGTCGAGGTCGTGCCGTCACGCTCCAGGCCCGATCGCGGCGCGCTGAAATACCGCGTTTCCGCCATCAACCAGAAGGGCGAGACGGTGATGACCGTAATCATCACCAGCTTGGTCAAGCGGCGGGTCTAGGAACGCGCACTCGGCCTATTCTTCGAGATGTCCGCGTCGCGGGTTCCTCAGGATGAGCCGGTGCTTTCTTAACGGCCTTATCCTGAGGACCGATTTCGCGCACAGCGAAATCGCGTCTTGAAGGATGAGCAACCTCCGCGGTGCTTCCAAGGTCAAGTTGTCGCAGGCCTAGCTTCCCGTTGCGCGACGCGGGCGACCTCTCTATTGTCCGCGGCGGGCCAGAACCTCCCAACGGGTTCCGGCTCTTCTGGAAGGAAGAGCTACAACATGACACTCGCCAAGCCGGTCGTTCGGCCGCAACGTCCCCATTTTTCCTCAGGTCCTTGCGCCAAGCGTCCCGGTTGGTCGCTTGACGTTCTCAGTGCGGCCCTCGTCGGCCGTTCCCACCGCTCGAAGCCGGGCAAGGCGCGTCTTGCCGAGGTGATCGACCGCACGCGGACGATCCTCGGCGTGCCGACCGATTACCGCATCGGCATCGTGCCGGCGTCCGACACCGGCGCTGTCGAAATAGCGCTGTGGTCGCTGCTCGGCGCCCGTGGCGTCGACTTGCTGGCCTGGGAGAGCTTCGGCGCCGGCTGGGTGACCGACGTGGTCAAGCAGCTGAAGCTCGCCGACGTGCGCACGCTCGAAGCACCCTACGGCAAGCTGCCCGATCTTACGGAGGTCTCGCCCGCGCGCGACGTCGTCTTCACTTGGAACGGCACGACCTCGGGCGTGCGGGTTCCCAACGGCGACTGGATCAGGGCCGACCGCGAGGGCCTGACGATCTGCGACGCGACCTCGGCGGCGTTCGCGATGGACCTGCCGTGGGACAAGCTCGATGTCACCACCTACTCCTGGCAGAAGGTGCTGGGCGGCGAGGCGGCGCACGGCATGCTCGTCCTGTCCCCGCGCGCCGTCGCCCGGCTCGAGAGCTACAAGCCGGCCTGGCCGCTGCCGAAAATCTTCCGCCTGACCCAGGGCGGCAAGCTCAACGAAGGCATCTTCAAGGGCGAAACGATCAACACGCCGTCGATGCTGTGCGTCGAGGACGCGATCGACGGGCTCAAATGGGCGGAGTCGGTCGGCGGCCTCAAAGGGCTGATGGCGCGCTCGCAGGCGAATTTCGCGGCGATCGAGAAGTGGATTGCGGGTGCGGGCTGGATCGATTTCCTCGCCGAGGACAAGGCGACGCGGTCCTGCACCTCGGTGTGCCTGAAGATCGTGGACCCGCTGGTCCAGGCGATGAAGCACGAGGACAAGTGGGCCTTCGCCAAGCGCATCGGCGCCCTGCTCGATGCCGAGAAGGTCGCCTACGACATCGACGCGCACCGCGACTCGCCGCCGGGCCTGCGCATCTGGACCGGCGCCACCATCGAGCGTTCCGACCTCGAGGCGCTGTTCCCGTGGCTCGACTGGGCCTTCGCCGCCGTCAAGGAAGAGTCGACCGCGAAGGCGTGACGCCGCGGCACGCGTCCTCACCCTACGACAGGCTCAGGATGAGGGCGCCTTTTTTTGCAATCATTGGAAGCCTCGTCCGGAGCTTGTCGAAGGGCGAGGCGCTATAGAGATCATATTCATGCCCAAGGTTCTCATCGCAGACAATCTCAGCCCGCGCGCAGTCGACATCTTCAGGCAGCGCGGCATCGCCGCCGAGGTCAAGACCGGCCTCAAGCCGACCGAGCTGAAAGCGATCGTCGGCGGCTATGACGGCCTTGCCGTGCGCTCGGCGACGAAGGTTCCCGCCGACGTCATCGCCGAGGCGAAGCAGCTCAAGGTGATCGGCCGGGCCGGCATCGGCGTCGACACGATCGACGTTCCCGCCGCCACCGCGCGCGGCATCGTCGTCATGAACACGCCGTTCGGCAACTCGATCACCACGGCCGAGCACGCGATCGCGCTGATGTTCGCGCTGGCGCGCCAGATCCCCGCGGCCGACCGCTCGACCCAGGGCGGCAAGTGGGAGAAGAACCGCTTCCTCGGCGTCGAGCTGACCAACAAGACGCTCGGCATCGTCGGCTGCGGCAATATCGGCTCGATCGTCGCCGACCGTGCAGTCGGCCTGCGCATGAAGGTGGTCGCCTACGACCCCTATCTGTCGCCGGAGCGCGCGCAGGAGCTCGGCGTCGAGAAGGTCGAGCTCGACGACCTGTTCCGCCGCGCCGACTTTATCACGCTGCACACGCCGCTGACCGAGGCGACCAAGAACCTCATCGACGCCAAGGCCCTGTTCAAGATGAAGAAGGGTGTGCGCATCATCAACTGCGCGCGCGGCGGCCTGATCGTCGAGCAGGACCTGAAGGCGGCGCTCGACTCCGGCCATGTCGCGGGTGCCGCTCTCGACGTGTTCCCGGTCGAGCCGGCCAAGGAGAACGTCCTGTTCGGCCGCGACGACGTGATCTGCACGCCGCATCTCGGCGCCTCGACGACAGAGGCGCAGGAGAACGTGGCGCTGCAGATCGCCGAGCAGATCTCCGACTTCCTTCTGCACGGCGCCGTCGTCAACGCCGTCAACATGCCGTCGGTCAGCGGCGAGGACGCGCCCAAGCTGAGGCCCTACATGGATCTCGCGACCAAGCTGGGCAGCTTCGCAGGCCAAGTGATCGAGAAGAACATCCGCTCTGTGCGCATCGAGTACGAGGGTCACGCTGCGCATCTCAATCAGCGTCCGCTCACGGCCTGCGCGCTGACCGGATTGCTGCAGCCGCAGCTCGAGACAGTCAACATGGTCAATGCGCCGCTCGTCGCGCGCGAGCGCGACATCGCGGTCACCGAGGTCAAACATGATCGTTCGGTGGACTATCAGACGCTGATCCGCATCACGATCGAGGCCGAGGACCGCACCCGGCACATCGCCGGCACCCTGATCGCCGACAAGCCGCGCATCGTCGAAATCGATTCGATCGCGATCGAGGCGGAGTTCTTTCCGAACGTCCTCTACATCCGCAACCAGGACAAGCCCGGCTTCGTCGGCAATCTCGGGCGGACCCTCGGAGAGGCCGGCGTCAACATCGCGACCTTCCACATGGGCCGCATTGCGCCGGGCGGCGATGCCATCTGCCTCGTCCTGGTAGACCAGCCGGTCCCGGACACGGCCATGGCAAATGTCTGCGCGCTGCCGCATGTCGTTCGGGTGAAAGCGCTGCGGTTCTGACCGCGGCGCGCGGCGCAGGGCCTTCTGATCGGTTCGCGCCGTGGCCGAACCTGGTTCGCTCCCTACACGGAAGATGCTATGTGTAGAGGCCGATCCTGGATCGGCCCAAGATGCAGTCCGGCCGGATGGACGCGGAAGGGGGAGCAGTGAAGACGGAAATCGCTTCGGTCGAGGTCGGCTTCTATCGCATCCCGCTGCCGATCGTACTGTCGGACAGCACGCACGGCGAGATGAGTGCCTTCGAACTGATCACCGTGCGCATTCGCGACGCGGGCGGCGCCGAGGGTGTGGGCTACACCTATACGGTGGGCAAGGGCGGCGGTGCGGTCGCGTCGCTGATCGCGCGCGATCTGGCGCCGCTGCTGCGCGGCCGCGAGTCGGACCGCGTCGAGGCGCTGTGGCAGGCAATGTGGTGGGCGCTCCACTATGGCGGCCGCGGCGGCTCGGTCAGCCTCGCCATATCGGCCGTGGACACGGCGTTGTGGGACCTCAAGGCGCGACGGCTGGGCGTGCCGCTGTGGCGCCTGCTCGGCGGCAACGACCCGAAGGTCCCGGCCTATGCCGGCGGCATCGATCTCGATTTTCCGCTCGAGCGCCTGCTCGCGCAGACCGACGAGAACCTCCGCAACGGATTCCGCGCGATCAAGATGAAGGTCGGCCGTCCGCGCCTCAGCGAGGACGTCGCACGCGTGGCGGCAATGCGGGACAAGCTCGGCCCCGATTTTCCGCTGATGGTCGACGCGAACATGCGCTGGACCGCCGACCAGGCGATCCGCGCCGCCCGCGAGTTCGCGGCCTACTCGGTCTACTGGTTGGAGGAGCCGACGATCCCCGATGACATCGCCGGCCACGCCCGCATCGTGCGCGAGGGCGGACTGCCGGTCGCGACGGGCGAGAACCTGCACACGCTGCACGAGTTCAAGCAGATGATCGCGGCGGGCGGGGTCACGTTTCCCGAGCCGGACGTTTCGAACTGCGGCGGCATCACCGTATGGATGAAGGTCGCGCATCTCGCCGAGGCGTTCAACCTGCCGGTCACTTCGCACGGCGTGCACGACCTGCACGTCCACCTGCTTGCAGCGGTCCCGAACCGCTCCTATCTCGAGGCGCATGGCTTCGGACTGGAACGCTTCATCGCCGAGCCGCTGGTGATCCGCGAGGGTTTTGCCACTGCGCCGGACCGCCCTGGCCATGGCGTCGAGCTCGACTGGAAAGGCCTGAAGGCGCTGCGCGCGGCGTAGCGTGCCCGGCAGAATTGTACGAGGGCCGAGATTGTCGAGTCGCCGATTCTGATCAGCGCGTCGCCGCGTCGAGGAGGGCTTCGGCAGTGTCGGCGACGTGCTGCATCGGTCCGTCGGGGCCCATGATCTGGCCGCTCGCATATGCGCCCTCGATCAGCAGGAAGAACTGGTCGCCGAGACGCACCGCATCCTTCGCACCCGCTGCGGCGGCGAGCCCGCGCAGGCGCGCGCGCAGCTCGCGCTTGTTCTCGGCCGCGACCTCGCGCCCGGGATTCTCCGGCTCGGGAAACTCGGTGGCCGCGTTGGTGAAGGGGCAGCCGCGATAGCCGGGCCCCGACGTCTTGCGGCCGATCGATTCGAACAGCGCGCGGATTTGCGCGCGCGGATCGCCTTCGTGACGATCCATGATCGCGTTCCACCACTCCCAGTATTTCGCGTCGCGTTCCCTGAGATAGGCGACGACGAGATCGTCCTTGGACGGAAAGCTGCGGTAGAGACTCATCTTCGTCGCCCCCGCCTGGGCGACGATGGTCTCGACGCCGACGGCCCGGATGCCGCGGCGGTAGAACAGGTCCTTCGCCACCGCGAAAATGCGGTCGCGCGCTTTCGCGCCGGATGCAGGCGGCGCTGCCTTGAGGGCGGATGACCGTGCGGACGTGATCGCTCTCCCGTGTCGAACGCTTGACATGTTACCGACCGGTCCGTACTGTGTCAAGAAGGTACGAACCGGTCGGTAACATTGCGGGGGATGTCGATGCAGGCGATCGCAAGGCGGTCGGAGGGGCGGCTTCATTACGGCTGGGTCGTCGTCGGAATTACCTTCCTCGCCCTGCTCGCGGCGGCCGGCGTGCGCGCGACGCCAAGCGTCCTCATCGTGCCGCTGGAGCAGTCCTTCGGCTGGACGCGCGGCACGATCTCGGTCGCGATTGCGGTAAACATCTTCCTCTATGGGCTGATGGGGCCGTTCGCCGCGGCGCTGATGCAGCGCATCGGCATCCGCCGTACCGTGATGCTGGCGCTCGGCCTGATGGCGGCGACGATCGCGGCCAGCACGTTCATCTCGGCGCCGTGGCAGCTCATGCTGACCTGGGGCGTGCTCATCGGGCTCGGCAGCGGCACGGTGGCGCTCGTGCTCGGGGCCACCATCGTCAGCCGCTGGTTCACGGCGCGGCGCGGCCTCGTGATGGGGATCCTCACCGCGAGCACGGCGACGGGACAGCTCGTCTTCCTGCCGATGCTCGCCTCCGTCGCGGAAAGTGCCGGCTGGAAGCCGGTCGCCTGGATTGCCGCCGGAGTCGCCGCGGCGATGGTGCCGCTCGTCGCGCTCTTCATGCGCGACGATCCGCGCGATGTCGGACTGCGGCCGTACGGCGACGATGGCGCATCAACGGCCGCCGCGCAGTCGCAGGCGAACCCGGCGGTCGTCGCGCTTTCAGTACTTGCGCGCGCGTCGCGCTCGCGCGATTTCTGGCTGCTGTTCGCGAGCTTCTTCGTATGCGGTCTGAGCACCAACGGCCTGATCGGGACGCACCTCATCGCAGCCTGTTTCGACCAGGGTATTCCCGAAGTACGCGCTGCAAGTCTCCTTGCGATGATGGGCATCTTCGACCTGATCGGAACGACGCTGTCCGGCTGGCTGTCCGATCGCTACGACAGCCGCTGGCTGCTGTTCTGGTACTATGGATTGCGCGGCATCTCGCTCGTGTTCCTCCCGTATTCGGGCTTCACCTTCTACGGGCTAACGCTGTTCGCGGTGTTCTACGGGCTCGACTGGATCGCGACCGTGCCGCCCACGGTGCGGTTGATCGGCGACAATTTCGGCAAGCAGGATACGCCGGTCATCTTCGGATGGGTGCTCGCGGGTCATCAGATGGGTGCCGCGGTGGCTGCATTCGGCGCTGGTACGCTGCGTACCGAGTTGGGCAGCTATCTCGAAGCTTTCGTGATCGCCGGAATTGCCTGCATCCTGACCGCGATCATGGTGCTCTGGATCGGCCGCGCGAAGCCGCTTGGTCTTCGGGGCCGGCAGCAGGCGGCAGCCGGCGCCTGAGGCGATCTCTCCGCGGCATTAACGGCGCTTAAGGAATGGGGCGGTAAGCTCCCCGCTGCTTCATCGACGGGGGACCGTACCTTGCGTGCGCCGCTTGCGGCAGTATTCGGATTGATCGTCACGGCGTGCGCGCCGCAGGAGCCGTCGGAGGCGGATCTGCTGCAGGCGCTTCAGCGCCATCATCGCGAGTGGGCGGATGCGCAGCGGCGTTCCGGACCCGGCGAGTACGCGCCGCTGGTGAATCTCTCGGCGGAAGCATCCGTGACTCTCTACATCCATTCGGTCGCGAAGGAGCGGTGCTGGCGCGCGCGGGAGGAAGCCGGATTTTTCTGCCGAGTGCGGGTCGAAGCGGCGACCGCCTACGCGCCCAGTCTGCATCGCCGCATCGAGGCGCGATTCGTCGAGGGAACGCGCGGCTGGCTGGCGCTGTCGCCGCGTCCGCTCGAGGCGGTTGGATCATCCGCGCACGCACCTGCCGGCGCCCCTTAGCGCGGCCGTCGCGCCGACGGCGTAGCTGTGCGCCTATCTGAAGAACCAGCCCTTGTTCCCGCGGAGAGCGCGGCCGCAGGACTCGCCGATCGCCTGCGCCATGCGCATGAACTCATCGGGCAGAGGCTGGAGCCGGTAAAGCTCGAGGAGATGCAGGTTGGGGGCGGCGGCCTGGTCTGGAGCCGCGTGGGGCCGGTTTTCTCCAGCGTCACGGTGCGACATTGGGGTTTCCATCGCCGTGGTCCTGCTCATCGGGCTAAGGCAAACGTCGTCCGGGATGCGGTCGTTCCCTCGCGTGCGTCATTCACGCCGCAAAAAGGCCGCAGTGTGACGCCTGCGACACGCTGATGGTGCCAGCTCGGCTGTACGGAACGCATCGCCGCCGCGACCGTTGCTCCGGCATCGCAGCAACGCAGGGCCTTCCCCCCGTGAACGAACGGATCAGCTTGCCGACACGTCCGACGCCGCCGCGCCCGGAAAAGGCGCCGAAACCACCGATGGACGAACCGCCGCGCGTGCCGCCGACCATGCCGCCGAAGCAGCAGCCCGGCATGCCGCCGCCGGACGCGCCGGGCAAGCCTGCCGAACCGCCCGCGGTCCTCTGACGGTATTGCCATGCCTCAACCGAAGATCCGCGGGCCGCGACGCGAGCGCGGCAAGGCGCGCAACGAGTCGATCGAAAAGCCGCCGCCGCGCCCGGAGCGCGGCCGCGAGCGCCGCGGGCCCGAAGACATGGAGCCGTCGCGCGCGCCGCGCGGCGACTTCGATCCGAACGTAAACAGCACGCGCACCTGATGCGGTGTCGGCGTGCCACGTGCCGCCCGCCATGAAATCGAACTCCGTTCCCGATCGTTATCGTTGTGGTCGTGCACCGCAGCAGGCAGCGCCAAGCTTCCATGATTCGGACAATGTTCGCGGCCACTTTGCTGCGGAGGAACAATCCGATTCCGGGAGGCTTCGATGCGTGAATCGACCTTGGCCAAAGAGCCGAAATTCCGTGACGGGCAGCTCCGTGACGCGTCGGGCGAGCCGCCCCCGAAACCGCGCGAGGGGATCGTTGTCAGCACGGTCCTGCGCCTGACCACGAGCGACGGACGCACCTTCGATGACGCCGAGAAGGCCATCGAACACGAGGCGTTCTATCAGATCCTCAAAAAGCTGGTGAAAGATCTCGGGTGGGCCGACAGCGAGGAGAGCGCCGCCTTCGCCATGAAGCTGGCGCGCCACTATCGCGCGCTGCTGCCGCTGCTCAGGGACCTCGAGAAGGAATCGGACACGATGCGAGCGCATCTCAGCGAATTCCAGCGCTCGATACGGGACTAGAGCAGAGCGCCGGGCAGCCACAGCGCGATCGACAGCCGCTCCGTCAGTCCCCCATTGCCCGGCCAGGCGGCTGATCGACAGGACGAACGGAACCGAGGCGTGCGTCGGGTCGCGCATCGCCGAGAAGACCTCGGCACCATGAGATGCATGGCGGCTTCGCCCGGTCCGGCGAGGCCAAAGAGCAGCGGCACGGCGGTCAGGGTGAAGGCGATGGGGAATCCGACGAAGATCGCAACGAACAGAACGGCGATCGAGAGCAGCCGGGAACCTCGAGACTAACGGAATCCGGGATCACGTCCGCTCGCCTCCGGGCGGCCCGCGTAGATGCTCCTGAGGAATTCGGACGCGCCCGGGATCAGCAGCAGAAGCGTCGCGCCCGGCATGATGGACTTGAACGGATAGTTGATCGGCATCCACGAGCCGATCGCGATTGTCTCGCTGCGCATCCACGAGACGTGAAAAAGAGAGACGGGCTTACCCACGGGAAGCCGATCAGGCCCGGAAAGGTAAGGGAGCGCATGGCAGATCGCGCCGGCGGCTCCCTGAGCTTCGCCAGCGCATCGATGCTATTCCAAAGTGAAACAGATAGTTTCATAATGAGATCGCAATGCGCACCCGGCGACATGGCGCGGACGACGCGGCCGGATGGCCGCCCGATCACGCAAATAGGCTTTGCCCTCGACTTTCAAAGCCGTTACCAAGGCGCCCGGACGAGGGACCCTCTTTCCGGCCTGAAAGCGATATGAACGATTTTGCCCAACGCGCCCTCCTGCCGGCGGGACTGCGCGACATCCTGCCGCCTGAAGCGGAAACCGAGGCGCGCGTCGTCGCGCGCCTCATGGGCACGCTGGCCGCGCATGGCTACGAGCGCGTCAAGCCGCCGCTGGTGGAGTTCGAGGACAGCCTGCTCGCCGACTCCGGCGCGTCGATGGCGCAGCATACGTTCCGCCTGATGGATCCGGTCTCGCAGCGCATGATGGGGCTGCGCGCCGACATGACGCTGCAGGTCGCGCGCATCGCGGCGACGCGCCTCAAGGCGCTGCCGCGGCCGCTGCGTCTGTCGTATGCGGGCCAGGTGCTGCGCGTGAAGGGCGACGACCTGCGGCCCGAACGCCAGTTCGGCCAGGTCGGCGCCGAACTGATCGGCTGCGATGCGGCGACCGCGGATGCCGAGGCCGTGCTGCTCGCCGCTGCCGCCCTGACCGCGGTGGGCGTCCCCGACTTCACGATCGACCTGTCGTCGCCGAAGCTGGTGCCGGCGGTGCTCGCGGCGCACGGCATGGCGCCCGCGCCCAAGCGCCTGCGCGATGCGCTCGACCGCAAGGACAGCGCGGCGGTCACCGCACTCGCGGGAGCGGCGGGATCGACGCTCGCGGGACTCCTTGCCGCGGCAGGGCCGGCCGACAGGGCGCTCGCCGCAATCGGAAAGCTCGCCTTGCCCGCGGACGCAGCCGCGGAGGCGGGCCGTCTCGCCGAGGCTGTTGCGCTGGTCAAGGCGGGGATGCCGGATCTCCGCCTGAGCATCGATCCCGTCGAGATGCGCGGCTTCGAATATCACACCGGGTTGTGCTTCACCCTGTTCGCGCGCAGCGTGCGCGGCGAGCTCGGACGCGGCGGGCGCTACATGGCGGGCGATGCGTATTCGCCCGAGGGCGGCGAGGCCGCAACGGGGTTCACGCTGTTTACCGATACCGTCATCCACGCATCGCCCGACGCAACACCCGAGCGGCGTCTTTACGTCCCGTCCGGCACCGCGCCGGCCGAGGCCGCGCGGTTGCGGGCCCAGGGCTGGATCACCGTCGCCGGGCTGATCGCGGAGCGCGACGCCCGTGCCGAGGCGGCGCGGCTGCGCTGCACGCATCTGCTCGAGGACGGCCGGCCGGTCGCGATCGGCTGACATGACCGTCCTCGCTCATCTCTCGACCAAGGAAGACTGACCATGGCGAACGTCACCGTCGTCGGCGCCCAGTGGGGCGACGAGGGCAAGGGGAAGATCGTGGACTGGCTGTCGGAGCGTGCCGAGATCGTCGTACGCTTCCAGGGCGGCCACAATGCGGGCCACACGCTGGTGATCGGCAACCAGGTCTACAAGCTCAGCCTGCTGCCGTCGGGTGTGGTGCGTCCCGGCAAGCTGTCGGTGATCGGCAACGGCGTGGTGATCGATCCGTGGGCGCTGCTCAAGGAGATCGACGGCCTGCGCGAGAAGGGCGTCACGGTGACTCCCGACACGCTCAAGATCGCCGAGAACGCGACGCTGATCCTGCCGCTGCACGGCGACATCGACCGGCTGCGCGAGGAGGCGCGGGGGGCGCACAAGATCGGCACCACCGGCCGCGGCATCGGGCCCGCCTACGAGGACAAGGCGGCGCGGCGCGCGATCCGCGTCTGCGATCTCGGCGATGCCGCCACGCTCGACGCCAAGATCGACGAACTGCTGATCCATCACAACGCGCTGCGCCGCGGCCTCGGCCATGCCGAAGTAGACCCCGCCTCATTGCGCGCGTCGCTGCTCGCCATCGCACCGAAGATCCTGCCCTACGCCGAGCCCGTATGGAGCCGCCTCGACGACGCGCGCCGCGCGGGAACGCGAATCCTGTTCGAGGGCGCGCAAGGCGCCATGCTCGATGTCGATCACGGCACCTATCCGTTCGTAACGTCATCGAACACGGTGGCCGCGCAGGCCGCCGTCGGGGCGGGCCTCGCGCCGGCGGCGACCGGCTATGTGCTCGGCATCACCAAGGCCTACACCACGCGCGTCGGCAGCGGGCCGTTCCCGACCGAGCTGACCGACAAGGTCGGGCAGACGCTCGGGGAGCGCGGCCACGAGTTCGGCACCGTCACCGGCCGGCCGCGCCGCTGCGGCTGGTTCGACGCGGTGATGGTGCGCCAGGCGATCCGCGTCGGCGGCATTCGCGGCATCGCCTTTACCAAGCTCGACGTGCTCGACGGCTTCGACGAGATCAGGCTGTGCACGGCATACCGCTATCGCGGCCGGACACTGGACTATTTTCCGGCGTCGCCCACGATCCAGGCATCGATCGAGCCGGTCTACGAGACCATGCCCGGCTGGCGCGAGTCGACGCGCGGCGCCCGGTCGTGGGCGGAGCTGCCGGCTGACGCGATCAAGTACATCCGCCGCGTCGAGGAGCTGATCGGAGCACCCGTGGCGCTGCTCTCGACGAGTCCCGAGCGCGAAGACACGATCCTCGTCGCCGATCCGTTCGCGGATTGACCTGCGGCGGGGCGCGTGGGGCTTTACAGCAGCGGAGGCAGCGATCGGCCGTTGCCGTCGCCATTGCCGGTGCCGTTCGCGCCCGCGAGCGCACGCAGGCCGCTCAGATCGCGGATCACCAGTGTGCCGCGCTCGAAATGCGCCAGCCCCTGCCGGTCCAGAAGCTGCAGCGTGCGGCTGACATAGACCGAGGTCAGGCCAAGCGCATCGGCGAGCTGTTCGTGCGTGACCGGCACCCTGATCGCCTCGCCGTGGATCATCCTGCGATCGACCATCCGGTCATAGAGCTCGATGAACAGGGCGGCCGTGCGCGCGTCGGCCGGCCGCCGCCCAAGCGTCGTCATACGAAGGTCGGCAAGGCGCGCATCGCTGTAGGCAAGCCGCGCGATCTCCATTGCGAGCCGTGGATTGGCTTCCGCGAACTTGGCGAACCCGGCAGCGGGGAAGACGCATAGCTCGGCGACCGTGGCGCTCAAGACGCCGTAATGCGGCGGTGCGCCGAACACGCGCTCGAATCCGAACAGATCGCCCGGCAGCAGGAAATTCAGGATCTGCCGCTCCCCACCATCGACCAGAGCGTAGCGGAATGCCCAGCCGCTGAAGAGCGTGTAGAAATGCCCTTTGCCGACGCGCGGCAGCATGTCGCGACCGGCGGCGAATTCCAGGTGGCCGGTCTTGTAGGCCTGCAATGCCGCAATTTCCGACCGGCTGACCGGCGCGAACGCGCCCGACAGGCGCAATGGACAAGCGCGGCAGGTGATCGCTTCTCTTGAGTTGTGGAATTGCATGAATGGCTTCCTTGACGCGCCGGCAGATCGGCGGCGTGCCAGCGCTATGCTTGACCACTTAAACTAATTTGACTAACTGCTTTGGGCCCGTGTGCTATAGTTGGTCTTGCGCCGCATACGCGACTGGCTGTGGCGCCATTTTCGATCTCGGCCTGCACACGCAGGATAGACCCGTCGCTACCAATAGACCCATCGCTACCACAAGTATGACTTAGTTTCTGCGTTAAAAGGGGGAGGGGCGCTTTATGGCGGCCGCTGACCATCCCGATACGCTCGCGCATGGCCATCTGAAGCGCCACGCGCTGATTGTCGAATTCGGCGACACGGTCCTGAACACGGCGACTCTCCAGGATGTCTTCGACGATGCGGTCGTCAAGACTGCAGAAGGCACCGGTGCCGAGCGCTGCAGGTTGATGAGATACCGGCCCGAATTCAACGACATGCTGGTCTGCGCGGCAACCGGCTGTCGGACCGGCACGGTCGGATCGCCGGAGCGCACGGCGGCGAATTCGCCGGCAGGCCGCAGCTTCAGGACAGGTCTGCCGGTGTACGCGGAAGACCTTTCCGAGGAGGGGCAGGGCATGGCCGATGAAGTCCTGACCAGGCACGGTATCGCGTCGCCGCTCTATGTGCCTATCAGGATCAGCAACGGCATCTTCGGTTCGCTCGAGGTCGAAAGCGAAACAGGCCGGCGGTTTCCGGCCGACTCCGAATTTTTTCTGCGTGCAATCGCCAATCTGATCGGCCTGGCGGTGATGCGGGCGAGTGCGGCGGCTGACATTGCGGCCGTCAGGAAATTGGGCGCGGCGAGCGCGGCCGAGCACACCACCATGCTGTGCGAGATGCGGCACCGAATGGCCAATGGCCTGCAGACAATCCTATCGACGCTCAACGCCGAGGTGCGGGAGACGAAGGAGCGGTCGGTCCTTGCGGCGCTGGAGCGCGTGACGCGGCGCGTTGTCGCGATCGGCAAGGCTCACGCCCGCCTGGACGATGCGAGGTTAGGCGGCAATGCCGACCTGGATATCTATCTTGCCGGTTTGTGCGCGGACATCATGACGCCGCCGGGGATCCGGATGGAGACGGAGTTGCTTCCCGTGAAGGCCGATCACGGCACGGCGCTGCCGATCGGTCTCATCGTGAACGAGGCGGTCACGAACTGCCTGAAGCACGCCTTTCCGCACGGGCACGGCAGAATTCATGTCAGGTTGAATCTCATTTCTGAGAAGCGCGCGCGGGTCTCCGTTCTCGACGACGGAGTCGGTCCTTCCAGATGCACTCGCGGCGCGTCCGGCACCGACATCATGAATTCGCTTGCACGAAGCATCGGTGGAACGATCATGCGCAGCGCGGGCGCCTTCGGGGGAACGACAGTGATCGTCGAGTTTCCAACGCACAACTGAAGACTTGCTCAGATGAGTGTACAGCTTTTTTGCGTCACGATAGCGTTGCCGGAAAGCCAGAATGAAAGAACGCCGTTATCGTCATGTGGCACGACCCGACGTCAGCGACCTGCGAACGGCGGCAGCACGATTCCAGGCGCCCGTGCTCTGGAAAAGCCTTTGGCAGGCCGGCTCGTCCCTGATTCCGTTCATCGCCATCTGTGCGCTGATGTATTCGAGCGTCGCGGTCTCGTACTGGTTGACGCTGTCTCTGGCCGTCCTCGGCGCCGGCTTTGTCGTCCGTATCTTCGTGATTCAGCACGACTGCGGGCACGGCTCGTTCTTCAGATCGCGCCGCGCCAATGATGCGCTCGGCCTGATCTGCAGCCTCGTCACGCTTACGCCGTACGCGCACTGGCGCCGCCAGCACGCCGGGCATCACGCAAACTGGAACAATCTCGACCGGCGGCTGAGCGGCGCCGACATATACTCGTCCTGCCTGACCGTGTCCGAATATCGAGCGCTGAAGCCGACGGCCCGGCTTTTCTACCGTTTGACCCGCCATCCGTTGGTGTCGTCGATCGTGCTGCCGCCGCTGGTCTTTCTGCTGCTTTACCGCCTGCCATTCGATACGCCGGCGTCGTGGCGATACGAGCGGCTCGCTGTCTACGGGACCAACGTGGCAATCGCGGCGACGCTAGGCGGATTGGGGTTTCTGCTCGGATTCGAGCGCGTGCTCGTCGTACAGCTGCCGATCATGGTGATCGCGTCGGTGGTCGGTGTGTGGGTCTTCTCGGTGCAACACCGCTTTGAGACAGCACTCTGGCAGAGACAGGCGCAATGGAGCTTTGACGCCGCGTCGCTGCGAGGCTCGTCCCATCTGCGCCTGCCTCGAATCCTGCAGTGGTTCACCGCGAATATCGGGTTTCATCATGTTCACCACCTGAACCCGCGCATTCCGAATTATCGCCTTCAAGCCTGCCACGAGGCGATACCGGCGCTTCAGGTCGTCCAGACGCTGACGATCAGGAGCGGACTCAGGTCCTTGTCCTTCGCCTTGTACGACGAGGAACGACACCGCATGGTGACCTTCGGGATGACCTGACCAAGTGAGGGGAGGCCAGGTTCGCGCCCGCGCACGGGCGGCGCCGCTTCGCTGGAACGAAACAGGGCGGGGATGGCCCCGCCCTGCGAGAAACTCGCGGCGATCAGTGCCGCGTTTGCGCGGCGGCCTCGCTCTTGGTCTGCTCGGCGACCTGGGTCTTCATCGACTTCTGCAGCTTCTCGAAGGCGCGCACCTCGATCTGGCGCACGCGCTCGCGGCTGATGCCGTACTTCTGCGACAGGTCCTCGAGCGTGGTCGGATCGTCGCGCAGCCGGCGCTCCGTCAGGATATAGCGCTCGCGCTCGTTCAGTCCGCGCATTGCCTGGCTCAGCATGCGCTGGCGCCGCTTGAGCTCCTCGCTCTCGCCGAGCTTCGTCTCCTGGCTGTCCGATTCATCGACCAGCCAGTCCTGCCACTCGCCTTCGCCTTCCTCGCGGAGCGGCGCGTTGAGCGAATGGTCGCCGCTCGCCAGCCGCCGGTTCATCTGGATGACGTCCTGCTCCGGCACGTCGAGCTGCTTGGCGATCGCCTTGACGGTGTCGGGCGGCAGTTCGCCTTCCTCGATCGCCTTCATCTGGCTCTTGATCTTGCGCAGGTTGAAGAACAGCTTCTTCTGCGCCGCCGTCGTGCCCATCTTCACCAGTGACCACGAGTGCAGGATGTATTCCTGGATCGCGGCGCGGATCCACCACATCGCATAGGTGGCAAGCCGGAAGCCGCGCTCCGGGTCGAAGCGCTTGACCGCCTGCATCATGCCGACATTGCCTTCGGAGATCAGCTCGGACAGCGGCAGGCCGTAGCCGCGATAGCCCATCGCGATCTTGGCCACGAGACGCAGATGGCTGGTGACGAGCCGATGCGCCGCCTCGCTGTCGCCGTGCTCGCGCCAGCTCTTGGCAAGCATGTACTCCTCCTCAGGCTCAAGCATCGGGAACTTGCGGATCTCCTGCAGATACCGCCCGAGGTTCCCTTCACCGCTGAGAGCTGGAAGTGTCGAAGCCATTCTCTTTGCCTGTCCCTTCACCTTTGTATCCACGCTGGCGTCATGCATTTTCAGAGCGATGCGGCAGCCTGCCGCCCCATGTCCGTTGGATAATACGCCAATTGCGGAAAGTTTCCCACCCTGAGTTAAACACTTTCTAGTGTAGTCACTAGTGTGTTGAAGTCATGTGGTAATTTCTTTTCAAACTTCAAGGCCTCGCCCGTTCGCGGGTGCAAAAAGCCAAGCACATAGGCGTCGAGCGCCTGTCGGCCGAATCCTTCAACCGCGGCGGCCGCCTGCGGCGGCAGGGCGCGTCTGCGCGCCCGGACGCGGCCGTAGACCGGATCGCCGACCAGCGGGTGGCCGATCTCGGTCAGGTGCACGCGAATCTGATGCGTGCGGCCGGTGGCGAGACGGCAGTCGAGCAGGCTGATGGCACCCTCCATATAAACGCGCTTCACGGCATATCGGGTCAGGGCCGGACGTCCGCCCGACTTCAGCACCGCCATCTTCTTGCGGTCGCTGCGGCTGCGGCCGATCGCGCCGCGGATTTCGCCCTGCCGCGGCTGCGGCACGCCCCACACCAGGGCCGCATAGATGCGCTCGACCTTGCGTGCGGCGAACTGCGCCACCAGCGACTGGTGCGCTTCCTCGGTCTTGGCCGCGACCATCAGACCGCTTGTGCCCTTGTCGAGCCGGTGCACGATGCCGGGCCGCTGCACGCCGCCGATCCCCTTGAGCGAGGCACCGCAATGCGCGATCAGCGCATTGACAAGCGTACGGTCCGGGTTGCCGGGGGCGGGGTGGACGACCATGCCCGCAGGCTTGTCGACGACGATCACGTCCGCATCCTCATACACGATGTCGAGCGGGATCTCCTGCGCCTCGACATCGAGCGGTCGAGCTTCGGGAATCTTGATGGCGAAAGTTTGTCCCGGCCGGACGCGCCGCGACGGGTCGGTTACCGCTTCGAAACGGGCCGGATCCGCCGCGAGCTCGACGGCGCCGGATTCGATCAGCCCCTTGACGCGCGTTCGCGACAGGGCAGGCACGCCGCCGGCAAGCGCCGCCAGGAGCGCGCGGTCGAGCCGCTCGCCGGCCTGCGATTCGTCGATCGTCACGTGGATTGGCTGGGTCCCGGCCACGGCATTCGCCCTCGTACCCTGAATCTCGAATTTCTGTTACACCACCGGCGAAGCTGCTGACCATCGAAGATGCGCGCACTCAAGGCCCTCGTCGTCGTTCTCACCATCCTGCTGCTGCTCGGCTTTGCCGGCCTGATCTGGGGCATCCTGCGCCAGGCCGAGCGGCTGGCCGGGCCGCAGGAGCCGCCCGCGCAGGCGCCGCTGGCAACGCCGCCCGGGGCCGTCGCCGACCATGCGCCGTGGGAGACGCTGGCGCTCGGCCAGCCGGCGGGCACGCGCGTGCTCGGCGTCACCAGCGCCGGCGATCTGGTCGTGCTGCACGTGGCGACCGGCGAGGAGCGCCGCGACGAGCGCCTGCTGGTGATCGATCCGGGCCGCGGCATCCTGCTCGGCACGGTTGCCGTCGAGGCGAAGCCGTGATCCTGATCGGCCGGGCCGAGCTGCGCCGGATCGCCGACGCCGCCGAGGCGGTCTATCCCGGCGAATGCTGCGGCCTGCTGCTCGGCGTCCAGCACAAGAACGGCGACATCGAGATCAACCGCGCGGTGCCGAGCCGCAATCTCGGCAAGGCGCGCGACCGCTTCGAGATCGACCCGCAGCTCTGGGTCGACGTGACGCGCGCGCATCGCGGCGGGCCGACGCGCGTCGTCGGCCTCTACCATTCGCATCCCGACGCCTCGGCGCAGCCTTCGGCGGTCGATCTCGAGGCGGCATGGGGCGAGGAGCTGGTCTGGTTCATCGTCAGCGTCGCCGGCGGCGGCGACGCGCCGCCCCAGGCGGTGCATGTCAGCGCCCACATTCTCGACCATGGCGGCCGCCAGTTCCGCGAGCTGGCATTCCGCACCACCGACTGGAAGCCGTATCCTGTCCGCATATTGCCCGAGGATCGCAGCGAGGACGCGTCATGAATTTCTGCAGCGACAACACCGCCGGCGTGCACCCGAAGATTCTCGACGCGCTGGCGGCGGCCAACCGCGGCGCGGCGATGCCCTACGGCAACGACGACCTGACGCGCCGCGTCGAGCAGAAGATCGCCGACGTCTTCGAGCGCGACTGCGCCGTGCTGCTGGTCGGCACCGGCACGTCGGCCAACGCGCTGTCGCTGGCGGCGCTGGCGCCGAATTACGGCGCGGTGTTCTGCCATCCCGAATCCCACATCAACATGGACGAGTGCGGCGCGCCCGAGTTCTTCACCGGCGGCGCCAAGCTGATCGGCGTTCCGGGGCCGCACGGCCGCATCGCGCCCGACGATCTCGACCGCGCGATCAAAGCGGGCGGTGCTGGCGTCGTGCACCATTCGCAGCCGGCGGCGGTGAGCATCACCCAGGCGACCGAGGCGGGGACGATCTACCGCCCTGCCGACATCGCCGCGCTGGCCGAGGTGGCGCGGCGCCATGGCCTCGCGCTGCACATGGATGGTGCCCGCTTCGCCAACGCGCTGGTCCATGCCGGCTGCTCGCCGGCGGAGCTGACCTGGCGCTGCGGCGTCGACGCGCTGTCGTTCGGCGCCACCAAGAACGGCGCCTTCGCCGCGGAGGCGATCGTGTTCTTCGATCCGCGCCGCGCCGAGGGGCTCGGCTTCCGCCGCAAGCGCGGCGGCCATCTGTGGTCGAAGATGCGCTTCCTCGCCGCGCAGTTCGACGCCTATCTCGCCGGCGATCTGTGGCTCGCCAGCGCGCGCCACGCCAACCAGCAGGCGGCGGCCCTGGCGCAGGGGCTCGCCGCCATCGGCGGCGCGAAGCTCGCGCATCCGGTCGAGGCCAACGAGATCTTCGTCACCCTGCCGGAGAAAGTGGTGAGCGGGCTCGAGGCCGACGGCTTCAAGTTCTATCGCTGGCACGGGCCGGGCACGACGCTGCTGCGGCTGGTCACCGCGTTCGACACCGACCCGCAGCACGTCGCGTCGTTCCTCGCCAGCGCGCGCCGGCACGCCGTGGCGGCGGCCTGAGCCGCCGCGCGAGTCGCTCACGGCGATCCGATACCTAACCCGCTGGGCCGGCGTCGCGAACCGGCGATGTCCGGCTTTTGCCGCAAATTCGGCGCGGATTATTCAAGAATTATCCAGTAATTTCAATGTGTTAACTATAGAATGAGATTGACCCCGCGGAGGAAAATGGGAGAATGGCGATGGACGCGGCGTGGCGGCGTCCCGCGATTAACCAGTTTCCGTCCGCGGCGCTCGGGTTCGAGGGCGGAGACGACGATCGCGAGACAGTCGAACGCATCCATTGCCGGCACGGGCCCGTAAGGCGACGCGCCGGGCGGCCCGCGCAGCGGGAGATGGGAAGCATGACGCTGACAGGCAGTGCGAGGATTCGGACCGGCACCGGCGCCAGGCGCGGCGCCGCCGCTTCGCCCCCGCCGCGCGCGGGGCTGGCGCTGCGGCAGCTCCTGCTGCTCGGCGGTGCCGCCGTCGCGGCGGCACCCGTCGCGCTGCTCGGCGCGTGGATGGAGCCGTGGGTGGCGGCCGCGGCGCTTGCATCCGGCCTCGCCGTCGCGGCGGCGGCAAGCTGGTGGCTTGCGCGCCGCGTCGCCGCACCGCTGCGCGAGATGGCGGAGGCCGCGCGCCGGGTCGGCGCCGGGCGCTTCGAGGCCCGCGCACGGCAGCCCGGACCGCTGGAGCCGGAGGAGCTGCGCGCGCTCGACCGCGCCTTCGATGCCATGGCCGGCGAGATCGGCCGGCGCAGGGCCGCTCTCGCCGCCGCGGCGCCGCGCGCCGAGGCCGCCCACCCCCCCAACGCGGATTTCCACGCCAACATGAGCCACGAGCTGCGCACGCCGCTCAACGCCATCATCGGCTTCTCGGAGGTCATGCAGGCGCAGATCTACGGCCCGATCGCCAACGACAAGTACCTGTCGTATCTCGGCGACATCCACGGCTCGGGCCAGCACCTGCTGACCATGATCAACGAGATCCTCGACCTCGCCAAGGCCGAGTCCGGCCGCATGGAGGTGCAGTACGCGACAGTGGCGGTGCCCGACGTGATCGCGCAGGCGCTGCGCATGGTGCGCGGGCGCGCCGAGGCGAAGTCGATCACGCTGATCGCCGACGTGCCGTCGCACATGCCGGCGATCGAGAGCGACGAGCTCAAGCTGCGCCAGGTGCTGATCAACCTGCTGTCGAACGCGGTCAAGTTCACCGACGAGGGCGGTGCCGTGAACGTCAGCGCCGGCGCCGACGCGGCCGGCGTCTGGCTGCGCGTCAGCGACACCGGCATCGGCATCGCGCCCTCCGACCTCAACCGCGTGCTCGAGCCGTTCTGCCAGGCCGAGCACGTGCAGGAGCGCCACCGCGAGGGCACGGGCCTCGGCCTGCCGCTCGCGCGCAAGCTGGTCGAGCTGATGGGCGGCAGCTTCGCCCTCAGCAGCGACTACGGCGTCGGCACCAAGATCGAGATCTGCCTGCCGTGGGCCCGCACCCGGTCCGCGGCACGGCGCGCGGCATAACAAGAAGAAGCACGACCTCTCCTGGCCCCCGGCGACTGCGGGGCCGCCCCGCCCGGCGGCCCCGCTTTTCTTTCCGCGCGGGCGGGGAGGCGGAACGGGGGCGAAGGCGGGCGCGGGGGAAGGCCGGTCCGCCCGGCCCGGCCCGCGCGCCCGGCGGCCGCTTCGCCGCTTCGCCGGCTTGCGCCGTTCGGCCCGTTGCGGCCGTTTCACCCGTTGCGACCGTTCGCGCCGTTGCGCCGTTTCAGCCGGACCGACCGTTCGCCCGGCGCGCGCCTCTTTGCGTCCCGGTGCCGCGGCCGCCCGCTTCACCCGGCGCCCGGCGGCGAAGCGGCCGAAGCGCCCAGCCCCTTGAATCCGCAGCATCTTCGCGCGGGTGCTTCATTGCTTCATCGCGGTCTGCAGTTCGCCGGTCCGCCCCCCCTTCCTTCTGCTTTCCACGGCCGCCCCCGGCCCCCGGACCAGGTCCGCGGGTGACAAGAAGAGACAAGGAGAGAGATGCGTCGGCCCTTCTCCCTCACTGTCATGCCCGGGCTTGACCCGGGCATCCAGGCCGGTCGCACCGGCGGCGAGTCCGCCGCGGACCCGCGGGTGATGCCCGCGGGTGACAATGAATGCGGGTGACAATGAATAAAGAGGCGCGTGACGGGCCGGAAGCAAAACGCCCGCCGGCGGGGTGGGCCGTTGCGCTTAGGTGTTGCTTCTAGAACATCTAGCGATCGGAACGTCAGAAACAGCGATATATAGGTCAGGTCCGGTTTATCGTCGCCACGGTCGGGATGCCCGCTGGACCTGACGCGCCACGGGCCGCTCGGTACGTCTCTCAACCTATACGGGCGTCGCCTGCCGGATGGCCGCCGATACCTTCCTGTACCCGGCGCGGCTATGGCCGATATTCGCCGCGGTCTCTGGAAGTGAAACAGAGCACCGTCCCCGACCAACGCTCGTCGTCGCGCTCGCACTCTTCAACGGCTCCCTGAATGGCAGCGGGAATGGCCCTATGCCAAAAAGCGAGAGCGGGCGCGTTATTGTGCGCCACTGCTACCTCCCATCGACCTGGGAAGGAGTGAAATATGAGGTTTGCCGCACGCGAGCCCACACCCATCCGACGGTATTTACGGAGAATGAAGAACTCAGCCATTGCGTGGTCCAAGGATCGGTCGAGCACTGACCACCGATTGATTAGAGCAAAGCCGATGAGAGTCCCGTCGGTCTGAATGAGCAGCGGGATTCGCCCAACCTCCTGCCAGTAGCTATCGAACCATTCATATGCAAATCGTCCGTCGGGCTCGACGTTCCATTCAGGCGAGAATTCTGAGTAGTCGTGCAGGCAGAGCTGCAACAGATTGCCAATGATGTGCCGTTGGCCAGCAGGGACTTTCGACACGCTGATGCGGCTAATGATATCAGGTTCCATTGGGCAAACTCGCTAAGCAGGCGTACAAGTATGCTGCCGCCCCAAGCAGAAGCGCTAGGCCGCTACTAAAATGGGATCTCATCCGATACCTCCGGCGGCTGCGCCGGCGCTGGCACGACTGCCGATTCGTCCGTATCTCGCTTGCGCGGAACAACCGGCTTTGTTCGAACCATCAGCGGCGCAATGCCCGGAAAGCCGAGGATGTCCTCCTCGATAATGGCCCGGTCGGCCAGGCCGAGGCGCATCGCCGGCGTGGTCCCCTTCTCCGGGCTGACGTTCATGTAGTTGAACACGACCCGATGGATGTCGAGCATTTTGATGACCATCGCCGGATCGAACGGCAGATAGATGAAATGGATCCGGCCCTGCGTCGCGGTGCGATCGGCGCGGTCGAGCAGATTGAAGCTGCGGCGGGCGACCTGGAAAAAATTATCGACCGCGTGGAGGCTTGCCCGGTCGTAGAGGTGCGCGAGCGCGTCCCAGGCCTTCTCGTCCGCAGGTGGGGTCCCGCGGTCCGTGAGGTGGCAGACGAGCTTCACGGGCTCGTTGAGCCGCGGCATCGGGTGGTTGAGCCACTTGTCCCCGAAAGGCTGGACGGGCTTCAGCTTCGGGATCCGCGCCCGGATCATAACGCGGCGGACGAAGGCTTCGACCTTCATCGCTTCCGGATCTCGGAGCCGACGGCGCTGTTTCTTCGTCAGCTTCTTCCGTCGGTCGAAGACGTCCGTGAGCTCTTTCTCGCTTGGCGGCTCGAGCTCGGCTTCCCACTCCCTGGCGATGGTCGTCTGGTCCAGCTCCTCCAGGCGCTCGCCGGCGGCTATGCGCGCGCTGATCTCGGCGAGCCGGCTCTCGAACTCGGCCCACGCCTTGGCGATGAGCCGCTCCCGCTTGGTCCGCTTCATCGTCTTGGCGATGAGTACATAGAACGCCTCGGCGTTCCCGGCCCGGATCTCGCGGTGGAAGGTGGCGAGGCAGGCGGCCCGGAAACCCGAGTCCGGATCGAGATAGAAGCGCATCTTGTTGGCGCCGCGGAGCATTCGCCGCAGGAACTCGAAATGCGCGAACATCACGTATTCCGCGCGGATCTTCATCCCGTAGTCCGGGAGCTTGCGGTCCTCCTCGGGCGCAGGCGCTTCGATGTCGTCGCGCGCGAGCGCCTCTGCGTAGATGGCGTCGACCGTCTTGCGGAGCTTCGCGGGGCTCGTGCCCCGCGGGATCGGCGCCGCTTTGCGCGCCCGCTTCACGTCGGACTGGAACCACAGCCGGGCGTATTTGCGATCGGGCACGTCCCTGGCGAAATCGCCGGCGGCCATGGCATCGGCCTCTGTGGCGGCATAGTCCAGCGACGGGTCGAAATCGACATGCGCGCCGAAGACGTAGCCCGTCCAGTTGTCTGCGGTCGCAATGCCGGTCAGCTGCGAGTTCGTCCGATCCGCGCGCGAGGACCAGTTCACGACGTAGACCTGGCGGTCGGTCGAAAGGGAGAGCCCTTTGAAGCGCAGGTCGGGCAAGTGCCGTTCGCGGTCGCCGACAAAGGCCAGGCACTTGCGGTGGATGAAATCGATCGTCCGGTAGAGCGTCCGCGCGTCGATATCGGCGATCCGTACGATCCGCCGCAGAGGCACCTTGTTGGCGATCAGCCGGAATACCTCGGCATCCAGGTTGGGGCGCCGCCGGCGGCGCGGAGGGGCTGCCGCAAACGTCCTGCGGCAGGCCTTACATTCGAACCGCGGGTGGCCGCGCCGCGTCCGCCCGTGCCTCTGGTAAAGGCCGGGATAGAGGGATACCGGGTAGGCGTGGTTCCCGCACGCACCGTTCGGACAGCTTGGGGCGGACCCAGGGCGCAGATAGGCGGTGATCCGTGCGAGCTCTTCCGCGATGCCGCGATTGCTCTTGATCGGGGCGAGTGAGCTGCAGGTATTACACTTCAGCGACGGCGTCTTCTTGGCCCGCCCGAAGCGGGCATAGCGATTGTGCTGGCTGGCGCCGCGGCCTAGGTGAACCGGACCGATGGGCGGCTGACCGAAGTTGACGCAGACCGGCTCTCGACAAAAGTTGACCTGGATGCCGTCGGCTTCGTCCGGTGCCTGGCCCGACCCCGCAGCTCCCGACGGTGGCGGGCCCGCCATCGGACTTTCTCCCCTAGGTTGTGCCTAAGGGCAATTGTTCGCAAATGTTCCGGTTAAAAGCAACACCAAAGCGCAGCGGCCCACCGGCGGGGGCCGGGCGGGCGCAGATCTCCGCCCGCGATCAGGCCAGAGGCGGTCCCGCCGGTCAATACGGTTTCGGAACGGCGCAGCGCCGCCGCCCCGTGCGGCCAAGCCCGCGCCGCCGCCGCGCCGGACCCGGGCGGCCCACGCGCCCGTGCGCCTTGATAAAGGGGAGGGGGTCCGCTATCTAAGGCGCCTGTCGGCCGGCCAAGGGTCCCCTTCGTCTAGAGGCCCAGGACACCGCCCTCTCACGGCGGTAACAGGGGTTCGAATCCCCTAGGGGACGCCATTTCGGCAGGGCTTTTCGGCCTCCCAATCGACATTGATCAAGTCGTCGAAGCGCGGCGCATGGCGCTGCCACTTTTGCGCGTAGGGATGTTGCGGACTCCGCCTCGTTTGGCGGACACTCGGAACGGGGGCAAGGGGAACGCTCATCGAGATCGACCGCCTGCCGCGTGCCCGGCCAGCTGGCACGCGCGGCAGCGGTCCGTGAAATCCGCCGGGG
Source organism: Alphaproteobacteria bacterium (assembly GCA_041690495.1). Classification (GTDB taxonomy): domain Bacteria; phylum Pseudomonadota; class Alphaproteobacteria; order CACIAM-22H2; family CACIAM-22H2; genus DATAAP01. The sequence continues at coordinate 46,577 of JAWLHE010000013.1, read as the reverse complement.
CTTCATCGATGCGACCTCCGCGCGCCCGAGGCCCTGAGCGCCGTCCGGCCGGAGTGCACTGAGCAGCGATGTCCAACGCGTTTTTCGAGCGTCCGATCCTCAACTCGCCCTACGAGCGGCCGTCGAAGCACTGGGAGCTCGACGAGAGCGGCCAGCCGACGCAGAAGATCGTCGAAACGCGCCGGCGCGTCTCCTTCATCACGCCGATTCCGAAGCCGAAGAAGCGCAAGCGCGCCGCCGAGCAGCAACAGATGGTGTTCGACGAAGGCAAGGGCCTGTCGGACGCCGCGCAGCAATACGACCCGACACCGATCATCAACGAGCTGCGCCAGCAGGTGGACGCGTGGCGCGCGCTGCCGAACCCCAACCAGTGGCAGGTCACGCCCGAAACCGCGCGCCTGCTGCAGCACTGGCGCCATCACAACTTCGCCAGCGTCCGCCCGTTCTTCTGCCAGGTCGAGGCGGTGGAGACGGCGATCTGGCTGACCGAGGTGGCGCCGCATTCGAAGGCCGGCAAGCGCATCCTCGATCATCTCGACGCGGCCAACAGGGACGCGAACCCGGAGCTGAGCCGGCTTGCCCTAAAACTGGCGACGGGTGCCGGCAAGACGACCGTGATGGCGATGCTGATCGCGTGGCAGACGATCAACGCGGTGCGCCGGCCCAACAGCAGCCGGTTCTCGCGCGGGTTTCTGGTGGTGGCGCCCGGTCTCACCATCAAGGACCGGCTACGCGTGCTGCAGCCGAACGATCCGGACAGCTACTACGCCAGCCGCGAGCTGGTGCCGAACGACATGATGGACGATCTGAACCGGGCCAAGATCGTCATCACCAACTATCACGCCTTCAAGCGGCGCGAGCGTATCGAGCTGTCGAAGGGCGGCCGCGCGCTGCTGCGGGGCCGCGGCGAAGAGCTGGATACGCTCGAAACCGAGGGCCAGATGCTGCAGCGGGTCATGCCCGACCTGATGGGGCTCAAGAACATCCTCGTCCTCAACGACGAGGCGCATCACTGCTACCGCGAGAAGCCGGACGGCGACGACGAGCCGTTGAAAGGCGAGGACAGGAAGGAGGCCGAGAAGAACAACGAGGCGGCGCGGCTGTGGATCTCCGGCCTCGAATCCGTCAACCGCAAGCTCGGCCTGTCGCGGGTCATCGACCTGTCCGCGACGCCGTTCTTCCTGCGCGGCTCCGGCTATGCCGAGGGCACCCTGTTCCCGTGGACCATGAGCGACTTCTCGCTGATGGACGCGATCGAATGCGGCATCGTCAAGCTGCCGCGGGTTCCCGTCGCCGACAACATCCCCGGCGCGGACATGCCGATGTTCCGCAATCTGTGGGAACACATCCGTGCGAAGATGCCGAAGAAGGGCCGCGGCAAAACCAGCCAGCTCGACCCGTTGAACCTGCCGCCGCAGCTCCAGACCGCGCTCGAAGCGCTGTACGGCCACTACGAGAAGACCTTCGCGCTGTGGGAGAAAGCGAAGATCAGCGTTCCGCCCTGCTTCATCGTGGTCTGCAACAACACGGCGGCCTCGAAGCTGGTCTACGACTTCATCTCCGGTTTCCACCGCGAGAACGACGACGGCTCCACGTCCCTGCAGAACGGCCGGTTCGAGCTGTTCCGCAACTTCGATGCAAGCGGCAATCCGCTGCCCCGGCCCAACACCCTGCTGATCGACAGCGAACAGCTCGAATCCGGCGAGGCGCTGGACGACCGGTTCCGCGAGATGGCCGCCGACGAGATCGAGCGCTTCCGGCGCGAGATCGTCGAGCGCACCGGCGACCCGCGCGCGGCCGACAACCTCACCGACCAGGACCTGCTGCGCGAGGTGATGAACACGGTCGGCAAGCACGGGCGGCTCGGCGGCTCGGTCCGCTGCGTCGTCTCGGTGTCGATGCTGACCGAGGGCTGGGACGCCAACACCGTGACCCATGTGCTCGGCGTGCGCGCCTTCGGCACGCAGCTTTTGTGCGAGCAGGTCATCGGCCGCGCGCTGCGGCGCCAGTCCTATGACCTCAACGAGCAGGGCCTGTTCAACGTCGAGTATGCCGACGTGCTCGGCATTCCCTTCGATTTCACCGCGAAACCGGTCGTGGCGCCGCCGCAGCCGCCGCGCGAGACCGTGCAGGTCAAGGCGGTGCGGCCCGAGCGCGACCATCTCGAAATCCGCTTCCCGCGAGTCGAGGGCTATCGCGTCGAGCTTCCCGAGGAACGGCTGGATGCCGCGTTCAACGAGGACTCGGTGCTGGAGCTGACGCCCGACCTCGTCGGCGCCACGGAAACGCGCAATTCGGGCATCATCGGCGAGCAGGTCGATCTCAACCTCGTCCACACCGGCGACGTGCGACGCTCGCAGGTTCTCTATGAGCTGACCTCCCATCTCGTGCTCAACAAGTGGCGCGACCCGGGCGAGGACCCGAAGCTCCACCTGTTCGGACAGCTCAAGCGCATTGCCGGGCAGTGGCTCGACCGCCATCTCGTCTGCAAGGGCGGCACCTATCCCGCGCAGCTCAAGTACAAGATGCTCGCCGACATGGCGGCCGAGAAGATCACCGCCGCCATCACCCGCCGCTTCGTCGGCGAAAAGCCGATCAAGGCGGTGCTCGACCCGTACAACCCGACCGGCTCGACGAAATACGTCAACTTCAACACGTCGAAGGAGCGCTGGGAGACGGACGCGCGCAAGTGCCACGTCAACTGGGTGGTGCTCGACAGCGACTGGGAGGCCCAGTTCTGCCGCGTCGCCGAGGCGCATCCGCGCGTGCGCGCCTATGTCAAGAACCACAATCTCGGGCTCGAAGTGCCTTACCGCTACGGCTCGGAGACGCGCCGCTACCGGCCCGACTTCATCGTGCTGGTGGACGACGGGCGCGGGCCGGACGACCCGCTGCATCTCGTCGTCGAGATCAAGGGCTACCGGCGCGAGGACGCGAAGGAGAAGAAGGCGACGATGGACACATACTGGGTGCCGGGCGTGAACCATCTCGGCACGCACGGGCGCTGGGCCTTCGCCGAGTTCACCGAGGTCTACCGGATCGATGCCGATTTCGCGGCGAAGGTCGAAGGCGCGTTCAACAGCATGATCGAGTCGGCCGCCCGCCCGGCGACGCAGGAGGCGTGATGGCCCCGATGTTCTGCGATTCGGCAAAGTCAATGACAACAAAGAATCTGTCGTCCTCGGACTTGATCCGAGGACCCGGTTCCGCTCTCGCTTCCGGCGCCGCTGCTGGGCCCTCGGGTCAAGCCCGAGGGCGACAGCACATGGTAACGAAGAGTGAGGGCCGGCGCGCACTGTCACCGATTGGCGAGTCAGAGTAAGAGCGATGGCGAAGAAGCTTCCCACGAAGAAAACCGTCGAGACGCTGAAGCACGACGAGGCGAAGCGGAAGAACATCCCGACCGCGGAGCATCAGTCGGTCATCGCGAAGGAGCAGGAGAGCCCGCGCCGGGTGAAATATTCGCGCAACACCGACCTCGACCCGCAGCTCGTCTGGCGCGGCAAGGACGAGCAGGACTGGAGCGACCTCGTGGTCCACGCGCCGCCGCTCTACATCCAGGAGAAGGTCCATCCCAAGGCGCTGATCGACGACCTGCTGCGCGAGACGAAGGAGCGCGAACACGAGGCGGGCGACCTGACACCCGATCTGTTCGCCGACTTCAACGGTATCCCCAAGGGAGTGGACAAGACCGAGTTCTATCAGCACGACCAGAACTGGTCGAACCGCATGATCCTCGGCGATTCACTGCAGGTGATGGCCAGCCTCGCCGAGCGCGAGGGCCTGCGCGGCAAAGTGCAGTGCATCTATATCGACCCGCCCTACGGCATCAGGTTCAACAGCAATTTCCAATGGAGCACCACAAGCCGCGATGTGAAGGACGGGAATGTCGCCCACATCACGCGCGAGCCGGAGCAGGTGAAGGCGTTTCGCGACACGTGGCGAGATGGGATTCACAGCTATCTCACCTATCTTCGTGATCGGCTGACTGTCGCTCGCGATCTCCTAACGGAGTCTGGATCCATTTTCGTGCAAATCGGTGACGAGAATGTCCATCGCCTTCGTTCGGTGATGGACGAGGTCTTTGGCGAAGAGAACTTTATTTCCCTAATCACGATCGAGAAGACCTCCGGATCAACGGAGCAGTACATCCCAAACGTGAGTGATCACATTTTGTGGTTCGCGCGGCATAGAGAGGCGCTGAAGTTTCGCAATTTCCTGCTTCCGAAAGTTGCAGGCGGCGAGGGTGGCGAAGCGTACTCATTCATTCAAAGCTCAACGGGTGAACGTCTTCGGGCATCGCGAGCAACACCGGAGATCACGGCGCTCGGTCGGGCATTTCGACTAAGTGATATGACCTCTCAAAGTATAGGCCGGTCCAAGGGTGAGGGGGCAGCTTCCTGGTTTCCTGTCCGTATCAGAGGGCGGGAAATAAAGCCAAGCGAGCAAGTACGATGGAAGACCAATGAAAAGGGAATGGAGCGTCTCTCACGAGCAGATCGCCTCGAGCCCGGAAAAAATAGCCTGAACTATGTTCGCTTTATCGACGACTATCCAGCAATGCCGATCCGAAACGTGTGGACGGACGTCGGAAGCAGTCTAGGAGGAGACAAAGTCTATGTGGTTCAAACCTCGGGTAGGATAGTCGAGCGCTGCGTACTGATGTCCACCGACCCTGGTGACCTCGTGCTTGATCCAACGTGTGGCTCCGGTACGACCGCAACTGTTGCCGAGCAATGGGGCCGCCGCTGGATCACTATTGACACTTCTCGCGTCGCTTTGGCGTTAGCTCGTGCCCGTATTATGGGGACGCGCTATCCGTTTTACCTGCTGGCCGACTCGCGCGAAGGCCAGATCAAGGAAGGAGAAGTCACCCGCACGGCTCCATCGTCGCAGCCAACGCGCGGCGATATACGCCATGGCTTTGTCTACGAGCGCGTGCCGCACATTACGCTTAAGTCGATTGCGAACAACGCCGAGATCGATGTGATCTGGGAGAAATGGCAAGCCACGTTGGAGCCGCAGCACGAGAAGCTCAACGCCGCCCTCAAGAAGACCTGGCAGGAATGGGAGATTCCGCGCGAGGCGGAGAAGGCATGGCCGGAAGGCGCGAAGAAGCTGCATGCCGAATGGTGGCAGGCGCGGATCGCGCGGCAGAAGGAGATCGACGCGTCGATCGCCGCAAAAGCGGAATTCGAGTACCTCTACGACAAGCCGTATGAGGACAGGAAGAAGGTTCGGGTTGCCGGGCCGTTCACGGTCGAGAGCCTGTCGCCGCATCGCGTGCTCGGCGTGGACGAGAACGACGAGCTGATCGACCAGCTCGCCGATCCGGGCGGCGACTACGGCGCCAAGCAGAGCTTCCCGCAGATGATCCTGGAGAACCTCAAGACCTCTGGCGTGCAGCAGGCGCACAAGGAGGATCGGATCGTCTTCACATCGCTCAAGCCGTGGCCGGGCGAGCTGGTCTGCGCCGAAGGGCGCTACATGGAAGGCGACAGGGAGAAGCGCGCGGCCATCTTCATCGGCCCGGAGTTCGGCACGGTCACGCGGCCCGATCTGGTGCAGGCGGCGCGCGAGGCGGGTGACGCCGATTTCGACGTGCTGATCGCCTGCGCGTTCAGCTATGACGGCCACAGCACGGAGTTCAACAAGCTCGGCCGTCTCCCCGTGCTCAAGGCGCGGATGAACGCCGACCTGCACATGGCCGAGGACCTCAAGAACACCGGTAGGGGCAACCTGTTCGTCATCTTCGGCGAGCCGGACATCACGATCCTGCCGACCGAGGGCGGCAAGGTGAGAGTGAAGGTCAACGGTGTGGACGTGTTCGACCCGAGCACCGGCGCGGTCCGCAGCGACGGCGCCGACGGCATCGCCTGCTGGTTCATCGACACCGACTACAACGAGGAAAGCTTCTTCGTCCGCCACGCCTATTTCCTCGGCGCGAACGACCCCTACGGCGCGCTCAAGACGACGCTCAAGGCTGAGATCAACGCCGACGCCTGGGCGACGCTGAACAGCGACACCTCGCGCCCGTTCCCCAAGCCGAAATCCGGCCGCATCGCCGTGAAGGTCATCAACCACCTCGGCGACGAGGTGATGAAGGTGTTCAGGATTACCTGACGGCGCTCGCGCAGCGTCAGCTTGCGTGTGGGCGTTGCTGTATTGCTTTCGGCCTGAGCGGACCCGCTGCCGTTGCTACTGCCTTCGCCGCGTTCCTCCCCCGCCTGCTTCCTCGCGCGCCGGCGCGCTCACGGCCGCGGGCGAATCGGGCGATGCGACGTGCGGGCGAGGGCGGGGCGCAGGCACGGCACGCACCTGCGCATGATGCTCCGCCTGACCCTGCCGGTCATGGGGACGCGCCAACGCGCCAGCTCGGCCCGGACCGCCCCCGCGCCGGCATCCCAACTCTGAGAGTATCGGCTGCATGCAGAGGAAGTATTAGACCCGATACTCAAGCCACGGCTCAATAGCCGCCGGGAGATTGACGCCGGTTGCGTTCAGGCGCCTCGGCTCAAGCACAGAATAACTTTTGCGTGCCTGATCGTGCCTGCGTTGGATATTGGCACCATCCGCCACGCCGGTCCGGCCCGGGGGCGCTGCGGCGCGATAGTCTACAGCGATGCCGATGGAATCGTCGTCAGCGGCGCGCCGCTTTGAGGGATGTCGGCCACCGCTCGGCCCGCTCCATTCTCGCGAAGTCGAGCAATGTCAATAAGGGGGCTTCGACATCATGAGCACCATCCGGCGCATCGAGAAGGGCACACGCCACAGCGGCGAGATCGGCGACAGCTATTCCGCCGTGTCGATCGCCGACAGCGCGGGCACGCCGGTCGCGCCGAAGATCGAGGTCGGACGTCCGGCCGCACGATGACGCCGGTCCGCGGTTCTGCCGCTGCCGCCGTTGCCTGGCGCGACCGGCAATCGCTCCCGGCGCGGTCGGACTCACCGCGGGCGGTGAACGGTTCCGCGACGTGCCGCGCCGGTGCTCTCTAGGGCGGATCGCGGCGGAAGGTGCGGAGGCAGACCGGATCGTTGGGATCATAGCCCCACGACCGGCAGAGCTCCTGGGCCTGCGTCGGGCGCGGCGGCCGGTCGAAGGCACCGGCCGCGCATCCGCTCAGGGCAAGGCCGACGAGCGCCATGACGGGCATTCTGCCCGGTCCGACCGCAGCGCGTCCCGGCCGGATGCTTTCGATTCCAAGTCCTGCATTCGCCGCTTGCGGAGAAGACATCGCGTTGCCTCGCAGAGCGTTGCGCATGGCCGGGCCGCGCCTGCGGCGCCGTCGCTTCGGGAATCGAGTGCGCCTGTGGGCCAAGCGGTCATGCGATTGCAGATGCTGTTTATCAATCCGGACCAGCGGTTCTTTCCGGCTCCGCCGGTAGCCGGCGCGGTGCGAGGCGTCGGCGTTCGCCGGCGACCTGCGCGGATCGGGCGGTTGCCGGCCCTTCGCAGCGGAGCATTCGCGCGCAGGCCCCCCGATGCTTCGTAGTCTACACGAAAAAATCACAACACCGTCCGCGCGGCGTTTTTAAAGTGTCGCGATCGCGAACGGGGGCAAGCGGCGGGAGGAGCGAGTGGGGGATATGGAGCACCGCTTGCCGGAAGGCCATGATGCCGCGCGGCGCGGACAACGCTGGACCGGATGCCGGCTCGTCAGCGCCGTGCCGCCAAGCCACCGCCGCGAGGGCATGGAATGGCTCAGCATCGAGCACGGCCCGGCCGACAAGGGCGGCTACGTCCTGCTCTGCTTCCGGCGGCGCGAAGCGCAGGCCGGTCCGGAAAGCTGGCACTGCACCCTGCAGTCGGCGCTGATCGAGGCCCGCGCGAAATGGGGCGTGGACGTGGGGTGCTGGACGATCGAATGATGCGCGGCGGTGCCGACCGGCCCGGGCGCCGCGCCCCGTGCCGGCAGCCGCCGCGATCTGCCGTCCCGACCGCCGGCTCTCCGGCATCGCCGCCGGACTCCGACACCGCCGTTCCCGCCGCGCGATCCCGCGCGCTTTTTTTGTCCGCGGACCGGCATGAACGACGTAGCATTCCCGCCGGTTTCCATCGCGGCGGTCGGGCATGGTCGATCTGGCGCGCAAGTTCGATGTGCTGGTGGTCGGCGGCGGCAACGCGGCGCTGTGCGCGGCGATCACCGCGCGGCGCGCCGGCGCGTCGGTGCTGGTGCTCGAGGCGGCGCCCAGGTTCTACCGCGGCGGCAACACCCGCCACACGCGCAACATGCGCTGCGCCCACGACGCGGCCACCGACACCCTGAGCGGGCCCTATACCGAGGACGAGTTCGTCGACGACCTGATGCGCGTCACCGAGGGGCAGACCGACGAGGCGCTGGCGCGCTTCATGATCGCCGAATCGAAGGAGATCCTCGACTGGATGCCGCGCCAGGGCGTGCGCTTCCAGCCGTCGCTGGGCGGCACGCTGAGCCTCGGCCGCACCAACTCGTTCTTCCTCGGCGGCGGCCGCGCGATGCTCAACGCGCTCTACCGCACGGCGGAAAGCCTCGGCGTCGAGGCCGTCTACGACGCCGAGGTCGTCGATCTGGAGATCGATGCCGGCACGTTCCTGTCGGCGACGGTGAAACGCGGCGGCGCGCGCGTCACGGTCCGCGCCGCGACGCTCGTCGCCGCGTCGGGCGGGTTCGAGGCCAATATCGACTGGCTCAGGGCCCACTGGGGCGAGGCCGCCGACAACTTCCTGATCCGCGGCACGCCTTACAACCGCGGCGCGGTGCTTAAGATGCTGCTCGAGCGCGGCGTGGCGGAGGTCGGCGACCCGACGCAGTGCCATGCCGTGGCGATCGACGCGCGCGCGCCGAAATTCGACGGCGGCATCATCACCCGGCTCGACTGCGTTGTGTTCGGGATCGTGGTGAACAGGCATGCGCAGCGCTTCTACGACGAGGGCGAGGACATCTGGCCCAAGCGCTACGCGATCTGGGGGCGGCTGATCGCGGCGCAGCCGGGCCAGATCGCCTACATCATCTTCGATGCGCCGGCGCTGACGCTGTTCATGCCGTCGCTCTACCCGCCGATCCGGGCCGAAAGCATCCGCGCGCTGGCGGGGAAGCTGGATCTCGACCCCGGCGCGCTCGAGGCGACGGTCGGCGCGTTCAATGCGGCGGTGCGGCCCGGCACGTTCGACGACAGGATCCCCGACGACTGCCGCACCGCGGGGCTCGACCCGCCCAAGAGCCACTGGGCGCGGCGGATCGAGACCCCGCCGTTCCATGCCTACCCGGTGCGGCCGGGCATCACCTTCACCTATCTGGGCACGCGGGTGAACCGCGACGCGCGCATGCAGATGCGCGACGGGCGGCCCGCCGCCAACATGTTCGCCGCCGGCGAGATCATGGCGGGCAACGTGCTCGGCCGCGGCTATGCCGCCGGGATCGGCATGACCATCGGCAGCGTGTTCGGCCGCGTTGCCGGCAGGGAGGCGGCCGCGCATGCACGCGACTAGGGCGCTGGCCGAAGCCGACCGGCTGATGACGGTCTGCAATGCGTGCCGCTACTGCGAGGGCCTGTGCGCCGTCTTCCCGGCGATGGAGATGCGGCGCGCCTTCCCCGACGGCGACCTCTACTACCTCGCCAATCTGTGCCATGCCTGCGGCGCCTGCTACTACGACTGCCAGTTCGCGCCGCCGCACGAATTCGACGTCAACGTGCCGCAGGTCCTGGCCCGGGTGCGCAACCAGTCCTATGCCGCCTATGCCTGGCCGCGCGGCTGTGCCGGCCTGTTCGCGCGCAACGGCCTGGTCGTGGCGCTGGCGGCGGCGCTCGGCGTCGCCGCGTTCGTCCTCGGATTCGTCGCGTGGCACGATCCGGCCGTGCTGTTCGGGGTTCATGCCGGGCCCGGGGCCTTCTACCGGCTGATGCCGCACGGCGCGATGGTGCTGCTGTTCGGCGCCGCGTTCCTCTACGCGATCGTCGCGATGGCGATGAGCGTGCGGCTGTTCTGGCGCGACACCGGCGCGCCGCCGGGCGGGCGGGGCGGGCCCGGCGCCCTGCGGCAGGCGCTGGCCGATGCCGGCCGGCTGCGCTATCTCGACGGCGGCGGCGTCGGCTGCTTCAACGACGACGACCGCCCGGCCGACCGGCGCCGGGCGTATCACCACCTCACGTTCTACGGGTTCGTGCTGTGCTTCGCCGCGACCACGGTGGCGACGGCGTATCACTATCTGCTCGGCCGCGAGGCGCCGTACCCGTGGTACGACCTGCCGGTCGTGCTCGGCACGCTCGGCGGCATCGGCCTCCTCGCCGGCCCCGCGGGCCTGCTGGCCGCGATGTGGCGGCGCGCGCCGGCGCTGCGCGACGAGGCCCGCTTCGGCATGGATGCCGCCTTCATCGTCATGCTTTTCCTGACGAGCCTGACCGGCCTTGCCCTGCTGGCGCTGCGGGAGACGGGCGCCATGGGCGTCCTTCTCGCTCTCCATCTCGGCGTGGTGTTCGCGCTGTTCGTGACCCTGCCCTACGGCAAGTTCGTGCACGGGCTCTACCGGTTCGCGGCACTGGTCCGCTACGCGCAGGAGCGGCGTCGCTTCCTCGGGTCCGCGGATGCGGCGGTGCCGGAAACGGCGACGACCGGTCAGGGCGGCACGCGGCCCTGATGCCGGCGCTCCGGCCGCGGCGCGGAGCCGTGCGAACGTATGGGGTCCGCCATGCTGCGGCGCCCGCGTTCTTGCGCGCGGGTCCGAACTGACGCATATGAGGCGCGGCCTGACATCGATTCGCCGCCCGCAGCGGCGGCGGGTCCTGCGACGAGTGTGGTGATGAGACGATTCGGTGTGCTTTCGCTCGTGGGCGCCTGGGCGGCGTGCGCCGCCGCGATGGTGCTCGTCCTGGCGCTCATGGAGTTCGAGCAGGTGCCGTGGCTGCTTGCGTCCCTCGGCGGATCGTGCGTCATCATCTTCGGGATGCCGGAAACCAAGATGGCGCAGCCGCGGAGCCTGATCGGCGGGCATGTCGTGGGGTCGATCGTCGGGCTGATCTTTGCACACGAATTCGGCACCGGCTGGCCGGTCATGGCGACCGCGGTCGCGACGGCGCTGGTCCTGATGATGGTTACCGACACGATCCATTCGCCGGCCGGCGCCGATCCGCTGATCGTCATTTCGACCGGCGCGCCGTGGTGGTTTCTGATCGAGCCCCTGGGCATCAGCCTGGCGGTCCTTTTCGTGACCGCCATCGCCTATCACCGGCTGGTTCTGGGGCGACGCTATCCCGACCGCCTGTTGTGAACGGCGCCGCGGCGCCCGGCGCGGTTCCGGCCACACAATCTTAACCAAGCATTTCGCCCGAAACGCTTCTATATTCGGATGCGCAGGCGCCCGAAATGTTAACGCGTATCCGCCGGTCGGGTCCTGGTTTCTGGTCTTAAGGGGGACGATGAACAGCGAGGCGCCTGCCGGCGCGACCCGGGAGATCTCGGTCGTCATTCCGTTCTTCCAGCGTGCGCCCGGCATACTGGCGAAGGCCGTGACCAGCGCCCTGTCTCAGCAGGGCGTGGCGACGCCGCGGGTGATCGTCGTGGACGACAGCTCTCCGGTCCGGGCCGACGACGAGTTGCAGCCCCTTCTGAAGGCGTTCCCGGAGCACCTGCTCATCCTGCGGCAGGAGAACGGCGGCCCGGGCGCCGCCAGAAATCGCGGCATCGAGCACGCGCGCCGGGATTCGAAATACATCGCGCTGCTGGATTCCGACGACAGCTGGGCCCCTGCCCATCTGGCGACCGCCAAACGGGCGCTGGACCGGGGTTTCGATTTCTATTTCTGCGACGCCGTGCATCGCGACGGGGCGAGAACGATTTTCGAGACAAGGGAGATTCCCGCGGCCGAGTGCGAGCGGATCGACGCGGAGCAGAACATCTTCGCGTACACCGGCAGCCTGTTCGAGCGCATCCTGATCGGATGCCCGATACAGGCCAGTGCGGTGGTCTACCGCGCGAGCGCATTTCCCATGAATTTTCGCGCCGATCTGCGGGCCGGCGGCGAGGATCATTTCTTCTGGATGGAGGCTGCCAGCCGCTCGGAGAAGACGGTCTTCTGCACGACCCCGAACGTCCGATTGAGCTACGGCGTCAATATCTACAACGGCGTGGACTGGGGATCCCCGGAGATGCTGTGGCGCGCGTTCTACGACCAGACCTGCATGATGGACGCCGCCGGCCATTTCGCCGCGTCCAGGTCCTATCGGCCGGCCATCCAGGCGCGCATCCGCCGCTATCGGCATGAATTCATCGAGAACATGATCAGCGTGATCTGGAGCAGCCGCAGAAGCGAAGCCCTCCCGGTCATGATCAAGTATTTCCGGACCGATCCGGCCGGCCTTCTCCGGGTTCCGCCGGTCCTGCTCCGAAGGCTGTCCGGGCGCCTTCGGCTTCGTCCGAAGGCGAGGCTCGATGGCCCGACGCAATCGCCGGCACCCTGAATCGCAGGCCGGCGCTCGCGGACAGCGCTCGGCCTGCAACATATCGGCGGCCCGCACGGGCGCTGCCGGTGCCGGATCGACGCTTCCAGGTGGAGACGACAGGAATGCCCAGCTCCGTATCGGTCCTGGTTCCGACCTATAACCGGGCGCACTTCATCGAGGAGAGCCTCGACAGCCTCGTGGGGCAGACGATCGCACCCGCTCAGATCATCGTCATCGACGACGGGAGCACCGACGGCACGGCCGAGCGGGTCAGGAAGTACGGGGAGCGGATCACGTATCTCCGCAAGGAGAACGGGGGAAGGGCCTCGGCGCTGAACCTCGGCATGAAGCATGTCACGGGCGACCTCGTCTGGACCTTCGACGACGACGACGTCGCCTATCCCGACGCCATCGCCCGCCATCTCGAGGTCCTGGCCGCGAACCCGGAGCTGGGATTCACGTGCAGCAGCTATGCATCGGGAAAATCGGGACCCGACGGGACCATCGCGTTCGAGCGGCTGATGCCGGTCCGCAAGAGGGAAGGGAGGCAGGTCTTTCTGGAGCTGATGAAGGATTGCTTCTTCATGCTCAACGGGGCGATCGTGCGGCGGGAATGCTATCGGCGTGCCGGTGAATTCCGCGAGGACATGATCCGCGGGCAGGACTATGACATGCTCGTCCGGCTCGCCCGGCTCTACCCGTGCAAGATCATCGATGGCGCGACGTATATACTTCGGCAGCACCCGGGACGGCGCGGCAGCGCGGCGGAAAATCACGCCGAGTCGGAGCGTCACAAGGTCTGGCGCGCCTATGACAAGATCATCGGCGCGCGCATAAGGAACGAGCTCGATCTTGGAGAGTATCTGCTGGCCGTGCCCGCAGGCCCGCTGAGCGCAGCGCAGCGAAGGGAAGCGCTGCTGTCCAGGGCTTCCGTGATGGCCAGCAAGGGACTGCTCCGGGAGATGTTCGAGGATCTGGAAGCCGCAGCTGCCGTGCCCGGAGCGCCGGGACCGATAACCGACGCCGAGCGTGCGATCGCGTTCACGTTCTGCGTTCACAACAGCTTCGTGCACGAAGCTTCGCGCTTGCCGGGATTTCTGCGCCGCCTGTGCGCGCTGGCGCGGTCGCCATTCGGCGCCGGTGTGGTTTCCGCGATCGGCAGGTCCTTCTACTGGGAGCTGAGAAATCCCAAGGGCCGGGAAGGGCATGTGCTCTGGCTGATCAAGGCGGCCGCAACCGTACTGCCGGTGTCCGGCGCGCGCGAGCTCGGACGGGCCGGGAGGAGGAATTCAGCCGCGCCGGCGGAAAGCCCCGTACGGCCTTCGCTGCCCGTCCACGCTTCCGGGCACGAATCGCCACACGTCCGGGATTCTTCCGACGCGAAGTGAGTCCCGAGCCGCAACCTGGTGACGCGATGACTTTGGGGAACCAATGAACGCAACTGTTACATTTTCTGACGCCCTCATCGGGGCCATCGTTCTCCTCGTGCTCGGAAACGTCGTGCTGTCGGCCTATGTGCTGCACAAGGTGCGTCGCGTTCACCTCATGGCGTTCGACGTCAGGAACGACATCGAACGCGCCAAGGCGAACGACCGGCTGTTCCAGCAGCTGCAGGCACTGGACGGGTTGTATCGCGAGCTGAATTTCACGCGCGCACTGCCCAACACGCGGGAGTGGGCCGCTTCTCCGGATTTCCTTGCGGTTCTCGCCGGGCACGCCCTGGAGCATCGCCCGCAGGTGGTCGTCGAGTGCGGCTCCGGCGTTTCCACGGTCGTCCTTGCGCGCTGCATGCAGCTGAACGGGGCCGGACGGGTGATCTCGCTCGACCACGATGGCCGTTTCGCGGAGGAGACGCGCCGTAATCTCGAGCGGCACGGATTGAGCGAATGGGCGGACGTGATTCATGCGCCGCTTCGGGAGCATTCGATCGGCGGCGATACGTGGAAATGGTATGACACGCGCGATCTTGCGGATGTTCCGATCGACATGCTCGTCGTCGATGGGCCGCCGATGCCGATGGAGAAGATGATTCGCTATCCGGCCGGCCCGCTGCTCTTCCCGCGCCTCTCCTCGCGCGCTGCGGTTTTCGTCGACGACGCGGACCGGAGGGGCGACCAGCAGGTCATTTCAAGATGGTTCGAGGAGAACCCTGATTTCGGCGGAGAGACGATTGACTGCGAGAAAGGCTGCATGGTGCTGAGACGGAAATCCGCACAGCAGGCCCGGCCGCCCGGCGGCGGAAGCGGGCAGCACCGCATTCCCCAGGGCGCGGCCAGAACAGCGACGTAAGCAGGGCCCGGATCCGATCAAGCATTCAACGAACGTCCCAGAGAACCGTGCTCGGGCTTCGGGCACACCGGAAACATCATCTCGTGCGATCCGCGCGAAAAGGCAGAATTATGTTGGCCCCAAGACAGCTCCCCGAGACCCACAGGAAGTGGAACATCGAACAAGGCGCGCCGCACGGCCATCCGTTTCCGGGGCCGTGGCGGCTCGAGCGCATGCTTCCGAAGCGGCTCGTCACCCGATACAAAGGGCCGTTCTCGCTGCAGCCGAACAACACGATCCGCGCGTTTGAATATCCTTGGGCATATCACGCGATTCCGGTCCGCCCCGGGCTCGATGTGCTGGAGATCGGCGGCGGCCTGAGCGGCCTGCAGTTCGCGCTGGATCGGGCGGGCGCGCGTGTGGTCAATGTGGATCCGGGCATGGCGGCATCCGGAATGGGATGGCCCTGCGACACGGAGACGACCCGGATTCTCAACCGGCTTTTCGGCACGCGGGTCGAGCTGAGGAACATGGCCATCAGCGAGGCCGGGCTGCGGCCCCGGTCTTTCGATGTCGCCGTCTCCATCAGCGTTCTGGAGCATCTGACCGATCAGGAGCTGCACGACGTGATGATCCGCACATTCGACGCCCTGCGTCCCGGCGGTCTGTTCGTCATCACCCTCGATCTATTCCCGGAAGTCGAGCCTTTCACGCGACGCAAGGAATGCAGATACGGGCGCAATATCAACGTTCGCGACCTGATCGCGATTGCACCGTTCGCCCTTGAGCAGGGCGACCGCAGCGTGCTGTGCGGATTCGACGAGTTCGACCCGCAGAGAATTCTTTCCCGTCTTAGCGAGTATCTCATGGGCGAGTTTTATCCGGCTCTGGCACAGTGTCTGATCCTGCGGAAGCCCCTCGATGCGCCTGAACGGACGGTGCGTCGAGACTGTCTGTCGTGAATCAAGTCGCATCACAGGCTGCCGGCAGCGGCGTCGGGCGAGGATCCGGCTCATGCGTCGCGCAGGATACCGACGCCTTGCCCGCCGCCCCCGTCGCGTGGTCTAAGACATCGTTTATCCGGCTCCACCACAAATGCCGGTTTCGATTCAGGCGCGGCTCCAGGCCGCCATGGGGGCCTGGCTGGGCATGATCACGGTTATGGCGTTTCCACGCCGCGGCGATTCCTACACCGAATGCTTCTATCCGGCGCTCGAGGCGGCGGGTGTGACGGTGCGCGAGGGGATGCTGGCCGGAAGGTGGCTTCTGGAGCATCTCCGCGGCGTCGACTACGTCCATATCCACTGGCCGTCCTTCTTCTACAACCATCCGAATCCGCTGCGTTGCCTGCGCGGCTTCGCGATGCTCGTCTTCCTTGTGGCGCTGGCGCGCGTCCGCGGAGCGCGGCTGATCTGGACGGTACACAACCTTTATCCGCATGACCGCTGCGTTGTCCCGGGGCTGCACCGCCTCGTGCGCCTCCTGATCGTGAGGATGGCGACGCGGCTTCTCGTTCATGGTCCCTCTGCCGCACGGAAGGTCGAGCGCGCCTTTCCCGCAGCTGCCGGACGGGTGGTGCTGATCGATCATGGGCACTGGCGGGGTCACTATCCGGACTCGATCGATCGCAGCGAGGCGCGGCGCCGGCTCGGACTCGCCGAGGACGAATTCGCGTTCCTGTTCATCGGGTTGTGCAAGCCGTACAAGAATCTCGAAACGCTGATCCGCGCGGTGGAGGAGCTTCCGCCGCGCGCCGTTCTGGTCATCGCCGGAAAGTTCCAGGAGCCGGCATACGAGGCGACGATCCGCACGCAGATCGACGCTTCGCGCGCGCGGATCGTCTTCCGACCGGGGTTCGTACCCGACGACGAGATGCAGCTCTATCTCAAGGCATGCGACACCGTGGCGCTTCCCTATCTCGAGATCCTGACCTCCGGCGGCGCGATGCTGGCGCTGAGCTTCGGCCGCCCGGTGGTGGCGCCGGCGCTCGGCTTCCTCAGGGACACGATCACCGCCGAATGCGGTGTGCTGTACGACCGTGCGGATCTGCTCGGGCTGGCGAACGCGCTGCGCGCCGCCATGCGCACGCCCTTCGACGAGGCGCGCATCGTCGCGGCGGCCATGACTCATGACTGGACGAAATCGGCCGAAACCGTCAGGGATGCCCTTGCGCATCCCGAAGCCGTGCCGGCCGTCCGTCCCGAACCGCGGCCGGGGACGAATGCCGTGCAGGGCGATTGATTCCCCCGCCTGTCCCGCCCGCCGCGCGTCGGCATTCTTCCGCGCATGGCGCAGCATGTTTTGTTCCGAGGGGGCAAAGCCGGCGCCGGAACGACGCCTGCGCAACCCAGTCAGACCAGCGCCAGCTTCTCGGTCGACATGCTGAGCTCGCAGGCGAGCCCCGCGGGACACCAGTCAAAGATCGCCTCACCGTCGAGCTGTCCCTGGATCGCCGCCTCGATCAGGCCGCTGCCGAAACCGCGCCGCCCCGGCGCGCGCACCGGAGGGCCGCCGCGCTCGGTCCAGCGCAGCACCAGCCGCCCGCCGGTCGCGGACCACTGGATGGAGACGGAGCCGCCCGGGACCGAGAAGGCGCCGTATTTCGCCGCATTGGTGGCGAGCTCGTGTAGTGCCATCCCGAGTCCCTGGCCGGCCTCGGGCGATAGGTCGACCTCCGGGCCGGCTATCGTCAGATGGCCGTCGCCGTTGGTGCCGAACGGTTCGAGCTCCTCCTCGATCAGGCGCCGGAGATTGATGCCCGTCCAGCGGCTCTTCGCCAGCAGCGTATGCGCCTGCGCGAGCGCGCGGAGGCGGCCCATCAGCGCTTCCGTGTAGGCCGGCACGGTGTCCGCGCGCGTCATGCGCGTCAGCGCCTGAACGGTGGCGAGGATGTTCTTGGCGCGGTGGTCGACTTCGCGCGCCAGCAGCTTCATCCGCTCCTCGGCCTGCTTCTGTGCGGTGATGTCCCGCGAGATCTTGGACGCCCCGACGATCGCCCCTTCGGCATTACGGATCGGCGATATCGTCAACGAGATGTCGATCAGGTTTCCGTCCTTGCGCCGCCGCACCGTCTCGTAATGCTCGACCCGCTCGCCGCGCCGGACGCGCGCGAGAATCCCGGGTTCCTCGTCCTGGCGATCCTCCGGGATCAGGATCGTTATGGGCTTGCCGATCACTTCGTTCGCCTTGTAGCCGAAGATCCGCTCTGCGCCTTCGTTCCAAGTCTCGATGATGCCGTCGAGGCTCTTGCTGATGATAGCATCGTCGGAGGATTCGACGATCGCCGCGAGACGTTTCGCATACCGGTCCGCGCGCTTGCGCTCGCTGATGTCGACCAGCATGTTCACGGCGCCGACGAGCGCGCCGGATGCGTCGTGCAGCGGCGTCGGGAAGGGAATGAACGGAATGCACGTTCCGTCAGGGCGCTCGAGAATCGCCTCGACGCCGCGGACCGGCCGGTTCTCCCTCAGCGCAACCGCCATCGGGCATTCATCGTGCGGCAGGGGCGTTCCGTCCGGCCGGTACATGCGCCACGAGACGCACCACTCGTCGCTGCCGAGCACGGGCTCGCGGCCCGCAAACTCGACCGCCGCGCGGTTGTAGAAATTGACGCGCCCCGCGGCGTCGGTCGTATAGATCGCCGCCGGCAGCGATTCGATCAGGTCGCGGGACCACCGTTCGCGCTCGCTCAGCGTCTCCTCGGCGCGGCGCGCCGCGGTCACGTCGATGGTGAAGCAGCGCGTGTGAAGGAGCCGGCCATTGCCGAACCGTCCGTTGGACGTGATTAGCACATGCCTGACCGATCCGTCCCTGGCGAGCAGCCGCGCCGGGTACTTGTCGAGCGCTTCGCCGCGCTCAAGGCGGGCAAGGATGTCGGCAATGGCGACCGGATCGGCGTGGAACTCGGCGATGTGTCGGCCGACATACTCCTCGCGGCGATAGCCAAGCAGCTCGAGCTCGGCGCGGTTGGCCCGCAGAATGGTCCCGTCGCCGGCCACCCAGTGCAGCCCGACCGCGCAATTCTCGAAAAAATCCTCGAGGTCCTGATGGCTCTCGTGCAACTGGCGTTCCGAGCGCTTCCGCTCGGTGATGTCGTTGAAGCAATTCATCGCGCCGACAATGGCGCCGCTCTCGTCGCGCAGCGCCACGATGTTGGCGAGGACCGTGATGCGCGAGCCGTCCGGCCGCTCCATGATCACCTCAAGGTCCTTGACCGGCCGGCCGTTCTCGAGAATCGAGGCCATCGGGCACAACTCGTGCGGCAGCCAAGTACCATCGGGCAGGAACAGGCGCCACGAGCCGCAGAAGCGTCGTTGCGTGTCGCCGCATACCGGCGCACGTCCCCAGAGTTCCGCGGCGCGCGCGTTATAATTGGTGATGACACCGGACCGGTCGATGGTGAAGACGGCGACCGGAAGCACGCTGAGCAGCCCGGTGGAGTGCGCCGCCGTCCAGACGGGATCGCCCGGTCTGGTCGCCAGACTTGCCGCTGCACGGTCCTCCAACCCACCCATGCGGTGTACTCCCTGGCCGGCGCCCCCACCCAATAGGTTGACAATAATAGCGAAATCGCTGGTTGGCCGCCGAAGACAGCGCAGCGTCCCCATATTACGATAGAAAGGCCGGCATCAAGTCAACTGCAGGGGGCGGTGGTCGGTTCATCCGCCTCCGAAAGAGACGGCCGGCGTCGCGACCGCGATCCGCATGATCCAAATCAATGCCCGTCGCGCCGCTTCGCGCTTTGCTTGCAACGCGGAATTGAAACGGAGGAAGCCATGCGCGCCGTCGATGTCATGACAAGAGACGTCATTACTGTCGGTCCGAACACTACCGTCAGCGAGATTGCCAGCCTTTTCCTGCGCCGCCGCATCAGCGGCGTGCCGGTCGTCAATGGCGAGGGCGCCATCCTCGGTCTGGTCAGCGAGGGCGATCTCGTGCGCCGCGTCGAGAACGAGACCGAGGCGCGGCATTCGTGGTGGCTCGAACTGCTCTCAGAGAGTCCGGAGCGAGCGGCAGAGTACGCCAGGTCGCGCGGTCGCAAGGCCCAGGACGTCATGACGGCCAATGTCATCACGGTGGTCGAGAGCACGACGCTGCGCGAGGTCGCCGATCTGATGGAGAAGCATCGGATCAAGCGCGTGCCGGTGATGCGCGACGGCAAGCTGGTCGGCATCGTCAGCCGCGCCAACCTGCTGCAGGGCCTGGCCAGCGGCACCGTCTCGGATGCCGTTTCGCGTGACGATGCGGCGATACGCGACGCCATCCTGCGCGAGCTGAAGGCGCAGAGCTGGACCTCGCTATGGACCAAGAACATCGTCGTAAGCGAAGGCATCGTGCATCTCTGGGGGCTCGTCCGGTCGGAGGACGAGCGGCATGCCATCCGCGTCGCCGCGGAGAACGCGCCGGGCGCCAAAGGCGTGCGCGACCATCTCAGTCTCGAGCCGGCGCACACCGCCGTCTGACGGGGTAATACGCCCGGCGCGGCGGTGGTGCTTGCCAGCCGCCTGCCGGGCATGCAACAGAGAGGAGCATGAGCATCCCCAAGCGCATAATGATGGCCGCGCCGTTCGTACTGTTCGTCGCGGGTCCCGGGATGGCGGCGGGAGATGCCGCTGATGGCAGGGCCACGGCCCAGCGCTGGTGCGCCAACTGCCATGCAGCTGAGCCGACTGGCCGCGGCGCCGATGTGGCACCCAGCTTCGCGACCATCGCGCAGCGTCGCGACGCCGAATACCTGCGGGGCTTTCTGTCGCGGCCGCATCCGCCCATGCCGCCGTTCGAGCTGTCGCGCCAGGACATCGACGACCTCGTCGCGTTCATCGAGGCACAAAAGAAGCAATGAACGATGCTCACCCTCACTGACATCGCGGGTGCGGCGGTCGTCATTGCGATCGCGGCCTCGCCTGCACCGGCGCAGGAGCCGCAGGATGCGGTGACGACCGGCCGCAAGCTCGCCCTTCAGCTCTGTTCAGGTTGTCATTTCGTTTCGCCGGGGCAGCGCCAGCCCATGGATGTGGATGCTCCGAGCTTCCAGGAGATCGCACGCCGGCCGGAAACGACCGAATTCGCGCTGCGCAATGTGATCCGCACGCCGCATCCGATCATGCCGACCCTGATTCTCTCGGCGCAGGAGTCGGAGGATATCGCTGCCTATATCATGAGTCTGAAGCGCGCCCCTCGGTGATGGCGGTTTCCGCCGCCGCAACCCGGCGCGGCGGAACCAAAGGGCGCGGCACTCGTTCCGTAATTGCAGGAAGGCGGCGTCCCAGGCCGCTCCGCATTTCGACCACCTCCCGGAGATCAACGATGGCGACGTTTCTGCCGCTGGCCGAGTGGAAATCGGCTGCGAAGATCATCCTCGTCAATTACAGCGCGCTCGCGGAGACGCCGGGCAAGTTCAAGGTTTCGATCCAGCGCCAGAAGACCCGCGAAATTGGCCGCTCGATCGAGGACGACGCGATGCAGACCAAGGTCCTGGTCGCGGGCGAAGTGATGGAGCTGGACGAGGCGAGGTCGCGTGCGGAGGCGCTCGCCGCCGAGCAGGGGATCGAGCACATCGTCATGTGGGATACGACGCGCCAGCCGGGGCAGCCCTCCGGATTCGGGCGCCACCGCAATCGTCGCACGCATTAGAGGCCTGCAAAAGAGCATGATTGCGGCGGCGGCGATCATGCGCGACACTCAAAGCCGAACCGATGCAACGGGTTTGGTGCAGGCTATGCGACAGGATTCGAGAACCGTCGATCTCGACCGCGCGCGACGACTCGCGGAACAGGCGCGCGATGTCGCCTTGCCGGCGACGGCGCGTGCGCTGGTCGAGAACATGGCCTCGACAATCGACGCAATGGCGGCCGAGATCGAAGAGCTGCGCGGGCGCGCCAAGTAGCGCTGGCGACATGGGGGGAGCCGGCGCATGATCCGCATCACCGGCCGGATCGGGCTCGACGAGCGCGAAATCGTGGAGCGCTTTATCCGCGCCTCCGGCCCCGGCGGGCAGAACGTCAACAAGTTGGCGACCGCGGTGCAGCTCCGCTTCGATGTGCGGCGCTCGCCCTCGTTGCCGCCGGATGTGCGCGCCCGGCTCGAACAGCTTGCCGGCCGGCGTCTGACCCGCGATGGCGTGCTGGTCATCACCGCCCAGCGCCATCGTACCCAGGAGCGTAACCGCGAGGACGCGCGTGAGCGGCTGGTCGAGCTGGTTCGCCGTGCCAGCGTGGCACCGGTGAAGCGGCGCGCGACCAAGCCGACCGCGGCGGCACGCCAGCGACGGCTCAAGGCCAAGGCCAAGCGCTCGGCGCTCAAGCGCCTGCGCGGCAGCCGGCCCTCGCCCGAATAGGCGCCGCCGGGCTGTCCTGCGGATCTACCCGGCTTCGGCTCTATCGGGCGAGGAAGATGTAGCTTGACCAGGCTTTCCGCGGCGGCGCGATTCCGCCGCGCCGCCGACAACATGTCTCCGATTCGCTATCGAGCTACGCAGTCATCCAGGAACTGGTCCAACGCCGTGCCTTCGATGCCCCGCGCGGCGGCCTGCGTCCGACACTGATGAAACGTGGCGCCGCCGGTGCCCGCGGCACCTGAAGCGGTCCCGGACATCGAGCCGGACCGGGCGAGGCAGCTGTCGACATAGTCGGCGCGCGCATCGCCGGACAGATTGCGCGATATGGCTTCGCCCCTGCAGGAATTGTAGGTCGGCCCTGTCGCGGTCGAGCCGCTCATGGCCGGTTGCGCGGTACAGCGGTTCATGAAGTCGGCCAGGTCGTCCCCGGTGATGTTCTTGGTGGCGGCCTCGTCCCGGCAGCTGTCGTAGCTTCTGGTCTGCGCCTGGGAGGCCGGCGGAGCACTCAGCCACAGCGCGCCGCTTATGATCATACCCATTACTCGCAAGTACATGATGCGCGTTCCTTTCGCTGATGATTGGCTACGCTCTTGCCACGTACGGCAACGAAATGCGCCGCTCTGCGTTCCTGTTGCGACTTATCCCCGTAACGTCTCGAAGCGGAGTTCGCCACATGATCCATCGTCGCATTTCAGGACCGTTCGTTGCGCTGATGCTCATTGCACTGGGTGCAGGACTGGGCGCCTGTTCCTCCGGAACGCCGCCTACTACCGAGATAGGAGCCGCGCGCGTGGCGATCGATTCCGCCGAGCGAGCGGGCGCCACCGATTACGCGCCGGTCGAGCTTAACAACGCACGGATCAAGCTCAACCATGCGCAGGACGCCGCCAACCAGTCGGAATACGAGATGGCGCTCTGGCTTGCCGAGGAAGCGCAGGTCGATGCCGAGGTTGCCGGCGCGAAGGCGCAGGCGACGGCGGCGCAACGGGCCCTGCAGGAGGTCCAGGGGGGAACCGGATCGCAGCGGCCGATTACCCCGCGTTAAACGACAAACGACAGGAGTCCATGATGAACCTCGCAGTCCGGTACCCACGCGTCATCGTCGCCACCGCGCTTGCCCTCGGCGTCGCCGCGTGTTCGACATCGCAGGAGAACGCCACGCTGGAGCAGGCGCGCGCGCGCGTGGCGGCCATCGCGCAAGATCCGATGGTCAATCGCGGGGCGCCCGGTGAGGTGCGGAGCGCCCGCGAGTCCCTGAACATCGCCGAGGCCGCCTGGGCCGACGGCGCCAGCGAGGAGGAGGTCAGGCACCGCGCCTATCTTGCCATGCAGCGTGCGGCGCTTGCCGAGGAGACGGCCAGGCTCAGTCAAACCCGGGAGCAGATCCAGAGGGCCAGCATTGAGCGCGACAGGCCGGCCCCGCGCAGCCAGGTCGTGACCCTGAGCAACGTGCTGTTCAAACACGACGAGGCCGAGCTGCTTCCCGGCGCGGCGCCGACGCTCGAACAGCTCGCAAGCTTCCTCCGGGACAACCCGGACACCAATGTCACGCTCGAAGGCTATACGGACAGCACTGGCAGCGATTCCTACAATCTCCAGCTATCGCAGCGGCGGGCGGAGGCGGTCCGTACTGCGCTGGTGCGCCGCGGCATAGATCCGACGCGGGTGAATGCACGCGGCATGGGCGAAAGTGTACCGGTCGCCAGCAACGATACCGTCCAGGGGCGGCAACTCAATCGCCGCGTCGAGGTGGTGCTCACGTCGCCGACGGGCCAGCCGACCAGCGCGTCCGGCGCGCCGGCCCCGCGCAGCGGGACGACCGACTCATTCAGCCCGACTCAATCCCCGTCTCAAAGCCCTCCAGGCTCATACTCCAGCCCGACCCGGTGAGGGCGCCGAGACCGGTCAAACACCAGGGCGATAGATTCCGGGCGGACGGATTTTCCGGGTAGATCCGTCTGCCGCGATGCGGGGCCGCCAGCGCCCCGATATCGTTGCATAAGCACCGCGCTCGTTTCCGCGCGAGGAGGTGCCTCATGCACAATCCCATCGTACCGGCGTTGATTGCTGCCGGTCTGCAGTATGCTGCTTCGTTGCCGACCGTGGCGACCGCTTACGCCCAGACCGGGGCTGCGCCGCCCGCCGATCACCTCTTCTTACTGGCCGACACCGTGACCGCGACCGGAAAAGTCGAGATGATCGACCGCACGCTGCGCCGGGTGAGCCTGCGCGGCGAGGACGGCCGGGTGCTGGTCGTCAAAGTCGCTCCGACGGTGAGCGACTTCAACCAGATCGCGGCCGGGGACCGGCTCAATGTCGAGGTCATCGAGTCGATCGCCGTGTCCATCGCGGCCGAGCCTGCATCGGGCGCGGCGGAGGCCACTGCTCCCGACGTCCAACGCGCAGCGACGGTGGCGCCGCGCGAAAAGCCGGCGGGAGTCGACGTCGGAACGGTGCAGATGACCGCGGTGATAGACGAGATCGATCATGTCGGGCGCCGCGCGAAGCTCAAGGGGTCCGAAGGAACGCTGCTGGCGGTCCACATCGACGAACGGATCGGAAATATCGAGCGCTTCCACAAGGGCGATACGGTCGTGATCCGTCATACCGAGGCGGTGGCGATCTCCGTCTCCAAGTAGACCCCGGCGCCTTTGCGGCGGTGCGTCCACGCCCGCATGCCGGACGGGTCGGATTGCCGGAGCGAGTCTCCCGCATTTTCGAGAAATCCCCGCATTCACGTTTTATTGACGCGTAGTGCGCTACCGCTGGTGGCAACGAACACTTTCGTGACGACACCCCATGTCTGAACGCCCGGACCGCTGGAGAAACGCCAACTCCGGCCTCGATGCCACCAAACTCAACGGACAGGACCTCTCCGGAAAGACGCTCGATGGTCTCAAGGTCGTCGGCGCGACGGTCAAGGACGTGCGCTTCGATGGAGCCGTGCTGCGGCGCGCCGTATTCACGCGCTCGACATTCATCGATTGCAGCTTCGACGGCGTCAACCTCGAGGGCGCGGACCTGGTCCGCACGGTCTTCGACAATTGCAGCTTCAAGGGCGCGAAGTTCATATCCGCCGACGCGAGCGGCGCGGTGTTCCGGACGACGCGCGTCTTGTCGTATTCGGAGCGGCGGCCCGACCTGGCGGCAGCGAAGCTCTCCTTCGAGGGCGCCACGATCGAGCGTTCGAACTTCGCGAATGCCAGCCTGAACAGCGCCGCGCTGACCAACGTACGCGCGACGGATGTAGATTTCACCGGCGCCGATCTGCGCGGCGCGGTGTTCGACTCCTGCAGCATCAGCGGCTCCCAGTTCGCGAACGCGAAGCTGCAGGGCACCGATTTTTCCCGCACCGAGGATGCGCGGAACGCGCTGCCCGAATGGGCGCTCACGGTTGCGACGCTGCTGCGGCCGATCGAGTTTCACCAGCTTCGCGCGGCCGTTCAGGACCATGTCGTCTGGCTCAGGAGCAACGGCGCGAAGGGGGCGCGGCTCGTCATGCGGGCGACCGATCTCACCCGGGCCGATCTGCAGGGCAAGGATCTGTCGGGAAGCGATCTACGCGAATCCCGTCTCGACCACGCCATTCTCACCGATGCGCGGCTCGTCGCGAGCGATCTGCGTGGAGCCAGTCTTGTCGGCACGAACCTGGAAAATGCCGACCTGCGCGAGGCGGTCCTGGCGCCCGATGCATTGGAGCGGGCGTATATCGAGGGCGCGAAGCTCTGATCAAATCGTCCTTGTGCGGCGCGGGTGGGGACGGTAAGGAATCCGGCGCCGTCCGGTCGCGTTGCAATCGATCCGGCGGCTGCGGTCCCCGAAACCCAGCGGCAGACGTCCATGCAATATCGCTCCCTCGGCGCCTCGGGCGTGAAGGTGTCTCCCTTGTGCCTCGGCACGATGATGTTCGGCGGCCAGACCGACGAGCAGACCGCGCGGCGCATTATCGACAAGGCGCTGGACGGCGGCATCAACTTCATCGACACGGCCGATGTCTACCATGAGGGCCGCTCCGAGGAGATTGTCGGGCGCGCCATCAAGAACGGGCGCGACAAGTGGGTCCTGGCAACCAAGGTCGCGAACCCGATGGGCAAGGACCCGAACCGGGCCGGCCTGTCGCGCAAATGGATGATGACGGCGATCGACGAGAGCCTCGCCCGGCTCGGTACCGACTATGTCGACATCTATTATCTGCACAAGGAAGACCACAAAACGCCGCTCGCCGAGACCGTGCAGACGATCGGCGATATCGTGCGCCAGGGCAAGGCTCGGTATTTCGGCGTCTCGAACTACCGGAGCTGGCGGGTCGCCGAGATCTGCAGCCTTTGCGACCGCCTCGGGATCGGCCGGCCGATCGTCAGCCAACCCTATTACAATGCGATGAACCGCATGCCCGAGATCGAGCACCTGCCGGCCTGCGGCTATTACGGGCTGGGTGTCGTGGCGTACAGCCCGCTTGCGCGCGGCGTGCTGACCGGCAAGTACGATCCGGACGCGCCGCCGCCCGCGGATACGCGTGCCGGCCGTAACGACAAGCGCATGCACCAGACGGAATGGCGGCGGGAATCGCTCGTCATCGCCCGGACGATCAAGCAGCATGCAGAGGCGCGCGGCATCACGGCCGGGCAGTTCGCCGTCAACTGGGTGCTCAACAACCGCCTGGCCACGGGGATCGTCGCCGGCCCGCGCACCGAGGCGCAGTGGGACGAGTATGCCGGCGCGCTGGCCTATCGCTTCACCGCCGAGGACGAGGCGCTGGTCGACTCCCTCGTCGTCAGCGGGCATCCCTCGACGCCGGGCTACAACGACCCGCAGTATCCCATAGAAGGGCGCGTCCCCCGCACGGCCGCGTGAGCTAGCCGCGTCCGCTGAGGAGCTGACGCGCCATCTGGGAAATCAGGTTGCGCCAGCGCGGATCGCCGGCGCTGTCCGGCCGCCGGATCCAGCCGTGGACGGCGGAGAGCGGACGGCCGCGATGGCAGAACACGGCGCGCAGCTCCATCACGCGGCGCCCCGCATCGAGCGCCGGCAGTTCGCCGGCACAGACCAGGTCGGCGTTGAACCCCGACTGCGGATCGATGAGCCAGATCAGCCGCGCATCCTTCGACGCCGCTTCTCCCGCCTGATCGGTGAAGTGCAGCCACGGCTCGGTGAAAGTGCCGCCGATGGCGCGGACCACCGCGCGCGACACCATCTCGCCGGGCTCGCGGAAGGGGTTGCCGTGCACCTGGACGAGAAGGGGTCCGCCGGACCCGATGGCGGTGACGAAGCTCCACACGTCCGGAGTGGACTTGAAGGTCAGATTGCTGGCCGGTCCTTCGTCGCAGCCGAACAGGGCTGCAAGCGCCGACACGAGTCCGATGAACCGGTCACGCGGCATCATCGGACTGTGCGGCACGCGCGCCTTCGCGTCAATCCATGTGGTGCTCTGGGCCGCGCCAGACCTTGCTGGCGATCGGGCCGGTATCGCCGACGGTTTCGACGAAATGCACGGCATCGCCCTTCTTGAGAAGGTCGAAGCCATTGTTCATGACGCTGTTGCGGTGGAAATAGAGCTGCGTGCCGGTATGCGTGAGGATGAATCCGTGATCCTCGTCGGGATAGAGCTGCGACACCTGTCCCTGGAACATCGCATCGTGCGGCTTGACGTCCCCGCGCTGGCGCTGCTTGAAGTCGTTGAGCTGCCGCTCGGCCGATTTGAATGCGTCGCGGATCGAGGTGTACACGTCGGGGTTTGCGTAGCGCTCTTTGGCCTTGTGCGGCTCCCGGCTGACCACCAGGTTCTGGCCCGGCACCATCATCTCGATATGAACTTCGTAGACGTTGCCGGTCCGGTGCTGCTTGTGCAGCCCTTCGACCGACACGCGACACCCGACCAGCCGCTCATACATTTTCTCGAGCTTCGCCGCCCGCTTGCGGATCTCCGCCTCGACGGTCTCGGACGGCTGCATGTTGTGGAAAGTAATTTCCAACGGCGTCTGCATTGCGCACCCTATAGCTGCCTTGCCGCCGGAAAACGCCCGGGAGCGGCGAGGCGTTCCGACCGCGCCAGGCTTGGCCGTAGCGACGCCTCAGGCGCGGCGCTTACTGGGCGAGGCGCAGATTGGCCAGCTGGTCGCCGATCTGCTTGAAGACCGACGTGAGTTCATCGGTTCCCGCTGCATAGAAGGCGTGATGGGTGGATGTCGCGCACTCCCGATACAGGTCCTGATCGCCGCCCTGGAGCACGATCGTGTAGATGATGATGCCGTTCGATTTCATGGCGCCGCAAAGCAGTCTCATGCGATCGTCGATCGCCGTTGTCGCTGTCGGGATGTTCACGGCGCTGGGTCCGAGCCGGCGTTCGGAAAGGCGGCCATAGGCCGTATAGTCACCGTCCTCCGGAAGGCCGGTAGTGTACGTGCTGTTGTGGCAGTTCGACGAGCTGTACCCGGCGCAGCCGGGTGGCAGGCCGGACCAGTCGTACCATTCGTTATTGCCGTCGGTGAGTAGGATGACGACCTTGCTCCAGAGGGTTTCGTCATAGCCGACCGGATGCTCGGGGGGCACGTCGGGCCACCTGTTCTTCCATGCCGGGCTCAGAACGCGCCAGCCCCAGGCGAGACCCAGGTTCGCCATCGTGCCGCTGCGGCCCCACGGTTCCATCTTCCCGATTTCCTGCAAGACTGTCGTCTTGCTCTGCTGCAGCGGCGTGATGGGCGTGCCGCAGCCGAAATTCGGGCCATACCCCAGGTAGTTCGTGTCGTTTTCCATAACGGCGGGGCTCATTCCGGACGCGCCATTGTAACCCTGCGAGCCCCAGTCGTTGTCGCCGAACCTGCTGCTGGGGCTGGTGCTGAGCTGGGTCTTGTTGGCGCCATAGAATCTGACGCCGCGGGTCGACGGCCAGAAGAACTGAACCCATTTTGTTTCCTGTGTATCGGGCAGGGCCTCCGCCTGCTGCTCCTCATAGGGGGCGGGCCGCGCTTCGACGCAGCCGGTCCAGCCGACTCCGCCCGCTTTCGAGTAGTCGACCGGCGGCACCGAGGCGGTCATCGATCCGCCTGTCGCCGATGACGCGCTTGAGCCGGTGATCACGTACCAGAAGTGCCGCTTCAGATCGGGATCGAACGTGCACCCGCTGTTGACGCCGCTATTGCCGGTGCTGACCGTCCGGATCAGGAAACGACCGTTGAACTTCGACTCCGACGCGCCCGCGATATCGATAATCTGTCCGTCATGGAAGGTGTGCTCGACGGCCGTGGTCACGCAGACGGTCGCCCTCAGACTCGAACCCGAACCGTGTTGAGTGCGGTCGATTCTCTCGATGGGATAGGACGGCGTGGTTTGCTGGACGGTCCAGCTGTTATTCGCAGTCCCAATGTTGACCGTCGCGACATATGGTACGACGCCGACCCACAAGGTCGGAACGACGTCGCGATTGCCGTAGAGCGAATTGATGAGAGCTGACGCGGCGTCTCGAACGGCCTCGATCTTCGTATCGGCGCCGCCGGCTTTCTGCTGCATGGACCCGGTATTGTCCATCACGAGGACGAGCTCCATGCCCTTGTCCTCGCGCTGCACGACGGTCCTGGCGCTTACCTTTATCTGCGTCTGGCCGACGACGCGCATGAACGTGGTCGGCACTGTTGCCGTAGCCTGAATGGTGATCTGGGTCGGACTGGTTTCCGAATCGACCGCGATTTCCGGCCCTTCGACCACCGCATCCATGTATCCCGCCGGGAAGTTCGCCCTGAAGAACATCTCGATGTCGGCGTCGCGCTGTGCGGCCTGGCTGATCACCCGCCCACCGGCGAGGCCGGCGGCGTCGATCGCCTGGGACAGGCGCGACTTCACCAGCCAACCGCGCGCGCCGTCGATCGACAGGCCGACGGCGGCGACCAGCGGGATGATGGCGACCGCGAGCAGCGGCGCCACGTTGCCGCGGCGCTCGATGCCGAGCGCCGCCAGCGCGCGGCGCGTCCGGCGCAACAGCCATATCCCTCGAATCTCCTTCGGAGCGCACATGCGCGCGATTCTGCCGCCGCAGATGTGAATGGCGCGTAAAGGATTAGGCCGGGAACGCGACGAGATTCGCGCGAAATTTGCTGCGAAAATCCCGTCGCCCGGCACGGCCGCGGTGACGCCGACGAAGCAAGAAATAAGAAAGGAATCGCACGAGGCCGGGTGCGCCCGTGGCCCGTTCGTCGCGATGCGGCCTTCACGGCATTTCAGGGGAGCGGGATTTCCGGCTCTGCGGCCCCCGCACTCGCGAGCCCGTCCCGAGAAGCGCTTTCGCGATCCGCGAATGCGCATCCTGAAAATCGGCCGGCAAGCGGCAGCACCGCCGCTTGCCGAGCGGATCGGCAGGCCGGCAATTCCAGTCGATTCAATTGCATCCAATTTCGTAACGATTTCGCGCGAGGATCGCGTGAAGACGACGGCGTTACGATCGCAAAACGCGCTCAGGTTACCGCTAACGTGCCTTCAATCAGTCGGCAAAAAAGTGAGTATATTCAATGAGATTGCCCCATCTGGCTTTACCTGTCGTTAAGCCGTTGCGGCTACCGTAGCGACCGTCGCAATCAACCGGAAGGAGTCCTTGCGATGCGTCGTTTTATGGAACTGCTGAAGGATGAGTCGGGCGCGACGGCCATCGAGTATGGCCTGATCGCTGCGCTCATTAGCGTTGCTGCCATCGGTGCGATGACGGCGATGGGTTCTTCGTTGAGTGAGATCTTCACCTTCGTCAGCTCGAAGCTGGAAGACGCGAAGACCGACGCGACGAACTAATCGTCGTCGTGTGTTCCGGGGTGGGGCGGCGCAAGCCGCCCCCCCTTTATCCCGACTGGAGGATGAAATGTCCGGCGTGGGGGGCCTGGCTCAGATCGCGGTGATCGTCACGCTGTGCACCCTGCTCATCTGGGCGGCGGCGAGCGACATGCACCGCTATGTCATCCCCAACCGGATCTCCCTCTCGCTCCTGATTCTTTATCCGGCCTACGCGCTCACGCTGTCGCCGATGCAGGTCGGTATCGCGGCGGCGATTGCCGTCGGCGTGTTTCTCCTCGGCGCCGTGCTGTTCTCTTACGGGATCATGGGCGGCGGCGACGTCAAGCTTCTCGCGGCGACTTCGCTCTGGGCCGGCGGCACGTATTTCCCCGCCTTCGTCGTCCTGACGGCACTCGCCGGCGGATTGCTGGCGCTGTGGTGGGGGCCGATGCTCCGTTACCTTTTTCCCGCGATCGCGATGGCCAAGTCCGCGAACGGCCGACCGGCCGTGCCTTACGCGGTTGCGATCGCGGCTGGCGGGCTGTTCGTTGCGGTCAACCTTTACTGACAGGACAGCGCCATGCGTTTGAAAAGCCTTCTGCTGATCGTGGTGGCGCTGGTCGTTGCCGGCTTCACCGCCTACATGGTGCGCAACTGGCTCGAGGCCGAGCGCGCCGCCGCCCTGCGCGCCATGCAGAACAAGCCGGCGCCGGCGGTTTCGGCGACGCAGGTCCTCGTGGCCAAGAGCAATCTGCCGGTCGGCACGTTCCTGCGGCCCGAGCATCTGCGCTGGCAACCCTGGCCCGAGGCCAGCCTGTCGCCAGCTTACGCGGTGGAAGGCCAGAAGCGGCTCGAGGATTTCGTCGGTTCCGTGGTCCGCCTGCCGGTTGCGGCGGGCGAGCCGATCACCGAGGGCCGCGTCGTGTCGCCGGGCAACAGCGGCTTTCTTGCCGCGGTGCTGAAGCCGGGGCACCGCGCCGTCTCGGTTCCGGTCACCGTCACGTCCGGCATCGCCGGATTCGTGTTTCCGGGCGACCATGTCGACCTGATCCTCACGCATTCCGTGCCCGGGGCGGTCGAGGGTGTCGAGCGTCGCGTCGGCGTCACCGTGCTCCGCGACATCCGCGTCCTGGCGCTCGACCAGAAGCTCGACATGAAGCCGGGCGAGGCGGCGGTCGCGCGCACCGCGACGATCGAAGTGACGCCCAAACAAAGCGAGATGGTCGCGGTCCTGGTCGAGATGGGCAAGCTGTCGCTGAGCCTCCGCAGCCTCGTGCGCGAGGAAGTGATACCGCCGGCCGATGCCGATGCAGATGCCGATCCGGACGGGATCCATCAGGTCGATCTGAAGGCGCCGGAATCGGTCAAGCTCAAGCCGGAACAGCCGCTGGGCAAGACATTCACGCTCGATACGGAAGTCAGCGGTCTCATGTCGGTTCGCCGTGTCACCGTCATTCGCGGTGGCGCCTCTGAGGACGTACGGGTGTCGCGATGATGCGCCTTCTTCTGACAATCCTCGCCGCACTCGGTTTCGTCTGGGCGGCACTCAACAACGCTGGCGCGCAGGAGCGCCCGGCGACCGAGCCGCCGGCGATCGCGGCGCCCGCCGATACTTCGGCCGAGGCCAGGCCCGACGCGCCGGTTGCCGCTGCGCCCGCCAGCGATGCGGCCGCTCCGCGCCAGTTCGGCGCCAGCCGCAAGGACGCCCGCGTCGTGATCGAGGCCAGGGAAGAAGCCTGGGTCCGCATCAGCGATGGCGAAGGCAGGCTGGTTTTCATGCGTACCCTGAAGCCGGGCGAGACCTATCGCGTGCCCAACCGCAGCGGTCTGGTGCTCGACAGCGGCAATGCCAAAGGCCTGATCGTCCAGGTCGACGGCAATCCGGCGCCAGCCTTCATCGGCATGGTGCGCCGGAGCATTCCGCTCGATCCGGAGATGCTGCCGCAGGGCACGTTCGCGCGTCCGCGTCCGGCGCCCGCGGCGCCGGCTCCGACAGTCGCCGCGGTCGCGGAGCCGCCGACCGTGACCATGGCCGAACCGGAAATGCCGGCCGCGCCGAAGGTCGAACGAACGGCCGAAGCGCCGAGCGTTCCCGCAGCCGAATCTGCGGTTTCGCCCAGCACCGAAGCCTCTGCCGAAGGACCGGCCACCCCGGCGGTCGTTGCGGCTGCCGAACCGGCTGTTTCGTCCAAACCCGAGGACGTTGGCAGGCTTCCGGCCGCACCGGACGTTGCGGCGGCTGGCGAATCGTCGACCCTGCCCGCAGCGGCCCCTGCCATCGAGCCGCCGAAGGTCGCGTTCGACGCGCCGCCCCTGACCGAGCGCGCGAAACCTGCCGCCGAGCAGCCCGACGCAGTCGCCGCGGACGCGCCGGCGCATGCTGCGCCTCCAATCGAGCTGGCGCCCCCGTCTCTGCCGAAAGCCGTGGAGAAGCCCGCCGCGGAGAAGCCCACGGCAGCGGAACCGATGCCGCCGCGCGGGGAGCTCCTCACGGCAACCCTGCCGATGCCCGCCCCGCGCCCGGGCCAGGAGACAAAGCCCGCGATCGAACCCGAGATCCAGCCCGCCGCCGTGATCGCCCCGGCAT
This sequence comes from Alphaproteobacteria bacterium, assembly GCA_041690495.1. Lineage (GTDB taxonomy): Bacteria > Pseudomonadota > Alphaproteobacteria > CACIAM-22H2 > CACIAM-22H2 > DATAAP01. Next base: position 13,218 of record JAWLHE010000013.1, on the reverse strand, counting down.
CGGAATCGGCGCCGGAGGCGGCACCCGACGCGAATGCGCAACGCGCGGCAGTTGCGGCACCGCAACCGATGCCGAGCCCGCCGCCCAAGGCGAGCGTCAAGACCGCGGCGCATGCGCCGGCGGCGAAGGCGGCTGCACCGCAGAAGTCCGTTGCGCCGAAATCCGAGCCGGCCAAGCCAGCAGCACTCGTCGCGCCGAAGCGCGCGCCGGTAAAGACCGATGCCGCGAAGCCGGCATCTCTGGCGGCGCCGCGCAGCGCCGCCAAGGCACAAGTTGCGCCGCCGCCGGTGACCGGCGCCGCAGCGGTTGCGCCGAGCGGCGTAATCAGCGCGGCCGCCTCGCGCATCGGCGTCGAGGTGCAGAAGGGAACGCTCGTCCGGCTCCCTCGGCCGGCTTCGGCGGTGTTCGTCGCCGACCCCGAGGTCGCGGACATCCAGATCAAGTCCGCCGGCCTTGTTTACATCTTCGGCAAGCGGCCGGGCGAAACCGCGCTGTTCGCGGTCGACGATCACGAGCGCGTCGTCCTCAGCACCACGCTGGTGGTGAACCATAACGTCAGCCGGCTGCGCCAGGCCTTGCGCGCTGTTGCCCCTGACGCCGCAGTCGACGTCATTTCGATCGACGGCTCGCTGATCCTCACCGGCACGGTCCTGTCGGCCGCGGAGGCCGAGAACATCCGCACGGTCGTCTTGCGCTTCGTGGGAGACAAGGGAACGATCATCAACCAGCTCAAGGTGGCGGCACCCAACCAGATCAACCTGCGCGTCCGCATCGCCGAGGTGTCGAAGGATACGCTCAAGCAGTTCAGCATCGACTGGAACTCCGTGCTCAATGTCGGCAGCTTCGCGTTCGGACTCGCGACCGGGTCGTTCAACCAGGTGACGCCCGCGAACAACGTCCTCGGCATCCGCAATATCAGCAGCAATCTCGATCTCAACGTGCTGATCGACGCACTCGGCACCGAAGGCCTCATCACCCTGCTCGCCGAGCCGAACCTGACGGCGATGAGCGGCGAGACCGCAAGCTTCCTCGCCGGCGGCGAGTTCCCGATTCCGATCTCCTATCCGCGCGACAACACGATCACGATCGAGTTCAAGACGTTCGGCGTCGGCCTCGCCTTCACGCCGCACATCCTGGACAATGGCCGCATCAACCTGCGGGTCCGCCCGGAGGTGAGCCAGCTCTCCTCGATCGGCGCCATCCAGCTCTCCGGCTTCTCGATCCCCGCGCTGTCGACCCGCCGCGCCGAGACCACCGTCGAGCTGGCCAGCGGTCAGAGTTTCGCCATCGCCGGCCTGCTGCAGCACAACAGCAACCAGGACATTTCGAAGGTGCCGCTGCTCGGCGACCTGCCGGTGCTCGGCGCGCTGTTCAAGTCGGACCGCTTCCGCCGCAACGAAACCGAGCTCGTCATCGTCGTCACCCCGTACATCGTGCGGCCGGTCTCGGCCAACCGTATCGCGCTGCCGACCGACGGCTTCGTCGCTCCGAACGACGTCGAGCGCATCCTGGGCGGCGCCACCTATCGCCAGCAGCTCCAGGATCGCGGCGAGGCGCCCAGCAACAAGGAAGGCCAGGGGTTGATCGGCCCCACCGGCTTCCAGCTCGATTGAGGTCACCGATGAAACCCAACCGGCTCAATACCTCCGTCGGCGCGGGCATGTTTTTCGCCATCGGCCTGGCCTTTGCCGGCTGCGCGCCGCAGACCAGTCAGTGGTCGCCGGTGGAAGCGCCGCGCGACAACAAGATCACGCTGGTCCGGATGGCGCACGCGGTGCAGTTCCGCCCCAACGAGGATCGGCTGAACCCGGCCGAGGCGGCGCGGCTCGGCGCGTTCATCCGCGATCAGAACGTCGGATACGGCGACCAGATCCTGCTGCTCAACGGGGGCGGCGCACTGGCGCAGCGCCGCCAGGAGGCGATCGCCACCGTCTTCGCCCGCAGCGGTCTGCGCGTTGTCCGCGACGTGCAGATCGAGGGCGTCGCAGTTCCTGCCGACGAGCTGCGCGTCGTCGTCAGCCGGCATGTGCTGACGCCGCCGTCCTGTCCGAACTGGAGCAAGCGTGCCGACGACGATTTCGGCAACACGCTCGGCAGCAATTTCGGCTGCTCCACGCAGACGAATCTCGGGCTCATGCTGGCCGATCCGGGCGACCTTCTGGCCGGCCAACCGCTTGGCCCGGCGGATGGCGAGCTGTCCTCGTTCCGCATCGAGTCCTACCGCAGGGGCATTCATCCCGGCCTGCTTCAGGGCGACGTGAGCCCGAACAGCCGCAAGGACATTGTCAAGGAGCCCGCGAAATAATGGCGAGCAGCGCAGCCGCACGTAAACCAGTTGCCGCCTCGGCACATCGCGACGCGCTTGCGTTCGTCACCGACGAGGCAACGCGAGATGCGATCGCGCGCGCGATGCGCGAGGCGAATCTGCCCGGCGCCAGCATCATCGATGGCGGAGTCGGCATGGCACTCAAGCAGGTGGAGCCGGGCGTCATGCCGCGCTTCCTGCTGGTCGATGTCGCGACCTCCTCGACGCCAGTCGCGGACGTGGCGGCGCTGGCAGCCGTCATGGAGCCGGGCACGAAGCTCATCGTCATCGGCGCCACCAACGATGTGGCGCTGTTCCGCGACCTGCTCGGCGTGGGCGCCTCGGACTATCTGGTCAAGCCGCTCGATGCGCAGCTTCTGCATGCGGCTCTGGCCGAATCCGGCGGAAATGCCAGGCATGCGCAATCCCCGACCAAGCTCGGCCGGGTCGCCGCATTCGTCGGCGCGCGCGGCGGCGCCGGCACGACGACCCTGGCGGTGAATGCGGCATGGCTCCTGGCGCACGAGCGCAAGCAGAAGACCACGCTGCTCGATCTCGATCTGCATTTCGGCACCGCGGCGCTCCTCCTCGATCTCGAGCCGGGCCGCGGCCTGCGCGAGGCGATGGAGCATCCGGGCCGCATCGACAGCCTGTTCATGGAGCGGGCGATGGCCAAGATCGGCGATCGCCTGTTCGTCCTGGGCTGCGAGGAGCCGCTGCGCGAACATCCGGCGATCGACCCTGCCGCGCTCGAGATCCTGCTCGGGGAGATCCGGCAGAGTTTCTCCTGGGTCGTGCTGGACATGCCGCGCGCGATGGTGTCGACGCAGGCGAAGGCCTTCGGCGTCATCACCGACCTGATGCTGGTCTGCGACCAGTCGCTGGCCGGAATCCGCGACACGATGCGAATTCTCGACTTCGTCAAGGAGAGCGCGCCGCATACGCGCGTGAAGCTGATCGCGACCAGCGCCGACGGCACCAAGCCGAAGGTAAGCCGGGCCGACTTCGAGAAGAGCGTCGGCCGCAAGATCGATCACGAGGTGCCGTTCGATCCGAAAACCGTAGCCGCAGGCGCCAATGCCGGAAAGCCGCTGATCGCCATCGAACGGAACGGCAAGCTCGTCAAAGCGCTCCGCCAGATCACGGTCGACCTCGTCGGCGAGGAGCGAAAAGGCGCGTCCGGATTCTTCCGCCGCTGGATCTCGAAATGAGCACGCCCGGTGATGGTGCCCCGATCTCTGCCTCGATCACCGACCTGGCCGCGCGTCGCGGCCGGGCGAACGGCGCCGCACCGACCGAAGTCGAGCCGGCCTCTGCCGGAACCCACGCGCCGGACCGCAAGGCGCGCCTCGAGGAGGCGCGCCGCGTCCTGGCCGCCGCGATCGGCCAGCGTCTCGATCCGGCGACCTGCCGCCAGATGTCGCGGGGCGAGCTCGCCCGCCTGATCGGCGAGGCGGCCGCGAGCTATCTCAGCGAGAGGGCGATCAAGGCGACGCTGCTCGAGCAGCGCGACCTGGTCACGGTGCTGCTCAACGAGCTGCTGAGCCGCACGGCGGATGCAGCGGCGCCGCGCGCGCCCGATCCGTTCGTGACGTCGCAATCGCCCCCCAAGCCCGTGCAGAGCGGCTCTTCGGCGATGACCCCGACGATCGACATGGCCAAGCGCCGTCTGCAGTCGCTGCTGATGGAGCGGATGGACGTGTCGGCCGCGGCGCAGCTGCCGCGTCCCGAGCTGGAGCGCCAGGTGGCCGAGCTGATCGGCGAGCTGCTGGCCGAAACCAAACTGCACCTCAACATGTCGGAGCAGCGGGATCTGGTCGCCGCATTGCTCGACGAGATGCTCGGCCTCGGCCCGCTGGAACCGCTGCTCAAGGACGAGGCGATCACCGATATCATGGTGAACGGCCCCAAGCAGGTCTATATCGAACGGCGCGGGAAGCTCGAGCTGAGCGACGTCGTCTTTCGCGACGATGCGCACGTCATGAACATCGCGACGCGGATCGTCAGCCGGATAGGCCGCCGCATCGACGAATCGTCGCCGCTCTGCGACGCGCGCCTTGCCGACGGCAGCCGCGTCAATATCATCATTCCGCCGCTGGCGATCGACGGGCCGAGCATATCGATCCGTAAGTTCAGCAAGAAATCGATCACGCTCGACACGATGGTCAGCACCAAGAACATCTCGCCGGCCATGGCGACGGTGCTGAAGATCGCGTCGCGCTGTCGTCTCAACATCCTGATCTCCGGCGGTACGGGCTCGGGTAAGACGACGCTGCTCAACGCCCTGTCGCGCCTGATCGACCACGGCGAGCGCGTCGTCACGATCGAGGACGCGGCCGAGCTTCAGCTGCAGCAGCCGCATGTCGTGCGGCTCGAGACGCGTCCCGCCAACCTGGAAGGCGAGGGCGAGATCACCATGCGCGATCTCGTAAAGAACTCGCTGCGTATGCGTCCCGACCGCATCATCCTCGGTGAGATTCGCGGATCCGAAGCAATCGACATGCTTCAGGCGATGAACACGGGCCATGACGGCTCGATGTGTACGATCCACGCCAACCGGCCGCGCGAGGCGCTCACCCGTCTGGAGAACATGGTCGGAATGGCCGGCATCAACCTGCCGAGCAAGGCGGTGCGAACCCAGATCGCCGCCGCGGTCAACATGATCGTTCAGGTGAGCCGCATGCGCGATGGCGTGCGGCGCATCACCCACGTCATGGAGATCGTCGGTATGGAAGGCGACGTCATCACGACCCAGGATCTCTTCCTCTACAAGTTCGGGGGCGAGGACAAGGACGGGATCCTCCAGGGCGAGTTCCAGCCGACCGGCATCCGCCCGCACTTCCTGCCCCGCGCCGAGTATTACGGCCTCGACCGCGCGCTCCTGGAGGCCCTGTAATGGACATTCTGGGCTTTTTCGCGGAAGGCGAGGGGCAGGGGATCGCGCTGCTGGTGGGCGCATGCGTCGCCTTGAGCCTTGTCTTCCTGGTGGGCGCCTTCGCATCGGCGCGCGGCGGCAGCGAGCGGACGCGCCGCCTGGAGACCGTGAAGCTGCGTGGCGGGCGCAAGGAGGCGGTCAATCCGGCCGTCCTGATCCGGCGCACGCAGCAGGGCGGCGCGCTGGGCGGGCTCGACCGTCTGGTCGGCCGCTGGATGCCGCGCCGCGAGGTCCTCGAGGCCCGGCTGCAGCGCACGGGCAAGAAGCTGACGGTCACCCACTACGTCGCGGCCATCGTGGTGATCGCCGTCGCGCAGACCGCAGCCAGCATTCTCGTTTTCGGATTCGGCCCCGTCGTGTCCTTGCTGTTCGCGGTCGCAGATGGCCTGATCATCCCGCACATGATCGTCGGCCTGCTCGGCGCGCGGCGGCTGAAGGCCTTCACGGCGCTGTTCCCCGAAACGATCGATCTGCTCGTGCGCGGCCTGCGCTCCGGTCTGCCGATTTCCGAATCGATCGGGACGGTGGCGCGCGAGATGGGCGATCCGGTCGGCGCCGAGTTTCGCCTGATAGACCAGAGCATCCGGCTGGGCCGGTCGGTCGAGGAAGCGATGTGGGACACCGCGCAGCGGATAGATACCGCGGAATTCAAGTTCTTCATCATCGCACTGTCGGTGCAGCGTGAGACCGGCGGCAACCTCGCGGAGACGCTCGACAACTTGTCGGATATCCTCCGCAAGCGGCGCCAGATGAAGCTGAAGGTCAGGGCGCTGTCTTCCGAGGCGCGGGCGAGCGCCTACATCATCGGCTCCCTTCCGTTCGTCATGTTCTTCATCCTGATGACGGTGAACAGCAGCTACGTGCTGCAGCTGCTGAGCGATTCGCGCGGCCTCATGCTCGTGGGCGGCGGCCTGTTCATGATCGCGCTGGGTGCCGCCGTGATGGCCAAGATGGTCCGGTTCGAGATATGAACCTCGCCCAATATCTTCCCGCAGGCATGACGCCGGACGACATGGTCGTTCTGCTGGCGGCGCTCGGCGCCATGGTCAGCGCGATCGCCGTGTGGCAGGCGCTGCTCGTGCGCGACGATCTTACGCCACGGCTCAAGGCGCTTGCGGAGCGCCGTGCGGCGCTCAAGGCGAACATGCTTGCCGCGACGCCGCGGGCGCGGAAGAAGGCGTCCGACAGCGTGATGCTCAACGTCGTCGGCCGCCTCAACCTGCTGCGGACTCGCGAGGCCGACAAGGCGCGCGCAGCACTGGCACAGGCCGGGATCCGCTCCAAGGACGCGGTCGTCACCTATTTGTTCTGCCGCGTCGTGATGCCGTTCCTGCTTGGCGGCGGCGCGCTGATCACCATCTTCTGGCTCAAGCTCTTCCCGATCGGCGAGGCATGGCGCTTGCCGGTGGCGCTCGGCTGCGTGCTGCTCGGGTTCTTCGGCCCCGGCATCTATGTCAAGAACGCGAGCGACAAGCGCCGTGCCGCGATCCAGAAGGGCCTGCCCGATGCTCTGGACCTGCTCGTGATCTGCGCGGAAGCCGGCCTCAGCCTCGACGCGGCGCTGACCCGGGTCGCGCGCGAGATCGGGCGCTCATGCCCGGAGCTGGCCGACGAGTTCGGCCTCACGGCGGTTGAGCTCGGCTTCCTGCCCGAGCGGCGCTTGGCGCTCGAGAACCTCAATCAGCGAACCAACATGCCATCGATCCGCGGCGTGGTGAACACGCTCCAGCAGACCGAGAAGTACGGTACGCCGCTGGCTCAGTCCCTGCGGGTTCTTGCCGCGGAGTTCCGCAACGAGCGGCTGATGAAGGCCGAGGAGAAGGCGGCGCGCCTGCCGGCCATCCTCACCGTGCCGATGATCATCTTCATTCTTCCGCCGCTATTCATCGTCCTGATCGGTCCTGCGGTCCTGCGCACGATCGACGCTTTCAGGAATCTGTGATGGGCCGCGCGGCGAACAGATCGCCGCGCCTGCGCCTAGCGCGGCTGCGGTTCCGCTTTCCCCAGGCCCATGATCTCCGCCCGGACCGGATTGGCGCCGACGGTCGAGGTGCGCGGACGGTCCGCCATCTCCCGCAGCACCGAGTAGTAGGCGAGATTGCTGCGCACCGCAGCCTCGTCGAGATCCATGCGCGCGACGCGAGCCGCCGACTCGAGGTCGCCGGACAGTCCGTAGACCAGCGCCAGGTTCTGGCGGTTGCGCACGGTGGCGCCCGGGTGCATCGAGATCGGGCGGAGGAGCGCAATGGCCTCCCGGTAGTCGCCGCTGAGCGCCAGGGAAAGTCCCAGATTGTTGCGCAGCATGAGATTGTCCGCCGCAACGGCAAGGCCCTCGCGATAGCGGGCCTGCGCACTGCGGTGGTCGCCGATCAGGTCGAGGACGACACCGAGGCTGTTGTACGTACGCGCATCGCGCGGGTCGATCGCCAGCGCCGCCTCGAGATGCTTGCGCGCCACATGCGGCTGGTCGAGAGACAGAAGGACGTTGCCAAGGCCGCGCATGGCCTCTGTGTTGTCCGCGGCCAGACCGAGAGCCGAGCGGTAGGCAGTCGCCGCCTCGTTGAATGCCTTGAGATCGGCCAGCGCTCCACCGAGCTTCACGAGCGGTTCCGGATTGAGCGGCATGATCGTGCTCGCGCGCTTGTACATGCCGATCGCGGCGACATTGTCGCCGCTGGCGCGCATCGCGTCGGCGACGCGCATCAGAGAGTCGTAGTTTACCGCTTCGACGGCAGGCGGGCTCGTGACGGTCGTCTGCGTCACGTCGGTCGCGCATGCGCCGAGCAGCGTGCTGGCGGCAACGGCCGCACCCGCGATCCGGGCAGTGCGGCAGGCAGAACGATGTCTCTGGTGCATGGGACCCTTCTTCTCCATGGGAGCTTCAGCCTAGGCCATGCGCCTTTAACGAAAGGTAAAGCGTCATGAGCGAAAAGAGGAGAATGCGCGATCTCTTTGCACGGCTCTGCCGACGCTCGGACGGCGCTTCGATGGTCGAGTTCGCACTCGTATCGGTCCCGGTGATCATAATGATCCTGGGCACGCTCGAGGTCGCGATCATCCTTTTCGTCAACGTCGTCATGGAAGGCGCGATCCGCGATGCGGCGCGGTTCGGCATCACCGGATACACGACCGGCGGCAAGAGCCGCGAAACGGTCATTCGCGAGATCATCGACGATCGCACGCTCGGCTTCGTCGACATGAGCAAGGTTCTCATAACGACCATCGTCTATCCCGATTTCGACAGCATCGGGCCCGAGAAGTACATCGACGCCAACGGCAACGGTCAATATGACGGCGGCGAGACGTTCTTCGATGTCAACGGCAACGGCGCGTGGGATGCGAACCCTGGCGAGTCGAGCGCCGGCGGCGCCGGCGCGGTGGTCGTCTACAAGGTGTCGTATGACTGGCCGCTCCTGACCGGGCTGCTGGCGCCGCTGATCGGCCATGATGGCCTGATCTCGCTCAGCGTGAGCACCGCCGTCCGCAACGAACCGTTCCCGACCCCGCCTGGCGGTGGAGGCTGACAATGCGCACACTCTGGAACTCGGTATGGCACGATCGGCGCGGCGCCGCGATGGCCGAGCTGGCGGCGGCAATGCCGGTGCTCGTGATCCTGCTGCTCGGCGGCGTCGAGATCTCTCGCTTCGCCATGCTCAACCAGAAGATCGACCGGCTGGCGACGACCATGGGCGACCTCGTCGCCCAGGCCGACACGCTGACGGAAAGCGACGTCGACAAGGTGTTCCTGGCCGCGGAGCATGTCGCATGGCCGTTTCCGGTGAAGACAAAGGCAGCGATCATCATCTCGTCGATCAGCATCCCTCCCGATCAGACCGCCGCGCGGCTCACGTGGCAGAAGTTCAGCTCGGGAGGCATCTCGGCCGCGGTCACGAGCAAGATCGGCTCGATCGGAGCCACGCCGGCGCTGCCGAGCGGGATGGTCGTCACCGGGGCCAATACGCTCATCGTCTCGGAGGTATATTTCGACTTCGAGCCGATGTTCGTCGGCCAGCTCATGTCGGCGCATCGCATCTATCATCGGGCATTCTTCCGGCCGCGCGTCGGGTCGCTGACCACCCTGAACTGAGGGGCCGATCCCGTGACGGTTGCCATTAACGCCCCGGTAAGGCGCTCGACCTAAGCTGATCCCGGAAAATTCGGCCAGCGAGGTCCTCGTGTCGATGCTCACCGCCAAAGCCGCTGCGGCGGAATCGGGCCGCAAGGCGGCGCCGGTCAATACGGCCGCTCCGGCCAACGGAGGCGCCGCAAACGGCGCCGCCAGCACGCCGGCGACGGCGAACGATGCCTATTTCCTCCTGCCGCGGCTGATCGAGCGAATGCACCGGCGATATCTCGACGTGCTGCGCTTCGAGCTGACCCGGCTGGGGGTCGATGATCTCAATCCGGTTCAGATGATGCAGCTCCTCAACATCGACGAAGAGGTCTCGGTGCAAGAGCTGGTCGATCGCGGCCACTATGTCGGCTCCAGCGCCTTCTACAACATCAAGAAGCTGGTGCAGACCGGATACATCGAGCAGTCGCGCGCGCCGAGCGATCGCCGCGCCGTTCGCGTCAGGTTGACGAAGAAGGCACAGGCGCTATGCGTGCGGCTGCGCGAGCAGCAGGATGCGCTGGCAGCCTCGTTCGCCAAGCTCGAGGACAAGAGCACGGATCTCGAGGCGGCCTACAGGAGCCTGCGCAACCTCGAGCGCTCCTGGGACGACTATCTGCGCTACGGCAAGTACTGAGCTTTTCGCGGAGCTGTGCAAACGAGAAGGGGCGGGTCATCGGACCCGCCCCTTCGTGTTTCCGGCGCCGCCTTGTGTCGCGCGCTAGTTGGCGCGCGACTTGATGGCGGCCGAGTGGTCAGGCATGGCGCTGTTGTCGGCGCGCCAGTAGGCGAGCATGCCTGCTGCCTGGTCGCGGCCGAGCGAGTCGTAGAACGCCAGGGTGCTGGACAGGCGGTCGCTGGGCATGACCTTGTCCTGGCCCTTCCGCGTCAGCAGGAAGATGGTTGCGAAATTCGAGCGGTCGATGCCGATCGACTTGCATGCGACGGCGAGGGGCTCGCCACCCGGCTCGAAAATGACCCGTCGCGCCATGCGCAGGTCGAGGCGGCACAGCTTGGCGAAGCTGGCCGTGAACGCGGTGACGTTGCCGCCGCGCAGCGACTGGATGAGGAAGCGCTCGTTGAGCTCGTCGACCTGCTCGAGCCGGTCGACGAGCCCCTTCGCAAGCTCGTCGACGGACGGCGCGGCGCTCGCCGCCAGCGCCTGCTGGGCCGACTGCTCGACCTGGTTGGCGATGAGCTTCTCGTCGATGCGGAACTTCTGGACGATGTGCTGGCGCAGCACCGACGATACCCACCAGAACATGCGGTGGGCGAGCTTCGGCGGCAGGTCGGGGCGGTTGAGGAGCGGCTTCTGATAGCGCGCCACCTCGAGCGATTCGGCGACCAGATATTCCATGGCGCGCTGCGACAGCACGGCATCCTGGTTGTTCAGCAGCTCCTCGATCACGTCCGGCTCGCCCTGATCGAGGATCGCGTCGGTGACACGCTCGCCGAGCGGCTTCTGGAGCGCGATTGCAAGGCGATGTTCCTTCGTGCGCTGCTCGATGATCTCGACCAGATCGGGATCGGAGAGCACGCCGCTCTTGGTCAGCAACGGCCGCGCGACGTCGATTTCGTCATTGGCCAGCATGACCGCCAGCTCGCGCGGGGCGCTCGGCAGATCGGCCAGACGCTGGGCGAGGTCCTGCCGGATCTCCATCTCGATGTCGTGGATGAGCGTGCCCAGCACGTCCGACATCAGCTGGCGTTCCTTGTCCGCCAGCGTCTTGTCGGAATCGATGAATATTTGTGACAATTCGCCGAAAAGCTGGGCCCTGTCGGTCGGGCTGTCCGTCTCGGCAAGCTTGCAGAGGCGCTCCATCTCGGATTGCCGGTGCTGGGTCATCGTCAAATCTCCGGTTCCGCGCGAAACCCGGCCGCGGGGGCCGGGCTGAAGCGCGCAGTCGCAAGTGTGCTTTCGATAAGCTAAGGAAATCTAAACCAGGGGAGCCGGCCCATCTCGGGATGCCGGGATGGCAGGCTTTTCCCGACAGGCCGGCGGGGCCTCAGGCGAGGCGCTGGATCTCCCGGACTATGCCGTCGGCGATCTTGCCGATCAGGCCCTGGTCCTCGCCCTCGACCATGACCCGGATGAGGGGTTCTGTGCCGGATTTGCGAACGAGGACGCGCCCCCTGCCGCCCAGCTGCGTCTGTGCATCGCGGATCGCGTCCTTTACCTTCTCCGCCTCGAGCGGCGCCCCGCCGTTGAAACGGACGTTGCGGAGGAGCTGCGGCATGGGTTCGAAGACCCGGCAGATTTCGGAGGCGCGGCGGTCCGACTGCACCAGTACAGCCAGGACCTGAAGCGCCGCGACCAGCCCGTCGCCGGTCGTCGCATAGTCCGACAGGATCATGTGGCCGGACTGTTCGCCGCCGACGTTGAAATTCTGATCGCGCATCATCTCGAAGACGTAGCGGTCGCCGACCGCGGCGCGCGCGAGCTTGAGCCCATGCGTCTGGAGATAGCGCTCCAGGCCGAGATTCGACATCACTGTGCCGACCACGCCGCCGCCGCGCAACCGGTTCGTCTCCTGCCACGACCGCGCGATCAGCCCCATCACCTGGTCGCCGTCGATGACGCGTCCGTTCTCGTCGACCAGCAGAAGCCGGTCGGCATCGCCGTCCAGCGCGATACCGAGGTCGGCGCGATAGGTGCGAACCTGCTCCTGCAGGGCCTGGATGTGGGTTGCGCCGCAATCCTTGTTGATGTTGAAGCCGTCAGGATTGACGCCAATCGGAATCACCTCGGCGCCGAGCTCCCACAGGACCGTCGGCGCCACCTTGTAGGCGGCACCGTTGGCGCAATCGATGACAATGCGACGGTCGTTGAGGCGCAGTCCTTTCGGGAAAGTTGCCTTGACGAACTCGATGTAGCGGCCGGCGGCATCGTCGATGCGCCTGGCGCGACCGAGCTGATCGGGCGCTGCCAGGCCGTCGCGGCTGTCGAGGCCGCTTTCGATCGCGAGCTCGATGTCGTCGGACAGTTTGCAGCCGTCGGGACCGAACAGCTTGATGCCGTTGTCGGCGTACGGGTTGTGCGAGGCGGAGATGACGACGCCAAGATCGGCGCGCAGCGAGCGCGTCAGCATCGCTATCGCCGGCGTCGGCAACGGGCCGATCAGCATGACGTCCATGCCGATCGAGATGAAGCCGGCAGTCAGCGCCGGCTCGAGCAGATAGCCCGACAGGCGCGTGTCCTTGCCGATGACGACGCGCCCGCCATGGATGCCGCGCGTAAAATGGCGCCCTGCCGCGGCAGCGACCTTCATCGCGGTTTCCGCGGTCATGGGCTCGGCGTTCGCCGTGCCGCGAATGCCGTCCGTTCCGAAGAGCTTGCGCACCGGAGACCTCTGTGTCGGTGGCGGCTGCGCCGGGACGGCGCGCCGATCATCCGTTTCTATGATAAAATTTATGTGTATCCGGGGGCAAGGTCGTCCAGCCGAGTGAAAATTCCGTTTACTCCGCATTAGCGGCGGCACCTGCCGGTTTTGCACGGATATCCGGCGCTGTCCGGACGCTCCTTTTGGCTAGATTGATCGGTGCCGGGATTAGGCACAGTGTAATCGTCCGCGCCGCGGCGGCGCCGCACCCGCGTTGGCGACCGCTGTAATATTTCGCAATAAGAATTGAGTTGAGTACAGCGGCACCGGTTGTTACTGCGACGGCGGATTCACCAAACGTCGCGCTATTCGCGCGGACGTTCACGAAACGAATTTTGATTATAATTGCATTCGGTTCCACGGCGGATTCGGGCAAGGGCGCGGTGACCTGACATGATTGGGACAAGCGTAGTGATACTGGGAGCCGGTCTTGGGACGCGGATGGCGTCGTCTTTGGCGAAGGTTCTGCATGGTGTTGGCGGTCTGG
>JAWLHE010000012.1:0-137881 GCA_041690495.1 Alphaproteobacteria bacterium | reverse complement strand
TTATGCACGTTCATCCGGGCCCCCCGACCTCAGCTGCTTGCTTCGCAACAACCAGCTTCCTCGGTCAGGCCCGGATGAACAACCTCTATAGCAACGACACCTAGCGCCGGCCGCGGCGCTTCGCGGCCTTCCTGGCGGTCTTCCGCGCCGTCTTCTTCGCGGCCTTCCGCTTCGCAGCCTTCTTTGCGCTCTTCCCGGCGGCCTTCTTCGCCGTCCTGGCCGGTGCGCCGCGCGCGGCGGCGGCGCGCTTCTTCGCGGCCTTCTTCTTCGCCTGCTTGCGGGCCGGCGCCGCGGTTTTCGCCTTTGCCGCCTTGCGCGCGGCCTTCCTGCGCCCGGGAGCCGCGCGGCGGCGCCGGGCGGGCGCCTGCGCCGCCTCTCCTTCCGGCAGCAATCCCTGCATCGCGTCGGTCGCCATGCGCACCATGGTCGAGGTGGCGCGCACGGCCGTGCCCGCAGCGGTCGCGGCGGCGCCGGTCGCGATGTCGGTGGCGGTGGCGGCGGTATCGGCGGCGGCATCGACCAGCGGGTTGCCAGCGCCTGGCTCCTCGCCCGGCTGACGCGTGGGCGGGCGGCCCTTCGCCTTAGATTTCGGCGGCTGCATCGGCGCCGAGCTCCCGTGCCACGTCGTCGGCCACCGGGCCGACGCGCCCGACCGCCGCGCGCAGGCGTTCGGGCGGGACATTCCATTTCTGCGCCCAGTAGCGCAGCTCGTGCTCCTGGCTGGCGTCGACGCGCCGCGCGTCGCGCGGGCGGGCCGGTCCGCGATGGTCGGCCATGCGACCTCCTCTCGTTGTGCCGGTACAACGGGGCGCTGCGCCGGAAGTTTCACGGCGCCGCCGCCCGGGCCGGCGCGAGGGCGGCCTTGAGGCGGTCGTGGAGCGCCCGGTCGACCTGCTGCCAGTGCCGGCCCTGGAGGAACACGCCCGGCGGCGCGCGCAGGGCCGCGAGCAGGCGGACCCAGTCGCGCGCCGCCCGGGCCGCCGCGGCCCAGTCCGGCCCGTCGGGGCCGTCGCGGCCGTCGCGGCACAGCCGGTCGACGGTCCATGCGATCCAGTCCGGGCTGTCGCGCGGCGGCTCCGGTGTTTCGGGTGTTTCAGCGATTTCGACCGTTGCCGCCGTTTCGTCCTCTGGCGGCAGCACGTCGCCGTCCATTTCCGCCGCGGCCGCTTCGAGCACGTCGGGGTCGAGCGCCGCGGCCTTGCGGCACAGGCGCCAGGCGGTGGCGGCCGAGACGTCGAGCTCGCGCGCCATGGCGCGGTAGGACAGGCCGCGCCGTTCCAGCCGCCAGGCCGCCAGCATCAGCGCATCCAGCCGCGCCACGCGGCGCCAGCCCGGGGCCTCGCCGGCTTCCGGCTCCAGCACCAGCCTGAGCTCGAACTGCTCCGATCCGGCGAAGGCCCGGCCGGCGAGCGCGAGCGCCATGTGCGCCGCGCCGTCGTCGCCGAGGCCGGGCGGCCGCTTTACCGTGATGGTCGCGTCGAGGATGTCCTCGTAGGGTGGCGCCATGCGGCGGCGCGGCCGGGCGCGGTCGACCAGCAGGACGCACAGGCCGGCGCGGCGGAGCGCGGAGAGGAATTCGGCGAATTCGCGCGCCGGGTCGTTGCGCCCGCGCGCCCCGCGCAGCAGCGCCGAGAGCCCGTCGAGCACGACCAGGTCGAAGGCAGGGACCGGTGCCGCGCCGCCCTCGCCCTCCGCCTCGAACAGCAGGCGCGTGAGCGCGGCGCGGCCGCTCTCCTGCGCCAGGTCGGGCATGGGCAGCGCCTGCGCCTCGCCGGCGAGGAGGCGAAGGGTGGCGGGCACGGGCGGCGGCGCAGCCGGTGCGATTGCCGGTGCGGCGGCGGCGGCCGCGTCGTCCGGGCCCATGCCGCGCCGGCGGACCCGGGCGCGCCGGCGCGCGGGTCCCGCTTCGATGACGACCTCGTCCTGCGCTGGCGCCGCTCTTTCCCCGCGACCCTCACCCCCGGGCCCTCGTCCTGAGCCCCTCGTCCCGAGCTTGTCGAGGGACGAAGGGCGAGGGTCCGGCGCCGCAGCGCACTCCGCGAACCGCGCGATCGCGGCGAGCCGCGCCTGCAGCAGCGCGAGCGGCATCTGCGCGTCGGCATAGAGCACGCGGGCGGGACGCGGGGCGGCCCAGCCGCAGGCGCTGCCGCCGGCGGCGGCGGCATAGGCGAGCGACAGCGCCAGCCAGCTCTTGCCGAGGCATGCTCCGCCGCGCAGCAGGGTGACCGAGCCGCGCACCAGGGCCGGCCCGATCACGGACTCGCGCGGCGGCAGGTCGAGGGCGAGCAGGTCGGCCGCACCGAGCAGGCGCAGATCGGCGGCCATCGCCGCCCCGCGCCGCTCCATGACATTGGAGGGATGCATGGGAGGACCTTCTATTCGGATGTTTGGGTTGAGTGCTGGGCCGCGCTTCTTATCCCGCTTGCGGGAGAAGGCGGGCATGAGGCCCCAGCGCGAGTGCGTCGTCAGCGCAAAACAAAACGCCCGCCGGTCGTCAGGACCGCGCGGGCGTGGGTGTGGTGGCCCGATCGAAGCAGATCGGAACCCTTAGGACAATATGGATTCTTCGCCCTGCGCGGTCACGCGGCCGAGAGGCGGCGGGCATGCGCGATTTCGCGGCGGCCGATCGGCCGCACTTTGTCAGCCGGCAGGCTGACCACCGCGACCGTGGCGCCGTCGAGCGTCATGAACTCGATCTCGTAGCCGCCGGCCGCGTGGACGAGCACGACCGTGCCGACGTCGCCGGCCTTCAGACCGTGTTCGGGTAGGTCGCTCGTCAAGACGACACTGTCGAGTTCCTTGATCACGAGCTACTCCGTTGCAGCGGGTAGGCGGTCACCAAACGTGCGATCCTCTCGCCCGTCGCTATGAACCAGATCGTTCGCACCATCGGCGCGCGACCGTCCGGGCAGACCAGCGGACCGTCCACAGTATAGCGGGTTCCAAAAGGCGTGTCGTGAACACCAGAGACCGGTTGGCCGGCGGCATGGCGGCGGAGCGCATCGCGAAGCTCGGCCCAGCGCTCCGGCGCAAAGCCGAAGCTGCGGAAGAATGCCGCCTTGTACCGCCCCTGCGGATGGGTGGCCGATAGGAGATAGCCGGTGATCTTGTTCTCATCGACGATGGCGCTGGCGCGGTCGGGCAGCTTCATTGCCTGGCCCTCCGCGGCGCCGCCTATGCCGTCGCGGTGTCGATTGCCTGGCGCACGTCGCCGAGGCTTCGCACCATCACGTACGACCATTGACCGTAACGGCCATCCGCATTGACGGCAGCGACCCAGCGCTGTGCCGCCTGCTCCTTGTCCTTCGCGCGCTCGTCGTAGCCCTTTGTCTCAAGGATCAGATAACGGTCCTTCGCCCCAGTTAACCGGATGATGAAGTCCGGTTCATAGTCGTGGACTTGGCCGTTGTAGAGATAAGGGATGGCGAACCCCAACCCGGCATTTTTCACGAATGCCTCGACGGACGGATGCGTGTCGATGGTGTAGGCGGCGGACTGCTCCCACTTCTTCGTGTCGGGCACGACGAAGTTCAGGTGGGACTTCGTTGCCTCACGAACATCGCGGCTGGTCCAGAAGTCAACGTCTGCCGTTGATCCCGGCCCGCGGCTTGTCTCGTACCGCGGCAACTCGTGCGTCTCGCCCTTCGTTGCGTCAGGCTTGATCGCTTGCACCAGCTTTTCGATTACCCAGCCGTAATAAGGCGACAGGAACACGTCGATTTTGTCATTCGGCGGCACGACCTTAACGAAATCCCTCAGGTATCGTTCGACGATGCGCAGGATCTGGGGGAACAGCACGTGCGCCGGCGCTTCGCATCCCGGCTGATTGCAATAGTCGCGCGTCAGGGTCGATGCCAGCTCGAACGTGAGTTGCTGCAGGCGGTGGCCGGCGCGCCATTCGTCCAGCTTCACCTGCTCCGTTCGGCCGGGGCCGGACAGCGTATAACGGCCCCTGTTGTTGGGGATGCCGCCCTTCATTTCGACATCGGGCGGGATCTTCGACGGGTCGAGAGTCAGCGGCGCGAGCGAATTCCAGTCGACGGTGACCCGGTTCTTGATGGCCTGAGTGTACCCTTCGACACGCGGATACTTGATTTCAAACTGCGCTTTTTCGGGAATCGCATGCACTCGATAGCGCTTGGGCTGCCGCTCCGGCGTGGTCGTCGGATTTGCCTTGAACGGGATGACCTCGAACGGCACGCCGAATATCTTGGCAACTTCCTCGGTGAGCTTTCCGTCCTCTCCGATCTCGTAGCTCTTGCGCCGAAGACCGCGACCGACGACCTGCTCGCAGAGGAGCTGCGACATGAACGGCCGCAGGCCGACTATGTGTGTGACGGTGTTGCAGTCCCAGCCTTCGGTCAGCATGCCGACGCTGACGATGCAGCGGACGTCGCGGCCGGGCGGGTGCGTCGGTCGCTTGAGCTTCTTCGCCAGGTCCTCGAAGCCGTCCGGATAGACTGGCCGCCTTTGCCCATCGCGCGGCCAGTCCAGCTTTCCAACCGTATCGAGTGTAAAGCGCATCCAGAGCTGCTCGTCGCTCTTGGCGCCGCCGCTGTCGGTATCATGAACGACTTTCGAGTCGACGCGGATCGTTACGATCCGGCCGTCACGATTCCTCAACTCCGCCATTCCCGCCGGCGGAATGCCTGTGGGCCGCTTGTCGTCGGCGATCCACTCGTAGATCGTCTTGGCGATCTTTGTATTCTTGCAAACCAGGATGTAGACCGGCGGGCGCGGGTCGGCATCGTTCTTGGCCCAGTCGGCGCGCATAGCTTCCCACAGCCCGCCCAGCATGGCGATCGGCGTATGCGCATGCTTCAGGATCGCCTCCGGCTTCGGACTGCCCTTCTTCGGTCCGCGCTCCGCAGCGGTGAGCTGTGGCAGAATCCAACGCCAGATATTGAAGTAGCCGGGGATCTCGGCGCCCGTCGTATCGCGGATTGCGAGCTGCGGAATCTTGACCAGGCCTGATTCGATTGCATCCGTCAGACCAAAATCACTGACAGTCCACGGGAATATCTTGTTCGTGTCCTGCCCGACGCGGCTAAGGAAGTATGGGGTCGCCGAGAGATCAACGCAGACATTGATG
Organism: Alphaproteobacteria bacterium; assembly: GCA_041690495.1. Taxonomy (GTDB): domain Bacteria; phylum Pseudomonadota; class Alphaproteobacteria; order CACIAM-22H2; family CACIAM-22H2; genus DATAAP01. The sequence continues at coordinate 132,789 of JAWLHE010000012.1, read as the reverse complement.
CCGCGGTGCTTGTGGATCTTGTCGAGTCCGTCGATCCAGATCGTTGCCTCGTTGGCCTCGTACTCGGCGTCTTCTTCCTCTTCTTCGTCCTCCGGTGCGGAGCGGATGCGGTAGGCATGATGCGCTTCGTCGTTGAGGACGAGGATGTTCTGCTTGCCGCCGACGTGCTTACCGAGAATGCGGGCCAGGAGTGCAGTATCGCTTTCGACGTAACGCTCGGTTTCGAGCTCGACCGAAACGAGATGGCCCTGATCATCGGTCTTCTGGCTGAGGAGAGTGGCCGATCCGTTCGCTAGTCGGAGATCGAGTTCCTGCTGCGTGATGTATTTTTTTCCATGGACCTGGGTCGTCTTCGCAGCGATCGCGAATTCCTCGATGACGCGCTGACGGACGCCGCGCTTATCGACGCGGCCACCAAGAACCTGCGGCTCGAAGACGTGCCAGTTCGTCACCAAGACACGCCCCTTGGCGAGGTCGGGCATCAGGTGCGGCGGCACGAGATCGCGCGTGCGATAGATGCTCGCGTCACGATTGAGCGGATCGAGCTCGCGCAGCCGGCCGCGGATCGTGACGTTCGGGCAGACGACCAGCACGGCGTCGGAAAATCGCGCATCGCTGCGGCCGTTGACCTTGTTGAGGATGCTCCAGGCCGCGAGCATCGCCATGACGGTTGTCTTGCCCGAGCCGGTCGCCATCTTGCAGGCACGCCGCTTGAAGGCCGTGAAGCCGTCCGCCTTGCGCTCTTCGCCCGGTTCGTCGAGGGGAATCTCGATCCCCTGCAGGAAATCGGACCGCGCTTCGGTCAGGAAGATGACTGTCTCGGCCGCTTCCTTCTGCGCGAAGAACAGCCGGTGCTGGCGACCATCGCGTGTCCAATAGGCGAGCAGCTCCTGCGTCGTGCGCGTGATGCCGGGCCGCCCCTGCGCGCGCCATTCCTTCATCCGCGCGCGGATCAGGTTGACGGTGTCCAGCTCGACCCACGAGCCGCGCGCCGCGTGCTCGCCTTCCGCCTCGGGCGCCTTGGGATCGCGATACCAATACCCAGCGCGGCGACGGCCCTGCTTTCTCTCGGGAGGGACGCCGGGCTGGATCAGCCAGTGCTCGGCGGGCTCGTCATACGGCGAATTGAGGATTGGAGTTGGAACTTCGAAGGTCGACGGCGGTGGATCGGGCGGCATTGCCGCTTCTTGCGCCAGTCCTGTCTTGGCGCGTTTGCGCCGTGCCATCACACCGCCTCCGACAGGTTCTTCGTGACAAGAAGCTCATTCCCGCGATCGTCGATCACTTTGACAGCGATCTGGCCGTGTTCGCCGGCTTCGAACGGCGCGCTCGTTGTGCCGGCAAGGTGCTCCCACACGCTTTCATCGTGGGTTATCTTTAAAGCCTTTTTCAGATTTTTCCAGGCGCCGGTGCGTGGGAAGAACGCCTGGCTTACGTGAAACACCATGCCGTTGTGGTCGATGTCGAGGAACCAGGCTGGCACGTCGCTTCCCTTGCGTGATTCCGGCTGCATCGTGATCGGGTCAAACACGTCAACGCCGAGGAGGTCGACCTGATAGCGCAGCGGATCGCCGGTCTTTTCCGGCTTGAGCTTACGAAGGTGGATCTCGGGCAGGCCGCATACGCTGAAGATCTGACTGGAGCGCATCGTCTTGAGCAGGTCACCCATCATCAGGTCCGGCGTTGCCTGCACGTAAGTTGCGGGCAGGCCAAGTGCGGCCTCTCCAGCTTCCACGAGAAGGCGCGCATCGGCCTGGATATTGAAGCCGATAACGTAGAGACGCGCATAACCCTTCATATTGGCTTCACGTGCCGCTTCGTAGACGAGCTTCTGGCTGACGGCTCCGTTCTCCGGTCCAAAGACGATCGCGACCGGCCGTTGTGAAAGCGGCAGCGCATTGGTGTTTTTCTCGTGCGCTGCGTCGATCGCCTGGGCGAGCGAAGACGAGCCCGTATCGACTGTCGCTTCTGCCGAAATTGATAAGCTCTTCGCAGGCGGCCGCACATTCCGCAGAGCGACAGCCCTGCCACCACCTAGTGCGAGCACCGGCGACTTACGGAGAACTTCGAGCATACGATCGAGATACGATGCGTGTTCTTCCGAAATGGTGGGATGTGCGTGATCGTCGTCGCCCCAAACGATCGGTGTTGGAATAGTCGCTTCAACGGTGAAAGGGCCTGTTACGCGAACAATTTTCTCGTTTGTCGATTCCGGTCGATCTACGAGAACCTCTTCATCTGGCGGCTCATCATTTGCGATAGTGGAAGACGTTACGTGTGGCACGATGCCACCGATCTCTTTGCCCTTAGAGTTTTGTTTGCGCACATATACAAAGCCGCCCGCAGGGCCGCGCCGTTCGTCTTTGAGCTGATAGTAAGGGAACGTACCAGTGAGTAGCCGCTGACGAGCGAGAGCAAGTGGCACTCGGGATGTGTCAATTGTAATCCACCGCCGTCCCCAATGCTCTGCAACGTATGCCGTTGTGCCGCCTCCGCAGGTGGGATCGAGGATCAGGTCACCAGGCCTCGTCGTCATCAGCATGCAACGCTTGACGACTTCTTCGCTAGTTTGAACGACATAGAGACGACCTTTTGCGCCGCCTATACCATCCCACCAGTTCGATATTGCTTTGTAGCCGAAGTCAGAAAGATAGCGCTTAAACCGAAGCTGGTTCTTGGCCGCAAAGAGCCTGCCAGCCTCTGCGAGCCTGTCCATTCCTGGCTTGGTGCCGTCGTCTGTAACAACCGTGTGCTTCCAGCAGTTTCCACGCTCTAAGCCCGGATCGAACTCGCGGCCTTGGAATAGATACTTAAGACTTTGATTCTTGCGGTAGCCACCGCTCGTAAGCTCTGTGGATGCAAACAGTCGTGCACCGGGAAAGTCGGTGAAAATCTTATGGGGCTGTTCTGTGTAGTCGGTTTTGCTTTTGGATAGTTTGGAAAGCTGGTTCACGGTCAGAATTCGGCCATCTGCCAATTCCATGTATGAAAAGGTTTCAACCACATCGGCGTCTAAATCGAGCTTCTCATAAAGCTGATTGTACTCTTCCTTACAACGATCAATGTCCTTTGCGTACCAAAGGAGATAATCGTTCACGGGGTCTATAAGCCGCCCCTTTTGATTACCTTTTTTCTTAAATGGAACTGTGACCACGAAATTCTCAGGTCCGAAGATCTCATCCAAAAGTTCACGGACATGGTGGAGGTTTTGATCACCGATTTGGACAAAGATACTCCCAGTCTGGCGCAATAACTCACGCGAGATCAGAAATCGATCTCGTAGATAAGTGAGATATGAGTGTAATCCGAGTTCCCATGTATCCCGATAGGCCTTGACCATCTCAGGCTCGCGGGTCATGTCATCGTCGTCGTTTTCGGATACGTCTCGCTTTCGGACGAATGGCTGGAAGTTTGACCCGAACTTCACGCCGTAGGGCGGGTCGATGTAGATCATCTGCACCTGGCCGCCGAGGCCCTCGTATTCGAGCAGCGAGTTCATCACGACGAGCGAGTCGCCGAGGATCATGCGGTTGACCCAGTCGCCGTGGGCGTAGGGTTTCATGATCTGATCGGCGATCGGACGGTGCGGGTCGCCGAACAGGTCGAACTGATCGGCCGGCTTCTCGGCCTTGCGATGGGTCTGCAGGGTTTTGACGATCGCCTCAGTCGACAGGCGCTCGTGCACGAACAGCGGCAGGGTCGGCACGTCGAAGGACAGGCGCTCTGCCTTGCCCGCCCAGTTCAGGAACGGCTTGCCGAGCGCGCGCAGGGTTGATGCTGCGTCCTTCGCTTCGGCCATAACATTGCGCGCGGCCGTCTTCGCTTCGTCGAGCGAGTTCGCGTTTTCTATCGTGCCTGTGTCGAGATCAAGAATCCTGCGGATATGTGCCTCACCCTGCTCTCGCGCCGGGTTCTGCCCATCCCAGTCGAGTGCCGGCGACAGCGACGAGTCGTATTTGTACGTCTTCGGCGGTTTGCGCTCGCGGAACCTGGGTTGCACGCCGACATCGGGGCGGAGGGCCGCTTTCGCTTCGGGATGCTGATAGCTTTCCGCGCGGGGCGGCGGTGCGGCTAGTCTCGTCCGTCGCGACTTTGCTCGCCTTTTGCCCGAAGTGATTCCATTGCGTGGCATGGTGTTTCCCCCCAAACTGCATCACACCGCAAAAATCGGCGTAATTGCAAGCAGATCGGGCCGTGTGCGCGGAAATTGTGTCGAGTGCGAAGCGCATGGATTATGTCGAGGCGTTTTAAGGCCGATGGCCGCAGGTGTTAACGTTCAACCAGATGAATGCTGCATTGCGGCAAGCTGTAACCTATTGATAAGCCGCGGAGTTTTGCGAGGTTTCACGTGAAACATCCGTTCGTGGCTTGTTGCCATGAGTCAGACGCCGCTTTGACTTTCCGGATAGCCGCCCTACATTCCGCGCCTCATGACACGGCATTGGGACCTCTTTTTCGACGTCGTCGTGGTCGGCGGCGGGCATGCCGGGGCCGAGGCGGCGGCGGCGGCGGCGCGCACCGGCGCGCGCACCGCCCTGCTGACCCACGATCCGGCCACGGTCGGCGAGATGTCGTGCAACCCGGCGATCGGCGGGCTGGCCAAGGGGCACCTGGTGCGCGAGATCGACGCGCTCGACGGGATCATGGGCCGGGCGGCCGACGCGGCCGGCATCCAGTTCCGCATGCTCAACCGCTCCAAGGGGCCCGCCGTGCGCGGGCCGCGGGCGCAGGCCGACCGCAAGCTGTACCGCCAGGCGGTGCAGGCGCTGCTGGCGGCGCAGCCCGGGCTGACGGTGGTCGCCGGGGCGGCGGAGGATCTGGTGATCGAGGGGGGCGACGGAGAGGACGCGCAAGCGGCCCTCGCCCTTCGTCCTTCGACGCGCCGGCCTCATCCTGAGCCTGTCGAAGGACGAGGCCGGCGCGCTCAGGATGAGGAGGCTCAGGATGAGGCCCTTGGGATGGGGCGGGGCGGTGGAGAGGGCGGCGGCCCCTCACCTTCCCGGCCTTCGGCCGGCGACGTCAATGGACGTCGCCCTCTCCGTCCTCTCCCGAGGGAGAGGAGTGAGAGGGCGCGCGTTACGGGAGTCATCACGGCGGACGGGCGGCGGATCGGGGCGGGAGCGGTGGTGCTGACCACCGGCACGTTCCTGCGCGGCCTCATCCATATCGGCGAGGAGAAGATCCCGGCCGGGCGGATCACCTCGACCGAGGCGATGGAAGCACCCTCGCTGGGCCTGTCGGCGACGCTCGCCCGGCTCGGCTTCGCGCTGGGGCGGCTCAAGACCGGCACGCCGCCCCGGCTCGACGGGCGGACGATCGACTGGGCGTCGCTGGAGCTGCAGCCGGGCGACGATCCGCCGGTGCCCTTCTCTACCCTCACCGCGCGGATCACCACGCCGCAGATCGCCTGCCATATCACCGCGACGACGCCGGCGAGCCACGCCCTGATCCGCGCCAACCTGCACCGGGCGCCGATGTATTCCGGTCAGATCGAGTCGACCGGCCCGCGCTACTGCCCGTCGATCGAGGACAAGGTGGTGCGGTTCGGCCAGCGCGAGCGGCACCAGATCTTCCTCGAGCCCGAGGGGCTGGACGACCCGACGGTCTATCCCAACGGCATCTCCACCTCGCTGCCGCGCGACGTGCAGAATGAGCTGCTGAAGACCATCCCGGGCTTGGAACGGGCGCGGATGATCCGGCCCGGCTACGCCATCGAGTACGATTTCGTCGACCCGCGGGCGCTGTTCCCGACGCTCGAGACCAAGCGGGTCGCGGGGCTCTATTTCGCCGGCCAGATCAACGGCACCACGGGCTACGAGGAAGCGGCGGCGCAGGGGCTGATGGCGGGGATCAACGCGGCGCTGGCGGCGGGGCGCGCGGGGTCCGACATCGCGGCGGCGGCGGGCCCCTCACCCTGCCCTCTCCCGAGGGAGAGGGTTTCCACCGCGAGCGCGGGTGATTCCCCTCTCTCTTGGGAGAGGGAGGGGCCCATGGTCGTCAGGCCATGGGAGGGTGAGGGGCAAGGCTTCACCCTCGACCGCTCGCAGGCCTATATCGGGGTGATGATCGACGACCTGGTGACGCTCGGGACGGCGGAGCCCTACCGGATGTTCACCAGCCGGGCCGAGTACCGGCTCTCCTTGCGCGCCGACAACGCCGACCAGCGCCTGACCGGGCTCGGCCTCGCCGTGGGCTGCGTCGGGCCGGAGCGGGCGCGGGCGTGGCGGGACAAGGCGCAGGCGCTGGCCGCGGGCCGGGATCTTGCCCGCTCGCTCAGGGCGACGCCGAACCAGCTCGCCCGCCACGGCATCCAGGTCAACCGGGACGGGGTGCCGCGCTCGGCCGCCGACCTGCTGGCGCTGGCCGGAATCGACCTGCCCCGCCTCGCGGCGATCTGGCCGGAGCTTGGCGGTCTGCGGCCCGACGTGGCGGAGCAGATCGAGATCGACGCCCGCTATCGCGGCTATCTCGACCGCCAGGACGGCGACATCCGCGCCTTCCGCCAGGACGAGTCCCTCGCCCTGCCCGCCGAGCTCGACTATGCGAGCCTGACCGCCCTGTCGATGGAGGTGCGGCAGAAGCTCGGCCAGGTCCGCCCGGCGACGCTCGGCCAGGCGGCGCGCATCTCCGGCGTCACGCCCGCCGCGCTCACCATTCTCCTGCGGCACGTCAAGCGGACCCGCGCGGCGTGATCACTGGAGCGCGGTACCCGGCCTCTTTTGTACTGTCACCCCCGGGCCTGACCCGGGGGTCCAGACTGGATGCCCGGGTCAGGCCCGGGCATGACAGTAGAAGAACGGCAGAGGCCGATCTGCCCGGAGCGTCGCAATGGACATGACTCCCGAGGACTTCGCCAAGGCTGCCCTGCCCCGGCTGTCGGCCAATGTTTCACGTGAAACATTGGCGCGGCTCGAGGCCTATGCCGCCCTGCTGGCGAAGTGGCAGGCGAAGATCAACCTGGTCGGGCCGGCGACCCTGCCGGAGGTGTGGCGGCGCCACTTCCTCGATTCGGCCCAGCTCTACGGCCACCTGCCGGCCAATGCCCGGGTGGTCGTCGACCTCGGCAGCGGCGCCGGCTTTCCCGGCCTGGTGCTGGCGATCGTCGCCGAGGCCGCCGGGCGCGACATCACCGTCCATCTGGTCGAATCCGACAGCCGCAAGGCCGCGTTCCTGGCCGAGGCGGCGCGCGCGGCGCGGATCGCCGGCGCGATCAAGATCCAGCCGGTCCGGGCCGAGGCGCTGGGCGGCCGCATGGCCGCCGACGTGGTGACAGCCCGGGCGCTGGCCCCCCTCGACACCCTGCTCGGCCTCGCCCGGCCGCTGGTCAAGCCGGACGGGCTGTGCCTGTTCCTCAAGGGCGAGAAGGTGGCGCAGGAGATCGCCGCGGCCGAGACGAAATGGGCGTTCCAGCTCGAGCGGGTCGCCAGCAAGTCCGACCCCGGCGGGGTCATCCTCAAGATCCGCGGCCTCAAGCCGCGGTGAGGCGGGAGTGGAGCGCACAGGGGCGGATCTTGGATCCGCCCCTACACGGGGCTTTGAGAACGACCTCGTGTAGGGGCCGATCTCAGATCGGCCCATGCACGGTCTATCCGATGGACCGATCCCGATAGGGGTTGTCCAGCGAGTCGACGAGCGCGCGCAGCACGGCGCGGAACTGCGCCTCGTCGCAGCCCATCAGGATGGCGTCCTCGAACGCATCCTGCGCCAGGCGGCGCAGCTCGGCGAAATTGTCGTTGAGCACCTTGATCTTCTCGATGCAGGACACCGGCTTGCCGTCGGGGTCGCGCCAGGTCGGCGGGTTCGGTGCGGGGGAATCCATCGTCGCTGCCTCTCTGTCCCGGGCCATCTCACCGGTCATAAACATAGGTTGCCTGCCACGGCGCCGCAAAGCCGCATCATGAATTGACCGCGACTCGCCGAATGTGGATGATGCCGGCTCGCCCGCCGGCGGTCCGATTCGGGGTTGCAAGCCGGGTGGGGGGTCCAGGCTTCGTACATCGTGACTGACGTCCAACCGGCTGCGCACGCACATCTTCCCAGGGTCCTGGCCGTCGCCAACCAGAAAGGCGGGGTCGGCAAGACCACGACCGCGATCAACCTCGCCACGGCGCTCGCTGCGGTCGGCAAGCGCATCCTCGTCCTCGACCTCGACCCGCAGGGCAACGCCTCGACCGGCCTCGGCCTGACGCCCGACCAGCGCCGGATCGGCTCCTATGACGTGCTGATCGGGGCGGCGGCGCCGGCCGACGCGGTCGTGCTGACCTCCGTACCCAACCTGGCGGTGGTGCCGGCGACGCCCGACCTCGCCGGCGCCGAGATCGAGCTGGTCGACCTCGAGCGGCGCGAGTTCCGCCTCGCCGACGCCTTGGACCGCGCCCGCGGCACGCTCGCCTACGACTACATCATGATCGACTGCCCGCCGGCGCTGGGCTTCCTGACCCTCAACGCGCTGACCGCCGCCGACGCGGTGCTCGTGCCGCTGCAGTGCGAGTTCTTCGCGCTGGAGGGGCTGTCGCACCTGATCCGCACGGTCGACCGGGTCCGGGACAAACTCAACCCAAGGTTGCACATCCAGGGAGTCGTGCTGACCATGTACGACCGCCGCAACAACCTTTCCGACCTGGTCGCCGCCGACGTGCGCGGCTTCTTCGGCGACAAGGTCTACAGCACCGTCATTCCGCGCAACGTGCGCGTCAGCGAGGCGCCGAGCCACGGCAAGCCGGTGCTGCTCTACGACCTGCGCTGCTCGGGCAGCCAGGCCTACATCAAGCTCGCGAGCGAGCTCCTCAAGCAGGAGAGCGCGCAGGCAAGCGCCGCGACGGTCGCGGCCTGACGGCCGCGACGGGTCGCGGCCCAAGAAAACGGGTGGGGACAACGGGGTGGTACAGGTGGCCAAAGAACAGACCAAGAAAGCGCTGGGCCGGGGACTTTCGGCACTGCTCGGAGACACGCGTCCGCCGGAGAAGGCGCCGGTCGCGCCCGGCGGCATCGTCGGCGTGGCGCCGGCGCCGCGCGGCGTGCGCGCCGTGCCGGTGGCGCAGATCATGCCGGGCGCCTACCAGCCGCGGCGCGAGTTCGACAAGGCCGAGCTCGACGAGCTGGTCGCATCGATCAGGACGCAGGGCGTGCTGCAGCCGATCCTGGTGCGCAAGCATCCGCACGATCCGACCAAGTTCGAGCTGATCGCCGGCGAGCGGCGCTGGCGCGCGGCGCAGGCCGCGCAGCTGCACGAGATCCCGGCGCTGGTGCGCGACTTCACCGATCGCGAGGCGCTCGAGGCGGCGCTGGTCGAGAACCTGCAGCGCCAGGACCTCAGCGCCATCGAGGAGGCGACCGCCTATCGCCGCCTGATGGACGAGTTCGACTACACGCAGGAGCAGGTCGCGACCGGCCTCGGCAAGAGCCGGCCGCACATCGCTAACATGGTGCGCCTGCTCGAGCTGCCCGAAGAGGTGCAGGCGCTGCTGCGCGAGAAGAAGCTGACCGCGGGCCACGCGCGCCTGCTGGTCGGCCTGGCGAAGGCGGCCGAGATCGCCAGGCACATCGTCGCCAAGGGCCTGACGGTGCGCGAGGCGGAGGCCTATGTCGCCTCGCTCAAGGGCGGCGCGGCTGCGAAGAAGAAGCCGAATCCCGGCCTGCCTGCCGGCAATGCCGACACGCGGGCGCTGGAGCGGACGCTGACGGAGTTCCTCGGCCTCAAGGTCGCGATCAACGCCAAGGGCAAGAGCGGCAGCATCACCATCCACTACCAGACGCTCGACCAGCTCGACGACCTGCTGACCCGCATCACGGGGGCGCCGAAGGTTTAGGCGCGTTGCGCGGGTCTTGTCCGCGCGCGGACTCGGGCGCATGCCGTCATGCGCATAGGATACGCATAGGAGGTCAGCGTGGGAAAGCCGGCCGCAACGAAAACGGCCGCGCCGCGACGGCGCGCGGCGAATCTTTCGATCCGCGAGGACGTACTGTCGGCGGTCAAGCGACACGGGATCAATGCTTCGCAAGTGGCCGAGCGCGCGCTCACCGAGGCGGTCGCCGAGCGAGAGCACGCGAAATGGCTTGAAGAGAACACCCAGGCGATCGACGAGTACAACGCACGCGTCGAACGGCACGGTGTCTCTACCAAGGGCCTTCGCCGGTTCTGATGGCGCGCTTCGACGTCGTCAAGAACCGACGCGGGACATTTCCGCCGCTGCTGCTTGACGTACAGAGCGACTTTCTGGAGCGACTGTGGACGCGTGTTGTCGTCCCGCTCCATCCACTCAAGACGTACGGCGCGCCGATCCGCCGGTTGACACCGGTATTCACGATCTCGGAAAAACCTTATGTGATGGTCACGCCAGAGCTGGCTGGCGTCGACACGAATGAACTCGGCGCATTCGTTACCTCACTCCGCGAAAAGCGCATCGAGATCCTCCAGGCGCTCGACTTCCTCCTGCAGGGCTCCTGACGCGAACGTTCAGTCCAGCAATCCGCGCTTCGCGAGGTTGCGCATGAGGGCGCCGGCGCCGAAATTCCAGGGCGCGATCTCGGTGCAGTGATTGACGCGGTTGACGAGGCGGCCGAGCGACGGCGTCTCGATCGTGACGAGATCGCCGATCCTGTGGGTGAAGCCCTTGCCGGGCGCGTCGCGGTCCTCGACCGGCGCAAACATCGTGCCGAGGAACAGCACGAAGCCGTCGGGATACTGGTGGTGCGCGCCGATCGTCGCGCACACGAGATCCTCGGGCGGCCGGCTGATCTTGCGCATCGAGTTGAGGCCAGCGAGCCGGAACTGGTCCTCGCCGAGCACGGACAGCTTCACGTCGGCCTGCGCCACGGTCGCAAGCGTGAAGCGCTCGTCGAAGACGCGGATGAACGGACCGATCGCCGTGCTCGCATTGTTGTCCTTCGCCTTGCCGAGCAGCAGCGCGCTGCGCCCCTCGAAGTCGCGCAGGTTGACGTCGTTGCCGAGCGACGCGCCGACGATCCGGCCCGCGGCGTTGACGACGAGCACCACCTCCGGCTCGGGATTGTTCCACGTGGAACTCGGATGAATGCCGATCTCGGCGCCATGGCCGACCGCGGCCATCGGCGGCGCCTTGGTGAAAATCTCGGCATCGGGGCCGATGCCGACCTCGAGATACTGCGACCACATGCCCTTGCTCACGAGCGCATCCTTGAGTGCTGCCGCGGTCGGCGAGCCGGGCGCCACCGTCTCGAGGTCCTGGCCGATCGCCGCCACGAGGTCGCGGCGGATCGCCTCGGCGGCGCCCGGATTGCCGCGCGCGCGCTCCTCGATCACGCGCTCGAGCAGGCTGGCGACGAAGGTCACGCCGGCCGCCTTGATCGCCTGCAGATCGCAGGGCGCCAGCAGGAACGGCCGCGTCGCGTCGCGGCCCGCGAGCGCGCCGTTCGCCGCGATGGCGTCGAGCGCACCGAGCACGGGCGCATCCGCGATCGCGGCGCGCACCGCCGCGACATCCAGCGCATTCATCAGCTCGGCGACCGTCGGCCAGTGCGGCGTGAGATCGACCAGCTCCTGCCCGCGCAGAGCGGCGACGCACGGGCCCGCGCGGTCCGGCATCCAGACCCGCCCGACCAGCAGCGCCTGCGCCGCATCGGAGGGCAGGCAGTCGGCAAGATCGGCTTGGATCGGCATCCTCGTTCCCCCGGACTTCGCGGCCGCACCGGCATTGCATCGCGGCGGCAAGGGTGTTCCCGAGTCATAGCAGCGGCCGACGGCGCGGGAAAGGCGCGGCGCAAACCCGCCGGTAACCATCGTTCCGCTAAACATGTTCTCACGGGCGCGAGTCGTCGCCGTACCTGCGCTCCTGACCGCAATACCCTCCCGCGTTTGCGGGACCGGCTCGCGGCGACTATGCTGCGCCCTGCGGTCGCGAGGGGGCGCGTTGCTTTGACCGACGACATCTTCGAGGCCATTGCATCGGGCGACACGATTCGCGTCGCGGTCCTGATCGAGGGCGATACGGAACGCGCCCGTGCGCGCAGGAACGGCGCATCGGCGCTCCTGTTCGCCTGCTACCGCTCCGTACCGGAGATGGTCGCGCTGCTGCGGCCGGCATGCGAGCCTCTCGACATCTTCGAGGCGTCGGCGCTCGGCGACATCGAGCGGGTTCGCGCCCTGCTCGATCGCGATGCGAAACAGGCGAACGCCGTCGCCGAGGACGGCTTTGGCCCGCTCGGCCTGGCATCGTCTTTCGGCCACGGGAAGACGGTCGAACTCCTGCTGTCGCGCGGCGCGGATCCGGCGCGCGCGTCGCAGAACGCGATGAAGGCCATGCCGCTGCATGCGGCCGTCGCCGCGCGCTCGGTTGCGATCGCGCGTCTGCTGATTGCCGCCGGCGCGCCGGTCGATGCGCGCCAGGGCGACGGGCCCGGCCTGACGCCGCTCATGGCGGCCGCGCTCGACGGTCAGGACGAGCTCGCCGAGCTGCTGCTGCGCCACGGCGCCAATCCCGACCTGCGCGACGACAACGGCATGAGCGCCGCGGACCACGCGCGCAACAGCGGTCACGACACGCTGGCCGATCGGCTCGATCGGGCCGCGGGGCTTGCGTGACGGCACCCGATACGGCGTTCCCTTCCTTCGTCGGACAGCGCGGACGCGGCATCCGGCCGCACCGCCGCCGATACCCTCTCTTAACGATCGCACTCTATGTCTAAGGAAATGGCGCAGCCGAAACCGCGTAGAGCCGATGGGGATGATGATCCGGCGACCGGGGCTGCGCCGGGCGAGCTCGAATTCGCGGCGGTGAAGATCGAGCTCTCCAGCTATCCCCGCGTGATGGGTATGCTCGTCGGACTCGCTGCCAGCGCCTCGGATCGCGGGACCGACGACCTCTTCGGCCGTGTGAGGGCCCGCCCCCAGCCGGACGGCGACCTCCTGATCGCGGCGCCGATGCCGGACGGCACGCAGCGCGAGATCCGGGTCCCCGCCGCCGACTGGCGCCTGCTCACGCCCGAGGAGCGTCAACAGCCCAGAGCCCCTCTCCCTTCCGCATTCGACCTGCGCGATCGTCCGCGCCGCGGTTGAGCGCCGTACGGACGCGGCGGCTCAGGCCGCCGCCAGTTCCAGGCGGTCCCCGGCGTCGTCCGCGACGGCGTTGCCCCGATCGGTCAGCAGGCGCCGCAGATCGGCGCGCGCGCGATTGAGGCGCGATTTCACGGTGCCGATCGGGCAGCCGCAGATTTCGGCGACGTCGCCGTAGCCGAGCCCGGTGACCGCGACCAGCAGAACCACCTCGCGGTGCTGCGGGCTGAGCTTCAGCAGCGCGTGCCGGACCTCCTTCAGCTCGACGGCGTGGTACTGGTCGGGCCCGACATTGCCCAGCGCCGCGGACAGATCATCGATCGGTAGTGCATCGAATTTGCGCCGTCGCAGGCCGCTGATGTGCTGGTTGCGAAGGATCGTGCACATCCATGCGACCATGTTGGTGCCGGGCATGAAACTGGCCTGCGCGCGGAGCGCGCGGACGACGCTGTCATGCACGAGATCTTCGGCCTGTTCGCGGTTGCGCGTCAGCACGCGCGCGAAGGCGTGCAGTTTCGGCAGCGCCTTGAGTATCTGGGTGCGGAACTCCTCGTCGGGATCGGTACGCGGCGCCTCGTCATTGATCGCCAGTCGCATGCGATCGTCGGCGCGATAGCGTTGCGACGCACTCTCGCCACCGGGCGCGTGAATAAGGTCGGAATCTGCGTCCGTTCGTACCTGTCTACCCGACTTCGTCACGGCCGTTTGCGATTTGATCGACATTCATTCGCTCCTTCGTCGTTGACGAGAAGGGCGTTTCCGCATCGAAAACCCCTGATGAACAGGCCGCCTGAAGTGTGCGCGGGCCGCACCACCGCGCAGCCCGCTCGTGCCTGTCATGTTTGAAACGCCCCGGCCCATCCGGGTGTTCCGCGATACCGCCCGGATACAAGGCCGCATTTGCGCCACATTCCGCCGGCGGTGGCGATCCGGCGCGCTCCCGCCGGGCGATGACTCAGAGGTCGCCGAGCCGGAAAAAGACCGGTACCGAGCGCGGGTATTTGCTCTTCTCGATGCCGGGCGGCAGGCGGAACGGCTGCGCCGCGCGCGTCGCCTTCAGGAACGACTCAATCGCGATGCGCTGCGGCTCATGGCCGCGGCGCAGCAGGACATCGTATCCGCCGATCATGGCCGCCGGATCCCACGGATCGTTCTTGCCGAACGGCGGCTCGAGCATGCCGTCGGCGCGCAGCACGAAATGGCCGCGGAAAACCACGTGCTTGTAGCGCGGGCTGCGAAAGTCGAGCAGCCAGAACGGCATCACCTGCGCCAGCAGGAAATCCTTCTCGTCCTGGGTCGCCGATTCGCTGCCGCCGCCGGCGCGCGGTAGCGCCGCGAGATCGGCGCCGCCGCCGCGGCTGAGCTCGCCCGTCGGCGCAAGCGGTGCCGGCGGCGCCGGCGGTGCCGGTGCCGTCGCGGGGCCGCCGCCTTCGGCGCCTTCCCGCGCGCGCGCCTGCACCCGGCCGGGCCCCGGCGGCGGCTCCGAACGCTCGGCAAGCGGCGCCTCGTCGAGCTGCGGCGGCGGCGGACGCACCGCCGCGATCGGCAGGTCCGATGCCGGCGCTTCGGCAGTCGGCGTGGGCTCCGGCGGTTCGGGCGGTGTCGGCGGTGCCTCGGGCTCCGTCTCGATCAGCACGACCTCGACCGTGGTCTCCTGCCGCGCGTCCGGGCTTTCGAAGCGCAGATTGGCGAGCAGCAGCGCGGCCGCCAGCCCATGCAGCAGCAGCGAGGCGACGGTTCCCGTCGCCAGCTCACGCCGCTGCCGCCGCGGCGAAGTCGGTATCGCATTCTCCTGCATCCCGCTCCTCGCTGCCGGCTTCATCTTAACGCGCGTCTCTTAAGCGGGGTTAACCGCGGCTAATCGAGCTCGACAAGGCGGTCGGGCAACTCGTTGCGGTCGTCGGGCGTGCGCGGGAAGTGCTGCTCCAGGACATCCGCGATCGCGTCGATCGCCGCGACGAAGCCTTCGGCGACCTCTCCGGCCCGCACCAGTTCCGTGAACGTCTCGACGATCCTGCCCCACGTGTCGGGCGGGACCAGCGCATTGATGCCTTCGTCGGCGATGATCTCGACGTGGTGCTCACGCGCGGAGACGAACAGCAGCACGCCGGCGCGCGTCCTCGTGCGATGCAGGCCGCGCAGCAGGAACTGCTCGCGCGCGCGGCGGCTCGCCCGGATCGCCTTGGCGCGAGCAGGCACGAGCCGTGCCGCGAGCGGCTGCCAGTGCAGCACCAGCACCAGCACGATGAACGTGCCGAGCTGGATCGCGTAGAGCGTCCCGAAGCCGTCGGCGAAACCGGACAGCCACAGCACGCCGGGCAGGATCAGCGCCGCGGCCGCGGCGATCAGCAGCGGCAGGACGAGATAGGTGGCCGAACTCCCGGCGATGACGGTGACGAGCTCGGCGGCCGTGCGCCGCTCGGCGCGGCGTACCGCATCGGCGATGCGAGCGCGATCCGCGTCGCTCAGGAGCGCCATCGCGTCCTCACCAGCGGCCCGAGGCGCCGCCACCGCCGAACGAGCCGCCGCCGCCCGAGAAGCCGCCGCCTCCGCGTCTGCCGCCGCGCCATCCGCCGCCGGCCCCGGGAAGGAATACCGGAGCGCCCCAGCCGCCGCGGCCCCCGCCGCGATAGCCGTTGAACAGGGCCATCACGACGAAAAACACGATGATCATCAGTATCGGGATCATCGACCGGTCGACGACCGGGGCGCCGGGCGAAGCGGGCCGCGCGGTGTATGTTCCCTCGATCGTGCCGAGGATGGCGATCGTGCCCTGCACCACCCCGGCCTCCATGTCGCCGGCGCGAAAGCGCGGGATGATCTCCTGCTGGATGATCGCGCTGGCTCGCGCATCGGGCAGGTCGCCTTCGAGCCCGTAGCCGACCTCGATGCGGACCAGCCGCTCTCGCGGCGCCACGATCAGGATGGCGCCGTTGTCGCGGTCGCGCTGGCCGAGCTGCCAGGCGCGGCCGAGCCGCACGCCGTAATCGGCGATGTCGTAGCCCTGCAGCGACGGCAGGGTCACGACCACCACCTGGTTGGACGTCTTGCGCTCGTGCTGCTCCAGCAGGTCGGACAGCTTGCTCTCGGCCGCAGGCGACAGGATACCGGCCTGGTCGATCACGCGACCGGAGAGCGGCGGGAATTTCGGGTCCGCCGCGTGGGCGAGGGGTGCGAGAAGGATGAGGAGCAAAAGGACTGCCGGTCCAAATGCTCTTCGCATTCCAATCTGCGCCATCCGCGGGCCTGACCCGCGGGTCCATGGTCCCGCCAGCGCAAATGCCTGCCGGTCGCCGCGGCGCGTCGCGATGGATGCCCGGGTCAAGCCCGGGCATGACGCACTTTTTTTGATGTGGGGAACGCCCTTCATCGACAGGACTATTCGTCGAGCGTGCCGGCCTTACGACCCGCGGCCGAAATCGACGCGCGGCGCCTGCTCGGTGCCGGGCTGCGCCTGGAAATTCTCCTTCACCTTGGCGTCGCGGTAGAGGACCGTCGCCCAAATGATGCCGGGGAAGGTGCGGATCTCGGTGTTGTAGCGCTGCACCGACTGGATGTAGTCGCGCCGCGCGACCGAGATCCGGTTTTCCGTGCCTTCGAGCTGCGCCTGGAGCTGCAGGAAATTCTGGTTCGACTTGAGGTCGGGATAGCGCTCGACCACCACCATCAGGCGGGACAGCGCACCGGTCAGGGCGTCCTGATTCTCCTGAAAGCGCTGGAACGCCTCGGGATTGGTCAGGATGTCGGGCGGGATCTGCGTCTGGGTCGCCTTGGCGCGCGCCTCGACCACCGCGGTCAGGGTCTCGCGCTCCTGGGCAGCATAGCCGCGCACGGTCTCGACCAGGTTCGGGATCAGGTCGGCGCGCCGCTGGTACTGATTGAGCACCTGCGACCAGGCGGCCTTGACCTCCTCGTCGAGCGTCGGGATGGTATTGACGCCACAGCCCGACAGGAACAGGCTTGCCAGCAACGCGACGAGGATCGGCCACCGCAACGGCCGGTTCGGGTTGACCGGATACGCCATCATTTCTCCACCTTGTTCGGTTCTAAACTTGTCACGCGCGGCTCCTGTGAATTCGCCTAGACGCAATAACGGGAAACCATGCTATGTGGACAGGGAACGCGATGCGGGCCTTACGTACAGGTCAAGTTTGCTGATATGTAGGGTGGCGGCCGCGTGCCCCAAGAAGTGCGGCCAGGAGAATTTTCGCGCCGTGCCGGGCCGGCACGCCGCACCGGCTCGTCGAGCCATGATCGGAGGGATGTGAAAGATGATTCAGCCAGCGGTTAAGAGCGCCAAATCGATGTCGGATTTCAATACGGCCCCGGCCGCCCAGCCCAAGGGACCCGGCGTCTCGATCGGCCGCGGCATCGGCTTCACCGGCTCGATCGAGGGCGCCGACACGCTCACCGTCGAGACCAAGGTCGAGCTGTCGGTCAAGTGCCGGCTGCTGGTGGTGGCCGAGGACGGCCATTACAGCGGCAAGGTCGAAGCCGACATCGTCGAGATCCGCGGCAAGTTCGACGGCGAGATCACCGCGAACCAGAACCTGATCGTCCACGACAAGGGCGCCGTGTCGGGCACGATCAAGTACAAGCAGATCGAGGTCGCGCGCGGCGCGACCCTGACCGGCAGCTTCGACGTTCTCAAGCGGGCGTAAGAGCCCGGCTCCGATCGCCATCTCGCGCCTGCGGCGGCCGCGCCGCAGGCGGACGGCCGCCGGCAACTGCATGTTGCCGCAAATTTTCGGCAACGTGCAAAAGTTGCAAAACGGCCAACCCTGATCCAGAATTCTCCCGGCCGCGCGATTCTCTTGGGCGCGGACGGGGGGGACATTTGAGACGCGCATTCCTGTTCGTGGTGCTCGGCGCTCTGGCGCTGGGCGCCTGTGCAACGCAGTCGCATCAGCAGATCGCCGCGCTGAAGCGCACCGAGGTGCAGCAGCCGCGCATCCTGCTGATGCCGCTGAATGTGCAGCTTTCCGAGATCAGCGCCGGCGGGGCAATGGAGCCGAAGGCGGACTGGACCAGCGCCGCGCATCAGCACATCGTCTCCGCCCTGCGTGCGGAGAACGCCAAGCGCAGCGTCCACATGGTGGAGTTCGCGGAGGACAGGGCTCCGCCCGCCCGCCGCGACGACCTGGTGCAGCTGAACAAGCTGCACGGCGTCGTCGGACAGTCGATCATGATGCACCAGTATGCCGATCAGCTCGCCCTGCCGACCAAGCAGGGCAAGTTCGATTGGTCGCTGGGCCCGTCGACGCGCGCCCTCAAGGAGGTCTACGACGCCGACTACGCCCTCTTCGTCTTCGTGCGCGACAGCTACGCGAGCGCGGGCCGCGCGGCGATGATCTTCGTCGGCGCCATCCTCGGCGTCCACGTGCCGGGCGGCGCGCAGATCGGCTTTGCCTCACTGGTCGATCTGGAGAGCGGCAACGTCGTCTGGTTCAATCGCCTGGCGCGCGCCGCCGGCGATCTCCGCACCGAGCAGGCGGCGAACGAGACCGTGCAGCTCCTGATCGCCGACCTGCCGAAATGACGCTCGGACGCCGGCATTTCGTCGGCGGCTGTTCCGCCTGCGCGGCGCTGGCGCTGGCGGGCTGTGTCACCGACGGCGTCAAGCCCGCGCCGATCTCGCCCGGCTACAAGCCAAACGCCGCGACGGACGAAGGCGGGATATGGCAGGTCATGGACAATGTCGAGGCCGAGACGAAGCGCTCGCGCTTTCTGGTCCGCGACGCCGAGCTCAACGCCTATGTCCGCGACATCGCCTGCCGCCTTGCCGGCAATCACTGTTCGGACGTCCGCGTCTACATCACGCGCACGCCAGCCTTCAACGCCACCATGGCGCCGAACGGCATGATGACCGTGTGGACCGGCCTGCTGCTGCGCGCGCAGAACGAAGCGCAGCTCGCCGCGGTGCTCGGGCATGAGATCGGACACTACGTGAACCGCCATTCGCTGCAGGCCTATCGCAACGCCCGAGACACCGCCGATATCGCCGCCTTCCTCAGCATCGGCCTCGCCGGCGCGGGCGTGGGATTCGTCGGCTCGATGGTGCAGCTCGCGGCACTGGCGAGCATCTTCGCCTTCAGCCGCGACCAGGAGCGCGAGGCCGACGATGTCGGCCTGAAGCTGATGAGCGACGCGGGATACCAGCCGCTCCAGGCTTCGAAGGTGTGGGAGCAGCTCATCGCCGAGGCGGCGGCGTCCGAGCGGCCGCGCGAGCGCGACGTCTTCTTCGCGACGCATCCGGCGCAGGAGGAGCGCGCCGCGACGCTCCGGACCAAGGCCGCGACGCTGCCGGCGGGCGACACCTACGAGAAGCGCTATCGCGCGCAGCTGAAGAAGTTCCGCACCACGCTGTTCGAGGATGAGGTGCGCCTGCGCCAGTACGGACAGAGCCTGAAACTGTTCGAGATGCTCGGTCGCGACGGGCAACCGGATGCGGAGCTCGCCTATTTCACCGGCGAGGTCTACCGCCAGCGCAACGCGGACGGCGACGACGCGAAGGCGCGCGAGCAGTACGAGCGCGCGATCGCGATGGCGGATGCGCCGCCGGAGGCCTATCGCGGACTCGGCCTCATCCACATGCGCGGCGGCGACCAGGTGCGGGCCGACGAGGCGTTCCGCCAGTACCTGAAGCTGAAGCCCGACGCCGAAGACCGCGCCATCATCCGCAGCTATGTCCAGATTCGAGGCTAGGAGATCCGCCATGCGTTTCGCCGCGATCATCGCTCTCGTCCTGCTCGTCGCCGGCTGTGCGCCGTATGTGCTGGTGCAGCCGCAGCGCGTCACCGTCAAGAATGCGCTCTCCGTCGAGCCTGATATCGCCTGGAACAAGATCAACCAGCAGGACATCTCGGGCCGCAGCGATGCCGAGATCTGGACCGCCGACGGGCCGCTGCTGAACTCGCTGACTTTCTTCGCCGGGGTCGAGGACGGCAAGCCGCTCTACGTGCAGACCGCGGAACAGGAGAAGCGCGACAAGCTTCCGGCCTTCCGCAGCTCCATGACCCCGACGGAAGTCATGGAGCTGGTCGAGTCGACCTACGCGAAGATCTCGCAATCGGCTCTCACCAGGACGCGCGGCCTGCGCCCCGCGAAATTCGCGGGCAAGGACGGCTTCCGCTTCGACATGACCTATGTCGGCAAGGACGAGGTCGACCGCGAGGTCACCGCCGCCGGCACCGTTCACGAGGGCCGTCTCTACATGATCATCTATCAGGGCACGCGGCTCTATCACCACGGCCTGCGCCAGGCGCAGGCCGAACGCGTCATCCAGTCCGCGCGCCTCCTCGGCGCCGGCGGTTGACGGCGCGGACCGCGCCACCTTTGGCTGTCGCCATGGGAACAGAATGGCCGCGCTAGCGTTTCCAATGCGATGGCAGGCGTTCAGGACGGCCTTGAATCTCTGATCTGGGAATCGACGGCCCGGGCGCATGCGGCGGGGCTCGACGCCACCGCAGCGGCGCAGCGGGCGATGCAGGCGGTCCGCACGGTGCGGCCCGATCTGACGCCGGATGAAGCGCATGCCCTGGTAGAACTCGCCGGACCGGCGCCGCCATGCCGGGCCGCCTGACGACCACACCCTAGCAGGTAGCCTCATGGGGCGTCGGCCGTGCGACGCACCCATTCTTTTTTTCTTTCTTCCTCTTTCAGGTCCGCAATCCGGCGCCGACAGGGAACCCTGTCGCGGCGATGGCGGCGCGACGGCATGCCCGTCTGCGCCGCCGCCTGCCCTCTCCCTCAGGCCGGCTGCTTGACGCGGCCGGGCTGCTTCACGACGCGGAGGTAGGACCTCAGGGTCGTCCAGCCTTCCGGGAAGCGCTTGCGCGCGTCCTCGTCGCTCAGCGACGGCACGATGATGACGTCGTCGCCGTTCTGCCAGTTCACGGGCGTTGCCACCTTGTGGGTCTCCGTGAGCTGCAGCGAGTCGATGACGCGCAGGATCTCGTCGAAATTCCGGCCGGTGCTGGGCGGATAGGTAATGGTCAGCCGTACCTTCCTGGCCGGGTCGATGATGTAGACCGCACGCACGGTCAGCGCCGGATCCGACTTGGGATGGATCATGCCGTAGAGGGTCGACACCTTGCGGTCGGCATCGGCGAGCAGCGGAAAGTTCAGGCGCTGGCCCTGCGTCTCCTCGATGTCCCTGGCCCAGCCGCCATGCGAGCCCAGCGGATCGACCGAAAGGCCGATGATCTTGACGTTGCGCTTGTCGAATTCCGGCTTCAGCCGGGCCGCCTCGCCCAGCTCGGTCGTGCAGACCGGCGTGAAGTCCTTGGGATGCGAAAACAGGACGCCCCAGCTGTCGCCGAGCCATTCATGGAACGAGATCGGGCCGTGGGTGGAGTCTTGCGTGAAGTCGGGGGCAGTCTCGCCGAGCTGCAGGGTCATTGCCGTCTCCTGATGGTCGCGTGGGAAAGACCCCCGGGGGTGCCGCTCGCCCGTGCCGTGGCATGACAGCGCGGGAGGACGCCGGGGCTGCAACCCCCTGGGAAAGCACCGCCAGACCCTAGGCCGGCCACGGCCGCGCCGCACGATATATTTACTCACTGACAACTGTAATATTATTCATTATACACTCTTCCCGTGTATTTTTAGGATCGTCGGTCCGGTGCGCGTGCCGGGATGGACCCCTGATTTTCAAAGGCCAGAACATGGCAGCCGGATCGAAAGTCGAAGCAGTCAAGCGCGAGAGCCGGGCGCTCCGCGGCACGATCGGGGCGACCCTTGCCGCCGCCGATGCAACCCACTTCGCCAATGGCGACGAGCAATTGCTCAAGTTCCATGGCGTCTACCAGGGCTATGACCGCGACAGCGCCACCGAACTGAAGCAAAAGGGTCAGGAGAAAGCGTACGCGTTCATGGTGCGCGCCAAGATCCCGGCGGGCCAGCTCACCGCGGCGCAGTATCTTGCCCTGGACGATCTCGCCGAGCGCTACGGCGGCAGGACGCTGCGCGTCACGACGCGCCAGGGCATTCAGTTCCACGGTGTCATCAAGAGCGATCTCAGGGCGACCATTGCCGGCATCAACGAGGCGCTGCTCACGACGCTCGCCGCCTGCGGCGACGTCGTCCGCAACGTCACCGCGACGCCGGCGCCCATCGCCGATCGCGTGCATCGCACCCTGCAGGCGGCGGCGGCCCGCCTCTCGGCGGAACTCGCGCCGCGGACGCGCGGCTATCACGAGATCTGGGTCGACGGCGAAGCGTATGCGGCGAACGGCGCCTCCGACGAAACCGACGCGCTCTATGGCGAGACGTATCTGCCGCGCAAGTTCAAGATCGGACTCGCCGCGCCCGAAGACAATTCGGTCGACGTGCTCACCAACGACCTGGCGCTGATCGCGCTGTTCGACGGCGAGACGCTGCAGGGCTACAACGTCGCGATCGGCGGCGGACTCGGCATGACCCACAACAAGCCGCAGACCTACCCGCGGCTGGCGACGCCTGTCGTGTTCGTTCCGCCCGAAACATTGCTCGACGCGACCAAAGCCGTGATCGCCATGCAGCGCGATCATGGCGACCGCGCCGACCGCAAGCATGCGCGGCTGAAATATCTCGTCGACGAGAAAGGCCTCGAATGGGTGAAAGCCCAGATCGAGGCGCGCGTCGGCCATCCGCTCGCGGCGGCGCGGCCGATGCCGCGATTCCGCGTCGTCGACCACATGGGCTGGCACGCCCAGGGGGACGGGCGCGTCTATCTCGGCCTGCCGATCGCCAGCGGCCGCATCCGCGACGACGGGCAGGCGAGATTGCGCAGCGCCTTGCGGCGGATCCTCGGCGAGACCGGCGCGCGCCCGATCCTGACGCCCACCCAGGACATCCTGCTCGCCGACCTGAACATCGACGACCGCGAAAGAGTGGACGGCATCCTCAAGGCGCATGGCGTCGTCTTGCCGATGGACCTGTCGCCGCTGGCGCGGTGGGCGATGGCGTGCCCGGCGCTGCCGACCTGCGGACTCGCGCTCAACGAGGCCGAGCGCATCCGCGTGCCGCTGGTCGACGCGATCGAGCAGGCGCTGACGCGCCACGGCCTGGGCGGCGAGCGCATCAGCGTCCGCATCACCGGCTGCCCGAACGGCTGCGCGCGGCCCTATGCAGGCGATATCGGCATCGTCGGCCGCACGCCCGACAGCTACGCGATCTATCTCGGCGGCGACTTCGAGGGCACGCGGCTCAATCGCCTCGTCTTCGCGCGCGTGAAGCTCGACGACATCGCCGCGACCCTCGAGCCGCTGTTCGCGTTCTTCGCACGCGCGCGACGCCAGGGCGAGAGCTTCGGCGACTTCTGCCATCGCCACGAGCCGGCGGCGCTGGCCGACATCGCGGCGCGCGCGGCGCGTCCGGCCGTCGCATGATGCTCCCGGTCGTCCTCGATCTCGCGCGCGTGCCGGTGGCGCTTGCCGGGCGCGGCGCACGGGCGCTGAACCGGCTGCATCAGATCGAGGCCGACGGCGTCGCCCGCGCGCGCATCTTCAGCGATGCGCCCTCTCCCGCGCTCGCAGCGCACGCGGGCGACCGCCTGGTTCCGCGCCTCCCCGCGGCTGCCGATCTCGCCGGCAGCCGCGTCGTCTTCATCGCCGGTCTGCCGGCCGAGGAGAGCGGCGAAGTCGCCGCTGCGGCCTATGCCGCCGGCGCTCTGGTCAATGTCGAGGACCAGCGCGGGTGGTGCGACTTTCATTCTCCGGCCCTGGTGCGGCGCGGCGATCTCCTGATCGCGGTCTCGACGAACGGCCGGAGCCCGGCGCTGGCGCGGCGCGTGCGCGAATGGCTCGAAGCGGCATTCCCCGAGAGCTGGGCGGCGCGGGTGACCGAGCTGGCACGGCTGCGACGGCGCTTGCGCGCGCACGGCCTTGGTGCTGAGGTGACGCACGCGACCGACGCGGTGATTGCGCGCCGCGGCTGGTTGCGCGACCCGCGCGAAGACGACGAGAGACCGACACGCCATGGCCGTGCGCATTCCTAACAAGTGGCGCAAGCTGCCGCCGCTCAACGCGCTCCGCAGCTTCGAGGCGGCCGCGCGCCATCTCAGCTTCACCCGCGCGGCGGACGAGCTCGCGGTGACGCCGGCCGCGGTGAGCCATCAGGTCAAGGCGCTCGAGGACCTGCTCGGCGTCACGCTGTTCCGCCGCACGCGGCGCACCCTGCTCCTCACCGACGAGGCCCAGGCGATCCTCCCGGGAATCCGCGACGGATTCGAGCGGCTGCTCGGCGCGGTCGAACAGCTCGGCGAGGTCGGGCACAGCGGCGTGCTGACCGTCAGCCTCGCGCCGTCCTTCGCGGTGAAGTGGCTGCTGCCGCGGCTCGACCGCTTCCAGGCGGCGCATCCCGACATCGACGTGCGCGTCGCGGCATCGAACGAGCTGGTCGACTTCTCGGCCGCCGACGTCGATCTCGCGATCCGGTACGGGCCCGGCCGCTACGACGGACTGCAGGTCGATCGCCTGATCGGCGACACGGTCTATCCGGTGTGCAGCCCGGTGCTGCTCAAGGGTGCGAACGCGCTGACCGCGCCGGACCGGCTCCGCCATCACGTCCTGCTGCACGACGACAGCTCGGACGACGACGAGACCTGCCCGACCTGGCAGATGTGGCTGAAGGCGGCCGGTGTGGCGAACGTCGATGCGTCGCGCGGACCGCGCTTCAACCAGTCGAGCCTCGTGCTCGAGGCCGCTCTTCTCGGGCGCGGCGTGGCGCTCGCGAAGTCCACGCTGGCCGATGCCGACGTCGCGGCGGGCCGCCTGGTGCGGCCGTTCGACGTCAGCGTGCCCGTCAACTTCGCCTACTACGTGGTCTATCCCGAGGCCAAGGGAGCGCTGCCCAAGGTGCGGCTGTTCCACGACTGGCTGCGCCGCGAGGCCGCGGCGGCGGCCGAGGCCGTTGCGGGCCCCGCCCCCTTGCGCCTCGCGCGCGGCTGAGCGCTCACGCGCTGGCTTTGCGCCAGGCGACGGTCAGAACGCCGGCGCCGATCAGCAGCGATCCGCCGACGCGGTTGATCGAGCGCTGCACCGCCGGGTTCCTGATCGTGTGCCGGGCCCCCGACGCCATCAGCGCGTAGAGGCCGGCATTGAGCGTCGCCAGCACCAGGAAGGTCGCTTCGAAGACGATCATCTGCGGGGCGATCGGCGCATCGGCGTTCAGGAACTGCGGCAGGAAGGCGACAAAGAACACGATCGCCTTGGGGTTCAGCGCCGTCACCGCGTAGGCGTGCGAGAAGACGCGGAACGGCCGGACTTCGTCCGGCGCGGCGATCGCGGCATCGCCGACCGGGGCACGCCACAGCTTGATCCCGAGATAAACGAGATAGCCGGCGCCGATCCATTTCAGCGCGGTGAACAACGTCGCCGAGGCCGCGAGCACCGCGCCCAGCCCGACCATCGAGGCCGTCATCGCGGTGAAATCGCCGAGCGCGACGCCGGCGACGAGGGCCGGGGCCAGCTTGCGCCCGTGGCCCAGCGCGTAGGAGATCACCAGCAGGATGGTCGGGCCGGGAATGGCCAGCATGATCGCCGCCGCGGCCGAGAAGGCGAGCCATTGTTCCAGGGACATCGATGCGCGCTCCGTCTTGCCGCGCGCATCAATCCAGCATTGCGCCGTCTTGGCAAGGATCCTGACACCGTCGTCCGGCGCGAGTGCTCCTCCACCGCGGGCGTGACCGGCGCCGCGATCAGTGCAGCAGGCCGCTCGCCTGCAGGGCCACCAGAAGCACACCGACGGCGAGCGTGCCGCGCCAGGCGATCGAGACGAAATCGCTGAACATGCAGAGCCTCTCCAGAGGACAGAGGGCAGAAAACCGCAGCCGACCTCCCCATATCGCCGGATCGTCCCTTGGCAGGATCGTGTGGCGATGACCACAGCATGCCGTTCAGACTTTGGGCGGTCGCGCATCAAAGCTGTGACGAAACTGTGTCCTGCAATTGCGGGATGTGGTTAATGAATCCTTGCCACAGCCGCGCTGCGGCCGCTGCCCGGAAGCGGGGCGCGCCGCCGCGCCCCGGTCCTTGCATGGGAAAACCGTCGGTGTGGTAGCTTTGTCCCGGACATGGGGGTGCAGGCTTGAACCAGTGGTTTGACGGGAAATGCGCGATCGTGACGGGCGGGACGCGCGGCATCGGCGCCGCCATCGCCCAGGCCTTCGCCCGCGCCGGCTGCCGCATCGTCGCGGCGGGCCCGAAACAGGAGGTCGAGGCGGCGCGCGCGGGGGCCGAGTTCGCCGGCATCGAGCTGCGCGCCGTGGACGTGACGAGCGACAGCGCCGTCGCGGAGCTGGTCGGCGATCTCGATCGGATCGACTTCGTCGTCAATTGCGCTGGGATGATCCTGCGGCGCGACGAATTCGATCCGGTCAATTTCGCGCGCGTCATAGACTGCAATCTCGAAGGCACGATGCGCGTGTGCGCCGCCGCGAAGCCGAAATTTCCGGCCGCCGGCGCCGCGATCGTCAACACCGCCTCGATGTACAGCTATTTCGGCGCGGCGCATGCGCCGGCCTACACGTCGAGCAAGAGCGGCATCGCCGGGCTGACCCGCGCTCTCGCCGCCGCGTGGGCGCCCGACGGCATCCGCGTCAACGCCGTGGCGCCGGGCTGGATCCGCACGGCGATGACGCAGCCGCTGCGCGACGATCCGGCGCGCGAGGCGCCGGTCCTGGCGCGCACCCCGATGGGCCGCTGGGGCGAACCCGACGAGGTCGCCGACGTCGTGCTGTTCCTGTGCTCGCCGGCCGCGCGCTTCGTCACCGGCGTGGTGCTGCCGGTCGACGGCGGCTATTCGATCGCCTGAACTACAGGGAGGGTTCCATGGCTGACGGACAAACCAGGCTCAAGGTGCCGATGCTCTCCGCGCTCGGCGTCCAGGACGAGATCGTCGCGAAAGCGATTCCCGACGACGAGCGCGTCTGGGTGCCGCAGGCCGACAATGTCTGGTTCCGGCCGCTGCTGATGAACACGGTGTCGGGCGGCTGGTGCAACCTGCTGCGCGTGCGCAAGGCGGGCATCCTCAGCCGCCACCGCCACCCGATGGTCGTGGTCGGCTATGTCATCAAGGGCAGCTGGCGGTATCTCGAGCACGACTGGATCGCCACGCCCGGCAGCTTCGTCTACGAGCCGCCCGGCGAAGTGCACACGCTCACCGTCGATTCCGCCGACGAAATGATCACCTTCTTCAACATCTCCGGCGCGATGATCTATGTCGACGATGCCGGAAAGGCGGTCGCGTACGAGGACGTCTTCACCAAGATCGACATGTGCCGCGCGCACTACATCAAGAATGGCCTCGGCGAGTTCTACGTCGATCAGTTCGTGCGCTAGCGGGGTTTTTCCGTCCGGCCAACCTCCTTCCAGGCGCATCCGCGCCACGGTAGCGGCCATGCGATTGCTGCCCGAAAGTGCGACCCGCGACGCGCCGCTCCTGCTCTCGTCGCGGGGCCTGCGCGCATTCGGGGACGGTTTCATCAGCATCGTGCTGCCGGCCTATCTGCTCGCGCGCGGCTTCGAGGCCTGGCAGGTCGGCATCCTCGCGACCGCCACCCTGCTTGGCTCCGCGGCGATGACCCTGATCGTGGGTCTGCTCGCCAGCCGTTTTCCGCGCAGGCGCCTGCTCATCGCCCTGACGATCCTGATGATGGCGACCGGCCTCGCCTTTGCGCTCGCCGACGGCTTCTGGCCCCTGCTGATCGTCGCTTTCGTCGGAACGCTGAATCCCTCCGCGGGCGACGTCAGCCCGCTGCTGCCGCTCGAGCAGGCGGCCTTGAGCGAGACGATTGCGGACGAAGACCGTACGGCCATGTTCGCGCGCTACAGCTTGGCCGGTTCCCTCGCCGGCGCGTTCGGCGCGCTTGCCGCCGGCGCCGTGGACGTCCTGGCCGCGCAGGTAACTCCGATCGCCGCGATGCAGGCGATGTTCGTCGCGTACGCGATGATCGGCCTCGCCGCGATGATGATCTACCGCCGGCTTTCCAGCGGGCTCGACCACAGGCAGGCCGGCCACGCTGCGCCGCTCGGCCCGTCGCGCGGCATCGTGCTGAAACTCGCGGCGCTGTTCAGCCTCGATTCCTTCGCCAGCGGCTTCTTCGTCCAGTCGCTGCTTGCCATCTGGCTGTTCGATCGCTTCGGCCTGTCGGTCGCCGCCACCGCACAGATCTTTTTCTGGATGAGCCTGCTCTCTGCCCTGTCCTATCTGCTTGCCGTGCCGCTCGCGCGCCGCATCGGCCTCGTCAACACGATGGTGTTCACGCATCTGCCGGCCAATCTCTGCATCATGGCCGTGCCGTTCGCGCCCGATCTGACGGTCGCCATAGCGTTGCTGATGGGTCGCGGCCTGCTATCGCAGATGGACGTGCCGACGCGCAGCTCCTATGTCATGGCCGTGGTGACGCCCGCCGAGCGTCCCGCCGCGGCCAGTGTGACCGCGGTGCCGCGCAGCCTCGCCGCGGCGCTCAGCCCCGGGCTCGCCGGATGGATGCTGACCCTCTCGCCGTTCGGCTGGCCGCTCGTGATCGGCGGCCTGCTCAAGGTGATTTACGATCTAGGCCTGCTTTGGATGTTTCGCGGCGTCAGACCTCCGGAAGAGCGCCCGCCCGCGCCGCGTGATAGCGACCCGCAACCACGCGCGAGGGGAGCGATCCCGCGGCAGTGAGCGTTCGGGCGGTTTTCCACAACCCGCCGCGCTGTCGTCCATGACAATCGTTGCGAGTCAAACGATCGCCTGCGAATGCGTCCGCAGCCGGCCAAGCCGACCTACGGGTAGCCGTAAGTGGCGAAAGAGCAAGCCACATTCCATATGCACCTGCTCTCAGCAGGGATAAACCCGCGTTAGATCGGTTCACGCCGTCTCCGACGCGCTCGCACGCCGCCGCGACCTTCGGGGAAGAAACGTGTTGCGTTTTGGTACAGCGAGAATAATTGTTCTTCAGCCCCGACAGCCTGCCACACCCGACGGATCCATCTTGCCAGAGAAGTCCGACTCCGCGCGACGCGCTGGCCACGTCAAGGAAAAGCCGCGTGTCCTCATCGTCGAAGACGACGCGATGATCGCCTGGGACATGAGCCTTTCCCTCGAGGCCGCAGGTTTCCAGGTATGCGGAATCGTGTCGAACGGGACCGCGGCGCTCGAACAGGCGGAGGATATCGGTCCCGACGTCGTGCTGATGGATGTGAACCTCAAGGAGGGAATGGACGGCATCGAGACCGCACGCGCCATCCGCGAGCGCCGCGCCGACACGCCCATCATCTTCGTCACCGGGTTTGGCGACCCGGAAACCTCGGCGCGCATCCGCGCAATCAACCCGAATGGGTATCTGCTCAAGCCGGTGATGCCCGAGGAACTCGAGGCGGCAATCATCCGCGCTCTCGAAACCGGCCCGGACGAAGACGCCTGACCGTCGCACGACGGTAGCGGATTGCGGCCCCGCTCGACCCGACCGACTCACCGGCCTGTGACAAATGGCGGAACCCGTGACATTGGGCGGCGTTCCTGAAACCGCGCGCGGCCGCTTGGGCCGGCGTCCAGATCAGGGAC
Source organism: Alphaproteobacteria bacterium (assembly GCA_041690495.1). GTDB lineage: Bacteria > Pseudomonadota > Alphaproteobacteria > CACIAM-22H2 > CACIAM-22H2 > DATAAP01. Next base: position 103,232 of record JAWLHE010000012.1, on the reverse strand, counting down.
AATCCCGATGTTCCGAGGGCTCCGCGGCTTTGCGGTCCCGCTCGTCGTCATGCTGGCGGCAGGTGCCGGTTCCGCCTCGGCAGAGCGTAGCGTCGCTGAAGCGGGGCCGGGACGCACCGCGTTCGAGGTGAATTTCCGCATCCTGCGCGATGGCGATCCGATCGGGCAGAATCGTTATAGCTTCGCATTGATGGGCAAGACGCTGACGGTGAGCAGCGACGCGTCCGCGCGAGTCACCGTGCTCGGGATGACGGTCTATCGCTTCACGCAACATGTCCGGGAGGAGTGGCGCGACGGCCGGCTGGTCGCGCTCGAGGCAACGACCGACGACAATGGCGTGCGTACCCGCGTGTCCGCCACGGCGACCGATCAGGGCCTGATCATCGATGGACCGCTTGGTCGCACCATTGCGCCGCCCTCGGCAGTGCCGACGACGTACTGGAACGTCGGCACTGTGCGCGGCGCGCCGCTGATCGACACGCGCGACGGCGAAGTCCAATCGCCGCCGGTGACGCCACTTGCCTGGGAAAGCCTTGCTGTTCCCGGCGCAGACGCGGTTGCGGCCCGGCGTTATCTCATCGGTAGCCGCAAGCCGTGCCACGTCTGGTACGACGCCGAAGGCGTGTGGCATCGCATGGCGTGCGAAACCGAGCACGGCCGCATCGAGAACATACCGGTTCGCGCCAGCGATGGCCGCGCCCAGCTCGCGCGGCTGCTGTCGGAGCAGAAAAGCGGCAGCCCGGACGCGGCGGAGCGACTGCCCGGACGATAGGCCGTGCAATCGGGCGCGCACCCAAGGCGCCCGATCTCAGCGCGGCTTGCGCGCGTCGCCCTCGTGCGGCATGTCGAGTGCCGCAAGCGCGGCGATGACGGTGGGCGACAATACGTTGCCGGATAAGGCGGCCGCCGCGGTGCGGCGCAGTACGGCCTCGAGCGCCGGCGTGCCGTTCGCCGACTCGTCGTCCAGGAATTCGAAGGCCGCCCGCGCGGCCGCTGCAGGCGCGCCCGGCATCGGCGATGCGGCGGCGCCGGGATCGAACTTCGCGGCGAAACGGGTGTAGATCTCGTGCACGCCGCGCGCCCGTCCGGCGGAATCGAAGAACACGTTGCGGTTCGCCTTGGCCGCTTCGGGCAGCAGCTCCGCCGCGGCGCGCGCCGGCTCGCTGCGCAGGGCCGACAGGAACCTGGCCGCGCCGCCCGGCCCGAGGAAGTGTGCCAGATAAAGATCCGTGGCGCCGATCTCGCGCCCGAGAGTCTGCGCCAGCTGCGCATGGTTGCCGCGGGCATATTCCGCCGCCATCGCCGCCGACACCTTGGGGTCGTCGCGCATCGCGAGGATGCGCGCCCGGGTGGCCGGATTGTCGACGTGCAGCCCGGACTCGGTCGCTGCGATCGCCCGCGCCTCGCTGCCCAGCCCGTACTTGTCGCCATGGTCATGGACCATGCGCAGCCAGGTCGACTCGATGAACTGATAGAGGCCGGCGGCGCTGCTGCCCGATGCGCGTGCGTCGGCCTTGAACCCGCTTTCCTGCCGCGCCTGCGCGACCAGATAGTCGAAGGGCATGCCGGTCGCCGCGGCCGCCTGCTGGATCGCAGCGCGGATCTCGCGCGGGGCATTCGCTGCAGGATCGATGCGGACCGGAGGAACGGGGGCCATTGGAGGAGGGAGTATCCGCGGCGAGTATGAAGGCGCCGTTAAGGCCGTGCCGCGCCGCGCTCGCGGACGAACTGCATCCAGTTTCCGTCAGGGGCGGCGCAGACCGCGTCGGCGGCGACGAGCCGCACGCCGCCGAACCGCCACAGCCTGCGCCAGGTCTGCACGTCGTCGAGCGCCCGGACGCGCACGCGCCGCTCGACGCGCCGCCGCAGCGAGCGCCGCACGGGAACGAGCCACAGCACTACACTCAGCGCGAGGGCCGCGATCCCGATCGCCCAGCCGCCGAACCAGAACGCCGCACCGGAGAGGGCGATCAGGAGAGCGAGCCAGCGGTTCGCTTCGGCTTCGACGGCGACGGGGCTGTCCATATGATTGAGCCTGGTCGCGTCGACTTCGAGGGTGACGGCGCCGCTCGCCAGCAATGCGCGCAAGCCCGCGAGCAACTCGCCGTCGGTCGGTTCGGTCATGCGGAAGCGGAGTCCATGTCGCCGGACGGGGATCTGGTAGCAGAACCGCCGCCCGATGCGAAGCGCGCCGCGCCTGCGTCGCGGCGCTAGTCCCGGCCAGCCGCGCGCATCGGTCGCTGGTTCGCGCCCCGCACCGGGCCGAAGCCGAGCGCCGGCAGCATGACGTCGAGGAAATGCCGGGCGATTCGCGCATGGCCTTCGTTCGACGGGTGGAAGCCGTCGATGTCGCTGACCAGGTCGCGCTCGACCGGCTGCGCGTACAGGTCCGTGGCCGGCACGTCGTGGCGCTTTGCCTGGCGCGCGATCGCGTCGTTGAAGGTACGCACCCGCTCGCGCGTCACCTTCGGCTCGGGCCGCGCCCGGAACCGCGGCAGCTGCGTCAGATCGGGAATGTTCGCCACGACGACGAACGCTCCGGAATCGCCGCGCAGCCGGGCGAGAAGATTATCGAGGTCGGATTCGAAATCCGCCGCCGGCCGCCCGGCGATGACATCGTTGGCGCCGGTCCACAGGGTGACGATGTCGGGCCGGGCGCCGGATTCCAGCAAGACGCGCGCCGAATCGCCGATCCGGTCGGCCTCTGCGCCGGGAATCCCGAGATTGATCAGGTCGACGCGGCGGACCTCGCGGTCGAGCGCGTCGCGGATGCGGTAGACATAGCCGTTGCCGACCGGTTCCGCGCCGACACCGAAGGCATCGCTGGCGCCGAGCGCAACGTAAAGGACCCGCTCCTTCCTGCCGATCGCCTCGGGCGGGCCTCCGTCGCACGCGGTCGCCGTCATCGCAAAGCTCAACGCCAGCAGCGGATGGAGAATGCGCACGTTCCGGCCAACGACGGCCGACGCGTCTCCGTTCCGGAACAAGCCGCAGCCGCGCGCGGTTGACTCGGGCGAAAGCTTGACCAGCCGATACGGGAGGGGACGATGCTCTACGGCATTTCGGATCTGGACGGCCTGCCGCTGCGCGCGACCGATGGCACGATCGGCTCGGTCGATGACATGTATTTCGACGACGCGATCTGGGCGGTCCGCTATCTGGTCGTGGACACCGGCACGTGGCTGTCCGGCCGCAAGGTCCTGATCTCGCCGCAGTCGGTCGGCCAACCCGACCTCGTCAACGGCGTCGTTCCGGTGCAGCTGACGCAGGAGCAGGTGCGCGGCAGTCCCGACTACGACACCGCCCGGCCGCTGTCGCGCGCGATGGAGGAGCGGCTCTATCGCCACTATGGCTGGGAACCCTATTGGGGCGAGGCAGGGCTGCCCTTCGCCGGGTCAACCGAGCCGCGCAGCCCCGACGACGTCGAGGAGGGCGCCAGCACCGCGCCGGCCGGTCCGACCGAGCAGTACGAGCTGCAGGGGCTTCTGGCCGGCGTCGACCCGAACCTGCGCAGCGCCGAGACCGTGATGCGCTATTCGATCCACGCCCGCGACGGCGACATCGGTCATGTCGCCGACTTCATCGTCGACCACGAGGGCTGGATGATCCGCTACATGGTGGCCGATACCGGCACCTGGCTGCCGGGCCGCAAGGTCCTGATCTCGCCGCAATGGATCGAGGACATCAGCTGGAGCGAGCAGACGGTGACGCTCGACCTCCTCAGAGAGGAGGTCCGCCACAGTCCCGACTTCAAAGCCGGCGCCGCGATCGAGCGCCCCTACGAAAAGAAGCTGTTCCAGCACTACAGGCGCGCGCCGTACTGGCGGATGTGAGGCTCGATCGCGGCGGGGTGCGCGAGCATGATCACGGTCACGTAGATCTGCGCGACGTGCGCCCTGCTATATCCTGCTATACAGAGCGTGGCGACCACATGCACGGCAGGAGCCATGACCGCCCATATGCTCACCACGATCGAACAGCTCGACGCGCATTATGGCCAGCCCTCCGCGCGCGCCATCGCCAAGGAGATCAAACGGCTCAACGCGCCCTACCGCGCGTTCATCGAGCATGCGCCCTTCGTCGCGCTGGCCACCGCCGGGCCCGAGGGGCTCGACTGCTCGCCGCGCGGCGACGCACCCGGCTTCGTGCGCATCGTCGATGACGGCACGCTCGCCATACCCGACCGGCCGGGCAACAACCGCGTCGACTCGCTGCGCAACATCGTGCGCGATCCGCGCGTGGCGCTGCTGTTCCTCGTCCCCGGCGCCGGCGAGACGCTGCGGGTCAACGGCCGCGCCGCGATCTCGGTCGAGCCGGCGCTGCTCGACGCCTTCGCGGTGGCCGGAAAAGCGCCGCGCGCGGTGGTGCTGGTCACGATCGAATCGGTCTACTTCCAGTGCTCGAAGGCGCTGACGCGCTCGCGACTGTGGGACCCGTCGCGTCATGTCGCGCGCGGCGCGGTGCCGAGCGCCGGCGCCATGCTCGCCGCGGTCAGCCCCGGCTTCGACGGCCCCGGATACGACGCGGCCCTGCCCGAGCGGCTGAAGCAGACGCTGTACTGAGTCAGAGCCGCCGGAATTCTTTACAGGCCGGCCGTGCGCCGGGCCGGCACCGGGGCTAAGTGCCTGTGCCGGCGGCAACGGCGCGATTCTTGCATTAACCACTTGAAAGGTTTGCCGAAAGAGCGGCCCAGCGATGATGTCGGACGAGAGGCAGTCGATGAATCCCACCACGAACCGCAGGCGCGGGGCGGCGCTCGCCGTCCTGCTGACCGGCGTGGCGGCGCCGGCGCGGGCCGACATTCCCGCCTCGGTCGTTGCGGTGCCCGAGCCGAGTTCCCTGGTGCTGCTCGGCGGCGCGCTTGCCGGCGGCGCATTGCTGCTCGCCTGGATCAGGCGCCGGCGGCGCTAGCGGCGCACGCCTGCCTCAGCTCTGCGGGTCCTGCCTGATCATCCGCGCGAAGCGGCGCGGGATCTCGTCTTCGAGCGGCGCTCCTTGCCGGTGCCGATCGACCGGACATCGCCGATCCTGTGCCGTCCGGCATCGCCGCACGCGATGCAGGGCGTCACCGTCTGCCGCCCGGCTCCGGTCATGACTTGCTCTCCCCTGAGTCGATCGCGCGATGCCGCGTGCCGCGGCCGAAGGTGATGAAGACGAACTCGCTCGGGCGGTGCACGACGATGCGATGCCACACGCCGCGCGGCACGACGCAGCAGGCGCGCCCGCGCAACGCAATCGTGCGCGGCCCACCCGCCTCGTCGAGCACGAAATCGACGGCGCCGGACAGCAGGTGGATGATCTCGTCGCCCTCGGGATGCATCTCCCAATGCGGCGAATCGGCGCTCATGCGGAAGCCGCCGACCAGGAAACCCGCCTCGTCGGCGACGCGCGCGATCGCCGGATCGCGCCGGTCGTCGCGCATCAGCGCCTGCCAGAAGGCGTCGCCGCCGGCGATCGGCAGCGCATCGCCGCGCGTGCCGAGATGCAGATACGTGCCGGAGAGGTCGAACGCGCCGTGTCGTGAAACCGTCATCGTGCCTCGCGGAGACGAGGCACGATCGAAGCACGGCGCGCCACGAATGTGAAGGGCGCTAGAAGCGCCTGCCGGGGACGATCAGGCCGCGCGCGCCTTGGCAAGGAACGCCGCCGACTCGCCGCGCAGCCGCTCGGCCTGCCGCGACAGATCGGATGCCGCGGCCAGAACCTGACCGGCGGCTGCGCCGGTATCGCCGGTCGCCTTGCTCACCGCGACGATGTTGGCCGCGACCTCCCGCGTGCCGGCGGCGGCCTGGTGGACATTGTGGGCGATCTCCTGCGTGGCGGCGCCCTGCTCCTCGATCGCCGAGGCGATCGAGGCGCCGATCTCGCTCAGCTCGCGAATCGCGTCGCCGATCTCGCGGATCGCTTCCACCGCCTCGCCCGTCGACGCCTGGATCGCGGTGACCTGCGCAGCGATCTCCTCGGTCGCCTTCGCGGTCTGATTGGCCAGAGTCTTGACCTCGTTCGCGACGACCGCGAAGCCCTTGCCGGCCTCGCCCGCGCGCGCCGCCTCGATCGTCGCATTGAGCGCGAGCAGGTTGGTCTGACTGGCGACGTCGCTTATGAGCTTCACGACGTCGCCGATCTTCCGGGCCGCCTCGGCGAGTCCGCGGACGGTCGCGTCGGTCTTGGTCGAGCGGTCCACCGCGCGTTGCGCCGCCGCCATCGAATGGCCGACCTGGCGGCCGATCTCGGAAACGGACGATGCAAGCTCCTCGGCGGCGGAGGCGACGGTCTGCACGCTCACCGACGCTTCCTCGGTCGCGGCGGCGACCTCCGTTGCGCGCTTGCTGGAGTCGGCCGCGGCCCGGGACATCTCTTCCGCATTGGTCCGCATTCCGGATGCCGCACTCGACACGCCCTCGACGACCGTTCCGACGCTCGCCTCGAACGTGCCGGTGAGCGCGCGGAACTCGCCGACCTTGGCCTCCATGATATCGGCGGCCGCGTTGATGTCGCGTGCGGCCAGCTGGAAGCTGCCCGGCAGGCCGCGCAGCAGCACCTTGCGGAAATACTTGCCCTGGCTCGCATACTTCATCGAGCCGCTGGCCTCGCGCACGAACGCGTCGGCGATGTCGAGCATGCTGTTGATGCTGCGTTGAAGCAGGCCGAGCGTGCCGGGCTCGGGCACGTCGAAGATGCGCACTTCGAGATCGCCCCGGGCCGCGGCGGAGCACACCGCGGCCGCGCGCTGCAGCACGCGTGCGGTCCTGACGAGGCAGAAGCCGGCTCCGCCGAGTGCGGCGAGCGCGGTCGCAAGAATGACGGTGCCGACGATCCGGCCCGCGTCGAACCAGACGAGTCCGAGCCCGATGGCGACGAGGGATGCGGCGGCGATCGTGAGGAACGCCGTCTTAGACAGAGAAGACAAATTCATCGTATGCGAGTCCCTGGGCGCGCAAGGTGGCGAAGAGATGTTCGTAGGAGCGCTGCAGGCCGGCCTTGCGGTCGGAGGCATGGCGCTCCTCCTCGAGCAGCGAGCGGTAGATCGGCGCGATCTTTTCGATCTGCGCCGGGTCGGGCTTGCGGCGGTTGGAATGGTAGCCGACGATGTTGCCCTGCTCGTCGAAGCTCGGCGTCACATGAGCGAAAACCCAGTAATGGTCGCCGTTGCGGGCCATGTTCAGGACGTAGCCGAAGATCTCGCCCTTGGCCTGGATCGTGTCCCACAGCAGCTTGAAAACGCAGCGTGGCATGTCGGGATGACGGATGATGCTGTGCGGCTGCCCGAGCAGCTCCGTCGCGCTGTAGTCCGATACGCGCTGGAAGACGTCGTTCGCGTAGGTGATTCGGCCCTTGAGGTCGGTCTTGGAGACGATGATTTCGTTTTCGGCAAACGGGCGCTCGCGCCCGGTCGGTGTGATGTTCTTGCGTGCCACGCAGATTGTCCCGGCAGGTAGTCTCTGCGCTACCAATATCCCTGCAAGTTTTAAGGATTCATTGTCGGCACCGGGACGTCGGCCGCGAAGGACGTCCGCCGGCCCGCGGCGGGCGGACGCATCCGTTTCGCGGCCCGCCGACTCTAGGCGAACACCACGCTGATGTCGGTGTCGATCAGCAGGGTGGCGCCCGATAGCGACCAGACGTTGTAGGTGATGCCGCCGGCGAGCTCCGTGCCGGTGCTCGCCCACGCACCCAGCGCCGAGACGCGGTCGGTCACGTCGCCAGCGATGAACAGGCTGTCGGTTTCGGCGGAGGCGCCGAGGACGCTCGCCGCGTCGAGCGCAATCTCCGTGCCGACCGGGCTGCCGCCGGTCGCGTCGAGCATCTCGATGCCGCTCAGATTGAGCCCGTCGAGCCCGTCGAGCCCGGTGAGATCGAACTCCGGCCGCTGGAAGACGACGAGAGTGTCGAAGCCAAGTCCGCCGTCGATCACCGGCGGCGCGGAGCCGGCAGGCCCCGGATTGAAGCGGCCGAGATGAAGGGAGTCGTCGCCGTTGCCGCCGTGCATGTTCGGCGTGAGAAAGCCGCCGCGCAGCGTATCATCGCCGTCGCCGCCATAAAGGGTGCCGACTCCGACCGGCGCCATTGCGTTGCCCCAGGTCAGGTCGTCATCGCCCTCGTTGCCCCAGATGCGGTCGTTGCCTTCGTAACCAACGATGACGTCGTTGCCGCTGCCGCCGGTGAGCACGTCGTCGCCCTGCTCGCCGAAGATGCGGTCGTTGCCGCTGCCGCCGTGGATCGTGTTGTTACCGCCGAGGCCGACATTGCCGAAATCGAACGTGCCGTAGAGCAGATCGTCGCCGTTGCCGCCGAAGATCGTATTGCTGCCGAGGCCGCCATAGATCGTGTCGTTGCCGTCGTCGCCGAACAGCCTGTCATCGCCGGCCGGGCCGGCCGGGGTCGTATCGTCGCCATAGATCGTGTCGTCCCCGGCGTGGCCGCCAATCACGTCATTGCCGCCGCCGCCGATCAGACGGTCGTTCCCGCCGCCGCCGCCCAGCACATCGTCGCCAGCACCACCCTCGATCGTGTCGTTGCCGCCAAGCCCGTAAATCCGGTCGTCCTGGTCGATTCCGAACAGCCGGTCGGCGTCGGCGGTCCCCGACAGAATCTGTCTGCCTCGTACTGCGTTAAGTGTCGCCATTGTCGCTCCCCTGGGTGGTTTGACGCACCATGGTAGGCGGAGGTCGCGATCGTGGGATACTAGACTTGGGGAGTAGCCGGGCTCCCCGGAATCGCAAAATCACGCGGTATTTCAATGCGTCGCGAAGCCGGTGCCCGCCCGGCCGGGGCCTTGCCGCCGGAAGGCGGGGCGCCCCTTGCCGCTGGCGGCGCTTTGCTGATATCCACAGTGCCCTTTGCACAGGCGAGAAACGGCAGAGCGCACGCGTCATGTCCCGCTACAACGTCACCGAAACCGAGGCCAAATGGCAGGCGGAGTGGGAGCGGCGCGGCTCGTTCCGGGCCAGCGAGCAGCCGGGCAAGCCCAAGTATTACGTGCTGGAGATGTTCCCCTATCCCTCGGGGCGCATCCACATGGGCCATGTCCGCAACTACACGCTGGGCGACGTCGTCGCGCGCCACCGCCGCGCGCTCGGGTTCAACGTCCTGCATCCGATGGGCTGGGACGCGTTCGGCCTGCCGGCGGAGAACGCGGCGCGCGATTCGAAGATCCATCCGGCGAAGTGGACCTACGACAACATCGCCACCATGCGCGCCGAGCTGAAGCGCATGGGCCTGTCGCTCGACTGGAGCCGCGAACTGGCGACCTGCCATCCCGGCTACTATCAGCACCAGCAGAAGCTGTTCCTCGACTTCTTCGCCGCCGGCCTCGTCCACCGCAAGGAAGCCTTCGTCAACTGGGACCCCGTCGACCACACCGTGCTCGCCAACGAACAGGTGATCGACGGCAAGGGCTGGCGCTCGGGCGCCCCGGTCGAAAAGAAGAAACTGGCGCAGTGGTTCTTCAAGATCACCGACTACGCCGACGAGCTGACCGACGCGCTCGAGGGCCTCGACCGCTGGCCGGAGAAAGTCCGGCTGATGCAGGAGAACTGGATCGGGCGCTCGTCCGGCGCCGAGATCCGCTTCCAGATCAAGGGCCGCGGCGACCGCATCACCGTGTTCACGACGCGGCCGGACACGATCTTCGGCATGTCGTTCTGCGCCGTCTCGCCGGACCATGCACTGGCCGACGAGCTGGCGAAGAAGGACGCGAGGCTGGCCGCGTTCATCGCCGAGTGCCGCCAATCCGGCACCTCGGAAGCGGCGATCGAGGCGCAGGAGAAGAAGGGCTACGACACCGGGCTCAAGGTCCTGCACCCGTTCATTCCCGGCAGGGAGCTGCCGGTCTATGTCGCCAATTTCGTGCTGATCGAGTACGGCTCCGGCGCCATCTTCGGCTGCCCCGGCCATGACCAGCGCGACCTCGATTTCGCGCGCAAGTACGACCTGCCGGTGATTCCGGTGGTGCTGCCGCCCGGCGAAGACCCGAAAACCTTTGCGATCGGCGACACCGCCTATACGGAGACGGGCACGATCTTCAACTCGGATTTTCTCGACGGGCTCGACATCGAGACCGCGAAAAAGGAGGTCGGCAGGCGGCTCGAGGCGATGCAGGCCGGCCATCCGACTACGGTGTACCGCCTGCGCGACTGGCTGGTGTCGCGGCAGCGTTACTGGGGCTGCCCGATCCCGGTCATCCACTGCGACAAGTGCGGCGTGGTGCCGGTGCCGGACAAGGACCTGCCGGTGCGGCTGCCCGACGACGTCAGCTTCGACCGGCCGGGCAATCCGCTCGACCACCATCCCACCTGGAAGCATGTTGACTGCCCGAACTGCGGGGCCAAGGCGCGGCGCGAGACCGACACGTTCGACACCTTCGTCGACTCGTCCTGGTACTTTGCGCGCTTCTGCAGCCCGCGCGCCGACGTGCCGGTGGTACGCGAGGCGGTCGATTACTGGCTGTCCGTCGACCAGTATATCGGCGGCGTCGAGCACGCGATCCTGCACCTGCTCTATTCGCGCTTCTTCATGCGCGCGATGAAGCGCACGGGATGGGCGAAGATCGAGGAGCCGTTCGCCGGTCTGTTCACGCAGGGCATGGTGCTGCACGAATCCTATCGCGACGAGAGCGGCAAATGGCTCTATCCCGAGGAGGTGAAAAAGCTCGGCGACGGCGGCGCCACGACGCTCGACGGCGGCAAGGTCACGGTCGGCCGGCGCGAGGTGATGAGCAAGTCGAAGAAGAACGTGATCGCGCCCGCCGCGATCATCGATTCCTACGGCGCCGACACGGCGCGGCTGTTCATGCTGTCGGACTCGCCGCCCGAGCGCGACCTCGAATGGACCGAGGCGGGTGTCGAGGGCGCGTGGCGCTACATCAACCGGCTGTGGCGGCTGGTCAGCGAGCCGCCGGCGGTGTTGCCGGCGCCGGGCGCCGCGCAGCCGAAGGAGCTGTCGCAGGCCGCCGAGCAGGCGTGGCGTCTGGTGCACAAGACGATCGCGGCGGTGTCGGAGAGCATCGACGCCCTCCGCTTCAATGTTGCGGTGGCGCAGATCCGTACCCTGTCCAATGCGCTCGAGGCGCTGACCGGCAAGGGGCCGGGCGAGGCCTGGGTTCTTGCCGAGGGTCTGCGCATCCTGGTGCGCCTGATCGGGCCGATGACGCCGCATCTCGCCGAGGAGATGTGGGCGACCCTCGGCGGATCCGGCCTGCTGTGCGATCAGCCCTGGCCCAAGGCCGATCCGGCGCTGATCGTCGACGACGTCGTCAAGGTCGCCGTGCAAGTGAACGGCAAGCTGCGCGCGACCATCGACCTGCCGCGCGACGCGGCCGAGCAGGCGGCCCGGGATGCGGCGCTGGGCGCCCCGAACGTGGTCGCTGCAATGGCCGGCAAGCCCGCGCGAAAGGTGATCGTCGTACCCAATCGGATCGTCAATGTGGTCGTTTGAATCTGGTTGTCGAATTCTTGCGGTCTGCTAAGAGTCCCATCGAACAATCCTCGCAAGACCTGGGTGTGAACCGGGCGCATGGCGGTCTGGGGAGGATCTATGAACCGGCATATTCGCGAAGCGCAGCTTGAGCACCAGTTGGAAAAGGAAGTCCGGCGATTTCGGCAGAAGCTATTGGAATCACGTCCGGAATTGGGAAGAAGCGACCTCCAGTCCTATATCGCGGAATTCACCGAGCGCAAGCGGCTGGAGCTGATGAGCCTGGCGCCCGTCGAGTAAGCGGGCCGCGGACCGCTGCAGCCCTGCGGTCCGCGCGAGGCTTCCGGGAGACGCGCGTGACCACCGCCCACCCGACCGGGCTTCGCCGTCGCGGGCGCGCGCCGCTGTTTTGTTGCAATGCAGCAATGCAAACTTCGCGATAACGCCCGACTGCAAACCGTAGCATGAGAGCGCGCCTTCCCGCTCCACCGGCTCCGTTCCGGCGGCGCGCGGCGGGTTCGATCAGCATGAGGGGATTCAGGGGAATGACCAGGACACTTGCGGCGCTGGCGCTCGGCGCCTGCGCCGCCGCCATGACGACGAGCGCGCGGGCGGACGAGCTCGCCAGGCGCGGCGAATATCTCGCGGCCATCATGGACTGCGGCGGCTGCCACACCCGCGGCGCGATGATCGGCAAGCCCGATCCTGCCTTTCACCTCGCCGGTTCCGATATCGGCTTCGAGCTGCCCGGACTCGGGTATTTCTATCCGCCCAATCTCACCGCGGATCCGGATGTCGGGCTCGGCAAATGGAGTGCGGCCGACCTCGTCAGGGCGATCCGCACCGGCGTGCGTCCGGACGGGCGCATCCTGGCTCCCGTCATGCCGTACCATTCCTACGGCAACCTCTCGGACGCCGACGCGGAAGCGCTGGCACACTATCTCAAGACCCTCAAGCCGGTGAAGTTCGCGCCGCCGCCGATGACGCCGCATGACGCCAAGGCGCCGGCGCCGTATCTCACCGTTGCCGTGCCGAAGGAGTAGGCGCCACGGCGCGCAGGAAGCGCTAACCTGAGGCATGCGCGTCTACCGCATGCTCGCGCTTCTGACCGTCCTCCTCGCCGGCGCGTGCGCCGGTGCGGAGGTGAGTCACGATTATACCGATCTCGACGAGCGCAACCTGCGGCGCGGCGAGCCGGACTGACGCGCGGCGCCCGGCTTTCGCGGGAAGAATTCAAGCGCCTCGAGCACCGACGCCAATGGCGGCGCAACCGGCTTGTCACGGCGGCGCACGATGCCCAGCATGCGCGCCAGCTTCGGCACCGGCGCGAGCACGACCAGCTCGCCCGAAGCCGCCTCCTGCCTCACCGCGATCGACGAGATGATCGACAGGCCGAGTCCGGCGCCGACCAGCTTCTTCGACGCTTCGGCGTTCCCGAGCTCCATCGCAACGCGCGGCGCAATGCCGCTGCGCGCGAACCAGCCGTCGATCACCGAGCGGATCGCGCCGCCGCGCTCGAACAGGATCAACGGATGGGAGGCGAGCTCCGCCGGCGCGATCATGCGTAGCCTCCGCCATGGCGGCTCGGGCGGTGCGATGACGACGAGGTCGTCCCGGAATACAGGCGAGACCGCGAGCTCGCGCGCGGCGACCGGCAGGGTGACGATCGCGACATCAAGCGCATTGTCGATGACCGCCTGGGTGATGTCGCGAGTGTTGCCGGTGGTGACGGTCAGATCCAGGCTCGGGTGCTCCAGCCGCAGGCGGCGCAGCAGCGGTGGCAGCAGATGGATGCTGGCGGTGGCGCCGGTGCCGAGGCGAACGCGCCCGGCGATGGTGCCGCTGCGCTGCGAGAGCGCGGTGCGCGCCGCGTCGAGCTCGGCGAAGGCGCGTTCGCCATGCGCCAGCACGATCTCGCCCGCCGCGGTGGGAAAGGCGCGCTTGCCGACGCGTTCCAGCAGGGCCGATCCGAACGCTTCCTCGAGCTGGCGGACGTGCAGACTGACCGCCGGCTGGCTGAGGCGAAGAGCTTCGCCGGCGCGCGAGAAGCTGCCACGGCGCGCCACCTCGCGGAACGTCCTCAGATGCGCGAGCCGGATGTCCATGTCTAAATTATCCTGATCGTTTCAATACAGACAATTTATTTTCCTTATTCAGGCGCAGGCGCGAGACTGGCCCGCATGAACGATGCCGCGTCCCGACACCCTGCCCTCGGCATTCGCCGCGCCGCCCCGGACGACTCCCCCGCGATCGCGCGTATCTACAACGAGGGCATTCTCGACCGACTCGCGACGCTCGAGACCGAGCTGCGCCCGGCGGACGAGCGGAGGCGATGGCTCGCCGGCAGAAGCGAGCGCCACCCCGTGTTCGTCGCCGAGCAGGACGGCGAGATCGTCGCCTGGGCGAGCCTCAACGTGTTCAATCCGCGGCATTGCTACGACCACGTTGCGGACTTCTCGATCTACATCGCCCGCGAGCGGCGCGGGCGCGGCATCGGCCGCGCCCTGCTCACGCATCTCATCGACGCGGCGCGGGAGATCGGTTTCCACAAGCTCGTGCTCTCCGCCTTTCCCTTCAATCCCGCCGGCGTCGCACTCTACGAGAGCGCCGGTTTCCGCACCGTCGGCATCTACCGCGAGCAGGGCCGGCTCGATGACAAATGGGTCGACGTCATCGTCATGGAGAAGATTCTGTAGCGCCGCCGCGCGGCTGCTGCTGCGGCTCGCCGCCGCACGGTGGCGGCGCGTGGCCGCGCAGTGGACACAGGCCGACTGATGTGAGTACCGTCCGGCGACCCGGCTGAAGACGCTCTTGAACGACGCCCCGCTTTCCCGGCCCCTGTTCCGCGACGCATGGCTGATCGCGCTGTGCGGCTCGCGCCTGCTCATCGCCTTCAGCTTCATGGTCTATGCGGCCTGCCTCGCGGTGCTGCAGCGCGAATGGTCGATGACCGCGACGGAGGCCGGCTCGGTCGCGGCGGCGTTCCAGTTCGGCTACGGCGTGTCGCTGCTGGTCACGTCCTGGCTCGCCGACCGCCTCGGTGCGCGCAACGTATTCCGAGCCTCGGCCGCGGCCGGCGCCGTCGCGATCGTGCTGTTCGCGGTCTTCGCCCGCTCCTATCTCAGCGGACTGCTGCTTTATGCGCTGGCCGCGGCGGCGCAGGGCGGCACCTACACGACCGCGATCATGCTGATCGCCGAGCGCTACGAGCCGCGGCGGCGCGGCACCGCGATGGGCTGGTATCTCGGCGCCTCGTCGCTCGGCTATGCCGCAGCCCTGCTGCTGATCGGCCTCGCCCTGCCCCTCGGCGGCTATCGTCTTGCCTTCGCCCTCACCGCCGTCGCGACGGCTTCGGGCTGCCTGATCGCCCTCGCCGTCCTGCGCGGCACGCCGAACGTCGTGCACGCGCGCGGCGAACATGCCCCGTTCCGGTCCGCCGTGCTGCGGAACCGCAACGCGCTGCTGCTGATCGGCGGCTACACCGCGCATTCCTGGGAATTGTTCGGCATGTGGGCGTGGACGCCGGCCTTCCTCGCCGCCGCCCTCGCATTTGGCGGCGCCGGCGCGCTGACCGCGGCGGAGTTCGGCGCCTATCTCGCGGCGGGCCTGCACCTGATGGGGCTGGCCTCGTCATGGTCGATGGGGGCCATGTCCGACCGCTTCGGCCGGCGCGCGGTGCTGGTCGCCATGGCGGGCACGAGTGCGGTGTGCTCGTTCGTGTTCGGCTGGGCGGTCGCCTGGCCGATCTGGCTGGTGGTGGCGCTCGGCGCCGTCTACGGCTTCACCACCATCGGCGACTCGTCGGTGCTGTCCACGGCCATGACGGAAAGCGTGCCGCCCCCGCTTCTCGGCACCACATTGGCGGTGCGCTCGATGCTCGGCTTCGGCGCCGGGGCCGCGGCTCCCCTCACCTTCGGTGCCGTGCTGGATGCGACCAATGCCGCCGGCACGGCGCCGACCGTGTGGGGCTGGGCGTTCGTATCTCTCGGCATCGGCGGTTTCGTGGCGACGTCGTGCGCCATTGCACTTAGGCGCACATAGCCCTTCCGTCAGCGGAAGACCCAGCCTTGGCTTCGAATAAACTCAAGAAAAGTAAGACACGGTACGCCGACGGCATCACACACATCGGGAATTTTTGGTCTATCGATGCGCCCGGTCCGCGGTTCGCCGGTTATCACCGGACATCTCAATTGCATTCCAAGCGCAATCACAAATGGGTCAGCCCCTGAACGTCCCTTTCTGGTATCTACCAAGCGCGGATATTGTCGCAACAGGTCTCTAACGATCCTTTGCCGTTCCTCATCCAGGGGAACCGTCAACGCCGGCCGCGCCTTGACCCATTCTAAAGTCGCGTCATCCTTCTTCCCAATTTCGACGACTACCATCTCGCAGGCTTTTAGCTCGCTGGCATCTACAAGCTCTTCAACTCGCGCCCATACGCCAGGAAAAATGTCTGGCGGATAATGTCGCTTCATTCCGTCGAGCAGGCCGCTTGTATCGATCGAATACATCGACCTGCCTTTCACCAAACAGCGGCTTCAATACGCGGTAGGTGTTTTACGCGAACGCCTAAGTAGTCGGAGACTGCGCTTAAACTTATTCTGTCTTGGTAATAGGACTGCAGGACGAGTCGAACGAATGGCTTTCCAGCGACTGCTACCGCCATCGTATGCGGCGGCGCAAAGCCGCCCGATGAACGCTCATGTGTGCTGTACTCTGCTGCGTATTCGTGACGCTTCTCTCTATAGAATGCTAACGTGGTGCGGCCAAGTTCAAGCAGCCGCCGGAGCACTGCTTCCCGACTTACGCGAAATGTTCTGGAGAGCGCTGCGATCTCTGTGTCGCTCCATCTTCGCCGACTTGTTGTGCTGGCGACCATTGGTATCGCTAGAAACTGGTCACGAGGCATCAGCGCAGCGGCAGCGACTGCGTTGCAGAACACTTCGATGCGGCGCTCTTCGGGTGGTTGCGTCTCATCATCGAGATCGCATATTCCACTTACTCGTAACATCAGGTGCGCAAATTCGTGCAGCAGGCTGAACGTTCGACCGTTTGGGGTGTCCTTTGTGTTAACGACAATCGTTGGTGCTATGCGCTCAGCGAGTGAAAAACCTCTAATCTCGGATACTTCGACATCACGAGCTTGAAATACCAAAACTCCGAGGTTCTCTGCGGCTGACCGCCAGCTGTTGAACGCTTCGTATGTGCCTGACCAAGATGACTGTGCATCTAGAGTAACGCCGAGTGCGTTTCGTATCCGAGCACCAACTTCCTCTGGAGCTTCATCAGTATCTGCTCGGAGTTCAAAAGGGTTGACTTGGAACCCAGCAGCTTCAGAAAGATCGAGGGAGGCCGCTCGCCGTTCTTGGGCTCGCCGAATTTGATACGTGAGTTCTGGTGAGATGGCGCGTAGTCCATCGCCAGGCAGCCGCCGGAAGTCTCGAAGCGGCATGAAATCTGTCGGTGGTTCGGACAGATACAGAACGGCGCTGGGCCGCTTGCATGCCGCCGCAAGGCGCTGCAGCTGCTTGACGGTCGGACTGGAAGTTCCTGCCTCCCAATCCTGAAGCTTTGATGGCGCAATTCCCAATCGGCGCGCGAGCTCTTCTACGCTTAGGCCGGCACTTTTCCGGGCCCAAACGAGCATTGCTGGTTCAACTATCGCGCGGACCGACGACGGCACGTATCAGTGTCCAAGGTTGAGTATCACGCAACCATAAGATAAATGACAGACTCGGTAAGGCCAATATTTACCGAGCGCCGCGCCCTGCCCTAGCCCGCGCTGAACGGATAGGCGGAGACGCCTTTCACCTTCTCGTCGATCATCAGGCGGTGCTGCAGCGGCGGAAATGCGCGCTGGCGGCAGTTCATGCGCTCGCACAGGCGGCAGCCGACGCCGATCCCGGTGGCGCGCTCGACGCGCTCGAGGTCATGGCCGTCGGCATAGACCAGCTCGCGCGCGTGGCCGATGTCGCAGCCGATGCCGATCGCCATCTGCGACTGCGGCTGGTCGAAGGCGCCGCTTTCCTTGGTCACGGTGCGTGCGATGCAGAAGAATGTCGTGCCGTCGGGAAGCTGCGCCACCTGAGTGCGGATGAGACCCGGCGTCATGAACGCCTCGTGCACCACCCAGCGCGGACACGAGCCGCCGAAGCGCGAGAAGTGGAAGCCGGCCGCCGAGAAGCGCTTGGAGATGTTGCCGGCGATGTCGACGCGCACGAGATAGAACGGCACACCTTTCGCGCCCGGCCGTTGCAGGGTCGAAAGGCGATGGCAGACCTGCTCGAACGAGACGTCGAAACGGTGCGTCAGGCGGTCGATGTCGTAGCGCGCCGCCTTCGCCCCGGCGAGGAACGGCGCATACGGCATCAGTGCTGCGCCGGCGAAATAGTTGGTGAGGCCGACGCGGCACAGGGTTCGCGTCTCCTCGGACGACAGCTTCGCATCGGCCAGGATCGCATCGATCGCCTCCTTCGCCTCGATCAGGCCGATGTGATAGGCGATATGAAAGTTGCGGCTGCCGCGCGGCATCACCTCGGACAGGACCAGGCGCTTCGCCTTGGCGTCGTAGCGGCGCACGGCACCGTGCATCGCCTCGATCGGCGCGATCTCCACCGCGATGCCGTGACGCTGGGCGAGATGCGCGACGAGACCGCGATAGGGATCCTTGGGGTCGAGTTCCGCCTCCCGCCACAGCGCCTCGGCCGCCTCCTCGATCGTCGGAAAATGATTGGTGCGGTCGTAGAAGAAGTCGCGCGCCTCTTCGGTCGGCAGCAACAGGCGCCGGGGCGACGCCTCGCCCGACGCGCCGGGCAGACCGAGCACCAGCGCCTGCGCGTCCTCGCGCGCCGACCGGTAGGCGCGGTAGAGCTCGATAATGCCCTTGGCGGCGTTCGGCGCCGCATCGACCAGGGCGCGGATCTCGTCCGGCTTGATCTCATGATTGCTCAGGGTCGCGTCGGCAAAGACCTCGCGCAGGCCGACCGCGAGCTTGCGCTCGTCCTCCTCGGACAGGTCCTGGAGATCGACCTCGAAGGCCCGGCCGAGCTTGAGCAGGAGCGGGACCGTCACCGGCCGCTCGTTGTGCTCGATAAGGTTCAGGTAGCTCGGGCTGATGCCGAGCTGCTCGGCCATCTGCTGCTGGGTCAGGCCGCGGTCCTGCCGCAGACGCCGAATTTTGTTTCCCAGCAACGCCTTGCGCGCCATCGCCAGCCCCCTTGCCGGACGATCCGGCTATTTACAAACTTTACAATCAAATGGTGAAAACTGCAAATGGGCGCACAGGTTTGCTAATTTTATTGCGCATGAGACGTGGCCTTTCGCGTTGCAGTGTGAAAATCTTTACTCACCCAATCTGCAACGGAGACGACCATGCCCCTCGACTGGACCTCGGACCGCTGGCGCGGAATCAAGCGCGACTATAGCGCAGCGGACGTCGAACGGCTCTCGGGCTCGGTCCGCGAGCAGCACACGCTGGCCGATCTCGGCGCGCGCCGGCTGTGGCAGCTGCTCACGACCGAGGATTTCGTGCCGACCCTCGGCGCGCTGACCGGCAACCAAGCGGTCCAGCAGGTCAAGGCCGGGCTCAAAGCAATCTATCTGTCCGGATGGCAGGTGGCGGCCGACGCCAACAACGCCGGCCAGATGTATCCCGACCAGAGCCTCTATCCGGCCAGCTCGGTGCCCGACGTCGTGCGCCGCATCAACAACGCGCTCAAGCGCGCCGACCAGATCCAGAAAATGGAAGGGCAGGGCGACACGCATTGGCTCGCGCCGATCATCGCCGATGCCGAGGCCGGCTTCGGCGGTCCGCTGAACGCCTTCGAGCTGATGAAGGCGATGATCGAGGCGGGCGCAGCAGGCGTCCATTTCGAGGACCAGCTCGCCTCCGAGAAGAAATGCGGCCATCTCGGCGGCAAGGTGCTGGTGCCGATCCAGCAGCACGTGCGCACGCTGAATGCGGCGCGGCTCGCGGCCGAGGTCGAAGGTGTTCCGACCGTGCTGCTCGCGCGCACCGACGCGGACTCGGCGCAGCTTCTGACTTCGGACATCGATCCGCGCGACCACAAGTTCCTGACCGGCGAACGTACGCCGGAGGGCTTCTTCCGCATCAAGCCCGGCGTCGGCAAGGATTATGCGATCGCACGCGGCCTTGCCTATGCGGAGTATGCCGACCTGATCTGGTGGGAAACGGCGGAACCGAACCTCGACGACGCGCAGCGTTTCGCCGACGCGATCCATCATCATTTCCCGGGCAAGATGCTCGCGTACAACTGCTCGCCCTCGTTCAACTGGCGCAAGAAGCTGCCGATGCACGACATCGCCGAGTTCCAGAAGCGCATCGGCGCGATGGGCTACAAGTACCAGTTCGTGACGCTCGCCGGCTTCCATGCGCTGAACCACTCGATGTTCGAGCTGGCGCGCGGCTACGCGACACGCGGCATGGCGGCGTATTCCGAGCTTCAGGAAGCCGAATTCGCTTCCGAAAAGCACGGCTACACCGCCGTCAAGCACCAGCGCGAGGTGGGGACGAGCTACTTCGACGCGGTCGCGACCGCGATTTCGGCCGGCAAGTCGTCGACGACGGCGATGGCGGGCTCGACCGAGACCGAGCAGTTCCACGACGCGCCGCAATCGCACCCGGCGCAGGCGGCGGAGTAGTCCGCGATCCGCCGTATCGGCCCTCTCGCCGCCGCGAGGCGGGGAGGGGGCCCTTCTTCCGCAATGGAGAGAGACGAATGAGAGTGTGCATCTACGGCGCCGGCGCCATCGGAGGTTTTCTCGGCGCGAAGTTCGCGAGCGCGGGCGCCGATGTCAGCCTGGTCGCGCGCGGTCCGCATCTCGCGGCGATGAAGGAGAAGGGGCTGACCTTGCGCATGAACGGCGCGGAGGAAACGGTGCGCGTGCGCGCGAGCGACGATCCGTCCGAGCTCGGCCCGCAGGACTACGTGATCGTCGCGCTCAAGGCGCATTCGCTGCCCGGCGCGGTCGACGCGATGCGGCCGCTGCTCGGCAACGACACGGCGATCGTTACCGCGGTCAACGGCATTCCGTACTGGTATTTCCACCGCCATGGCGGCGCGTTCGAGAACCGCACGCTCGAAAGCGTCGATCCCGGCGGCGTGCAGTGGCGGACCTTGCGCCCCGAGCGCGCGATCGGCTGCATCGTCTATCCGGCGACCGAAGTCGTCGAGCCCGGCGTGATCCAGCACGTCTACGGCGACAAGTTCCCGCTGGGCGAGCCGTCGGGCGAGACCACCGCGCGCGCGGAACGGCTCTCCACGCTGTTCGCGGCTGCGGGCCTCAAGGCGCCGGTGATCGGCAACATCCGCGACGAGATCTGGCTGAAGCTGTGGGGCAATCTCTGCTTCAACCCGATCAGCGCGCTGACGCATGCGACGCTCGACGTCATCGCCTTCGATCCCGGCACGCGCGAAGTCGCGCGCGCGATGATGATGGAGGCGAAGGCGATCGGCGACCGCATCGGCGTGCATTTCCGCGTCGACGTCGAGCGACGCATCGACGGAGCGGGGAAGGTGGGTGCGCACAAGACGTCGATGCTCCAGGATCTCGAACGCGGGCGGCCGATGGAGATCGACGCGCTGACGACAGTAGTGCAGGAGCTCGGGCGCATGAGCGGCGTGCCGACGCCGACCATCGACACGGTGCTTGCCCTGGTCCAGCAGCGTGCGCGGGTCATGGGCCTGTATCACTGACAAGGCGATTCAAGCGGAGCCTTTGGGCCCGCGAGGAATCATTTGATGCTCGCTAGGCGAACGTGGTAATGCGAATACACCGTTTGCTGCGGAACAAAAGCGCGGTCTTTATAACGGTGCGAGTTGACGGGATTGAGGCCCGGGTTTGGGGAGGCAGTGACAACAGGGGCGGTCGCCAAAGGCGACCGCCCTTAGTCATTCGGGGGTAGCGATTGCCTTGGCAATCGTTCGCGTACGAATGAAGTGCGGCTTGCGACCGGGACCGCCGCGATCCCGGGGCGGGCGGAGCGTCCGGGGGAGGTCAGTCCAGCTTCAGGGACAGATTGTCGATCGGTTCGGCCTTGTCCTGGGCAAGGCGGACCGTGAGCGTCTTGAGCGGGGAGCCGTAGAGGAACACCTGGCAGCCGAGCACCATGTCGACATTCTCCCCATCGCTCGACAGCGGCAGCATCAGGCGCTGCGTGGACATGTTGCGCTCGGGCCGAGGCCCGTAGACCGAGGTCGAGTAGACCGGCTTCTTCATCGCGATCACGTCGCCGTAAAGACCGAGGATGAAGTCCTTGTACTGGCCGACCATTACCTCGTCGATATAATGGCCGGTCGCATCCATGCCAAAGTGGTCGCTGACAATGGTTCCGAACAGGCGGTAGCGGAAGCGCGGACCTGCCTCGACATCGGCCAGCATCAGGTGCGGCAGAATGGCGGGCCCAAGCTCGAGCGGGTCGATGTCGCGCCGTGCCGGCATCGCTCGATCGCGTTTCTTGCCGGACCAATACCTTAGCACCGCATGCAGACGCGGATCGGCATCCTTGAACGGAATCGAGTCGGTCATTCCCCTTAGCCCCCGGCACATTCTGTGCCGCCCCCAGCCGAGGCGATGTGTTCTACATCACAACCGCAAGAGGAGCGATACTAGGCAAATCCGGTCAGAAGACAACCACGGCGATAGTGTCTCCCTGCTTTTCGACCATGCTAGACCTGAATAATCGGTAAGTCAGTTCTTTCCCGGACCAAACTTCGTCCGCGGCGTTTCAGAGAATGAACTTGCTCAGATCGGCGTCCTTGGCGAGGTCGGCAACCTTGGCGCGGACATAGGCCGCGTCGATGGTCAGCGACGTGCCGGGCTGATCCGACGCCGTGAAGCTGATCTCCTCCAGCAGCCGCTCGAGGATCGTCTGCAGCCGCCTCGCGCCGATATTCTCGACGTTCCGGTTGACCTCTGCGGCCAGGCTGGCGATCTCGGTGATCGCGTCCTCGGTAAAATCGAGAGTCACGTCCTCCGTCTTGAGCAGGGCCTTGTACTGCTTGATCAGGCTGTTCTCGGGCTCCTTGAGGATCCGCACGAAATCGTCGCGGTCGAGCGCCTTGAGCTCGACGCGGATCGGCAGGCGGCCCTGCAACTCGGGCAGCAGGTCCGAGGGCTTGGCGATGTGAAAGGCGCCTGACGCTATGAACAGGACATGGTCGCTCTTGATGGCGCCATGCTTGGTCGCCACCGTCGTGCCCTCGATCAGCGGGAGAAGGTCGCGCTGCACGCCTTCGCGGCTGACATCGGCGCCGGAGCGCTCGCTGCGGGCGCTGATCTTGTCGATCTCGTCGAGAAAGACGATGCCGTTCTGCTCGACCGCGTCCTTGGCTTCCCTGATGACGCGGTCCTGGTCTAGAAGTTTGTCGCTCTCCTCGGCGATCAGCACCTCGTAGCTCTGCAATACCGTCATGCGCCGCGGCCTGGCACGACCGCCGCCGAGCGCCTTGCCGAGGATGTCGTTGAGGTTGAGCATGCCCATCTGCGCGCCCGGCATGCCGGGAATGTCGAAGGTCGGCAGCGCCATGCCGCCCGAATCCTGCACCTGCACCTCGATCTCGCGGTCGTTGAGCGAGCCCTCGCGCAGCATCTTGCGGAATTTCGCGCGCGTGTCGGCGCTCGCGTTCTCGCCGACCAGCGCGTCCAGTACGCGCTCCTCCGCCGCAACCTCCGCCTTCGCCGCAACATCCTTGCGCAGCCGCTCGCGCGTCATCGCGATCGAGACTTCGAGCAGATCGCGCATGATCTGATCGACGTCGCGGCCGACATAGCCGACCTCGGTGAACTTGGTCGCCTCGACCTTGACGAACGGCGCCTGCGCAAGGCGCGCGAGACGGCGCGCGATCTCGGTCTTGCCGCAGCCGGTCGGCCCGATCATCAGAATGTTCTTGGGCAGCACCTCCTCGCGCAGCTCCTCGGGAAGCTGCTGCCGGCGCCAGCGGTTGCGCAGGGCGATGGCGACCGCGCGCTTGGCGGCGTTCTGCCCGACGATGTAGCGGTCGAGCTCGGAGACGATTTCGCGGGGAGAAAAGGCGCTCATTACAGACTTTCGATGACGAGCTTGTCGTTCGTGTAAACACAGATGCCCGCGGCGATCTTCATCGCGCGTTCGGCGATCTCGCGCGCCGAAAGGGCGTCGACCGCGACCAGGGCCCGCGCCGCGGCAAGCGCGAACGAGCCGCCCGAACCGATGCCGATCAGGCCATCCTCCGGCTCGAGCACGTCGCCGTTGCCGCTCAGCACCAGCGACACGTCCTTGTCGACGACCGCCATCATCGCCTCGAGCCGGCGCAGATAGCGGTCGGTGCGCCAGTCCTTGGCGAGATCGACGCAGGCACGGGTGAGCTGCCCGGGATGCTGCTCAAGCTTGGCCTCGAGCCGCTCGAACAGCGTGAACGCGTCCGCAGTCGCGCCGGCGAACCCGACGATGACGTTGCCGCTCGCGAGCCGGCGGACCTTCTTGGCGTTGGATTTCACGACGGTCTGGCCGAGGCTGACCTGGCCGTCGCCGGCGACGACGGTCTGACCGTTCTTGCGCACGGCAAGAATAGTTGTGCCGTGCCATATTGGCGATTCGCTGGTGGGATTCATGGGGGTTCCGATAGGCGCCGCGTGAGCGGCCTCGGCACGATTTAAGCGCTCGCCCGGGGTGGATCAAGCCTTGTCGCGGCGCATGTCTTGCGGCGGTAGCGGCTGCCGCGGCTGCCATCGCCATCCGCAACGTCGGCGCCATGGCGATCGACCGCCGTGCGGGCGCGGTAAATCCGGCCCAGGGCGGCGCCGGGCGGACCTCTCTTCCGCCCGGTTCCGTTCACTCGGCACAGGGTGAACGGAGCAGGACATGAATCCCAAGCGGATCGCCGATCACGGCAGCGGCCGAAAGACGGACACCGCCCAGCGCGGCTTTACGCGCGGGCCCAACGTCCAGCCGGGGCGGCCGCCCGGCAGCCCGCCGCCGGATCCGGGCAAGCTGCAGAAGCCGCGCCAGTCCGGGACCGGCAGCTCGCCGCCCAACGGCGAGGAGGAGGGGCGTCCCCGCGACACCGGCCGAAAGGGCGCCTGAAGCCGGGCTGGCCCTGGGGCGGGGGCTCTGCTAAAACCCCGCCGTCGCCAGAGCCTTAGGAGGGGCGTCCGCGCGCCCGCAACGCATGCCGCAGTCACCGACTCCCGTGTCGATCGTCCAGGCCCCGGTGCGCCAGGCGAGCGTCGAGCGCATGACCAAGGAGACGCGGATCAGGGCGCATGTGGTTCTGGACGGCGCCGGCGTCTACGACATCAAGACCGGCATCGGCTTTCTCGACCACATGCTGGAGCAGCTTTCCCGCCACAGCCTGATCGATCTCGCCGTGCGCGCCGATGGCGACCTGCATATCGACTATCACCACACCACCGAGGACACCGGCTACGTGGTCGGCGCCGCGATCAGCAAGGCACTGGGCGACCGCGCCGGCATCAACCGCTACGGCGACGCGCTGATCCCGATGGACGAGACGTTGACCCGCGTGGCGCTCGATGCGTCCAACCGGCCCTATCTCGTGTGGAAGGTGGCGTTCTCGCGCGCCAAGCTCGGCGACATGGACACCGAGCTGTTCAAGGAATGGTTCAAGGCCTTCACCCAGGAATGCGGCCTGACCCTGCACGTCGAGACGTTGTACGGCGAGAACAACCACCACATCATCGAATCCTGCTTCAAGGGACTGGCGCGCGCGCTGCGCCAGGCGATCGCCCTCGACCCGCGCAAGGCCGACGCCGTGCCGTCGACCAAGGGCGTGCTCGGCGGCTCGCTGAAGGTTTGAGCGGCGATGGCGCGCAGCACGACCTATACGGTGCATGTGCGCGGCCGCGGCCGCGCCGACCGCGACGTGGCGTTCGTCAAGGACGGCTTCTCGTGGCCGGCCTTCTTCTTCACGCTGTTCTGGGCGCTGTGGCAGCGGCTCTGGATGTTCGCGCTGATCGTCGCGGCGAGCGGTATTGCGATCGGCATGGCGAGCGAGCTGCTGGCGCTCGATCCGCTGACCGATGCGGCGGCCGGGCTCGCCTGGAGCGCTTTGGTCGGCTTCGAAGCGAACGATGCGCGCCGCCGCGCGCTCGCACGGCGCGATTACGACACCGAGGATGTCATCCTCGGCCAGAACCTCGCACAGGCCGAGCATCGCTTCTTCCAGAAGCATCATCATCTCTACGCATCGCCTGCATAGAGTAGAACCATGCAGGCGGTGATCATCGATTACGGGTCGGGCAACCTCCGATCCGCGGCCAAGGCATTCGAGCGCGCGGCGCGCGAGAGCGGTACTGCCGTGTCCGTCAGGGTGAGCGCCGATCCGCGCGACGTCGCGGCGGCGGACCGCATCGTGCTGCCCGGCGTCGGCGCCTTCGCCGACTGCATGGCGGGCCTCAAGGCGCTGCCCGGCATGATTGCGGCGCTCGAGCGCGCGGTGCACGAAGACAGGCGCCCGTTCCTCGGCATCTGCGTCGGCATGCAGCTGCTGGCGACGCGCGGCCACGAGCACGGCACGCATGACGGGCTGGGCTGGCTGCCGGGCGAGGTGCATCGCGTCGAAGGCGAGCGCTGCGGGCTCAAGGTGCCGCACATGGGCTGGAACGAGCTGATTGTCCGCGACGGCGCGCATCCGCTGCTTGCCGGCGTCGCTACAGGCGCCCACGCCTATTTCGTGCATAGCTATCATTTTGTGCCGTCTGATCCCGGTGACGTGCTCGCCGCTTGCGACTACGGCGGCCCGATGGCGGCGATCGTCGCGCGCGGCAACATCGCCGGCACGCAGTTCCATCCCGAGAAGAGCCAGGAGTCCGGCCTGCGCCTGATCGCCAATTTCCTGAGGTGGCGGCCGTGATCCTGTTTCCCGCCATTGACCTCAAGGACGGCGCCTGCGTGCGCCTGCTGCGCGGCGAGATGAGCGCCGCCACCACCTTCAACACCGATCCCGCAGATCAGGCGCGCCGCTTCGTCGCGGCCGGCTGCGAGTGGCTGCACGTCGTCGATCTCGACGGCGCCTTTGCGGGCAAGCCGGTCAATGCGGAGGCCGTCGCCGCGATCGTCGCCGCGGCCAACGTTCCCGTGCAGCTCGGCGGCGGCATCCGCGACGAAGCCGCCATCGAGCGCTGGCTCGGAGCCGGCATCGCCCGCGTCATCCTCGGCACGGCGGCGCTGCGCAAGCCCGAATTCGTCAGGGCGGCATGCAGACGCTGGCCCGGCAGGATCGTCGTCGGCATCGATGCGCGCGACGGCCTGGTCGCAGTCGAGGGCTGGGCCAAGACCTCGAACATCAAGGCGCTTGATCTCGCCTTGCTGTTCGAGCAGGCAGGCGTGGCGGCGATCGTCTATACCGATATCAGCCGCGACGGCGCCATGGTCGGCCCGAATGTCGAGGCGACCGTCGACCTCGCCTTCCAGCTGACGACGCCGGTGATCGCCTCCGGCGGCGTCTCCTCGATCGAGGATCTCAAGTCCCTCAAGTCGCACGAGAAGGCCGGGATCATCGGCGTCATCTGCGGCCGCGCGCTTTATGACGGGCGCATCGATCTTGCCGCCGCGGCGAAGCTGCTGAAGGCATAGGCGATGCTCAAGGTCCGCATCATTCCCTGTCTCGACGTCAAGGACGGCCGCGTCGTCAAGGGCGTCAACTTCGTGAACCTGGTCGACGCGGGCGACCCGGTCGAGCAGGCGCGCATCTATGACCGCGCCGGCGCCGACGAGCTCTGCTTCCTCGACATCACCGCGAGCTCCGACAACCGCGACACGCTGTTCGACGTCGTCGCGCGCACCGCCGAGCAGTGCTTCATGCCCCTTACCGTCGGCGGCGGCGTGCGCACGGTCGAGGACATCCGCAAGCTGTTGCTGGCCGGTGCAGACAAGGTCTCGATCAACACCGCAGCGGTGTCCCGCCCGGAATTCGTACGCGAGGCCGCGGAGAAGTTCGGCAGCCAGTGCATCACGGTCGCGGTCGATGCCAAGCGCGCGGGCGGCCGGTTCGAAGTGTTCACCCATGGGGGACGCAAGGCCACCGGGCTCGACGCGGTGGCGTGGGCGCGGCGGATGGCCGATTACGGCTGCGGCGAGATCCTGCTGACCTCGATGGACCGCGACGGCACCAAGGCCGGCTTCGATCTCGAGCTGACGCGCGCCGTCGCCGATGCCGTTCCGGTGCCGGTCATCGCCTCGGGCGGCGTCGGCACGCTCGACCACTTTGTCGACGGCGTGCGCGAAGGGCACGCGGCGGCCTTGCTCGCCGCATCGGTCTTCCATTTCGGCGTGTTCACGGTCGCGGCGGTCAAGGCGCGGCTCGCCGCCGTCGGAATCCCGGTGCGTACGATGCCTGCCCAGGGCACATAGGCCGTGGACGCTCTTTCAAAAATCCGTCACATTTCCGGGATCATTCCAGCGACCGTGCGACCGACCGCGTCGGCCGGAGGCAGACAATGAACGACACAAACAGTGCGCCCGGGCCGGGCGGCGGCCATACCCTGGATCGGCTGTTCGACGTCATCGAGAGCCGCCGCGGCGCCGATCCGGCGATCTCGCATACCGCGCGCCTGTTCAACAAGGGCACGCGCAAGATCGCGCAGAAGGTCGGCGAAGAGGCTGTGGAGACCGTGATCGAGGCGGTGCGCAACAAGCGCGAGCGCCTGGTCGAGGAGAGCGCCGACCTCATGTACCACCTGCTCGTGCTGTGGGCCGATGCGCGCATTACGCCGCGCGAGGTATGGGCGGAGCTGGCGCGGCGCGAGGGCGTGTCCGGGATCGCCGAGAAAGAGTCGCGCGAAAGGGACTAGTCTTCGCCATCCACCCATCCGCGTCACCCGCAGACTTGATCCGCGGGTCCATGGTGCAACCGGCGGAATGGATGCCCGGGTCAAGCCCGGGCATGACGCAAGAAACACGATAGAGCGTCATTGACAGGAGCCTGAGCGGCAATGGGCTACGACACCAACAACATCTTCGCGAAGATCCTGCGCGGCGAGATTCCGTGCCAGAAGGTCTACGAGGACGAGCACGTGCTGGCCTTCAAGGACATCCAGCCACGGGCGCCGGTGCACGTGCTGGTGATTCCCAAGGGCGCCTATGTATCGCTCGACGACTTCCACGAGAAGGCGAGCGACGCCGAGGTGGCCGCCTTCACCCGCGCCGTCGGCAAGGTCGCTCGGATGAGCGGCGTCGCCGATTCCGGCTATCGCGTCATCGCCAATACCGGCGTCGACGGGCACCAGGAAGTACCGCATCTGCACTTCCATGTCCTCGGCGGCCGCCCGCTCGGGCGCATGCTGCCGCGCGAGTAGGCTGGACCCGCGCCACCTGTGGTGGCGCCCTTCTTGATTGTTGCTAATATCAATGCGGGTCCGGACTTCGGTCCCGGCGCGGTGCCGACTCCGGGCGTGAACGAACGGAGGAATGCATGCACGAACACCGCACACTTCCCCCATCCGACCGTCGCAAGGACGCGTCAGCCACTTCCGGCGACCGCGCGCGTCCGGGCCGGCGCGCCTTCCTGAAGACCGCCGGCGCGCTCGGCGCAGCCGGCTTCGCCGGCGTTCTGAACCGGTCCACGGCGGTGCAGGCCCAGGCGCCGGCGCCGGGCGAGACGCCGATCGGCGCGGCGTGGTGGCCGTCGCGTTGGGGTGCCGACGACCAGGCCGGCGCATCCAACCACATCACGCCGCAGAAGATCATGGAGACGGTGCAGCTCATCCGCTCCGGCAAGGTCTACGAAATCGGCCGGGTCTACGAGTCAGGCATGCCGCTGTTCGGCGAGCGCGTGTTCGCGCTGCGCATCCCGGGCAGCCCCACCGGCGGTGTGCTCGGCAGCAACCAGGTCATCTGGCACGACGAATTCCTGTCGACCGAGATCGGCCAGGTCGGAACCCAGTTCGACGGGCTGGGCCATATCGGCGTGGCGGTCAAGGGTGCGGACAACAAGGAGCAGATGCGCTTCTACAACGGCTTTCCCGAAACCGAGGTGGCAAGTCCCAACGGGTTGAAGAAGCTCGGCATCGAAAACGTGAAGCCGATCTTCACGCGCGGCCTGCTGTTCGACGTGGCCGGGCTCAAGGGGCGCATGCTCAACGCGGGCGAGGAGATCACGGTCGCCGACCTGACGGCCGCCTTGCAGCGGCAGAACGTCGCCGCCGACCAGATTCGCGCCGGCGACGCGGTCTTCATCCACACCGGCTGGGGCGATCTGTGGATGAAGGACAACGCGAAATTCAGCAGCGGCGAGCCGGGCATCGGGCTGCCGGCCGCGCGCTGGCTGGCGGAGCGGCAGGTCTGCGTGGTCGGCGCGGATACCTGGGGCGTCGAAGCCGTGCCCAACCCGGATGCGAACCTGGCGTTCCGCTGCCACCAGGAGCTGATCACCAGAAACGGCATCTTCCTGCACGAGAATCTCGATCTCGGCGCGCTCGCGGCCGATCGCGTCTACCAGTTCGCGTACGTAATGACGCCGCTGCGGATCAAAGGCGCGACCGGGTCGCCGGGAAGGCCCATCGCGATCGTGTGATCTGCTCCCGACGGCTCGGGAATGAAAGCATCACCCGCGGCCCCCGGACCAGATCCGATGGCCGCGGGTGACGCATTTCGAGGAACAGGAGCCGTCGAACAGCGCCTATTTCGCGAACCGGTCCTCGACGTCTGCCCAGTCCTGGAAGTTCATGATCTTCTTGAACTCGTCGAACGACACGCTGCCCTTGTCGAAGGACAGGCGGTCGGCCTTGAGATCGGCGAGGGCGTCGCGCATGGTCTTGGCAACGCGCATCACCAGCGTGATGCCGTGCACGACCATCTCGAAGCCCATCTCGTAGAGCTCCTTGTTCGAGAGGATCGGCGTCCTGCCGCCGTCGAGCATGTTGCAGAACTGCGGCACCTCGACCTCGCGGCCGATGCGCTCCAGCTCCTCGACGGTGAGCGGCGCCTCGATGAAAATGCCGTCCGCGCCGGCCTTCACATAGCGTTCGACGCGGCGCAGCGCCTCGTCGAGGCCATGCACGGCGCGCGAATCGGTGCGCGCGATCAGGAACGTGTCCGGGTTGCGCCGCGCGGCCGCTGCCGCGCGGATCTTCTGCTCCATGACCTCGGTCGGCACCACGTCCTTCCCCGCCATGTGTCCGCAGCGCTTGGGCGCGACCTGGTCCTCGATGAAGATGGCCGATGCGCCCATGTCCTCGTAGGTCCGGATGGTGCGCGTCACGTTCTTTACGTCGCCATAGCCGTGATCGCCGTCGATGAGGACGGGCAGGGACGAGCCCGACATGATGTCGCGCACACCCGCGGCCATCTCGCCGAGACCCACCAGCCCGAGATCGGGCAGGCCGTAGCGGGCGCCGACGAGCGGGTACCCGCCGATCACATAGGCGGCGAAGCCCGCCTGCTCGATCAGCCGCGCACTCAGGGCGTCGTGTGCGCCCGGCAGCACCAGCGGCTTCTCGCGCGCGAGCAGCTCGCGCCAGGTCGGCTTTCTGTTCATGACGTCTTCCCTTTTCGATGCAATGGTTACCAGGTGGCCGACACGCCGCCGTCGACGGTCAGCACGTGCCCGCTGACATAGGACGCCGCATCGGAGGCGAGGAATACCGCCGCCCCTGCGATCTCTTCGGGCTCGCCCCAACGCCCGAGCGGCACGCGCGTGGCGAAGCGCGCATTCAGGTCCGGGTCCGCCGTCATCGCGGCATTGGTCTCGGTGGCGAAGAAGCCCGGCGCGATCGCGTTCACGGTGACATTATGGGGACCGAACTCGGCGGCCATCGCGCGGGTGAGGGCCGCGAGCCCGCCCTTTGCGGCGATATAGGCCGCATCCCCGGGCCGCGCCAGCGGGCCGGCGATCGAGGTCACGTTGATAATGCGCCCGTACCGGCGTGCAATCATCTGCCGCGCCGCCTCGCGTGCGATCACGAACGCGGCGACGAGATCGGCGTCGATCAGGGCGCGCACCTCGTCGACCGAGAAGTCGAAGATCGGCTTGCGGTTCCGTATCCCGACATTGCTGACCAGGATATCGAGGCGGCCGTGCGTGCGGCCGATCTCCGCGATCGCCGCGGCGCTTTTGTTCGTGTCGCGGACGTCGAAGGCGGCGGCCGATGCGCTGCCGCCGTCCAGGGCGATCTTCTTCACCGCTGCGTCCAGCCGCGCCGCGTCGCGGCCGTTGACGACCACATGTGCGCCGGCACCGGCGAGCGCGCGGGCGATCTCGAATCCCAGGCCCCGCCCGGCGCCGGTCACCAGCGCAACCCGATCCTTCAGCGAAAACCGCGCAAGCCCCTCAGCCATGGCCCCCATTCCGGAAAGACGGCGCAGCCTGTTGGATTTCGCCGGATCTGTCCAGCGCGGCGGGCGCATGCCTGACGCGCCGTGGAGTGCTTGACGCCGCCCGCACCGAATGCGAACAATGCCGTCAGAATCAAGACGATACCCTAGCGGGAGAAACGCAATGCGAAAGCTATTTTCGGTCGCTGCCATCGTTGCCGCGGTCACCGTGGGCGGCGCCGCGGCGCAGGCGCAGAACGTGACGATGCGGATCAGTCATCAGGTGCCGCCCGCGCATCATCTTTCGAAGATGTTGCAGAATTTCGCCGCGGAGGCGAAGCAGCGCTCCAACGGGCAGATCGACGTCCAGATTCATGGCGCCTCTTCCGCTTTCAAGCCCGCCGAGAATCATCCGGCGGTAGCCCGCGGCGCGGTCGAGGCGGCGCTGTCGGTGAACTTCCAGTGGGGCAACACGATCCCCGAAATGAACGTGGTCGTGATTCCGTACATGTTCAGCGAACTGGAACGGATCAAGAAATTCCCGCGCTCCGAGGCTGCAAAGGTCCTCGAGAAGAAGCTGGAGGAGAAGGGCGTCAAGAATCTCGCCTGGTTCTACATCACGCGGCAGGCGATCTACACTTCGGGCAAGAAGCCGATCAACTCGCTCGAGGACTTCAAGGGCCTCAAGATCCGCGGGTTCAACCCGCTCGCCGACGAAGCGCTCAAGGCTGTGGGCGCGGCACCGTCGGCGATGCCGGGCGACGAGGTCTACCAGGCGCTGCAGACCGGAGTGCTCGATGCCGGCGTGACCGACGTCTCCGCCGCTTACAGCCGCAAGTATTACGAGGTGCAGAAGTTCGGCACGGTGACCCCGGCGCTGACCGTGTATTTCCACATGTACGTCAATCCGCGCTGGTGGAACAGCCTGTCGGCGGAGCATCGGTCCATACTCGAGGCGGCGGCGGAAAAGGCCGAGGCCGATTCGATTGCGATCACCGAGAAAACCGCCGACGATGCGATCAAGCAGCTTCGGGACAAGGGCATGACGCTCAAGATCCACACCGCCGAGGAGGTGGCCGTCTGGCGGAATGCCATGCAGAAGCCGGTGCTCGATGCCTTCCTCAAGGCGGCTCCGAAGGACGGGCCGAAGCTCGTCGAGGCGCTGAACAAGCTCTGATCTGATGCATGCGGGCCGGCGCGAAGCGCCGGTCCGCATGCCACACGGGAAACGACGCCAATGGCGAGCCGACGACTGCTGCATCCGGGACTCGCCTCCTCCATCTATACAGCGGTGCGCTACCTGACCGATGCCGCCGCCGGGATCGCGGCGCTCAGCGTGCTCGCATCGCTGCTGCTCGTCTGCTACTCGGTCGGCATGCGGTACGCCTTCAACGATCCGGTTCCATGGGTTGATGAAGCGGTCGGTTACGTGCTGGTCGCCAGCGTCATGTTCTCGATCGCCGAGGCGCTGCGCAAAGGCGAGCATATCGCCGTCGATATCCTGACCGACCGGTTCGGGCCTCGCGGGAAGCGTGTGGTCTATGTCTTCGGCCTGGCGGCGGTCATCGCCACCGCCGTGATCCTGCTCGTCGAAGGCTGGGCGATGGCCGAATTCTCCCGCATGATCGGAATCCGCTCGATCGGCTATCTCGACATTCCGATCTGGACGATGCAGGTGATGGTCCCGATCGGGGGACTGCTTCTGCTGCTTGCCGCGCTCGCGGAGCTCGTGCGGGTCGCAGCCGCGCTTCCGCCGGACCCCGACGCAGACGCGCCGGGGCCCGAGTCCGCGTCGCGTCCGACCGGCATCGACTGAGCCGTGCTGTTCTTCATCATTCTCGGCGGGCTGGTGCTGGTCCTGCTGACCGGGATCCCGGTCTTCACCGGCCTAACCCTGTTTGCCGCCGCGATCATCGTCGGCGTCGAGGGCAATCTCGGCAACCTCGGCGAGATCGTCTTCGGCAAGCTGAACACGTACCTCCTCGTCGCCATCCCGCTGTTCACGCTGATGGCGCATTTCATGATCCGCGGCAAGGTCGTCGACGATCTCTACAACACCGCCAACACGCTGCTGCGGCATCTGCCCGGCGGCCTCGGGGTGGCGACGGTCGCCGCGTGCACGATCTTCGCGGCGATCTCCGGCTCGAGCGTCGCCACCGCGCTCACCATCGGCTCCGCCGCGATTCCGCAGATGCTGCGCTACGGCTATGACCGCCGTACCGCCTTCGGCGTGGTCGGCGCCGGCGGAACCCTGGGAATCCTGATTCCGCCGTCGGCGCCCATGGTGCTGTTCGGCGTCGTTTCGGATACGTCGATCGGCGCGCTGTTTATGGCCGGCCTCATTCCGGGGCTGATGATTTCGGCGATATTTGCCGCCTACTGCATGATCAGCGCGCGGGGCGGCGGCGCCAGGACCCTGCCGCGCGCAAGCCTGCGCGAAGCGCTCGCCGCCATCCGCAAGTCGGTCTGGGCGCTGTCGCTGCCGCCGCTGATCCTCGGCGGAATGTATTTCGGCTTCTTCACCGCGACCGAGGCGGCCGGGGTCGGCGCGCTTGCGGCGCTGCTGATCGCGACGCTTGCCTACAGAACGCTCGGATTCCGCGGCATATGGGAATCGCTGCGCGATGCGGCACGGACCTCCGCCATGCTGTTCATGATCCTGATCGGTGCGGCGCTGTTCGGCCATGTCCTGACAAAGCTGCGGATCCCTGCGCAGATGGTCGACCTGGTGGCGACCTACGGCGTGTCGCAGGTCGAATTCCTGCTCGCCGTCATGGTCCTCATCCTCATTCTGGGGATGTTCCTCGAGACGATCTCGATCATCCTGATCACGACTCCGGTCGTCCTGCCGGTGCTCGCCGCGCTCGATATCAGCCCGATCTGGTACGGTGTCCTGCTGACGATCAATCTCGAGCTGGCGCTGATCACGCCGCCGGTCGGGATGAACCTGTTCGCCATCAAGGCGATCACCAAGGCGCCGATCGGCGAGATCATCGCCGGCATTCTGCCTTATGTGATCCTTCTGCTCGTCGGCCTCGGTCTGGCGATCGCATTTCCCGGCCTCGCGCTGTGGCTGCCGGGCACGATGAACTACAGCTGACCGAGATTGCGGGGCGTCCCCGAGTGGTGCGGAAGCACCGGGCCCGGAGGGCTGCCCGGTCCAAGCCCGTCTCCGCGGAACGCACCGGCGTCCGGCCGCCCGCCGCCGGCTTTCCGAAGTGATGGAGGCGCAGATCCGCGGCTCGATGGGCTGAGAACCGTGATCGGCGGAAGCGGCTACGCCGCACCGCGGCCGAACAGCGCCCGGCCGGCTAGCCCCGCTTCCACGCCGTCTGCAGCGGATAGTTGCGCGCCAGGAACTGGAACGTCTTGCGGATCGTCTCCTCCGTGACCCTAGACCGCTCGATCGGCACGGTCTGCCACGCCTCGAGCGTCGGCTCCCAGAACATGTAGAGTTCGAACAGGTCGTCGCGGGTACGCCGCAGCCCGGCGACCTTCTCTTCGTAGCTCTGGCAGATCCCGATGATGTCGGCCGAATTCCGGTCGGCCGCCGAGAACATGATGTCGAACGCACTGAGGGGCGCCTTCATCAGGACGGAGATGCGCATCAGGCTCTCGCCGACGACGCGGTCGGCCTTGTAGATGGCAAGCAGCCTTGCCGCCTTCTGCTCGATCTCGCGGGCGACCTCGAGCCGCTCGCGAACCGCCTCGACATAGGCCATTTCGCTGGCGAATGCGGCTATGCGGTCGGTGATGACGTGCTTTTCGCCCGGTTCGAGCCCGATGCGCTTGGCAATCTCGCCGATCACGCCGTGGACCCGCTGAACCACGGCGGGGCTGTTCGCAAGGCTGGCGATCTGATCGCGCCGGATGTGTGCCGTCGTGCTGCCCGTCATCCATGACGCGAGCTGGATCGTGAGCCGGCCGTGGGCGGCGACGCGGTGGCGCTCGTCCGCGGCCCACGAGGCGGTGCCGTCGAGCACCTCGCGCGGGATGCTGTCGTTGGGCTTTATCTGGCGGACGAAGCGCAGGCTGCGCTCGACCACGCCCAGCATCTGATCGTCGGCGCTCTCCGGTTCGATCGAAAAGCCGCGGCGCAGGCTGCGGGTCTCAATCGATGCGCACAGATCGCCGTAATTGATGTGCAATGCCGGCTTGCGGTCCGCCGTCAGCGCGAAATAGACGTTCGGCACGGTGAAGAGCTTGTGCTCGAACACGAAATGCGTGCTGCGCTCGCCCGGTTCCTCGGAGCGCGCACGGACCATTTCTTCCGGCAGTCGCAGGGCGGCGCTCGCGTTCATGCGCGGACAGTAGCAATCACAGGTTAAGCCGGTGTTGAATGTTGTTCGCGGTTATCGAAGATTGCCATCAAATTCGCGGGATGATTCCGGGGAGTTCCATGCATGTGCCTGCCGTGGCAAGCCGCGGATTTGAATAGAATAACGCGCGTATTCTTCATGCAATCAGGCGAGTTCCGCCGGCGCGAGGCGGCCGCCGGGGGAACTCGCGAATAATCCTTTTGGTTGTAGGTCGTGAGTTGCGGCGCTAGCATCGTTGCACCAGAAACGGTCGTGCCGGTTTGCGATGACGCTTCACCCCGACATCCTGTTCCTTTCCGCGCCGCCCGAGAAGCCGCGGTCGGTCTATCCCAGCTATTCCGGAGGCGAGGGGCACGGCGGGGCGCTCCTGCGGCGGCGCGGCGCCCCGCTGCGTATCCTGATCGCCGAGGACGAGGCGATCGCCGCGCTGGACATCCAGTCGATCGTCAACGACTCCGGCGGCGAGGTCGTCGGCATCGCAATGCGCGGCGGCGAGGCGGTGGACAAGGCCGTGGCGATCACGCCGGATATCGTGCTCATGGATGTTCACCTGATCGGCGAGATCGACGGGGTCGAGGCGGCGCGCCGGATTCGCGATCGCTGCGGCATCCCCGTCGTGTTCGTGACGGCGCATGGCGATCCCGACACGCTGCGTCGCATGTTCGAGGTGGCGCCGATGGCGCCGGTGATCAAGCCGATCATGCCGCGCCGGCTCTGCGACGCCATTCTGCGCGCCTGCCGCGAGTGAGGGCGCGGCCGCGCGGCGGGAGCGACGGATCACGCGCGCTTCCAGATCGTCTGCTGGGGATAGTGCCGCGCGAGGAACTGGAACATCGCGCGCACCGTTTCCTCCGAGAACTTGCTCTTCTCGATCGGCTGCTCCTGCCAGCGCTGCAGCATCGGCTCCCACAGCAGGTAGAGCTCGAACAGGTCGTCACGCATGGTGCGCAGTCCGGCGACCTTCTCCTCGTAGTTCTGGCAGATGCCGATGATGTCCGCGATCATCGCGTCGACCTTGCCGAAGAGCACGTCGAAAGCGCTCATCGGCTCGCGCATCAGCGCGGCGACGCGCATCAGGTTGTCGCCGACGAAGCGATCGTTCTTGTAGAGGGCGAGGAGGCGGGCGACCTTGTGCTGGATCGCGTGCGCCGCCTCCAGGCGCTCGCGGATCGCCTCGACATAGGACAGCTCCTTGGCGAAAGCCTCGATGCGGTCGACGATCCGGTGCTTTTCGTCGCTCTTCAGGCCGATTTTCTGGGCGATCTCGGCAACGGCACCCTGCACGCGCGAAATCACCTCCGGATTGCCGGCGAGGGAACGGATCTGGTCGCGGCCGATATGGCCGGTGCTGCGGCCCGTCATCCACGACGCGAGCTGCAGCGTAAGCCGGCTGTGCGCCACCTGATGATGGCTCTCGTCCGTCGCCCACGAGGCGGTGCCGTCCAGCACCTCGCGCGGAATGCTGTCGTTGGGCCGGATCTTGCGCACGAACCGCAGGCTGCCCTCGACCTTGCCGAGCATCTCGTCGTCGTGGCTGCGCGGCGGGATGGAGAAGCCGCGACGCAGGCTGCGCAGCTCGATCGCCGCGCGCAGATCGCCATAGTCGATGTGGAATGCCGGCTTGCGGTCCTCGGTCAGCGAGAAGAACGCGTTCGGCACCGTGAAGACCTGGTGCTCGAACACGAAATGCGTGCTGCGGTCCTGCTTCTGCTCGGCCCGCGCGTGCATCATGTCGGCCGGAAGCCGGAGTGCTGGTTTCGAAGACATGGCTGGGAACTGTCCGGGACTATAGAGGAACGATTCTTCGTTCAGTAATAAACACAATTTTAGACAACGTTTATTCTTCAGAGACTGTGGCTATACTATCATAATCAGGGCGCCGCCGAACAATTTATCGAATGCTTTCGTACAAAGGCGCGGGGAGACGGGATTGCCGATGCGGCGCGGTTCCCCGTCAGCGGAGTTCCTGCAGGCTTCCGGTCGGCCGGATCAGTATCCTGTTTGTCCCGGTCGGCCGGACAGGTCTTGACTACGGTGCGACGCTATTCGCCACGCTCTTCATTTGCGCGGTCTCTTATCGCGCGTGACCGAGGCGACGATAGGAGAGCGCCTCGGCGATGTGGAGGCGCGCGACGGTGGCGGCACCCTCCATGTCGGCGAGCGTGCGCGCGACGCGCAGCACGCGGTGATAGCCGCGCGCCGACAGCTTGAGCCGCTCGGCGGCATCGGTCAGCATCGCGCGGCCGGCGGGCTCGGGTGCGGCGAAATGCTCGAGCATCTCGCCGTCGAGCTCGGCGTTGCTGCGCGGACGCCTGTCCTCCGGCACCGCGGCGAACCGCGCCGCCTGGCGCTCGTGCGCGACTGCCACGCGGCGTGCGACCTCCGCCGAGCCTTCGGCGGGCGGCGGCAGTGACAGGTCGGCCGGCTTCACCGCCGGCACGTCGACATGCAGGTCGATGCGGTCGAACAGCGGGCCCGAAATGCGGCTCTGATAGTCGAGCGCGCATTTCGGCGCGCGGCCGCAGCCCTGCGACGGGTCGTCGAGATAGCCGCAGCGGCACGGGTTCATGGCGGCGACGAGCTGAACGCGCGCGGGATATGCGACATGCGCGTTGGCGCGGGCGATCACGGCACGGCCGCTCTCGAGCGGCTGTCTCAGTGCCTCGAGTGTCTGGCGCTGGAACTCCGGCAGCTCGTCCAGAAACAGCACGCCCAAATGCGCGAGCGAGATTTCGCCCGGCTTCGCACGCAAGCCGCCGCCGACCAGTGCCGGCAGCGATGCGGAATGGTGCGGATCGCGGAACGGCCGCTGCCGGCTGATGCGGCCGTCGCTCAGCAGCCCGGCCACCGAATGGATCATGCTGACCTCGAGCGCCTCCGCCGGCGATAGCGGCGGCAGCAGGCCGGGCAGGCGCTGCGCCAGCATCGACTTGCCCGAGCCCGGAGGCCCGATCATCAGCAGATTGTGCCCGCCGCTCGCCGCCACCTCGAGCGCGCGCTTGGCGGTCTCCTGGCCCTTGATGTCGCGGAGGTCGGGATAGGCGACGCCGTTCTCCGCGAGCCGCGGCTGCGGCGGCGAGAGGAGCTGGGCCCCCTTGAAATGATTGATGAGCGCGATCAGCGAGTCGGGCGCCAGAACCTCGTGGCCGTCGGCCGTGCCGCCGGCCCACGCCGCCTCGCCGCCGCACGGGCCGGGGCAGACGATGCCGCGCGAACGCGCGACGGCTCCCATCGCCGCCGGCAGCACGCCCGCGACCGGCGCCAGCTTGCCGTCGAGCGCCAGCTCGCCGAGCATGAGATAGCCCGCGACCTGCTCGGCCTCGAGCACGCCCATCGCCACCAGCAGGCCCACCGCGATCGGCAGGTCATAGTGGCTGCCTTCCTTGTTGAGGTCGGCGGGCGAGAGATTGACGACGATCCGCTTCGGCGGCAGCGCCAGGCCGAGCGCCGCCAGCGCCGCGCGCACGCGCTCGCGGCTCTCGCCGACGGCCTTATCGGGCAGGCCGACCAGCAGGAAGTTCGGCAGGCCCCCGCCGACATGCACCTGCACGTCGACGTCGACGACCTCGATCCCCTGGAACGCGACCGTGTTGACCCGCGCGACCATACGCTCTTCCCCGCAACCAGCGGTCGAGTGTAGGCGAGCGCGCCGCCCGGGCCAATTCCCGCGTGCGCCGCTGCGCACGGCGACGGAATGCAGGGCCCTCTGCTTCGCGGGGCGGCGGTGCAGCCCGGCGCCCCGGGCCGGCTTTCGACCGGCGGCGTCAGCCGTCGTCCGCCTCGTCGGCCAGCGCCTTGGTCATCTCGTAGAGCTTCTTGCGCACCTTGCGGTCGCTGATGCGGTAGTAGACGCGCACCAGCTCGAGCGTCTCGCGACGCGACATCGGATCCGCCTCGAAGCCCTGCGCCGGCTCGGCGAATCCCTTGGGGATTCGGCTGCCCTGCGCGGCGACGTCGGCGTCCATCTCGTCGAAGAACCAGGTGATCGGCACGTCGAGTACGCGCGACAGCTGGAACAGGCGCGAGGCGCTGATGCGATTGGTGCCGCGCTCGTATTTCTGCACCTGCTGGAAGGTGAGGCCGAGGGCCGCGGCGAGCTGTTCCTGGCTGATGCCCAGCAGCGTGCGGCGCAGCCGCATCCGTGCGCCGACATGGGTATCGATGATATTGGGCTTGCGCAGGGGCGACTGCCCCCGCCTGGATTTACGCGCCGCTGCCATCATTGCTCCTTCGAGCCGGGAATTGCGTAGTCACCGGACGATAAACCGGAGGTGGGAAGCCGCCCGCTGAACGCACGTTGACGTTATGAAACGGAACCCGACATGAAAGTTATTGTAGCAAACCGCGATGCCGAGAAGCCACCGCGTAAGCCCCGGTGCGGACCGGAGCGTGCGTCAGCGCGGCAGCGCATCGAGGTTCATGTAGACTCGCCGCAACATGGCGCGCAGCGCCTCGGCCTCCGCCGCGTCGAATCCGGCGAGCGCCGTGCGCTCGTAATGATGGGCGAGGGGAATGATCGATCGGGCGGCGCGCCCGCCCTTCGCGGACAGAGCGAGCCGCACCGCGCGGCGGTCGCCGTCGCTGCGGCCGCGCGCGACGAGATCGCGCGCGACCATGCGATCGACCAGCCGCGACAGGGTCGAAATGTCGATCGAGGTAAGCCCGGCCAGATCGCTGAGGCGCTGCGGTCCGTCGGCGGCCAGGGCGGCAAGGACGCGCCATTCCTGCAGTGTCACGTCCAGCGGCGCGATCTCCCGCGCGAACGCGGTCGCCAGACGGACCCCGGCGCGGTTGATCAGGTAGGGCAGGAAGCCGGCGAGATCGAATCCGACTCCCGTGTCCGGCGGCGCCGCCCCGCGCCGCTTGCGCGCGCTTCCGGAAGCGGCGCTCACCGCGCCGCCGCGACCGGCGCCGCGCCGGCAAAGGCCGGTGCAACCTCGGCCATGAAGCGATCCATCTGCTCGATCACCATGTTGTAGGGCTTCAGACCGTAATTGAAATAGAGGATGACTTCGCTGATGCCCGCCTTCTCCACGGCCTTGAGGTCGTCGATGATCTTCTGCGGGGTGCCCGTCAGGATCGATTTCGATGTCAGATTCTCCGCCTTCATGTTCTTGAGAATGTCGACGATCTCGAGGAAGTACTTGAGCGTCGGCGGCACCGTCCTGGCGTCGGCGGGAAACGCCGCCACCAGCGCATCCTTGAAGTAGCGCAGTAGCGCCTCGCGCCCGTAATCTTCGTCCTGCTTTGTGTCGGCAATGTGGATGAAATAGCTGCACATCGC
Organism: Alphaproteobacteria bacterium; assembly: GCA_041690495.1. GTDB lineage: Bacteria > Pseudomonadota > Alphaproteobacteria > CACIAM-22H2 > CACIAM-22H2 > DATAAP01. The sequence continues at coordinate 61,942 of JAWLHE010000012.1, read as the reverse complement.
CCGCCGCGCCGCGCGCCCGTGCTTCGCGCACTCGGCGCGATAGGCCGCAACGCCGTCGGCGAGGCTGCCATAGACCATCGCCGCGGCGAACGGCGCGAAGATGATGTTCCAGTCGTTGCGCGCAGCCAGCTCCATCGACGAGCGCGAGAAGCACGCGACATACGGGCGCAGCGGCTGCTGCGCCGGCCGCGGCCGCACCTCGATGTCCTCGAACTGGTAGAAGCGGCCCTCGTGCGACCACCGGCCGGTCTCGGTCCAGGCGCGCCAGAGGATCTCCATGCCCTCGGCGAACAATTCGGCGGAGTTCTGGAAATCGGCCCCGAACGGCGCGTATTCCAGCCGGTCGTAGCCGCGTCCCGCCGCGAAATCGACGCGCCCGCCCGACAGCATGTCCAGCGTCGCCCATTCCTCGGCGACGTGAAGCGGATGATGCACCGGCAGCAGCACGACGGCGGGGGCGAGGCGGATGCGCGTCGTCGCGCCGGCGAGCTTCGCGAGCAGGATGTTGGGGCAGGGATTGACGCCGAGCAGGTTGAAATGGTGCTCGCCGATCCAGGCGGAGTTGAGGCCGATCTTCTCGGCATGCAGCGCCTGCCGGTAGATCTCGCGCACGAATTGCTCGGGCGTGCGCGGATTGTCCGGGTAGCGGTTGTCGCTGAGCGTGAAATAGCCGAACTGCATGGCGGTCTCCCTCGCAGGCAGGTTATTTGCAAATGCAAATATTAGCGGGAAGCATGCGGCAGCGCCGGCCGCCGGTCAAGGCCGGGATGCGGCGGAATGCGCCGGCGGCCTTGCCCGTTCTCCGCGCGAACCTTGCCGGCCATGTGCAGCCATGTTGGAGCGACGGCCTTGACGATGAGATTCCCGGTGCGTGCGGCGGTCCTGCTCTTCGCCCTCGGGATCCTTGCGGCGTGCGGTGCACCGCATGCGGTCGCGCCGCCGGTACCGCCGCCGCCGACGGGGGCTGCCTGTCTCGATGCGCTGGGCGCGCGCAGCGCATCGTTCGCTTTGACGGCCGTGCCTGCTGCCCGGCGCGGCTGCGCGGTTGCCGACAGTCTCGCGCTGCATTCGACACGCTCTGCGATCGAGCCGGTCGCGATCCTGAGCTGTCCGCTCGCGCTGCGCCTCGCCGAGTTCGACGAACGCGTGATCCAGCCGGCCGCGCTGCGGCACTTCGGCAGGCCGGTCGCACGCGTCCGCCAGATCGGCGCCTATAGCTGCCGCATGCGCACGGGCGGCGGCCGGCTGAGCGAGCACGCCTCCGGACGCGCCATCGACATCGCTGCGTTCGAGATAGAGGGCGGTCCGCACGTCGCCGTGAAGAGCCACTGGCGTGATCCCGGCCCGCGCGGCGCCTTCCTGCGCGCGGTGGCGCGCGAGGCGTGCGGCTGGTTCAGCGTCGTGCTGACCCCGAACCACGACGTCTGGCACGCCGATCATCTGCACTTCGATCTCGGCCGCTACCGTCTGTGCGGCCTTTAGGCAGTACGCGGCGTCCAGCCGGTATGTGCGACCAGGCAGCTCACGCGGCTGTTTGCGTCAGTGGCATGAGCGCTTCGTCCACCGCTGCTCGCCAGCTCTCGGCCGTCACCTCCGCGTACGGGTGCCTCCCTCCGAAGGCGCTGGACAAGATCACATCCGGTCTCAGCGTCGCCAGATGGCGGAGCGCCGCAATGAGTTTCGCCCTGTCGCTGAACGGGAGATAGCCAGCGGTCCAGACACCGTTACTATCGCGACCGATCGTGTCGCCCGTAAACAGATAGGTCCGGCCGTGCGGTGAGCGGTAGAGATAGCTGGTGCTGCTGGCGGTGTGGCCGGGCAGAGGCATGACTTCGAGATTGTCCAGATGGATTTCCGGTCCGGAAAACGTGCGGTCGGGCGCCACGCCGCTGCGCCTGCGCACGGCCTCGGCCTCGATCTCGTGACCCCACAGCTCGGACCCGAAGCGCGCCTTGATCGCAGCGAGTGCCGGACCCGCCTCGTCGACGTGCGAAAGATACTGGCGCGCCGCGCCGCCAAGCGACTGGATCGCCCGGTGCTCGTCTTCGAGGCCGGTGCTGTAGAAAAGGAGGTTGCCGTCGGGCCGCGTGACCAGATAGGCACGGGTGACAAGCTCGGGCACGTTTGGCAGCGGCTGCTCTGGGTTCGTCTGCCAGAGATCGGGGAAGATCTGCTTCATCGGGACCTCCGTCGTTGACACCCGGCTGAGATGGCCCCGGATTCAAAGCGCTGCAAGTTCGCCGACCGCCTGATCTCTGCCGGTCATCTCAGTCCAGCGTTTGCCGGTAGCGCAGGAGCGCGACGGAGCCGGCGACCAGGAGGAAGGCGGCCAGCGCCGCGGTTTCGGCGGCGATCTCGGCGATGCCGCTGCCCTTGAGCAGGATGCCACGGACGATGCGCAGGAAATGGGTCAGCGGCAGCGCCTCGCCCAGAACCTGCGCCCAGCCGGGCATGCCGCGGAACGGGAACATGAAGCCCGACAGCATGATCGAGGGCAGGAAGAAGAAGAACGACATCTGCATCGCCTGGAGCTGGTTGCGCGCGATGGTCGAGAAGGTGAAGCCGACCGCGAGATTGGCGGCGATGAAAAGCACCAGCACCAGCGAGAGCAGCAGATAGCTGCCGAACATCGGCACGTCGAAGATGAACCGCGCGGCCAGCAGAAGAACGACGACCTGGATGTAGCCGACGGCGATGTAGGGCACGATCTTGCCCAGCATCACCTCGAGCGGCCGCACCGGCATCGCCAGCAGGTTCTCCATCGTGCCGCGCTCGTGCTCGCGCGTCACCGCCAGCGCCGTCATGATCACCATCGTCATGGTCAGCACCACGCCGACCAGGCCGGGCACGACGTTGTACTGGCTGATGCCCTCCGGGTTGTAGCGGCGGTGCAGGCGCAGCTCGACCGGATCGGCGCCGCTGCGCAGCTTGGCCAGCGGCCCGGTCAGCTCCGTGTCGAAGGCCGTGCGCGCCACCGTCATCAACGCCGCGACCGCGTTGCTGGTGGCGGCGGGATCGGTCGCATCGGCCTCGACCAGCACCACGGGCCGCGTCCCGCGCACGAGATCGCGGCCGAAGCCGACCGGAATCGTCACCGCGAACTGGACGTCGCCTTCCTGCAGCATGCGGCCGACGTCGCGCGGGTCGCGCTCCTGCGCCACGATGCGGAAATAGCCGGAGTTCTCCAGAGCACTGACGAAACTGCGCGCAAACGGGCTGTCGTCGGCGACGTGCAGTACGGTCGGCAGCGCCTTGGGATCGGAATTGATGGCGAAGCCGAACAGGATGAGCTGCATGATCGGAATGCCGATCATCATGGCGAAGGTCAGCCGGTCGCGCCGCATCTGCACGAACTCCTTGACCAGCATCGCCATCAGCCGCGCCGCGCGAAAATGCAGATCCTTCATCGCGGCTGCGCCTCCGCGCGCTGCATCAGCAGGATGAACACGTCCTCGAGGCCGGGCTCCGTCTCGCTCCAGGTCAGGTCGGGTGCGCCGCGATAGGGCGCGATCGCCGCCTCGAGCGCCGCGCGGTCGGTGCCGCTCAGGTGCAGGTTGTTTCCGAATGGCGCCACGAACTCGACACCGGGCGCATGGGCCAGATTCTCGCGCACGCGCGGAACGCCGGGCCCGCTCAACGACCATGTGGACAGCCCGGCCCCGGCGACCACCTCGTCGACCGTGCCGTGCGTCAGGAGACGGCCATAGGCGATGTAGGCGATCGAATGGCAGCGCTCCGCCTCGTCCATGTAGTGGGTGCTGACCAGCACGGTGAGTCCGTTCTCGGCGAGGGCGTGGATCTCGTCCCAGAACTCGCGCCGCGCCTTGGGATCGACGCCGGCCGTCGGCTCGTCGAGCAGCAGCAGCTCGGGTTCGTGCAGCAGGCACGCGGCGAGGGCCAGCCGCTGCTTCCAGCCGCCCGACAGCGCGCCGGCGAGCTGCGTCTGCCGGTCGGCGAGGCCGAGCCGCTCGACCGCCTCGGCGACCGCGCGGCGCCGCCGCGGCACCGCGTACATGCGCGCGACGAAGTCGAGATTCTCGCGCACGCTCAGGTCCTCGTAGAAGCTGAAGCGCTGCGTCATGTAGCCGATGCGGCGCTTGATCTGCGCCGCGTCGCGCAGGATGTCGAAGCCGAGGCACGTGCCCGATCCGGTATCGGGCGTCAGCAGGCCGCACAGCATGCGGATCGTCGTCGTCTTGCCGCTGCCGTTGGGGCCGAGGAAGCCGTAGATCTGCCCGCGCTCGACGCGCAGCGACACGTCGCGCACCGCCGGCCTGCCGTTGAACGACTTGCCGAGGCCGCTGACGTCGATCGCCGGCGCCGCATTCATGGCGCGAGCCGCACGTCGACGGGCTGGCCGGGATGGAGCCGGTCGGTCGCCGGGTCGGGCCGCGCCTCGACACGAAAGACGAGCTTGGCGCGGCTCTCGTTGCTGTAGATGACGGGCGGCGTGTATTCGGCGGCGGAGGCGATGAAGCTGATCTGCGCGGTCTGGCCCGGCGGGCAGGCATCGCAGCGCACGGCGATCCGTTGTCCCATGGCAAGCGCGCCGAGTCGCGTCTCCGGGATGTAGAAGCGGATCTTCACGTTCTCCGGCGGCAGCAGCGACACGACAGGCGAGGCCGCCGGCACCCATTCGCCGGGACGGTAATACGTCTCCTCGACCAGCGCCTGCTCGGCGGCAACCGGGGCCGAATCGGCGAGCTGCTGTTCTGCCTTCGCCAGCGCCGCGGCGGCGACGCGGACCGCAGCTTCCGCGGCCTGGATCTCGTCCTCGCGCGCGGGCAGCCGTCCGACCTCGAGCTGCGAGGTCAGCTCGGCGACGCGCGCGCGGTCGCGGTCGCGTGCGCTGCGCGCCTCGTCGACGCGCTCGCGCGAGGCGGTACCCGAGGCGAGCAGCGATTCCTGCCGGCGAAGCTGTGCTTCGGACAGGCGCAGCGCCGCCTCGGCCTGGTCCTTCTGAGCGGCGATGACCTCGAGTTCCGCCGTGCGCCTGCCCTTGCGCAAGTCCTCGAGATTGGCGCGCGCCTGCGCGAGGGCCGCTGCGGTGCGGTCGCGCTCGGCCGTCGCTTCGGTCAGGTCGAGCGCGAACAGCAAGGCGCCGGGTTCGACGCGGTCGCCGCGCGTGACCGCGAGCCGCTCGAGCCGCCCGCCGAGCGGCGCCGCCACGCGCACGTACTCCCCCTCGACATAGCCATGATAGATGTTTTCCGGCGTGCCGGCGCCGATGCCGAATGCGGTCAGCAGTCCCGCGAACCATGTGCCGATCTCCGCAAACCAGCTCATGGTCCGGACTCCTTCAAAAGGCCGCGCACGATCAGCTCGGCATGGGTGCGCCACAGTGCGTCGGGATTCATCGCGTCCGGCTCGAAACGCGCGAGCGAGTGGCGCCACAGGCCGGTCAGCAGGACCGGCGCGACGATGCAGAAGGTGGTGTGACGCACATCGACGGCGCGGAACTCGCCAGCGGCGATGCCGCGCTCGATCACGCCGCCGACCAGGGCAAAGCCGCGATGGATGACGGTCTCGAGGTAGAAGCGCGCGATGTCGGGAAAGTTGCCCGCCTCGGTGATCACCAGCTTGGGGATGATGCCGACCGGCGACGTCGCCATGCGCACGGTGAGGAATTCCATCAGCCGGCGGAGCTGCTCGGCCGCCGACATGTCCGATCGGGCAAGGAGGGACTCGGCCTGCTCGATATTCGGCAGCAGCGATTCGCGCACCACCGCCTTGAACAGCTCCTCCTTGCTCGGAAAGTAGAGATAGACCGTGCCCTTGCTGACTCCGGCCCGCGCGGCGATGTCGTCGAGCCGGGTCGCCGCGAATCCGCGCTCGGCGAAGCAGGCCAGCGCCGCTTCGATCAGCTCGCCCGGGCGGGCGTCCTTGCGGCGGTGAAAGCGGACGGGGGCGGTCATGGCTATATCTCAAATTACTGACTGGTCAGTTATTAACATGGCGAAGGCACATCGGCAAGGGGCATCGAAGGCGGCGCCCTTGACGGCGAGAACGAACCGGGTGCATTCGCGCCGGGGGCCGCTGTGTCCAGCCTGGCCTCCCCCGCGCGTGCGGCTCGTCTCCGGAATCCTCTATGCTCCCAATGATGCCGGTCCGGAGACCGGGCGGCCCGCCGCACACGGGCGCGAAGCGGTGAAGCGGCGGGAACCGGAAAGTCAGGCGCTTATGCGCTCGCGGCGGAAGCCGACCGGACTACGCTGAAGCAGGGAGACGGGCGTGCGACGGGAGCGCCAAACCCGGCAACTGCACTTGCTGCTGAAGCAGTGAAGCACCCGGCCGGCGATCGCCGGTTAAGTGCGTCCCGGATTTCGTCAGGCGCGCTTTTTCGCCGGCCTCGCCCCGATGCGCGCCTCGATCGCGTCCCAGATCTGCGCCTCGATGCTGATGCCGTCGAAGCGGTCGATCTCCTGGATGCCGGTCGGCGAGGTCACGTTGATCTCGGTCAGGTAGTCGCCGATCACGTCGATGCCGACGAAGATGAGACCGCGCTCGGCCAGCGTCGGGCCGATCGCCTCGCAGATCTCGCGCTCGCGCCTGGACAGCGTCGTCTTCACGGCCTTGCCGCCGACATGGAGGTTGGCGCGCGCCTCGCCCTTGGGCGGCACGCGCATCACGGCGCCTGCGGCCTTGCCGTCGACCAGAATGATGCGCTTGTCGCCGCCGCGGATCTCCGGCAGGTAGCGCTGCAGGATCACCGGCTCGCGCGAGCGGCTGGTGAACATCTCGAGCAGCGCGTTGAGGTTCTCGTCCTCGGGCGTGACGTGGAAGACGCCGGCGCCGCCGTTGCCGAACAGCGGCTTGATGATGAGGTCCTGATGCTCGGCGCGGAAGGCGGCGATCTCCGCCGGGTCCGACGTGATCAGGGTCGGCGGCATCAATTCGGGGAAATGCGTGACGAACAGCTTCTCCGGCGCATTCCGCACGTGCACGGGGTCGTTGACCACCAGCGTGTCGGGGTGGATGTGCTCCAGAATGTGCGTTGCGGTGATGTACGCCATGTCGAAGGGCGGATCCTGGCGCATCAGCACCACGTCGACCTTGCGCAGATCGACCGCCTCGAACGCGCCGAGCGTGAAATGGTTGCCGCGCTCGCGCCGCACGGTCAGCGGCCGCGCCTTGGCGCGCACCGTGCCGTGCCAGAACGTCAGGTGCTGCGGCAGATAGTGCAACAATGTGTGGCCGCGCGCCTGCGCCTCGAGCGCGAGCGCGAAGGTCGAATCGGCGTCGATATTGATCCCTTCGATGGGATCCATCTGGATGGCGACGGACAGGCTCATCGGATTACCGGAAAGAAGGATCGCGTCAGTTCAGCTTGCCGCGGAGCGCATGGAGCTCCGCGGCGACACCTTGGCGCGTCGCCTCGTCGTCGGCAAGCAGGATCACCCGCTCGAGACAGGCGATGGCCGTTCGCAGATTGCCGAGTTCGCGATGCAGGCCCGCACATTCGTGCCAGAGCGCCGGCTCGGCCGGCGCGATCACCACCATGCGCTCGACCACCGCAAGGGCCTGCTCGGCGAACCCGGCCTGGAGCAGCCGCAGCTTGATGTTGTTCTGCAGGCGCAGAAGGATGGCGCGGTTGCCGACCATCGCGAAGTCGTTGGCCGCGGAGCCCCGGTTGCGGCCGAGGCGGCGGCGCAGCTCGTGCAGCTCGTCGGCGGTGCGCAGCGCCCCGCCGTCGAACGGGTCGAGCACGACATGGCTGCGGCCGCTGTCGAGCCGGATAAGGAAATGGCTCGGGAAATTCAAGCCTTCGGCCGCCCAGCCCTGCGCGCGTGCCGCGTGCAGCCACAGGATCGACAGCGCCACCGGCAGGCCGCGGCGGCGGTCGATGACGCGCATCAGGTTGGCATTGTCGAGATCGTCATACGTGTCGCGGTCCCCGGCATAGCCGAACTGCCCGACCAGCACCTCGCGCAGCGCCTCGGCGCGCCCGCGTGCCGGGGCGTCGAGCGCCGCGACCGCGCGGCCGAGCGCCGCGAGATGTTCGCGATAGCTCTCGAGATCGGCCTGCGGCTGATCGAGGGCCGCCAGCGCCAGCGCCGTCCCGGCGAGGTCGATCGCGTGGTCGGGCAGCGGTCCGACCGCTTCGAGAACGGACACCGCGGTGCGGACGGGCTCCATTTCCGCACCGGCCCGCGTCAGGTCGCCGGCGGCTTGAAGCGCCGCGGGTCGTCCCTCATCAGCACGTGGCTGACGACGCGGCGCACATAGCCCACGTTGCGCGCGACGTCGAGCACGCGGTCGAGTTCTGCCTGGTCCTGTGCCACGCCCAGAAGATAGACCGTTCCGTTGACCGACTCGATCGAATAGTTGACCGACTGAATGCCTTTTCCGAACAGCAGCTTGCTGCGCAGCTCGGCAATGATCGAAGTGTCGCGCGCATAAGTGCCGAAGCCGCCTTCGTCGGTGACCTCGATCTCGTTGATGACCTCGCGCACGCCGCTCGCCTTCCAGGCGAGCTGAATCGCCTCGGCGCGGGTATCCGCGTCCTTGACGGCGCCGGTCACCAGCACGCGGCCCTCGTGGATCTGCAGGTTGCAGTTGGCGAACAGCTTTTCGTCCTTCTGCAGCCAGTAGTGATTGATCTCGGCGCGGATGGCGGTGTCGCTGACGGCGCCCTTGATGCCGCGCTCCTGTACCGCTGCGACGCCGGCGGTGGCGCCGGCGCCGACCACGGCCTCGATGCAGCCTTGCAGCGCCGGTGCCGATGTCAGCAATAGGGCCGGGAGCAGCGCCCGGCGCGCGATACGGACGATCACGGAGTCCCCCCAACGCGGTTGCAATAAGACGGCGCTATTTAGTACGGAGGCCGACGCCGCGCCAAGCGTCGACGACATGGCGCGGTGCGCGCCACGGTTGAATCAGAATCGCGTCGAATCTTAGCGAAAATGTGGCCAGCTCGGGCCGGCCGGCGAGAAAGGCCTCGGCCGCGCGGCGGATCCGCGCCTGCTGGCGCGGCCCGATTGCTTCGGCCGCCACTTCATGGGCCGCGCGCGCCTTGACCTCGACGAAGATCACGGTGGCGCCGCGTCGCGCGATCAGGTCGATCTCGCCGACCGGACTGCGGAAGTTGCGGGCGAGAATGCGATAGCCGGCAAGCCGCAGGCGCAGTGCCGCGATCGCCTCGCCCCAGCGTCCGCGGCGCTCCGCCGCGCGCCGCGCGCGGCTCGCCATCAGCGCCGGCTCCGCGCCAGATCGAGGGCGCGCGCATAGACCTGGCGGCGCGGCAGCCCCGTCGCGGCGGCGACGGTCGCGGCGGCGTCACGCACGCTCTCGGTTTCCAGGGCGCGGACGAGCCGCTCGTCGAGGGTTGCCGCCTCGGCCTGGCGATCGCTTTCGCCGGGCGGGCCGATCACGACCACGATCTCGCCCTTGGGCGGCCCGGACCCGGCGTAATGCGCGGCGAGTGCGTCGAGTGTTCCGCGCCGCGTCTCCTCGAACAGCTTGGTCAGCTCGCGCGCGACCACCGCCTCGCGCGGGCCCAGCACCGTCGCCATGTCGGCGAGGCTCTCGGCCAGCCGGTGCGGCGCCTCGGGAATGACCAGGGTGGCGGGCACGGCGGCGAGCTCGCCCAGCGCCTTGCGGCGCGCGCCGGACCGCTGCGGCAGGAAGCCGCTGCACAGGAAGCGGTCGCTCGGCAGTCCGGCGATGCTCAGGGCCGCGATCATGGCGGACGGGCCCGGCACGGTCATGACGCGCAGGCCCGCGTCGTGCGCGGCGCGCACCAGGCGGTAGCCGGGATCGGCCACCAGCGGCGTTCCGGCGTCGGAGACGAGCGCGACCACCTTGCCTTCGCGCAGCTGCTCGAGCAGCATCGCACGCGTGCCCTCGCCGGCATGGTCGTCGTAGCGGACGAGGCGCGGCGGCGACAGGCCGAGCGCCTGGAACAGGCGGCCGGTGACGCGAGTATCCTCGCACGCGACGAGATCGACTGCGGTCAGTACTTCGGCCGCGCGCCTGGTGATGTCGCCCAGATTGCCCAGCGGCGTCGCGACGACGTACAGCCCGGGCGCCAATTTACTTGCGCGCGCCCGGCGGCTAGGCTCGCTCTTCTCGCGGGAGGACATGGTGTTCGCTCGCCCTCGTGGACTCTTCATGACCCGATTCTGCCGCCCCGCCGTCGCCGTCCTGTTCGTGCTGATTCTGGCGGCGTGCCAAAGCAACGTAGAGCGTCAGCCGCGGCCTGTCCAAGCGCCTGCGCCCGTCACCGAGGCGCCGACCGCGCTGCCCGCGCCGTCGGAGGCCATCCTCGAGGAGGAGGTGCCGCCCACTGGATTCGGCGAGGCGCCTCCGGCCAACGAGATCCGCGTTGCGCTGCTGGTGCCGCTCTCGGGGCCGAATGCCGCTATCGGCCGCGCCCTGCTCGATGCCGCAGAGCTCGCGGTGTTCGAGGTCGGCGATGAGAACTTCACATTGCTGCCGCGCGACACCGCCGGCACGCCGGAGGGCGCCGCGGCCGCGGCAGATGCCGCCATCTACGCCGGCGCGCGGCTGATCGTAGGGCCGCTCTTCGCCGCCGAAGTGCCGGCCGTCGCAGAGCGCGCACAGCCGGCCGGCGTCAGCGTGCTCAGTTTCTCCAACGACCTGTCGGTCGCCGCGCCCGGCGTGTACGTGATGGGGGTGCCGCCGCGCGCCCAGATCGCCCGCGTGATCGAGTTCGCGCACTCGCGCGGCCTGTCGCGTTTTGCGGCATTGCTGCCGAACAACAGCTATGGCGCGGCGGTCGAGAACGCGCTCTATGCGACGACCAACATGGTCGGCGGCCAGCTCACGGCGATCGAACGCTACGATCCCGGCACCACCGATGCCTCGCCGGTGGTGCGCAGGCTCGCCTCCTACGAGGCGCGTCGCGCCAGCCTCGAGCAGCAGCGCCGCGAGCTCGAGACGCGCGGCGACGAGGTCAGCCGCCAGGCGCTGCGCCGCCTCGAAGGAATCGACACGATCGGCGAGGTGCGTTTCGATGCCGTGCTGTTGCCCGATTTCGGCGAGCGGCTGCTGGCGATAGCACCGCTGCTGCCCTATTACGACATCGATCCGGCGCGCGTGCGCTTCCTCGGTTCGGCGCTGTGGGACGAGCCGCGCGTAACCCGCGAGCCGGCGCTGGTCGGCGGCTGGTTCGCCGGGCCGCCGCCGGAATCGCGCGATGCCTTCGCCAAGCGCTATCGCGACGTCTATCGGCGCGATCCGCCGCGTGTCGCCACCGTCGCCTACGATGCGACCGCGCTCGCGGCCGTGCTCGCCCGTGCCGAGGGCGGACCCGATTTCTCGCAGGAGGCGATCACCAACCCGATCGGCTTCGCCGGCATGGACGGCGTGTTCAGGCTGATGCCCGACGGCTCGATCGAACGCCATCTCGCCATCGTCGAGGTGCGCCGCAACGGTTTCCGCACCATCTCGCCGGCACCCGACAGCTTCGAGCAGGTCGGGCAGTAGTTCGCCGATCACAACGGAGAGATCTCGGTATAGGAGCGGACCTGAGATCGCCCCCCACGGGGCGATGGCCTCACGCGAGCAGTTCACCCAGCACGGCGTTCAGCACCTTGCGGCCTTGTGGCGTCGCTTGAATGCCGCCGTTCTCCGTGCGCGCGAGAAACCCGCCCTCGATCAGCCGCGCGAGCCGGCCGCTATCGAGCGCATCGTCGAGCGCCACGCCGGTCGCGCGCGCGAAGCGCATGGGATCGACGCCATCGCTCAGGCGCAGGCCCATCATCAGCGCCTCGGACGCGGCCTCGCCGCGCGGCACGGCGAAGCGCTCGGCGGTGCCGTGGCCGCGTTCGCGCACGCGGGCCAGCCAGGTCTCGGGCGCCTTTTCCTGGCGCGTCGCGGTCTTGACGCCGTCGAGCGTCAGGCGGCCATGCGCGCCGGGGCCGACGCCGGCATAGTCCTCGTAGCGCCAGTAGATCAGGTTGTGGCGGCACGCATGGCCGGGCCGCGCGTGGTTCGAGACCTCGTAGGCGGGCAGGCCCGCCGCCTCGAGCATTTCGTGCGTCGCATCGTAGAGTTCCTCGGCCGCTTCCTCGTCCGGCACGGCGAGGCCGCCGCGGGCATGCAGCGCATGGAAGGCGGTGCCCGGCTCGATGGTGAGCTGATAGACCGAGAGGTGATCTCCGGCCATCGCCAGCGCGTCGGCAAGCTCGGCGCGCCACGCTGCGACGCTCTGGTCCGGCCGCGCATAGATCAGGTCGAAGGAGTAGCGCTCGAACGTCGCCGCGGCGGCCGCGATCGCGGCGCGCGCTTCGCTCTGGCCGTGGGCGCGGCCGAGCAGTTTGAGGGCGGCATCGTCGAGCGCCTGCACGCCGATCGACACGCGGTTGATTCCGGCCGCGCGGAAATCGGCGAAGCGCGCGCGCTCGGCGGAATTGGGATTGGCCTCGAGCGTGATCTCGGCGTCGGGCGCCAGCGTCCAGTTGCGCGCGATTCGCCCGATCGCCGCATGCGTCGTGGCCGGCGCCATCAGCGACGGCGTGCCGCCGCCGAAGAACACCGCACTTACGGTGCGGCCGCGCGTCTCCGCCGCGAAGTGATCGAGCTCGGCGAGCAATGCGTCGCGCCAGCCATCCTCGTCGATTCTCGCGCGGACATGGCTGTTGAAGTCGCAATACGGGCACTTCGACAGGCAGAACGGCCAATGCACATAGACCGCGAAGCCGCGCTCGCTGTCGACCGACGATCGCGTGTGTGACGCGCTTTGCATATCGGAGTGCGCTGTCTGCCATTAAGGTGAGCGTCATCCGCGGACTTGATCCGCGGATCCACGGACCCGCGGATCAAGTCCGCGGGTGACGCAAATAAGATAGGGCCGACGTCCCACTTATTCCAGCCATGCGCGGCCTCGTCACCGCGCGTAGCTGACGGGAAGGGCCGTGGTGTATTTGATCGTCTCCATGGCGAAGCTGGAACTGACGTCGGACAGGGTCACGCGCTGGATCAGGCGCTTGTAGAAGGCGTCGTAGGCGGCGATGTCGGGGACGACGACGCGGAGCAGGTAATCGATGTCGCCGCTCATGCGATAGAACTCGACCACCTCCGGGAAATCGCGCACCGCCGCGGCGAATCGCTCGAGCCAGCCGAGATCGTGCTCGCTGGTGCGGACCGCCACGAACACGGTGACGCCGACATTGAGCTTGCCGGGGTCGAGCAGGGCGACCCGGCCGCGGATATAGCCTTCCTGCTCCAGGCGCTGGATCCGCCGCCAGCAGGGCGACGGCGACAGCCCGACCGAGTCGGCGATCGTAGCGACGGGTGCGGTGGCATCCTCCTGCAGAAGCTGCAGAATCTTGCGATCGACATCATCAAGAGGCATAGATTTTCAAGGACTATACAGTTTGAGCAATGAGATTCTAAGTTATCACGTAAAGCCGGGCAAGATTGCAAACCGTTTCGCGCCGGATCGGGTAGCATTGCCCCTCATGAATCGGCTCCACACCCTGTTCACCGCGCATCCCGCGACTGTCGGGGAGACCTACGGTCAGCATCTCGGCCAGGCGTCGCGGTTCGGCATCCGCATGATTTTTGGCGGGCTGGCCTGTCTGCTGCACGGCCTGCTGCCGTTCCTGTTCGTGCGCACCGGCAGCACCACGATCAGCGAGCTGCACACCCGCATGGTGACGCATCGTCGGCGCCAGCCCGAGGCGCCTGCCGCTCCTCTGCGCCAGACCTCCTAGGCGAAACAGGCGTCGATCAGTTTGCGGAACGCGGCAGCGCGATGGCTGATCGCGTGCTTCCGATCCGGCTCCATCTCGCCGAATGTCTGCGTGCCGCTTACGGGCAGGAAGACCGGGTCGTAGCCAAAGCCGCGGCTCCCGCGGGGCGGCCAGACGAGAATGCCGTGCACCTCGCCGCGGAACGTCTCGACATGGCCGTCGGGCCAGGCCAGCGACAGCGCGCAGACGAAATAGGCGCGCCGGTCCTCCTGTCCTGCGAGCTTCGCCTCGACCGTTTCCATCGCGGTCTTGAAATCCTTGCCAGGACCGGCCCAGCGCGCCGAATGGATGCCCGGCGCACCGCCCAACGCCGCGACGCACAGCCCCGAATCGTCGGCCAGCGCCGGAAGGCCGCTGGTGCGCGCCGCAGCCCTGGCCTTGATCTCGGCATTGGCTTCGAACGTCGTACCGGTCTCCTCCGGCTCGGGCAGATCGAGTGATCCGGCCGAGACGACCTCGACCGCGAACGGCCGCAGCAGATCGCCGATCTCGCGCACCTTGCCTTGATTGTGACTGGCGATGACCAGCCTCTTCCCGGCGAACTTCCGGCTCACCGCGGCGCCCCGCGGAACGGTTCGGCGCGACAAGCGTTGCCGTATCGACCGGACACGGGGAATCGTCGATGACCCGCTTCATCATCGTGCTTGCGCTTGCACTTCTCGCCGCCTGCGCGAAGCCGCCGCACCCGACCTACGAATTCGAAACCGGCTATGCCGGGCCCGGTGTCGCCAGCCCACAGGCGCTGCATGAAGAATTCCACGAATACGCCAGCCTTGCCTGCGGCGGTCGCGGCTACGACCTGCTCGATCAGGTGTTCGTCGGCGCGACGGGCCCGAGCTACGCGCGCTTCCGCTTCGCCTGCACGTGATTCAGCCACCGACCGCCTTTTTCTGGAGTTCGACCAGCTGGCCGATGCCCTTGCGCGCCAGCGCCATCATCTCGAGGAAGCGCGCCTCGGAGAACGCGGCGCGCTCGGCCGTGCCCTGCACCTCGACGATGCCGCCCGCGCCGGTGAGAACGAAATTGGCATCGGCCTCGGCGTTCGAGTCCTCGGCGTAGTCGAGGTCGAGAACCGGCGTGCCGTTGAACATGCCGCATGACACCGCGGCGACATGGTCGGTCAGCGGCAGCCTGCCGAGCGCGCCGGATTTGACGAGCGTTCCCAACGCCTGTCGCAGCGCTACCCACGAGCCGGTGATGGCCGCGGTGCGTGTCCCGCCATCGGCCTGGATCACGTCGCAGTCGACCTTGATCTGGCGCTCGCCCATCGCCTTGAGATCGGTGACGGCGCGCAGCGCGCGGCCGATCAGGCGCTGGATCTCCTGCGTGCGCCCGCTTTGCCTGCCGCGCGCCGCCTCCCGGTCGGTGCGGGTGTGGGTCGAGCGCGGGAGCATGCCGTACTCCGCCGTCACCCAGCCGCTGCCGGTGTTGCGCAGGAACGGCGGCACCTTCTCCTCGACGCTGGCGGTACACAGGACATGGGTATCGCCGAACCGCACGAGGCACGAGCCTTCCGCGTATTTGGCGAATCCAGGCTCGAGGGTGACGGCGCGGAGCGCGTCGGGCGCGCGGCCGGACGGGCGCATGGGGACTCCTTGAGGGATCGTTAAAAAGCGCGCGGACCCTACCCCGGCGGGTCGAGGTGCGTCCAGCGCGCGATTTCGCCTTGCATTGACGGGCTTGAGCGCGCTTCCTACATTTTTCGGGCATGACGATGATGCGGACACCAGACCCGAACGCACCCGGCAAGCCGAGTCCGGTCGGCGAGCTCAATGAGCGCAGCCGCGAGATCTTCCGGCGTATCGTCGAGTCCTATGTCGAGACCGGCGAGCCGGTCGGCTCGCGCACGCTGTCGCGGCTCATCGGCACGCAGCTTTCCCCGGCGACCATCCGCAACGTCATGGCCGATCTGCAGGACGCCGGCCTGCTTTATTCGCCACACACCTCGGCCGGACGCCTGCCGACCGAGGCCGGCCTGCGGATGTTCGTCAACGGCCTGCTCGAAGTCGGCCGCCTGTCGGCCGAGGAGCGCGCCTCCATCGAGGTGCAATGCCAGACGTCCGGCCGTAGCATCCCGCAGGTGCTCGAAGAGGCGACCGCGATGCTGTCGGGCTTGGCGCAGTGCGCAGGCCTGGTGCTCGCGCCGAAGACCGAGAGCCCGCTGAAACATGTCGAATTCGTGCTGCTCGGGCCGGGTCGCGCCCTCGTGGTGCTGGTTACCGAGAACGGGCTGGTCGAAAACCGGCTGATCCAGGTTCCTGCCGGCATGACTCCGTCGGCACTGGTCCAGGCGGGCAACTATCTCAGCGCGCGGCTGATGGGGCGAACTCTGGCGGAGGCGCGCGGCGCCATCCTCGCCGAGCTCGAGCAGCAGCGCGCGGCGCTCGACGAGCTTGCACGCAAGGTCGTCGAGGCGGGCCTCGCGACATGGACCGGCGACGGCAATGACAGCTACCTGCTGGTGCGCGGCCAGTCGCGCCTGCTCGGGGACGTTACGGCGCTCGAGGATCTCGAGCGGATCCGCATTCTGCTGGAGACGCTGGAGACGCGCGAGACGATGGTGAAGCTGCTCGATTCTGCGCAGAGTGCCGAAGGCGTGCAGATCTTCATCGGCAAGGAGAGCAACCTGTTCGGGCTTGCCGGCTGCTCGATGATCATCGCGCCCTATGCCAACAGCCGCGAGCAGATCGTCGGCGCGATCGGCGTCATCGGCCCGACGCGCCTCAATTACGCCCGCATCATTCCGATCGTCGACTACACCGCCAAGGTGGTTGGACGGATCATCGGATAGGCACCGCGCGTATTTCTTTACGCCGGCCTCGTCAATCGTTAGGACAGCCACGCAATGCGCAGGATATCGCCGCCATGAACGACGCCAACGACAAGCCCGACAACGCCATGAACGAGCCGGATGCCCAGCCCGTGCGGCCGGCCGCGGACCCGGGTACCGAGGCGCGCATCGCCGAGCTCGAGGCGGAGGTTGCGCGCTTGAAGGACCAGGCGTTGCGCGCCCTCGCCGAGGCCGAAAACACGCGCCGCCGCGCGCAGCGCGATGTCGAGGAGAACAGCAAGTACGCGGTTGCGAACTTCGCGCGCGACATTCTGCCGGTCGGCGACAACCTGCGCCGCGCCCTCGAAGCGATTCCGGCCGAGGCGCGCGCCGCCGACGAGAGCCTCGAGAATTTCGCGGCCGGCGTCGAGCTGACCGAGCGGGAGCTGCTGAACATGCTGGAGCGCTACGGAATCAGGCGCGTCGACCCTGCGGGGCAGCCCTTCGACCACAACTTTCATCAGGCGATGATGCAGGTCGACAGCGCCGAGCATCCGCCGGGCACGGTCGTTCAGGTCTTCCAGCCCGGCTACACGATTCATGGCCGCCTGCTGCGCCCGGCCATGGTCACGGTGTCGAAGGGTTCGGCGGCGGGCGCCGGCGCCAGGGTCGATACCACGGCCTAGATGCGACCGTTTTTGCGCTGACCGGGCCGGCGGGCAGGAACCGCCGGCGGCAGCGATTGCGCAGGTTACACGTCCGTCTTGAGAGCCTTCGGCAGGGGGGCCGTGCCGGCACCCGCCTTGTAGGCGGCCTGCGCGCTCGCCGGATCGGCGGTCGGAACCGGCGGCGGCGGGCTCGCATGCTCGCGCGGCCCGAAGATGCGGAACCGATGATCCTGCCGGGACGGGCTCACGAGATCGACGAACACTTCGAACGTGTCGTCGACGAGGCCGACCTCGCGGTTGAAATTCGGCGTGCGCGGCGCCGGCTTCGGTGCGGCGCGCTTGCGCTCCTCCTCGGCGGCCTGGGCCTGCCCCTGGGCACGCTTCTGGATGAGGTCGGTCGTCGCACCACTGCCGATCGTCGGCACGGCATGGGCGTCGGGCCGCGGCGGCGTCACCGGCGCCGGATTCGGCGCCGTGGCCGACTGCGGCGCGATATCCAAAATTTTAGCCGTATTCATGACAATTACATCCGAATACTTATCCTAGCCCTCGTTTGTATTAGGACGTCTGTCGCGAGTTCTGTCAAGCCTCGAATAATTACCGGACAGGGATCAAGAAACAATGGTTCGGCGGCATCGCCCATTGCTGCGGCCGGGCTTCGCCGGCGGCCGGCAACGGTCCGGAGCTGCTGCGGCGCTCGCGGCCGCGCCGGGTCCAGGGCACGGCATCCGTCCGCCGGACGCATCGCCATCTTGGAGGGATTCTAAGCTGGCCCCGCGAGCGCGGCGGAAATCCGGAAAAGAGCTGGGCGAAAGCGCCGGGCCCCGTTGCACCCGGTTTCCGCCCTGCCTATATAGCTCGACTGAAAGACCCCATCCTTCATAGGGTTCGATCTTCAATGGGGGTCCGGGCCGGCGCCCAAGACGGGCTGGCCACACGACCCGCCGCCAGAAGGGATTTCGCAATGAGCAAAGTCATCGGTATCGACCTCGGCACGACCAACTCCTGCGTGGCGATCATGGAGGGCAAGTCCCCCAAAGTGATCCCGAACGCCGAGGGCAGCAACATCACCCCGTCGATCGTCGCCTTCACCGAATCCGGCGAGCGACTGGTCGGCCAGGCCGCCAAGCGCCAGGCGGTGACCAACCCGCAGAATACGATCTTCGCAGTGAAGCGCCTGATCGGCCGCCGCTTCGAGGATCCGATGGTGAACAAGGACATGGGCCTTGTTCCCTACAAGATCGTCAAGGCCGACAACGGCGACGCCTGGGTCGAGGCCCAGGGCAAGCGCTACAGCCCCAGCCAGCTTTCCGCCTTCACCCTGCAGAAGATGAAGGAAACGGCCGAGGCGTATCTCGGCGAGAAGGTGACCCAGGCGGTCATCACTGTCCCGGCCTACTTCAACGACGCCCAGCGCCAGGCGACCAAGGACGCCGGCAAGATCGCGGGGCTCGAGGTCCTGCGCATCATCAACGAACCGACCGCTGCCGCACTCGCCTACGGGCTCGAGAAGAAGAAGACCGGCACGATTGCGGTCTATGACCTCGGCGGCGGCACGTTCGACGTCTCGGTGCTCGAGATCGGCGACGGCGTGTTCGAGGTGAAATCGACCAACGGCGACACGTTCCTGGGCGGCGAGGATTTCGACAAGGAGATCATCGACTACCTGGCGGGCGAATTCAAAAAAGAGCAGGGCATCGACCTGCGCACCGACCGGCTCGCGCTGCAGCGCCTCAAGGAGGCCGCCGAGAAGGCGAAGATCGAGCTGTCGTCCTCGGTGCAGACCGAGGTCAACCTGCCGTTCATCACGGCGGACGCCAGCGGTCCCAAGCACCTCAACATCAAGCTGACGCGCGCCAAGCTCGAATCGCTGGTCGACACGCTGATCCAGCGCACGATCGATCCGTGCAAGGCGGCGCTGCGCGATGCCGGTCTCAAGGCCTCGGAAATCGACGAGGTCGTTCTGGTCGGCGGCATGACGCGCATGCCGAAGGTGATCGAGACCGTGAAGCAGTTCTTCGGCCGCGAGCCGCATCGCGGCGTCAACCCCGACGAGGTCGTCGCAATCGGTGCTGCCATCCAGGCCGGCGTGCTCAAGGGCGACGTCAAGGACGTGCTGCTGCTCGACGTGACCCCGCTGTCGCTGGGCATCGAGACGCTCGGCGGCGTGTTCACCCGCCTGATCGACCGCAACACCACGATCCCGACGCGGAAGTCGCAGGTCTTCTCGACCGCCGAGGACAGCCAGAACGCGGTGACGATCCGCGTCTTCCAGGGCGAGCGCGAGATGGCGGCCGACAACAAGATGCTCGGCCAGTTCGACCTGGTCGGCATTCCGCCCGCACCCCGCGGCGTGCCGCAGATCGAGGTGACGTTCGACATCGACGCCAACGGCATCGTCAACGTCTCGGCCAAGGACAAGGGCACGGGCAAGGAGCAGCAGATCCGCATCCAGGCCTCGGGCGGCCTGTCCGACGCCGACATCCAGAAGATGGTCAAGGAGGCCGAGCAGCACGCGGCGGACGACAAGAAGCGGCGCGAGCTGGTCGAGGCGAAGAACCAGGCCGACAGCCTGATCCACACGACCGAAAAGAACCTCAAGGAGCACGGCGACAAGATCGACGCGGCGACGCGCTCGCAGATCGAATCCGAAGTGGCGGCGCTGAAGAGCGTCATGGAGGGCGACGACGCGCAGGCGATCCAGCAGAAGACGCAGGCGCTGGTGCAGTCCTCGATGAAGCTCGGCGAGGCGATGTACAAGGCGACCCAGGGCGGCGGCGATGCCGGCGGCGGCCCGGCGGGCGGCGCCCCGGGCGGCGATGCCGGCGGAGCGGCCGGCGGAGCGGCCGGCGCCAAGGACGAGAAGGTCGTCGATGCCGACTTCGAGGAGGTCGACGATCCGAAGAAGGGCCGCTCGGCCTAGCCAAGGCGGCCTGCGGACAGGGAAATGACGGGCGACGGGGGCGGAATGGAGCAGAAGGTCAAGAAACCGGCTGTCCTCCGTCGCTCCTTCTCTGATATTTGAAAGCGACGATGAAGGATTATTACGAGACACTGGGCGTCTCGCGCGGCTGCAGTCCGGAGGACCTGAAAAAGGCCTACCGCAAGCTGGCCATGCAGCATCACCCGGATCGCAATCCGGGCGACAAGAAGGCCGAGCACAAGTTCAAGGAGATCAACGAGGCCTACGACGTCCTCAAGGACGATCAGAAGCGCGCGGCTTATGACCGTTTCGGCCACGCCGCGTTCCAGAACGGCGGCAACGGCCGCGCGCATCCCGGGTTCGAATTCAATTTCGCGCAGGGCGGCTTCGCCGACATCTTCGACGAGATGTTCGGCGAGTTCATGGGCGGCCGCCGCGCGTCGGGCGCCGGAGCGGGCCGTGGCGCCGACCTGCGCTACAATTTGGAGATCACCCTCGACGACGCCTTTGGCGGCAAGCAGGCGACGATTCGCGTGCCGACGCTCGTCCTGTGCGATTCGTGCAGCGGCACGGGCGCCGAATCCGGCTCGCGGCCGACCACCTGCGGCACCTGCCGCGGCCACGGCAAGGTGCGTGCGCAACAGGGCTTCTTCACGATCGAGCGCACCTGCCCGACCTGTCACGGTCAGGGGCAGGTCATCGACAATCCGTGCCGGAGTTGCGGCGGCCAGGGCCGCCAGCGCCGCGAGCGCACGCTCAATGTCAGCATTCCCGCCGGTGTCGAGGACGGCACGCGCATCCGTCTTGCCGGTGAGGGCGAAGCGGGCCTGCGCGGCGCGCCGCCTGGCGATCTCTACATCTTTCTTTCCGTCGCGCCGCATCCGTTCTTCCAGCGCGACGGCGCCGATATCCATTGCCGCGTGCCGATCCCGATGACGACGGCGGCGCTCGGCGGGAATATCGAGGTGCCGTCGATCGACGGCAGCCGTGCGCGCGTGACGGTGCCTGCGGGCACGCAGGGCGGCCATCAGTTCAGGCTCAAGGGCAAGGGCATGAGCATCCTGCGTGCCAACACGCGGGGCGACATGTTCATCGAGGCGGTGGTCGAGACGCCGGTCAACCTGACCAAGCGGCAGCAGGAGCTGCTGCGCGAGTTCGACAAGGCCGCCAACCCCAAGGAAACGAGTCCCGAGTCCGCCGGCTTCTTCGCCAAGGTGAAGGAGCTGTGGGACGACCTCAGGGACTGACGCGCCGGCCCTATACCGGCGGGTCGTAGCGCCCGTCGATCGCGGTCCAGCCGGCATCGGCGAACAGCGTCGTGGCGGTGACGTAGCTGCCGGCATCCGATGCCAGGACGTCGGTCATCATGCAACCGCGCCTGCTCCCGTCGGCCGCGGCAGGGAACGGCCGGGAATCGCCGGCCGGGCCTACCAGCCTGCCGGCCGTCGACGCTCGTAGGCCTGGCGCAGGCGCTCGCGGCTGTTGCCGAGATGCTGGCGCATCGCCGCGCTCGCGGCGGCCGGATCGCCGTCGGCGATCGCACGATGAATGTCCTCGTGCTCGCGGTTGACCCGCCGCAGATAGTCGGCTCGTGCGGCGCCGATCAGCTTGAAGGTCTGCACCCGCGTGCGCGGGATGAGCAGCGTGCCGAGGTAGCCGAACAGGTGCGAGAAATGCGGATTGCCGGTCGCTTCTGCAATGGTGCGATGGAAGTCGAGATCGGGGCCGACTGCATCCTGCTCCGCGTCGATCGCCGCCGCCATGCGGTCGAGGGCCTCGCGCATCGCGCGCAGGTGATGCGGCTGGCGCCGCTCGGCGGCCAGCGCGGCCGCCTCGGCCTCCAGCCCGGTGCGCAGCTCGAGCACCGAGATCACTTCCTTCAGGACGTTCAGGTTCGTCTCGTCGATCCGGAAGGCTGTCGCAGGTGCCGGCTGCATGACGAAGGCGCCGACACCCTGCTGCGTCGACACGAGCCCCGCCGCGCGCAGGCTCGAAATGGCTTCGCGCACGACGGTACGGCTGACGCCGAACTCCTCGATCAGTTCCTGCTCGCTCGGAAGCTTGTCGCCCGGCTTGAGCGCGCCGCGCGTGATCCGCTCGGTCAGCGCCCGCAACAGCTGCGATGTCAATGTCTCACGTCGGCGGAGCGCGATCACTCCCGCTGTCCTCCCGCGTTCGATGCGGCGATCGATCCAGGACCGGTCCGACCGCTCCTTCCGGTTCGCCGGGGGTACCTAGCACCCTGCATCCTGTGTGACAAGTTACGCAGGTGACGGCGATTGCGCCCGGCCCGCGCGGGCCGGCGACGAATCATGATTTCACGAGATAGGCTGCCGGCGCGTTCGTCCAGCTGAACGTGCGCAGACGCAGGCCCGGATTGGCGGCGAGGAACTCGTCGACGGCCCTGGTCTCGCCCGGCCAGTCCGGGATTCCGTATTCGTCGAACAGCACGACGCCGCCGCGCGCGACCCGCGGCCAAA
Organism: Alphaproteobacteria bacterium; assembly: GCA_041690495.1. Classification (GTDB taxonomy): domain Bacteria; phylum Pseudomonadota; class Alphaproteobacteria; order CACIAM-22H2; family CACIAM-22H2; genus DATAAP01. The sequence goes on along the minus strand of JAWLHE010000012.1, from coordinate 39,383 downwards.
ACGCGTCGAGCGCCGCCCTGGTCGGCGCATAAAGGTCGCAGTCGAAATGCACGAGCGAAAAGCGCACGCCGGGATTGTCGGCGACGAAGGCCGGTGCCGTGGCCTCGACGTCTCCGTCGACGAGCCTGATGCGCGGCTTCCACGGCACGAAGCGGTCCTGGTCGAAGATCCGGATGGCGTTCCCGAGCTCCTCGTGGAACTTCGACGGGTCGAAGCCGCCGACGATCTTTCCGGCGGCGGGTTTCTGCGCGCCGTCTTCCGGGCTGAAGCCCGAAAAGCCGCGCCAGTTGTCGAAGCCGTAGACCGTCTTGGTGCGGTCGCCGATGCAGTACGCCTCGAGCAGGTTGGCCCAGGTCATCAGCCCGGCGCCGCGAAAGACGCCGATCTCGGCGATGTCGCCCGGCACGTCGAGCGTCAGCCTGAACAGCTCGACATGCGCGAGAAAGCGCTTGAGCTGCTGCCGCCGTGCGAGCACGGTGAAATGCTTGACGGCATCGAGCGGCGACAGGCCGTGCTTGCGGCAATGCTCCTCGATCAGCGATTCGATATGGGCATCGGTGCCCTGCTGCTTGAATCCGGAGGAGGCGTCGAAGGTTTCGCTCACGGGCGCGGCTCCGGGCGATGGCCGTTCGCGTTCGGTCCGCTCGCGCCGGGCGGCAGGACGCGCCAGCTCTGCATGTCGAGCGCGTGCTTGCCCGAGACGACGCGTCCGGGAAAAAACCGGAAGTCGATGCTGAGCCGCGTGCGCGTCGATACGTTCGGCCGCGACTCGTGGATGATCGATCTGTTGAATATGACGACGTCGCCGGGCGACATCGGCCCGCAGGCGCGCGGCCGGTAGCCGGCGGTCGAGACGCGCTCCAGCCACAGGTCGGACTTCCCGCCGCACGGCCCGGCCGCGTCCTGGCTGCCCTCGAACATCGTCATGCCGCCGCAGGCCCCGTCGATCTCGACGAACGGCACCCACACGACGACGAACTCCGCCATGTGCTCGTTGTAGCTGACGTCGTGATGGGCCGGCACCATGGCGCCCGTGTTGTGCGGCAGCACGAACCGCGCCGCGGGCGGCATGTGCATGAACAGCCGGTCGCCGCCCAGCGCTTCGCGCAGGACCGCCTGAAGCCGCTCCTCGCGCGGCACCGCCCACAGGTTTTCCGAAAGTCGCGTCCCCAGCGGGAAGTGGCCGAGCATCGTCTTCCTGACGTCGTCGGGAAGCGCCGCCGCTTCGGGGCCCGCCAGAACCCGGGCTACCTTGCGCCCGTTGTCGGGGTCGTCCTGGCGGATGCCCCACGGCGCCATGATCGCGAAAGCGTCGGCCAGGCGTTCCTCGAGGAAGCCGTGCACGGCAGCGACCGTTTGCGCCGAGAGCACGCCGCGCAGGATCTGATAGCCGTCGCGCGCGAGTGTCGTGTCATGCGCCCCGCCAATGCCCGCGTCGCGAAGCTTGGGAAAGGGCAGTCCGCCGCCGGTTCGGCGCGGGCTGGCGGAAGGCTTGCTCAGCTGCATCGGCGTTGTGAAATGTCCTTGCGCGGCTCACGGCCGCATCGATCGAACACGGCCGTCCATTGTTACGCCCGTATGGTTAATGCGCGGTAAAATACGCGCGGAGGCAGTGAGTTAGCTTGCGCTTGCCCCGCACCGCGCTGCGCCTGCCCGTCGGCACGCTCGACCGGTGTGCGCGCGGTCACGCCGCGGCCGTGCGGCCGATGCCGGGCGTCATGACCGCCTTCAGCCCGCCGAGCCCGGACGTCGACAGGTCGAGCCGCCAGCCATAGGCTTCCAGCACTTCCTGCACGATGGCCAGCCCGAGCCCCGTGCCGCCGCCGCGCTCGTCGAGCCGCGTGCCGCGTTCGAGTGCCGCCTGCCGTTTCGACAGCGCGATTCCGGGGCCGTCGTCCTCGATCGTCACCGCTAGTCCCGCCTCGCACGGGCGCGCTGCGATCCGCACCTTCTGCCTTGCATGCCGCGCGGCATTGTCGAGAAGGTTGCCGAGAATCTCGGCAAGGTCGGTCCGCTCGAACGGCAGGGAGGCGCCGTCCGCGATCTCGGTTTCGAATGTGACGCTCGCAGCGGAAGGCGCGCGGGACAGGGTGCCGATCAGCGACCGTACGATCGGCGCGAGCTCCGTGGCTGCGCTTGTGCCGCGGCGCCCGCTCTGCGCGCGTGCACGTGCGAGCTCGCGGTCGACGTGGCGGCTCATCGCCTCGCCGACCGCCTCGATATCGCGCGCTATGGCATGCTCGCCGCGCTCGCGCAGCCGGCTGGCATCCGCGGTCAGCGCCGCCAGCGGAGTCTTGAGACCGTGCGCAAGGTCGGCGGCCCGGCCGCGCGAGCGCTCGATCTCCCGATCCCGGGTATCGAGGAGCGCGTTGATCTCGGCAACCAGCGGCTGAACCTCCGCCGGCGCAGCGCCCGGCATGCGGCGGCTGTGTCCGGAGCGGATGTCGGCCACGCTGCGGCGCAAGCGGTCGAGCGGCCGCAGGCCGAGCGCGACCTGGACCGACGTCGCGATTGCCAGAACCGCGCCGAGCAGGGTTAGGGCGACCGCGAGATCCTTGCCGAACGCAGTCGTCGCTGCCGAAACGCGTGCGAGATCGACCGCAACGGCGACCCGCACCGGGCCCCGCCCTTCGGACGTCGTCAGGCTGACGCGCCGCTCGGCGATCAGCACCCCGGCGCCGGCGGGGCCCGCCGCATGGTGGTGATGCACCGCGCCGGGCGGCAGGTCGTCCGGCGGGAGCGACAGCGACATGTCCCACAGCGAGCGCGAGCGCAGAAGCTGGCCGCCCTCGTCGCCGATCTGCCAGTACAGTCCCGAGAGCGGGTTGGCGAAACGTGGATCGGCGGGCGGGCGCGTGACGACCAGCCGGCCATCCGCGTCGACATCGATGCCGGCGAGGAGCTGTCCGAGATGGACATCGAGATCGGCGGCGACCGACCGGGCGACATGGCGCTCGAACAGCAGGGTGAGCCCCGCCCCGGCGATCGTCAGCGCCGCCAGGATGGCGACGATCCCGCCCGCGATGAGTCTGAGCCGCAGCGAGCGCCAGCTCACGCCGCAGGCTCCGCCACGAGATAGCCGAATCCCCTGCGCGTTTCGATTACGCCCGGTCCCAGCTTTCGGCGCACCCGGCCGATCAGCACCTCGAGCGCGTTCGAATCGTGATCCTCGTTGACGCCGTAGATGTTCTCGTCGAGCTCCTGCTGCGACACGGTCCTGCCGCGGTGGCGCATAAGATACGCGACCAGCCGGTATTCGAGCGGCGACAGCGCGACCGGCACGCCGCGCACGCTGACCTTCATCTGGCGCTCGTCGAGCGATAGATCGCCGGCCGTCAGCACCGAGCTGGCCTGTCCGGCCGAGCGGCGCAGGATCGCGCGAAGCCGCGCCAGCAGCTCCTCCATCCGGAACGGCTTCGGCAGATAGTCGTCGGCGCCGGCATCGATGCCGTCGACGCGCTCGGCCCAGCTGCCGCGCGCGCTCAGGATCAGCACGGGCGTGCGACGGCCGTTCGCCCTCCAGCGCTTGAGCACCGACAGTCCGTCCATCTTCGGCAGGCCGAGGTCGAGAATGATCGCCGCGTAGTCTTCGGTATCCCCGCGAAACCAGGCCTCCTCGCCGTCGGCGACGGTTTCGACGACGTATCCGGCGGCTTCGAGCACGCGCGTCACATTTGTGGCGATCCGCCGGTCGTCCTCGACCAGAAGCACGCGCATCATTTCTCCTTCACACGCTCGATCTCGCCGCTCTGCGCGTCGACATAGACCTCGAACAGGCGCCCGGCCCGATCGAACACCCGGAATTCGTAGAGCCAGCGGCCGTTCTTGCGCTCGATCTCGACGCCCGTGACCTCGCCGGGCAGCTTGTCGCGCACGGCGCCGAGAATGTCGGCGAGCGGCCGGATCTCGCCGCTCGTGACAGCCTGTCGCACCTTGTCCTGATCGTGCGGCTCTGCCCGCGCAGGGAGCCCGGCCGTCGTTGCTGCGAGCGCGACGGCAGCCAGTGCGGAACGGAATTTGGGCGGCATGTGCGGCATTCCCGGAGGACAATGTGGCGGAATCGACCTGACAGGTCGCTGACATGGATCAACAGGTTGCCGTCATGCAGCGGAAGGCAGTCTTGCGCGCATGGTCCGCCGCATGGAGCGGCCGACCGCAACCATGGAGATTATCGATGGCAAGATTTGTCCTTCCCGCGCTCGCGGCCGCACTGGTCGCCGTTGCCGCCACCGGCGCCCAGGCCGGAAGCTTCGAGCGCCCCTGCACCGCGGCACCCGAGAGCCAGTGGATGTCGGTAGAGGCATTGCGGGCCAAGGTTGCGGCGCTCGGCTACCGCGTGCAGAAAGCGAAGATCAAGAAGGCGTGCGGCGAGATCTATGCTCTGGACAAGAGCGGCGGCCGCGTCGAGCTGTTCGTCGATCCGACCAGTGGCGAGATCGTCGGAAGCAAGAAGGACTCGTGATGGCCACGATGAATCCCTCGGCCAATGCCGGCGGCAAAGTGCCGCCGGCAACGGTGCCGGTGTGGGACCCGCTCGTGCGGGTCTTCCACTGGTCGCTCGCGGCCCTGTTCGCGGTTGCCTTCGTCACCGGCGACGAGCTCGAGCGGCTGCATATCGCCGCAGGGTATGCGATCCTCGCTCTGGTCGCGCTGCGCCTCGTCTGGGGCTTCGTCGGGCCATCCCATGCCCGTTTCGCATCGTTCGTGCGCGGGCCGCGCGCGGTTCTTGCGTATCTGAAGGACACCGCTCGGCTGCGGGCGCCGCGCCATCTCGGGCACAACCCGGCTGGCGGCGCCATGATCATTGCGCTGCTTGCGCTGCTCGCCGCCACGGGCGGCACAGGCTACATGATGACCACGGACGCCTATTGGGGTGCGGAATGGGTCGAGGAGGTGCACGAGGTGCTGGCCAACCTGACCCTGGTCATGGTCGCGCTCCATGTCCTCGGCGTTCTCGTTGCCTCTTTCGAGCATGGCGAGAACCTGATCCGCGCAATGGTGACGGGGAGAAAGCGGGCGCAATAGACGGCCCGCCTATCCCGTCTTCGCCGCCAGCCGGCGCCACAGGAACAGGCCGAGCGCCGCAATCAGCACGCCGGCGCCGGCGATCACCGGCGGGAAGCCGGCATGCTCGATCAGCCAGCCGGCGGCGCTGATGCCGGCCGCCTGGCCGACGAACAGGCATGTCGCGAACAGCGACATGCCGAGGGCCCGCGCCTGCGGCGCCATCTGCGTGCCGTTGGTCTGCAGCGTGTTGTGCATCATGTAGAATGCGCCGCCGCATGCGAACAGCAGGGCGACGAAGCTCCACACCGGCGGCCGCGCGCTGATGACGAGGAAGGCGAGCGCCACGACCGCGCCGCCGGCGAGCACCATGCCGCGCTCGCCGAGCAGCCGGATCACGTGCCGCGCCAGCACGATGTAGGCGAGCGCGCCGAGCCCGAAGAAGGCGAGCAGCAGGCCGATCGCATCGAGGCTCAGCGCATAGGCCTGGCGCAGATAGGCTGCCACGAATGTGAAGGCGCCGAAGAACAAAAAGCCCTCGATGAACACCGCGCCGACCACCAGCCGCACCCGCCCCGAGGCAAGCAGGCCGCGATACTGGTGCGCGACATTGCCCGCCGGGGCGTGCCGGGTCTGGACGATGCGGCCGGAGGCGAGCTCCGCCGTCAGCGCCGCAGCCACGATCAGGAAGAATATCCCGAACACGGCGAACACGCCGCGCCAGCCGACATGCTCGGCGAGGATTCCGCCGAGCGCCTGGCCCATGACGATGCCGAGGACCTGACCCGAGAGGAAGCGCGCGATCATCACCTGGCGGTGCTCGTAGGCGGTGACGTCGCCGACATGGGCGATGGCGAGCGGAATGATGGCGCCGGCGGTGCAGCCGCCGACGAAGCGCAGCCCTGCGAGAAGCGGCAGGCCGTCGGCGAACGCACTGGCGAGCGCCGCGAGCCCGGAGAGGAACGATACCCCGGCGATGATCGTGATCTTGCCGGTGCGGTCGCCGAACACGCCATAGACGATCTGGAACAGGCCGTAGGCAAGCGTGAAGGCGGTGGCGATGACCGCGGCATCGCCGACGGAGACCGCGAACTCTTCGGACACCTGCGGGATCAGCGGATCGGCGACGCGCAGGGTCGCCGCCGAGCAGAACGCGGCCGCGCTCAGCGCGATCATCTGGCGTAGCGGCAGGCCCGAAGGCGGTTTGCTGTCTGAGGGCACGGACATCTCGCTCAGAAAAGAGTCGTTGCGAGGCGTCGCCGCTCAATGGCGATGGCGGTGATGCGTGTCGGGAACGTGAGCATGCGAATGGCGCAACCGCACATGAACATGGCGGTGGCTGTGCGGCTCGCCGGCCGGAACATTGGGGCCGTGCGAATGGCGGTGGTGATCGTCATGCACATGGCGGTGCTCGTGTTCCAGCGGCTCGTGGGCATGCTCATGCTCGTGACGCTCGGTGAGGTGCAGCCAGACCCCGAGGCCCATGAGAATGCCTGCCGCCAGAAGCGGTGCGGATAGCGGTTCTCCGAGCAATGGCACTGCGATCACCGTGCCGAGGAACGGGGCCGTCGCAAAATACGCCCCGGTCCGCGCCGTGCCGAGATCACGCAATGCGAGGACGAACAGCGCGAGGCTGATACCGTATCCCAGAAACCCGACCAGCGCTGCAACCATGACGATTTCGATCGCGGGCAGCGTGGCTCCCGCAGCGAAGCCAAGCCCGAGATTTACGGGACCGGCGACAAGCCCCTTGAGCATCGCGATCTGCAGCGGGTCGGCCAAGGACACCTTCCGCGTCAGGTTATTGTCGAGTCCCCACGCGACGCATGCGCCGATGACCGCCACCGGGCCTAGAAGGCTGCGGGAACTCACGTCGCCCGGCCACGACAGCACCGCTGCGCCGGCAGCGATGAGCAGCATTCCACCCGCAATGCGCCGGTCGAAGTTCTCGCGAAACACGAACCATGCGATCAACGCGGTGGCCACCCCCTCGGTGGTGAGCAGCAAGGATGCGGTCGCGGCACCGGTCCACGACAGGCCCGTCATCAGAAGCAGCGGCCCGATGATGCCGCCAAAGAGAATCGCGCCGGCGAGCCACGGGGCATCGCTCCGCATCAACGGCGCTTCGGCCTTGGCGGCTCTGCGGGGCAATGTCATGCGCAGGATGGCTAGCCCGACCCCCGAACCGAGGTAGAAGATCCCCGCCAGAAGCCAAGGATCGAGGGATCCGATCAGAAGCTTTGCGAACGGCGTCGAAAGCCCGAACAGGGCCGCGGCGGCAAAGGCATGGAGAACTGCGGATAGTTTCATCACATTGAATCGATCGTCGGCCCCAGCGGCCGGAGCTCCATTGACCACTGCTTGGGAAAACGATTCAAGATCGCTATTTCGGCGGTCATCCATTCTGACTTGGCAGAGCGAGGTGCGACATCGATGGAGGCGGCGAGCCGGCGGGTGCGCGAAGTTCTCCCCGACGTTCTGGCGCCCGGGCTGCGCGTGGTGTTCTGCGGCGTGGCGCCGGGGCGCGTGTCGGCGGCGAAGCGCGCCTATTATGCCGGGCCGGGCAACAGGTTCTGGCCGATGCTCCACAAGACCGGACTTACGCCGCGGCTGTTCGCGCCGCATGAATATCCCGAGGTGCTGAAGCTCGGCATCGGCCTGACCGATGTGAGCAAGACCGGCTTCGGCGCGGATCACGAGCTGGCGCCGCATGTGTTCGATCCCGCGGGATTCCTGGAGAAGATGGAGTGCTTGCGGCCGCGGGCGATCGCCTTCGACGGAAAGTTCGCCGCGAAGAAGGCCTTCGCAGTCAAGACCATTCCGTACGGGCGGCAGCCGGAGCTGCTGTTCGGCGCGGTCGTGTTCGTGCTGCCGTCGCCGTCGGGCCGTGCGCGGCGCTTCTGGGACGAGCGCTACTGGTTCGAGCTCGCCGCGTTCGTGCGCGGCCGATCCGGCTCGCCCGGCTGTGCGCCGACGTACTCGTAAAGATAGAAGTAGTTGCGCGCGGCGACGAGGCGCCAGCCGTTGGCCGCTTCGGCCGGCTTCTCGTCGGGGCCGAGCGGCACGCCGAGATACCGGTTCACGTAATGCGGCCAGTCGACGAACCATTTGACGCCGCGCTCGCGCAGGTAATCCCACATATGGTCCTGATAGGCGAGGGCGGCGCGGTTGACCTTGCCGTCGGTGTTGACGACGCGCTCGCGGAAGAAGCCGAGCGTGCCCGACTGGCCGGCCGCGACCTCGTCGCCGTCCGGCACGTACTCTTCAACCAGCGCCACCTGGTCGTGATAGACCGTGTTGCCGCCGAGCCCCTTGCCGGTCTGCGCCCAGATCGCGAGCGCGCTCACATGCGCGGCAAGCGCGAGTGCCAGCGCCACCTCGAAGACCTGCGCGCCCGGCTCGCGGCTCGCCATGGCGATGCGCGCCCACAGGACCGGCGCGATCACGAAGGCGAACAGCGCGGCCGGCGCGAAGTAGCGATAGAAGAACCAGTAGGCGATGAACGACGCCGCGTAGTAGGCGACCAGTCCCGCAAGCGCGATCAGGAGGCACGCCGCGAACTCGAGCGTGCGCTGCGTCCGCGCGGCCTGCACCGGATCGGCCGCCGCAAGCTCGCGGCGGAACCGCCCGCTGCGCCACCAGGACAGCGCGAACAGCGCCACGATCAGCAGCAGGGCGGTGCGAACCAGCCCGGTCAGGGTGAGCTGGATCTGGCCCGCCGGGCCGAACGGCCAGTCGATCCAGAGATCGATGGCGGTCTCCCCGGCGCCGAAGAAGATCCACGGCACCGACACCAGCCGCAGCGCCCACTCGGCGAATTCGATGCGCAGCCATTCGAGCGCCCAGGCCTGCTGTGCCGTGCCGCTGGTCGGCATCGGCGAGCCGAAATAGAGGAGATTGTAGAGCCACCATGGCGACGAGACGATGAGGGCGCCGCCGCCCATCAGCGCGGCGCGCGCCAGCATCGTGCCGGCACCGAGCCGCCAGCTGCGCCGCAGCTCGTTGAGGCCGAGCACGAGCGCCAGGAACGCCGCGTCGATGCGCGTCAGCACCATCAGCCCGATCAGCACGCCGAACACGGCGATGCCGCCCAGGCTCTCGTCGCGCCCCGTCTGCATCCAGCGCCAGCACAGCGCGTAGAAGAACATCACGCAGCCGGTCTCGAGTCCGTTATAGGCGTGGTTGAGCATCAGCGGCGCCGCGAGATAGAGGAAGATCGCGACCCAGACGCGGTGCTGGCGCTCGGGCGCGCCGTATTTCGCAGGCCAGGCGTCGCGCGCGATCAGCGCCACGGTGATCGCGCCGAGGACGTGGAAGAGCCATGAGAACGCCATGACCAGCCGCATCGCCAGGATCTCGTCGCCTTGTGCGAGCACGAAGGCGCCGGCCTCGATCATCGTGAACAGCGGCTGGAAACCGTTGGTCAGATTGACGCCGTCGATCGTCAGTCCCCTGCCGGCGGCGAGGTTGCGCGCGACGCTGAGCGAATAGTAGCCGTCCTCGGTCAGCGGCATGTCGTAGACATGCGCCTCGGGGCGCAGCGTCAGCGCCAGCAGGACCAGGGCAACGCCCAGTGCAAGCAGGCGGATCAAAGGGAGAGAAAGGGTACCGCGTCCGGCGATACCCCAAATGGCGCTCATGCGGACGGCTTCGGGTCCTCGTTGGTCGATGCGGCGGCGGTTATAGAGTCTTCCACGATGCCGGTCACTTCTCCTTTGGTCCGACAGGAAAAGACGGGGCAGCCTGCCTTGTTATTCCCGCATCCCGTCCGGGCGGAGCCGCCGGCGAAGCTGTTGTTCCCGCCGATTTGCGGTTAGAGTCCAACGCTTTCGACCGAGATGGCCCAGTCGTGAAAGTCAAACCTGCCACCCTTCTTCGCCTGCTGCGTCCGCGCCAATGGGTAAAGAACGCGTTCGTGGCGGCGCCGCTGTTCTTTACGCCGCCCGCCTGGACGCCCGGCGACGCGGCCGCCGTGGTCGTCACCGTCATCGTGTTCTGTCTGCTGTCGAGCGCGGTCTATGTCATCAACGACTTCGCCGATCGCGATGCCGACAGGCTGCATCCGGTCAAGAAGCTGCGGCCGATTGCCTCAGGCGAAATCAGCCCCGAAGCGGCGCTGACGATCGCGGCTGCGCTGCTGATCGGCGCGGGTGCGGTGGCGCTGCTGCTGTTGCCGACCGGCGTCGTCCTGATCGCGGCGCTCTACCTCACGCTGAACCTGCTCTACTCCTTCTGGCTCAAGCATGTGTCGCTGGTCGACGTGCTGATCGTCGCCGCCGGGTTCGTGCTGCGCGTCGAGGCCGGTGCCGCGGCGATCGCGGTCGAGCCGACGGTGTGGATCGTGGTATGCACCGGCCTGCTCGCCCTGTTCCTGGCGCTTGCCAAGCGGCGCGACGATCTCGCCAAGCTGATGTCGCAGCAGCACCGCCCCAGCCTCGCCGGCTACAACCCGCGCTTCATCGACACGGCGCTGGCCATGATCCTCGGCGCGCTGCTCGTCTCCTATCTGATCTACACGACCGACCAGACGGTGATCGCGCGCTACGGCACCGACAGGCTCTACCTGACGGCGCCCTTCGTCATCGCCGGCGTGCTGCGCTACCTGCAGATCACCCTGGTCGAGCAGCGCTCCGGCTCGCCTACCGACATCGCCCTCACAGACCGCTTCCTGATCGTCACGATGGTCGGCTGGCTGGTCGTGTTCGGGCTGCTGATCTACGGGTGACCATGACTGCGTGGAAGGACATGGAGCTCACCGGTTGGGGCCGCGCTTCGGCGGCGAAGACGCGGGCATGCCGGCCCGAGCGCCAGCCCGAGGTCGCGGCGGCGCTCGCCGAGACCGGGGCCGAGGGCATCATCGCGCATGGCGCCGGCCGCGCCTATGGCGACGCGGCGCTCAACAGCGGCGGCCGCGCCATGCTGACGACACGGCTCGATCGTCTGCTGTCGTTCGATGCCTCGACCGGCGAGGTCGTCGCCGAGCCCGGTGTTTGCTTCCGCGACCTGATCGATGCGTTCGTCGCGCGCGGCTTCATGCCGCCGGCCAGCCCCGGCACCGCCTTCGCGACGGTCGGCGGCGCCGTTGCCGCCGACGTTCACGGCAAGAACCACGACCGCCACGGCAGCTTCGGCGACCATGTGCAGTGGTTCGATCTGCTGACGGCCGACGGCGAGACGCGCCGCGTTTCGGCGGAGAGCGACCCCGAGCTGTTCGCCGCGACGATCGGCGGCATGGGGCTGACCGGCATCCTGCGCGCCGTGTGTTTCCGCATGCTGCCGCATGCCAGCCCGTTCGTCCGCGTACGCGAGCGGCGTATTCGCAATCTCGACGAGTTCCTCGCCGCTTTCGCCGAGATCCGCGACACCGCCACGTTTTCGGTCGGCTGGATCGACGCGCTGGCCAGGGGAAACGACGCGGGCCGCGGCATCCTGGAGACGGCCGAGTTCGCGCCCGGCGAGGCCGCGCAGATGCGGCCGCGGCGCGCGCGCGCGGTGCCGGTGGATCTGCCGGGCTTCGTGCTCAACTCCTGGACGGTGCGCAGCTTCAACGAGGTCTATTTCCGCCGCGTGCCGGAAGGCGGCCGCGAACGCATCGCGCCGTTCGCGGAGTTCCTCTACCCGCTCGACTCCATCCACCGGTGGAACCGCATCTACGGCAGGAAGGGCTTCTACCAGTTCCAGTGCGTCGTGCCGGACGACGCGGCGCGTGCGGCGCTGACCACGCTGCTGTCGGAGATCGCGGAGGCCGGCGCCGCCTCCTTCCTCGCCGTGCTCAAGACGCTGGGACGCGAGGGGCGCGGCTATCTCTCGTTTCCGATGCGCGGCCACACGCTCGCGCTCGACTTCCCGCGCCGTGCCGCGACCGATGCGCTGCTGCGCCGGCTCGAGGCGATCGTGCTCTCGCACGGCGGGCGCGTCTATCTCGCCAAGGACGCGCTGCTGTCGCCCGAGGCGCTGCGCGCCATGTACCCGAAGCTGCCGCAGTTCGAGCAGGTCCTGGCGCGCGTCGATCCGAATAATGTCTTCGTCTCGGATCTCGCGCGGCGGCTTGCGTTGAAGCCGGTACGGGGTGCCGCATGACGGCGGCGGCCGAAACCTGGCTCGTGCTCGGCGGCTCCTCGGCGATCGCGCGGGCCTTCGCCCGCGTCGCCGCGCAGGACGGGGCCGACGTGCTGCTCGCCGGCCGCGACCGCGACGATCTGGAGAAGAGCGCCGCCGACATCGCGATCCGCAGCGGCCGCCGCGCCGCAGTCGTCGATTTCGACGCGACCGACTTCAAATCGCATGCGGCGCTGATCGAGCAGGCCAAGCGCGAGGCCGGCGCCGGCACGCTCGGCATCTTCATCGCCTTCGGCACGATGCCTTCGCAGGCCGAGATCGACGCCGACGCGACGCTCGCCTTCCGCACCATCGAATCGAACTACACCGGCGCCGTCAGCATCCTGCAGCACGCCGCACCGGTGCTCGAGGCGCAGGGGCGCGGCGCGGTCATCGCTCTCGGCTCGGTTGCCGGCGATCGCGGCCGCCTCAAGAACTACGTCTACGGCTCGGCGAAGGCGGGTCTCGGCGCCTATCTCCAGGGCCTGCGCGCGCGGCTGTTCCGCTCGGGCGTCACCGTGACGACGGTCAAGCCGGGCTTCGTCGACACGGCGATGACATTCGGCCTGCCGGGAATGTTTCTGGTCGCCTCGCCGGACGCGGTGGCGCGCGCCTGCCTTGCCGCGGCGAGGCGCGGGCGCGAGGAGGTCTATGTGCCGTTCTTCTGGCGCGGCATCATGACCGTCATCCGCAACATTCCCGAGCGGATCTTCAAGCGGCTCAGCATCTGAGCCCGCGTCGGCACTTACGGGGGAAGGAAATGGTCTATCGAATCGGCGTGACGGGCTGCAGCGGCCGCATGGGGCAGATGCTGGTGCGCGAGATCCAGGCGACGGAGGGTTGCGCGGTCGCCGGCGGCAGCGAGGCGCCGGGCAGTGCCGCGATCGGCCGCGACATCGGCGAGGTCGCGGGACTCGGCAGGCTCGGCGTGGTGATCGCCGGCGATGCCGGTGCGGTGTTCGATGCTGCCGACGCGGTGATCGACTTCACGGCGCCGGCCGCATCGGTCGTGCATGCCGGACTCGCGGCGGAGAAAGGCAAGGCGCTGGTGATCGGCACGACCGGCATCGATGCCGCCGGCGACCGCGCCATTGCGGACGCGGCGAAGCGCGCGGTGATCGTGCGCTCGCCCAACATGAGCCTCGCGGTCAACCTGCTGTTCGCGCTGACCGAGCAGGTTGCCGCGAAACTCGGTCCGCAATTCGACATCGAGATTGCCGAGATCCATCACCGCCACAAGGTCGATGCGCCCTCCGGGACGGCGCTTGCCCTGGGCGATGCCGCGGCCAAGGGCCGCGGCGTGAAGCTCGACGCGGTCGCGGTGCGCGGCCGCGACGGGCACACCGGTGCGCGGCCCGTCGGCGCGATCGGCTTCGCAGCGCTGCGCGGCGGCAGCGAGGTCGGCGACCACACCGTGATGTTCTGCGGCTCCGGTGAGCGGCTCGAGCTCACCCACAAGGCCGCCGGCCGCCAGATCTATGCCAGCGGCGCCGTCCGCGCCGCGCTGTGGACGCGCGGCCGCAAGCCCGGCCTCTACGGCATGCGCGACGTGCTCGGGCTATAGCGCCGATCCGGCATGCGATTCAACCGGCTGATACCCGAGCTCTACTGCTCGGATTTTGGGCGCAGCCTGCGCTTCTATACCGAGATCGTGGGCTTCACGGTGCGCTATGCGCGGACCGGGGAGCGGTTCGCATTCCTGGAACGCGAAGGCGCGCAGCTCATGATCGAGCAGCCGTCCGATCCGGCTCGCACCTGGCTGGCTGGCGACCTGACGCATCCCTACGGACGCGGGCTCAACCTGCAGATCGAAGTTGCGGATGTCGTCGCGCTGCACACCGGCATTTCCGCGTCCGGGATTCCGATCTTCGTTCCGCTCGAGGATAAATGGTACGGAAGCGAGGATCGTCTGCTCGGGAGCAGACAGTTCATCGTGCAGGACCCCGACGGCTATCTGCTGCGCTTTTTCCAGGATCTGGGCACCAGACAAGCGGCAGGCTAGGCGAGCGGCCGGTTGAGATTCGCCAGCGCCGCGCGGATCACGCCGGCGACCGCGGCGCGCTCCTCGGGGGGCAGGAAGGCGCCGATGGTCAGCGAGCGGCCGTGGCTGGCCAGCCTGAGCCCGCTGCGTTCCGCCGACTCGTCGAACTCGACGCGCAGCCAGTGTGGCTGCAGCGAGAATGCCTCGCGGCGGCCATAGGGATCGACGCGCTCGACGGTGAGCGTGCCGGAGGAGAGCCGCACGCGCTCGTAGGCGCGGCCGCCGGCATAGCTCGCCCTGAAAGCGATGTAGACGAGCAGGACGTCGATGCCGAGGAAGCCGATCACCGGCCACGCGCCGGACAGCAGGAACACGATGCCGCCGACGAAGCTGAAGCCTATGAGCACCGCCATCAGCACCCAGAAGCCGAGCGGCGACAGGCTGCGGTGCGGCCGCAGCAGGAGGTCGAGGTCCGGGTCGCCGGATTGATCGTGCCCGCTCACGGTCCGCAGTCTACGCGCGTTGTTGCCTTTGGGACAGGGGCCGGTCTAAATCCGCCCTGACGCAAACGGGGAGTCGCCGCATGAAGCCCGCCCAGGTCGAGGAGCTGTACCGTCGGCTGGCGGAGCGGCTGCCGGAGCCGCAAACCGAGCTCGAGTACCGGAACCCCTATACCCTGCTCGTTGCGGTGGTGCTGTCGGCACAGGCGACCGATGCCGGGGTCAACAAGGCGACCGCGACGCTGTTCAAGGCCGCCGACACGCCGCAGAAGATGCTGGCGCTCGGCGAGGCGGGCCTGAAGCAGCACATCAAGACCATCGGCCTGTTCAACACCAAGGCGAAGAACGTGATCGCGCTGTCGCGCATCCTGGTCGAGCGGCACGGCGGCGAGGTGCCGCGCGACCGCGAGGCGCTCGAGGCGCTGCCCGGCGTCGGGCGCAAGACCGCGAGCGTCGTGCTGAACGTCGCCTTCGGCCAATCGACCATCGCCGTCGATACGCACATCTTCCGGGTCGCCAACCGTACGGGCCTGGCACCCGGACGCGATCCGCTCGAGGTCGAGATGAAGCTGGAGAAGGTGACTCCGGAGCGCTACCGCCGCCATGCGCATCACTGGCTGATCCTGCATGGCCGCTACACCTGCAAGGCACGGCGGCCCGATTGCCCGTTGTGCCCGGTCCGCGACCTTTGCGCCTTCAAGTCGAAGACGCTGGCCGTGCCACTGCCGAAGCCGCGGCCGGATCAATCGCCGCGGCGTTCCGCCACCAGGCGGCCGTAGCAGTCGTCAAGCGCGATCTGTGCGGCGCCCTTGGTCCGCGCCTCGACATGGTCGACGTGGAAGCCGTCGCCCCCGCGATAGAGGAAGACGTCGAGAAAGCACTCGTCGTTGGAATAGCGCCAGATCTGCACCGGTCCGTCGCGCCGCACGAAGCCGGCCGGGCCCAGCACGTCAAGCAGATGCTCGCGCGAGAGTCCGACCAGGCGCGCGGGCGGCTCGCGCCGTCGCGCCCGCTCCGGCGGCAGCGCGGCGACCCGGTCGGCCCGTGCCGCAGAGGAATTGTCCGCAACGGCTGCCGGCGGCTCATCCGGTCCGGGTTCGCGCCCCGGCGCCGATGTCGCTTCCGGCGCGGGGGCTGCGTCCGGGCCGGGCGGAAGCGGCTGGGGCGCGCAGGCCGCGAGAGCCGCGAGCGCTACCGCGCCCGCGAGCCCCCGCCAGGACCGGCTCGCGCCCGTGTCGTCTGTAACCACCGCGCGTTCGGAAGGAGCCGCGCGTGCTCAGGCGAGCTTCGGCTCGCCGCCGAATCCGCCGGCCGGCTTGTTGGCTTCCGGCACGGCTTTGAGCGAGGCCTGGCCGCGACCCGCAACCTGCACCTCGCCGGAGATTTCGCCGCCGGGCTCGATCTCGATCTGGCCGTAGCGGATCTTGCCCTGGATGCGGCCGGTGGAGCGGATGGTCAGCCGCTCGCGCACGGTCAGCGTGCCCTCGAAGCGGCCGCCGATCACGGCGTGATCGATCTCGGCGGTGCCCTTGAAGAAGCCGGAGTCCGCGATCTCGATGGCGCGGCTGTCGGTCAGCGAGGCCTCGACGCGACCTTCGACGACAAGACGGTCGCACGAGGTAATGTTGCCGGAGAGGACGATCTCCGGGCCGACCGTGAGCTTCTTCTCGTCGGCCTTGGGCGGCACGGTCTCGGTCGCCGCCGGCTTGGCGCCGGTCAGCGGCGACAGGCCGCGCGGCGGGGTCGGGCCGGCCGCGGCAGGCTTCGGAATCCCGCTGGCGCCGAAGGTCGGGGCGGGGTTGGGCGGCGTCGGCGTGGCCGGGCGCGCGAAAGCGGATCCGTGCTCGGTCGTGCTCGAGCCGGTCGGCATCGGGCTCATGTTCTCGTCATCTTTCTTGCGGCGAAACATCGTATCCCCTCTGTGGTTGCAGTTCGATGGATGTAGGACTACCCGTCGCGATCGGTCTCTAGCGTCTTTGATCGCTCAGGTCACGCGTGGGTTGGGCCGGGCGGCACCGCATGCCGGTACGACTCGAACAGGTGCGTCATCGCCGCAGCAGCCAGCACGGGTGCCAGCAGATTGACGAAAGGCAGTGTCGAAATGAAGGCGATCACCGCCCCTGCAAGCACGAATCCAAAGCGCCGGCGACGCCACAACTCGCGCCGCGGCCCGTTCGCGAGCCGTCGTGGCGCCACCATCTCGTAGTACTCCCGGCCGAGAAGATAACCATTCAGCCCGTAGAATACCAAGGCATTTACGCCCGGAATGAAGTACAGCGGCAGGGCCGCGAGATTGAGCACGACGACGATCGCGAGGAAGCGAAGTGCGAGCGAGATCTGCTCGGCAACCGGCTGCGCGCGCGGCGGCGGCAGGGATGGGTAGTAGCGCTGCTCGACCGCGGCGATGATGTTCTCGGCGAACAGCGCGAGGATCGCGGCAACCACGCCCGGAAACAGCACGAAGGTCAGGACGATCGCCGCCAGCCCGCCGAGCACGTCGAGCGTCGTCTCGATCCAGCCGAACTGGCTCAGCGCCGTCCGCGTCAGCAGGAACCAGACCGCCAGCCACAATGCGGCAAAGACCAGTGCGGCGAGCGCCAGGCTCGCGACAATCGGACGTCGAAGCGCCGGGTCGCCGAGTTGCGCCAGCGCCCGGGCGAATGCAGGGATCATGCGGCGATCTTAAAAACACCCAAGACTGATGGGACATTAAGGTTAATATATCTTTATCGGGCAACAGCCGTGTCACGGCTGCTACGCTCGCTGTACGGACTCCCCGCCTCGGGCTATACTGCCGGCCCGCCCCTTCCGGCGGCGATTTTTCTGTGAAATCAAAGGACTTTCCATGGCGCAGAGCGATTTCGACGTGGTTGGCATTGGCAATGCCATCGTCGATGTCCTGGCCAAGGCGGACGACGCCTTCCTGACCGGAAACCGGCTGACCAAGGGCGCGATGACCCTTATCGATTCGGCCAGATCCGAGGTCCTCTATGCCGCGATGGGACCGGCGATCGAATGCTCGGGCGGTTCGGCCGCCAACACCATGGCGGGAATCGCCTCGCTTGGCGGCCGGGCCGGTTATATCGGCAAGATCGCCGCGGACCAGCTCGGCGACGTGTTCCGCCACGACATCCGCTCCGCCGGCGTGACCTATGCGACCCCGCCGGCCAGGTCCGGGCCGGCGACGGCGCGCTGCCTGATCTTCGTTACGCCCGATGCGCAGCGCACGATGCAGACCTATCTCGGCGCATGCGTCGAACTCGGCCCCGACGATGTTGCCGAGAAGACGGTGGCCGCGGCCGAGATCACCTACCTCGAAGGCTATCTGTGGGACAAGCCGGCGGCGAAGGAGGCGTTCCGCAAGGCGATGCGCGTCGCCCACGACGCGCAGCGCAAGGTGGCGCTGACCCTGTCGGACCCGTTCTGCGTCGAGCGCCACCGCGCCGAGTTCCGCGATCTGGTCAGCGACCATGTCGACATCCTGTTCGCAAACGAGGCCGAGATCATTTCGCTCTATCAGGCGAAGGATTTCGACGACGCGCTGCGGCAGGCCCAGGCGCACAGGAACAAGGTCATGGTCATCACCCGCAGCGAGAAGGGCTCGGTCGTATGCCATGACGGCAGCATCCATGCCGTGCCGGCGGAGAAGGTCGAGCGCGTGGTCGACACGACGGGCGCCGGCGATCTCTTTGCCGCGGGCTTCCTCCACGGCATGAGCCAGGGCCAGGACCTTCGCGCATGCGCGCGGATCGGCTCGATCGCGGCGGCGGAGATCATCTCCCATTTCGGCGCGCGCCCCGAGACGCCGCTGCGGGTCCTCGTCGCCTCCAGGCTCAAGAAGGGCTGACCGGTCGAATGTCACGAAGCGCGGCTTGACGCGCCGCGCCGGCGGCGTCTATCCGGGAGGCATGCACGCGGACCAGGTTCCGTTCCGGCGTCTCTGCGGCGCGGTGGCGGTCCTCACCGCGCCCGTCGCGGCCGTCATGATCGCGCTCGTGGCGCTTGCCGGGCTTCCACTGTCGGCGGCCGTGCTTGCGATCGGCGCCGTGGCGCTGGCGCTCGCGGCGATCGTGCATCGCCACCTCGCCGGGCTCGCCGCGGTCGGCCGCCAGATCGAAGACCTCGCGGAGGATCGCGTCCCGGCGCCGCCGCTCGGCACGGCGGCGGAGCTGTCGAGCGCGCTCGCCGCGCTCAACCGCCGCTGGGCCGCCCGCAAGGCGGAACTGGAATCGGCGATCGCGGTGAACGAAGCGACGGTCGACGCCATACCCGATCCGATCATCCTGCTCGATCATGAGCGCCGCATCGTGCGTACCAACGTCGCCGCGCGCGAGCTGTTCGGCGCGCGCAGCGCCGGCCGTGAGATCGACGGCGTGCTGCGCGATCCCGACGTGCTCGAGGCCGTGGACGAAGTGCTCGCCGGGCGGGTCGCGCGGGCGGCGCGCCTGTCGATTCCCGGCGGTGTCGAGCGGCATTTCGACGTGCGCGTGACGCAGCTGCGTTCCAGCGCCGGCGAGGGGGCGGCGGCGCTGATGGCGCTTTACGACGTCACCGCCATTCAGCGCGCCGAGCGGATGCGCGCCGATTTCGTCGCCAATGTCAGCCATGAGCTGCGCACGCCGCTGTCGACGCTGCTCGGCTTCACCGAGACGCTGCGCGGCGCGGCGCGCGACGACGCGGAGGCGCGCGACCGGTTCCTCGGCATCATGCACGAACAGGCGAGCCGCATGTCGCGCCTGGTGAGCGACCTGCTGTCGCTGTCGCGCATCGAGGCGAGCGAGCACACCCGGCCGACCGGCGAGGTGCGGATCGGCAGCATTCTCTCCAGCGTGGCCGACGGGCTGATGTTGCAGGCGCGCGCCAAGAACATTGCCGTCGCCGTCGATGTCGAAGCCGATCTTCCTCCGGCGGTCGGCGACGCCGACCAGCTCACCCAGGTCTTTCAGAACCTCATCGACAACGCGATCAAGTACGGCCGGCCGCATGGCAAAGTGCGCGTCACCGCGCGGAGCGTCCAGCGGGCCGCCGCCGACGGCGCGCCGGCCTCCTTTGTCGCCGTCGCCGTCGCCGACGAGGGCGAGGGCATTCCGCGCGAGCACCTGACGCGGCTGACCGAGCGGTTCTACCGGGTCGATGCCGGACGCTCGCGCCAGCTTGGCGGGACCGGGCTCGGCCTCGCCATCGTCAAGCACATCGTCAACCGCCATCGCGGCGCGCTCACCATCGACAGCGAGGTCGGCCGCGGCACGGTCTTCACCGTATATCTTGCCGCGGCCGTGGCGGCATCCGCGGATGCACCGCGGATGCCGGGCTCCGTCGCCGGGCTGTCATAAAACTGTCTCCGAATCCGGGTACCAAGGGCGCAATCCGCACGCGGACCTGACCGCAGCGGAAGCGGCGGGCACGGAGAACGAATGCGCAGTCTATTGATACGCTTGAGGATGGCGGCGATTGCGGCCGCATTGCTGCTGCCGGCGTCCGCCGTGTCCGGCACCACCATCTCCGGCGCCGGCGCGACATTCCCTTATCCGCTGTATGCGAAATGGGCCGAGGCCTACGAGGCCGAAACCGGCGTCAAGGTCAACTATCAGTCGATCGGGTCGGGCGGCGGCATCAAGCAGATCAGGAGCCGGACGGTCGATTTCGGCGCGTCCGACATGCCGCTCAAGCCCGAAGCGCTGACCGAAGCCGGGCTTGTCCAGTTTCCGACCGTGATCGGCGGGGTCGTGCCCATCGTGAATGTGAAAGGCGTGGCGCCCGGCCAGCTCCGGCTCACCGGCAGGCTGCTGTCCGACATCTATCTCGGCAAGATCACGAAGTGGAACGACGCGGCGATCGCCGCGATCAATCCCGGCCTCGACCTGCCGAACCAGGCGATCGCGGTCATCTACCGTTCGGACGGTTCCGGCACGACGTTCATCTTCGCCGACTATCTCGCCAAGATGAACCCGGAGTGGGAGGAGAAAGTCGGCGTCGCCACGGCGCTGCAATGGCCGGCCGGCCTCGGCGGCAAGGGCAACGAGGGGGTCGCCGCGATCACCAAGCGAATGTCCGGCGCCATCGGCTATGTCGAATACGCCTTCGCCAAACAGAACGATCTCAGCCATGCGCTGCTCGCCAATCGCGACGGCGCGTTCGTCGCACCCGACGCCGAAACCTTCCAGGCGGCGGCGGCGAATGCCGACTGGGCGAACGCGCCGGGCTACTACCTGATTCTGACCGATCAGCCGGGGGCGAAAAGCTGGCCGATTACCGCCGCCACGTTCGTCCTGCTGCCCGCGCGCGTCGAGCGGCCGGACCGCGCCGAGCATGTCCTGCACTTCTTCGACTGGGCCTATGACGAAGGCGACGCGCTCGCCGAGGCACTTCATTACGTCCCGATACCCGATCCGGTCGTGGAGAGCATCGGACGCATCTGGAAGACGATCACCGGCCCGTCCGGGCAGCCCCTGCAACTCAGCGCATTGCGATAGGCGCGAGCGACGATGCAGGCGGCGGCACGAAGCATCGGCGTAGCGGCGGGCGCGCGCGACTGGGCGCGCCGCCAGAGCCGCATAGATACGCTGTTCCGCGCCGTGACCGGCGGCTTCGCGCTGATCGTCATGGTTCTCGTGCTCGCCGTGATCGTGACGCTGGTCGACGGCGCCTGGCCGGCGCTGCGGGCATTCGGCCCCGCCTTCCTGACGACCGAAGTCTGGAATCCGGTCAAGGAGCAGTTCGGCGCCCTGGCGCCGATCTACGGCACCCTCGTCACCTCTCTGATCGCCATGGTGGTCGGCGTGCCGATCAGCTTCGGCATCGCCGTCTTTCTGACTGAGCTGTGCCCGCCCGCGCTGAAGCGTGCGCTCGGCACCGCGATTGAGCTGCTCGCCGGCATCCCCAGCATCATCTACGGGATCTGGGGCCTGTTCGTGTTTGCGCCCTTTCTGCAGGAAACGGTCCAGCCCTTCCTGATCGCAACCCTCGGCGAGCTGCCCTGGATCGGCGCGCTGTTCGCAGGGCCGCCGATCGGCATCGGCGTTCTCACCGCCGGCCTGATCCTCGCCATCATGGTGCTGCCGTTCATCACGGCGGTGATGCGCGACGTGTTCGAGACGGTGCCGGCCGTCCTGCGCGAATCCGCCTACGGTCTCGGCGCCACGACGTGGGAGGTGGTGTGGAACATCGTGCTGCCCTATACGCGCGTCGGCGTCGTCGGCGGGATCATGCTCGGTCTGGGGCGTGCGCTCGGCGAAACCATGGCGGTCACGTTCGTGATCGGCAACGCGCATCGCATCAGCGCATCGCTCATGGCGCCGGGCACGACGATCTCGGCGGCGCTGGCGAACGAGTTCACCGAAGCGGTGGGCGAGCTCTACCTGTCCTCGCTCGTCGCGCTCGGCCTGGTGCTTTTCGCCATCACGTTCGTCGTGCTGGCCATTTCCAAGCTGCTGCTGCTTCGCCTGCAGCGCAAGGCGGGACTCTGACATGACGGCACTCCGCGTCCGCCGCCGCCTCAAGAACTCGGTCGCCATGGCGGCCGCGATGGCTGCGACGGCGCTCGGTCTGGTCTGGCTCGCGTCGATCCTGTGGACCGTGATCAGCGGCGGAATCGGCGCGCTGGACCTGGACCTCTTCACGAAGATCACGCCGCCGCCCGGCAGCGACGGCGGTCTGGCCAACGCGATCTACGGCAGCATCATCATGACCGCGATCGCGACCGTCGTCGGCACCCCGGTGGGCGTGCTCGCCGGCACCTATCTGGCGGAATATGGCCGCACCAGGCGCTTCGCCGAGGTTGTGCGGTTCGTCAACGACATCCTGCTGAGCGCGCCGTCGATCATCATCGGCCTGTTCGTTTATGCGGTCATGGTCCTGCCGATGAAGCACTTCTCGGGCATCGCCGGGGCGATGGCGCTGGCGATCATCGTCGTGCCGATCGTCCTGCGCACGACCGAGGACATGCTGAACCTCGTGCCGGCCAGCCTGCGCGAGGCCGCCGCCGCGCTGG
This sequence comes from Alphaproteobacteria bacterium, assembly GCA_041690495.1. Taxonomy (GTDB): domain Bacteria; phylum Pseudomonadota; class Alphaproteobacteria; order CACIAM-22H2; family CACIAM-22H2; genus DATAAP01. Next base: position 16,810 of record JAWLHE010000012.1, on the reverse strand, counting down.
GGGCGCCGCAATGGAAGGTGATCGTGGCGATCTCCTACCGCGCCGCCCTTCAGGGCATGGTGACCGGCGTCATGCTCGCGGTGGCGCGGATCAGCGGCGAGACGGCGCCGCTGCTCTTCACCGCGCTCAACAACCAGTTCTGGAGCAGCGATCTCAACGCGCCGATGGCGAACCTGCCGGTCGTCATCTTCCAGTTCGCCTTGAGTCCCTACGAGGACTGGCAGCGCCTGGCGCTGGGCGGCGCGCTTCTCATCACCCTGGTCGTGCTCGGCCTCAACATCGCCGCGCGCGCCCTTGCCAACTGGGGCAGCAGCAAACGATGAACCACACAGCCACGACACCGGCGCGCGCGCCGTCCTACATGCGCATCGCGCCGCAGCGGGATTCCGAACCGGCAAGCGAAACCGCCGCCGCGCCGAAAGTCGAGATCCGCGACCTCCGGTTCTTCTACAAGGAATTCGAGGCGCTGAAGGGCATCAACCTGGCCCTCAACGACAAGTGCGTGACCGCGTTCATCGGGCCGTCCGGCTGCGGCAAGTCGACCCTGCTGCGCGTGCTCAACCGCATCTACGAACTCTATCCCGACCAGCGCGCGGCCGGCGAGGTCCGGATCGACGGCCGCAACATCCTGGCGCCCGGCGAGGACCTGAACCTGCTGCGCGCCCGGGTCGGCATGGTCTTCCAGAAGCCGACGCCGTTTCCGATGTCGATCTACGACAACATCGCCTTCGGGCTGCGCCTCTATCGCGACCTGGCGCAGAGCGAGCTCGACGGCCGCGTCGAGCAGGCCCTGCGCCGCGCCGCCCTGTGGGACGAGGTCCGGGGCAAGCTGCGCCAGAGCGGGCTCAGCCTGTCCGGCGGGCAGCAGCAGCGCCTGTGCATCGCGCGCGCGATCGCGCTCGAGCCGGAGATCCTGCTGCTCGACGAGCCCGCCTCGGCGCTGGATCCGATCTCGACCGCAAAGATCGAGGAGCTGATTTTCGAGCTGAAGTCGGACTATTGCATCGTCATCGTCACCCACAACATGCAGCAGGCGGCGCGCACCGCCGATTACACGGCGTTCATGTATCTGGGGGAGCTGGTGGAGTTCGACGAGACGTCGGTGATCTTCACGCATCCGAACAAGAAGCAGACCGAGGACTACGTCACCGGCAGGTTCGGCTGAGCCGGAGCGAGGGGAGCAGGACGGAATGACAAGCGAGCATATCGTCAGGTCGTTCGACGAGGAGCTCAAGCGGCTGACCAACATGATCGCGCGCATGGGCGGGCTCGCCGAGGCGCAGATCGCGAACGGCATCCAGGCCGTCGTCAGGCGCGATACCGAGCTGGCGGCAAGCGTGGTCGACGCCGACCGCCGCATCGACGATCTCGAGCGCGAGGTCGACAACCAGGCGGTCCGGATGCTGGCGCTGCGCCAGCCGATGGCGAGCGACCTGCGCAGCATCGTCGGCGCGATCCGCATCGCCAGCGACGTCGAGCGCATCGCCGACTACGCGGCCAATGTCGCCAAGCGGGCGATCGCGCTGTCGCAGATGGCGCCGGTGCGGCCGGCGCATGCCGTGCCGCGCATGGGCCGCTTCGTTCAGGAAATGATCAAGGACGTGCTCGACGCCTATGCCAACCGCGACGTCGACAAGGCGATCGCGGTGTGGAATCGCGACGAGGAGCTCGACGAGATGTATTCGAGCCTGTTCCGCGAGCTGCTGACCTACATGATGGAGGATCCGCGCAACATCACGGCGTCCACCCATATCCTGTTCATCGCCAAGAATCTCGAGCGCATCGGCGACCACGCCACCAATATCGCCGAGCAGATCCACTACCTGGTCCGGGGCGTTCCGCTCCGCGCCGCCCGCCCCAAGGGCGACGCGACGAGCTTCGCGGTGCTGCAGCAGGACCCGGAGGGCGGCGCCTAGGTCATGAAGACGCATGTGCTGATCGTCGAGGACGAGGGACCGCTGGCAGAGATGCTGCGCTACAATTTCGAGAAGGAGGGCTTTCACGTCTCGATCGCGCGCGACGGCGAGGAGGCGCTGACCATGATCGAGGAGGCACGGCCCGATCTGGTCATCCTCGACTGGATGCTGCCGCAGGTATCGGGGCTCGAAGTCTGCCGCCAGATCCGCCGCAAGCCGGACACGCGCGACCTTCCGGTCATCATGCTGACCGCGCGCGGCGAGGAAGGTGACCGCGTGCGCGGGCTCGAGGTCGGCGCCGACGATTACATCACCAAGCCGTTCAGCCCGGGCGAGCTGATCGCGCGCATGCGCGCCGTGCTGCGGCGCTCGCGGCCGGCGGCGATCGACAACGTCCTCACCTATGCCGGCCTGGTAATGGACCTGACCTCGCATCGCGTGCTGCGCAACGGCCGCCCGGTTCATCTCGGGCCGACCGAGTTCCGGCTGCTGCGCTTCCTGATGGAGCATCCCGGGCGCGTCTACAGCCGCGAGCAGCTGCTCGACGCCGTATGGGGACGCGAGATCTATGTCGAGCCGCGCACGGTCGACGTGCATATCCGCCGCCTGCGCAAGGCGATCAACGGCCCGGACGAGGCCGACCTGATCCGCACGGTGCGCTCGGCCGGCTATTCGCTCGACGAGCTCGCGCACCACGCCTGACCAGGCCGGTGCCGCGGCCGGCGATTGCGCAGCGTCGTCGCCCAGGGTCTCGGCAATGGCCCGCGCAACAACGGGGACGCGCATGACCATGTCCGCCTCGGTGCCGGAAGACATGACCGGCGACGATCAGGATGACGGCGTCAATCCGACCGCCGGCGACACCCTGGCCGACCTCATCGACCGGCGCCTGTCGCGCCGCGACGCGCTCAGGGGACTGGCGGCGGCCGGCGCATTCGGCCTGTTCGGGAGCGCCGGTCCCGGCCGAGCTGCGCCGCGGGCGCCCTCGTCGCTGCGATTCGCGGAGATCGGGCACGCGCTCGGGACCGGCCACACGGTGGCGGCCGGCTACGAGATGCAGATCCTGGCGCGCTGGGGCGACCGGGTGAAGGCGGATGCGCCGGCTTTCGACATCGCCGGCCAGAGCGCCGCGGCGCAGCTCGGGCAGTTCGGCTACGACAACGACTTCATCGCATTCATGCCGCTGCCCTACGGCTCGGGCAGCTCGACGCGCGGCCTGCTGTGCGTCAATCACGAGGGCACTGTGCCGGCCCTGATGTGGCCCGGCCTCGGCGACGCGCCGCTCGAGCGGATGACGCAGGCCCAGGCGGAGATCGAGATGGCGGCGCAGGGCCACAGCGTGTTCGAGATTCGCAGGACGAACGGGCGTTGGGAGGTGTTGGCCGACAGCCCCTACAACCGCCGCTTCACGCCGCTCAGCAGCGACATGGCTGTCGGCGGTCCGGCGGCCGGCCATGCGCGGCTCCGGACCGGCGCCGATCCCGCCGGGACGTGGGTCGTCGGCACCTTGAACAATTGCGCGGGCGGCAGGACGCCGTGGGGCACGGTGCTGTCCGGCGAGGAGAATTTCCACGGCTACTTCATCGGCGACGCCGGGACGTCGCCGGAGGCGGAGGCGTACAGGCGCTACGGCATCACCGGAAGGGGCCGGTACGTCTGGGGCAAGTGGCACGACCGCTTCAATCTCGAAAGGGAGCCGAACGAGCCGAACCGCTTCGGCTGGGTGGTCGAGATCGATCCCTATGACCCGTCGGCGCCGGCGGTGAAGCGCACCGCGCTCGGCCGCTTCAAGCACGAAGGTGCCACGACCGCGGTCAGCCATGACGGCCGCGTCGCGGTCTACTCCGGTGACGACGAGCGCTTCGAGTACGTCTACAAATTCGTGACGCGGGACCGCTTCGACCCGCGCCGCCGCGCCGCCAACCGTGATCTGCTCGACCACGGCACGCTCCATGTGGCGCGCTTCGACGCCGATGGCACGATGACGTGGTTGCCGCTGGTCCATGGCGTCGGGCCGCTTACCGCGGCCAACGGCTTCCGCAGCCAGGCCGACGTGGTCATCGAGGCGCGCCGCGCCGCCGACCTGGTCGGCGCCACGCCGATGGACCGTCCCGAGGACATCGAGCCCAATCCGAGAACCGGGCGGGTCTACGTCGTCCTGACCGGCAACAGCCGGCGCCGGCCCGCGAACGACGCCAGCATGCGCGAGCGCGCCGATGCCGCCAATCCGCGCGCGGGCAACAGGTTCGGCCAGATCATAGAGATCATTCCGCCCACGGTCCGCGGCCGGCCCGACCATAGCGCGGCCAGATGCAGGTGGGCGTTCTTCCTGCTCGGCGGCGATCCCGCGAACCCCGCGCATGGCGCCCGCTATCACGGGCCGGTTTCGGACGACGGCTGGCTGGCCTGCCCGGACAACATCGCCTTCGACCCGCAGGGGCGGCTATGGATCGCGACCGACGGCCAGCGCAACGCGGCCGGATTCTCCGACGCGGTCTACGCCGCCGACACCGGCGGCCCGGGACGCGGCATCACGCGGCTGTTCTTCAATGCGCCCCGCGGGGCCGAGATCTGCGGACCGGAATTCACGCCGGACGGGCGGACGCTGTTCCTGTCGATCCAGCATCCGGGCGGGGAGAAAGGCTCGATCTTCGAAAAGCCGTCGACGCGCTGGCCCGACTTCGACGAAGGCATGCCGCCGCGCCCCGCGGTGGTCGCCATCACCCGCAGGGACGGCGGCCCCATCGGTTCCTGACGGCGCCGCTCACGACGCAGCCAGGCCGGGCACCCGATCGCGCTCCTCGGCGGGCACGGGCGTTTTCTGCAGGTCCAGCCGCGCGCGCACGATCGCCTCGCTCTCGGCGATGCTCTTGAGCTCGAAGCCGAGCTCGCGCATGAAGGTGATCATGGTGACGTTCTCGCGCAGGATGTCGCCGAACATCTCGCCGATGCCGCGGTTGCGCGCATACTGCACGAGGCGCTGCATCAGCATGCGGCCGATGCCTCGGCCATGAAGGTCGCTGCGCACGATGACCGCGAACTCCGCCTTGCGGTTGTCGGGATCGGCGACGATGCGGTTGACGCCGAGGATCTCGCGGTCGGACTCGCGCTCGAGCACGAACGCCATCTCGCGGTCGTAGTCGATCTGCGTCAGCCGCGCGGCCATGTCGTGCGGCAGCCTCTTCATCGGTGCGAAGAAGCGCATGCGCACGTCCTCGGGCGACAGCTTGGCGAAGGCGACATGAAAGGCCGGCTCGTCTTCCGGCCGCACCGGGCGGATCAGCGCCGGCCCGATCGCGTCGAGCGATATTTTCCGTTCGAGCTCCTTGGGATAGGGCCGGATGGCGAGGCGCGCGCCGCGGCGTGCGGTCGCCGCCGCCGCGACCTTGATGCGAGCATCGACCGCGATCACGCCGTCGGCATCGGCGAGCAGCGGATTGATGTCGATCTCGACGACCTCGTCGAGGTCGGCGATCAGCTGCGACAGCTGCACCAGGGTCGTCGCGATCTTGTCGATCGCCGCCGGCGGCCGGTCGCGATAGCCCTGCAGCAGCTTGTAGACCCGCGTGCGCGACATCATCTCGCGCGCGAGGTTCATGTTGAGCGGCGGCAGCGCCACCGCCTTGTCGTCGACGACCTCGACCGCGACGCCGCCCTGGCCGAACAGGATGAACGGGCCGAACTGGCGGTCCTCGACGGCGCCCAGGATCAGCTCCTGCGCATTGCGCCGACGGATCATCTCCTCGACCATGAAGCCGTCGATGCGCGCCTCGGGCAGCGCCTTGCCCACTTTCGCCAGCATGGCGCGCGCCGCGTCCGCCACCTGCTGCGGCGTGGCGAGGTCGAGCACGACTCCGCCGATGTCGGATTTGTGCAGGATATCCTGCGACAGGATCTTGAGCGCGACCGGCCGGCCGATCGCCTCGGCCTGCCACGCCGCTTCCTCGGGCGTCGCCGCCACCTCGCTGCGCGCGACCGGAATTCCGTAGCAGGCGATCAGGGCCTTGGCCGCCTGGCCGGGAAGCCAGTCGCGACCGTCGCGCAGCGCCGACTCGATCAGCTTGCGCGCCTTCGCGACGTCGGGCACGAAATCGACCGGCACGGAAGGCGGCGTCTCCATCAGCAGGTCCTGGTTGCGCCGGTAGCGAACCAGATGCATGAAGCCGCGCACCGCCTTGTCCGGGGTGTCGTAGGTCGGGATGCGGTGACTCGCGAAGATGCGCCGGGCCTCGTTCGCCTCGGCCGCGCCGATCCAGCTCGTCATCACCGCGTGCGGCCTGCCGCCGACGGTCTCGACCACCGCTTGCGCGGCTTCGCGGCTCGATGCGACCGCCGTCGGGCAGTTGAGGACCAGCACCGCGTCGGACTCGGGCGCCTCGAGCAGCACCGCCAGCGCGGCCGCATAGCGGTCGCCCTGCGCGTCGCCGATGATGTCGACCGGGTTGCCCCGCGACCACGTTCGCGGCAGGACCGCGTTGAGCTGGTCCAGCGTGCGCTCCGACAGTGTCGCGAGCCGGCCGCCGAGATCGAGCAGCGCGTCCGTCGCCAGCACGCCCATGCCGCCGCCGTTGGTCAGGATCGCGAGCCGCTCGCCCTGCAGCGGCGGCGGCGCGGACAGGGTCTGCACCGCGTCGAACAGTTCGTCGAGATCGTTGACGCGCAGCATGCCGGCGCGCCGGAACGCGGCGTCGAACACTTCGTCGGAGCCGGCGAGCGCGCCGGTATGCGATGCCGCCGCCTTGGCCGATTCGGCGTGGCGGCCGGCCTTGACGACGATGACCGGCTTGACCCGGGCCGCGGCGCGCGCCGCCGACATGAACTTGCGCGCATGCGTCACGGTCTCGACATAGAGCAGGACGGCGCGGGTGTCGGGATCGTTGGCGAGATAGTCGAGCATGTCGCCGAAATCGACATCGGCCATGCCGCCCAGCGCCACCATGGTCGAGAAGCCGATGTTGCGGGGCGCCGCCCAGTCCAGCACGGACGTCAGCAGCGCGCCCGACTGCGTCACGAAGGCGATCTCGCCGCGGCGCGGGTTGAGATGCGCGAACGACGCGTTCAGGCCCATGCGCGGCACCAGCACGCCGAGACAGTTGGGACCGACGATGCGCATAAGATGCGGACGCGCCGCGTCAAGAATTTCCTGTTGCAGGGCGCGCCCCTCGTCGGTGCCGAGCTCGCCGAACCCTGCGGTGATGACGACGACGCCGCGGGTGCCGCGCGCGGCGAGCTCGCGCACCAGTCCGGGCACCGTCTGCGGCGGCGTCGCGACGACGGCAAGGTCCGGCGTCACCGGCAGGCTCGCCGCATCGGGATAGGCCAGCACGCCCTCGACCGAGTCGTGGCGCGGGTTGACCGGCATGACCGGACCGTCGAACCCGGCATTGAACAGGTTGCGGGCGACCACGGCGCCGACCGAGCCCGCCTGCTTGCTCGCGCCGATCAGCGCGATCGAGCGCGGCTTGAAGATCGCATCGAGATTGCGAATTGTCATGGAAGCCCCTTTCGGCGACCACACTATGCCCGATTCCGCGCGCCGATGAAGGGCAATATGCCGGCATCGTCGGCGCGCCGCGTATCGCGCGCAAGCCGCTCCTCGTCCGCTCCGTCCGGGGTCGCGGCCACGGCCGTGCTTTTCCTTGCAGCCGCCGGCGGACTTTCGGTCGTCGCGGCCCATGCCGCCATGTTGCAATGGCGGAGCGCGAACCCATGTAACGATGCTCGCCGATTCAATGATCATGCAGGCGGGAGGGAGAGACGGCCCGGGCGCGGCGTGCTTGCATCAACAGGAGTATTGCGTGCTCGGATTAGGACAGACCACTGCCAAACTCGCCCGCTACCGCCGTCAATGGGAAACGTTCCTGGCCGCGGCAAAGGTCTCCGGTGCCGCCGGAGAGGCCATGCAGCCGCCGGCGACCTGCCTCGTCGAACAGACAGGCTTCGGCTCGAACCCCGGCAATCTCCGTATGCTCAAGTATGCGCCCGATCGCCTCCGCGGGGCGCCGCCGCTGGTGGTCGTCATGCACGGCTGCACGCAGACGGCCGCGGCATACGACCGCGGTACGGGATGGTCGACGCTCGCGGACAGGCTCGGTTTCGCCGTGCTCATGCCGGAGCAGCGGCGCGCGAACAATTCCAATTCCTGCTTCCAATGGTTCAGCGCCGCGGATGCCGCGCGCGACCGCGGCGAGGCTCATTCGATCCGGCAGATGATCGAGCGCATGGTCGTCGACCACGGCATCGACCGGCGCCGGATCTATATCACCGGACTGTCCGCGGGCGGCGCCATGACGTCCGTCATGCTGGCGGCATATCCCGAGGTCTTCGCCGGCGGCGCCATCGTCGCCGGGCTGCCCTATGGCTGCGCGGCGAACGTGCAGGAGGCATTCGACGCCATGTTCCAGGCGCGGACCCGCGCCGCACGTGCGTGGGGCGACCTGGTTCGCGCCGCTTCTCCGCATCCCGGGCCGTGGCCGAAAGTATCGGTCTGGCACGGCGACGCGGACCCGACCGTCAAGCCCGCGAATGCCGACGAGATCGTCAAGCAATGGGCCGACGTTCACGGATTGGCCGGACTGCCGGCGGTCGAGGCGACCGTCGACGGCTATCCGCATCGCGCCTGGCACAACGCGGACGGCGAACGCATGCTCGAAGCGTACACGATCACCGGCATGGCGCACGGCGTGCCGATCGCCGCCGGAGACGGCGACGGGCGGTGCGGCCGGCCCGCTCCGTTCATCATCGACGCCGGCATCTCGTCGACGCACCGGATCGCGGAATTCTGGAACCTTGCCGCGGCGGCCGCGCCGGCCGGCCGGAACCGCAGCGCCAGGCCGGCGCGCGCGGCCCCCGCGGCGGGCATCCTGATCGACCAGGACGGGAACGTCCTTGCCGGCGCGCCGGATCCTGCGGCAGCGCCTTCCGAATCAGGGCCCGAAGTGGGCGCCGCCGCTAAACGTGACGGAAGGCTGGACCCAGGCGCCGTCATCGCGAAGGCGCTTCGATCGGCGGGTCTGATGAAATAGGCGCGCGGGCGAAGCTTCCGGCGCACGCGCGTTCATGCGCTAGGCCGCCAGCGCGCGCTCGGCGGGAAGCAGGTCGAGGGCGAGCGCCTCGGCGACCGCGGCATGCGTGATCCGGCCGCGGTGCACGTTGAGCCCGGCGAGGAGATGCGGATCGGCCGCCATCGCCGCCTTCGGCCCCTTGTCGGCGAGTGCGAGCACGAACGGCAGCGTCGCGTTGTTCAGCGCGAAGGTCGATGTGCGCGCGACCGCGCCCGGCATGTTGGCGACGCAGTAATGCACCACGCCGTCGACGACATAGGTCGGGTCGTCGTGCGTCGTCGCCTTGCTGGTCTCGAAGCAGCCGCCCTGGTCGATCGAGATGTCGACCACCACGGAGCCGCGCCGCATGCGCCTGATCATGTCGCGCGTCACCAGCCTGGGAGCCGCCGCGCCGGGCACGAGCACCGCGCCGATCACGAGATCGGCCTCGGTCACGTGCTTCTCGATCGCCTCGCGCGTCGAGTAGACGGTGTGCAGCCGCGAGCCGAACTGCAGGTCGAGGTCGTAGAGCCGCTGCAGCGACTTGTCGAGGACGACGACATGCGCCTCCAGACCCATCGCCATGCGCGCGGCGTTGGTGCCCGACACGCCACCACCGAGGATGACCACTTTCGCGGCGGACACCCCGGGCACGCCGCCGAGCAGGATGCCCGCGCCGCCCTGGCGCTTCTCGAGGCAATGCGCGCCGACCTGGATCGACATGCGTCCCGCGACCTCGCTCATCGGCGAGAGCAGCGGCAGCCCGCCGCGCGGGCCGGTCACGGTCTCGTAGGCGATCGCGGTCGTGCCCGACTTCATCAGGCCCTTGGCCTGTGCCGGATCGGGCGCGAGATGGAGATAAGTGAACAGCGTATGGCGCTCCGTGAGCATCGCGATCTCGGCCTCTTGCGGCTCCTTGACCTTGACGATCAGGTCGGCGCCGGCGAACACGTCCGCGGCGGTCGCGGCGATCGTGGCGCCGGCGCCGAGATAGTCGTCGTCGTCGAAGCCGATGCCGTAGCCGGCATTCGTCTCGACCACGACGCTGTGGCCGTGATGGACCAGTTCGCGCACGCTGGCCGGCACCAGGCCGACCCGGTGTTCGTTGCTCTTGATCTCCTTCGGCACCCCGACGCGCATCGCCGTTCTCCTTTTCCGCCTCCCTCTACTCATACTCCCGTCGCCGCGCCGGGTCATTGCCAGGGTCGGCGCGTTCCCGCTAGTCTGGCGCAGGAATCCTGCGTGGAAGGGGGAACTTGCGATGGAAACCGGCGAGAGCGCTCTGGATCGCACCGACCTCCGGCTGCTCCGCCATCTTCTCGAGGACGCCCGTCTCAGCCATGTCGAGCTCTCGGCGAAGGTCGGGCTGTCGCCGACCGCCTGCGCGCGGCGCCTGCAGCGGCTGACCGAAAGCGGGGTCATCCGCCGCTATCGCGCCGAGCTCGACCGCAAGCGGCTCGGCTTCGGCGGCCTCGTCATCGTCCGCATCACGCTCGAGCGGCAGAGCGAGGACTGCCTGCGCGCCTTCGAGAAGGCGGTGGCGCGCTGCCCGTCCGTTCTGTCCTGCTATCTGATGTCGGGAGCCGCGGACTATCAGGTCACGGTCGCGGCGCGCGACATCGAGGACTACGAGCGCGTCCACAACACGCAGCTTTCGCGCCTGCCGCATGTCGCGCGCATCGAGTCGAGCTTCGCGCTCCGCGAAGTCATCAACCGCGACGTGCCCCCGGAGATGCTGGCCGGCACCGGTTAGGCACGCGCCTGAGGATCGGATGTGCCTCTGGTCTTGTCCGCAAGGGGCAGATCGGGCGGCGACGGACAACGGGGGAGCCAGGCGCCTGCTTGTCGCGTTCCTCTCGTGAAGTGCTCGACCCGACACAGGAGCACTGCCACGTCCCGCACAAGGCAGAAGCATGGCCGTCACGTCTCCCACAGGCAACATCTTCGCCGATGCCGCAAGGCTCGCCGCAAACGCCTACAGCGATACGCCCGACGCCGGAATCGCGCTCGGCTGGCGTCCGCTCGGCGCCGAACTCGGCCTCGGCGATGCCGGCGCATTCGACGGCAACACGTACACGCTGCAAAACGGCATTTACGTCGGCTCCGACGGGAACAACAGCGCGGTCGCCCATGCCTATGTCGGGGCGCTGAACGGCACGACGACCCTGGCGCTCGCGTTTCGCGGCACCGACGAGATTCCGGGAGACCTGCGGGACCACCTGCAGTTCGCCGATCATTTCGCGCAGTTCCAGCCGTTGATCGCAGCGGTCCAGGGCTATGCCGACGATCCGGACAACGGCATCGGCCAGGTCCTCCTGACCGGCCACAGCCTCGGCTCGGCGATGGTCACGACCGCCATGATCGAGCAGGGCTGGCTGAACGACCCGAAATATCTCGGCGTCGCCATCGCCGCGCACGGAACCGATGCCTCCATCGCCGCCGGCGCGCCGGACGACGCCGCCAACCTGGTCAACTTCATTCATACCCAGGACTTCCTGGTGCTGGCGAAGGAGGACGGGCTGCCGGCCTCGGCGATCGGCGACCTCCTCGGCGAGACGGCGGCGATCGGCGACGAGGCCGATTTCGAGCCCAAGGCCCGCATCGGCACGGATGTCTGGATCGGTACCGGCAATGCCACCCACCTCGTCCAGGCCACGGCCGACGGCGCCGTGGAAGATCCGGTCACGGCCGAGCATCGCATCGGCCGCTATGAGGCCGACATCACGGTCCTTGCCGAGCATGAGGCGCTGGAGCCGGCGGCGCTGCTGTCGGGCGACGCGCCGCATTACTTCGCCGTCGGCACCGATCGGTCCGACAATTTCGCGCAGGATCAGATCTTTGACAGCGACGCGCTCAACAGGGACGTCTTCCCCACCAAGGATTTCGACCAGCGCATCTTCGCCGGCGCCGGCGACGACATGATCGGCGGCTCGGCCGGCAACGACGCCATCGACGGCGGGGCGGGGACCGATACGGCGTATTTTCGGGACGCCGCGGCGGCCTATACGGTCGCAACGGCGAACGGCGTCACGACGGTCGCGCACACGGCGCCGGGAACGGGTCCGTCCGACGATACGGACACGCTGGTCAATGTCGAGATCCTGAATTTTGCGGACGGCAGCCGCGCGCCCGACGGAACGCCGCTCGCGCCGACCGGACCCACACCCCCTTTGAGCCGGGCCGCGACCGCGCTTGAAGACCTGCTTGACGACATCGAGGTGACACTCGTCGGTGTCCGCGACGAGATCGCGAGCCAGTTCGACCACGGCTTCTGACTATCGGATTGATGATCGGATCGGCCGACCGCCGGCTCGCCGATCGCGGCGCGGGACTCCGTTTGTCCGCCGGGCGTTCAGAAGCCGTAGGCGAGGCCGAAGCCGACCGGAATGTTCTGGCGGATGTACTGGTCGACGAACTTGTTGACGTTCGCGATCGGCGATTTCGGCACGTACACGACGTCGTAGGGCATGAGCGCGATGTCCTGGTTCGTGCCCGTCCCGTCCACGACCGCCGAGATATCGACCGGAATGACGATCGGCTCCGATGCCGGCGCCACGGGGTCGCGCCGGATCACGATGACCTCGTCGATCCGGGCGCTCTCCTTGAACCCGCCGGCCTGCATCACCGACTGCATCACGGTCAGCGGTCCGAGCGCCTGGATGACGCCAGGGGCCGTCACTTCGCCGCCGACGAAAACCTTCTGCGCGTTGAACGACCGCACGATGACCGTCACGTCCGGGCGCCGCAGCGACTGCGCGTAGGCCGTGCGCAGCTGCTGCGACAGGGCTGCGGGCGTCATCCCCGCCGCCTCGACCTCGTTTGCGAGCGGCAGCGAGATCCGGCCGTCCGGCCGCACGATGACGGAGTTGTTGAGCTCGGGGTTATAGTAGAAGCGGATGTCGAGCTCGTCGCCGGGCTGCAGGCGATATTCGCCGGCCGCGCGCGCCGAGATCGTGCCGGCCTGCTCGATCGATGCGGGCTTCACCACCGCCGGGCCGCAGCCGCCTGTCAGGAGCGTGAGCGTCATCAGTCCCGGGACGACCGCTGCCCGCCCGATCCGCCGGCGCTTCGAAGCTGAAGTCATGCGTGCATGATCGGGCGTGTGGATGTCCATGCTGGATGGTGTCGGCAGGGACGTCCTGCATACCGTCGATTGCGTTATCGGGGTGTGACCAATTTGCGTCGGCGGCGCGCGGCGCCCCGTCCGGGCAGGACCGTTCCGCACGCGATTCCTCGCGGGAATGCGCGGTGCACGCGCCGGCCGTTGGCGATTCCGGATTCGTCCGGCTATGCCGGGCCGCGCGACGGCCCGATGTAAGTCGGCACGATCTCCGCGACCGATCGCGGCTCGATGCCGAGTTCGCGAAAGCCCGGCTGGGTCCCGCTCGCCACATTGTCCGCGCCGAGCAGGTCCACCTGCCCGGTGGTGAGCGGCGGGTTCGGCAGGAATTCGAAGGCGCGCGCCTGAAGCTTGGCGAGAGCGAAGGGCACCGGAACAAGTGGCCGCCTTCTCTCGACCAGCCGGAGCGTCATCTCGGCCAGTTCGCGCAGCGTGTACACGATCGGGCCGGCAAGCTCGAATATCCGGCCCGCCGTCGCGGGGTCGGCGAGTATGCGTGCGATTGCCGCCGCGACGTCCTCCACATGGACCGGCTGCAACCTGGTATGGCCGCCGCCGATCAGCGGCAGCAGCGGGAAACGCCGGGCGAGGCCGGCGAACGTGCCGAACAGCGCGTCGCCCGGACCGAACATGGCGCTCGGGCGTACGATGGTGGCGCCCGGAAAGGCCTGACGGACGACCTGCTCCCCGCGCCCGCGCGCACGGATATAGGGCGACCGCGATTCGGGATCCGCGCCGATGCCGGAGACGAGCACGAGGCGGGAAATGCCGGCGGCCGCGGCCTCGCGCGCCACCGTCGCGGCGCCGTGCTCGTGCACCGCCGCGAACGTCACGCCGCCCTTCTCGACGTAGGCCGAGACCGCGTTGACGACGGCATCGGCCCCGGCGACCGCGGCGGCGACCGAGGCCTCGTCGCGCACGTCGGCGCGAAGGACCGCGCGCGAAGAGTTTCCCGCCCGGTCGGGATGACGCACCGCGACACGCACGGCGGCGCCCTCGTCGGCGAGCCGCCGCACGATCCGCCGCCCGAGGAACCCCGTGCCGCCGAGCACGCTGACGGTCGTCATGGCATTCCCTCCGGCCCTGCGGCCGCTGCGAACGGCCGCGCTTCCCGAGCTGCCCTCCGCTCCAACTTAAACGCTGGTAGCGACGGGCGCGAGGCGGATGCTGCCAGACGAGTCGGCGTCCTAGTCGTCGACCGCCATCGCCGGCCGCGCGACCGGCATGCGCAGCGGAAACCTGCGCATCAGCCACAGCACCATGACGATGCCGGGCAGTGCGGCGCCCGTGGTCAGGACGAAGAACACGAACCAGTCGAGCTGGTCGGCGAGCCAGCCGCCGGATGCCGACAGCGTGGTGCGGCCGACCGTGGCGAGCGAGGACAGCAGCGCGTACTGCGTCGCCGTGAAGGCGACATTGCACAGGCTGGAGAGATAGGCGACGAACGCCGCCGAGCCCATGCCGCCGGTGAAGTTCTCGATGCCGATCGTCACGGTCAGCATCGCGACGTCGTGGCCGAGGAGGCTCTGCAGTGCGTACATCAGGTTCGAGATTGCCTGCAGCACGCCGCAGGCGAGCAGCGCCTTGTACATGCCGAGCCGGTAGACCGCGACGCCGCCGGCGGCGAGGCCGGCCAATGTCGCGGCGACGCCGAACACCTTGCTGATGCTGGCGACCTCGAGCTTCGAGAAGCCCATCGCGACGTAGAACGGGTTGGACATGACGCCGGCGAGCGCGTCGCCGAACTTGTAGAGCACGACGAAGACGAGGATCGCGATCCAGCCCGGCCGCGTCATGAAATCGGCGAAGGGGGCGAACACCGCGCGCTCGATCCAGGCGATCGTGCGCTGCATGGCGGTGTCGCCCGGCATCGGCGCCAGCGCCGCGGCGGAGCCGGCTGGCTCGCGCGTCAGCCACACCGTGAGCATGCCGACACCCATCAGCGCCGCCATGACCGTGAAGGCGAACTGCCAGCCGCCGAACTCGGCGGCGAGCAGGGCTCCCGCCGAGCTGGCGATCATGCCGAAGCGATAGCCCCATTGCGTCGCCGCGGCGCCGGCGCCCTGCTCCTCGGGCTTGAGCAGCTCGATGCGGAAGGCGTCGATGACGATGTCCTGGCTCGCCGACAGGAACGCGACGACGACCGCGGCGAGCGCCACCAGCGCGGGATCGCTGCGCGGGTCGGTGGCACCCAGGGCGAGGATCGCCAGCACGAGCAGCGCCTGGATCGCCAGCGCCCAGCCGCGCCGGCGGCCGAGCCGGCGCGTGATCCACGGCAGCGGCAGCCGGTCGATGAACGGCGACCACAGGAACTTGAAGCTGTAGGAGATGCCGATCAGCGCGAACAGGCCGATCGAGGTGCGCGAGATGCCGGTCTCGGCCAGCCAGAACGACAGCGTGCCGAAGGTCAGCGGCAGCGGCAGGCCGCTGGAGAAGCCCATGAAGAGCACGGCGAGCATGCGCGGCTCGCGGTAGATGCGGAGGGACTCGAGCCAGGCGTTCATCGAATCGGCCAAGTGAGCGATACGGTCCTGACTGTAGCACGGACAGGGTTAACCCCGCGTTTACCACGACTCGCGCGGCGCGGAACGGATCGCCGCGCTCTGCCGTTCAACCGGCTTCCGGGCAATCGACGGAGGGACTCATGGCACAGGAATCGGGCAAGCTGAGCGGCAAGAAGGTCGCCATCGTCGCGACGGACGGATTCGAGCAGGTCGAGCTGACCGAGCCGATGAAGGCGCTGCGCGACGCTGGCGCGCAGGTCGAGATCGTCTCGCCCAAATCGGGCCAGATTCAGGGCTGGAACCATTTCGACCATGCCGACATGTTCAAGGTCGACCGCACCATCGACCAGGCCTCGGCGGACGACTACGACGCGCTGATGCTGCCGGGCGGCGTCGCCAATCCCGACCAGCTGCGCATGAACGACAGGGTGATACAGTTCATCAAGGGCTTCGTTCAGGCCAGGAAGCCGATCGCCGCGATCTGTCATGGGCCATGGACGCTGATCGACGCGGGTGCGGTGCGCGGCTGCAAGATGACGTCGTGGCCGTCGCTGAAATCGGACCTCGCCAACGCGGGCGCCAACTGGGT
Organism: Alphaproteobacteria bacterium; assembly: GCA_041690495.1. Lineage (GTDB taxonomy): Bacteria > Pseudomonadota > Alphaproteobacteria > CACIAM-22H2 > CACIAM-22H2 > DATAAP01. Next base: position 638 of record JAWLHE010000012.1, on the reverse strand, counting down.
CGATCAGGAGGTCGTCACCGATAACGGCCTCGTCACCAGCCGCAAGCCCGACGACATTCCCGCCTTCAACAGGAAGATGATCGAGGAATTCGCCGAGGGCGTGCACACCCGCCAGAAAGCCGAGGCGACGGCGTAGACGCTTCCTGATCGATCGAGCCCGGCGCAACTTTCTCCTGTCGGGAGACCGGATGGAGCGCCGCCTTCTCGAGATCGACTGTCATCGCCGGACTTGATCGGGCGATCCAGCTGCGGCGGTTCAGCCGGCGACTCTGGATGCCCGGATCGGGTCCGGGCGTGACAGTGATGATGGAGAGGGCAGCCTCTCCGTCTTGCAACCCGTCTCCCCCGCACGCGATGCTCGTGCGTCGCGGGGAGTCGTCGTGGCGCAGCGATCCGGAGACGTGCACACCGCACCCGTCGTCATCGTCGGGGGCGGGCCGGTGCCGTCGGACCCGGTGTGATCCTTGCCCGCATCGTCGGCTCTTGACCCCCTGCTCTCGGCGAGAGAGCGGCTGCGTGCGATCACCGGAAAGCCCGCTTAGGTCCTGTACTCATAAAGGGGTTTCGGCCGAGGGTGAGATGTGATTCAAGCTTCCAAACTGTAGGAGCTTGATCATGGCTCGCTTTGACCTGACGGA
>JAWLHE010000011.1:0-158525 GCA_041690495.1 Alphaproteobacteria bacterium | reverse complement strand
TGGCTGCGCATGCCCGGCGACATCGTCTTCAGCGTCGGGCCGATCCTGCTGGCCGTCTTCCTGCTGCGGCTCTGGCTCGGCCAGCGCAAAACCGGGCAGCGTCAGCCGGTCCAGGTCCTGCCGGCGGCCGCAGAGTAGGGCGGACCGCCAAAGCGGAGGAGCGGCCGGTCGGCCGCTCCTCTTGCCATTCTGCTCGCTGCGGGCTGAAGATGCTTTACGCCGAAGCTGCGTGTCAGACGGCGCGGCTGTGGCGGGTCTGCTCTCGCGAAAGATACTGATCGAAAACCGCGGCGACGAGCCGCAGGTAGATGCGACCCCCTTCCGTAATCGCGAGCCGATAGCCGTCCATCGTCGCCGCTCCAGCATCGATGAAAGGCCGCAGCGCGACAAGCTCGGACGCGAACGCCGTTTCGGGCGTGCCTGCACCGTGCCGCAGTGTGGCTTCCCGCAGGTCTACCTCGTTCCGGCACATGAGTGTCTCGATCACGTCGGCCCGCAACCGATCCTCGCGGGAGAGTCTGACGCCGCGCGCGACCGGCAAGCGGCCGGAGGCGACCGCTTCGCGCCAGCCTCGTACCGCTGCGTCGGATTGCACGTAGCCTTGCGGCATGCGGCTGATGCCCGACGGCCCGAAGGCGAGCAGGATCCGGGCGGTATCTGTCGTGTAGCCTTGGAAATTCCGCCGTAGCTCCCCGGCGGAGGCCGCGCGCGCCAGTGAATCATCCGGCCGCGCGAAATGATCAAGCCCGATCGATACGTAGCCATGTTCCACCAGCCGCTCTGCGGCACGGCGACTCAGCTCCTCGCGCAGTTCGCCATCGGGAAGCTCGTAGCGCTCGAGCAGCTTCTGGTGCTTCTTCATCCACGGCACGTGCGCATAGCCGAACAGGGCGATGCGCGACGGCTCCAGCGACACTGCCTTGTCCACGGTCGCGAGGAAGCCGGCCAGCGTCTGTAGCGGCAGGCCGTAGATCAGATCGAAATTCAGTGCGGAAATGCCCACCCGGCGCAGGCTGGCAGCCGCCGCGGCGACGGTCTCGAACGGCTGGATCCGATTGATGGCGACCTGCACCGCGTGGTCCAGGTCCTGAACGCCTAGACTTGCACGATTGATTCCGGCATCGGCGAGGGCGGCGGCCATTTCGTCGGCCAGCGTGCGCGGGTCGACTTCCACCGCGAGTTCTGCATCGCTGCCACGGACGAAGTGATGATCGATCGAGCGGCAGAGCCGGCGGAAATGCTCTGGACTGACAATGGTCGGCGTGCCGCCGCCGAAGTGTAGATGGCCGTAGGTGAGGCGCCCCGGCGCATAGGCCGTGATCAGCGCCATTTCCTGCTCGAGCGCAGCAAGGAACTCCTCGACCGGTCCGTAGTGCGCCACGATATTCGTGTTGCAGCCGCAGTAATGGCAAAGCTTTCGGCAGAACGGTATGTGGACGTAAAGCGAAACCGGCCGCGCCGGGTCGATCTCGTGCAGCCAGGCGGAATACGTCTCTCCCGTGATGTCGGGGCTGAACTGCACCGCGGTCGGGTAGCTTGTGTAGCGCGGAACCGGGGTGGCAAGCAGGTGTCGCAGGGCTTCGGTCATGCACACTGACTACCCGCGATGGCGCCTCCGCTCGTTGATCCGGATCAAACGGCATGCCAAAGCGCCCAATTGGTATCGCAACGGCAATTTGATCTGGCTCAAAGCCAGGTCTCCGCAAATGGTCGATTTTATAGCTTGGATTGGCCCGTGGAGGGCCCGAGGGAGGTTAACCATGAGCATGTTCTCTGCCTTGTTGTGCCGGTTGCGCAGCCTGCGGGCGGCAGTTGCAGCCCGCCAGGAGGATGCGGCGATGCGCCGCCGGATGGCGCAGGAGTTCGCCAATCTCGGCGGCCGCGATCTCGACCGGATGCTTGCCGACCTGGGATGCGCGCGTGAGGATCTGGCCACGATCATCAAGAATGCACCGCGATCGAAGCCGTTGCTCGATGCTATGGTGCTCAAGCTCGGCCTTGAGAGGGCTTTTGCCTTCGGCGAGCCGCCGCTGCTGCGGGACATCGAGCGCAACTGCGCGACCTGCCCGACCCAGGCGATCTGTAGCCGCTGGCTGAGCAAGGGCGGCGCTCCCGGCGAGTATCGGCTGTTCTGTCCGAATGCCGGCAACTTCGATCTCCTGACGGGAAAAGCGGCGGCCTGAACGTCGGCATTGCGCCGGGCAGTCCCGCATAGAGGATGCTGGAGGTTCACCAACCGGTCAGGCGCGCGACCTGCCCCGACTGCCACGTACGAATGGGCGCGGCTCAAGGCCAACAACTCGCTGAAATGCCGTACCTGCCACAGCGCAGAATCGACGGACATCGCCACGCAGGGCCCGCGGGCGCAGCGCGTTGATCAGCGGTCCTATTCACCGGCGACCGCACTTGCATCGGCTGCCACAAAAGGGCATCGCCCACCGCCTGCCGGATATGACGGCGTCCCGCCGGGATGGCACGAGGCGGGCAATGTTCACTGATCGGGGCGCCGTTGCGGCGTTGACGTAGATCGACGACGAGAGCAGTGTCGCGTGATATTATTAATTTTACTGGAATGTTCGGAGAGCATCCATGAACGCCGCTGACATCATGACCCGCTCCGTCGTTTCCGCAGATCCTGATCTGCCGGTAGAAGAGGTCGCCAAGCTGATGCTGGCGCGCGGCATCAGCGCCATACCGGTTGTGATGCCGGACGGAACCCTCGTCGGCATCGTCAGCGAAGGCGACCTCGTCCGGCGCGCGGAGATGGGAACGGAGAGGCGCCGGTCGTGGTGGCTGCGCGCTTTTGTCAATGACGTGGAGCTCGCCGATGAATACGTGAAATCGCGCGGGCGCAAGGCGCGGGACGTGATGACACCGTCGGTCATTACGGTTGACGAGGCAACGCCCATCCTGGATATCGTCGCTCTTCTGGACAAGCATCGCATCAAGCGCGTTCCGGTCGTGCGGGAAGGGCGCGTCGTTGGAATCGTGAGTCGTGCCAATCTCCTGAGGGCGTTCGCCTCGGACGCAGCGAAGGAACCTTCCGAACTATCCGACGACGATCGGGCGATCCGCGCGCGCCTGCTCGATGAACTCAAAGGGCAGCCATGGTGGCATGGGCGCGAGGAAGACATCGTCGTGGCAAATGGCACGGTCCATCTGTGGGGAACCGTACAGAGCACCAATCAACGCGATGCATTGGTGGTTGCGGCGGAGAACACGCCCGGCGTGCGGCGCGTGGAGAATCACGTTACGGTCAAAGAGCCGCCGATTCTCCATGCAATGAGCGGGTTTCCGTAGGGTCGACTTGCAGTCCGAGCAGGCGCCCGGCCTGCCGCCGGCTTCTGTTCAGCGCTCAACCGCCCCGCCTTCGGCGAGCGCCTCGAGCCGCTCACGGTCGGCAAGCTCGATCATGGTCTTGGTCGGCAGCCGGATCGCGCCTTCATCCCTCAGCTTGGTGAACGTACGGCTGACCGTCTCTATCGTCAGGCCGAGGAAGTCGGCGATATCCGCCCGACTCATCGGCAACTGCACCGGGTTGGCTGGCCAGCCGATCCGCTCGTTGCGCGCGGACTGCCGGAGCAGAAATGCGGCCAGGCGCTCGGCTGCGGTCTTCCGCCCGAGCAGGAGCATCTGATCCTGGGCGACCGACAGTTCGTGGCTGACGATGGCCAGGAGGCGTCGCTCAAGCTCGGGATGACGGGCAAATACTGCGTCCAGCTTGCTGCGCGGCATGCTGCAGATTTCGCTCGGCTCCAGTGCCTCGGCGCTATAGGCGTAGGTCCCGTCGGTGGCGATCCCGCAGAAATCGCCGGGCAGAAGGAAGCCGGTGATCTGGCAACGTCCATCGGACAGGAGCTTGTAAAGCTTGACCGATCCCGCCGCGACATTGAACACGGAAACCGCTGCGTCGCCCTCGTTGATCACATGGGCACCGGCGGGGATCTGCCGCGTCTGCATGATGGCCTGAATCTCGTCGAGATATTGCGCATCCAGGGCGCCGCAGAAGGCAAGATGACGTATCTCGCAGCGGCGGCAGTCCTTCATGCCAAGCATCTTGGCCCGGCCGCTGCCGTTCTCCGCAGCCGTACGCTTCCGATCCGGATTCGTTGTAATCATCAACCCTCGAAACAGGCAGGAACGGCATTCTCGCCGGATAACCGACGCTATACAAGCGCGGTACAGCGGACCTATTGCCACATCTGTATCAGGAAATTGAGATGAATCAATGAACCGGCCGGCCGGATGGCCAGAATACGTGTCATGTGCGGAATACACGTCTCGTTGGCCGACCAGCCCCCCGTATCGATACACCGCCTCGCCGAGAATCAGATCGCGCAGGCATTCCCGCTGCTGCGCGAGGCGGGGCGCTGCGGCTCGCTGGCGAGCTGGAGCGACTATGCCCTTGCGTTCATTCGCGAAAACCCTGACTCGGCATGGCCATCCGGGATCACCGTTGCGGAGCAATCCAACCGCTGCTTCGTCGGCCTCTATTCTTACGTCGTCCGGCCCTGTCTCCGCTTCGGTCGGGTTCTTTCTATCGGCGACCTTACGGTGATGGCTCCCTTCGGGAAGGAGATGGTGGCCGAGCGCCTCCTCGACTCCGTAGCCCAGCTTGCCAAGATGCAACACGTCAGGGAGCTGGAGATCGGACTTGCCAGCGCATCCGGCTGGCTGGCGGCATTGCTCGGGAAGCGCGGTTATGCGCTCGACGACCGCCGTCAGATCGTATGGCGGCGCGCCGCTGTCAGCGGGCTGGGGAATGCGGCTGCAGCGTCGACGCCGCTATCGCCCGGGAGTTGACCGGCCTTGCCTCTCGATCCGGCGGCGCTTCTCAACCTGCTGGCTCTATGTGCCGACTCCGGCACATGGACGGCCGTGCTGGCCGGATTGACGACGCGATCGGGAATCGCCGCGTCCCTGTTCGTTGCAGGTCTGGTTTCCGGATTTACTCATTGCAGCGGCATGTGCGGACCATTCGTGCTGATGCGGATTGTCGGCCGGGAGGGAGAGCGCGGCCCCGGGACGGTCCTTGGTCGGCTCGGTCGCGCGGCGCTTTGGCGCTATCATCTCGGTCGCGCCACGACCTATTCGGCGCTCGGCGCCGTTGCAGCAAGCGCAACAGGCGCAATGTTCGACTGGTTCGGCTTTCGCTGGGCCGTGGCGGCGATTCTGGTTGCAGCGGCGACATACATGGTTGCCGCTGCGCTGCACGCGTCCGGATTCGTCGGACGTCCCGGGGCAGCTCTGTCGGGGCGGCTCGTTCCGGGGGCGGTAACGGCGCTCGCCGGCCGGGCTGCCCGACTCGGCGATTTCCCCTTGGGGCTGGCACTGGGGTTTCTGCCGTGCGGCATTGTCTATGGCGCCCTGGCTGCGGCAGCCAGTACCGGAAATGCCGCCGACGGGGCCCTCGCGATGGGCTCCTTCGCGCTCGGGACCTTTCCCGGCCTGCTCGCGGTCGGGTTCGGCGGCGCCTTCTTCGCTCGTCGATTGCGCGATGCCAAGGTCGTCGTTCTGCCGCTTGCGGCCATCAACATCGCGGTCGTCACGGCATTCGTTCTGAAGGCCGTCGCCTGAGCGCCGCGAAGGCTCATTCGACCAGATCGCGATAGGCGTGCCAGCTCGCAAAGGCGATCAGCGGGATGGTCACCGCAAGCGCCAGGTAGAACGTCACCAGCCCCAGGCCCGTGAAGAACACGATGAGCGCCGCCCACAGCGCCATCGGCCGCCAATTGGCGACCGCCGCCGACCAGCTCGTCGTGACTGCCTGGAAGACATTGACCTGCCGGTCGAGCAGCATCGGGATCGAAACCGCGGTGATGGCGAAGGCCAGCGCCGCGAGCACGCCTCCAATGAGCGTGCCGGTAACAAGGAAGGGCAGGCTGATCGGCGAGAAGAGCAGGGCCTGGATCATTCCTTCCCAGCCTGGATTGCCGCCATAGAAGAACAGCGCGAAGAGAAGCATCGCAATGCGGACCCAGACCAGATGCAGCAGCATCAGCACGAGTCCGAGCAGGACGATCTGCGCGGCATTGCGGCGCCAGGCGCAGAGGACGTCCGGAATGCGAGTTTCGAGCCCGAGCTCGCGGCGTCGGCTGATTTCGTACAGCCCGACCGCGACGACTGGCGCGATGAGAAAGAAGCCCGCGGCTGCCGGCAGGATCAGATAGACAAGGTCGGCAAGTATCAGGGCGATCGTCACCGCGGAACTGAGCGCGACCAACGCGACGCCATAGGCGAGCGCGGGCACCGCTGCCTCATGGAGATCCCTCCATCCTCGTGCCAGCCATTCCCACGGCCTGTCGAGCGGCACGCGATTCACGCGGGGCCTTGAGTGCGGGAAGACCGATATTTCATTCATCACGGCGAATTCCTCCCGGCGCGGCAGGAGCACCCCATAGGACGAAATGTCGCATCGGATCGGCGCTCGGCAAGCAAGCCTACAGGGCGGCAGGAGCAGCGCATAGGACGAAATGTCGCATCATCAGAGCCGCTATCTCTTTGATTCAGGTCAAAGCCTTTGCCGAACCGCCGACTAATTATTCGCGCGAGCTCGGCCCAGCTGACTCCGGGCTGCAGAAACCGCCGAAGGCTGCCAAATGACGTCGGATGCAATGACCAAGTCCGCAATTCTCGGCCATGCGCGGGTCGAGCCGTACTTCGATGACGTAACCCGTGCGTTCGTCATCGCAACCGTGTTCTGGGGCGTCGCCGCCTTCGCTGCGGGCGTTTACATCGCCCTGCAGCTCGCCTTTCCCGAGCTCAATCTCGGCCTCGAATGGACGACGTTCGGCCGGCTCCGGCCGTTGCATACGTCTGCGGCGATCTTCGCGTTCGGCGGCTGCGCCCTGATCGGCACCTCGTTCCACGTCGTGCAGCGGACGTGCCGCGCGCGGCTGTGGGGGGGCGAGGCGCCGGCCTGGTTCGTGTTCTGGGGCTACCAGCTCTTCATCGTCCTCGCCGCGACCGGCTACCTGCTCGGCATCACCCAGAGCAAGGAATACGCCGAGCCTGAATGGTACGTGGACGTCTGGCTGACGATCGTTTGGGTCGTCTATCTCGTCATCTTCGTCGGCACGATCCTGAAGCGGACCGAGCCCCACATCTACGTCGCGAACTGGTTCTATCTCGCCTTCATCATCACCATTGCAATGCTGCACATCGTCAACAACCTCGCGGTGCCGGTCTCATTCTTCGGCACCAAGAGCTACGTCGTGGCCGGCGGCGTGCAGGACGCGATGATCCAGTGGTGGTACGGCCACAACGCCGTCGGATTCTTCCTTACAGCAGGCTTTCTCGGAATGATGTACTACTTCATCCCGAAGCGGGCCGAGCGGCCGGTCTATTCCTACCGGCTTTCGATCGTCCATTTCTGGTCGCTGATCTTCCTCTACATCTGGGCCGGTCCGCACCATCTTCACTACACTGCGCTGCCGGACTGGGCGCAGACTCTGGGTATGACGTTCTCGGTCATGCTGTGGATGCCGTCCTGGGGCGGCATGATCAACGGCCTGATGACCCTGTCCGGCGCATGGGACAAGCTGCGCACCGATCCCGGGCTGCGCTTCTCGGTGACCGCGGTCGGCTTCTACGGCATGTCGACCTTCGAAGGGCCGGTCATGTCGATCAAGCCGGTCAACGCCCTGAGCCACTACACGGACTGGACCATCGGTCACGTCCATTCCGGAGCGCTCGGCTGGGTCGCCTTCATCAGCTTCGGCGCGCTCTATTACCTGGTTCCCGTGCTCTGGAACCGGCGGGACGTCTACTCGACACGTCTGGTGTCGTGGCACTTCTGGATCGCGACGCTGGGAATCGTTCTCTACATCACCGCGATGTGGGTGTCGGGAATCATGCAGGGTCTGATGTGGCGCGCCTATGACGACCTCGGATTCCTGCAATACGCCTTCGTCGAGACGGTGGAGGCGATGCATCCCTTCTACGTCATCCGCGCAATGGGCGGTCTGTTGTTCCTCGGCGGTGCATTGATCATGGCGTACAACCTGTGGCGGACGGCGCGCGGCGATGTAGAGGCTGCGAAGACTCAGGCGCAGGCGGTGCCTTCCGCTGCAGCCGAGTAGGGGAGAACAATGACTTTTCGCCACGATAAGATCGAACGCAACATCATCCTTCTGGCGGTCCTGACGCTGATCACGGTCTCGATCGGCGGCCTCGTGCAGATCGTCCCGTTGTTCACGATCGAATCGACGATCGAGCGGGTCGAAGGCGTGCGTCCGTACTCCCCGCTTGAGCTGATGGGCCGCAACATCTACATCCGCGAGGGCTGCTATCTCTGCCACAGCCAGCAGGTGCGCCCGTTCAAGGACGAGGTGGAGCGCTACGGCCATTACAGCCTCGCCGCCGAAAGCATGTACGACCACCCGTTTCAGTGGGGATCGAAACGCACCGGACCGGATCTCGCACGCGTCGGCGGAAAGTACTCCGACGACTGGCATGTCGCACACCTGATCGATCCGCGCGCGGTGGTGCCGGAATCGATCATGCCGTCCTACGCGTTCCTGGCAAACCGGCCGCTTCGCTACGGCGACATTGCCGATCACCTGAAGGCCAATCGAGCCGTAGGAGTTCCCTACAGCGACGAGATGATCGCGAATGCGCGCGCCGATCTCGAGGCGCAGGCAGCGCCGGACGGCGACACGTCCGACCTGTTGCGCCGCTATCCGAAGGCGAGCGTCGTCTCTGCGAGCGGCACCTCCCGGACGGTTACCGAGATGGATGCGCTGGTCGCCTATCTCCAGATGCTCGGATCGCTGGTCAAGTTCACCGACCTGCGTCTCGAGGATCTTCAGCAGTAGGAGCACAGATGGACTGGCTCGAAATATATCCGCTGCTCCGCAGCGCCTGGGTCGTGTGGTTCACGGTGCTGTTCATCGGCATTGTGGCGTGGGCCTTCTGGCCGTCGCGCCGCCGAAAACTCGAGGAGCTCGGGCGCATACCGTTGCGCGGCGAGGAGTAGGACGTCAATCATGCCAACCAAAATCGAGAAAGATCTCATCACCGGCACGGACACCACCGGGCACGAATGGGACGGCATCAAGGAACTCGATACGCCGCTGCCGAAATGGTGGCTTTATGTGTTCTACGCATGCATCGCCTGGTCGCTTGTGTATTACGTCTTCTATCCGGCGTGGCCGAGCCTGTCCTCGCACACCGGGGGCCTGCTTGGTTATTCGAGCCGCGTCGAGATCCGTGAGCAGCTTGCGGCGCAGACGGCCGAGCGAGCGCCGTTCGTCGAGCGCATCCGCGCCGCGTCGCTCGAGAAAATCGAGGGCCAAGCCGATCTGCTGAACTTCGCGATCGCCGGCGGCCGTGCGGTATTCGCGGAGAACTGCGCCGCATGCCATGGGTCAGGCGGGGCCGGCGCCACCGGATTTCCGAGTCTTGCAGACGACGATTGGCTGTGGGGCGGCAGCCGCGACGCGATCTGGCAGACGATCCGGCACGGTGTCCGCAATGCGGATACAGACTCTCGTCAGTCGCAGATGCCGCGCTTCGGCGTCGACGGGATACTGAAACGGACCGAAATCGCGGATATCGCCGAGTACGTCCTCTCTCTCTCCGCGATGCCGGCCGACGCAGCGGCGGCGGGCCGCGGCGCCCCGCTCTTCGCGGAGAACTGCGCGGCGTGCCATGGCGAGAAGGGCGAGGGCAACCAGGAGCTCGGCGCGCCGAACCTCGCTGACAAGATCTGGCTCTATGGCGGCAGCAGGCTTGCGGTGACCGAGAGCATTACCAATGCGCGCGCCGGCTCCATGCCGGCCTGGTCGGGGCGTCTCGACGACGCGACCATCAAGATGCTGACCATCTACGTGCATTCGCTGGGCGGCGGCAAGTAGCGCGAGGCGAGGGGAATGCCATTGGACATGGCACCAGAAGGGTTACGGCCCGACGAACCGGTTTCGACACGCGTCCAGCGCGCGTCGGTGCCGCTCTACGCGAGCCGCATCAAGGTCTATCCAAAGGCGGTCGCCGGATTCTTCCGCCGTATCAAGTGGGCGGTGCTCGCGGTCTGCCTAGCGATCTATTACACGGCGCCGTGGCTGCGCTGGGACCGCGGCGCCGGCGCGCCTGACCAGGCGATCCTGATCGATCTCTCCGGGACGCGAGCCTATTTTTTCGGCATCGAGATCTGGCCGCAGGAGATCTACTACCTGACCGGCCTGCTCATCCTTGCCGCGGTCGGCCTCTTCCTCGCCACCAGTCTGTTCGGTCGCGTGTGGTGCGGCTATGCGTGTCCTCAAACCGTCTGGACCGACCTGTTTCTGTGGGTCGAGCGGATGATCGAAGGCGACCGCAACGCGCGCATGAAGCTCGATCAGCAGGACCTCTCGGCAGCAAAGGCGGCCAGGAAGATCGCAAAGCACGCGGCATGGTTGATGATTGCGTTGCTGACGGGCGGCGCCTGGGTGTTCTACTTCGCCGACGCGCCGACCGCGCTGCAAGCGATTCTCACCGGCGGCGCCTCCGTCGAGATGTACTTCTTCATCGGGCTCTTCACGGCGACGACGTATACGCTTGCCGGGTGGGCGCGCGAGCAGGTCTGCACCTATATGTGCCCGTGGCCGCGCTTCCAGGCCGCGATGTTCGACGAGAACACGTTGATCGTCACCTACCAGAACTGGCGCGGCGATCCGCGCGGCAAGCACAAGGCCGGCCAGAGCTGGGATGGCCGCGGCGATTGCGTCGACTGCCGACAATGCATCGCCGTATGCCCTACCGGAATCGATATTCGCGACGGGCAGCAGCTCGAATGCATCGGTTGCGGGCTGTGCATTGATGCATGCGACTCCGTGATGGGCAAGGTGGGGCGACCGCAGGGCCTGATCACCTTCGATACGTTCGCAAACCAGCAGGCGCTGGCAGCCGGGAAACCCTCGGCTTATCGTCTCCTCCGTCCCAGGGTGATCATTTACTCGAGCCTGCTGGCCGCTGTCGGCCTCGTGATGCTCGGCGCGTTCCTGACCCGCGACACCGTTGAGCTGAACGTGCAGCGCGACCGGGCACCGCTGTTCGTGACGCTTTCGGACGGCTCCATCCGCAACGGCTATACGATAAAAATTCTCAACAAGGCCCGCGAGGAGCGGCGCTACGAACTCGAGGTGACCGGGCTCCCCGGCGCGACGCTGAACGTGGTCGGCCACGCCGACGCGGCGGGATCGGATACCGTCGATCTCGCAGCAAAACCGGACTCGGTCGCGAGCTATCGGGTTTATATCGCGGCGCCGCAGGCCGCGCTCGAAGACGGCTCCATGCCGATCGTCTTCACGGTCCGCGAGCAGACCACCGGCGAGCGCGCGACCTACAGCTCCGTGTTCCTCGGTTCGGGGCAATAGGCCACCATGGCCCGCGCGTTTCCCTCGATCCCAGCCGGTCGCCGCTTCGCCGCCAACGGACGCTGGATCCCGTGGATCTTCGTTGGCGGAATGATAAGCGTTGTCGCCGTCAACGCCGTGCTGATCTTCTTCGCCTTCAGTTCATGGGGCGGGACCGTTAGCAGCCGCGCCTATGAGCGTGGCCTGGGTTACAACCGCGTGCTTGCGGCGGCGGCACGGGAAACTGCGCTCGGCTGGACCGTGGAGGCTCTCCACCGGCCGGAGCCCGACGGGCGCGGCACGCTTGTGATCGAGGTGCTGGACGCCAAAGGCGCGCCGCTGGCGGGACAGGTATCGGTGATGGCGCAGCGGCCGCTCGAGGCGATGCCGCCGATCTCCGTCGCGATGCACTATGCCGGCAACGGTCGCTACGCGGGTGCGCTGGCGGGCCTGCCGAAGGCGGGATTGTGGGACTTTCGCATCGCTGTTGAGTGGGCGGGGGAAACCGCTCACTTCACCCGCCGCGCGGTGGTGCGATGAGCACCATCGCCGCGCGGCTCGGCCCGGTCGCATCGTCGCGCGCGGCGGCGCTCGCGGCCTGCGCGCATTGCGGTGCCACGACATCGGCGGCCGGCGACAGGTTCTGCTGCATCGGCTGCGCGGCCGCGTACCGGCTGATAAACGACCTGGGCTTCCAGCAGTTCTATGATCATCGGGTGCTCGATCCGGAGGCGCAGCCGCTGCGGCCTTCCGGGGCGCCGGCAACGGATTATACGAAGTTTGTCGTCACCGACGAGGCCGGACGATCGATGCTCTCACTGCTGGTCGACGGTCTGACATGCGCTGCCTGCGTTTGGCTCATCGAATCGGTTCTTGCGCGCGAGCCGGCGTTGACCGATGGCCGTGTCAATTTCAGTTCGCGCAGGCTCACCTTGCGATGGGCCGGTCCGGCCTCCGAGGCGGCGCGTTATGTCGGCCTGGTGACCGCCCTTGGATTCCGCGTCGTGCCGTTCGATGCTCGTCTGGCTGTCGATGCGAATGCCGCAGCCGAACGCGAGCTGCTTCGCGCGCTGGCGGTCGCGGGCTTCGCCGCGGGGAATATCATGCTGTTGTCCGTGTCGGTCTGGACCGGCCATGCCGAGGGGATGGGCCCGGCGACCCGCGATCTGATGCATTGGATATCGGCGCTGATCGCGTTGCCTGCTGTCGCCTATTCCGGACGGCCGTTCTTCAGGTCGGCGATCGCTGCGCTCGCAACCCGCCGCGCCAACATGGACGTGCCGATCTCGATCGGCGTCATCCTTGTGGCAGCGATCAGCCTGTTCGAAACGGCCGCCTCCGGCAGCCACGCCTACTTCGATTCTGCCGTCACTCTTCTCTTCTTCCTGCTGATCGGGCGCTATCTCGATGTTCGTGCGCGGGGACGGGCACGAGCCGCGGTCAGCCACCTTCTCATGCTCGGCGCGGCGCCGGTCACGGTTGTCAATGAAGACGGCACGACCGCACTGAGGGTGCCGGGGGACGTGCAGTCCGGCGAAGTCGTGCTGATCGCCGCGGGCGAGCGCGTCGCGGTCGATGGCCGCATTCTTCATGGAAGATCGGACATCGATACCAGCCTCGTCACCGGCGAGAGCGTGCCGATGGCGGCCCGCGGCGGCACGGATGTATTCGCCGGCATGGTCAATCTGACGGCGCCGCTGCGCGTCCGCGTTACTGCCAGCGGGGAACGGACCTTGCTGGCCGAGATCGTGCGGCTGATGGAGACGGCTGAGCGCGGGCGGACGCGGTTCGTGGCACTTGCCGATCGCGTGGCGCAGCGCTACGCGCCCGTCGTGCACGCGCTGGCAGCGGCGACGTTCCTCGGCTGGTTCGCATTCGGCGGCATAGGCTGGCAGCCGGCATTGCTCAATGCGGTCGCTGTCCTGATCATCACCTGTCCCTGCGCACTGGCGCTTGCGGTCCCGGTGGTGCAGGTTGTCGCCAGCAGTCGGCTGTCGCGCTCGGGCATCCTGCTCAAGAGCCCTACGGCGCTCGAGCGCCTCGCCTCGATCGACACGGTCGTGTTCGACAAGACCGGCACATTGACCCTTGGTGAGCTCGATCTGGTCCCGGACGCTGCCGCCGAGGACGAGGATTTGCGGCTCGCGGCGTCGATCGCAGGTTCGAGCCGGCACCCGCTCGCTCGCGCCCTGGTTCGTGCGTGTCCCGGTGCGGCGCCGTTGCCGGACGTCGTCGAGCATCCCGGCAGCGGGCTTTCCGTGACGCGCGATGGCGAGACGGTCCGCCTTGGCAGCCGCGCCTTCTGCGGCGTCGGGGAAGAAGACGTGGCAGACGGGCACGGGCCGGAGCTATGGCTCGCAAGACCCGGCCGCGCGCCGGTGCGCTTCGCATTCTCCGACCGGCTGCGGCCGGATGCGGCCGCGGTTATCGCGCAGCTTAAACGCGATGGGTTGCGCGTGGAGCTTCTGTCGGGAGACCGCGCGCCGGTCGTGGCGGCGGTCGCGCGGGCGACGGGGATTGAGAACTGGAGCTCCGGCTGCGATCCGGCACGCAAATGTGCCTACCTGGAGGAGCTCGCGCGGTCGGGCCGGCGCGTTCTCATGGTCGGGGATGGTCTTAACGACGCGCCTGCACTTGCCGCCGCCAGCGTTTCACTGTCACCGGCGACCGGCGCCGATGTCAGCCAGACCGTGGCCGACGCGGTGTTTCAGGGCGATCGCCTCGTCACAGTTCTCGAGATTATCGACGTGGCGCGGCGGAGCGGACGCTTGGTCGTCCAGAATCTTGCGCTGGCCATCCTTTACAACGTCGCTGCGGTGCCGCTGGCGATGGCCGGCTTGGTCACACCGCTGATCGCGGCGCTCGCGATGTCGTCGTCGTCCGTCCTGGTGATCGTGAACGCGCTCCGGCTGCAGCACCGCGGGAGGCCGCGGTGACCGCGCTGCTCGTGCTCATTCCCGTTGCCCTGCTGCTTGGCCTGATCGGCCTCGCGGGATTTCTCTGGTCGATGCGTAACGGGCAGTTCGACGACCTCGACGGGGCGGCCAGCCGGATACTTTTCGATGACGATGTTCCGCGGCGTCACGGCGCGGCCGTCCCGATCAACCAGTCACGTAGAGGTGAGCCATGGACGAAGGAGTGAAAATTCTCGTAGGAGCCGCAGCCACAGCCGCAGGTTTGCTTGGCCTGTTCATGGCTTCACGTGGCGATGCAGGCATCCAGATATTCGGCCTGCTGCTGGCCGGGTTCGCGGTGTTCATGAATTTCTGGCTGATCAAGCGCCACTTCGACCAGATCGATGGCGCGTCGCGGCAGATCTGACGTCCGATCGAACGCCTGAGCCTGGCGCGGGCGGCGCACATATGGCGGTTGGGTGGACAGAGGCGCCACGCTTCCGCCCGATTCTTGTTGCAGGAATCCGTCTTGACCCGGAACCGGACAAGACGCATTCCTCTCGCCCGCATGGCGACCGTCCGCTGCACCACCTCCAAGACGAAGCCGGGACAATGGCGCAAACCTTGCGCGGAACGCGTCTTGCTGCTCGCGCCCGTCCTAACGATCGCACTGGTCGTCTTCGGCACGGAAGCCCTGCGCCGGTGGTGGGACGGCGACATTCAGGCGGTCCGGCCGCATTACAAGGTGGGTGCGCCCTACCGGATCAACGGCATGTGGTATCGTCCCGCCGAGGATCTCGCCTATGGCGCGGTCGGAGTCGCCTCGTTCTATGGCGGCGAGGCACATGGCCTGGACTTTCACGGGCGGCCAACGGCGAACGGCGAGGTCTACGACATGTATGCGCTCTCGGCTGCGCATCCCACGTTGCCGATGCCCAGCGTCGTCAACGTCATCAATCTCGAGAACGGGCGATCCGTTGTGCTGCGGGTCAATGACCGTGGTCCGTTTGTCGCCGGCCGCATCATCGACGTGTCGCGTCGCGCTGCCCAGGATCTCGGTTTCGAGCGCCAGGGGACGGCGCGCGTCCGGGTCGAGGTGCTGGCGACGGAGAGCAGCGCGCTCAAGCGGGCAATGCTGCGCGGTGAGCCTCCCGCGACGGCAACGCGCCGGCCGTCCCGGCATGACACGCGGCGCGCGCCGGACTTACACGCTGCGGATGCTAGGGTTGGGCGGTAGGTTTCCACCGCAGCGCCTTCGCGCGGTATCTCCGCACCGTGGAACGGTAACGGAGTCGGACCGGCTAGGGACGCAGAAGCGAGCTTCGCCTCGCGGCGCTGCGGACCGATCATCTCCCGGGCGCGTTATGTCCGCGGGAAGTCATGACGATATTGGCGCGCCTTCTGGCGCTCATCCTCGTCGCCGTACTGCCGTCGTTCGCGATATTGCTCTACAATGAGCATGTCCTGCGCGCGGCGCGGGAGGAGCAACTTCGGCAAGAGGCGCTCATCTATGCCAAAGTCACGGCCGACGAACTCGAACGCATAGTCGAGGGTGTTCGCAGCTTCCTCCTCGTTGTCGCGCAAGCGCCACCCATCCAGGCGGCGGACTGGTCGGGTTGCGGTCCTTACCTGACCAAACTTGCTGACATCCATCCCGGTTATGCGCAGCTTGCGGTCGTGGATCGCACCGGTCGCGCTGCCTGCGCAAGCGCGCCCGATCTGTCCGATCTGGCGGTGACCGACCGCCCTTATCTGCAGGATGCGCTCGCCGGTGCCAGCTTCGCCATCGGCGGCTTCCTGAGCGGACAGGGGACTGGCATTGGGATTCTGCCATTCGCCGCGGCCATACGCGCCGCCGATGGGCAGGTCCGCGGCGCATTTATGGCGGGGCTCAGGATCGACTGGCTAGGGCGGCAGCTCGAACAGAAGGCGCGTCCAGCCGACTGCATCCTCTTGGTTGCCGACCGCCAAGGAACGATTCTGGTGCGAAGTTCCGACCCGGGACAATGGCTCGGCCAGCCGATCGGTCCGGCTTGGCGGCCATTCACCGAGGCTGGCGCTCCAGGCACGACGACCGCGGTAGACATGAACGGTGTTCGCCGCGCCTACGGTTACGTTCCTCCGAATGCCTCGCTTGCCCGGCTCTTCGTCGCGGCCGGTATAGGTACCGCGCAAGGCGTACGGGACATCGAGGCGGCCTCGCGTCGAGGGCTCGTCGTGGCCGCCGCCGCCGGGCTGGTCGCACTTGTACTGGCTTGGATCGTGGGCGATCGCCTCATTCGCCAGCCGGTCCGGCGGCTGGTCGGGTTCGCCCACGATCTCGGCCTGGGGCGCTACCAGCAGGCCGCCCCAAGCGAACCTGGAGAATTCGGCGCTCTCTGCCGGGCCTTCGGCGACGCGGCGCGGAAACTAGCCAGCCGCGAGGAAGAACTGCGCGCGAGCGAGATGCGGTATCATCGCCTGGCCGACCTGACCCGGGAAGGGATCGCGATTCATGACGGCGAGCGGATCTTCGAGGCGAATGACCTCGCTTCCGTGATGTTCGGCTACCAGCCGGGTGAGGCGATCGGCCGGCCGTTGATGGCCTTCATTGCGCCCGAAGCGCATGCGGAGGTCCGCGCAAGAATTGCGGCGGAAAGCGAGGGACCCTATGAGAGTATCGGACTGCGCAAGGACGGCTCGTACTTTCCCATCGAGGTGTATGCGCATGGCATAGACTATGAAAGCCGCTCGATGCGCGTCATTGTCGTGCGCGATCTTACCTTGCGCAAGCAGGCAGAGGAGGCCCTGCGCCAGGCCGAAGAACGGTACCGGCTGGCGGTGTGCGCAACGAAAGACATGATCTGGGACTGGGACATCGAAACGAATCGGATTCAGGCCAATGATGCGGCTCAAACGCTGTTCGGCTACGCTGAGGAGACCGTCACGTTCGACTGGTGGGCCGACAGGCTGCACCCGGACGATCGCACGCGCGTCCTGGAGGCACTCAGGGCTGCAATCGACGGCACGGTCGAATCCTGGGACGCGGAGTATCGTTTTCGGCGCGCGAATGGCTCATGGGCGGACGTGCTCGATCGCGGCCTGATCATGCGGGCGCCGGACGGAAGGGCGACGCGGATGATCGGTGTGGCGATGGACCTGACCGATCGCAAGCGCATAGAGGCGGCGCTCCGGCGCGCTGCCGAACGGAACCAGGCATTGCTTCGCGAGGCCGATCACCGCATCAAGAACAATCTTCAGCTCGTCTCCAGCATGCTCGGGCTCCAGCGGAATTCACTGCGCGATCCGGAGACGCGCCAGGCGCTTCAGGATGCGCGGATGCGCATACAAGCGATCGCACGGGTGCACCAGAGCTTCTACAGCAGCGGCGACCTCGAGCGGGCCGATTTCGGAGAGGTGCTTCGCACCTTGCGCGACAGTCTCAGGTCCGATGGCAAGAACCAGCCCGAGATCATCGTTGAAGGTTCGCCGGGATGCCTGATCTCGGCCGGTAAGGCGACTCCGCTCGCGCTGATCGCCAACGAGCTGGTCACGAATGCGCTCAAACACGCTTTCGAGCCGGGCCAGCGCGGCAGGGTAACGATGGGCTGCACGCATGATCCCGGCGGTGACATCGTTCTCACCGTCGCCGATGACGGCAAGGGCCTGCCGCCGGCCTTCGATCTTGCCAACGCGGGATTCGGCTTACGGCTGGTGTTGACGCTGGCCCGGCAGATCGGTGGCCGGGTGGCGGTCCGCCGCGAGGCACCGGGAGCTGCGATCGAGGTTCGAGTCCCGTCCGACGTCGCCTGATCGGGGCGGGGGTCGGAGGGAGTCGGATTCAAAAGGGCGAGTTGGAAGTGTTTATGTGCTAGAACCCTCGGCCCGCGAATCAACGAGAGAATCAGCAGGTCGAACATGTCCAACGAACGCATCGCTCTTCAAGCCGCCGAAAAGCTGCGCGTGATTCTTGGAGAGACCGGCGCAACCGCAACTGTCATGGCACAGCCGAGAGGCGACTCGCATGCGATCGTCGTGTTCTGCAATGACGATGCGCTGGCCCGGGTCAGCGGCAAGGCGCCGCGGGTCCTTCAAGGTTTCCCGGTCGAGGTGAAGGCGCGTCCGCAGCGGGGGTCGACCCCCGGCATGCGCATGAACAAGCATCACGGCCGCATCGTCCTGCGCGACAAGTAGGCGGCCGCTCGGTCCTTGGTCTGGCGCGACGCCGCTGTGCGTCGCCCGCGATGCCCGGGATGTCTGCCGCGCGGTGGCCGAGTTCGAGCGATCATCAGGCGTGGAATCCGGCACGTCCTGAACGGGCCGCCAACCAATTTCCGCAATACATCCGGATGCGGGAGTGGGCCGGCACCGGCTTAATTCCGGTCGCCATTCGCATGTCCGAGTTTCAGCGGTAACTCCCGCGAAACTGCCAATGTGGATGCGCATCCGTGGCGCGACGTCTAGCCGAGCGCGGCCGGTCGGGGTTAATATTAATTAATGCAGGATGCCGCGCTGCCGGTGATCCCGTGCGCGCTGCCTGCGGCCGATGACTCAACTGGGAGACAATGCCATGGCGCTACTGAACGTGAACGGAAAGGTCGTGGATGTCGAGGTCGAGCCGGATACGCCGCTGTTGTGGGCGCTCCGCGAGCAGATCGGCCTTACCGGCACGAAATACGGCTGCGGCATAGCGCAATGTGGGGCCTGCACGGTACATGTCGATGGAGTCGCAACGCGTTCCTGCTCGCTGCCTGTCTCTGCCTTCACCGAAGATCAGAAGATCGTCACCATAGAAGGGCTGTCCGCGGACGGCTCGCATCCGGTGCAGAAGGCGTGGGCCGAGCTCGACGTCCCGCAATGCGGCTACTGCCAAGCTGGGATGATCATGTCGGTTGCAGCCTTTCTGCAACAGAACCCCAAGCCTACGGACGACGACATCAACAGCGAGATCACGAACATTTGTAGATGCGGCACTTACAACCGGGTCCGTGCCGCGATCAAGCTCGCCGCCGATCGCGGTCAGACTGGTTGAGGGAGGCAAAGATGACGATGACAGGACAAGAAGTCGTGCATCAGCCCGAGGTTTCGCGCCGAATTTTCCTGGTCGGCTCCGCCGCCGTGGCCGGCGGTCTGTCTCTCGGTTTCCATGTGCCGTTCGGCAGGGGGGCGTTGGCGCAGGCCGTTCCCGGCGAGATCAATGCCTGGGTGGTCGTGCAGGCAGACGATACCGTGGTGATCCGCATCGCCCGTTCCGAGATGGGGCAGGGCACGCTGACCGGCCTCGCCCAGCTCGTCGCCGAGGAACTTGAATGCGACTGGTCCAAAGTGACGACGGAATATCCGACACCGGGTCAGAACCTTGCGCGCAATCGCGTGTGGGGCAACTTCTCCACCGGCGGCAGCCGCGGCGTGCGCGAATCGCACGACTACGTGCGCAGGGGGGGCGCGACCGCACGCCACATGCTGATCCAGGCCGCGGCAAACGAGTGGAACGTTCCGGCGTCGCAGTGCCGCGCGGAGAACAGCGTGATCACGCACACGCCGACCGGCCGTACGACCACCTTCGGCAAGGTTGCCGCGGCGGCCGCCATGGTCGATCCGCCGAAGAACGTGCCGCTCAAGGATCCGAAGGACTGGAAACTCGCCGGCAAGCCGGTGAAGCGGCTCGACACGGCCGAGAAGCTGACCGGGAAGCAGGTCTACGGCACTGATCTGAAGCTGCCCGGGATGCTCAATGCCGCGATCAAGGACTGTCCGGTTTTTGGCGGCAAGGTGAAGAGCTTCGATGCCGCCGCCGTGCAGGGCATGCCGGGCGTGAAGAAAGTCGTACAGGTCGGCGACAGCGCGGTTGCGGTCGTTGCCGACACATGGTGGCGCGCCAATTCGGCGCTCGCCAAATTGCCGATCGAATGGGACGAAGGGCCGAACAAGGACGTATCGAGCGCCAGCATCGCCGAATGGCTCAAGGCCGGCCTCGATGCCAAGGATGCAGTGGTCGGCAATCAGGCAGGCGACGTGCATGCGGCGCTCGCCTCGGCGGCGAAGAAGATCGAGGCGGTCTATTCCTACCCGTATCAAAACCACGCGACGATGGAGCCGATGAACGCGACGGCGCTGTTTACCGGCGACCGCTGCGAAGTGTGGACACCGACGCAGAATGGCGAGGCGGCTCTCGCCGCGACCGCCGAGGCAAGTGGACTGTCGCCGAGAAATTGCGACGTCCACAAGATTCACCTCGGCGGCGGCTTCGGCCGGCGCGGTGCGGTGCACGATTGGGTCCGCCAGGTCGTCGCGATTGCCAAGGAGATGCCGGGCACGCCGATCAAACTGATCTGGTCGCGCGAGGAGGACATGCTGCACGGCCGGTATCACCCGGTGACGCGGTGCAAGCTGGTCGGCGGGCTCGATGCTCAAGGTAATTTGACCGCGCTGCACATGCGCATCTCCGGTCAGTCGATCGTCGCCGGAATCTTTCCGCAGAACATTCGGAACGGAAAGGATCCCGTCGTCTTCCAGGGCCTCAATCCGCCCGGACCCGAGGCGTCGCTCGGATACGCGATTCCGAACCTGCTGATCGACCATGCGATGCGCAACCCGCCGGTGCCGCCCGGCTTCTGGCGCGGCGTCAACCTCAACCACAACACCATTTATCTCGAATGCTTCATGGATGAGCTGGCGCATGCGGCTGGCATCGACGCTCTCGAGTTCCGGCGGAAGCTGCTGGGGAACAGTCCCAAACATCTTGCGGTACTCAATGCCGTCGCGGAGAAGAGCGGCTGGGGCAAGCCGGCGCCGGCCGGCGTCCATCGCGGCCTGGCCCATACGATGGGGTTCGGCAGCTATGTCGCAGCGTGCGCCGAGGTTTCGGTGACCGACGGAGCGCTGAAGATCCACCGCATCGTCGCGGCGACGGATCCGGGGCATGCCGTCAATCCACAGCAGATCGCGGCCCAGGTCGAAGGCTCCTTCGTCTATGGCTTGGGGGCGGCGCTCTATCAGGAGTGCACGGTTGCCGGCGGCCGGATGGAGCAGGAGAACTTCGATACTTACGAGATGTTGCGGATGGATGCGATGCCCGAGGTCGAGGCCATCGTGATGCCGTCTGGCGGGTTCTGGGGCGGTGTCGGCGAACCGACCATAGCAGTGGCGGCGCCGGCGGTGCTCAACGCGATCTTCGCTGCGACCGGCAAGCGCATCCGCGACCTGCCGCTGAAGCACCACGACCTGAGAAAGGCGTGAGAAGCGACGATCGCGGCGGAAGGATGAGTGCAAGCGGAGGTGGGGTCACCCTGCCTCCGCATCGCCGCTACGCGTGGCTTTTTGCGGCCATCGTTGTGATTGCCGGGGCGGCGTGGTCCGCTGCGAAACCGCTGCGCAGCTTCGCCATTGTCAGTGACGCCATTCCGAACTCGCTCACGGGGGAGCCGGGCGATCCGGCCCGCGGTCGCGCCATCGTCGTGAACCGTCAGGCCGGGCTGTGCCTGCTCTGCCATACCGGCCCCTTTCCGGAGGAGCGCTTCCAGGGGAGCCTTGCGCCCGACCTGCGGGGCGCCGGATCGCGATGGTCGGAGGGACAGCTCCGGCTCCGCCTGGTCGACAGCAGCCGCCTCAATCCGGGCACGATCATGCCGTCCTACTACCGCATCGATCACCTGACGCGTGTCGGGCGCGCCTGGCAGAACAGGCCGGTCCTGTCGGCAGAGGAAATCGAGGACGTCATTGCCTTCCTTGTGACGTTACGTGATTGAGGGACCGGAGGCCCGGATGGACGCAGTACCGATCACCCGTGCTACGCGGCGCCAGGTGCTTCTGACCGGGGCAGGGCTCCTCGCGGTCGCGTTGGTACGGCCGGCACGCGCCGACGCGCCCGACATGGCATCGGTCATTCGCGACTTTGTCGGCGAGGCGGTCGTTCGTTCCGGCAGGGTCAAGCTCGAGATTCCCGCCCTGGTCGAGAACGGCAACGCCGCACCGGTCACCCTGAAAGTGGATAGCCCGATGACGGAGGCCGATCACGTCAAGGCGATTGCGGTCTTCAACGAGAAGAATCCGCAGCCGAATGTAGCGATCTTCCATCTCGGGCCGCGCGCGGGCCGCGCCGAAATCGCAACCCGCATGCGCCTCGCGACTTCGCAGAAAGTCACCGCGATCGCAGCGCTCAGCGATGGCACGTTCTGGTCGGACAGCGCCGACGTGATCGTGACGCTCGCTGCTTGCATCGAGGGCTGAGCCATGGCGCGTGTCCTGATCACCGTTCCGGAGCATGCCAAGCCCGGGGAGGTCATCGAGATCAAGACCCTGATCTCGCACCCGATGGAGACAGGCTACCGCGCCGGCGCGGACGGGCGGCCGCTGCCGCGCGACATCATCCGCCGCTTCACCTGCAGCTACAACGGCGTCGAGATCTTCCGCGCCGACCTGTTTCCGGCCATGTCGGCGAACCCGTTCATCGCCTTCTCGACCGTCGTCACCGAGACCGGTACCCTGACCTTCACGTGGCAGGGCGACAACGGCTTCAACCAGACCGAGACGGCGACAATCACCGTTTCATGATGATCGTCATGCGCCCCCTGCGGCGATGGTTGGGCGTCCTTGCCGCGGGAGGGCTCCTGTTCGCCGCGGCGGCGGCCGGGGAGATGCCGCGGGAGGAGCGGCGGTCCGGGTTCGACTTCATGAGCGACGCGACCAAGGCCATGCAGCGCGACGATACGCTCAATCCCGGCATGCTGTGGCTGCTGGAAGGCGAGGCGCTGTGGCGCCGCAAGGCCGGAAGCGCGAACCGGTCCTGCGCCGACTGCCACGGCGAAGCGGCTGCAAGCATGCGCGGAGTCGCCGCGCGCTATCCGACCTACGACATTCGGGAGGCGCGCGCGATCGACCTCCAGGGCCGCGTCAACGCCTGCCGGGTCCGCCACCAGGATGCACCACCGTTCGGCCACGAGACTCCGGAACTGCTCGGCCTCGTCGCCTATGTCGCGAACCAGTCCCGCGGCATGGCAATCGCGCCCGACAGCGACGAACGGCTTGCACCGTTTCGCGAGAACGGACGGCGCCTGTTCAACGAACGGCTGGGGCAGTTGCATTTTTCCTGCGCGCAATGCCACGACGATCTGTGGGGCGAGCGCCTCGGCGGCAGCGTCATTCCCCAGGCCCATCCCACGGGATATCCCATTTACCGTCTCGAATGGCAGGCAATGGGATCGCTGCAGCGGCGTCTGCGCAACTGCCTGACCGGCGTGCGCGCTGAGCCGTACGCCTACGGCGCCCAGGAATACATTGACCTGGAACTGTACCTGATGGAACGCGCGCGGGGCCTTGCGCTGGAGACGCCTGCGGTGCGGCCGTAGCCGGGACAAGGATCGATTGCGGGGCGCGTATCAGGGCAGGGCCGCCATTTCCTTGTCCGGCGTTGCCGTCGCCGCCTGCATGCGGCATAGCGCGGCGGCCTTGCGGGCGGCGCGCGCACGCTCGTTGACCGGCTCCTGCGCCGCCAGGTCGAAGAGGGGCACGGCGCGTTTCATGTCGCCGGCGTCGAGGCAGAGCACGGCGAGCTCGTAGGCGGCGTCCGCGTGATCCGGCTCGCACAGCAATGTACGCTCGAGGTATTTCCGCAGGTCGCCCGTGTTCCCTTTTTCGCGCGCGAGTCGCGCAAGTCCGTACCAGGCATCGGCCAGTAGAGGATCGATCTCGGCGGCGGTCAGGAGCAGCGCGGCGGCTTCCTGCCTGCGGCCCTGCTCGCGTACGGCTTCGGCGCGGTTCAGAACTGCGATCGCGTCATTAGGATCGATCTGCGCGCACTGGCGGTAGAGCCGCTCGGCGGCTGCCCAGTTGCCGGCGCGCCCGGCCGCTCCGGCTTCGTCATAGAGATAGCCGGCCAGCGGCATGTCATGCTCCTGAAAGGGCAGTTGCTGCCGGTCCTCGATTGCGGCAAGCCAGGATCCCACACGGACGACAAGTTCGCCATTTGCGGTCGCGCCGCAGCCAAGCTGCTTGAGCGAGTCGCGCCGCGCCGCGCGGCGAAATGCGTTCGCGGCGCCGATGATGCAGGGAAGTCGCACGCCGGCCTCGATCAGGCTCTTGATCTGCCGCGCCAGGATAAGATCGTGGAAGTCGTATCCGCCATCCTGCGGCTCGATGACGTCGAACAGCTCGAGCCAGAAGCGCTCCTTGCGCGTCAGCCGGCTCGCGGCCGCGAAGGCGGTACGGTCATACTCGCAGGACTTTCCCGGCGGTATCGCGAGAAGGCCGATCTCTCGCAGGAACTGGTGCTCGGTCAGCACATCCGAGCCGGCCTGGAAGATGACCGTTGGCAGGCGTCCCGTTGCCAGCCGGCCGACCGCGCCATGGGCGATCACTGTCAGATGCGTGTCCGTCTCGATCCGGCGGGACAAGACGGCGCCGCGCCGCTCCAGCGCGCGCTGAAGGCGGGCCACCGGAAAACGCTCCGGCGTGCCGATCACAGAAACCCTCAGGCCGCAATAGTTGCGCGCCAATCCATCCACCCCCGTCCACCCTCGGCCCCAATTTGCCCTGCGCGCGCCCGGCTTGCACGCTGCATTGTTGCACCAAGCCGTTTTCCTGGCGGCGAGGCCGGTCCCTATCGCCGCTCGGAGCGCACCATGACGACATCGATGCGGCCGCGCGGTCCGATGAGCCAGGACGCGATCCAGCTGGTGATGCTGACGATGATCGAGCCGAGCACGGCCGAACCGAACCCGGCGATGTGAAATCCGCTGAACAGCGCCGCTACAAGCCCGAGCAATGCCGCGTTGATCACGAGCAGGAACAGCCCGAGCGTCAGGATCGTCACCGGCAGGGTCAGCAGGACCACCACCGGCCGCACGACGGCATTGACGAGCCCCAGGACCAGTGCGGCGCCGAAAAGCGTCCAGCCGCCATCGATCCGGATGCCCGGCACCAGTTCGGAGGCGAGCCACAGCCCGACCATCACGATGACCACGCGCAGGACGAATCCGATCATTTCTTCGATTCCGTGGCAGGCCGCAATGAACTGCCTGTTAGCACATCGGCGCGCCGCCCGTCAGCGGCTTCAGCGCGAGGCTGGCCGCAGCCGCAGAATGGCGCCGTTGTCCTGATCGGTCAGCAGATAAACCGCGCCATCCGGACCCTGCCGGACGTCGCGGATGCGGGCGCCCAAGGCAAGTCGCTCCTCGCCCGTGACGCGCTGTCCGTCAAGCGTGAGGCGGACGAGCGCCCGCGCCGAGAGGCCGCCGACCAGCAGGCTGCCGCGCCACGCCGGAAGCACATCGCCGGTGTAGAACGCCATGCCTGACGGGGATATCACGGGCGTCCATTGGTGGATGGACTGGGCCAGATCGGGCCGCGTCGGCGGATCGGGAATGTCCTGTCGGTTGTAGTGCTGGCCCCAGCTGACCAGCGGCCAGCCATAGTTGCGGCCGGGTTCGGGAATGTTGATCTCGTCGCCGCCGCGGGGCCCGTGCTCGACGATCCACAAGGCGCCGGTCTGGGGGTGGATCGCGGCGCCCTGCGAGTTGCGGTGGCCGTAGGACCAGATCTCCGGGCGGGCGTCCGGACGGCCGACAAACGGGTTGTCGCGCGGCACCGAACCATCGGCGTGGATGCGGACGATCGTACCGAGATGATTTGAGATATCCTGCGCCGGGTCGAACTTGAAGCGCTCGCCCATGGTCACGAACAGCATTCCGTTCGGCGCGAAGACGATGCGTGAGCCGAAATGACCGCCGCCATCGACCTTCGGCTGCTGCCGGAAGATCACTTGCACCTGCTCGAGGGCGCCGCGCGAAAGGTCAAGGTTGCCGCGCGCCACGGCGGTTGAGGCACCGCCTTCGCCCGGCTCCGCATAGGACAGATAGATGGTCGAGTTCGAGGCGAAATTCGGGTCGAGCGCCACATCGAGAAGGCCGCCCTGGCTCTGCGCGAATACCGGGGGCACGCCCGTAACGGGTTTCGACGTCTCACCCTCCTTCGAGACGATCCGCAGCCGGCCCGGCTTTTCGGTCACCAGCATGGCGCCGTCCGGAAGGAAGGCGAGTCCCCATGGATGCTCCAGTCCGTCGGCGACGGTCTCGACGCCGATGCGCTGGCCCTGACTTTCGACGATGCGTGGCTGCCCGAGGGCCGTGCCGAACGGTGCGAGGAGGAGGCAGACTGGCAGAAGCAGCGCGATACGCCGCATGCGCGATTCCTTTCTCGGTATCGACTGATGGGAAAGCATACCGGCGAGCCGCAGTTCCAGCGTCTCAAGCTCGGCTGCTGCCGCGATTCCCATACTATCCGCGGTCCGTTCCGAAAACCCGGCTGAGAAAACGGGCAAGATCGGCGTTGGAGCGCGCGCGGATCGCGTCATCGCGGCCGATCAGATAGCCTTCGGAGTCCGAACACAGGCCGAGAATGATCCTGCGCGTGAAGGGGTCGACCATCGGCAGGGTGGTGTTGCGATCGCGCACGGTACCGTCGCGCTCGACTCGCAAGCGGCAACCGCGAAGCGATCTGCCAATGCGGCGCGGTCCGCTCCATCCGCCATCCCATTGGTGATAGGCGCCGGCATAGACGATCATTTCCACCAATGCGCCGCCGGCGCGCAGGTCGTCAGCGGTGCTTTCGCAGCGTTCGGGACCGACGATCTCGTCCTCGGCGCCCATCAGGATCAGCACCGGCCTGCCCGTCGTCCGACGCTCCTCGAACTGGACGATGCACGGCGCATAGAACGCGGCGTGCCCGGCGAAGCGCAGATGCTGCGGCGCGAACGCGCGCGCGACCTGCTCCTGCGCCGCATAGAGCGTTGCCATTCCGCCATAGGAGAAGCCGAGGAGCGCAATGCGGTCCGGATCGATATCGCCGCGCTCGGCGAGCCATCGCAGCCCGGCATAGGCGTCCGCCAGCATCATCGACTCGGTGATGTTGAGGAGGCGGTCGACGAAGCTGCTGGCGCGGTCGCGCCGCGCCGCAAAGGCGTCGACCACCAGTGCCGCCACCCCCATCGCGGCAAACTGGCGGGCGTAGGTCATCTCGCGCGCCCACAATACGCCGCCCGATCCGTGGAGCATGAGTACGGCCGGCGCACGGCCTCCCGGCGAGGCGACCGGACGGAAGAACGTGGCGACGGCTGCCGTCGACGGGCTGAACTCCGGATCGGCGGCATCGGCGAGCGAGAAGGGGCTCCGGCTTGGGAACGTCACCGCCTCGCCGGGAATGTCGGCGACGGCGGCTCCCTCCGGCCAGACCGGCGGCAGGGCGTGCGCCGGCTGCGCCGCCGCGAGCAGAAGCCATAGGAATAGGACCGGTCGGATCAACAGCGCCTGCAGTGCCTGCCTGCCGCGAGAATAGCGCGCGAGGCGGTGGCTGGCGAGCGGAGGCCGCCTCGTCAGGTCAACGCAGGGGCACCGACGGCGCGTTGGGAACACCTGCTGCAGGTGCGGCCTGCGCGGGCTTGTCCGGCAGACCCGGGTCCATCAGGCTGCCCATGAAGCCCGGCGAGATCGACAGCAGAACCCAGAGCAGGGCCGACAGCACGTTGGCGGCGAGAAAGCGTTGCTTCGGCATCTGGGTCATGCCGGCGATGAGCGGGATGACAGCGCGCGTCGGTCCGAAGAAGCGTCCGATGAACACGCTCTTGCCGCCATGCTGCGCGAAAAAGCTGTGGCCGCGCTCGAGCAGGTCGGGTCGCTTGCGGAACGGCCATGATCCTTCGAGCGAATGTTTGAAACGGTCTCCGACCCAGTATGAGATGGTGTTTCCAAGGACCGCACCGGCGACACCCGCGGCAAACACTTCGGCGAAGCCGACGATGCCGCTGGACGCGAGCGCGCCGATGCCGACCAGCATCACCGTCGCCGGCACGAACAGGCTGACCACGGCGAGCGACTCGGCGAACGCGATGATGAACGTCGCAGGTACGGTCCACGCAGCGTGGAGCTGCATGAAATCCAGCACCGCAGCGGCCATGTCATTGAAGATCGGCAACGGGACGGACCTCCGGAAAAGCGTCCGTCACCATATATCCGCCGGCCCGGCGGGAGAAGCTACAAGGCCGGCGTGCGGGCCCGGATGTCCTCCGCCGCCTGGCGCAGCGGAACGAGGAAGCGGGATTTGGCCGCATCTTCATCGAGCGACCCCGAGATGAAGTTGACGCTGATGGCGGCGACGATGCCGTTGGCGTGGTCCCGAACCGGGACGGCGATTCCGGAGATGGCAGGGTCGAGCTCGCCGTCGACCCAGGCATAGCCCTGCCTGCGCACCCGTTCGAGTTCCTCGCGCAACCCTTCCGGTTCGGCCAGCGTGCGGCTGGTGAAGCGCTTGAGATCGCGGGACAGGACCCGGTCGAGAGCATCGTCGGGAAGGCCGGACAGCAAAACGCGGCCGAGCGAGACGGCGTGGGCCGGAAGCCGGCTGCCGACGCCGAGATTCATGGCGAGGATCCGGCGTGCCGGCAGGCGCACGAGATAGACGATGTCGGCGCCGTCGAGCACCGCGAGCGCGCAGGACTCGCCGACGTCGCTGCGAAGCTCCTCGAGGATGGGTTGCGCATAACCCCAGAACGGCAGCGCTGCGATGTAGGATAATCCGAGCCCCAGGACGCGCGGCGCCAGCCGGTAATAACGGCCTTTGACGTCGGCGTAACCGAGTTCGACCAGGGTCGACAGGACCCGGCGCGCCGTTGCGCGCGTCAGACCGGAAAGCCCCGCGATCTCCGCCATCGTATGCCGACCCGGCGAACGGCCCAGTGCTTCGATGATGCTCAGCCCACGGGCAAACGAGCGCACGAATTCGTCGCTGCGCCGGGCCTTGGTCTGGTTTTCGGAAGGCGTGTCGATGCTCATGGGTTGCAGGCTGGAGTGTATTCACCTAGAGTACGTATAGCAAACGTTTTGTTCGTAGTGCGAACGGGAGCGGTGATGGCCCAAGCATTCGAAACGAATTTCTGGAAGGACGAGCAACTGCGAAAGCTCTGGGACGACATCGTTCCGGGTGAGCCACGCAAGACCATTCCCTACGTTCTTACGCTCGATGCGATCCAGCGCTACTGCCGCGCCGTCGGCGACCTGCATCCGCTCTATTTCGACGAGGCCTATGCCCGCAAGTCGCGCTACGGCGGCCTGATCGCCCCGCCGTCGATCCACATCCTGCTGATGTTTTCCTGTACCCCGACCGACGACTGGATGCGCAGCCCGGGCACCATCAATGCCGGCCAGTCGTGGAGCTACAATATCCCCGCCCGGCCCGGCGACACGATCACGCTGCAGGCGCGCGCCCTCGACAAGTTCATCAAAAAGGAGCGCCTGTTCGTCATCCACGACAACGTGTTCTTCAACCAGCGCGGCGAGGTGATCTGCAGCGGCCGCGGCTGGACGATTCGGCCGAAATAAGGAGCGCCGCCATGAGCACCCAGTTCGACGACATCGCCCCCGGCTACAAGCTCGAAGGCCGCGAGTTCGCCGTGTCGCGCGAGAGCATTCGCGCCTTCTGCGACGCGTCGCTCGATTACAACCCCCTTCACCTCGACGACGACTACATGAAGGGCAGCTTCGGCAAGACCCAGTTCGGCGGGATCATCATGCACGGGATGAACAATTTCGGCCTGATCACCGGCATGCTGACGGACTGGGCATACGACGCCGGTGCGATTCACCGCCGACTGGAAACGCGCTGGCTGGCGCCGGTGAAGCCGGGCGATACGATCCGCCCCTTCGGCACGGTCAAGGCCCGGCAGGTCACCGCCAGGTCGCGCTGGGTGACGATCGAGGTCGAGGTGCGGAACCAGCGCAACGAGAAGGTCGCGACGGGCGAGGCGCTGGTCGAGTTTCCGCCGGTCGCCCCGTGATTCTCGGCCGCAGCCTCGCGCGCAACGCGAAGCTCTTCCCCGACCGCGCGGCGATCGTCGCCGAGAACGGCGATGCGATCACGCATCGTGAATTCGCCGATCGCATCTTTCGGCTCGCCGACGGCCTGGCGCGCCAGGGGCTGGGAAAGAATGCCCGCGTCGCCGTGCTTGCGCGCAACAGTGCCGACTATCTCTCGGTCTACTTCGCGGTGGGCAGCATCGGTGCGTGGCTCGTTCCGCTGAACTTCTCGCTCAAGCCGGTCGATATCGAGTTCCGGCTGGCCCATGCCGAGGCGGAGGCACTTTTCATCGGTGCCGAGTTCATGCCGGTGCTGGACGCGCTCGGGGCGGAGACGCGCCGGCGCCTCAATGGCCGAATTTTCGCACTGGACGGTGCCCCTTCCGGCGCGATGCCGCTGGCAGAGCTCATCGAACCGGGCCGGCCGAAGCCGCCCGACGCGTCGGTCTCGCCCGAGGACATCCTCTATCTCGGTTATACGTCGGGCACGACCGGCACGCCCAAGGGCGCCATGGTTTCGCATCGCGCGATCGTCGGCGGGTTCCTCTACAAGGCGCTCGACTATGGCCTGGACGACCGCGACGTCACCATCAACGCTGGCCCGTACTGGCATTCCGCGCCGCGCGATTTCGCCTCGCTCGCCGTCTATCTCGGCGGCACGGCAGTCGTCCCTTCGCGCTTCGACGCGGAAACCTACCTGGAGCTGGTAGAGCGTCATCGCGTCACCAATTCGTTCGTCGTGCCGACCATGCTGCAGATGCTGGCCGCTTCGCCGTCGCTCGATCGGCGCAATCTCTCCAGTCTGCGCTGCCTGATCAGCGGCGGCGCGCCGCTGCCGACTGCGGTGAAGGAGCGCGTGCTGTCGCGCTTCGGACCCGTACTCACCGAGTTCTACGGCGCGACCGAGACCCGCATCATCACCGCGATCACGCCGGCCGAACTGGCGCAGCGCGACCGGTCGGTCGGGCGTCCGATTCGCGATGTCGAGATCCGTGTGCTCGACGAGAATGGAAACGAGGTCGCGAGCGGTGGGGTTGGCGAGATTTACATCCGAGGACCGGGACTGTTCTCGGGCTATTGGCGCGATCCGGAGCGGACGGCGGCAGCGCATCGTGGCGAGTGGTTTAGCCTCGGCGACATGGGTCGATGTGACGACGAAGGCTATCTTTATCTCGTCGACCGCAAGCAGGACATGATCATCAGCGGCGGCGAGAACATCTATCCGAACGATATCGAAGAATGCCTGCTGCGCCATCCCGAGGTGAAGGAGGCTGGGGTCGTTGGCGCGCCGGATGACCGCTGGGGTGAGCTGGTCGTCGCCTATGTCGTGCCGAAAAGCGGACAGCCGCCGCAATCCGAGGCCCTGATCGAATTCTGCGCGGAGCGCCTGCCAAACTACATGAAGCCGCGTCGCATAGAATTCTGCGATGCGCTGCCGCGTAACGAAGTCGGCAAGATTCTGCGGCGGGAGCTGCGCAAGCGCGCCGGCGACCTGCCGATCGTTGCACGAGAGGAAACCAGAGAGGGAGGAAAGAGATGAAACGCATAATTCTGGCGCTCGCTGCCGCCGTGGTGGCGGCACTGGGCGCGCCCGACAAAAGTGCTGCCGAATCCTATCCGGTCAAGCAGGTCCGCATCGTCGTCCCGTTCCCGGCGGGCGGCACTACCGACGTCCTCGCCCGGGACCTCGGCCATCATCTGAGCGGGAAGCTCGGCACTACCGTCATCGTCGAAAACCGGCCGGGTGCGAGCGGCACGATCGGTTCCGACCACGTGGTCAAGTCCGCTCCGGACGGCAGCACCCTGCTGCTCACCGCCACGCACCACGTCATCAACCCGAGCCTCTACAAGAAGCTCCCCTACGACACCAGGCAGGACTTCACGTCGGTCGCGCTGGTTGCTTCGGTGCCGAACGCTCTCCTGGTTCATCCCAGCGTCCCGGCAAAGACCGCGCGCGAGCTGATCGATCTCGCCAAGAGCCAGCCGGGCAAGCTCTCGTTCGGATCCGCCGGAATCGGCGGCGCGAATCACCTGTCGGGCGAGCTGTTCAAGTACATGACCGGGATCGACATGGTGCACGTTCCCTACAAGGGGGCCGCGCCGGCCATGACCGACCTGCTTGGCGGCCATATTCCCATTATGTTCGACTCGCTGCCGACCGTGCTCTCGCATGTGCGGGAAGGCCGGCTGCGTGCGCTCGCGGTGACCAGCAGCGAGCGTGCGCCGTCGCTGCCGGATGTTCCAACCCTCGACGAGGCCGGCGTAAAGGGCTTCGAGGCGACGGCCTGGTTCGGGCTGTACGCGCCGGCGAACCTGAAGGCCGAGGCGCGCGTGCCGCTGCTCAAGGCGGTCAGGGAGATCCTTGCCTCGGCGGAGATCCGCGAGTCGTTCGGAAAGCTCGGCGCCGATCCGGGCAAGCTGACGGGCGAAGCGTTCGAGCGATATGTCCATGCCGAGATGAGGAAGTGGGGCGAAGTGGTCGAGCGCGCCCAGATCAAGCTCGATTGATCATCCGCGGCGGGCGGGGCTGAGGTCTCGTCCGCCGTATTTCCGACCGTGATCGAAATCGCGTATGAAGGGACAGCTCTTTACCGGACGCGAGCTGTCGATGGTCGGGCTTTTCGATCCATTGCCTCTTGCTGGGCGCACGCTCCGCAACCGGGTCGTGCTGTCACCGATGTGCCAATACAGCGCAGTCGGGGGAATCGCCCAGGACTGGCATTTCGTGCATCTTGGCCGCTTTGCCGCGGCCGGACTCGGTCTTCTGATGGTCGAGGCGACGCATGTCA
This sequence comes from Alphaproteobacteria bacterium, assembly GCA_041690495.1. Lineage (GTDB taxonomy): Bacteria > Pseudomonadota > Alphaproteobacteria > CACIAM-22H2 > CACIAM-22H2 > DATAAP01. The sequence continues at coordinate 125,688 of JAWLHE010000011.1, read as the reverse complement.
GCGCCGAAGGGCGCATTTCGCCGGCCTGCCTTGGCCTGTGGAGCGGGGCGCACGAAGAGGCGCTGCGTCGCATCGTCGACTTCATTCGCAGCGTCGATGCGGACGTGGTCATCGGTGTTCAGCTTGCCCATGCCGGGAGGAAGGGCTCGGTCAACGTGCCCTGGCACGGCGGGCAGCCATTGACGGGCGACGCAGCCTGGACGATCCGCGGGCCGAGCGCGATTCCGCACGCCGACGGCTGGCCTGCGCCCGAGCCGATCGACGGCGAAGGTCTCGAGCGGATCAAGGAGGAGTTCGCCATGTCGGCGCGACATGCTCTCGCCGCCGGGTTCGACGTGGCCGAGGTTCACGCGGCGCACGGCTATCTCCTGCACCAGTTCCTGTCGCCCATCTCGAACCGGCGCGATGACGGCTATGGCGGCACTGTGGAGCGCCGCATGCGTTTTCCGCTCGAGGTCGTCGAGGCGGTGCGCCGCGTCTGGCCGGCCGATCGTCCGCTCGGGGTGCGCGTCTCGGCGACCGACTACCTGCCGGGCGAGGGTGCCGATATCGCCGATGCGGTACGGTTCGTCTCTGCGCTCAAGCCGCTTGGCGTCGACTTCGTCGATGTATCCGGCGGCGATCTCGCCGCGCCAGCAGATCAAGACGGAGCCGGGCTACCAGGTCGGCTATGCCGATCGGATCCGGCGCGAAACCGGTCTGACCACCTTTGCGGTGGGCATGATCACCGAGCCGCACCAGGCCGACGCGATCATACGCAACGGACAGGCCGACGCAGTGATGCTCGCGCGCGGCATGCTCAACGACCCGCTATGGTGCTGGCGAGCGGCCGATGCACTCGGCGGCACGGTTCACTGCCCGCCGCAATATCTGCGAGGGCGCCGGCTCGATATCGACATACCGAAGACCGTGGCGCCTCGCGCCGTGTGATCCATTCCCCGCCGGCCGATGGACTTTCCGCAGGCCGGGCGATTACGTTTGCACAAATGCCGGCGGGAGGAGGCAGTCATGGCACGATGCTTCATCGACATCTCGATGCATCTGGAGAACGACATGCGCTCGGATCCGCCGGGCTACGAGCCGCGCATCGAGTACACTCGTCACAAGGACAGCGCGAAGGACGTGATCGCGTTCTTTCCGGGACTGACGGAGAGCGACCTGCCGGATGGCGAGGGTTGGGCTATAGAATGGATCCGGCTGATGACCCATAACGGCACGCATCTGGACGCGCCGTATCATTTCCATTCGACGATGAACAAAGGCGAGCGCGCCATCACGATCGACGAGGTGCCGCTCGATTGGTGCTTCCAGCCTGGCGTGAAGCTCGACTTCCGCCATCTGCCGGACGGTTATGTGGCGACACCCGATGACGTCGAGAAGGAGCTGGCCCGGATCGGCCATGTTCTGCGGCCACTTGAGATCGTGGTCGTCAATACGCGCGCGGGCAGCGCCTACGGGCATGACGACTATGTCTCTGCGGGTTGCGGCATGGGACGTGCAGCGACCCTGTATCTGCTCGAGCGGGGCGTGCGGCTGACCGGCACGGACGCATGGAGCTGGGACGCGCCGTTCGCCCACACCAGGGAAAAGTTCTCGGAAAGCGGCGATGCCTCGCTGATCTGGGAAGGCGACAAGGCCGGGCGCGACATCGGCTATTGCCATCTTGAGAAGCTGCACAATCTCGAATCCTTGCCGGCGGATGGCTTCACCGTCGCCTGCTTTCCGGTGAAGATCCGTGGGGCGTCGGCCGGCTGGACGCGTGCGGTGGCGATCCTGGGCGGCTGATGGCCCCCTTTCCGGAAGCTGGGCCGGGTGCTCAGAGCAATATTCGGATGCCGAGCACAGTCCATGAGCAATTATAGAATTCTTGCGGTCGGGTAGCCTGGACGCGCTTGATTGCCGGCTGAATTGCTCTTATTGCCATGCGCCCGACGGCCCGGCGCCGGAATAGCCACAAACGCCCGGCATGATGCTGCCGGATTTCACGAAGAGAGTGGCGCAGGTCTGACACTACTTTTCTCACAGGGTTTATCCAGCAAGGCTCGCGAGGGCTGCCACAATACTGGCGTCTGCCGCCGGCCGGCCCTCCGAGACGAGACGGCACATGAAACGGTTCAACAATTCCTGGCTTGTCGCCGGCGCAGTGATGATCGGCGCGGTCGCGTGGATTCTGTCCGGCCAATTCGGAACGGTATCCGAGAACCGGCGGGAGGCGAAGCAGCCGGTTGCCGATGCGGCCGGGGAGCTGCCGGCAGTGCGCGTGATCGAATCCGTCGCTTCGCCGCGCAAGGAGGTCATCCGGCTGTTCGGTCATACCGCGGCTTGGCGCAAGGTCGAATTGCGCGCGGAAATCGATGGGCGGATCGTGGAACTCCCGGTCGAGCGCGGCCAGGCGGTGCTCGCGGGCGAGACGATCGCGCGCATTGCGACCGATGATCGCACGGCACGGTTGCGCGAGGCGCAAGCGCTGCTGAAACAGCGCCGGATCGAGTTCGAAGCGACGCAGCAATTGGCCACGAAGGGCCACCGTTCGGAGACGCAGCTTGCGGATGCGGCGGCGAAGCTGGATTCGGCGCGCGCCATGGTGAAGCGGATCGAGGTCGAGATCGGGCAGACGGTCATCAACACGCCGTTCGAAGGTGTGCTCGACACCCGGCCGGCCGAGCTCGGGACTTATGTCAAGGCCGGCGATCCGGTCGGTATGGTCGTCGATCTCGATCCTTTGCGCATCGTCGGCTTCGTCAACGAGCAGCATGTCGCGCGCATTCGCAGCGGCATGCCCGCGGAGGCCGTTCTGGGTGGCGGCGCCGTGCTGCGCGGTGCGATCGCGATGGTCAGCGTCGTGGCGGATGCGGCCACGCGGACGTTCCGGCTCGAACTCGAAGTACCCAATCCTGAAAACCGGATCGTCGAGGGGCTGACGGCGGAGCTGCGCATCGTCGTCGGCGAAACACTCGCGCACAAGATCAGCCCGGCGCTGCTGACGCTCGCCGATGACGGCGCCGTTGGCGTCAAGGTCGTATCGGCGGACGGCATCGTCGGCTTCGCGCGCGTGGCCGTGCTCGGCAACAGCGGCGAAGGTGCGGTGTACGTGTCGGGCCTGCCAGAGCGTTCGACCATCATTGCGGTCGGCCAGGACTTTGTAGGCGTCGGCCAGAAAGTTCGCACCGTGCCGATGCGGGCGCACGAGACCGCCAGCCGATGAGTTCCCTGATTGGTTTTGCGCTGTCGCGCAGCCGGCTCGTGCTCGCGGCGCTCGTCCTCCTGCTGCTCGCCGGTTGGGTGAGCTGGCTCGAGATCCCGAAGGAAGCCGAGCCCGACGTCCGCATTCCGATCATCTACGTTTCGATGATCCACCAGGGCATCAGTCCGGAGGATGCGGAGCGGCTGCTCGTCCGGCCGATGGAACAGGAGCTGCGCAGCGTCGAGGGCATCAAGGAGATGCGTTCGACGGCCTTCGAAGGCGGCGCTTTCGTGCTGCTCGAATTCGAGGCGGGCTTCGACGCGGCGAAGGCGCTGAGCGACGTGCGGGAGAAGGTCGACATTGCCAAGCCGGAGCTGCCGACCGAGACCGAGGAGCCGGTCGTCCATGAGGTCAATCTCAGCCTGTTCCCGGTGCTGGTGGTCACTATCTCGGGGGACGCAGGGGAGCGGGCCCTGCTGCGGCTTGCACGCGATCTACGCGACCGCGTCGAGAGTGTACCCGAGGTCCTCGAAGCCAGGATCGTCGGAACACGGGACGAGCTGGTCGAGGTGCTGATCGACCCGATCCGGGTCGAAAGCTACGGGCTCTCGGCCGATCAGGTCATTCAGCAGGTCACGCGCTCGAACCAGATCATTGCCGCGGGATCGCTCGACACGGGGCAGGGCCGGTTCGCCGTGAAATTGCCCGGCCTTTTCGCACGGGTCTCGGATATCCTGAACCTGCCGCTCGTGGTCGACGGCGATCGCGCCGTTCGGGTGCGCGACGTGGCGGAGGTACGACGCACCTTCAAGGACCGCGAGGCCTACGCCCGGGTCGATGGCGAGCCGACCGTAGTGCTCGAGGTTTCCAAGCGCACCGGCACCAACATAATCGGAACGATCGAGCGGGTCCGCGCGGTCGTCGAGGCCGAGCGGGCCGGCTGGCCGGCCGGAATCAAGGTCGGGTACAGCCAGGACAAGTCGGAGACCATTCGGCTGATGCTCGGCGATCTCGAGAACAATCTCGCGGTTGCCGTGGTGCTCGTGCTGATCATCGTGCTGGCGACGCTCGGCTGGCGCACGACGACGCTGGTCGCAGTCGCCGTGCCGGGTTCGTTCCTCGCGGGCATCCTCATGCTGGCGGGCATGGGGCTGACCGTGAATATCGTGGTCCTGTTTGGGCTGATCTTCGCGGCCGGAAACGTCGTCGACGGCGCAATCGTCGTCACGGAATACGCCGATGCACGCATGGCCGAGGGGATGGCACGGCGCGACGCTTATTCGCTGGCCGCGCGGCGAATGGCCTGGCCGATCATCTCGTCGACGGCGACGCAGCTTGCCGCCTTCCTGCCGCTGCTATTCTGGCCCGGTGTGGTCGGCGAGTTCATGAAATTCCTGCCGATCTCGCAGTTCGTGACGATGGCCGCCGCGCTGATGATGGCGCTGGTCTTCGTGCCGGCGCTCGGCGCGCTGATCGGCAAGGCCGGCGGGGGCACCGCGAGCTCGGACGCGGTGAAGGCCATCGAGGCGCACGACCTGTCGGGGCAACGCGGATTCACCGGCGCATATGTGCGCGTCCTCGATCGTGCTTTGCGCCGTCCGGCAAGCGTGTTGCTGGCCGCGGTGGCGCTGCTGGCGACGGTCGTCGTTCTCTACGGCGCCTATGGCCGGGGCGTCGAGTTCTTTCCCAAGATCGAGCCCGACCGCGCCATGGTGTTGATCCAGGCGCGCGGGAATCTGTCCGTGCGCGAGCAGGATACGCTGGTGCGCGAGGTCGAGGCGGCAGTCCTGGAGCTGCAGCGGGAGCGGAGGGAGTTCGCCTCGATATACACGCGCAGCGGCAAGCAGCAGCAGCAGGGCGGCATGGATCTCCCGGAGGACACGATCGGAACCGTGCAGCTCGAGTTCGCGGACTGGCAGCGGCGGCGCAGGGCAGACGAAATCCTGGCCGACATTCTTGCGCGGACGCGCGATCTGGCGGGCATCCGCCTGGAGGCGCGGCGAGAGGAAGGCGGACCGCCGGTCGGCAAGCCGATTCACATCCAGATCGGCGCACGCGATCCGGAGCTGATTCCGCCGGTCGTGGACCGCGTGCGCCGCCATGTCGATTCGATGGCGGGTGTGCGCAACGTCGAGGACACGCGCCCGCTTCCCGGCATTCAGTGGGAGCTGGAGATCGACCGTGTCCAGGCGGCGAAGTTCGGTGCAGACGTGACGGCGGTCGGCAATGTCCTGAAGCTGGTGACCAATGGTCTGAAAGTGACGGAATACCGGCCATCCGACAGTGACGAGGAGATCGATATCTCCATCCGCTATCCGACCGAGTTCCGCACTCTGGAGCAGCTCGACCGCATTCGCGTGCAGACCCAGCAGGGCCTGGTGCCGATCGCGAATTTCGTCGAGCGCTCGGCCATGCCCAAGACCGGCCAGATACAGCGCGTCGATCAGCGTCGCATCATCACGGTCAAGGCGGATGTCGAGCCTGGCGTGCTCGCCGACGCCAAGATGGCCGAAATCCGCGAATGGCTCGCGAGCCAGAGCATCGACCGCCGCATCGACATTCGATTCAAGGGAGAGGACGAAGAGCAGAAGAAGGCGGCGGACTTCCTGTCGAAGGCCTTCGCCGGCGCCATATTCCTGATCTTCCTGATCCTGCTGGCGCAGTTCAACAGCTTCTACAACACTGCGCTCATCCTCTCTGCGGTCGTCATGTCCACATTCGGCGTGTTGATCGGGCTGCTTGTCGCCGGCCAGCCGTTCGGCATCGTCATGTCGGGCATCGGCGTTGTGGCGCTCGCCGGCATCGTCGTTGCCAACAACATCGTGCTGATCGACACCTACGATCAGGTCCGCAAAGTACATGCGCCGCGCGAGGCGATCCTCATCACCGGTGCCGAGCGCCTGCGCCCGGTCCTGCTGACTGCGCTCAACAACGTGCTCGGCCTGTTGCCGCTGATGTTCGGCATCAACATCGACATGATCGGCCGCGCGGTGACGATCAACGCGCCGTCGTCGCAATGGTGGATCCAGCTTTCCCAGGCGATCGTCTATGGTCTCGGCTTTGCGACCGTGCTGACCCTGATCCTGACGCCGTGCGCGCTGATGCTGCGCGAGAACGCGTCCGCCCGGATCCGTAGCTGGCGCGGCCGGGCACCCGAACTGGCGCCTGCGCCGGCGAACGATCCGGCACCCCTCGAGCAGCGCCCTGCCGATTGGTGGCGCAAGGGCCGGCACGCAACGAAGAAGGGCCGCAAATAGGTCTGGCGCTCCGGCGGCCGGATTAGTCCGTAAGAACAGGGCGCGGTGACGCGTGCCCGCCACACATTTGCGGCATGGAACTGCATCGATGGCTGGCCGGAGGCGGGGCCGTTTTTCTCCTGGCCGCCCCATGCGCCGCGCGACCGCTCGATCTCGACCATGTGCAGCGGCCTGCAACACTGTGCAGGGCCCTGGCTCCATATGGTCTCGACGCGGGGAATGTCTGGCGTGAGAGCGCCTCGCGTCGCGGCGGCTGGTCGTGCGAGCGCAATGGGGCCATTCGCGAATGCGGCCGGGTCGGGGCGGCTGATCCGCCTGGCAGTCTCGCCTATTACGTGTTCGGCAGCGGGCCCCGGAAGGTCGATCGCGCGATCCTGCAGCTGACGATGCACGCGGCGGATTCCGATCTATGCCGCGCGCAGTTGCGCAAGCTGGCCGGCGCACTGTCCGGGGTGATCGGCATCATGCCTTCGGCGAGGATCGCGGAGCTGATCTCAACCTGGCGCGCGGCGGGCGAGGCGGCGTCCGGCGCCGTGACGGGGCGGGGCATCGACCGACGGGCGCTTCACGAGGAGCGTCAGGGGTGGGTGCACGTGCGCCTGACCGGCGAGGACTCGCGGCTGACGGTGCTGACCGTCAGCTTTGTCAATCCGAATGCAAGCCGGGTGTGGGATTGAGTGGACCGGCGAAGCGGAACCCCAGAAAAGCGAAACCTCGCCAGTACATCCGTGGCGAGGCCTCAACCCGCGCATCGGACGGTGGAGCCGTCCCGCGCGCAGGAGCCACTATGCCGGGAATTGGTTTAAGTTTTATGAATCCGGCGCACTTTTTTCGGGTACGCATCGTGGGCCGGTCCCCGCCTATCTGCGGTCGAAAACCACGGACAAGTTGTTGGCCGGCATCTCGGCGACTTCCTGGAGGCGCAATCCGAACACCGAGGCGACGTTCCGTACCTCGGCGATGTCGCGTACGCCCCATTCGGGATTGCGCTGACGCAGATCGCCGTCGAATGCCTCGTTGCTCGGCGCCGTATGCCGGCCGTCGCGCTTGTATGGCCCGTAGAGATAGAGCACGCCGCCGGCGGGTAGGATTCGCGCGGCGCCGCTCAGCAGTCCCTCCGTCGCCCTCCACGGCGCGATGTGCACCATATTGATGCAGACGACCGCGTCGGCGCGCTCGATCGGCCAGGACGGGGCCGCGGCATCGAGGTCAAGCGGCGGCCGGACATTGGCGGCGCCGCTCGCGTCCGTCCATGCGGCAATCGACTCCCGCGATTCGGCGTCGGGATCGCTTGGCTGCCATACGAGATCCGGCAGGTTGCGCGCGAAATAGACTGCGTGCTCGCCTGTCCCGCTCGCGATCTCCAGGACCACGCCCTTCGGAGGCAGCACGCGCCGTAGCACCGCGAGGATGGGGTCGCGGTTGCGGCCGGTCGCTGGCGACATGCGGCGCGCATCGCTTGCAAAGTCCATGGCGATGAACCTAGTAAGGGCGCGGGCGTTCCACAACAGGCGCCCAGCGTCGCTACAAATCGGGAACGTACGATGATCGGACGACTCAAGGACCTGTTCGCGGCGGGCGAAACGCGGCGCCACCAGAAAGACGAGCTGCGGCTCGCTGCAGCCGCCCTGCTGTGCGAGGCTGCGTCCCTCGACGGCGACATCGAGCCGCGCGAGCGCGAGGCGATCGAGCGCGTGCTGGCGCGGCGGTTCAGCCTGCCGCCGGACGAAGCGGCGATGCTGGCGCATGCGGGAGAGAAGGCAGCCGGCGAGTCGATCCAGATCTTTGGCTTCACGCGCGTCATCAACCGCGAGTGGCCCGCGGACGAGCGCGTCGAGCTGTTCGAGATGATCTACGAGGTGATCTACGCCGACGACACGCTGCACGACTACGAGGCAAACCTGATGCGGCGCCTCGGCGAGCTGATCTACCTGCCGGACAGGGAGCGCGGCGCCGCGCGCCAGCGGGTCCTGCAACGGCTCGGCAAGGACTGACCGCCGCTTAGCCGTCGGACGGCAGCATCGGTCCGATCTGCGTACGGAACCAGCCGCTCTCGATCAGTTCGCGGACGGCGGCGATGTCGGGCGCCATCGCGCGGTCCTGGTCGAGGAACGCGGCGCGCTCGCGGATCGCACGCATTACGGCCGCGAGCGCCGGGCTCGTCGCCAGCGGCCGGCGCAAGTCGATGCCCTGTGCGGCGGCCAGCAACTCGATGGCGACGATGTCCGCGGCATTGCGCGCCATGTCGTGCAGCCGCCGCGCCGCGTAGGTCGCCATGCTGACATGGTCCTCCTGGTTGGCGGAGGTCGGCAGACTGTCGATGCTGGATGGGTGCGCTAGCGCCTTGTTCTCGGAGACCAGCGCCGCCGCAGTCACTTGCGCGATCATGAAGCCGGAATTGAGCCCGGGCTCGGCGACCAGGAACGCCGGCAGGCCGCCGCTCATCGCCGGATCGACCAGCAGCGCCGTGCGGCGCTCCGACAGCGACCCAATCTCCGCCACCGCCATCGCCAGGATGTCGGCGGCGAAGGCGACCGGCTCGGCGTGGAAATTGCCGCCGGACAGGATCTCGTCGGACTGGCTGAAGACGAGCGGATTGTCGGATACGGCGTTGGCCTCGCGCGCGATCGAATCGGCCGCGAAGCGGATCAGATCGAGGGCGGCGCCCATCACCTGGGGCTGGCAGCGCAACGAGTAGGGGTCCTGGACGCGGTCGTCGCCGGCGCGATGCGATTCGCGGATGGCACTGCCGGCGGCTAGCGCCTTGAGCACTCCGGCAACGTCGGCCTGGCCGGGATGGCCGCGCACCGCCTGGATGCGCGGGTCGAACGGTGCGTCGGAGCCCTTGGCCGCGTCCATGCTCAGCGCACCGGCGGCGAGCGCCGCGGCGAACACGTCCTCGATCGCGAAGAGGCCCTTCGCCGCGAGCGCCGTCGACACCTGGGTGCCGTTGAGCAGAGCGAGGCCTTCCTTGGCCTCGAGCGCAAGCGGGGCGAGCCTCGCGCGCGCCAGCCCCTCGCTCGCGGCGAGCGTCTCGCCGCTGGCGCGGAACTCGCCCTCGCCGATCAGGGTCAGCGACAGATGCGCGAGCGGCGCGAGGTCGCCCGACGCGCCGACCGAGCCCTTTGACGGGATCGCCGGCAGCACGTTCGCATTGTAGAGCGCCGCCAGCGTCTCGATGACCGCGCGCCGCACGCCGGAATGGCCGCGGGCCAGCGCATTCACTTTCAGGGCGAGCACCAGCCGCACGATGTCGTCCGCCAGCAATTCGCCCGTACCCACGGCGTGCGAGCGCACCAGCCGGCGCTGCAACTCGCTCACGTCCCGGGGCGCTATGCGTTGCCGCGCCAGCAATCCGAAACCGGTATTGATGCCATAGACTGCCTCTTTGCGGTCGGCGACGCGCGCAACGACGCCCGCCGCGGCATCGACCAGGGGCCAGCACTCCTCCGCGATCTGGATCTGCGTGCCGGCAGCGAGCCGGCGCATGTCGGAGAGGGTGAGGGCGCCAGGCTGCAGAGCGAAGGAGGTCATAGCCTATCGAGACACGGCTGCCGGCGCAGGGTCAAGCCGCGGTCTGGTCCCGGACCCGCGAAGCATGGTATTTGTGCGACAACTGATCAAAGCGTCGGCCGCCGGCCGTGCCGGCATGCCTGCGAGAGGGGAGAAACGCCATGCATCTTCGCTTCGCCGTGGCGGCGTTCGCCGCCCTGTTCGGTCTTTCCGCCGCTACCTCTGCCGCTACCCTGGACGACGTCAGACAGCGTGGCATGCTCCATTGCGGCACGGCGCCCAATATTCCCGGCTTTGCCTTCACCGACGACCAGGGCAACAGGCGCGGCTTCGACATTGACCTGTGCCGGGCGCTCGCCGCCGCCATCTTCGGCGACGCCGGCAAGATCAAGCTGACACCGCTTGCCCCGCGCGAAGCGTTCGCGGCGCTGCAGACCGGCGCTGTCGACATCCTCACCCATCGCTTCACCTGGACCTATGTGCGCGATAACGGCGGTGGGCTCGAATTCACCCAGGCCCTGTTCCACGACGGCCAGGGCTTCATGGTGAGGAAGAGCGCCGGCGTGAAGAGCGCGACCGAACTCGATGGCGCGTCGATCTGCATCGCCCAGGGCACGACGACCGAGCTCAACATCGCCGACTTCTTCCGCACGCGAAACATGAAGTACTCGGTCGTCACCTTCGCCGACCTCGACGAGGCGCGGCGGTCCTACGAGGAAGGGCGGTGCGATGCCTGGTCGAACGACCGCGCCAGCCTTGCCGCGCGCGGCCTTGGCCTCAAGAACCGCGCCGACCATGTGATCCTGCCGGAGGTGATCTCCAAGGAGCCGATCGGCCCGATGGTGCGCCAGGGCGACCCGCAATGGACTCACATCGCGCGCTGGACCTATTTTGCGCTGATCGCTGCCGAGGAACTCGGCCTGACCACCGCCAATGTCGAGAAGATGCGCACCAGCTCCCAGAACCCGGAAGTCAAGCGCCTGCTCGGTGTCGACGGCGATCTCGGCCAGCGCAACGGACTGTCCGCCACCTGGGCCTATGACGCAATCCGGCTGGTCGGCAATTACGGCGAGATCTTCAGCCGTCATCTCGGTCCCGGCACGCGGCTCGACCTCGCCCGCGGCCAGAACGCGCTGTGGCGCGACGGCGGCCTGCTGATCGCACCGCCGTTCCGCTGACGACACGGCGCTTGCGCCTGAAGGCGACGGCCGGTCTGCGCCCGGCGCTCTGGAACAGCCCGCGCGCACGATCGGCCCTGATCCAGGGGCTGCTCGCGGCAGCGGTGCTCGCCTTTGCGCTGTGGGTGGTCCACAATACCGTCACCAATCTAGAGCGGCTGAACGTCAATTCCGGCTTCCGCTTCCTGTGGCAGCCCGCGGGATTCGCGATCAACCAGACGCTGATCCCCTACAGCGAGTCGTCGAGCTACGCCGCCGCCTTCATCGTCTCGCTGCTCAACACGCTGGTGCTGTCGGCGGCCGGGATCGTGTTCGCCACCGTACTCGGCTTCGCGGTCGGCCTGGGACGTCTTTCAAGCAACTGGCTGATTGCGCGGCTCGCCGCGGTCTATGTCGAGACGCTGCGCAACATCCCGCTGCTGCTGCAGATCTTCTTCTGGTACTTCGCGATCCTGCGGCCGCTGCCGGGCCCGCGCCAGAGCATCCCGTTCCTTGGCGGGATGGTGCTGCTCAATAACCGCGGGCTCTATCTTCCGTCGCCGCAATTCCAGCCGGGCTTCGCGATCGTTGCTCTCGCTGCGGCCGTCGGCGTCGCCGCGGCGATCCTGCTCGGCCGCTGGGCAGCGCGGCGCCAGCGCCTGACCGGAGTCCGCCCGGCCGTGCTGTGGCCGGCCCTCGCGTTCGCAGTCGGCCTGCCGCTTGCGGCGTTCCTGGCGACAGGCCTGCCGCTGCGCTGGGAATTCCCGGCGCTGGCCGGATTTAACCTGCAGGGCGGCATCGCCGTCATTCCCGAATTCGTCGCGATGCTGCTGGCACTATCGCTCTACATCGCCGCCTTCATCGCCGAGATCGTGCGCGCCGGCATCCTCGCCGTCGCGCCCGGCCAGGTCGAGGCGGCGCGCGCCCTCGGCCTGCCGCGCAGCCGGATCTACCGGCTGGTGGTGATCCCGCAGGCGCTGCGCGTGATCGTGCCGCCGCTCACCAACCAGTACGTCAATCTCGTCAAGGCGTCCTCGCTCGCCGCGGCGATCGCATACCCGGACATCATGCTCGTCTTCGCCGGGACTGTGCTGAACCAGACCGGCCAGGCACTCGAGGTCATGACCATCACAATGGCGGTCTATCTCTTCATCAGTCTTGCCGTTTCGCTGCTGATGAACTGGTACAACCGAGCCACCGCGATCGCCGAACGATGAGCCGCGCTGCCGCCAATGACGGCCGCAGGGGGATGGCGCTGCTGAATGCTGCGCTCTGGATCCGCCGCAACCTGTTCTCGACCTGGCTCAACGCCGCGCTTACCGTCGCGGCGCTTTCGTTCCTCTATATGACCGTGCCGCCGCTGATCGACTGGGCGCTGCTCGACGCCGCATTCCGCGGCAGCTCGGGCCGCGACTGTCCGGACCCGGACGCGGCGTGCTGGGTGTTCGTCCGGGTGCGCTTCGACCAGTTCATCTACGGCAGCTATCCTGTCGCGGAACGCTGGCGCGTCGATCTCGTCTTCGCCCTGGCGGCGATCGGCGTCCTCGGCCTGCTGCTCCCGCGCGTGCCGCAGAGGAAGTGGATCACGCCGGCGCTCATAGTGCTGCTGCCTGTCATTGGGGGCGCAATTTTGTCGGGCGGCTGGGCCGGTCTGACGCCGGTGCCGACCGGCGAGTGGGGCGGACTGATGCTGACGCTGGTCGTGGCCGTGTGGGGCATCGTCAGCTCGCTGCCACTCGGATTGCTGCTCGCGCTCGGGCGCCGCTCGCGGATGCGGCTGGTGCGCGGCTTCTCGATCGGCTTTATCGAGCTGTGGCGCGGCGTGCCGCTGATCGCGGTGCTGTTCATGGCGGCGGTGATGTTCCCGCTCTTCGTACCGGCCGGAACGGAATTCGACACCCTGTTGCGCGCGCTCATCGCGCTGTCGCTGTTCAACGCCGCTTACATGGCGGAGGTCTTCCGCGGCGGCCTGCAGGCCATTCCGACAGGACAGTACGAGGCTGCGAAGGCACTCGGTCTCGGCTACTGGCGGATGATGGCCCTGGTGATCCTGCCGCAGGCGATCCGCATCGTCATTCCCGGCATCGTCAACACCTGCATCGCCATCTTCAAGGAGACGACGCTCGTCCTCGTCATCGGCCTGTTCGACCTGCTCGGTGCCGTGCAGGCGGGTGTCGCCGATCCGGACTGGCTGATCGGCGATCATATCCGCACCACGGGCTACGTCTTCGTTGCCTTCGTCTTCTGGGTCTTCTGCTTCGCCATGTCGCGCTACTCGCTCCGCTTCGGCGCGCGCACGCCGGACGCGCCGACCGCCTGATACCGGTGCGGTCGCTGCGGCATCATTTGCGCCTGCCGATCCATTGCACGCCCGGCGGCGGGCGGGTTTCGCGCAGCCGCGGATGCAGAAAGGCTCTCAGCTCCCGGGGGACGTAGTCGTAGCGTCCGTCCGGCGCGAACAGGGTCATTGTGCCGGCGTGCAGAAGGGCGGCGCGTACCGTGCCGTCGTAGATCTTCACCCAGACCGTCGCTTCTTCCTCGCCGCCCTGATGGGGGGCGAGTCCCCTCAGCACGAGATGGCCGTCGATGAAATCTACGGGCCCCTGAACCTGCAGGTTCTTGACGATGGTTTCGACGCGGCTTCCGGCGACATCGCGGAGGGCGGCCGCGACTGCGGGATCGTTCAGGATCGGGCCGTACGCGTAGGTCCCGATGAAGCGCGCCAGATGCTCGAGCCTGCCTCGCTTCCAGTCGATCTCCTCCGCGCCCGCCACGCTCGCGGCGATCAGCAGCGCCGCGACCGCGGCGAAGCCGGAGCTGATCCAGCGGTTCAGGGAAAAGACACGCAATTGTCGCTCCGGTGCGAGTGGCCCCCGGCGCACCCGGCGGCAGGTCCGGGTCCCACCCTAGCGGCCTCCGCTCGGGCGGCGCACCTCCCAAACGGGGGGCGCGGGAGGGGCACGGTTACGATAGCGTCAGCGCGAGCTGCGCCGCAGCGGGTTGCCTGCGCGACGGCGCCACGACCCGGATTTGTAACTCATTGCAGGATAGAAAAGGATTTCGACGATGACCTTGCGACACGCGCTCCATGCCGCGACCGTACTGACCGTCGCGATCGGCTTCGTGCCGGATGCGAGCGCCGAGCTGACGGTTCCCGATTGCGACACTCTGGCGACGTGGGCGAAGAACTACGACCGCAAGGAAGAGAAATGGCATCCCAATGAGGTCGACAGGAAGTACTGGTTCCCGCAGGTGATCGCGGCCCCGGTGACGGAGAAAATGTTCGGCAAGCCCTTCCTGGCCTGGACGATCGACGAGGCGAAGTCGCTCGCCGGCACGTTGCACGCGTGCGAGAAGGGCTTCGCCAAGGCGAAGCGCTACCATGAGCGCAACGCCATTTACGAGATGCGCCATGTGGTGGGAAACTCGGTTCCGCGTTACCTGAGCGACGCCGAGAAGGCGCGGACCGACCTTGCCGAGGCCGGGGCGGCGCTGGAGCGCGAGGCGCCGTCGCTCGCGCTGCTGCGCTTCAACGCGGCGCTTGAGCAGCTCGGCGAAAACAAGCAGTCCTATAATGCGGCGAACCAGGCGGCCAGTGCGGTGCAGGGAACGGCGGCAGCCCCGGCGCGCACTCTGATGGGGGCTGTGCGCATCCTGCCGAAGGAAGAGGTCAGGAAGTCCGTGCAGCAAGCTGCCGCGGCGCGGGCCGAGGCAATGCGCGGCAGCGTGCGAGATGCGCTGGTAACCGACATGGAGAAGATGCCGGCGACGGCTCAGGGACTGGCAGCGCTCGCCCAGGCGGGCAGCGCCCTGCGGCAAACCTATGGCGCCGCCTTGGGCTCGGACAATCTGGCCACGGTCGAGAAGGCGATCGTCGCCCGGCGCGAGGCGATCGGCGAGGAAATCGCCGCGATCCTCGTCAAGCAGATCGGCGAATCCTCCGAGGGCTTTGACGCATTCGCCAGTGTCGACCAGCGCGCCAATCTGGGCTTCCTGCCGCAATTGCCGGCATCGGCCGCGAACAAAGTTCTCGCGGCAGCAGATGCCCGGCGCAAAGCCGTGGCGGACAAACTCTTCAAGAACTTGCAGGCGAACCTAAAGGCGCTCCCGGCCACCGACGAGTCGATTCAGGTGATCGACCGCGAGGTTCTGCCCGGCATCCGTAGCTGGCCGGCCTCCGCCAACGCCGTGAAGCCGCGCTTCGAGACGGCTGCGACAGAGCGGCGCAAGGCGATTCTGGATGCAGTCACGCGCGCCGAGCGGGGATCGATGCGCGGCCGCGTCTATGCCGATGCGTCGGGGCGGCTGAAACTGGAGTTCGTGGATCGCAAGCGCGTGTTCATTACGCAGCCCGGCGGCCAGACCATCGCCGGGACCTACGAGGAGGAGGGAGACAGCCGGGTACTCGTGACCGCGGCACCGAATCCGACGATGGTGCTGACCCGCGAGGGCAAGCAGCTGCTCGGCGGTCCGAGACCGCTGCGCCGCGTCGAGGCGAAGTGAGCCGCGATCGCGCGGGCCGAACCGGCAGCGAACGCATGGGGGCCGGTCTGATAGCCGCGGCGGTTGAGGTGCCCGACGCAAAAGGACAGGAGTCGAAGCTGCAATGGACGAAGATGCGCTGGATGACTCAAGCATGAACTGAACGGAGGCCTTCGCCGCCTTGGCCGAGGGCTCGCCGCGGCCGGACGATGCGGCGCTGTCGGCAGGGCCGTTCATGACGAATACGGATTGTCTCACCCTCCTTTCTCTGGTGATATTCACCGCTCCGGTTCGCCGCGGGTGGCGACAGGCATGGTTGCGGTTTGCTCAGGGACTGCAACCTGAAAGAAGCCAATTGGCTCGCCTGTTCCTTCGCGCCGTCGGGGGAGGGGGTGGTTTCATGATGCATCCGGAGGCGATGGATCTCCTGACGGAGTCCATCTACGACGCGGCAATCGAGCCCGCCGGGTGGGAACGCGTCATGACCATGCTGAAGGAAGGTTTCTCGAGCGGGGCAGAAGCGCTCTACTTCCTCGATTACGAGCGACGCGCCGTGCGACCCGTGCATGTCCGGGGCGTCGAGGACCGCTATCTCCGCACGTTCGACGAGTGCTTCTACGCGGCGGACAACCCGTTCACGCGCGCGCCCGCGCTGCACAGGCCGGGCCTGGTCCGCACCGACCAGGACATCCTCTCGTATCTGGGTGATTCCAAGCTGCTGCGGAAGTCGCAATACTACAATGAGTGGCTTCAGCCCCAGGATTTCGGCCATACGATCGGAACGACGTTGCTGGCGGAGAGAGGCATCATTCTCAACTTCACATTGCTGCGGTCGGCGCACATCGGGGCCTTCGACCCGGGCGAGATCCAAGTCTTCACGCGTCTCTGCCGTCATTTGCAGCGCGCCTTCAGGATCGCGATGCGGCTCGAGACGCTCGACGCGAACAGGAGCATGGCGCTCGATACGCTCGATCATCTGCGGTTCGGCGTCGCGTTCGTCGCGCTCGGGGGCGAGCTTCTTCATTGCAACAGCGTGGCGGAAGCGCTGATTCGGACCGGCGACGGCCTTACCGTCCGCAACGGGCGAATCGCGGCGGTCGATCCGTCAGCGCAGCGCAATCTCGGTGCGATGCTCCGGCGCCTCGTACACGACGGCGGCTCCTGTGGCCGCGCGGCCAGCCTGACCGTTCGCCGGCGCGGCGCTCGCCCTTTGACCGTCAGCGCCGTCCGCGTCCCGTCGCGGGTGCCCGGTTTCGTCCCTGCGAAACCGGCGATCCTGCTGATGATCGCCGAGCCGGATGCGGTCGCGCCTTCGGAGTTCGACCGCATCGGCCGCTCGTACCGTTTTACGCCTGCCGAGAGCCGGCTGGCCCAGGCCCTGCTCGCCGGCGGGGGCCTGAGGCGGGCGGCCGAGGAGTCGGGCATGACTTATGAAACCGCGCGCTGGTATCTGAAAATCCTGTTCCAGAAGACCGGCACGAGCCGACAGGCCGAGCTTGTCGCGCGCCTGCTCCGCGATCTCGTCGTTCCCTGGAAGCCCCGCCGAGAGGACGCATAATCGGCCGGCCGGCGACTCTCCCAGGTCGACGCTCCCGGTCATCGGGAGCCGAGTCTAGTCCTGGCTCTTCAGGGCGAGATACATGAGTCCGAGATAGATCACCGGTATGACTATCAGAACGATCGCCTCCACAGCGCCGGGGGCCGGACAGCTCGCGGCGAACATCCAATAGACGACAATGGCTTCAATCACGGCGATCATGACGATGCCGATGATCCACGGCTTGAGGACGTTGCGGGGATGTGCTTGCGCCATTTGCGGCTCCTTCCTGACTCGCTTGCCGTACGGCGCGGCACCACAAGGGTCCGGACGTAGACCAACGGTGCTCCGCGCTGCAGATCGAGCACTTGGGAGAACGCGGAAGTCGAGCCTTGGTTGCGGAAGCTTATTCTCCAGGCCTGTGCACGTCGCGGGCCGCGGCCGACCTCAATACATTTGCTGAGCGGCATCCGCCCCGTCATGACGTTCGAGATATCGCCGGCCCGGGCGCACGATCGGATATGCCGCGCCACCCAGAGGCGCCCGGATCGCCACCGCATGCCTAAGGTCATTAGCCGCGTCGGTTCGGACGCGAAGCCGCATTTGGAGACGGTGCGGCCTGCTTTTATGCGGGATTACGGCCAGAAAGCGCAGTCTCGAACATCCTGGCGTCAGATTGTTGGGCTCCAGAATGAT
Organism: Alphaproteobacteria bacterium; assembly: GCA_041690495.1. Classification (GTDB taxonomy): domain Bacteria; phylum Pseudomonadota; class Alphaproteobacteria; order CACIAM-22H2; family CACIAM-22H2; genus DATAAP01. The sequence continues at coordinate 107,862 of JAWLHE010000011.1, read as the reverse complement.
CTTGCGGCTATCGGGCAGTTCAGCACGGGAAATGGATGCCCGCGTCAGGCCCGGGCGTGACGCTCCAATATTTCTCCCAGCGCGCCAAGAACCGCATCCGTGTCCTCTGCCGTCCCGACGCTGATGCGGATGTGGCGTTCGAACGACGGCGCGCCGACAGTGGCAACGAGGATGCCGCGTTGCATGAACGCCTTGACCGCGTCCGCCGCGGGCATCGGCAGTTGTGCCGTGACGAAGTTGGCGACACTGGGCAGCGGCGGGCACCCAAGGCGCGCCAACCCCTCGGACAGGCGGCGGCGCTCGGTGGCGCAATCGTCGAGCAGGCGCTTCGTGTGCGCCTCGTCCTCGAGGGCCGCGAGGCCGGCGACCTGCGCCAGCACGTTGACGTTGAACAGGCCGCGCACGCGGTTGCACGCTTCGGCGAGATCGGGACCGGAGAGCAGCGCATAGCCGACGCGCAGACCTGCGAGGGCGTAGGCCTTGGACAGGGTGCGCACGACCGCCCATGGCCCCTTGCGCGATGCCATCGCCGCTAGCGCATCCGGTCCGCCGGCATGGCGCGAGAACTCGAAATAGGCTTCGTCGATGACCAGCAGGACGTGCGCGGGTACCCCGGACGCAAGCTGTTCGAGCGCCGCCGCATCGAGCATCGCGCCGGTCGGGTTGTTCGGCGTGGCGCAGAGCACGAGTCTGGTGTCCGGCCTGACCGCCGCCAGCATAGCCGGGACGTCGTTGGCGCCGTCGCCGCGCACCGGCACCGTCACCGGTGTGGCACCCGCGAAAACGGTGCCGGTCATGTATCGCGGGAATGACGGCGTCGGCAGTACCGCGCTGCTGCCCGGCTCGAGCACGATCTGCGCCAGCAGCATCAGCAGGTCGTCGCTGCCGTTGCCGAACACGATGCGCGCCGTATCGATGCCGGTGCGCTTGCCGATCGCCGCGGCGAGATCGTGCCAACGCGAATCGGGATACCGGTTGACCATGCCTGCCGCCGCGCGGATCGCCTCGACGACGCGCGGCGAGGGGGGAAAGGCGGACTCGTTCAGGTTCAGCCGGCGGATCGGCGCCGTTATGCCCGCCGCGCGCGCGTCGGCCTCAGCCGGCGGCGAGCGGAAAGGGTTCAGCGCCGCGACGGTCTTACGGGTGATCCGGGATTTCGTCTGCTCGTTCATTTCGCTCTCCATGCGGGCGCACATTAGCACAGCAATTTGCCTGCAATAGCGGCAGCTGTGCGCCGGGCCTAGCCGCGACAGCCCTTTGCTTGCAAACCGGCCCGATCCCGCTACGATGCGCGGCAGATAACTTCGCCTCGTGGGCCCGGCCCGGGGCGATCTGGAACCGACAGGGGAGAGGGTGCGATGAGATTCAATACATGGTCGTTCGGCGTGTGCGCGGCGGTCGCATTGATCGCAGCGCAGGCCGCGCCGGCGGCGGCACAGCAGCAGCAGGCCCAGGCGATGCCGAAGGTGGTGCTGGCGATGAGCGGCTGGACCGGTTTCGCGCCGTTCACGCTCGCCAAGGAGAAGGGACTGTTCAAGAAGAACGGCGTCGATTTCGAGATCAAGAAGATGCCGACCCAGGCGCGCCACGCGGCGATGGCGGCGGGCGAGGTGCAGGCGATCTCGACCACCATCGACACCCACATCACCTATGTCGCGGCCAACGTGCCGGTGACACAGGTGATGGTGATCGACAGCTCGACCGGCGGCGACGGCGTGCTGGTCAAGAATTCGATCAAGAGCTTCGCCGACCTGCGCGGGAAGACGGTCGCCGTCGACAATCCGGGTGCCGTGTCGAACTTCTGGTTCAACTACCTGCTCAAGAAGAACGGCATGAGCATGAAGGATGTGAAGCCGTCCAATCTGGGTCCGCAGCCGGCCGCAAACGCCTTCGCCGCCGGCCAGTTCGACGCCGCCGTGACCTACGAACCTTACATGTCCGGGGCGCTCAAGTCGGTCAGCGACGGCCGTCTCCTGATCTCGTCGAAGGAGACGCCCGGCGTCATCATCGATACGCTCGCCTTCCAGCCCGAATTCATCAAGAAGAACCCGAAGGCGGTGAAGGCGGTGCTGGATTCGTGGTTCGAGGCGCTCGACCTGATCAAGAAGGACCAGGCTGACGCGTTCAAGGTGATGGGCGCCGATGTCAAGCAGTCGGGCGAGGCCTTCGCAAAGTCGGCGGCGCTGGTGACCTGGTACGACCGCAAGGCCAACCAGGAGTACTTCAGCAAGACGATGATGCCGTTCATGCAGGAGGCGGCCGACATCCTGCTCGAGGTGGGTGTCATCAAGCGCAAACCCGAGCTCGGCCAGCTCGCCGACGGCTCGTTCGTGAAGTAAGGCTGTAACTCTCTTCCTCGTAGGGAGAAGGGGCGAGCGCAGCGAGCGGGTGAGGGGCGGTTTCAACGCGCAGCAGGTGTCGGCAGGCACTGGCACTCGCGGAAGCGCTGCTCCTCACCCTCCCGTCGCTTCGCGACGGGCCCCTCCCTCTTCCTACGGGAGAGGAGATTCCGAACGCAGGATCGATACGCCCGTGCGCACTCTCTTCGAACCGCTGAAGCCGATCTCGTCGGGGCGCCGCGTGGCGCTCGGCGTGCTCGGCTTCGTGCTGTTCTTCGCGCTGTGGTCGATTGCCACCTATGGCGGCTGGGTGCGGCCGCTGTTCCTCGCCAGCCCGGGACGCACGGTCCAGACCGGCATCGAGCTGTTCGTCGAGTTCGGCTTCATCGCCGATGTCGGCGTGACGATCTGGCGCGTCGTCGGCGGCTTCATCCTTGCCGCGATCGTTGCCGTCCCGCTCGGCATTGCCATGGGCGCCTTCAAGCCGTTCGAGGCGGTGCTCGAGCCGCTGGTCTCGTTCTCGCGCTATCTTCCGGCCTCGGCCTTCATTCCGCTCCTGATCCTGTGGGCGGGGGTCGGTGAGGCGCAGAAGCTTGCGCTGATCTTCATCGGCTCGGTATTCCAGCTCATCCTGATGATCGCGGTGATCGTCGGCTCGGTGCGGCTCGACCTGGTCGAGGCGGCCTACACTCTGGGCGCCCGGCGCAATGGTATCGTCTTCCGCGTGCTCCTGCCGGCCGCCGCCCCCCAGGTGTTCGAGGCCTTGCGTCTCGTGCTCGGCTGGGCGTGGACCTACGTGATCGTCGCCGAGTTGATCGGCGCCTCCAGCGGCATCGGCCACATGATCATGGACGCGCAGCGGCTGCTCGACACGGGCCAGATGATCTTCGGCATCTTCGTCATCGGTTTGATCGGGCTGATCTCGGATTTCCTGTTCAAGACGCTCAATGAGCGGCTCTTCCCCTGGTACAGCGGGCGTTGAGGCAGAAAGCCACGTGAGCAAGCTGCGCATCCAGGGCGTGTCCCGCGTCTTTCCCGCCGTGCATGGCGGCGCACCGGTGCGCGCGCTCGAGCCGATCGATCTCGACGTTGCGGATAACGATTTCATCACCATCCTGGGGCCGTCCGGCTGCGGCAAGTCGACCCTGCTGCGCATCGTCGCCGGCCTGTCGGAGCCGAGCGCCGGCCAGGTTCTGCTTGACGGCCTGGCGGTGACGCGGCCCGGCCCCGACCGCGGTATGGTGTTCCAGTCCTACACGCTGTTCCCGTGGCTTACGGTGCGCGAGAACATCTGCTTCGGCCTGCGCGAGAAGGGGATGCCCAAGGCGCAGCAGCGCGAGCGCGCCGATTTCTTCATCGACCGTGTCGGCCTGCGCGGCTTCGAGAACCACTTCCCCAAGATGCTGTCAGGCGGCATGCAGCAGCGCACGGCGCTGGCGCGCGCCCTCGCCAACGACCCCAAGATCCTGCTGCTCGACGAGCCGTTCGGCGCCCTCGACAACCAGACCCGCGCGCTGATGCAGGAGCTTCTGCTCGGGATCTGGGAGCAGGACCGCAAGACCGTGCTGTTCGTCACCCACGACATCGACGAATCGATTTTCCTCGCCAGCCGCGTCGTGGTGATGACCGCGCGTCCCGGCCGCATCAAATGCGACATCACCGTCGACCTGCCGCATCCGCGCGAATACACGGTGAAGACGAGCTCCGAGTTCGCCGCCTACAAGGCCCGCCTCACGGAAGAGATCCGCGACGAAGCGATCAAGGCGCTGCGGACCGAGGGCTGACGCGCGCATCCGGCATCCGTTCCGCGTCGCGGCCGGTTCGGAGGCCTTGATGACGTGACGCCTTCCCTTGAGCCGTGAACACCCGGTCGGAACGCGCTCAGTCAACGATGAACAGCCGAGCGCCAGTGGCGGTCGTGGAGCGATGCGGCTCGGCACCGTCGGCGACCTGATAGCTGGTTCCAGGTTTCAGCACGAACACCCGGCCGTCGGCCAGTTCGGTCACCAGCTCGCCTTTCAGAACCAGCAGGATGTGCCCCTTGGTGCACCAGTGGTTGGCTTCGTAGCCCGGGCTGTACTCGACCATTCGCACCCGCAGGTCGCCGAACTGCCGGGTGCGCCAGGTTGCGAAGCCGGTTTCGCCCTCGTGCCGGGTAGGCGGGATTGAGTCCCAGTCGGTGGTGCCAAAGGGAATGTCGGAAATCTTCACGATGCTGCTCCGCTGTCGTCAGGCGCGCCATGTAGCGAGGGGACGCCGGGCACGGGCGATGACTGCTTCAGGCGCTTGTGCCTCGGGCGAAGCGACGATGGCAAGGCGAATCGGCCCGCTCGCCGGCGCGAGCCGGACGGAGAGCACGCTGATGCCCGCGGTCGATTGCTGCGGTGGGGCGAGGGTCACCGGCTCCGCCGAAAACGTGGCGCTGGCCGGTTCCGCGATCCGCATGTGCAGGACCGCGCCGTCCTGCCGCAGCACGGCCCGCGCGCCGTCGACGGCGATGGCCGCGCGGGTGTGCATCCGCCATGTCCACGGCAGCGCCTCGCGCCGCTCGGCCTCGTCGATGATTACCACGTGCCGCCGCTCGACGAGGGCGATGCCGCGGCGGGCAGCTGCCTGCGCCGGCCATGCCGCATCGAGATCGAGGATTGCGCAGGCATCGTCGGGCGTCGGGTCGAAGTGAACGATGGAGGCCCGCGCGCGCAGGTCCTGGTTGAGGCCGTCCGGCATGAACAGGTTCTGTCCGCGCGAGCCCGTGCGGTAGTAGCCGTAGCGCTGCGGCCACTCGAAATAGCCCGGCAGGGCGTAATCGTCGCCGCCGAGCTCGATCGCGAAGCGCGCGCCGGAGCATTCGAGCACGAAAGTGCCGAGATCGAGGTTGCCGTGGCTCGCGGTGTTGTCGCCGCCCTTGATCCCGACCCAGGTGGTCTGCGGGTCGTTCCACGCGCCGCGCAGCGAGACGGCTTCGACATGGCGAAAATGAGCGCAGGTCGGAACGCCGGCTTCGGAAGCGCTCTGGCGGCGCGGGTCGTACCAGAGAATGTCGAGGATTCCCGGGTGCTCGCCCACCGCCGGACGGTACCAGCTCGCGTAGACCGGCCGGTCGAAGCGGCGCGCCAGCCAGAACATCTCCGGCCCGGCCTCGTTCTCCGCCTCGGCGTCGGCGAAATCGAACATGCGTCCGGAAGGTCCCGTCATGTGCAGCCCGAACAGCCCGGTATCCGCGAGCCCCGGTGAGTGCGCGAGCGCGCTGGGGCCGCGGGCGGTTTCCAGCCCGGCGATCAGGAAGGCAGCGTGTTGAGTCGCGTAGCTCCAATAGCTTGGTCCCTCGTCCCATGCGCCGTCTGGCGCGTAGCTTGCCAGCGCACGCGGCGCCGAGGCGACGCACTGCTCAAGGAGCCGTGCCGCGTGCTCCGGCTCCTCGCGCTCTATGGCCAGCGAGGCAAGGACGAGGCCGCCGTTGCAGACGAGGTTCCAGTTGCTTGTCCCGCGCGCCCAGTGCGCGCCGCGGGCATGCTCGGCAAGTCCCGGCTCGATGCCCTTGGCGACCAGCGCTTCGCGAAGATGCGCACGCTCCGCCGGGGTCAGCGCACCGCCGAGCCAGTCGAGGCCGAGTGCGAAGGCATGGGACATTTCCGCCGTGTCGAGGAAATGCGACGGGTTCCAGTCGGGGAACGCCGCGGCGGCCGCGAGCTCCGCCTTCGCGCGCTCGGCGTAGCGCGCCTCGCCGGTCAGCAGCCACATCCCGCCGAGCAGGCGCACGCGGTGCAGCACGCGCCGGCTCGTCAGCAGCATTACCGGCCGCTTCGATTCATACTCGCGATGCGTCGGCGGCTGGGCGAGCAAGGCATCGCCCTCGCGGCGTACGACCTCGTACCAGCGTTGCGGTAGCGGATCGCGCGTGATCGTTTCGCGAGCCCTCGCAATGTCTTCCGGCGTCACCAGAAGTCGCGGCGGCGGGCCTTGCGCCGTCTCGCCTTGTGTCATGCAGGCCGCCAGCGGTGCCGCGGCCGCAAGGGCGAGCGCTTCGCGGCGGCTGAGGGCGCGCACGCCGCGCATGGCGCTACGGCGCGAGCATCGGGAGATTGAGACCGTGCTCGCGGGCGCAGTCGATGGCGCTCTCGTAGCCGGCGTCGGCATGGCGCATCACGCCGGAGGCGGGATCGTTGGTCAGCACGCGCTGCAGGCGCCGGGCGGCCTGGGGGGTGCCGTCGGCGACGATCACCATGCCGGCATGCTGCGAATAGCCGATGCCGACGCCGCCGCCGTGATGGATCGACACCCAGGTCGCACCCGAGGCGCAGTTGAGCAGGGCATTGAGCAGCGGCCAGTCGGCCACCGCATCGCTGCCGTCCTTCATCGCCTCGGTCTCGCGGTTGGGGCTGGCGACCGAGCCCGAATCGAGATGGTCGCGGCCGATCGCGACCGGCGCCTTGAGCTCGCCCTTCGCTACCATCTCGTTGAAGGCAAGGCCGAGCCTGGCCCGGTCGCCCAGCCCGACCCAGCAGATCCGCGCCGGCAGCCCCTGGAACCTGATCTTGCGCCGCGCCATGTCGAGCCAGGTGTGCAGGTGCCGGTCGGCGATCAGCTCTTTCACCTTCGCGTCGGTCTTGTAGATGTCCTCGGGATCGCCCGACAGGGCCGCCCAGCGGAACGGGCCGATGCCGCGGCAGAACAGCGGCCGGATATAGGCCGGCACGAAGCCGGGAAAGGCGAAGGCGTCGGCAACCCCCATCTCCTGCGCCATCGCCCGGATGTTGTTGCCGTAGTCGAGCGTCGGTATACCGGCGCGGAACAGCTCCAGCATCGCGCGCACCTGCACCGCCATCGATTCCTTGGCCGCCTTCTCCGTGCCCCTGGGATCGCCGAGCTTGCGCTTCTCGTGCGCGTCGAGCGTCCAGCCCGCCGGCAGATAGCCGTTGAGCGGATCGTGCGCCGAGGTCTGGTCGGTGACGAGGTCGGGCCGGGCACGCCGGTCGCCCGCCTTCACGCGCCGCGCGATCTCGGGGAACACCTCGGCGGCATTGCCGAGCAGGCCGACCGAGACCGGCTGCCTCTTCGCGCTTGCCGCGGCGATCATCGCCAGCGCCTCGTCGAGGTCCTTCGTCCAGCGGTCGAGATAGCCGGTGGCTATACGCTTCTCGATGCGGCTGGGCTGGCATTCGACCCCGAGCAGCGAGGCGCCGGCCATGGTCGCGGCGAGCGGCTGCGCCCCGCCCATGCCGCCGAGCCCGCCGGTCAGGATCCAGCGGCCGGAGAGATCGCCGCCATAGTGCTGGCGCCCGGCCTCGACGAAGGTCTCGTAGGTGCCCTGGACGATGCCCTGGCTGCCGATATAGATCCACGAGCCCGCGGTCATCTGGCCGTACATCATCAGGCCATGGCGGTCGAGCTCGTGGAAATGGTCCCAGGTCGCCCATTTGCCGACGAGGTTCGAGTTGGCGATCAGCACGCGCGGCGCGTCCTCGTGCGTCTCGAAGATGCCGACCGGCTTGCCCGACTGCACCAGCAGCGTCTCGGTCGGCCCGAGGCTCCTGAGCGCGGCGACGATGCGGTCGAACGCCGCCCAGTCGCGCGCCGCCCGCCCGATCCCGCCATAGACGACCAGCTCCTCCGGCCGCTCCGCGACCTCGGCATCGAGATTGTTCATCAGCATCCGCAGCGCCGCCTCGGTCTGCCAGCTCTTCGCCGTCATCCCAGGCCCCCGCGGCGCCCGGATCCGACGCGCATTGTCAAAACGCGGGTTGGTTGCCATGCCTCAACCTATCAAATCATTGCCCGAGCCGCGTGACGGCGCGGCGGTAGTTGGCGAGAGCCTGGTCCTCATGCGGGTGGAACCGGTCGCGCACCACCCAGTGGCCGCCAACCATGACGTCGCGGACCGGATTGTCGTTGCCCGAGAAAATCCACGAATCGAGCAGCGTATCGCCGCTGCGGCCGATCAGTGCGGGATGGTCAGGATCGAGCACGACGATGTCGGCGCGCGATCCCGGGGCAAGGGCGCCGATCGGACGACCGAGCGCCTGCGCGCCACCGGCGAGGGCGCGGCGGTAGAGATTGGCGCCGGTCGCGGCGCCAACCGTCTTCTCCGTGAGATTGCGCGCACGCGCTACCAGCCGCTGCACGTATTCGAGCCAGCGCAGCTCCTCGACCGGGCTGGTCGCAACGTTCGAGTCGGTGCCGATGCCGAAGCGACCGCCGGCTTCGAGGAAGCCGGGCAGCGGGAAAACGCCATCGCCGAGATTGCCTTCGGTGGTCGGGCACAAGCCGACGACGGCGCCGCTCCGCGCCAGCGCCTTCGTCTCGGCTTGTGTCATGTGCGTGCAGTGCACGAGGCACCAACGCTCGTCGAGTGCGGCATGCTCGAGCAGCCATTCGACGGGGCGTTTGCCGCTCCAGGCGACGCAGTCCTCGACTTCCTTCGTTTGCTCCGCGGCATGAATGTGAATGGGAGCGGCAGCGTCGGCGGCGGCGATCGCCTCCATCGCAATGCGCAACGGCTCCGGCGGTACGGCGCGAAGCGAGTGCGGCGCGATGCCGATGCGCACCTGGCGGTCGCGGCGATGCCGGTGCAGCAGCTTGTCGACCATCGCAAGGAACGCGTCCGTCGCCATGACGAAGCGGCGCTGTCCCGCATTCGGAGACGCGCCGCCGAACTGGCTTGCCTGGTAGAGCACCGGCAGCAGGGTCAGACCGATCCCGGTGGCGCCTGCGGCGGCGAGGATGCGCTCCGCCAGCTCGCCGCGGTTCTCGTAGGGGTGTCCGGTCGGATCGTTGTGCAGATAGTGGAACTCGGCCACCGCGGTGTAGCCGTGCTTGAGCATCTCGACATATAGCAGTGCGGCGACCGCCTCGACGTCGTCGGGCGAGAGCCGCGCGAGGAAACGGTACATGACCTCGCGCCAGCTCCAGAAATTGTCGCCCTCCGGCCCGGCGCGCTCGGCCAGCCCCGCCATGGCGCGCTGGAAGGCATGCGAATGGAGGTCCGCCATGCCGGGAACCGCGACGCCGTGCAGCCGCTCGGCGCCGTCCGGTGCAGCACCGGCGGCGACGGCCGCAATGTCGCCGTCCACGACGTCGATCCTGACTCGCTCGGCCCAGCCGGACGGAAGCAGCGCATGATCGGCGAAATAGCTCGGCATCGACGACGGGTCCGCGACAGGGTAGAAACGACCGCAGTCTAATGCCCGCCTTTGCCGGGCGCGGGCAAGGGAAATGACGCGTGGCTCAATTTGACTCAGTGTGGATCAACGCACAGCTCGCCACGATGAGACCGGGCGCGGCGCCGTATGGCGCCGTAGAAGACGGCGTGATCGCCCTCAAGGGCGGGCGCATCGCCTGGGTCGGCCCTCGTACCGAGCTTCCGGGGCAGGGCGCGGAGACGCATGATCTCGGCGGCGCCTGGGTCACGCCCGGTCTGATCGACTGCCATACGCATATCGTGTTCGGCGGCGACCGCGCCGGCGAATTCGAACAGCGGCTCAAGGGCGCTACCTACGAAGAAATCTCGCGCAGCGGCGGCGGCATCCGCTCGACCGTCGCCAGGACTCGTGCCGCATCGGAGGGCGAACTCCTCGAATCCGCGGCACGGCGGCTGAAGGCGCTGCTCGCCGAAGGGGTTACCACTATCGAAATCAAGTCGGGCTACGGGCTCGACATCGAAAATGAAATGAAGATGCTGCGCGTCGCCCGGCGGCTCGGCGAAATGTTTCCGGTCACGATCAGGACGACGTTTCTCGGCGCGCACGCGCTGCCGCCGGAGTATCAGGGTCGACAGTCGGACTATGTCGATCTCGTCGCCGGGCCCATGATGAAGGCGGTGGCCGGCGCCGGACTCGCCGATGCCGTCGATGTTTTCGCCGAGCGGATCGCGTTCAGCAGCGAGGAGACGGCGCGCATTTTTGCCGCGGCGAAGGAGCACGGGCTGCCGGTGAAACTCCACGCGGATCAGCTGTCGAACCAGAACGGAGCGGCGCTCGCCGCGCGCTTCGGGGCGCTTTCGGCGGAGCATCTCGAGCACGCCAGCGAGGACGGCATCGCCGCGATGAGTCGGGCCGGGACCGCCGCCGTGCTGCTGCCGGGTGCGTTCTATTTTCTGCGCGACACCCGAATGCCGCCGATCGACCTGATGCGACGCTACGGCGTGTCGATCGCGATCGCGTCGGACTGCAATCCGGGTTCGTCGCCGGCGGTTTCGCTCCTGCTCATGCTGAACATGGCGTGCACCCTGTTCCGGCTCACGCCCGAGGAGGCGCTCGCGGGGGTTACGCGGAACGCCGCGCGCGCCCTCGGGCTGTCGGACCGCGGCACGTTGGAAGCCGGAAAGGCCGGTGATTTCGTGGCCTGGGACATTTCCCATCCTGCCGAACTAAGCTATTGGATGGGCGCCAATCCGGCGCGGACGGTCGTCCGGAACGGCGCGGTGATCAAGGGCATCAAGGCTGCATGACGGAAATCTATCGCTACACCCCGGGTTCGACGCCGGTCCTGATCAGCGTGCCCCATGCGGGAACCTATGTGCCTGCCGAGATCGCGGCGCGCATGATGGATGATGCGCTGGCGCTGCCGGACACCGACTGGCATGTCGACCGGCTCTACGATTTCGCCGCGTCGCTCGGCATCGGCGTGATCGTCGCGACGCATTCGCGCTACGTCATCGATCTCAACCGCGATCCGTCGGGCAAGCCGCTGTATCCCGGTGCGGACAATACCGAGCTCGTGCCGACGACTACGTTCAATCGCGACAGCATCTACCGGCCCGGAGCGGGGCCCGACGACGCCGAAGTGGCTCATCGCGTGGCTCGATATTGGCGGCCTTATCACGACCGGCTCGCGCAGGAGCTGGCCGCCATCCGTTCGCGGTTCGGCGTCGCCGTCCTGTGGGACGCGCATTCGATCCCCTCGCTCGTGCCGCGTTTCTTCAGCGGCCGCCTGCCGGATCTCAATCTCGGCTCGGCGCGGGGCACCAGCGCCGCGCACGAGCTGGTCATGACCGTGATGGATTGCTTCGAGAGCGACCGCGGCTTCTCGAAGGTGCGCGACGGTCGCTTCACCGGCGGCTACATCACGCGCCATTTCGGCAAGCCGGAGACGGGCGTTCATGCTCTCCAGCTGGAGCTAGCCGAGGCGGCCTATATGGACGAGGCGCCGCCCTACCGCTTCGATCCGGCCCGCGCCGCGCCGCTGACGTCGCTGCTGTCCCGGACCATGGCATCAGTTCTGGCCTGGGCCCGGGAGAAGGCGAGAGTACAGGCATGACGTCGCGATACTGGCAGGACCTGACGACGGAAGAGGTCGCGGCGCTCGATCGTGTGCGCACGGTGGTGCTGCTCCCGGTCGCGGCGATCGAGCAGCACGGCCCGCATCTGCCGCTCGGTACCGACGCGATGATCAACGACGGCGTGCTGGCACGGGCGCTGGCGCTAGCCCCTGCGGATCTGCCGATCCTGGCATTGCCGGCGATGGCGGTCGGCAAGTCGAACGAGCATCAGGACTTCGCCGGTACGCTGACGCTCTCGGCGGAGACGCTGATCCGGATGCTGACCGAGGTGATCGAGAGCATTGCGCGGGCCGGTCTGCGAAAGCTCGTTCTGCTGAACAGCCACGGCGGCCAGCCGCAGGTCCTCGATATCGTCGCCCAGGATGCGCGGGCGCGGATCAAAATGATCGTGGTTGTCGCCAATGCCTGGCGCATGATGGGTCGTGAGGCGCTGTTCCCGCCCGCCGAGCGCGAGGCCGGCCTGCATGGCGGCGGCGTCGAGACTGCACTGATGTTGCACCTGCGTCCGGATCTGGTCCGGCGCGACCGCATCCGCGACTTCCCCTCGGCCGCTCGCGAGCTCGAGGCGGGCTTTCCGTCGCTCGCCGCCGGCGGCCGGCTTGCCTTCGCCTGGCAGGCGCAGGATCTGAACGCCGCCGGAGCGGTCGGAGATGCGCGGCTCGGCACGGCCGAGATCGGCCGTAAGCTTGTCGAGAACGCTGCCGTCCGCCTGGTGCAGCTCGCCGGAGAGCTAGCTCGTCTTTCGCCTGAACTGGCGAATCCGCCCGCCTGAATCCTGCCGTACGACGCGGCTGGCCGGGAAGACGACCGTGACGGTCGTACCGACGCCGGGCTCGCTCTCGATCTGCAGGCTGCCGCCGTGCAGCTCGACCAGCGCCTTGGACAGCGGCAGGCCGAGCCCCGTGCCTTCGTATTTGCGTGCGAGCTTGCTGTCGACCTGGCCGAACGGCTCGAGCGCCTTCGGGATGTCCTCGCCCGCCATGCCGATGCCGCTGTCGATCACGCGAATAACGAAGCCGCCCGCGCCTTCGTCGTTGGCGGTCAGGGTGACGCTGCCGCCGGAAGGCGTGAACTTGACCGCATTCGAAAGCAGGTTGAGCAGCACCTGCTTGAGCCGCCGCTCGTCCGCGAGCAGGGGCGGGAGGTGGGCGTATTGCGGCAGGGACAGCTTGATGCCGCCCTCGCGCGCCCGCGGGCCGACCAGGCGGATCGACGCATCGATGACATCGCCGATCCGAACGCTGCTTTCCTGCAGCTCGATTTTGCCGGCTTCCGCCTTCGAGACATCGAGAATATCGTTGATCAGGTTCAGGAGATGCGTGCCGCTGTCGTGGATGTCTCTCGCATACTCCTTGTAGCGCGGCGAGCCGATTGTGCCGAACAGCTCCTGCTCGATGATCTCGGAGAAGCCGATGATGGCATTGAGCGGCGTACGCAGCTCGTGGCTCATATTGGCCAGGAATGCGCTCTTGGTCCGGTTGGCGATCTCGGCGGCCTCCTTCGCGTCCCGCAGTGCATCCTCGGCACGCCTGCGCTCGGTCGCGTCGGAATAGAGCGTGACGAAACCGCCACCTGGCATCGGGTTGCGGCGCAGCTCGATAAACCGGCCGTTCGGACGCCAGCGCCCGACCTGATAGGGCTGCGCACTGCCGGCCCGGGCGATGCGCTTGGCCACCGCCGCCTCCGGCTCCTCGTTGGCGAACTCGCCGTGCTCCGCCTGGAAGCGCAGATAGTCCTCGTAGCGAAGACCGGCCCTGCAGAGTGCGGGCGGCAGCTCCAGCAGTTCGATGGCGCGCTGGTTCCAGGCGAGCAGGCGCAGGTCGCGATCGAACACGATGATCCCTTCGCCCATGTTGGCCAACGTGCGCTCGAGGATCTCCGATTTTTCGAACAGCTCGCGCTCGCGGTTCTTGGTTGCGGTGATATCTGTGCCGATGACGGCGGTTCCGCCGTCCGACAGGCGCTGTTCGCGGACTTGAAGCCAGGTCCCGTCGTCGCGCTGGAGCTGGATCGGCTCTCCGGGATTGCGGTGGTGCGTCAGCCGCTGCGCCATGAAGGCTTCCTGGTCGACCACCGACGTAAGCTTGCCTGCGGACAGATTCAGCCGAACGATCTCTTCGAAAGTCATGCCGGCGGTGATCGAGCCGCCAGGCTCGCCGACCTCGCGCCGGTAGGCCCGGTTGCACATGACCAGCCGGTCATCCGTATCGAAGATGGCCAGCGCATCGTCGAGCGAGTCTATGGCGCTGCCGAAGCGCACCTGCGCGAGATGCGCCCGCGCCTCGATCTCGAGCCGCTCGGTTATGTCGGTGCCTGTGCCGCGATAGCCCTGGAAGACACCTTTGCCGTCGAAGATCGGTTTGCCGCTGATCGCCAATGTCCGCACCCGGCCTTCGGCGTCCGACCGCTGAATATGCAGGTCTCGGAACGCGCGCCGCGCCTTTATGTCGGCCAGTTGCGAGAACCAGCGTTCGTCCGTAACGCCGCGCGGCTTCTTCATCGTCGACGTGTCGCCGATGTCGATGCCCGCCGCCACGCCGGCTTTCTCGCGCGCCATCGGCGATACGTAGGTAAAGCGCAGATCCGCATTTGCCTCCCAGAACCAGTCCGAGGTCGCCTCGGCGAAATCCTTGAAGCGCTCCTCGGTGGCCTTCAGCTCGGTCAGGTCGGTCCTTACGGAGATGAAGCCCCCGTCGGGCATGGGCGTGCGGCGCAGGTCGATATACCGGCCGTTCGGATACCAGCGCGCACGGCGGCCGGGTGCATTCTTGCGCACGGCGGCGAGCCGGCGCTCGATGGCGCTCTCGGTGTCCTCGTCGCTGAAGTGCCCCTGCGAGGCCATGTGCCGGAGGATCTCGCGGAACGCGATGCCGGGCCGCGCAAGATGATCGGGAACCTGGAGCATCTCCTGCCAGCGCCCGTTGGCGACGACGAGATTCAGATCACGGTCGTAAACCGACACGCCCTCGTTCATGTTTGCGAACGTGGCTTCGAGAGTCGCCGTCTTGCGTTCGACCTCCGCCTGCTGACGCTTGATTTCGGTGACGTCGGTCGCGATGAGGACGATGCCTCCATCGGATAGGCGCTGTTCGCGGACCTGTATCCAGCTCGCGTCGAGAAGCCGCCGCTGGACAACGCTGCTCGGCCGACGGTGCCGCTCCAGCCGCGCGCGGATGTAGCCTTCCGGATCGTCTGCCGCATCCGGGATCAGCCCGGCACTGACGGCCGCCCGAAGCAGATCCTCGAACGGTGTGCCCGGAGCGGCCGGCAGGTCCGGCGGAAGCATCATGCGCCGGAATGCCTCGTTGCATGCGACCAGACGGTCGTCGACGTCGAAGATGGCGAGGCCGTCGGACAGCCCTTCGACGGCGGCGGAGAGGCGGCGCTGCGCTACGTTCGCGCGATGTTCGGCCTCGACCTCGTTGGTGATGTCGCGTCCGGTGCCGCGATACCCCGTAAATCGCCCATCGTGGTCGAAGGTCGGCCAGCCATTGATTGTGCACCAGCGATGCCGGTTGTCGGCACCGAGACGGCACATCCGAAAATCCCGGAATGGCCGATGCGCTGCCAAGTCATCGAGATGCGAGCGCCATTGCTCGTTGGTGACGCCGAGAGGCGCGGTCTCTTCTCGGCGGCGGCCGATGAGTTGCTCGCGACTGAGCCCGAACCGCTCGAGGGCGCCGTGCGACAGGAAGGTGAAGCGCAGCTCCGCGTCCTGTTCCCACAGCCAGTCAGTCGATGATTCGGCGAAGTCGCGGAACCGCGTTTCACTCTTGCGGAGGCGTTCCTCCGCATCCAGCCGTTCCGTGACGTCGCGGCCGATTCCGCGATAACCGAGGAAACGGCCGGAGTCTTCGAAGAGCGGCTTGCCGCTGACGCTGATATGCCGGGTGTTTCCGTTCGGGAGAATGATCTGATAGGTGAACTCGCGAAACGGCCGATGCGCGGCAAGGTCGGCGAAGTGCTTTGCCCATTTTTCCGGCTCGATCGATGTGTCGGAGAGCTCCTCGCGCCGCTTGCCGAGCGTATGGCCCGGGTCGAAACCGAGCACGTCGTAAATCCGGTCGGACATGAAGGTGAAGCGAAGATCCGGCCCCATCTCCCAGAACCAGTCGGAGCTCGCTTCAGCGAAGTCCTTGAAGCGCTGCTCGCTTGTCGCGAGCCGCACTGCGGCGTCGCCGGCGTGGCTGCGGGCCTGAAGGAGGAGGCGGGCGATCCACCGGCGCACCGGCCGGCCGGCCGCCGCGGGTGGACGCATTGCATAGACGATGCCGGCGCCGGTCAGACCCGCGGCGACCATACCCGCCAGCAATTGCGAGACCGAGACATTCACCGTGCGACTTCCCTTCGGGCGATCGCGCGGCGATCCGGCGCTCACGCCGCCCGTCGTTCGAATCGCGGATCCGGGGCGAAACCTCCCCGGCTGCAGACCGATCCGCTGGCGATATTACCGCAGCAGACGTAATAAATTGGTTAACTACCCGGAATATTGAGGTTTTTAGCCTATGACGGCGGCTCGGCCCCACGCCTGATCAGTAGCTGACCAGCGCTTCGAACGGCACGTCAAGGCGCTTGCGCCCTTCCAGGGCGGCAAGCTCGATGATGCAGGCGGCACCGCGCACGTCCGCACCCGCCCGGCGCAGCAGCTGAACCGCCGCCCCCATCGTGCCGCCGGTGGCGAGGACGTCGTCGAGGACCACGACCCGCTGGCCGGGTCGAATGAATCCGTCCTGCACCTCGATCGTGTCGGTGCCGTATTCGAGCTCGTAGGTGTACGAGATGGTGCGGCCGGGCAGCTTGCCGCGTTTGCGGACCATCATGAAGCCGCAACCCATCTCCAGGGCAAGGGGCGCGGTGACGAGGAAACCGCGCGATTCGATGCCGGCGAGCAGGTCCGGCTTGTGTGCGCTGATGATCCCGGCGAGGCGGTCGACCGCGGTGTTCCAGGCCTTGTGCTCGGCCAGCAGCGGCGAGATGTCGCGAAACATGATGCCCGGCTTGGGAAAGTCGGGAACGTCGCGAATCCATTCTTTCAAGTCCATCGTCACTACCCCCGCGTCGAAGCTCGGCGCGCATCCTATCGGCGCGATGCACCGCGCGCAATTTCGCGTTGATCCGGTGTCGCGAAGCAGTCGGTTGTGTTAGCTCCGCCGCCGCGCTACCGTCCGCGGCATGACCCATGTCTTCCATCGTCAGCTGCGCTCCGTGCCCCCTGTCGCCGTCGGCGGGGAGGGCGTGTACATCGAGGACAAGCAGGGCAAGCGATATATCGATGCATGTGGCGGCGCCGCCGTTTCCTGCCTTGGCCATGGGCATCCTGACGTCATCCGCGCGATCAAGGACCAGACCGACCGCCTTGCCTATGCCCACACCTCGTTCTTCACGACCGAGGTGGCGGAGGAGCTTGCCGATACGCTGATCGCCGATGCGCCGCCGGGGCTCGCATCGGTGTATTTCGTCTCGGGCGGCTCGGAAGGGGTCGAAGCCGCGCTCAAGCTCGCGCGCCAGTATTTCCTGGAAATCGGGCAGCCGGAGCGGTGCCGCTTCATTGCCCGGCGCCAGAGCTACCATGGCAACACGTTGGGGGCGCTGGCGGTCGGCGGCAATGCCTGGCGCCGGCAGCCCTTCGCGCCCCTGCTGATGGACACGGCGCATGTCTCCCCGTGCTTCCCCTACCGGTTCAAGGACGCGCACGAAAGCGAGGAGGAATATGGTCGCCGCCTGGCAGCGGAACTCGAGGCCAAGATCCAGGAGCTTGGACCGCAGACGGTGATCGGGTTCGTCGCGGAGACGGTGGTGGGCGCGACCGCCGGTGCGGTGGCTCCGGTCCCGGGCTATTTCAAGGCCGTGCGCGAGGTGTGCGACCGCTACGGCGTCCTCCTCATCCTGGACGAGGTGATGTGCGGCATGGGCCGTACCGGCTCCCTGCATGCCTGCACGCAGGAAGGAGTGGTGCCCGATCTGATGATCGTCGCCAAGGGCCTCGGCGGCGGCTATCAGGCGATCGGCGCCGTCCTGGTTTCGCAGCGCATCTATGAGGCGGTGCAGCGCGGCTCCGGCTTCTTCCAGCACGGCCACACCTATCTCGCGCACGCCATTGCCTGCGCTGCGTCGCTGGCCGTGCAGCGCGTCATAAAGCGCGACAACCTGGTCGTGCGCGTCCGCGGACAGGGCGAGAAGCTCATGGCGGCGCTGACCGAGCGCTTCGGCAATCACCGCGCGGTCGGCGATATCCGCGGCCGCGGCCTGTTTCAGGCGATCGAGCTGGTCAGGGACCGCGCGACCAAGGCGCCGTTCGACCCGTCGTTGAAGCTCCACGCACGGGTCAAGCAGGAGGCGATGGCGCGCGGGCTGATGGTCTATCCGATGGGCGGCACGATCGACGGGCGCAACGGCGATCACGTCCTGCTCGCGCCGCCCTTCATCGTCACCGACGAGCAGATCGGAACGATCGTGGAGCGGCTCGGCGAGGCGGTCGACTCCGCCGTGGCATCGACGAAAGCGGCGGCCTGAGCCGCCGTTATTTCAGCGTCGCCAGATAGGCGATGAGGTCTGCGCGATCGTCGTCCTTCCTCACGCCGGCGAATGCCATCGTCGTGCCCGGGATGAACTTCTTCGGATTGACGAGGTACTTGTCGAGCACCTCGGGCGTCCACGTCACGCCGGACTTCTTGTTGGCCTCCGAGTAACGGAAGCCCTCGACGGTACCGGCCTTGCGTCCGACGACGCCGAACAGAGGCGGACCGAGCCGCTTCGGACCGTCCTTCGCGGCAACATGGCAGGCGCTGCAGCTGCGCTTGAAGATCTTCTCGCCATCGGCGGGCTTGCCGTCGGCGGAGGCCGTACCCGTGGCAGCCAGCAGCGCTGCGAACGCCAAACCAAGTGTCGTTGTCTTCTTCATGCTCTTCCGCTCCTGCTTCAGGCCTGATACCAGGTCGGGATATCCCAGGTTTCAGGTCGGGATATCCGAGCGGCCTCAGCCGTGTCAACGGTTAAGCCAATTGGCTTGTCCAGGATCGCAGCGCACTTGGAGGCGCTCGCGCCCGGTGGCACGTTGCGCCGGTGAACCCGTTCGTCTATGCCGGTGTCCCGAGGCTCCGGACCGTATCGATTCGCACGGCAGCGCGGCGATTCTACGGCTCGTCACCCTGCTACGAGACATCGCATGCCCAAAACCCAGGGGTCTTACAGCACGGCCGGTGCGGGTCTGAGCAAGCCAGCCCTCTTCGTAGGTGCGCTTGGCGTCGTCTTCGGCGACATCGGCACGTCGCCGCTCTACACGCTCCGGCAATGCATCGCCAGCATCGGGACGTCGGATGAAACGGCGGTCTTCCACGTTTTGTCCCTGATCGTCTGGGCGCTCGTCGTCGTCGTGACGGTCAAATATGTTCTCGTCATCATGCGTGCCGACAATCGCGGCGAGGGCGGCATTCTCGCCCTGACAGCGCTCGCTCTGCGCGCCGTTCCGCGCGCCGGGAAGCAGCGCCAGGTCGTTGTCGGTTTGGGCCTCCTGGGCGCGGCGCTGTTCTACGGAGATGGGGTAATCACGCCCGCGATTTCGGTCCTGAGCGCGGTCGAGGGGCTCCGGGTGGCTACGCCGGCCTTCGAGCCGTACGTGCTGCCGGTCGCGCTGGTGCTCCTGGTCCTGCTGTTCACGATGCAAAGCCGCGGCACGGCGCGGGTCGGCCGGCTGTTCGGCCCAATCATGTTGCTGTGGTTCTCGACGTTGGCCCTGCTTGGCATCGTGCAGATCGTCCGGCACCCGGGCGTGCTGCTGGCGCTCAATCCGGCCTACGCGATCGATATGGCGGTACGGTTTCCCGGCATGACGTTCGTCCTGCTCGGCGCTGTCGTGCTCGCGGTCACGGGGGCAGAGGCGCTCTACACCGACATGGGACATTTCGGCCCGGCGCCGATCCGCGGCGCATGGCTGTGGCTGGTCTTTCCGGCCCTGGTGCTCAATTACTTCGGCCAGGGCGCGCTGCTGCTCGAGACGCCGGCTGCGATCGAGCATCCGTTCTACCGTCTGGCGCCGGAATGGGCGTTGTTTCCGATGGTCATCCTGGCCTCGGCGGCGACCATCATCGCCTCGCAGGCGGTCATATCCGGCGCCTTTTCCCTGACACGGCAGGCCGTCCAGCTCGGTTATTTGCCGCGGCTCGAAGTCCGCCATACGTCCGCCGAAGAGATCGGCCAGATCTACGTGCCGCGCGTCGACAAGCTTCTCGCCGTAGCGGTGGTCTGCGTCGTGCTGGGCTTCCAATCGTCGGACAATCTCGGCGCCGCATATGGTATCGCCGTGACGGGGACGATGCTGATCGACACCGTGCTCGCCCTCGTCTACATGCGCGGCGTGCTGCGCTGGGGCTGGGTCAGAATCGGCGTGCTGTTCGGGCTTTTCGCGCTCGTCGATACGGCATTCTTCAGCGCCAATCTGCTCAAGTTCGTTGAAGGCGGCTGGTTCCCGCTGGTGATGGCTGCGGCTGTCTGGACGATCATGGCGACCTGGCGCTGGGGCCGGGACGTCCTGCTGGACCGGCGCGCGCGGGACGCGCTGCCGCTCCGGGACTTCATCGCCGGCCTGAAGCCCGACCGGCCGCCCCGCGTTGCCGGAACCGCCGTCTTCATGACCGGGAACGTTACCGTCGTACCTGGGGCGCTGCTGCACAATCTCAAGCACAACAAGGTGCTGCACGAGCGCGTCGTGATCATGAACGTGCGGACCGAGGACATTCCGCGGGTTGCCGAAGGAGACCGCCTCGAAATCGAGGATCTCGGCCAGAATTTCTTCGTGATCATCGTTCGCTACGGATTCATGGATCAGCCGAACATCCCGCGGGCGTTGGCGCAATGCAGGCTGAAGCAGCTCCATTTTAATCTTATGGAGACGTCCTTCTTCGTTGGCCGCGAGAAGATCCTGGCCGCCAGGCGCAGAGGCCTGCCGCGCTGGCGCAAGCAGCTGTTCGTGCTGATGTCCAACAACATGCTGGACGCGACTGAATTCTTTCGCATTCCGCCCAATCGCGTGGTCGAGCTCGGCGGGCAGGTCGAGATTTGAGCGGGAAGCCGCCCGCAGAGAGATTGCCGCCCGGCATCGGCAAGCGGCTGGCGCGCGGCAACCCACTGCCGCCGGGCAACGCGTGGCGACTGCTGCCGTCCGATCTCGAATCGCGGCTGCCGTCGCGTGGCGGCGTCATCCGGCAGGTGGTTGGCAACGATGTCGGGCTGGGGGCGGTTGCGACCAATGTCGTACTCGACATACTTTTTGGCGTGATCCGGCGCTGACGTCGGGCGTCTTGCGTTTTCATGACGCGCCGGCGTCCGGCTCGACAGGCGCATCGGCACCCCCTGCCGGCTGACGGCAGCGGCGCTGCGCCGGTCGGAACCTCTAGGACGGGTCCTGGCTTCCGGGGCTCCTCGCGAGGAATGTGAAATCGCCTCGCAGGGGCTGCCAGAACTCGACCTTCCGCGGTTCGCGGAGGAGATCGGGCAGGCGCGCCTCGTATGCGCGGCGATAGTCCCGTTTCACCTGGACCTCGGCGACATCGGTCAGGTCGGTCCAGGTCTCGTAGATCATGAAGCGGGCGGGATCATCGCGGTCCTGGTGAAGGACTGCATTGATGAAGGTCGGCTCGTGCCTCATCGCATCGAGCACGGGCGCGAGCAGGTTCAGGAACTCGTCCTCGCGGCCGGCTTTGACATGGAGCGAGACGACGAAGACGATACCGGCCGAGCTGGCCTTGGGGCTTTCCATGGGGCACTCCAGCGGCTGGGGACGGCGGCGCGGATATGATCAGGCGCGAACGGCAACCGGCCCGCCAGGTTGCGCATGACGGGGAGGCGGCCCGGACGTGTCCGTTCTTGAATTGGTCGGAGTGAGAGGATTCGAACCTCCGGCCCCTTGCTCCCGAAGCAAGTGCTCTACCAGGCTGAGCTACACTCCGATCTGGCGGGACGGCACCTATTTGGGTGCCGGGGCGCCCTTATACAGCCCTCATGACCCGCCCGCAAGTTAAGCCGCCGCAGCGCGCCGGCCGGCCCGCTCGGGTCAATGGACGCGGTTTATCGCGAAATGTATGAGGTCGATCAGCGCGCGCTTTTCCGGGCCATCGGCGAAGACCCCGAGCGCGTCGCGCGCGATCGCGCCGTAATGCCGCGCCCGCTCGACCGAATCCCGCAGGCTGTCATGGCGCTCCATCAGGTGGATGGCATGCTCGAGATCGCCGTCGCGCTGCTCCATCTGCTCGAGAGTGCGACGCCAGAAGCGACGCTCCTCCTCGCCGCCGCGCAGGAACGCGAGCACGACGGGCAGGGTGATCTTGCCGTCGCGGAAATCGTCGCCGACCGACTTGCCGAGCGTGGCCGTCTCGGCCGCATAGTCGAGCACGTCGTCGACGAGCTGGAAGGCGATGCCGAGATTGAGACCGTAGGCTTCGAGCGCCTCCTCCTCGGCCCTGGGGCGGTCCGCGACCACGGCGCCGACACGGCACGCCGCCGCGAACAGCACGGCGGTCTTGGCCTTGATCACCTCGAGATAGGTGTTCTCGGTCGTCTCGGTGTCGTTGGCAGTCATCAGCTGCATGACCTCGCCCTCGGCGATCTCCGCCGACGCATCGGAGAGGATCTTGAGCACCGCGAGGGAGCCGTCCGCGACCATGATCTGGAAGGCGCGGCTGAACAGGAAGTCGCCGACCAGAACGCTGGGCTTGTTGCCCCACACCGCGTTCGCCGTTGCGAGGCCGCGGCGCCGGTCGCTCTCGTCGACCACGTCGTCATGCAGAAGCGTGGCGGTGTGGATGAATTCCACGCAGGCGGCGAGGCTGATGTGGCGGCGGCCCTGATAGCCGCACAGCCTGGCGCTGGCGAGGGTCAGCATCGGGCGGAGCCGCTTGCCGCCCGCGGCGATGATATGGCCGGCAAGCTGCGGGATAAGTGCCACCGGGCTCTGCATGCGCTCGAGGATCAGTGCGTTGACATGCTTGAGATCGTCCGTCACCAGTCCGGTGAGCGAGGCGATGGACGGGCTTCGCACTTTTTCGCGTTCGTCGCCGAGGCTGACGATGACGGCCAATTTCGGGCTCCCTTGAGAACGTATGGGCGCAGCGGCTTGACGCCTTGTTCGCGCACGGCGAGCATAATGACCACACCCGGGCGGTCAAGCCTGACCGTCCGGCCACAATCGGGACGGCATCATAATAGCGTGAAAGAGATCCTGCGGACGAACGATGCCGTGCTGCTCTCCTGGGCATCAGCGGTGCTCGCCGATGCCGGCATCGAGGCGGTCGTTTTCGATACCCATACGTCGGTCCTGGAGGGTTCGATCTCGGCCATTCCGCGTCGCCTGATGGTTGCCGACGACGATCACGCGGCGGCCGTACGGCTGCTCGATGCGGCGCGGGGGGCACGGATCGATGTCTGAAATTCCATCCGACGCGGGCATCACGCGCGATGCGCTGCTGGGCGGGCGCGTGGTGTTCGATCAGCCTGCGCAGGGCTACCGCGCGGCGATCGACCCGATGATGCTGGCTGGGGGGCTGCCGGCCTCGTTCCGCGGCCGGATCGCCGACCTCGGCTGCGGCGCCGGCGCCGCGGCGCTATGTGCCGCGACCCGGCTGCCCGGTGCGACGGTCGTGGGGATCGAGCGCGATCCGTTTCTGGCGAGCCTGGCGCGGCAAAACGTCGCGCATAACAGCCTGCAGGACCGGGTGGAGATCGTGTCAGCGGATATCCGGGCCTTGCCGCCCGCTTGCGCGGACGGCAGTTTCGACGCGGTCATCGCCAATCCGCCCTATCTGGAAGCGGGCCGCGCCAACCCCCTCGCCGATCCGCGCAAGGGTGCCGCGACCGTCGAGGACGAGGTCGTGCTGGAGCTCTGGCTCGAAACCGCCATCCGGCTCTTGCGGCACAAGGGGATGCTCGTCCTCATCCACCGCGCCGACCGGCTCGGCGACATCCTCACCGGCCTGCAGGGGCAGGCGGGCGAGGTGATCGTGTTTCCGCTGTGGCCGAAGGCGGGCGCCGCGGCGAAGCGGGTTATCCTCCGCGCCCGCAAAGGCATCAGGGCGCCGCTGGTGATGGCGGGTGGGCTTGTGCTGCACGAGGAAGGGGGCGCATACACCGCCGCGGCCGAATCGGTGCTGCGCGGCGGGCAAGGCCTCGACCTGTAGCGCCATTGGCAAGCGCCCGCCACCTGCCTAACCTAGGCCCATGCCCAACGTCCTAGAGCGCATCCGCCCCTGGCTTGCGCAGCTCCCGATCGAACGCTTCCGCAGCCCGCCGCCAGTCGTCGCCGTGCTGCGTCTTGCGGGACCGATCGGGCAGATCGGGGCGCTGCGCACCGGGCTGTCGCTCGCGCGGCTGGCGGCGTTGATCGAGCGCGCCTTCGGACTCATGGATCTGAAGGCCGTGGCGCTGCTGGTCAACTCGCCGGGCGGCTCGGCGGTGCAATCGGCGCTCATCGCCAAGCGCATCCGCGATCTCGCGACAGAGAAGAACGTGCCGGTCTATGCCTTCGTCGAGGATGTCGCCGCATCGGGCGGCTACTGGCTCGCCTGTGCTGCCGACGAGATCTATGCCAACGCCAACTCGATCGTCGGCTCGATCGGCGTTATCTCCGCGAGCTTCGGCCTCAACGAGCTGATCCATCGCATCGGTGTCGAGCGCCGCGTCCACACCGCCGGCGAGAAGAAGATGATGCTCGACCCGTTTCAGCCGGAAGATCCGGATGACGTCGAGCGTCTGAGGGCGCTGCAGCGCGAGATCCATCGGAACTTCCAGGACTGGGTGCGCGAGCGCCGCGGTATCCGTCTGCGCGGGCTCGACGGCGATCTCTTCAGCGGCGAGTTCTGGACCGGTGCCAGGGCGACGGAACTCGGCCTCGTCGATGGCGTCGACGACCTGCGCAGCCACTTGCGCCGCCGCTTCGGCGAGAACGTGAAGCTGCGGCTGATCAGCGTGCCAACGCCTTGGCTGCGGCGCTGGTTCGGGCCGCACACGGATGGATCGCATGGCCTCTTGCCCGGGAACTGGGCCGACGATCTCGTGGCTGCCGTCGAGACGCGCGCGCTGTGGAGTCGCTTCGGTCTGTGACCGCGCCCATGCCCGTCGCGTGATGTTTCATTGACCGTGCACGCCGCCGCGACCTAGAAAGGCGCGTGTTCGGCTTGAGCTTCGCCAAAGTCCTTCTTCTCGTCGCGGTCATTGCGTTCGTCTGGTTCGGCTGGCGCTGGTATCAGCGCTGGGAACTGGAGCGGCGCAACGCCGAATCCGACCGTGCCGGGTCGCGCCGCGACCCGCGCCGCATCGGCGCCGAGGATATGGTCGCGTGCCGCGTCTGCGGCACCTACGTCGCGCCGCAATCGGCGCGGTCTTGCGGGCGGCCCGAATGCCCGTATCCGCGCTGAGCGATTAGCGAGTTTTTAATGATAAATCACTTGGTTGCCGTGCTTGATTGGCATCGACGCGACGGTTATTTTGCGCTGCACCCAAACGCTTGAGCGTCGTTGCGCGTGAACATATGACTGCGCCGAGTTTCCAAGACCTCATCCTGAAGCTTCAGGCGTTCTGGGCGGGCAAGGGCTGCGTCATCCTCCAGCCCTATGACATGGAGGTCGGCGCGGGCACGTTCCACCCGGCGACGACCTTGCGCGCGCTCGGCCCGCGGCCGTGGAAAGCGGCCTACGTCCAGCCCTCGCGCCGGCCGACCGACGGCCGCTACGGCGAGAACCCGAACCGGCTGCAGCACTACTACCAGTTTCAGGTGATCCTGAAGCCGTCCCCGCCGAACAGCCAGGACCTCTATCTCGACAGCCTCGCCGCGCTCGGCATCGACCCCAAGAAGCACGACATCCGCTTCGTCGAGGACGACTGGGAGAGCCCGACGCTCGGCGCCTGGGGACTCGGCTGGGAAGTGTGGTGCGACGGCATGGAAGTGACGCAGTACACCTATTTCCAGCAGGTCGGCGGCATCGAATGCGATCCGGTCTCGGTCGAGCTGACCTACGGTCTCGAGCGGTTGGCGATGTACATCCAGGGCGTCGAGAACGTCTACGATCTCGACTTCAACGGCGCCGGGGTCAAATACGGCGATGTGTTCCACCAGGCGGAGGTCGAGTACTCCGCGCACAATTTCGAGTACGCCGACACCGAGATTCTGTTCCGCCACTTCGCGGATGCGGAAAAGGAGTGCAAGGCGCTGCTCGACAAGAAGCTGGCATTGCCTGCCTATGACCAGTGCATCAAGGCGAGCCACCGCTTCAACCTTCTCGATGCGCGCGGCGTGATCTCGGTGACCGAGCGCGCCTCGTACATCGCCCGCGTGCGCGCCCTCGCCAAGGCCTGCTGCGAGATGTGGCTGGAGAGCCAGAAGGCGGCTGCCTGATGCCGGAACTTCTGCTCGAACTCTTTTCCGAGGAGATCCCCGCGCGCATGCAGGCGCGCGCGGCGGAGGACCTCAAGCGCATCGCCGGGGAGAAGCTCGCGGCGGCGGGGCTCGCCTTTACACGCGCGGAGTCCTTCGTCACGCCGCGCCGGCTCGCGCTCGTCGTCGACGGTCTGCCCGACAGGCAGCCCGACATCTCGGAGGAGAAGAAGGGGCCGCGCGTCGGCGCGCCCGAGCAGGCCGTGCAGGGCTTCCTCAAGGCCGCCGGCCTGACCAGCCTCGACCAGTGCGAGAAGCGGACCGTCGGCAAGGCGGAGTTCTGGTTCGCGGTGACGCACCGGGCCGGGCGGACGACCTCTGCCGTGCTGCCCGAGGTCGTCGTCGCGACGGTGCACGCGCTGGGCTGGCCCAAGTCGATGCGCTGGGGTGCCAACCGCTTCACCTGGGTGCGGCCGCTTCAGGGCATTCTTTGCCTGTTCGATGGCGCGCCGGTTGCCGGCGCACTCGATCTCGGCGAGACGAAGATGACGTTCGGCGACACGACGCGGGGCCATCGTTTCCTCGCGCCGGCGCCGCTCAAGGTCGCGAGTTTCGAGGACTACAGGAGCCGCCTGCGCAGCGCCTATGTGCTCCTCGATGCGGCCGAGCGCCGTGCGATGATCACGCGCGACGCCGACAAGATCGCCAGCCTCGATGGGCTGAAGGTCAAGTCCGACCAAGGGCTGCTCGACGAGGTTGCGGGACTGGTCGAGTTCCCTGTCGTGCTGATGGGCACGATCGACCAGGCCTATATGGACCTGCCGCCCGAGGTGCTGACGACCTCGATGCGCGCGCACCAGAAATACTTTTCGGTGCTGACAGCGGCGGGCGAGCTGGCGCCGCGCTTCATCGTCGTCGCCAACATGCTGACCGAGGACGGCGGCAAGGCGATCGTCGCGGGAAACGAGCGGGTGCTGCGTGCGCGGTTGTCCGACGCGAAGTTCTTCTGGGACCAGGACCGCAAGACGCGGCTCGAGGATCGCGTGCCCGTGCTGGCGCAGCGCATCTTCCATGCGAAGCTCGGCACGATGGCGGAGAAGGTCACGCGCCTGCAGACATTGGCCGCCGACCTCGCCGAACACATTCCGGACTGCGACAGGGATCGCGCCCGGGCCGCGGCACTGCTGTGCAAGGCCGATCTCTCCTCCGGCATGGTCGGCGAGTTCCCCGAGCTGCAGGGCCTCATGGGCCGCTACTACGCGCTGGCCGAAGGCGAGCGCCCCGATGTCGCCGACGCGATCCGCGACCACTATTCGCCGCTCGGGCCCAACGACCGCTGCCCGTCGGCGCCCGTCTCGGTCGCCGTCGCGCTCGCCGACAAGATCGATTCGCTCGTGGGTTTCTACGCGATCGACGAGAAGCCGACCGGCTCGAAGGACCCCTTCGCGCTGCGCCGGGCCGCGCTCGGCACCATCCGCCTGATCGTCGAGAACGGGCTTCGCATGCCGTTGCGCACGGCTTTCGAAGCGGCGATGGCGCCCTATCAGGACGTCGTCAGGGCGAGCTTCGACCGGGAGCAGGTCGCAAAGGGCCTGCTCGATTTCTTCGCCGACCGCCTCAAGGTGGCGTTGCGCGAGAAGGGCGTGCGGCACGACCTGATCGATGCGGTGTTCTCGCTCGGTGGCGAGGATGATCTGGTGCGGCTGCTGGCCAGGGTCGCTGCACTTGGCGAATTCCTCAAGACCGACGACGGCGCCAACCTGCTGGTTGCGTACCGGCGCGCTTCGAACATCGTTGCGATCGAGGAAAAGAAGGACAAGACGACGTATGACGGGCCGGTGGACGAGGTGCTGCTGACCGAGCCGGAGGAGGTAACGCTGGCAAGGGCGTTGGCCGAAACGCAGGCCGGCGTGCAGATGCTGCTGCAGCGCGAGGATTTTGCCGGGGCCATGAAGGCGATGGCATTGTTGCGCAAGCCGGTCGACGCCTTTTTCGACAAGGTGACGGTGAACGCGCCCGAGGCTAATCTTCGCGCCAACCGACTCCGCCTGCTGTCGCGGATTCGCACGACATTGGGCGAAGTGGCGGATTTTTCGAAGGTCGAGGGCTAGGAACGACTCTGGTTTTATCTTGCGTCACCCGCGGATCTGAGCCGCGGGTCCATGGTGCCACCAGCAAGATGGGGCCCGGGGTCCAGCCCGGGCATGACGCGGAAGTACGGTGGCGGGCGGGCGTGACTCGCAAGAACCAAGCAGGAGCGGTGTAGATGGCGAAATGGGTCTACGGGTTTGGGGACGGCAAGGCCGAGGGGCGGGCCGATATGAAGAACCTGCTCGGTGGCAAGGGCGCCAACCTTGCCGAGATGAGCAATCTCGGCCTTCCAGTGCCCCCGGGTTTTACCATCACCACCGAGGTCTGCACCTATTTCTACGCCAACGGCCGCAAGTATCCGTCGGATCTGAAGCAGCAGGTGACCGCGGCGCTCAGGCGCATCGAGGACCTGGTCGGACGCAAGTTCGGCGATGCGCAGGCGCCGCTGCTGGTCTCCGTGCGCTCGGGTGCGCGCGCCTCGATGCCAGGCATGATGGATACCGTCCTCAATCTCGGCCTCAACGACAAGACGGTCGAGGGGCTGGCGCGCACGGCCAGGGACCCGCGTTTCGCCTATGACAGCTACCGCCGCTTCATCCAGATGTACGGCGACGTCGTGCTGGGCGTCGACCACCACCATTTCGAGGAGCTGCTCGAGCATCACAAGCAGGACAAGGGCGTCACGCTGGACACCGAGCTGGGCGCGGACGACTGGAAGGAGCTGGTCAGGGAGTACAAGCGCAAGGTCGAGCAGGAGCTCGGCAAGCCTTTCCCGCAGGATCCCAACGAGCAGCTCTGGGGCGCGGTCGGCGCAGTGTTCGGCAGCTGGATGAACCAGCGCGCCAACACCTATCGGCGCCTGCACGGCATTCCCGAGGACTGGGGCACGGCCGTCAATGTCCAGGCAATGGTGTTCGGCAACATGGGAGAGGATTGCGCCACCGGCGTCGCCTTCACCCGCGACCCCTCGACCGGCGAGAACGTGTTCTATGGCGAATACCTCGTCAACGCGCAGGGCGAGGATGTCGTCGCCGGCATCCGCACGCCGCAACATCTGACGATCAAGGGCAAGCTGTCCAACCGCTCCAAGCTGCCGGCAATGGAAGAGGTGATGCCGGAGGTGTTCGGCCAGCTCGACGACATCCGCAAGCGGCTCGAGTCGCACTATCGCGACATGCAGGACATCGAGTTCACGGTCGAGAAGGGCAGGCTCTACATGCTGCAGACGCGCACCGGGAAGCGCACTGCGGCGGCGGCCCTGAAGATCGCCTGCGACATGGTGCGCGAGGGCCTTGTCGACAAGGCGACCGCGGTCAAACGCGTCGAGCCGGCCTCGCTCGACCAGCTCCTGCATCCGACCCTCGATCCCAAGGCGCCTCGCACGATGCTGGCGCGCGGCCTGCCGGCCTCGCCGGGTGCCGCATCGGGCATCGTCGTGTTCTCTGCCGACGAGGCGGAGTCGCGGACCGAGAAGGGCGACAAGGTGATCCTGGTCCGCGTCGAGACCAGCCCCGAGGACATTCACGGCATGCATGCCGCGAAGGGCATCCTGACCACCCGCGGCGGCATGACCAGCCATGCGGCCGTGGTCGCGCGCGGCATGGGCCGGCCCTGCGTCGCCGGCGCCGGCGAGATCCGCGTCGACTACGGCGCCGGCGTCATGTCGGTGCGCGACAAGCAGGTGAAGGCCGGCGAATGGATCACCATCGACGGCGGCACCGGCGAGGTCTTCGTCGGCGAAGTGCCCACCATACAGCCGGAACTGTCGGGGGATTTCGCCGAGCTCATGGGCTGGGCCGACGAGTTCCGCACGCTCGGCGTGCGCGCCAACGCCGACACGCCGCTGGACGCGCGGACCGCGCGCCGGTTCGGCGCCGAGGGCATCGGGCTGTGCCGCACCGAGCACATGTTCTTCGACGCCGAGCGCATCCTCGCCGTGCGCGAGATGATCATGGCCGAGGACGGAGCCGGCCGCGCCAAGGCGCTCGCCAGGATCGAGCCGATGCAGCGCAAGGATTTCGCCGAGCTGTTCCAGATCATGGACGGCCTGCCGGTGACGATCCGGCTGCTCGACCCGCCGCTGCACGAATTCGTGCCGCACACAGAGAAGGACATCGCCGAGTTCTCCGAGGCGATCGGCAAAGACGTCGCGACGATCCGCGCGCGCGTCAAGCGGCTCGAGGAATTCAACCCGATGCTCGGTCATCGCGGCTGCCGCCTCGCCGTGACCTATCCCGAGATCTACGAGATGCAGGCGCGCGCGATCTTCGCGGCGGCGGCGCAGGTCATCAATGAAGGCAAGACGGTCGAGCCCGAGGTGATGATCCCCCTGATCATCACCAGGCGCGAGCTCGAGCTGATGCGCGACCTGGTCGTGCGTGCGCACGACCAGGTGAGGAACCAGACCGGTATCGACGTGCCGTACGCGCTCGGCACGATGATCGAGCTGCCGCGCGCGGCGCTGCGCGCCGCCGAGATCGCGGAGCTCGCCGAGTTCTTCAGCTTCGGCACCAACGACCTGACGCAGACCGCGCTGGGCCTGTCGCGCGACGACGCGGGCAGCTTCCTCGATGCCTACGAGAAGGCGAAGATCATCACCATCGATCCGTTCATCAGCATCGACGTCGACGGCGTGGGCGAGCTCGTGCGCATCGGCACCGAGCGCGGCCGCTCGGTCCGGCCCGACCTCAAGATCGGCATCTGCGGCGAGCACGGCGGCGATCCGGCCTCGGTGCATTTCTGCCAGAGCGCCGGCCTCGACTACGTGTCGTGCTCCCCCTACCGCGTGCCGATCGCGCGTCTTGCGGCGGCCCAGGCCGCACTGGCCGAGCCGCCGCAGAAGGTGAAGCCGGCGAAGCCGAAGGGTGCCGCCGCGGCGCGCGGGAAGTCCGAGGATCGCCATCGCCGCGTGCTGATCACGGCAGGGCGCCGCACCGCGCCGCAGCGCGCGTCGGAAGGCCGCAACCATGGCGGCTTGCGCCGCCCCGGAATCGTCGGGCCGCGCGATGCGGCGCGGCCGGGCATGCCAGCCCCCAAGCCGAAGCGCGCCGCCAAGGCCGCGAAGAAGTCTGCGGAGCCCGCGGCGAAGCGGACCTCGCCGAAGAAGGGACCGGGCAAGCCCAGGCGCGGCGGCAAGAAGAAGCGCTGACTCGCGTCGTCGGGCTGGGGGCCGCGCCGCGCGGCTCCCCAGGAACGGAGCCGGGATGGTAGGCTCCTCAGCCCCTGAGGAGGGCCGAAGACCTGCCCGGCAATGAGGCTGCAAAGGGAGGGTGACGATGGCTGCCGATCCGAACTGCGTATTCTGCAAGATCATCGCGGGGCAGATCCCGAGCTTCAAGCTGTACGAGGATGCGGACACGTTGTGCTTCCTCGACATCAACCCGGCCAATCCCGGCCACGCGCTGGTGATCCCGAAGAACCATGCGCCGAACCTGATCGCCTGCGACGATGCCGATCTCTGCAAGGTGATGGCGACGGTCCGGCGCGTCGCTGCCGCGATCGACAAGACGCTGTCGCCGCACGGCATCAATCTGCTGCAGGCGAACGGCCCGGGCGCGGCGCAGTCGGTCTTTCACTTCCACATGCACATCGTGCCGCGTGCGAAGGACGACAATCTGATGATGAACTGGCACCCCAAACCGGGCGACAAGGCCGCACTCGCCGCGCTGGCGGAGCGGATTCGCGCGAACCTGTAATGCGGTCGACCGTTACAGGCGTCGTGCCGGCGCGCGTGCCTCGCATCCATCGGATCGCGGCGCCAAGGCGTGCGGTGAATTACCGCCTTGACGCAGGGGCCGGGGGCGGCGCGTCCGAGAGGCGGTCGTTGCGCGCTTGGGTCGCATGGCGGGTGGACGGCGTCCGCGTTAAGACCACTGTCGGACATAGAAGCGGAACCGAGCCATGAAGAAGATCGCACTTGCCGTCGCTGCCATCGTTGCCCTGGGCGCCCAGGCCGCGCCCGCCCTGGCGCAGGGCGCCAAAATCGAGATCGCCGATGCATGGGCGCGGCCGTCGATCGGCCAGTCGCGCAACAGTGCCGCCTATATCATGCTGACGAACCGCGGCACGGAGCCGGACCGCCTCGTCGCCGCGTCGACGCCGGCCGCGGGCAAGGCCGAACTGCACACGACGGTGCGCGACGGCGACGTGCTGCGCATGCGCGAGGTGCCCGCGATCGACCTCAAGCCGGGCGACGCGGTGGCGTTCGCGCCGGGCGGGCTGCACGTGATGCTGTTCGACGTACGCGATCCGCTCAAGGTGGGTCAGCAATTTCCCCTGACTCTGCGCTTCGAGAAGGCCGGCGAGCAGCAGGTGACGGTCACCGTCCGCCAGGGCGCCGCGCACGGCCATGGCGGCCATAAGCAGTAGAGTTCTTGAAAGGACGCGGGCTTCGCAACCCTCATCCTTCGCCTTCTCCCGCATGCGGGAGAAGGCAGGGCAAGTGTGGGTCGCCCTCAGGAGCGGCGTGGATGAACTGCCAGCCTACGCGGCCCAGGCCGGTTTGACAGGGGTCACGCGCGACTCGCCGGCGATCAGGGGGCGGCCGTCCTTGTCGGCCTGTTCCACGACCTCGAGACGCAGCAGGGCAAGCCCGAGCGAGCCCTGGGCCGAGCGCATTTCGCCCGCTTCCTGGCCATCCAGCATGATGGTCGTGCCGGGCTGCGGCGCCGGCCCGTCGATCCGCACCGGCATCAGCCGCTTGCGTATCAGCGCGCGGTATTTCATGCGCGCGGTCAGTTCCTGTCCGACATAGCAGCCCTTCTCCCAGTCGACCCCGTTGAGCTCGTCGAAGCCGTTCTCGAGCAGCAGCGCCTTCTCGACCGGCAGGTCGCGGCTGCCGTCGGGGACCCCGAGCGAAAGTCGCAGCCGGTCGTAGTCCTCGAAGGCGAGCGGCCGGAAGCCGGCCTGCTCGAGCGCCGCGATGCGGTCCTGCGGGATCATGGCGCGGACGCCCAGGCCGACGAGCCGCGGGTCGACATAGATCACGCCGCCCGCGTACGGCTTGGCGCTGCCCGCCTGCTCGCCGAGTCCGAGCGTGCCGATCGTGCCTGGCCCGATCAGCGCAACGACCGCCATCGAGTCTGCGTGGGCGAGCTCGACCTTCGAGCGCAGCTTGTACAGGCTAAGGCGCCGCCGCAGGTCGTCGAGCCGGTCGCGCTCGCAATCGATATGGAAGGTCTCGCCGATTGCGGCGATGAAGAAGTCGTGCAGGAAACGGCCTTGCGCTGTAAGGAAGCCGGAATAGATGGCGCGCGCGCCATCGACCTTGTTGATGTCGTTCGAAATCAGCCCCTGCAGGAAGGTCTGGCGGTCCGCGCCTGCCACCGTCAGTACCCCGCGCTGCCCGAGCCGGACAAAGCCCCTGTCGGTCATGGGTAAATCCCGGCTTTCGAAAGCATTTTCCACCCTCCCATCGCACACAGGTAGGGTCCCTCGGCGGGCTTGGCAAGGGCCGTGCGCCTTGGCATCCGCCCCTTCGGCCCCCTATAACTCCCGCGCATATGCATATCACCTTTGTCGACGACTCGTTTCCGTTCGATGGCTACAGCCCCACGAGCCAGCCGCTTGGCGGCGCCGAGAAGGCGTTTGCACAGCTGCCGACCGCATTGGCGATGCGCGGCCACGAGGTGCACGTCTTCAACCGTTGCACCTTTCACGTCACGGTCGATGGCGCGGCCTGGCATCCGTGGGACGGCGAGCGGCCCGCCGCGACCGATGTTCTCGTCGCATTCCGCCACCCGCAGCTGCTTGACTTCGTTCCGGAGGCGCGCCGCAGGCTCCTGTGGACCGCCGCCGCACCCGAGGAGCTGACGCCGCCGGCGATGCAGGCGCTGCTGGTCCGTCACCAGCCGCGGCTCGTCTTCTTCACCGCGACGCAGAAGGAGCGCTGGGCCAACCCCCAGCATTTGCCGGTCCATGTCGTCGAGCCGGGCATCGCCGCTTCGTATCTCGAGGACGATCCGATGATGCCGGTCGATCCGCCACGCGCGGTCTCGACCGCGCATCCGCTGGCGCGCCTCGACTGGCTGCTCGGTCTGTGGGTCAGGGAGATTCGCCCCGCGGTGCCGGACGCGCAGCTCTTCGTCTATTCGGCGCTGCTGAACAAGGGCGAGCTCGGGGCCGACGTGCCGGCCGGGGTGAAACCGGTCCTTGCCCAGGCGATTGCCGCCCGCGAGCACGGCGTGACGATCCTGCGGCCGCAACCGGACCCGCAGATGGCCGACGGCTATCGTGCCGCCCGCGCGCATCTCTATCCCGGCCAGCCGGGCGAGACGCTCGCCTCCACCCTGGCGGAGAGTCAGGCGACGGGCCTGCCGGGTGTCGCGCTCGCACAAAGCCCGGCGGTGCTCGCGCGCATCGTCGACGGTCAGACCGGCAAGATCGCCGCGGCCGACGCGAATTTCGCCGCGGCGGCCATCGATCTGCTGACCGACCGCTCGACCTTCGAGCGCATGAGCGCCAATGCGCGCCTGCTCCGCCGCGGCCGGACCTGGGCGATCGCTGCGGCCGAGTTCGAAGAGGTTTGTGCGTGAGGCTGCTGTTCATCGGCCCGACCTATGTCGGCGATGCGGCGATCGCGACCGGCCTCCTCGATCATCTCCTGAAGCAGTATCCCGAGGGGCGCGTAACCATCGTCAGCGGGCCCGCGGCCGCGCCGCTCTTCCATGCCGTGCCGAATCTCGACCGCGTGATCGAGATACGCAAGCGCCGCGCCGTCGGCCACTGGATCGAGCTGTGGCGCATGTTCGCCGGCACCTCCTGGGAGGTGATCGTCGATCTGCGCGGCTCGGCGCTCGCCTGGTTCCTGCGCGCACGGCGGCGCTGCGTCTTCCGGCCGCGGTGGCAGGTCAGCCACCGCACCCAGGCGCTGGCCGCGACCTTGGGGCTGGCCGAACTGCCCGCCCCTGTCATGTGGACGTCGGCCGCGGATGAGGCGGCGGCGCGGCGGCTGGTGCCGGCCGGCTCGCCGGTGCTGGCGCTCGGCCCGACCGGCAACTGGCCGCCGAAGCTGTGGCCCGCGGCGCGCTTCGCCGAGCTGGCGCGACGCCTGACGGCACAGCCCGGCATCCTGCACGGCGCGCGTATCGCCGTGATCGCGGCCGGGAATGAGCGCGCGATCGTGGCGCCGCTGCTCGCGGCGTTGCCGCCGGATCGCACCATCGACCTGGTCGGACACCTGTCGCTCACCGGCGTGTGCGCCGCGCTCAGGCGCTCGACCCTGTTTGTCGGCAATGACTCGGGGCCGCTCTATCTCGCGGTCGCGTGCGGCACGCCGGCGGTCGGTCTGTTCGGGCCGACGCCGGGCCTGTTCGGCCCGCGCGTCGGCGAGATGCCCGCGCCATGGGCGCCGAAGGCCGTCGCGGTACGCACGGCAGAGTCGGCGGCGACCGTGACCGACACGC
Organism: Alphaproteobacteria bacterium; assembly: GCA_041690495.1. Classification (GTDB taxonomy): domain Bacteria; phylum Pseudomonadota; class Alphaproteobacteria; order CACIAM-22H2; family CACIAM-22H2; genus DATAAP01. The sequence continues at coordinate 72,393 of JAWLHE010000011.1, read as the reverse complement.
CGATCCAGGGGCCGCTCGGCTGGCGGCTCATGGACGGACTGACAGTCGACTTTGTCGAGCAGGCCGCGCGAAAACTGCTCGCGCGGCTTCCGGAGGCAAGCCTGCTGCCGGCACGGCCGCTCGGGTGAGGGCGATGGTTCAGATCGTCATGGCCGATGCAGCGATCGCGTTCGAAGGCGACCCCGACGGCGGGATCGCGCGGGACGAGGGCGGGACCGCTTTCATCAGCCTGGCCGAGGCTCTGGCGTCGCGCGGCCACAAGGTGGCGGCGCATGGCCGCGGCCGCCGCAGCTTCGTGCGCAACGGAGTCGGATGGGGGCCGCTCGCGGCGCTGCCGGACAGCGCCGATCTCTATATCGTCAATCGCAGTCATCGGCTGCTCAGGCACGTGCGGAAGGCGTACCGCACCGCGATCTGGCTCGAGCGGAGCGCCATTCTCTCACCCCTGCACTGGGGCCGGCTCACTGCATACGCGCGGCGTCGGCCGGTAATGGTGTTTCGCGGCGTTTATCATGCGGCGACCTATCCCGGCTTTGCGCCGGGCGGTCCGCGCGCCATCATTCCGCCTGCAACCGCGGCGGCGTTCCGGACCGCGCCACCCGCGCGGCGGCCGCCGCCTCCCTTTGCCATCTACAGCGCCGCTTCTACGCGCTCGCTAGACCGGGTGCTCGATCTCTGGGTCGGGCAGATCCGGCCGGCGGTGCCGAAGGCGCGGCTCTACGTCTTCGCCGATGAGAGGGCTTCCGGCGCGAGGAAGGCGCGGGGCCTCGCTGAGCACGGCGTCGTCCTGCGGCCTCCGGTGGGCATCGACGATCGCGTCGAGGAGCTGCGGCAGTCGCGGCTGTTTCTCTACGGCGGGGACAGGGACGACATGTTCTGCATGGGTGCGGCGGAAGCGCAGGCGATGGGCGTCCCCGCGATCGTCACGGACGTTGCCTGCATGCGGGAGCGCGTGGTCGATCGCGAGACGGGCTTCGTCGTGCCTGCCGGCGACCGTTCCGCCTTCGTCGGCGCCGCCATCCGCGTCCTGACCGAGGATGCGCTGTGGCGCGAGCTCGGCGAAGGCGCCGTGCGTTACAACCGCGCGCGCGGATGGGACGACGTCGCCGCCGATTTCGAAGACCTGCGCAAGTGACGGGCCTGCGCGTCCTCCAGGCAATGGCTGGCGCGCCGCACGGCGGCGCCGAGGCATTCTTCACGCGGCTCGTCATTGCCCTGCATCGCGCGGGCCTGAGCCAGCGCGTGGTCATCCGTCGCGATGCCGCGCGTGCCGCGAAGCTGCGCGCGGCGGGCATCGACCCCGTCGAGCTGCCGTTCGGCGGTCCGCTCGACATCGCCACGCCGCTTGCGCTTGCCCGCATATCGCGCGAATTCCGGCCGCGAATCGTGCTGAGCTGGATGAGCCGTGCGACCCGGCTGATGCCACCACGCGTCCTCGCCGGCGGCTACACGCACGCGGCTCGGCTCGGCGGCTATTATGACCTGAAATACTATCGCCGCTGCGATCATCTGGTCGGCAACACTCGGGCGATCGTCGATTACGCGAGAGCGGGCGGCTGGCCCGCCGACCGCGTCCATTACCTGCCGAACTTCGTCGACGCTGCGCCCGCGCAGCCGCTCGATCGCGCGGCGTTCGACACGCCGCGCGACGCGACCGTCGTGCTCGGGCTCGGCCGCCTGCATCCCAACAAGGGGTTCGATGTGGCCCTCGACGCGGTGGCGAAGCTTGATCGCGTCTGGTTCTGGCTGGCAGGCGAGGGCGAGCTGCGCGAGTCCCTTGCCGCACAGGCGCGGCGCCTCGGCATCGAGGGGCGCGTGCGCTTTCTCGGCTGGCGCGAAGACATCGCGGCGCTGCTCGCATCCGCCGACATGCTGGTTTGCCCGTCGCGCCATGAGCCGCTCGGCAACGTCGTGATCGAGGCATGGGCGCAGGCGCGCCCGGTCGTCGCCGCGGCGAGCGACGGGCCGGCGGCGCTGATCGCGCACGGGACCAGCGGGCTGCTGACGCCGGTCGAGGACGCCGGTGCGCTCGCCGCGGCGATCGCGCGCGTCGCGCGCGATCCGGCGCTTGCCGCTCAGCTTGCGGCGGGGGGCCGCGCAGCGTATGAGAGCGGGTTCACCGAGGCCGCGGTGGTCCGGGACTATCTCGACTTTTTCAAACGGATTGCCTGACCCACATGTGCGGCATAGCCGGAGTGATGACGACGCGCCGCGACGGGCCGGACCCGGTCATGCTCGCGGCCATGGCCGATGCATTGAGCCACCGCGGGCCGGACGGTCGGCGTCACTACGTCGTCGGCAATGTCGGCTTCGTCCACAATCGCCTCGCGATCATCGATCTGGAGACTGGCGACCAGCCGCTGTTCGAGCCGGGCGGGGCGGCCCTCGTCGCCAACGGCGAAATCTACAATTATCTGGAGCTGCGCAAGGAGCTGCACGGCGTCAACTTCGTCACCAACTCCGACTGCGAGCCGCCGCTCTATCTGTATCGCCGTCTCGGCGCCGCGTTCGTCGAAAGGCTGCGCGGCATGTACGCGCTCGCGGTGCACGATCCCAAAGCCGGCCAGCTCGTGCTGGCGCGCGATCCTTTCGGCATCAAGCCGCTCTATTACGTCGAAGGCGAGTCCGGAATCGCCTTCGCGTCCGAGGCGCAGGCGCTGATCAAGGCCGGGTTTGCGTCCGCCGCGATCGACCCCGGTCCGCAGGCCGAGCTGCTCGAGCTGCAGTTCACGACGCGCCGCGACACCGTCTATCCCGGTATCAAGCGCGTGCTGCCGGGCGAGACGATCGTCGCGATCGACGGCAAGATCGTCGAACGCAACCGCCGCGCCGCCCTGCCTGTGGATGGGTCGGGCGACTGGGACGAGGTCGAGGCGCTCGAGCGTCTGGAGAAGGCGCTGGTCGACAGCATCGAGATGCACCAGCGCTCCGACGTTCCGTACGGCATGTTCCTGTCCGGCGGCATCGATTCCTCTGTGCTGCTGGCGATGATGGCGCGGCTCAATGCGCGGCCGGTCGTCGCCCTGACCGCGTATTTCCCGGATTCCGGCGCGCATGACGAGCGCGGCGCGGCGGAGGCCGCCGCGCGCGCCTTCGGCGCCGAACATGTCGAGGTCGAGGTGCGCGCCAGGGATTTCTGGTCGCTGCTGCCGCAAGTCGCATCGGCCATGGACGACCCCGCGGCGGACTATGCCTGCGTGCCGACGTTCAAGCTGGCGGCAAGCGCGCGCGAGGCGGGGCTCAAGGTCGTTCTGTCGGGCGAGGGCGGCGACGAGCTCTTTGCCGGCTATGGCCGCTACCGCAGCATCATGCGGCCGTGGTGGCTCGGCGGGCGCGCGATGCGGCGCAAGGGAATTTTCGACGGTCTTGGCGTGCTGCGTGCGAATACGGTTGGCTGGCGCGATGGCATCGCTGCGGCCGAGGCCACGGAGCGTCTCGGCGCGCGCACGCGGCTGCAGGTCGCCCAGGCAGTCGACTGTGCCGACTGGCTGCCCAACGATCTGCTGACCAAGCTCGATCGCTGCCTGATGGCGCACAGCGTCGAGGGCCGCACGCCGTTCCTCGACCCGGCCGTTGCGCAGATCGCCTTCCGCCTTCCGGATCGCCTGAAGATCCGCGACCAGAAGGGCAAATGGCTCTTGCGGCGCTGGCTCGATCAGGCACAGCCCGGCGCCGGCGCGTTCGCGGCCAAGCGCGGCTTCACCGTGCCGGTCGCCGAATGGATCCATGCAGAAGGGGCGCGGCTCGGACCTCTCGTCGCGGCCCAGCCCGGCGTTGCCGAGATTGCCGACCAGGCCGCGGTCGCGAAGTTGTTCCGCGATCAGCGCAAGCATGCCGGCTTCGCCGCATGGACCCTGCTGTTCTACGCGCTCTGGCATCGCCGCCACATCCTCGGCCAGCCGGCCGAGGGCGACGTGTTCGAGTGCCTCGCGCAGCGCTGACGGTGGCGCCGCGAGCGCTCCGTATGCAAGAATAAGGGTTGCATCCGAACCCCGCCGGCGAACCATCATGAACGACGCGATCGCGACGAGAGCCCAGCCGAAGACCGACATCGTCACACGGCTCGTGCTCCGCCAGCCCGACGACTGGCACGCGCATCTGCGCGATGGCGAGATGCTGAAGGTCGTCGCACCCTACACCGCACGCCAATTCGCGCGCGCGATCGTCATGCCCAATCTGGTGCCGCCCGTCACGACGGTGGCGGCGGCCCTCGCCTATCGCGAGCGTATCGTCGCCGCGGCTGCGACGCCGGGTTTCACGCCGCTGCTCACCGTCTATCTCACCGATACGATAGATCCGCGCGAGGTCGAGAACGGCTTCGCGCAGGGCGTGTTCGCCGCCGCGAAGCTCTATCCCGCCCACGCGACGACGAATTCGGCTTATGGCGTTACGGATATCGCGAAGATCAGGTCGGCGCTGGAGGCGATGCAGCGCATCGGCATGCCGCTGCTGGTTCACGGCGAGGTGACGGACCGCGCCGTCGACATTTTCGATCGCGAGGAGGCCTTCATCGAGCGCGTGATGACCAAGCTGATGCGCGATTTCCCCGCGCTGAAGATCGTGTTCGAGCACATCACGACCGCGGACGCGGCCGAGTTCGTGCGCCAAGGGCCGGGGACGATCGCCGCCACCATCACACCGCACCATCTCGAGATCAACCGCAACGCCATCTTCGAGGGCGGGATCCGGCCGCACATGTACTGCCTTCCGATCGCCAAGCGTGAGCTGCACCGCCAGGCGCTGCGCAAGGCGGCGACTTCGGGCGATGCCAGGTTCTTTCTCGGCACCGACACCGCGCCGCACGCCGTGCATACCAAGGAGGCCGCATGCGGCTGCGCCGGGATCTTCAATGCGCCGTTCGCGATAGAGGCCTACGCCAAGACGTTTGAGGAGGAGGGGGCGCTCGACCGTCTCGAGTCGTTCGCTTCGCTGAATGGCCCGCGTTTCTACGGCCTTGCGCCGAACGATCGTCGCATCGTCCTGGTGCGCGACGACAATGCGGTGCCCGACGTGATCGAGCACGGCGCGATCCGCCTGATGCCGTTCCATGCCGGGACGAAGCTTGCGTGGCGGATCGCGGGGTATGCGGATTAGGTATGCCGGCGCGGCCGACAGCCGCACGATCGCCGAGGTTCATGTCGCCTGCTGGCGCGAAACCTACGCCGGGCTGCTGCCGGAAGCCTTGATCGAGCGCCACCGCGTCGATGACCGCACGATACAGTGGCGGCGAACCCTGGAGCGTGTTCCGCGTCTGTCAGATGTGTTCGTCGCCGCGCACGATGACGCCGTTGTCGGCTTCGTTGCGAGCGGCGCCAGCCGGAACGCCGCGCTCGCGCGGGACGGCGAGATCTATGCCCTTTATCTGCTGCGCGCCCATCAGCGGCGCGGAATCGGCCGGGCGCTGTGCCGGGCCGCGGCATCGCGCCTGAGCGAGCGCGGGCTGCGCTCGGTCGCTGCGTGGGCGCTCTCGACCAATGAGCCCGCGCGCCGCTTCTACGAGGCGCTCGGCGGCGTCCGGATCGGTGAACGCGCGGATGGTGAGGGCGACGCAACGCTCGTCGAGGTCGCATATGGCTGGGACGATCTCGACAAACTGATCAAAATCTCTACTGTCATGCCCGGACTTGACCCGGGCATCTGATCGCCGGATCAAGTCCGGCGATGACAGTGAATCATAATACGTGACGACGATGGCCTCGCGGCAGTTTACCATCCACCGCTACCTTCCCGGCGACCGCGAGGGCATCGCGAGACTCATCGTCGGCATCCAGCAGGGCGAGTTCGGCATCGCCATCGGCTATGACGACCAGCCCGACCTCAAGGACATTCCCGGCTTTTACCAGACCGGCAGCGGCGATTTCTGGGTTGCGCGGGCGGGCGGCGCCGTTGTCGGCACGGTGGCGCTCAAGGACATCGGCAACGGCCAGACGGCGCTGCGCAAGATGTTCGTCGATGCCGCATGGCGCGGCCGGGAGCACGGCGTGGCGCAATCGCTGCTCGACACGGCGATCGCATCGGCGCGCGGGCGCGGCGTTCGCGAGATCGTTCTCGGCACGACCGCAAAGTTCCTCGCGGCGCACCGGTTCTACGAGAAGAACGGCTTTGCGGAGATCGCCGCGGACGTTCTGCCGCCGGCCTTCCCGCGCATGAAAGTCGACACGAAATTCTACCGGCTCGACCTCACTGCATTCGCGGCCGCTTGAGCAGGCTGTCGCGGTCGACCGAGGCGAGGCGCGCCTCGATCGTCCGTCCGGCGCGCTGCAGGGTCAGCGGCACCTCGACGCCAGCTTCGCCGAGCCCCCAGACCTGGCGGAAAAATCCGGCGAGGCTTTCCGGCGGCGTGCCGGCGACGCTGACGACGATATCGCCGGTGCGCAGGCTCGCCTTCTGCGCCGGTCCGCCTGTCGCGAGGCCGGCGATGACGATCTTGTCGTCGACTTCGGTTGCATAGAGGCCAAGCCATGGCCGTGGCGGCCGGTTGGGCCGGCCAAGCGTCATCAGGTCATGGAAGATCGGCTTCAGCTCATTGATCGGTACGATCATGTTGAGGTGTTGGCGCCGGCCTTTCTCGCGTGCCGCCTCGAGTTGCAGCGAGCCGATGCCGAGCAGTTCGCCGGCGCTGCCGATCATGGCGCAGCCACCCCAGTGTGGATGCGACGGTATGGTGAAGATCGCCTCTTCGAGCACGTATTCCCAGTATCCGGCGAATTCCTGCTTGGCGACAATCTGCGCCGCGACCGAGCCTTCGGTGCCGCCCGGACCGGCAACGACGACGCGCTCGCCCAGCGATGCGGCATCCGAATCGCCCAGGGGCAGGGCAGGGAGATCGAGCCGCCCGAGCGCCTGCACCAGGCCGAATCCGCTCGCCTGGTCGTAACCAAGCGGCGTCGCCGGCACGACCTGGCCCTCGCCGGTGGTGAGCCAGATCGACTCCGCTTCTGTGATGAGATAGCCGATGGTCAGCACGACGCCGTCCTTGCCGATGACGGCGCCGTTGCCGGCGCGCTCGGTGCCGAGGATCTCGGCGGTGAAGGCGTCTTCCGGCACTGTGGCCTTGAGGCCGACGACTGCGGACAGTGCTGCTTCGAGATCGAAGTCGTAGTCGTCCGGCTTCGGCTGCACGGCCGGCGGCACCCTCCATTCGCTCACGGTAGACACGAGGCAGCTCCGGAATGGTGATGGGGATTGCAGCCATGATCCGCTGCCGATCCGCTCTTGTCCAGACGTGTAGGCTACCGCCATGCTTGCGGCGAAGCCGTGCGCCGGGCTATCGGGATCGACGCGAGCGCCGGGACAGGCGCCAGGACGAAAATCATGACCCGGGCGCTTAGGATGCGCCCGACCGCATTCGAACGCCCGATGACGATCCGATCGGCACGCCGATCGCGACCGTCGGCGCCGTGTCGATGAAGGACACGTGCAGGCATCATCGATGCCGCGCCGGCGCGTTTCCTGAACGGTACCGGTTCGATGCCGGCGACGATCACCTCGCCGTGGTGCTCGCCTTCGTCATGTTCGCGGCGGTCGCCTGGCTCGAGCGCTGTGCCGAGTCCTCCGTGTGGTAGGGCTGCTACAGCCTTCGCCGTGCCGAGACGCCGCAACCGCGGCGCTTGCACGGACGCGCCTGTTCGGGCGGCCATGTCGTCATGACATGACAGGATCGTCAGCGTCGGCGGAACCTGTTTTCGCAGCGGTTGTTTCGGAATGATCGGCCGCTCCGAGGCGAGCGGTGCTGTTCGCAAAGGAGACAGATATGCGACTATCGATGTGGCCTTTCGCCGCTGCCGCCCTTACGGCCGCGTGGCTGCTTCCGGCATCCGGGATCAACGCCCAGACGCCGTCGCCTTCGCCGGGCATGTCCGGCCAGTCGACGAACATTTCGGAGCAGAAGCTCGATGCGGCCGCCAACGCGATCGAGCGCGTGAGTGCCATCAAACAGGGTTATCAGCAGCGCATGGAGGCGGCGCCGCCGTCCGACCGCGGCCGCCTCGCCGATGAAGCAAGCGACGAGATGGTCAAGGCCGTCGCCGAGCAGGGCCTCTCGGTCGACGAGTACAACTCGATCATCGAAGTGGCACAGAACGATCCGGTCGTTCACGACAAGATCGTCCAGCGCCTGCGGGCCAAGAAGTAGCCATCGTGCCCATGCCCGCGGCTTCCCGGAGCGGCGGGCATGGGCCGTTTCGACCTGTCGCACAGCCCTTAAGACGGCGCTCTGACCCGCCTCTTCGCCGTCGAACGCCCCCTTGTGCGCGCGGACGGGCGGGAGGATCATGAACGCCGACGCAAAACAGGGGGGTGTGCGATGCGGAGGTTTGCCCGGACATTTCTGGCCTTGATCTTGAGCGCGGTGCTTACGGGCTCGGCGTTCGCGACGCCTGCCGGCGGCGGTGGCGGCGCCGACAACAGCCCCGGCGGGCTGTTCGACAGCGAGCAGACGATCGACCGCATCCCGCTTGTTTTCTCCGACGAATACAGCGCCACGGTCCTCTATCTGTTCGTCATCACGGCGCTCCATATCTACGCTTTCGAAACCCTGAATGCCGTGGCACAGCGGACCGAGAACCGGCTGCCGCTGGCGCGCCTCCCGCTGCTGGGGCACCTCGCGCGGCCGGAATACCGGAGTGCCGACTTCGCGCCCGAAAATCAGGTCGGGACCTACTATCAGCTCGGCAAGTCGCTGGTCGTCGATCTACGCCCGGCGACGTCGGCGGTTCCGGCTTCAAGCATCAGCATCGACTGGGACAAGCTGGAAACGAAGCTGGCGGGCGAGGCGCGGCGCCCGGTCCCGGGCGAGATCGCGATCGACGGCAAGGCGGGCGAGTCCTCAGCGTCGGTCGGCACCATCACCGTGCTCAATCGGGATTCCAGCTTCGGCATGCTGCTCGGCGGGGCGGCGGTGAGCGAAGAGACGGCGCGCGAGGCCATCCCGTTCCTGTCGAACCTGCCGACTCTCGCCCGCATGTTCCGGAGCGGCAAGGTCACGCGGCGGGAGCGGGAGCTGCTGGTCCTCGTGAAGCCGAGTATCGTGGAACGCTCCTGGGACTGAGCGCCGGGAAAGAAACCGGATTGGCCGCATCCGGCGCCCGTGATCTACTCGGGGCCGGACAAGCACGCCCGCGCGGTCGCGATGCCCCGCGGGCGCCTTGCTGCCGGGCCCTCGTCATGGACGTTCAGGTCAGCCGTGCCCGGGCTTGGCCCGGGCCTTCATCGCGTGCAAGCCAGGCCGGAGGGCGGCGGCCCGGGAGGGCCAGGCCAACTGCAAACTTGCGTGAAGCAGTGAAGCGCTAGCGATCTTTGTTTCGAGTCAAAGGGTTGGCTGTTTCACCGGTGTCGCTATGGGGGCTGCGGCGAGGTCGGTGAGAGCGGGGGCAATGGCGCCATTCCTTGAAAACACAGGCAAAGTTCTCACGCGCCGAGGCAACGGCAGGCAACCGCGCGTCCTGTTGAAACGGTGGAACACCTGCGGACCATTGCGGGCGGGACGAGGCTGCGCCATCGGCGTTTGACGGGGCCGGATCGGGCCGCTATCAACGCCCGATCCTCCGACTGCCCAGGACTGAACGATGCAGATGAAATTCGTGTTTCCGGCGTCCGCGATCAGCACGCTTCCGGTCGCGGGCGGGGACGGCGTCGTGCCGGTACGGCGCATCTACTGCGTCGGCCGCAATTACGCCGAGCATGCGCGCGAGATGGGGTCCGACCCGGACCGCGAGCCGCCGTTCTTCTTCATGAAGCCGTCGGACGCGATCGTGCAGAGCGGCGCGACGATTGCCTATCCGCCGGCGACCCGGAATTTCCATTACGAGATCGAGCTCGTGGTGGTGATCGGCAAGGGCGGCGCCAACATCCCGGTCGCCCGGGCGCTCGACCACGTCTACGGCTACGCGACCGGCCTCGACATGACCCGCCGCGACCTCCAGGGCGAGGCCAAGAAGAGCGGCCGCCCGTGGGATATGGGCAAGGGGTTCGACCAGTCGGCGCCGTGCTCCGCCGTGCAGCCGGCCGCGAAGATCGGCCACCCGAACAAGGGCGCGATCTGGCTGAAGGTGAACGGCCAGGTGAAGCAGTCGAGCGACCTGTCGAAGCAGATCTGGAAGGTCGAGGAGACGATCGCCTATCTCTCGAACCTGATGACCCTGGCGCCGGGCGACCTGATTTTCAACGGTACGCCGGAGAATGTCGGACCGTGCGTCGTCGGCGACAGGCTGGAAGGCCATATCGACGGCGTCGGCGACCTAGCGATCAGCTATCGCTGAGGAGGGCGCTGGCGAATGGAAACCGCGGTTGCCGCCAGGCGGTGCGCAAGATCGGGTGCGGGCGAGCTGACAGTCGCAGTGGCGGGCCTCGGCGCGATCGGCAAGACCGTGGCGAAGCGACTCGATTCGGGCGGCATCCCGGGCCTGCGGCTCGTCGCGGTCGCCGCAGGCGATCCCGAGAAGGGCCGCGCGGCGATCTCGGGGTTCCGCCGGGCCGTACCGGTCGAGAGCCTTGCGCGGCTGGCCGAGCTGGCCGACATCGTCGTCGAGTGTCTGCCGGCCGCCGCGTTCCTCCAGGTTGCCGAGCCGGCCCTGCGCGCCGGGCGTACGCTGGTCGTCGCCAGCGTTGGCCAGCTGCTGGCACAGCCGCAGCTCAGGGATCTCGCTCTGAAGCACGGCGGGCGCATCGTGGTGCCGACCGGTGCCCTGATCGGCCTCGACGCGGTCACGGCGGCGGCGGAGGGTGCGATCGTATCCGTGAAACTGGTGACCTCCAAGCCGCCCAAGGGTCTGGCCGGTGCGCCGCATCTCGTCGCCAACGGAATCGACGTCGAAAGCTTCGTCGAGCCGACGCTGGTATTCACTGGCACCGCGCGCGAGGCGGTGAAGGGCTTTCCGGCCAACGTCAACGTCGCGGCGGCGCTCAGCCTCGCCGGCATCGGCCCGGATCGTACCGTGATCGAGGTGTGGGCCGTTCCCGGCCTCACCCGCAACAAGCATCGCGTCGAGGTCGAGGCCGACAGCGCCCGATTCTGCATGACGATCGAGGGCATTCCGAGCGAGGAGAACCCGCGGACCGGCAGGATGACGCCGCTCAGCGTCATCGCCTGCCTTCGCAAGCTCGTCAGTCCCGTGAGGATCGGTACCTAAGGGGCTGATGTAATGGCAGAGTTTTGGTTTGTTCATGTGGTGCTGGAGCTATGCTCCCGTTGCGTTTACGCGGCGCGGCCCTACCTGTTAGTCTGACCCGACACGGCAACGGAGACACGACATGACCGCCTGCATCGTCGGCTGGGCCCACGGCAAGTTCGGCAAGCGCGAAGGCATGGATCTCGAGGCGCTGATCGTCGATGTCGCAGCCGACGCGATCAAGGATGCCGGCCTCGAGCCAAGGGATGTCGACGAGATCTATGTCGGCCACTTCGGCGGCGGCTTCGTCAAGCAGGACTTCCCGGCCTCGCTGGTGCTGCAGGCCTCCGACGCCTTCCGCTTCAAGCCGGCGACGCGGGTCGAGAACGCCTGCGCAACGGGCTCTGCCGCGGTGCATCAGGGCCTGAATGCGATCGCCGCGAAGAAATCGCGGGTCGTGCTCGTGGTCGGCGTCGAGAAGATGACCGAAACATCGGGCGAGCAGATCGGCGGCATTCTCATGAAGGCCTCCTATGTGAAGGAGGAAGACCGCCCCGGCATGAGCTTCGCCGGCGTGTTCGGACATATCGCGCAGCTCTATTTCCAGCGCTACGGCGATCAGTCCGACGCGATGGCGAAGATCGCCGCGAAGAACCACAGGAACGGCTCGGTCAATCCCTGGGCGCAGCTGCAGAAGGATCTCGGCTACGAATTCTGCCGTACGGTCTCGGACAAGAACCCGCTGGTGGCGGGGCCGCTGCGCCGCACCGACTGCTCGCTGGTTTCCGATGGCGCCGCGGCCCTCGTGCTCGCCGACATCAACACGGCGCTGGGCTTGAAGAAGGCGGTCGCCTTCCGCGGCACCGGCCATGTGAACGATTATCTGCCGATGAGCCGGCGCGACATCATCGAGTTCGAGGGGTGCTCGCAGGCATGGCGCCAGGCCTTTGAATCATCCGGCACTTCGCTCGCCGATCTCGGCGTGGTCGAGACGCATGACTGCTTCACCATCGCCGAGCTGCTGCAGTACGAAGCGATGGGACTGACGCCGAAGGGGCAGGGCTTCAAGGCGGCGATGGAGGGCTGGACCGATAAGGACGGCCGCCTGCCCGTCAATCCCTCGGGCGGGCTCAAGTCCAAGGGCCACCCGATCGGCGCGACCGGCGTCTCCATGCATATCATGGCGGCGATGCAGGCGACCGGGAACGCGGGACCGATGCAGGTCAGGAATCCGAAGCTCGCCGGCGTCTTCAACATGGGCGGTGCCGCGGTCGCCAACTACGTGAGCATCCTCGAGCCGCTGCGCGCGTGATCGGCGCAAGGCGTACCCGGCTGATTGCGGGGGCGCTGGCGCTGCTCGCCTGCGGCGCCGCCGAGTGGACCGATGATCCGGATGCGCCGGGGCGAACGGCGTCGATGCGTTTCCATGCGATCGAGAGCGGCGCGCCGGTGTCGGTGCAACCGCTCGACAACTCGCCGCTGAACCTCAAGATCGCGGAGCGGCTGGCGAAGGCGCTCCGCGACGGCGGCATCGCGGTCGCCGATGACGCGCCGTTGCTGCTCGAGTTCGAAACCACCACCGAAGACACGGCGGCGACGCCGTCACGCGGCGCGCCGTCCGAGCGGCGGCGCGTCGATATCGGCCGCGAGCGCGACCTCGGGCGCAGCGACGCCATCGACGCCCGTATCGACGTCTATTCGAACACGCGGAGCAGCCTGCTTACCGGCGTGCGTACGCCCGATCGGGGCCTGCGCTACGTACTGCGCGCCACCCTCGCGGAACGCGGCGGACCGCGGCTGTGGGAAGGTTATGCCGAATACGGTGCAGCCGTGAGCAGCGACGAGCAGTTGTTCCGCGCGATGGCGCCACTATTGGCCGGCATGGTCGGCCGGACCACGGGCGAGCGGCGGTTCCGCGCCGATTGAAATACCCGCTGTGCCCCGTTGAGCCGGCGCCCGCGATCCGTCAAGATCGGGTCGCGGGGCCTGTGCGATCTGTCCGATCTCGCAGGCAGGATCCTGAAAGGCCAGGTACGCGGCCGCGCAGTCATCGATCTCGCGCGCGGCATCTGAAGGGGAACGCCGGTGACGTATGCTCGCCTCATGCCCATGCTGACCGCCGTTCTGGCTCTGGCGTCCTGTGCCGATCCGCTTTCCGCCTACTATCCAACCGAAACCCAGCGCTATCTGCGTGATTCGTTCGGGCCGCGCTACCAGGCAACGGTACCGCCGGTCTATTGTTATGCGACTCTTGCCGAACCGGAGTGCTACGCGGTTCCGGTCGCTGGCTGGGAGCGTCGCCTCATCGCCCACTACGGGCCGCGGCCGCACTGACCATGCAAAAGCACAAGATCGTCGAATCGCTCGAGATCGAATCCGACCAGCTCGAATGGCTCAGGGAGATGGCCGAGAGCCATCAGCTTGCCGACGTGTCGAAGGCGCTGCGTGTCGTGCTCGACCACGCGATGATGGACGCCGACGAGGACGACATCTTCGCGTCCATACGCTGCCGCCGCTGCGGCTGAGCGCCTTTGCTGGCAGCCTTCTCCGAGCTGGAGCCGGAGCATCGGCTGCTTCTCGCCTGCGCGCGCCCCCGCATCGGCGACGACGCCAGAGCCCGGATCGCGGCGCTGCTCGAGGCGGTGGATTGGCGCCGCGTCGTCGGGACGGCCGAGGCCCATGGGGTCATGGCGCTGGTCCTCAGGCGGATCGGCGCGCCGGGTGTCGGCGTGTCTCCGGGAATCGCCGCGGCCGGCGACCGCTATCTGGCGAAGCAGGCCGAGCGCAATGCAGCGCTGACGCAGACCTTGAAAGTCATTCTGCAAGCCTTTGCAATAAAAGGGGTCGAGGCGATCGCGTTCAAGGGGCCAGTCGTCGCGCAGCTGGCCTATGGCGATGCCGCGCTGCGCCGCTACCGGGACCTCGACATCCTGGTCCGCGAGAAGGACGCCAGCGTGGCGTGCGACATCCTGACGGAACTCGGCTTTCGGAACGCGGACGCCTTCACGCCCGCGCAGCAGGCCGCCGTTCGCCGGTATTCGGGCCAGGACATCGTGTTCAAGGACGGAGTCGCGGTCGAGCCGCACTGGGCGCTGGCCCCACGTACCCTGTCGCTCAATCTCGACTATGACGGACTGTTCGCACGCGCCTGTGACGTCGATCTCGGCGGGGTCGTGGTGCGATCTTTCGGCCCCGAGGATCTCGTCTTGGTGCTGTGTCTGCATGGCTCGAAGGAGGAATGGACGCGGCTCCTGTGGATCGCCGACCTGGCGCACATGATCGAGGCGAGGCCCGATCTCGACTGGGGCGTGTTGTTGAAGCGTGCGCGCGAGCAGGGAAGCCTCCGCATGGTCCTGGTCGGCCTGATCCTGGCGGCGGACCTGCTCGACTCGATCCCGCCGCCGGTGCAGGAGGCGATCGCCCGTGATCCCGAGGCCCGCGCGCTCGCCGACCGGGCTGCGTCGCGGCTGTTCGATGCAGATCGTCGCGAGGCCTCGATCTATCGGCTCTCCGCCTTCAGGTGGCGTATGCGGGAGCGGTCGGCCGACCGCATGCGCTATCTGATCCGCACCGTCGTGACGCCCCGCGATATCCATTTCTCGCTGATGCGGCTCCCGGATGCGCTGTTCTCCCTCTATGTCCCGCTGAAGCTGGCGCACGATTACGCCTTGCTGCCGATCTGGATCTTGAGCAAGCGGCTGGGGGGATCGCGGCGTGGCTGAATTCGATCTCGGCCAGCCTGCATTGTTCATCTCCGACGATAACTCCATCGTCTACGCGCACGCCGCGCATAAACCTTACGCGTTCAATACGGCAGCAATCTCCGCCGTTTTTTCAGGTGACGGTGCCGACTGTAATTCCGCCGCAGACGTAGAGGATCTGGCCGGTCACGAAGCCGGTACGCTCATCCATGAAGAACGCAGCGGCGTGGGCAACGTCCTCCGGCTCGCCCATCCGCTTGACCGGAACGCCTTCGATGATGGCGCGCGTGCGCGGGCTGTCGGGCGGGTTGGCCGCCTCGAACAGCGCCGTCCGGATCGGGCCCGGCCCGATCGCATTGACGGTGATGCCGTGCTGTCCAAGCTCGAGCGCCCAGGTCTTGGTGAAGCCATGCAGACCTGCCTTGGTCGCCGAATAGACCGTGCGCAGCTCCTTGCCCAGGGCGGCGCGGCTCGAGATGTTGACGATCCGGCCGAAGCGTGCCGCCTTCATGCCCGGAAGCAGCGCCTGCGTGCATTGGAACGCGCAGCGCAGGTTCAGCGAGACGACTGCATCGAGGTCGTCCACGGTCGCCTCCTCGAGCGAGGCCGGGCGCACCGTGCCGACATTGTTTATCAGGCGCGTGATCGGTCCGTCCTGCAAGGCGCGCTGCAGCGCGCGGGCGGTTGCAGCGCGGTCGGCCAGATCGACTTCCATCCAGGTGCCGCGGAGCCCGCGGTCCGGCGCCAGCCGGTCGAACACGATGCAGTCGTAGCCGTCCTTGTCGAGGCGATCGACGATTGCGCGGCCAATCCCGGACGCACCGCCTGTGACCAGAACGCGGCTGCTCATCGCGCCATTTCTCCCTTGTATGCATGTTGCCGGATCGATGCGGTCGCGGATCGACGCGCCGCCTGACGGCAATCATTGCAGGCCCGGGCCGAATTGTGCAACCCGGCGGACGCGCCCATAAGTTGTCCATTCGCACCGGATAGAGCAGCCATTGATTGACTCGCCCATGCTCGTTCGCCTGGCTGCACGCAGAACATATGCATGGCCCGATGCCCGGCGCCGCGGAGGTGAGCCCATGCCGGAATCCCGGCGCAGTGTGACCGATGCCTACCGCTCGATCCCCGGCTTGACGGCGGCCCGGACGAAAGCATCCGCGAGCCGTGACGGCGGCCATTGCTGCATCTGGTCTGGAAATGGTGCCGCCGAAGTGAATCGAACACTCGACCCCGTCCTTACCAAGGACGTGCTCTACCACTGAGCTACGGCGGCGCCGGGAAGCGCGCGGAAAATGCCACAGGCGGCGCGGCAGCGCAACACGGGCGGTGGGATGACCTAGGCGGCCGCCTTACCGTAGTAAAGGGTCACGGTATGCTTGGCCTCGGCGAAGAACAGCCACCGCTCGAGCAGGACCCCGGCCATCGCCAGAAGCGCGGCCGCAACGGCGGCCAGTGCGCCGGCCGTGCCGCCGAGCAGGCTGGCCAGCAATGTCAGTGCGAGCGGCAGGGCGAAGCCGATCCCGAGCGACAGGCGGCGAAGCTTGAGGGCGTGCTTGCGGGCGATGGCGAAGCCCATCTCGCGCAGCAGGTAGTTCTCCTCCGTGTGCGGCGATTCGAGCATGCGGACCTTGCCGCGGCCGAACAGGCCGATCGCGGTTTCGGGCGTCGAGGATGCGGCGGTCGTGTCGATGAAGCGCCAGTAGCGTTCCTTGAGCCAGACCGTCAGCGGAATGGCCGCGATCGCGACGAGCGACACAATCAGATGGGGTTGCGACCAGATGTGCAGGAGCGCGTTGAGCCACAGCGTGCCGGTCATGAGCGCCAGCGCCATGTAGCCCGGCACGACATGCGCATTGCACCATTGATGGATCGGCTTCAGCGAGGCGTAGATCATCCCGGTGCAGTAGACCGTGACGACCGCCATCGCGGCGGCCAGCACGCCGCAGAGCGCGAACAGGCCGTCGGTCCGCTCCAGGAAGACCCAGCCGATTCCGAACAGGCCGGCAGGAATATAGGTCAACAGCGCGGCGACGCCCTCGCGCGACAGCCAGGACGAGCGCCATTGCGTCACCGCGCGCCAGGCGCGTTCGGGATGCCCCAGGTGAACGGTCGAGGACAGCAGGCCGCCGGTCACGAGCAGCAGCGCAAGCCCGATCGCGGCGAGCCCGAACCAGCGGTCCGCGGGCAGCATTCCGAACGGGGCGAGCGCGCCGACGAGGGCGAGCAGCCCGTAGCCGGCACCGGAAGCGGTCGTGAAGATGATGACGGAAAGCGCAGGATGCATGGCAGCTACGGCGTGTCGTGGAAAACCTATCGCGACAGAACGCGGTCAATCCAGCGCAGGACCGGGTGCATGTCGCCGGTCACGGTGGATTCAAGTTCCCGGTTTTCGCCGTGGCCGGCGCGGCCGCGCCGCGGTGGCAGGTAGCGGTTGACGGGCTTGTAGCCGAGCTCCGGCATCAGCTCGACGCCACCACGCTCCTCGACCAGGCGCGAAACCGCTGAACCAGGGTCGCCGAGATCGCCGAAATGGCGCGCGCTGGCAGGGCAGGTGGCGACGCAGGCCGGGACGCGGTCCTGCTCGGCCAGGTTCTCGTTGTAGATCTTGTCGATGCACAACGTGCATTTCTTCATCACGCCGGCGTCCTCGTCGAACTCGCGCGCACCATAGGGGCAGGCCCACGAGCACAGCTTGCAGCCGATGCACGTGTCAGGGTTCACCAGCACGATGCCGTCCTCGGTCCGCTTGTAAGAGGCACCGGTGGGACAGACCGTGACACAGGCCGGCTCCTCGCAGTGCAGGCAGCTGCGCGGGAAATTCACCGTACGGCCGGCGGCTCCGTCGTCGACTTCGTAGGAGTGGACGCGGTTGAACCAGACGCCGTTGGCGCCGGCGCCGTAAGGATTGAAGTCGGTCAGCGGCGCGGAATGGCCGCTGGCGTTCCACTCCTTGCAGTTCACCGCGCAGGCATGGCAGCCGACGCATGTGTCAAGGTCGATGACGAGGCCGAGCTTCTTCTGGCCCGGCTGCGGCGTAACGTAGGTCGTCATGCTCAGTCGTTTCCGTGCGCGGGGCGTGTCGGGTCGCGCCGGCCGATGCGGTCGCCCGGCGAGATGTCGGCACCGTAGCGGAGAATGCCGGGCGGCTCGCTCAACCCCGGCAGACGCGGGATGGGCGCGAAGGCCGGGGCGCTTTCGCCCGCCTCGGCGACATCGGCTTTCTCGATGCGGACGCGGAGGTCGTACCATGCGGCCTGGCCGGTCACGGGGTCGGAGTTCGAGTAGCGATGGCCGTGCTGCTCGGGCAGCAGCTCCGCGATCAGGTGATTGAGCAGGAAACCGCGCTTCGATTCGGGCGCGTCCTTCGGAAGGTTCCAGGCGCCCGCGCGCTTGCCGATCGCATTCCAGGTCCACACCGTATTCGCGTTCACGCCGTCCATCAGCCGCACGCGCGCCTTGATGCGATTATGGTGACTGGTGACCCAGACCCAGTCGTCATCGGCGATGCCGAGGCCGAGAGCCGTCTTGCGGTTGACGTAGAGGCAGTTCTCGCCGGTAATCTGGCGCAGCCAGGCGTTCTGCGAGTGCCATGCGTGGTACATTTGCATCGGTCGCTGCGTCACTGCATGCAGCGGGAAGTCGGCATGCGCGACCTGGCTTTCCTCGAACGGCGTGTACCAGATCGGCAGCGGATCGAAATACGTCGCGACGCGCTGGCGGTGCTGTTCGGGCGGCTGCACGGCACCATGGCCTTGCGCTGCGAGGCGGAATTTCTGCAGCGGCTCGCAATAGAGCTGCAGGACGATCTGCTCGACCTTGTCGATCATCCCCATGCGCTGCGCCGTCTCGAGGTAACCCTTGTTGGCGTGCTTGTAGTAGAGCTGGTCTTCGGGAAGGTGGTGGCTCCAGAAGCACTGGTTTTCGACATAGCGGTCAAGCTGCTTCGGGTTGGCCGGCCCGGCGCCATGCTGATCGCCGTCTGCGCCACGCCATCCGGCGAGCGGGCCAATGCCCGGCTTGCGCTCGTGATTGGCGATGTAGTCGGGATAGCCGCCCGGATACCTGGGGGCGCCGTCGGCGGTCACAAAGCCCGGCAGCTTGAGGCGCGCGCCCAGCTCGATCAGCACGTCCTGAAACGGCCGCACGTCGCGGTCCGGCTGTAGCACCGGCTGGCGGATCGCGTCGCCCGGTCCTTCCGCCGAGCCGATCGGCCGGTCCAGCAGCGAGATGCAGTCCCACCGTTCCAGATACGTCGTGTCCGGCAGCACGAGGTCGGAATAGGCGACCATCTCGGAAAAATATGCGTCCGAATAGATGATGCGCGGAATCTTGTAGGAGCCGTCGGCCTCCTTGTCGGTGAGCATGGCGATGGTGCCGGCGGTGTTCATCGCCGAGTTCCACGACATATTCGCCATGTACATGAACAGCGTGTCGATCTTGTACGGGTCCGCGGCCCAGGCGTTGCGGATCACCATGTGCATCAGGCCATGGGCCGAGAGCGGCGCTTCCCATGAATACGCCTTGTCGATGCGGACGGGCGTGCCGTCCGCCTCGAGCAGCAGGTCCTCGGGTCCGGTCGGATTGCCGAGGGGCATGCCGCCGAGCGGCTGGTTCGGTGCAACGACGCGGCCGGCCGGCTTCGGGCCAGGGGGCGAGGGGCGCGGGAACGGCGCCTTGTAGCGCCACGACCCGGGCGTATCGATGGCGCCCAGCAGCATCTGCAGGACATGGATGGCGCGGCAGGTGTGGAAGCCGTTGGAATGCGCCGAGATGCCGCGCATCGCATGCATCGACACCGGGCGGCCGATCATCGTCTCGTGGCGGCGGCCTGCCCAGTCGGTCCACGGCTGCTGCAGAACGATCTCTTCCTCGAATGCCGCATGCGCCAGTTCGGCGGCGATCCGCTTGATCGTCGCGGCGGGCACGCCGCAGCTCTTCGCCACGGCGTCGGGCGCGTAGCGCCGGTCGAGATAGCGTTCAGCAACGAGCTGGAAGACCGGTACCGCCTTGCGTCCGTCGGGCAGACTCACTTCGCCGGCTATGGTCGGCGAGGCGTCCGCCGCAAGCGCGTTGACCGCTGTCTTGCGCCTGCCGTCCCAGCACAGCGGCTGGCCTTCGGCGTTGCGCGCGAACAGGCCGTGCTCGGCAGTGTCCGGCGCATTGATCACCAGCCAGGGCGCGTTCGTGTAGCGGGCCAGGAAGTCGAGATCGATCTTGTCGGCGCGCAGCAGCTCGTGGATCAGCGCCATCACGAACAGCCCGTCCGTGCCGGGCCGGATGCCCACCCATTCGTCGGCGACCGCCGAATAGCCGGTCCTGATCGGGTTGACCGAGACGAACTTTGCGCCGCGCGCCTTGAGCTTCGCCACGCCCAGCTTGATCGGATTGGAGTCGTGGTCCTCGGCGACCCCGAACATCATGAAATAACGGGTGCGATCCCAGTCGGGCTCGCCGAACTCCCAGAAGCTGCCGCCGACGGAATAGAGCCCGGCGGCGGCCATGTTGACCGAGCAGAATCCGCCATGCGCCGCGAAGTTGGGCGTACCGAACTGGGCCGCCCACCATCCCGTCAGGGACTGGCTCTGGTCGCGTCCGGTGAAAAAGGCGAGCTTCTTGGGATCGGTGGCGCGGATCCCGCCCAGCCATTCAGTGGCGAGCGCCAACGCTTCATCCCACTCGATCTCCTTGAATTCTCCGGCGCCGCGTTCGCCGACGCGCAGCAGCGGCTTGCGCAGCTTGGCCGGCGAGTATTGCTGCATGATCCCGGCCGACCCCTTGGCGCACAGCACGCCGCGGTTCACCGGGTGGTTCCTGTTGCCCTCGATGTAGCGGATGCGCCCGTCCTTGAGATGGACTTTGATGCCGCAGCGGCACGCGCACATATAGCAGGTCGTATACTTGACGGTATCCGAGACGCGCGGCGAAGTGTCGACCACATCCGTTCCGGCGATCACCTGCGCGTAAGATGTTTTCGACGCCGCGCCACCGTCCATCTGCGTTCCTGCCTGAAGTGTATGAATCTGCCGATATGACTAGACGCTCGGGCTGCCTGTCACAAGCGCAAAACATGGCAGAACCCGCGCTAAAGTGAAAGAATTCGTTCCATTATGCGGAGGTCTTTCGTCGAGGTCCTCTGTCGATACCCCAGATTGAAGCGGCGGATGCGCCGTTCTACGCTCGCAGTGACACCCAATGGCTCCCGCACCTCATCTGACCGCCCTGGCGTCCATCGCGGCGCGCGATCCCGACATCGCCAAGGCGCTTGAAATCATCGGGCCGCCGCCGCCGCGCGACCGGCCGCCGGGATTCAGCAGTCTGCTGCGCGCCATTGTCGGTCAACAGATTTCCGCGGCGGCGGCCACGTCGCTATGGAACCGGCTCGCTGCCGCTGTCGATCCGGTTACGCCGGAAGCCATAGCTCGGCTCGACCTCGCCGCGCTACGTGCACTCGGCTTTTCTCGCCAGAAGGCCGCGTATGCCCAAGGCCTGGCCCGCAATATCCTCGAGCGGCGTGTCGATCTCGAATCGCTGCCGCAGCTCGATGACGAGGCCGCAATCGCGCATCTGACGCAGATCAAGGGTATCGGCCGCTGGAGCGCCGAGGTGTATCTGCTGTTCGCGCTCGGCCGGACGGATATCTGGCCGTCAGGCGATCTGGCGCTCGCGATCGCGATGCAGCGGCTCAAGCGCCTGCGCCGCCGGCCCGATCCGAAACGGCTGACCCGCCTCGCCGAGCCGTGGCGACCCCATCGCGGCGCCGCGGCGCATTTTCTGTGGCACTATTACGCCAAAGCGCCGCCGATCTAGCGGTCCGCGCGGGTAAGCCGGCGGTCCAGCTCGTGCCGAAACTGGAACCAGCTGCGGACGAGCGGCAAGGCGATACGCGCGACCCGGGGTCCGCCCGGCCAGGGACGGTAGGGTAGGCCGGAGAGCACGATGAAGTCCTCGGTCCGACCGGCGATCGCCTCGGCGATGACCCGGCCCGTCAACGTCGACAGCGCTACGCCGTGCCCATTGAACCCTTGCGCATACCAGATCCGTTCGCTGCGCCCGATATCGGGCAGGCGATTGAGCGTGAGGTCGACGAGCCCCTGCCAGACGAAGTCCATCCGCAGCCGGCCGAGCTGCGGAAAGACGCGTGCGATGCGCCGCGCCAGCCAGGAGGCGGCCCGCGACCCAGGCGGCGGGACAAGACGCGTTGCGGCGCCGAAGAGCAGCCGGTGATCCGGGGTAAGGCGATAATAGTCGAGTGCCGGCTGCGTATCGAAGACGGCGAGGTCGCAAGGCAGCAACTGCTTTGCCGTCCCGGAACCGAGCGGCTGCGTTGCGCCGATCAGGGCAGTGACCGGAACGATCCGCTCCGCGAGATCGCGGGCCAGCGAGCCGAGGAGCGCATTGGCCGCAAGAACGATATGGTCCGCTGTGACCGTGCCCTCGGCGGTGATCGCCTGCGGCCGACCGCCGCATACGATGCGCGTCACGGGGCTCCGTTCGTAAAGCGCGATGCCCTGTGCGAGGGCGGCGCGTGCGAGGCCGCGCGCATAGGCAAGCGGATGGAGATGGAGCGCGCCGGAATCCAGCAGCCCGCCGTAATAGTTCGGCGAGGCAATCAGGTCGCCGATCTCGGCACGGCTCAGGATACGCGTCCGGTCGTATCCGAACTCGCGCATGGTCGCCGCCTGCCTGGCCAGGGCCGCCGCGTCGCTTGGCGATGCGGCAGCGGCCAGTGCCCCGCTTTTCAGGTCACAGGCGATGGCGTGGCGCTCGACAAGCGATTTCACCAGATCGACCGCTTCGACCGAGAGCCGCCATGATCGCAGGGCGAGGTCGCGGCCAGCGAGCTCGACGAGTTCGTCGACATCGGCCGCGTATCCGGGGAGCACGAAGCCGCTGTTTCTCCCCGAAGCACCGGCGCCAATGCAGGACGCCTCCAGCACGACGACATCGAGCCCTCGCTCGGCAAGGTGCAAGGCGGCCGAGAGTCCCAGAAAGCCGGCACCGACGACACAGACATCGCAGCGTCGCGCTCCCGAGAAAGCGGGGCGCGGCGCTGGCGCTTCAGCGGTGATTTCGAAGTAATTGAGGCCGTCGTCTGCCGCGCCTTTTCTCAGGCCACCCGACGGGGGTGCCGGACTCCGGAAACTCCAACCATCGGGAGCAACCATGGAACGCCTCGAATTCAAATCTGCGGCAAGTCGGCCGCGCTTGCGGAACGCGTTTCAGCGCGCGGGCGTCGCCGGATCCGGAGCAAGCGGACCGGGCAGAAGCTCGCAATGGAAATGATCGCGCCGACGCCGGCAGCGTAGGCGCGACGTGACTGGGTCAGGGGCCGCGCAGATGGCCATGCCGTGTAGATGGCATCACGCGCGCGCAGGCACAATCCCGCGGATACCCGGCTATGCTGGCGACATCGATCTGCCGCCTGTTGCAATCCGGTGGCCCGCCGCGTCACCTTGTCCGGCCGTCGTCGCATCGGTATATTGGACGCAAGCAATATAAAATCGCCATGCAACGGAGCGCGTCGAGTGCCGTCGGCTGATGCAGGGACAAACCTCGGCCGGAGCCCGGTGGTCACCGGTTTCTTCGATCCGGCAACGTCCTCGGTTTCGTATCTGGTCGCTGATCCCGAAACAGGGGACGCCGCGGTGATCGATGCCGTGCTCGACTTCGAGCCCCGGGCGGCACGAGTGTCGACCGATTCGGCCGACCGGATCGTTGCGGCAGCGCAGGGTCTGCGCGTGGAATGGGTGCTTGAAACCCATGCCCATGCCGATCATCTCTCGGCGGCGCCGTACATAAGGCAGCGGCTCGGAGGCAGGACAGGGACCGGAGCGCATCTTCCGGAAGTCCAGAAGACCTGGGCGGAAATCTACAATCTCGCGCCCGATTTCTCGACCGACGGCTCGCAGTTCGACCGGCTGTTCGAAGACGGTGACAGGTTCAGGCTCGGCACGCTCGAGGTGACGGTCTGGTGCACGTCGGGGCATACGCCGTCGTGCAGCAGCTACATTTTCGAGGGAAGCGACGGCCTGAAGCACGTTTTCGTCGGCGATACGCTGTTCATGCCCGATTACGGCACCGCACGCGCCGACTTTCCGGGCGGATGCGCGCGAACGCTCTATCGCTCCATCCGCCGCATCCTGTCGCTGGCGCCGGAGACGAAGCTCTACATGTGCCACGACTATCAGCCGAACGGCCGCCCCGCAGCCTGGGTGACGACCGTCGCCGAGCAGCGCGCGCACAATGTCCATGTCAGGGACGGCGTCAGCGAGCAGGATTTCGTCGCGTTTCGGCAGTCGCGCGACAAGACGCTTCCGGCGCCTGCCCTGATCCTGCCGGCGATTCAGGTCAATATCCGCGGCGGACATCTGCCGGCGCCTGAATCCAATCGGACGGTTTATTTGAAACTGCCTGTCAATCGGCTTTGAATGGCTTTGCCGATGCCGAGCAAGTCATGACCGGACCGAAACGCGACGACGATCATCCTTCTACGGACCGCCAGAGCCGTCTCGCGGCGGCGCTGCGTGCGAATCTGCGGCGGCGCAAAGAGCAGGCGAGAGGCCGCGGACCAGAGGTCCCGGCGGACGATCGTGGCGACGACTCCGCCGACAGAAAGTCGCGTGCATGACTTCCGAAATGAGACGTCGCGCCGAGGAGATCGACCGGTTCTGGTTCGGCGCTCCGGATCATCCCGAACGCAACAGGATGCGCAAAATCTGGTTCTCCCGGGACCCCGCATTCGACGCGGAGATCCGGCAGCGCTTTCTAGAGGACCATCTGCGCGCGGCCACGGGGGCCTACGATGCGCTTGCCGACAGCGCAAGAGGGGTGCTTGCGCTCGTCATCCTGCTGGATCAGATCCCCCGCAACCTCTTTCGTGACGACGCGCGCGCTTACGCCAGCGATGCAAAGGCGCGTGCGGTGGCGGAGCGTGCCGTCGCGTCAGGGTTGGACATGCAGCTCTCGCCGGTCGAGCGCGTCTTCATCTATCTGCCCTTCGAGCATAGCGAGAATATCATCGATCAGCGGCGCTGCCTCGCCTTGATGCAGGCCCTGCCGGCGACAGACGATTTTCCGGCCGAGGCCCGCGCCGAAGTCATCGACTATGCCCAGAAGCATCTCGCGATCATCGAGCGGTTCGGCCGCTTTCCCCACCGCAATGCGGCGCTGGGGCGGACGTCCACCCCGGAGGAAATCGCGTTTCTGCAGCAGCCAGGTTCGAGCTTCTGAGCCGGCCCGCTGCGGGCTTGTGAGGGCAAAGGGGCTTCGCTACAAGGAGCCCTCGTTTCTCACTGGTTCGCGGAGCCGATTTCGATGCCGATCATGCCCGACCACTGGATTCGCGAGATGGCGCACAAGCACGGCATGATCGAGCCGTTCGTGGAAAACCAGCGCCGCGAGGGCGTGATCTCCTACGGGGTCAGCTCCTACGGGTACGACGCGCGCGTATCCGACGAGTTCAAGATCTTCACCAATGTCGACTCCGCGATCGTCGATCCCAAGGCATTCTCGGAAAAGAGCTTCGTCGACCGTCGCGTCCCCGTCTGCATCATTCCGCCCAACAGCTTCGCCCTCGCCAGCACGGTGGAGTATTTCCGGATCCCGCGCGACGTGCTCGTCATCTGCCTCGGAAAGTCGACCTATGCCCGTTGCGGGATCATCGTCAACGTGACGCCGCTCGAGCCCGAGTGGGAGGGGCACGTGACGCTCGAGTTCTCGAATACGACGCCGCTCCCGGCGAAGATCTACGCTAACGAGGGCGCCTGCCAGTTCCTGTTCCTCAAGGGCGAAGGGGTCTGCGAGGTGTCCTATCGCGACCGGCAGGGCAAATATCAGGGCCAGCGCGGGGTCACGTTGCCGCGCCTCTAGGTGGCGGCATGGCACCGCTGTCCGGCAGCCCATCGTATCGGGCGGTCGCGTTGCAGAGGGCTGAATAACCAAGTCTGTTGGTCGGGATTGGGCTGACAATGAGTCGCCCACGGGCTTGGAATCCCTAGACTCCCTCCCCAGTTTCCCAGTATCTGAACCGCTCGGCAGCCGGGGTCCCTGGCGCGGTACATGGACACGTACACATGGACAAAATCCGCATCCGCGGCGGGATTTCGCTGCACGGGAAGATCGCCGTCAGCGGTGCCAAGAATGCGGCTCTGCCCCTGATGGCGGCTTCTCTCCTGACCGACGAAACGCTCCAGCTTGCAAATCTGCCGCACCTCGCCGACATCACCACGCAATGCAACCTGCTTTCGCAGATGGGCGTGTCGATCAGGATGGACGGCCATGCGCCCAACGGGCATTCGGGGCGCGTCGTCTCGCTGCGCGCCGATCGGATCACGAATACGACAGCAAGCTACGATCTTGTCCGCAAGATGCGCGCGTCCATTCTGGTCCTGGGGCCGCTGCTGGCCCGGGCGGGACACGCGCGGGTTTCATTGCCCGGCGGCTGCGCCATCGGTACGCGTCCGGTCGACCTGCATCTCAAGGGGCTGCAACAGCTCGGGGCGACGATCGATCTGCGCGAAGGCTATATCGAGGCCGAGGCGCCGCGTGGGCTGGCGGGAGCGGAGATCGTCTTTCCGTTTGTCTCGGTCGGCGCCACCGAGAACCTCCTGATGGCAGCCTGTCTTGCCAAGGGCGAGACGACCCTGACCAACGCCGCGCGCGAGCCGGAGGTCACGGACCTGGCGCGCTGTCTCCAGGCGATGGGGGCGGATATCGAGGGGATAGGGACGGACACCTTGCGGATCCGCGGCGCCGACCGGCTCCACGGCGCGGAGCACGAGATTCTTCCCGACCGGATCGAGACGGGTACCTATGCAATGGCAGCGGCGATCACCGGCGGCGACATCGAGCTGCAGGGCGCGCGGCTCGATATCCTGAAGGAGCCGCTCGAGGCGCTGCGCGGGGCAGGGGTCAGCGTCACGCCGACCGAGGAAGGCATCCGCGTCCAGCGCACCAACGCGCCGCTGACCGGCATCGATGTAATGACCGAGCCGTTTCCCGGCTTTCCGACCGACCTGCAGGCGCAGATGATGGCTCTGATGGCCACCGCACAGGGCGCGTCGATGATCACTGAGACGATCTTTGAGAACCGTTTCATGCACGTGCCGGAACTGCGGCGCATGGGCGCCAACATCAACGTGCATGGCGGCTCGGCGATGGTGCGCGGCGTTCCCAAGCTGACCGGGGCGCCGGTCATGGCGACCGATCTGCGCGCTTCGGTAAGCCTGGTGCTGGCCGGGCTTGCTGCCGAGGGCGAGACCATCGTCAATCGCGTGTATCACCTGGACCGCGGCTACGAGCGGCTGGAGGAGAAGCTGGCCGCATGCGGTGCGCGTGTCGAGCGTATCAAGGAGGCGAGTTCATGAAGCAGTTGCGCCTTCGTGCGGAAGACAGCGAGGACCTGCGGATCATCGCCGCGGTCCTGCAGGACGCGCTGGTTGCTATGACGGACATGGAGTTCCTTGCCAGCGAGCATTGTTTCGCCATGGTCGCGAACCGTTTCCGGTGGGAGAACTGCGAAGTCGTCGAAACCGGCGCCGAGCAGGAGCCGGAGCAGCCGGCGGCGGAACCGGCCAAGGAGTACGAGGACATCGCTTTCGCGCCGTGCCGCAGCTATGAGCGCGTGAACTGCGGCATCCGCTTCGATGGCGTCGCTGCCGTGCGGTGCAAGGGCATTGACCGGAACGATCGGGGACAAATCCTCGAATTGCTGACGCTTCAGGTCGAGCCGGGCGCCGTGCTGATGCTCTTCGCCGGAGGCTCCGCCCTCCGCCTCGAAGGCGAGGGGATCACCTGCCACCTCCAGGATCTTGGCGATCCCTGGCCCACCACCTGGCGGCCGCGACATCCGATCGCCGATACAGCCTGATTTTACGCGCGCGGTTTCGCCTAGTCTAAGCGCGCTTTGCCCTTCCGCCGGCCGCCGCGCCGGCCTCATGCGAGGTTTGTTCTTCGTGCCGACCAATGAAAAGCTGGTATTGGCGCTTCCCAACGGGCGCATCCTGAGCGAAGTGATGCCGCTGCTTCGCAGCGTCGGGATCGAGCCGGAGCCCGAGTTCGAGAATCCGGGCACCCGCCAGCTCCGTTTCACGACCAGCCATCCCGATCTCGATATCATCCGCACCCGCAGCTTCGACGTCGCCACCTTCGTCGCGTTCGGTGCGGCGCAGCTCGGCGTCGCCGGCAACGACGTGCTCATGGAGTTCGGCTATGCCGAGCTCTATGCGCCGCTCGACCTGAAGATCGGCAAATGTCGCATCGCGGTCGCGGAGCCCCGTGACATGGCAGGAAAGGACGATCCGCGCAGCTGGAGCCACGTGCGGGTCGCGACGAAGTACCCGAAGATCACCCGCCGTCACTTTGCAGCACGCGGCGTCCAGGCCGAATGCATCAAGCTCAACGGTGCGATCGAGCTCGCGCCTGCTCTCGGCCTGTGCGGCCGCATCGTCGATCTGGTTTCGAGCGGCGCGACGCTGAAGGCGAACGGACTGGTGGAGATCGAGCACATCGCCGACATCACCTCGCGTCTGGTCGTCAACCGTTCGGCACTCAAGACGCGCCATGGGCAGATCGCGCCATGGATCGAGCGCATCGCCCATGCCGCTTAGGCTCGACGCGACACGGTCGGATTTCCGCGACCGCTTCGCGGCGCTGCTTTCGGCCAAGCGCGAAACGGCGACCAACGTCGACGCCGTCGCGGCCGCCATCGTCGAAGACGTGCGCCGGCGCGGCGATGAAGCGCTGATCGAGTATACGGCGCAATTTGACAGGCTGCAGCTGAGGCCGGCGACGCTCCGCGTCTCGAAAGGCGAGATCGACCGCGCCATGAAGTCCTGTCCGAAGCAGACCGTTGCCGCATTGAAGCTCGCGGCCGGCCGAATCAGGGCCTATCACCGGCGTCAGCTCCCCAGGGATTTTCTGTATCGCGATACAGCCGGATTGCGTCTGGGCGCCCGGTGGACGGCGATCGAAGCGGCAGGACTTTACGTGCCGGGCGGGACGGCCGCCTATCCGAGCTCGGTATTGATGAACGCCGTACCGGCGAAGGTAGCGGGAGTCGAGCGCCTCGTCATGACGGTGCCGGCCCCGGACGGCAAGCTGAACCCGCTCGTTCTTGCCGCGGCCCGCATTGCCGGGATCGACGAGGTCTACAGGGTCGGCGGCGCCCAGGCGATCGCCGCCCTTGCCTACGGAACATCGACGATCGCGCCGGTCGACAAGATCACCGGGCCGGGCAATGCCTATGTCGCCGCCGCCAAGAGGCAGGTCTTCGGCCAGGTCGGGATCGATCTGATCGCGGGCCCGTCGGAGGTCGTGATCGTCGCCGACCGCGAGAACGATCCCGATTGGATTGCCCTCGATCTGCTGGCGCAGGCGGAGCATGATGCCGTGGCGCAGTCGATTCTGATCACGGACGATGCCGGATTCGGCGACGCCGTTGTTGCAGCGGTCGAGCGAAAGCTCGCCGGCCTGCCGCGACGCGAGATTGCCGGTGCGAGCTGGTCCCAGCATGGCGCCGTGATTCGGGTGCGGCGTCTTGCCGACTCGGCCGAGCTCGTCAATCGTATCGCGCCGGAACATCTGCAGCTTGCGATTGCCGATACGGCAGGGCTTGTCCGGCGGATCCGCCATGCCGGATCCATCTTCATCGGACGCCATGCGCCCGAAGCGCTTGGCGATTATCTGGCCGGCCCCAATCATGTCCTGCCGACCTCGCGCACCGCCCGGTTTTCGTCCGGCCTAGGCGTGCTGGACTTCATGAAACGCACCTCTCTGATCGGTTGCGATGCCGCGTCGCTGAGAAGGCTCGGGCCGGCAGCAGTGACCCTCGCCGAGGCCGAGGGGCTCCACGCACACGGGCGGTCGATCTCCGTGAGGCTGGATGCGGCGCGTCGGTCCAAGAGCAGTACGAGCAAGAAGAAGAGAAAGTGAGCGAGAGCCCGCACCGCATCGTCAAGATCGAGCTCGACGAGCGAACGGTCGTGCGGCGCAGTCACGATGTCGAGCATGAGCGCACGGTCGCTATGTTCGATCTGCTCGAAGAAAATCATTTCGCACCATCGGGCGGCCTCGATGGGCCGTTCCATCTCCATCTCTCGATAGAAGAGAACCGCCTGATATTCGATATACGCAGCGATCGCGACGAGCCCCTGACGAAGGTGGCGCTGCCGCTGACGCCGTTCCGCACGGTGGTGAAGGACTATTTCACTGTCTGCGAGAGCTACTACGCGGCCATCAAGCGTGCGAGCCTGACGCAGATCGAGGCCTTCGACATGGGGCGTCGCGCCGTGCACAACGAGGGTTCGGAATTGCTGCGCGAACGGCTGGAAGGCAAGATCGACCTGGATCAGAATACGGCACGCCGCCTGTTTACGCTGATCTGCGTGCTGCACATCCGCGGGTAAGGGCGTGGGGGCTCCGGGAAGCGTCCTGTTCGCCTGTACGCTGAACGCCATCCGTTCGCCGATGGCGGAGGCGCTGATGAAGCACTTCCATGGCAAGCGGATCTACTGCGATTCGGTCGGCGTACGAACGTCCGAAATCGATCCGCTGGTCGTCGAGGTGATGGGCGAGATCGGCCTCGACCTCGCCCGTCATCAGGTCAAGACCTTCGACGAGCTGTCGGATCTCTCGTACGATATCGTCATCACTCTTTCGCCGGAGGCCCAGCACCGCGCCGTTGAGATGACGCGGACCATGGCCTGCGAGGTCGAGTACTGGCCGACCTTCGACCCCAGTCTTGCCGAGGGCAGCCGCGACACTCAGCTTGCCGCCTATCGCCAGGTTCGGGACGATCTCAAGCGGCGCATTCTCGAGCGATTTCCGCTTACCGTGCCTTCCCGGGAGTAGCGCAAGGAGCCCTATAAATCCTTGTTTTGCGAAGACCCTTGACCTTCGCCTGCCCAGGCATCACCTTCCGGTCGCTGCCAATATCCACAGCGAGGACAAATGGCCAAAGAGGGTTTGATCGAATTTTCCGGGACGGTAACGGAATTGCTTCCGAACGCCATGTTCCGGGTGAAGCTCGATAATAATCACGAGGTGCTGGCTCACACCTCGGGCAAGATGCGTAAGAACCGGATTCGCGTGCTCGCCGGCGACCGGGTGAATGTCGAAATGACACCTTACGATCTGAGCAAGGGCCGCATTACGTTCCGCTTCAAGTAAGCGGTTCCGCGCCGGCTTGCGCAGACTCGGCTCGTCGCGCTGATGCTGCGTCTCATCCTTGCCTCGGCATCGCCCCGCCGGCTTGAACTCCTACGGCAGATCGGGATTTCTCCCGCGGCCGTCGTCCCTCCTGAAATTTCCGAGCAACCGAAGCCGCGCGAACTGCCGGCAAAACTTGCATTGCGCCTCGCGGTCGAGAAGGCAGAGGCTGTTGCCGCGCTGCATCACGATGCGGTCGTTCTCGGGGCGGACACCGTCGTCTCCTGCGGTCGACGAATCCTGCCCAAAGCCGAGAGCCGCGCAGAGGCTGCCGCCTGCCTTGAATTGGTGTCCGGGCGGCGTCACCGCGTTTACGGCGGCATCGCCGTGATCGGGCCGGACCGGCGCTGCGCGACACGGGTCGTCGTGACGTCGGTTTCGTTCAAGCGCCTGACCGAGACGGAGATCGCCGCATATCTCGAGAGCGCCGAATGGAAAGGCAAGGCCGGGGGATATGCGATCCAGGGCCGCGCCGGCGCATTCGTCAAGGCGATCAACGGTTCGTATACCAATGTCGTGGGGCTGGATCTGTTCGCCACCGCGTCGCTGTTGCGTGGTGTCGGGTTCGTCCCGTGAGCACTACCTCCGGGCGTGCGGTCAGCCTGGCCGTGGACGAGGTGCTGGTTCAGACCGAAGCCGAGCGCTTTCGCGCCGTGGCAGTAGGCGGCGGCCGGCCGGTCGACGCAATGAGCGTGCCGCGGCGCGACACCGGGACCGTGGGCAGCATCTATCTGGGGCGGGTGGTTCGCCACGCCGTCGGCATGAAGGCCGCGTTCGTCGACATCGGCCTCGGTCGGCCGGCATTCCTCAACATCGAGAAGGGGACGTCATTCGAAGGACGAGCGGTTGCGGTCCAACTCGTCGAGAGCGAGTCGCCAGGGAAGGGGCCGCGCGTTTCGACGCGGATTGCCCTCGAAGGCCGTTTCCTGGTGCTGCTGCCGAATCGCAAGGGTGTCGCGAGTTCGCGGCGTCTCGACGAGAAGGAGCGGAAGCGCCTTGCCGCCTTGCTGGAGCCGCGTCTTCGTGGCGAAGGCGTCATCGCCCGAGCGGCGGCCTCCCGGGCAGAGGCGTCCGCGCTGGCGGACGAACTCGATGGACTGCGCCGGCTATGGCAGAAGATTGCCGGTCGGCTCCAGGGCACGCCGCCACTCTGTGCCCATGCCGAGCACGGACTTCGGCGGCTCCTGTGTGCTTTTGGCGGTGCTCCTGGCGTCAGGTTCGTTTTTACCGATCCGGAGGCCATGCGCCTGGCCCGCAGCCTTGCGAACTCCGTGGCACCCGAACTCGAGCAGCGCATCGCGGCCGCGGAGGAAGGCAATGCGCTTTTCGATCGCTACGGGGTTGCCGACGCGCTGGCCATCGCCGAGGGGCGGGAGGTGCCCCTGCCGTCGGGCGGACGGATGAGCATCGAAGCGACGGCGGCGCTGACGGCGATCGATGTCGACAGCGGGGCCGGCTCGGCCGCCGCCGATGCGGCGTTAACCACGAATCTGGAGGCGGCGGCCGAGATTGGGCTGCAGCTGCGGCTGCGCGAGCTTGGCGGGCCGGTTCTGATCGATTTTATTCGCATGTCCCGCAAAGGCGACCATGAACGCGTGCGCCGCCGGCTGGCCCAGTCTGTTGAATCCGACCGTCTGGCGGTCCAAATTCTGGGATGGACACAGGGAGGGCTATTCGAGCTGAGCCGCGCCCGTGCCGGCTATGAGGGGTAACCGACCAACGGACATGACAGAGCGGATCGTCTCGCTGAGCAGGGCCGGCGCGCGACGTCGCCAGAAGAAGTGCCCGGTCTGCGGCCGTCCGGCGGAATCCGGCGGCGCGGCGCCGTTCTGTTCGCGGCGTTGCGCCGACGAGGATCTCCGGCGCTGGCTGGCCGGTGACTACCGCATCCCCACCGCCGAATCGCCCGGGCCGGGCGAGGGCGAGGAGCGCTAGCAGCGTTCTAGACAGCCGGACCCGATTTCACTATAAGCGGCCCGTCCGATTTTCCGGCAAGCCCAGGTAGCTCAGTTGGTAGAGCAGCGGACTGAAAATCCGCGTGTCGCTGGTTCGATTCCGGCCCTGGGCACCATTCCTTATTCTATGGTCTAGTTTGAACTAACCGCTGGCTCCGGACACACGCCCTAGGGCGCGCTGGATGAGCGACCGAGCTTTGTCAACGCGCTCCTCCGGCAGACTGTGCCGTCGCGCGTAGGGGCGGGTCTTGCGCGTTGCATCGATGATCAGCTTTGCGGTCGTACCATCGCGGTTGGAAGGATCGAGGGTCGCTCCCATCGCATTGCGGATGACATCCAGGTCCGTGTCGGCCTGGAAGCGCGTGGCCACGGCCCACATCACCTCCTGCTCGTCATAGACGTTCACGTCGTCATCCACGACGACGACCAGCTTGAGACTCAGATTGTCGCCGAGCGCCGCGGCAGCAATGTTGCGAGGCTCTCCGGGCGCCGGGTCTTTCACGGACACATAGCTGTGCAGCAGGCACGTGCCGGATTTCGGATAGGCGACGGCGGTGACGTTCGGATACTGGACTCGGAGGGATTTAAGCTGCCGCGCCTCCTGCGATATTCCCAGCAGCAACGTATGCTCGTCCGAGATCCCGGGTACGATGTTGTGATATATCGCATCGCGCCTATGCAGGATGGCTGTCACCTCGACGGCGTTGTGAGTCGACCGCTCCGATGCATAGCCCGTGAACTCGCCGAACGGCCCTTCGGGCTCGTCGACGTCGAGCAGCAGGTTGCCTTCGATTGCGAACTCCGCTGTCGCGGGAATTTCGATTGGCACCGTTACACCCCGCACCACCGGCAGCGGCGCACCGAGAAAGCCTCCGGCCATGGCGAATTCGTCGGCGCTGATCGGACCTTTCCAGAGCCCGGAGCCGAACGTAATCAGCGGATGGCAGCCGACGACGACGACGACGGGCAGCCTGTCGAGGCCCATTGCCTTGGCCTTGCGCGCGTAGTTCCACAGGTGGCGGCGGCTATGCAGGCTGGTGCCGAACCGGGTCTTGCCGTTGACCTGCAGCCTGTGGAACGACGCATTGCGGACGCCAGTCTCCGGGTCCTTGGCGACGAACATCGCGTTCGTGAGATAATAGCCGCCATCCTCAACGAAGTGCCGCATGATCGGAAGCTTTGCGAGGTCCACATCGGCGCCGGTCGTGACCACGTCGAGAATCGGGCCCTTTTCAACGACAACCGGCTCGATCGGCGAGGCGTCGCTCCTGGCCCAGGCATCGATGAGACGCTTCTCCTCTACGCCGAGCGCAAAGGCGAAGCGGCTGCGCCGCCCATAAAGATTCATCACGACCGGGAATTTGGAGTTGCGGACGTTCTCGAACCAGAGAATCGGACTGCGTCCCTGCTTCTCCAGCTCCAGCGCGATCGCCGTGGCGTCGTATTCGATATCGATCGCATCTTTGATGCGCAGCAATTCGGCAGGATTTGCGGCTTCGAAGTCCGCGAGGAACCCCCTGAGATCACGCCAGCTCTTATCGGACATCCGTCTCTCCCAAGTATGACACTCTGTTTCCTGCGACGCCCTGAAGCGGGTCGCCTCTGTCGAATGCGCTGTTAGTGGGCTCGGCGGCAATACGACCGAGCGGTTTGAGACCAGATGACCATCAATCCGCGTCGCCAGGCGCGAGCATCGGGAGATTGAGACCGTGCTCGCGGGCGCAGTCGATGGCGCTCTCGTAGCCGGCGTCGGCATGGCGCATCACGCCGGAGGCGGGATCGTTGGTCAGCACGCGCTGCAGGCGCCGGGCGGCCTGGGGGGTGCCGTCGGCGACGATCACCATGCCGGCATGCTGCGAATAGCCGATGCCGACGCCGCCGCCGTGATGGATCGACACCCAGGTCGCACCCGAGGCGCAGTTGAGCAGGGCATTGAGCAGCGGCCAGTCGGCCACCGCATCGCTGCCGTCCTTCATCGCCTCGGTCTCGCGGTTGGGGCTGGCGACCGAGCCCGAATCGAGATGGTCGCGGCCGATCGCGACCGGCGCCTTGAGCTCGCCCTTCGCTACCATCTCGTTGAAGGCAAGGCCGAGCCTGGCCCGGTCGCCCAGCCCGACCCAGCAGATCCGCGCCGGCAGCCCCTGGAACCTGATCTTGCGCCGCGCCATGTCGAGCCAGGTGTGCAGGTGCCGGTCGGCGA
Source organism: Alphaproteobacteria bacterium (assembly GCA_041690495.1). GTDB lineage: Bacteria > Pseudomonadota > Alphaproteobacteria > CACIAM-22H2 > CACIAM-22H2 > DATAAP01. The sequence continues at coordinate 37,217 of JAWLHE010000011.1, read as the reverse complement.
TCAGCTCTTTCACCTTCGCGTCGGTCTTGTAGATGTCCTCGGGATCGCCCGACAGGGCCGCCCAGCGGAACGGGCCGATGCCGCGGCAGAACAGCGGCCGGATATAGGCCGGCACGAAGCCGGGAAAGGCGAAGGCGTCGGCAACCCCCATCTCCTGCGCCATCGCCCGGATGTTGTTGCCGTAGTCGAGCGTCGGTATACCGGCGCGGAACAGCTCCAGCATCGCGCGCACCTGCACCGCCATCGATTCCTTGGCCGCCTTCTCCGTGCCCCTGGGATCGCCGAGCTTGCGCTTCTCGTGCGCGTCGAGCGTCCAGCCCGCCGGCAGATAGCCGTTGAGCGGATCGTGCGCCGAGGTCTGGTCGGTGACGAGGTCGGGCCGGGCACGCCGGTCGCCCGCCTTCACGCGCCGCGCGATCTCGGGGAACACCTCGGCGGCATTGCCGAGCAGGCCGACCGAGACCGGCTGCCTCTTCGCGCTTGCCGCGGCGATCATCGCCAGCGCCTCGTCGAGGTCCTTCGTCCAGCGGTCGAGATAGCCGGTGGCTATACGCTTCTCGATGCGGCTGGGCTGGCATTCGACCCCGAGCAGCGAGGCGCCGGCCATGGTCGCGGCGAGCGGCTGCGCCCCGCCCATGCCGCCGAGCCCGCCGGTCAGGATCCAGCGGCCGGAGAGATCGCCGCCATAGTGCTGGCGCCCGGCCTCGACGAAGGTCTCGTAGGTGCCCTGGACGATGCCCTGGCTGCCGATATAGATCCACGAGCCCGCGGTCATCTGGCCGTACATCATCAGGCCATGGCGGTCGAGCTCGTGGAAATGGTCCCAGGTCGCCCATTTGCCGACGAGGTTCGAGTTGGCGATCAGCACGCGCGGCGCGTCCTCGTGCGTCTCGAAGATGCCGACCGGCTTGCCCGACTGCACCAGCAGCGTCTCGGTCGGCCCGAGGCTCCTGAGCGCGGCGACGATGCGGTCGAACGCCGCCCAGTCGCGCGCCGCCCGCCCGATCCCGCCATAGACGACCAGCTCCTCCGGCCGCTCCGCGACCTCGGCATCGAGATTGTTCATCAGCATCCGCAGCGCCGCCTCGGTCTGCCAGCTCTTCGCCGTCATCCCAGGCCCCCGCGGCGCCCGGATCCGACGCGCATTGTCAAAACGCGGGTTGGCGCTTCTGCCGATCATAGAATTTTGTCTCTCTCTCATGCAAACCGAAGCTGTTGTCCGAGCCCCAGGCGTTGCCCCTTGACCAGCATGGCGTGGCCAAGTGCGATGTCGCTCAGGCTGAGACCGCGGTGCCAGAAGAGGATTGTTTCGTCATCGCGCTCGCGCCCGCGCTTCGAGCCGGCGACGATCTGGCCGAGCTCGGCATGCAGTGTCTCCTCGGTCAGTTTGTCCTGGTCGACATGCTGCCGAAGCGCGCCGAACGGAAGCCCTTTCTTGCACTGTCCCCAGTCGTCGACGACGATCTTGTCCATGATGTCGGTAAGGGACAGCTCGACTGCGCTCATCGTGCCGTAGGGGACGACGAAGGCGCTTTTCTTGATCCACTCCGTTTTCAGAAGCGGCTCCGGGGCGGTCAGGCGGGAGGCCTCGACGACGATGTCAGCATTCCGCACGCACGATTCCCAGGACTCCACGACCCGAATCGGCTTTCCAAGATCGCGCTCCAGGCGCTCTGCGAACGCGATCCGGCTTTCCGGCCGGCGCGAATGCACGCGAATCTCTTCAAAGCCGAAAAGGTGATCGAGGAGCCGCACGTTCCAATAAGCCGTGCCGCGCGCGCCGATATGGCCGAGCACGCGGCTGTTCTTCCTCGCAAGATGCTTCGCGCCGAGCGCGGTCATGGCGCCGGTGCGCATGTCGGTGATGCCGGTTGCGTCGATAAAGGCCTTTGGCGCGCCCGTTTCGGGGTCGAACAGGTTGAGAACGGCAACTTCCGATGGCAGGCCATGTGTGTAATTACCGTAGAAATCGCCCACGACCTTGACGCCTGCGACGCCGAGAGGCCGAACATAGCCACGCAAGACATTGAAATGCCCTTTTGCGGAATTCTCGGGCACGAGATGAACGCGCGGCTCGATCACTGTCTGGCCGAGCCCTTGCGCCCGCAGTCCCGCCTCGACCGCTTCCAGTATCTCTGCGTCCGTCATGGCCAAGCGCGCAACATCGATGCCATTCAGATAGGTGAGGTAGAGCTCTTTCATTTCTGTTCCTTCTGGCTTGCGCGGATGCGGAGCGAGAACCTCATCCCAGGGTCGGGCCGTTCGGCCGAAAACGGCTACCGAGCCGATAGCGGGACCCTGGATGAATGAAGCGCGCCAGGGTGGCAACATGCGCGCCGGACCATGTCCGGCGGCGCAGGACGAGGCAAGGCTCTCCGGCATCGATCTTGAGCAGTCGGCACAGCATCTTGTCCGGGTGCATGGCCTCAATGACGTGCTCAATCTCGCTGAGTGCCGCGATGCTGAGCAGATACTCGCTCGGCGTTACGCGCGTGAAGTCCTGAGAAAGATAGTCCGGTGCCACAGCAGGATTGACGTAGCGATCCTCGAGCTGGATAGGCACGCCGTTCTCGCAGTGAACGACGACGGAGTGGAAGACGCGTGCGCCTTCGTGAACGCCGAGCAGCTCCGCCAATGGCCTCGGCGCGGCCTCTGCCCGCAGGGCCCGAATCTCGGCCTCATGGCGTCCGCCGCGCGCCGCGATTTCGTCGGCGATGCTCTTGATCTCGACCAGTGCACTCTGCGGTTTGCGGCCGGCCACGAATGTGCCTACACCTTGGACACGCACCAGAATGCCGGCATCCGTCAGCTCGCGCAGGGCGCGGTTCACGGTCATGCGTGAGACGCCTTGGGCAGCAACGATTTCGTGCTCTGAGGGAATACGGGTCCCCGGCCGCAATTGACCGGCAGAGATGAGCTCCAGAATGCTGTCTTTTACCTGCTGGTAAAGCGGGAGAGGGGCGCTCGGCGACTCTGCGAGAGCATGCAATGGAACGGCCGCGATCTCTGATCGTAAGTCCGTCATGCCCGGCGGCTCGGCGGTGCGACGTACAGATATCGACCGGCTCGACGTGCGTCGCATGCGGCGCAATGCGTGGTTTCTCGTTGACCCGGCCATCGCACAGCTTGTATAGACATGTCAGTGCGAGGGTCAAGGGAAAGCATGGCGCGAACCCAAACAGTGACAGGAGGCGGCGCGTGAACGGTTATTTGCGAGCGGCGATGACGATTCTGGCGGCTGGACTCGCCGTGGCGGGGGCGGAGTCGGCCCGCGCGGCGGATTATCCAAGCCAACCGATCCGCATCATTGTTCCCTTTGGTGCTGGCGATGCCATCGACGCTACGGCACGCGTTCTTGCGGATCGCCTCAAGCAGGAACTCAACGTGGCGGTTGTCGTGCAGAACATTCCGGCGGCCGGCGGGAGCCAGGGCGCCCTGGAGGCCGCGCGGGCCCCGGCGGACGGGCATACCCTGCTCATGGCCTCGACGGGGGCGCTCACGGCCGGGCCGATGATCCGCAATGCGGGCTACAAGACGGAAGACTTCGTCGCCATCGCGCAGCTGGCTGAATCGCCGATCGGCCTCGCTGTTCGCGCGGAGAGCCCGCACAAGTCGGCCAAGGACATTGTCGAGGCCGCCAAGAAGGATCCTGGCGGCGTCACTTACTCGGCGCCGGCACCCGGAAGCACCCAGCACATAAACATGGAGGAGTTCGCCAAGGCGCAGGGCATCAAGCTCACGCATATCAGCGGGCAGGGCGGCAAGGGAGCGGTCACGAAGGCTTTGACCGGCGAGGTTACTTTCGCGTTTGTCGGTGCCTCGAATTACACCTCTCTCGCCGAGGCCGGGAAGCTGCGGGTCCTCGGGGTCGCCGCTCCGGAGCGGGTCTCCTATCTGCCCGACGTTCCGACCTTCCGTGAGCAGGGATACGAACTCGACGCAGCCGTCTGGTTCGGCATCGTCGTGCGCAAGGATACGCCGGGCCCAGTGACCGACCGGCTTACCACGGCCATTGCGACGGTAGCGAAGGATCCGAAGACGAAGGAGATGTACAAGAAGGTTCATCTGACGGAGGCCTATCTCGATGCCGCGGCCTTTCAGAAGCGCATCGATGCAACCGTCGCGTCGAACCGGGTCATTCTGAAGGCTATCGGTCTCATCAAGTAGCGGCGTCTGCGGCGCGGGAGGCGGCGTTGCGATCTGATCGCATCGCGGGATTGGCGACAGTCGTAGGTGGCGCAGCACTTGCCATCGCTTGCCTTTCGATCGAGACGTCGCTTGCTCAGGCAGAACTCACCGCGCGATTCTTCCCGCTCCTGCTGAGCATCGCACTGATCGTACTGGGAGGCGTCCTCACCGTTCGGAGCGGAGAGCGAGCGCTCTCCCAGTCGCTGCGTGAGCTGCTTGCTCCTGGCGTGCTAACATTCGCCGCCCTGCTGATCGTCTATTTTCTGAGCTTCCGCTACGTCGACTTCCGGCTTTCCACCTGGCTGTTCATGCTGGTCGCGATGGTTGCAATGGGATCTCGCCGCCCGCTTGAGCTGATCGCGGTACCGTTAGGCGTATCGCTCGGTATCTATGCGCTGTTCCGCTATGGCTTCGCGGTGCTGCTACCGGTATGGATGTAATCGCGCTCGCTGATCTGGCGTCGGCGCTGACGCGTCTGACCGACCCGGGGCTCCTAGGCTGGACTCTGCTCGGCGTGATAATTGGGATCGTGTTTGGCGCCGCTCCAGGTCTTACTGCGACGGCCGGGGTTGCGATCATGACGCCGCTCACATTCGGCGTGAGCTTCGAGGCGTCGATGTCGCTCCTGCTGGGGCTTTACTGCGCCGGCTATTTTGCCGGTTCGATCCCTGCGATTCTGATCAACACCCCCGGCGCGCCCGGCAATGCCGCGACCACGATGGACGGTTACGCGATGGCGCGAAAGGGGCAGGCTGATCTCGCGATAAGCCTGGCCGTCGTGTCGTCGTTTGCCGGCGGCCTGATCTCCGCGGCGGTACTCCTGGCGTTCGCGCCCGTTCTCGCAGGTTTCGCCCTGGAGTTCACGGCCGTTGAGTACTTCTCCCTCGGCCTGTTCGGACTGATTTGCATTGCCGCCGTATCCGGTGGCTCCGTCTTGAAAGGCTCGATCAGCGCCCTGCTGGGTATGCTTTTGGGAACGGTTGGAATTGATCCAGTAGGCGGCATGACACGCCTCACGCTTGGCCTGCCCGAGCTTCTGGGCGGCGTTCCCCTCGTTCCCGCCCTCATCGCCTTCTTTGCGATCACCGAGATTGTCGCGCAGGCGGCCAGCCCTGCAGCGACGGACGTCCTCTCGGTCCAGCGGTCTATCCGCTTGCGAGAGCTGCTGCCGCTGTATCTCCGCCATAAATGGCTCGTGCTCAAGAGTGCTGCAATCGGGACGGCGATCGGCATTCTGCCGGGAACGGGGCCGACGATTGCGTCATGGATCAGCTATGGCGAGGCCGCCCGCAGCGCGAGCTCCGAGGAAATGGGCAAGGGGGCGCCGGCCGGCGTGATCGCGCCCGAGGTCGCGAACAACGCGGTCACCGGCGGCGCGCTCATACCGCTTCTGACGCTCGGCATCCCGGGCGACACCGTCACGGCCGTTCTTATCGGTGCGCTTCTGATCCAGGGAATCGATCCGGGTCCCTTCTTCATCGTCGAGCACGGCGATCTTTTCGCGCTGATGCTCGCGATTCTCGTGCTGGCAAATACCCTAGTGCTGGTTCTGGGACTTGGCCTGAGGCGTTACCTGCCCCTCGTCCTGCGGATCCCGCCGCGCATTCTGCTGCCGGCGATCGGGGCGCTGTGTGCAACGGGCGGGTTTGCTGTCAGCAATTCGGCCTTCGAGGTCGGGTTGGTCGCCGTTCTCGGGCTCGCCGGCTACGTTCTGGTGTGCTTCGGCATCCCGATTGCGCCTCTGGTCATCGGGCTCGTTCTTGGGCCCATCATCGAGGTCAATCTGCGGAATGGGCTGATCGCCAACAGGATGGATCCAACCGTATTCATCACGCGGCCCATCAGCGGCGCTCTTCTCCTTGCCCTCGTCATCGTATTAGCGATTTCAATACGCAGGTTTGGCATCAACAGGGGCTGACACGTTGGCGTCTGGCCGCTCCAATGTGTCGCGCCGCTGCCGGATAACGGCCTGTGGCTCAGCATCACGAGCCATGTTGCGCAGCATGACCTCGAGGCTGTCATCCTTCAATCTCGCTGCTGAGAGAGCTTAGACATCAGAAGCCCGACCCCATTATCAAATCTTCCTTCCTCCGCCATCGCGGTGAGGTGGTTGGGTCCGCGCGGGCATGGGTATCCAGCAGAGACTGCTTCTCGGCCCATTCCGTGGTCTTCCGTAGAATGGCGAACGCGCGATAGCCGCCGTAGGAGAGGGCCGATGAGTGCGAAGCGCGGCAGCGCGCGGTCAAGGACTGACTGTGCGGCAATGTCTATGTCGGCGCGACGACGATAAGCGGTGATCGTCACGGGCCCGAACGTCCACAGTGCATGAATTTGCTCAGCGTCGCAGCGAGAGCTGCCAAGAACACCCGGGGTCAGCAGGATTGGACGATCATCCTGCATTCTGCGCCCTTGCAGAAGGTCGCAATCGTCGAGGACTTGTCGCGCGGTGCGGCGTGGAAGAACGGCTCCCGAGCCGTTCAACTCTTCGATGTGCCAAGCCCCGGCTTGAGAACCTTCTCGTCGAGAAACTCTCGCATTCCCTTTTCGCGGCCCCGTTCGGAATCAAGGGCGCGGCCTTCCTCCTGTTTGGCCCGCAGGTAGTCGTCGGCGGTCTCCCAATCCATGTCCTGCACGTTCTTAAAGGAGATCTTCGCCTGCCGCAGCGTGATTGCATTCTTGCCGGCCAGCGTCAGAGCGATCTCGTGCGTGCGCGTTTCGAGCACGTCGCGCGGCACCGCTTCGTTGACGAGGCCGAACTCGGCAGCCTTTCGTCCATCGAACATTTCGCCGGTCATGATGTAATAGAGCGCTGCCCTGCTGTTCATCACGGTTGCGAGCGCCTTCGCGACGTTCCCTGCCGGTATGATGCCCCAGTTGATTTCAGACAGGCTGAACTTGGCATCTGAAGCGGAGATCGCGATGTCGCACGCGATCATCGGGGTGAAGCCGCCGCCCAGGCACCATCCGTTTACCATGGCGATCGTCGGCTTCGGGTAAAGCCGAAGTCGACGCCACTGCCAGTCGGCGGCCGCACGGTAGACGCGGTTGCGGGCGAGCGGTGGAAGATGGTCAGTGTCGCGGAAGTATTCCTTGATGTCCATTCCGGCCGAGAAGGATTCGCCCGTGCCGGTCAGCACGACGACGGAGCAGCGCTCGTCGAGCTCAAGGGCGTCAAGCACCTCGATCATGCTGCGGTTCATCGTCGGGTTCATCGCATTGCGCTTTTCCGGTCGGTCCATCCGGATCCACGCGATGCCGCGGTCGACGGCGACTTTCACGTGCGGGCGGCTGTGATTGACTGGGAAATCAGGCGGCATGGACGGTCCTTCTGCGCTTCGGCGCGGCCTTGATCTTCGCGTCCGCGTCTATCACTTCGATCTCGACTGTCTTGGATTTGCACGCGATCGAGGCACGCAGCACGGCGAGAAAAGATTGCGCGCCCGGCGACAGCGTGCGACCGGCGCGCGTCAGGAACCCGACGCGTCGGCGGAGGAGCGGGTCGTGGAGCGGAACGAAGGCGATCCCCTTTCCGGCGTGAAGGTGGTTGATGCGCGGAAGCAGCGTGATGCTGCCGCCGCTCCGGACCACTGCGAGGAGCGACGTGATGTTGGGCACGTAGGCAGCCTGCCGGCGCGCCAGATCCTTGAGCTCCGGTGAGGTCACGAGACTGTAGCTGCTGTTGCCCAGGAAGCGGCGCCCCCCGAGATCGGACCAAGCGAGCGGCCGCTTCCGCCGCGTGAGGTCGTCCTTCTCCGCGCAAACGACATCGATCGTATCGTCGAAGACCGGCTCGAATTCCAGCTCCTCTCCGATATCGACCGCAGTCCCGATTCCGATCTCGCACCGTTCGCCACCTACAGCCTCTACGACCGACCGCGAATCCATGTCGCGGACATTGAACGTCATCGACGGATTCCTGGACCATAGGCTGCAGAGCGTGTCGGGCAGGAAGACGTTCGAGATCGAGGGAATGCAGGCCACGTCGACGCGCCCGATCTGCCCGTCGGCGAACGATCGAATGCTCCGCGACACCCTATCGTCATGTTCGACGAGGGTGCGCGCCTGTGCGAGCACGAAGCGGCCGAGTTCGGTCAGACGGCCCTTTCGCCCGCCGTCGAACAGCGGGGCGCCGAGCCGCTCCTCCAACTGCGCGACGATCATCGAAATTGCTGAAGGAGAACGCCGCAGCTGTTCGGCGGCGGCGGTGACGCTCTGCGTCTCGGCAACTGCAACGAAGGCGCGGTACTGCAGGAGCGAAAACATTCCTCATTGTCAGGAAAACTGAATAAACTGTCAATTAAATTCAGTTGCGCTGAAACATCGTTCTGTTGTTCATTCGCTTCAAGTCGATCGGACGAATACGGTCGGCGAGGGAGGAAGACATGAGCGGCAGTGCGGCTCCGGCCGGGATCGCTTTCATCCGAAGGCGTGATGCCCTGCAAGGCCTTTTCAGTTCCTTTACGGTCAACGACTCAATCCTGGCCTTGGTCAGACCCAGGGTCTGACGGCAATCCTCCGAGCGTCGAATCCTCAGATGCAGGCAACAGCGTATCGTCCCTTGGAAGGAGTTCGGGTCGTCGATCTCACATCGATGATCGTAGGCCCGGTCTGCACGGTGCGACTGGCCGACTACGGCGCGGACGTCATCAAGGTCGAACCGCCCGAGGGTGATCTGATGCGCTCGCTGGGCGGACCGTCTCCGAGCGGCGCGAATTCTGGCTCGTTCATCCACTGCAACCGCGGCAAGCGGATGGTCTGCCTCGACCTGAAATCGCCGGGTGCGCGGGCCGCGTTCGTCAAGCTGTTGACCGGCGTGGACGTACTCGTTTCCAACATGCGCCCGTCGGCGCTGGAGCGGCTCGGACTCGACGCGGCGACGTTGAGGACGCAGAAGCCCGACCTCATCCATTGTTTGATCAGCGGCTTCGGACCGCACGGACCGTATCGCGGGCTGCCCGCATATGACACCGTGCTGCAGGGCGCTTCAGGCTTCGCCGGATTGTTCGGCCGCCGCGACGGAACGCCGATGTATGTTCCGATGATGGTCTGCGACCATATCGTCGGAGAAATCGCGACCGGGACGATACTCGCTGCACTGTACGCCCGCCGCTCGACCGGAGTCGGCGCCACGGTCGAGATCCCGATGTTCGAGACGATGGCGGCATTCGTGCTCCAGGAGCATCTGGGGCCGCGCACCTTCGATCCGCCGCTCGGGCCCATCGGCGACAGCCGTATCCTGTCTGCCGCCAATGCGCCCCTTCAGACTGCAGACGGCTGGATCAGCGTGACCACCAACACCGATGCGCAGACCCATGCGTTCCTCCATGCCGTGGACCGGCCGGACATGATCGATGACGCCCGCTTTCGGACTACGGCGGATAGGTTCCGGAATGCCGCGTCGTGGTTCGGTTGGCGCAAGACCGCGCTGCTTTCGAAACCGACCGCCGATTGGCTGCGGATACTCAAGGCGGCGGACGTCCCCGCGATGCCGTGTCACTCGCTCGACTCCCTGCTCGACGATCCTCACCTGAGGGCCGTCTCGCTCTGGCAGCAGGCGTTCCATCCCGTCGAAGGCCGCGTGAACTGTCTGAGGCCAACTGTCCTGCATGACGGCATCGCGAGCCCTGCGGTCGCTCCCCCCAATCCGATGGGCTGGGACACGCGCGCGGTGCTCGAGGAATCAGGGGTTTCGGCACGGACGCTCGACGATCTCGTCGCGAGCGGGGCCGCCGTCGACGGCAGAGCCGTCGCAATGGTCGCGAAGGACGTGCCGGCATGACCGACCAGGTCGCCGACTTCAGAAGCGAGGTCGCCGAGCTCTCGGCGTTGCTTGGCAAGCTTGCATCGTTCCAGTGGATGATCGTCACGCAATTTAAGGGATGGACGATCAACGATGTCGTGCTCCACCTTTACGCCAGCGACCGCCTGGCGATGGCGGCCGCGCGTGACGAGGCGGAATTCAGGAAGCTGCGGAAGGACATCCTTGCTGTACGAGAGGGTGGATTGTCCATGATCGAGGAGTCGCGTCAGCGCTTTCCCGGTCTGGCTGAAGAGCGACTCCGCAAGGCGTGGCACAATCAAGCCGACGCGCTCTGCGACGTGCTAGCGTGCAAGGATCCGGCTACGCGTCTACCTTGGTCCGGCCCCAGCATGGGGGTCCGGATGTTTGCCACCGCCCGGCAAATGGAGACCTGGGCGCACGGACAGGAGATCTATGACGCGCTCGGTGCGGATCGCGTCGCGTCAGAAAGAATACGCAACATCGCTGTTCTCGGCGCCAAGACATTCGACTGGGCGTTCACCAACCGCAGCCTGCCGGTGCCGACGGTACGCCCGGAAATCCGTCTGAGCGCGCCATCCGGAGAGACGTGGACCTTGAACGAACCTTCCGACGACTACGTCGAAGGGAGTGCGGTCGATTTCTGCCAGGTCGTGACGCAAGTCCGGAATGTCGCCGACACCGCGCTGACGGTCCAAGGGGAAACGGCGCGGCGCTGGATGCAAATCGCACAGTGCTTCGCTGGCCCGCCAAGCCATCCGCCGATGCCTGGCACCCGGTTCAAGACGTCCGTACGGCTTGTCGCATGAACCAACCCGTCAAACTCGTACGGCCGGACGCCGAAGCCCAGAGGACCGCGCTCTCTCTCCGCAACCTTTCAAAAGGCTTCGGATCGGGCGCCGGGCGGATTGCGGCTCTGGAGGACATCTCGCTCGACATACGCGCCGGCGAGTTCATGTCGATCATCGGACCGAGCGGCTGCGGGAAGTCGACCCTGTTCAGGATTCTGGGGGGACTCGTTCGCGACTGGGAGGGCGTGATCTCGGTCAACGGCACGCCGGTTACAACGATCGAGGGCATCGGAATGGTTTTCCAGGAGGAATCGACCTTCCCATGGCGGACGGCCCGCGAAAACGTCGAGTTGCCCCTCGAAGCCGCAGGTGTGCCAAAGAGCGAAAGACGCGAAAGAGCGCGTCATTTCTTGACAATGGTTGGCCTGGAACAGTTCGAAGACCGGTTTCCTTCGGAGCTTTCCGGCGGGATGAGACAGCGAATCGCGCTGGCGCGGACACTCGCCTTCGAACCGAAGATGCTGTTGATGGATGAGCCATTCGCCGCTCTCGACGAGCAGACGCGCATTCTCCTTGGCGACAAGATCCTGGAACTTCACGCCAAGCTCAAGCAGACCACGCTGCTCATCACTCACAACATCACCGAGGCGGTGCAGCTTTCGGATCGCGTCGCGGTCATGACGTTCCGCCCGGGCCGCATCAAACGCGTTCTCGAAATTTCGCTGCCGCGTCCGCGAAGCTCCGAGATCGTGTCAAGCGAGCAGTTCGGAAAGCTCGTAGCAACTATCTGGGCGGATCTCAGGGCCGAGGCGAGCAATGGCCTGGCGGCGCTCGAACGACGGAACCAAACAAGGGAGGAGTCAATATGATCAAGAGTCCAATTCTGTTTCTCGCGGCATCCCTTTTCGCGGCCGCGTACTCGCCTGCCGGAGCAGCCGACAAGCTGATTCTCGCGGTCAGCCAGAAGGGGCAATGGGACACGTCCATGCCCGCGCTCGGCGTGGAGAAGGGGTTCTTCAAAGAGGAGGGGATTGAGGTCGAGCTTTTCTATACGAATGGAACGGCTGAAACGCAGCAGGCCGTGCTGTCGGGCAGCGTTGATATCGGCGTCGCGGTCGGTTTCCTCGGCCTGCTGCCGGCTTACGCGAAAGGCGCCCCGGTACGCGTCATAGCCAGCGAGTGGACCGGCGCCAACGATTTCTTCTGGTATGTCAAGGCCGACAGCCCGATCAAGGACATGCGCGACGCCACCCACAAGACGATAGGGTTCTCGACCAATGGCTCGTCGAGCAATCTCGTATTGCTCGAGCTGCTCAAGCAGACCGGTGTCAAGGCGCAGCCGGTACCGACGGGCGGTACCGCCGCGACGATGACGCAGGTCCTCTCGGGGCAGATCGATATCGGCTGGTCGCAGGCCCCGCTGGGCTTGCAGGACGTCGCCGCCGGGAAGCTCCGCATCGTTGCGAGAGGCAGCGACGTGAAATCCGTCGCCGAGCAGACGACGCGGGTCACGATAAGCACGGCGGAGCGGCTTGCTACGAAGCGAGAGGTGATGAAGCGTTTCATGCGCGCCTACCAGCGCACGCTGGACTGGGCGTATAGCGGGCCTGCCGCCGCGGACTCCTTCGCCGCCGCCATCAAAGTTTCGCCGGCGCTCATGCGCGCAACCGTGGAACAGCACTATCCAAAGAGTGCCATGCGGCTTGACGAGGTGCGTGGCCTCGAGCAGACCATGCGCCAGGCCGTCGAACTGAAGCGTCTGGCCGCGCCGCTCAAGCAGGACCAGATAGCGGAGCTGATCCGGATCATCCATGGGAAGTAACCGCGCAGATCTGTTTTTTGCTTTCGGGATCGGCGCGATCTGCCTGGCCGCTCTTGAACTTGCGGCCAGGGCCTCGCTGGTTTCGCCCCTGCTCGTTGCCTCGCCGAGTGACGTGGTGGAGAGCATACCGCTGCTGCTGGACGAAGGGATCGTCAGCCGTTTCGCCGAGACGTTCGGCGAGACCTTCGCCGCGACAGCGGTCGCCTGTCTTGTGGGACTGCCGTCGGGTTGGCTGCTTGCACGCAGCGGACATCTTGACCGCTCGTTTCGCACATGGGTCGCGGTCATTGCCTCCGCGCCCCTTATACTGCTGTACCCCATATTTCTCGTGGCTTTTGGACGCAGCTCCGGAACGATCATCGCGATCGGAGCTGTTTCGGCGACGCCTCCCATCATCCTCAACGTGCGCGACGGATTCTCCAACATCCCGCGAGTCTTCCTGGAAGTAGGTCACACGTTCAGACTCTCCCAGATCCAGGTCCTCACAAAGGTCATGATTCCGGCTGCCATCCCGACAATCGTGACCGGTGTGCGATTGGGTATCGTGTTTGCTCTGGTGAACGTCGTGGCGGTCGAGTACGTGATCAATTTCGGAGGGGTCGGGGCCATGGTCGGCGAAATGGCAGAGCGCTATGAGATCGGGGCCATGTACGGGGCCATACTTGCGATCGTGCTCGCCAGTGCGATGTTCTACGCCCTTACGGAAAGGATCGAGCGGTGGCTGCGTCCTTCGTGACGGCGGTGGCAGGGCCGCGCCTCTCTATAGCGGCTACGAGGACGCTCGCGCTTCTGCTGATCCTGTCGGGCTGGGAGGTATTCGCATATCTAGGTCCCGGCGACGGCCGGGTCATGCCGCACATCTGGGATATTGCGCACGCGCTTGCGTCCTTGATGATGAACTTCTCAACGTACCGCCACATCTTGGTGACCGGTGCCGAGGTCCTGTGCGCCATGGCAGCGGGAGCCTCGGCCGCGTTGCTTCTGCTCCTGCTCGCAGCTCGGACCCCGACCCTCATCGGGGCGCTTTCCGTTCTGTTCTATTGGCTCGCGCCGACGCCCAAGATCATCTTCTTTCCAATCGCACTCGGAGCATTCGGAGTCGACATGGGATCGAAGATTGCCATCGGCGCGCTTTCCGTGTTCTTTCCGGTCGCGCTCAGCCTCTTCGCTGCGATGAGACAGATCAAGCCCATCTATATGGACGTCGGCCGAAGCTTCGGCCTCAGTGGGCTGCAGATGTTCTCGAAGATCTACGCGCCATGCCTGTGGGGCGCGGCGTTGACGGGGCTCCGCCTTGGCGCGGGTCTCGGCGTCATTGGCGTCCTGCTTGCAGAAACCAAGCTGTCGAATCGCGGCCTCGGATTTCTTGCGGTCCAGTACTACAGCGCGTTCAGGATTCAGGATCTTTGTGCCGTCCTGATAGTAAGTTTCGCCTTGGCCGCGATGGTCAACGCGGCGATTTCGTATATCGAGAGCAGGCGAAGACGAGCTTCATGACTTCGGGCCATCAATACATGCACTTCTATTCTCCGGCCGAAGGCCACGGTCTCGCGGCGGATCCGTTCAGGGCGATCGTTTGCCCGCGCCCCATCGGCTGGATCTCGACTCTCTCTGCCGACAATATACCCAATCTGGCTCCCTACAGCTTCTTCAATGCAGTCTCCGACATGCCGCCTTGCGTTGCCTTCGCGAGCGATGGCTGGAAGGACACGGTCAGCAACGTCGCAGCCACCCGGGAATTCGCCGTTAACTTCGTGAGCCGCGATCTCATCGATGCGATGAACCGAACCTCGATACGTCATCCTCCGGGTGTCGACGAGTTCTCAGCGGCGGGAATCGAGCGCGCCCCGTGCAGGAATATCAGTGTTCCGCGCGTCGCAGAGAGCCCGGCGGTTCTCGAATGCAAGCTGCTCCAGATCGTCGAACTGCGCGATCTAAGCGGCGCGACGACGCAATACAAGATCGCGATCGGACAGGTCGTCGGGGTGCATATCTCGAAGGTCTTCCTGGAGGACGGTCTGTTCAAAACGGGAGCCGCGCGACCGGCGGTGCGTGCTGGTTACCGGGGCCAGTATTTTCAGATAGATCCGGACAAAGAATTCACTGTCACTCGGCCGATTGGATCTTAGCCAATCGCATTCAGAGCGCCTGGACAAGGAGTAAAAACCCGGAACGCGGAAACCTGGAGATCCGGCTGGGCGCATCGGAAAGTACAGGCAATATCCGGAAACAGACGCGGAAAAAGGATCAGGGTAGAACCCGACTTCAGTGAGAACCGGCGCGTTCGATGCGGCTGGTTCCACCTGCACACAACGAACGAGGATCGCATGGCGGCTCACTTCGCAGGTTTGCCCGCGCCCTGACCGACGCGCTTCCGCCATTTTGCCGATTCATCAGTCAGAGCGCACGTTGGTGTCTGCCGGCCCGGACGCGCGCGCCGGCAAAAGCTTCGCGCGCCTTGAACAGAAGGAAATCGCCGTGATCTCACACCTTCAGAATCCAGCCTTTCGTCAGCCGCGGGATGCCGCTGTACCTGCAGCGCTGCGCACCACCATCGGTTCAACATTGCTCGCAGGAGCGCTCATTTTCGGCGCCGCGCCGCCCGCCGCGGCCACCCCGACATTCGGTGCCTTCGCCAATGTCTCCTTTGCCGGCAATAGTGGCGGCTGGGGTGAGTTCGATGCGTCGAAGAGTTGGACTGCGAGCAACGTGCAGACTGGCTACACAGTGGCCGCGGTCGCGAACTTGGCCACTGGGTCGCTCCATGCCTCATCGCTGATGCGGCGAGATTGCGTGACATTTGGTTGCCCACTGGGCGCTGGTGCCGGCGCGGATGCGAGACTCTTCGATCGCTATTACTTCACGAACGACGGCGAGAACGCCGCACTCATACCGGTGTCGCTGCTGGTTGAAGGAAATTGCGCCGGCGATGCCCACAAGTTCGCCCGCTATCGGTTCGCCTTTTCGAGCAGTCCAATCAACATCGACGCTGTCCCCTATCGTGATCTGCCCTGCGACGGGTCCGTGGACGTCGTCGCGCCTATCAATCTCGTCTCGTTTCTTGGCGACACGTCTTGGTACGCGTTCGTTGAACTCACGACTGGAGTCGATTTCAATCCATTCGAGGGAGGGTTCGGGCTTGTCGACTTCGGCCACACACTCAAAGTCGACATCGTGCTGCCGGAAGGCATCACCATGCACTCAGACTCGGGCGTGTTTCCTTTTCGGCGCGAGACTGACGTCCCCGAACCTGCGACGTTTTACGGGTTGGGGGCCGTGATTGCCGGCCTGGGCGCCGCACGCTATTGGGTACGCAGGGGGAGGAGGAACGGGCGCTCTTAGTTCAGGTCGCGCTCTTCCACCCGTCATTCACCTCGGCGATGTGCAGGTCCGCTCCGGGTCAAAAGCCGACCTCAGCACATACTGGACCTTTGTCCGCTTCAAGACCGGTTACGGTCGCCCGATCGTTCCAGAGACAGGGAGAATGACTCAGCCGCTTCTAAGGCCCCAAGTTAGCTCCACCGCGGCTCGGGCATACATGAATGCCCGCCGCCGGAGGTGCCGGCAGTAAGACTCTTACGCTTGAGCCGTCGAATCCGGTGGTTCCCAGACCCGATACGAGGCAGCGCCGTTCGTCTAGCTGACGCGGAGGGAAGAGGGGAGCCCCGGAGCGATCCGCATTCTTCAACATCGTGGAACAATGGCACGTTTCCGAGGAAATCTGAGCCGGTCCGAAATGGAGACGACTTGATATCCCGCTATGCGGGGAGTTTGGCTCATAGCCTGCACTCAGCGGCGGTTCGAATGCTCGAAGTTGGGCCCGAGATATGCCTTTGCAGCTCATAGGTGCTAATTTGTGCCAGCATGACGATGCCGACAAATGGCCTGATCGCTGCCTTGGGCTTATAGTCGGGCGCGATTGAGGCAGAGTAGGGGCCATGTCCAAACTGACGTCCGCCAGTGGCAGAAAGAAGACAGCGGATGCCACGGCCGCCATCTCCCGTGCTACCATCGCCGATGTCGCTGCGGCTGCGGGCGTCGATCCATCCACTGTGTCGCGTGTGCTAAGCAGCGACCCGGCGCAGCGCGTGCGCGAAGACACCAAGCGGCGGATCCTCAACGCTGCGCAAGCACTGAATTACCAGCCGAACGTGATCGCCCGGAGCTTGCGCGCGGCGAAGACCTATTCACTCGGCATCGCCGTGCCGCAGCTCGATAACCCGGTCTTTGCCATGGCAATCCAGGGCGCGGAGCGCGCGGCGCGGGAGCGCGGGTACTCGTTGCTGATCTCCCATATCGAGCCGGGTGCGTCTGACGCGGCTGTCTATCAGCGTATGTCGGAGTTGAACCGCGTCGACGGCTTGCTGGTCGCCACGCTCGAAACGGACCGCGAGCTGGTTGGCGCGCTGGAGCGCACCGGCGTTCCCTTCGTCCTGTTGAATCGCCGGATCGCGTCCGTAGCGAATTGCATCGTGCTGGATTCGCGCGCAGCGGCGCACAAGGCAGTAGACCATCTCGTCTCGCTGGGGCATCGCCGCATAGCCCATCTCGCCGGCCATCTTGACGGCTTCAACGGCGCGGAGCGTTTTGCCGGCTATAAGGAAGCCCTACTTAGGCACAAGATCGCCTTCGATCCGACGCTCGTCGTTGCAGCTGGGTACACAGCTTCGGGCGGCGCCACGGCTATGCGTGCCTTGCTGTCGCGCAATGGTCCGAAGCCGACCGCGATTTTCGCAGCGACGGTGGTTTCCGCAGCCGGCGCCCTTAGCGTCCTCCATGCTGCCGACATCGAAGTGCCACGCGACATATCGGTAATTGCATTACACGATAGCATCATCGCCGAGATGCTCTTCCCTCCGCTAACCACCGTACAGTTGCCGGTTGAGGAGATGGGGTATCGAGGCGCGAGCGGGCTCATTGACCTGCTTGAAGGCAAACGCGATGACGTCGGCTGCACTTTGCCGCCTGACAGGCTCATCGTGCGGGCCTCGACTGCAGAATTGAACTCCTGACCAGCAACGCTTGACTCCAAATCGTCGGCGTGAGAGCATGTGAACAATCGATTGTTCAACCGTTGTTCAAGGGCTCGCCAGAATGCCGGACTTTGGCCATCGTTATGTCCCGCATTTCGGTGCTCGCAGCTTTCCATGAATGCGCCCGTCATGCTCGACGCGCAGCGCGAATCTGACGTCGACTTGTCTTTGAACGGGGCGCTGGCCTCGATCGTTGGCGCGGATTTTGTGCGCTCCGGTTTTGCCGAACGCCTTGCCTATGCACGCGACCGCACGCCGTTCGCGACATTCCATGTCCGCGCGGGCAAGCTGCCCGGCACCATGCCGCGCTCGATCGTCATGCCGGGATCGCATGACGAAGTGGCCGAGGTCGTCGCCCTGGCGCAGGCGCGCAATGTTCCGGTTATTCCTTTCGGCGCGGGGTCGGGCGTCCTCGGCGGCGCGCTGCCGCTCGGACATGAAGTCATGATCGATCTCAAGCGGCTCAACAGGGTCATCGAGATCAACGAGATCGACGGAACGGCGGCCGTCGATGCGGGGCTTAACGGCGGGCAGTTCGAGGCCGCTCTCAATGCGCGCGGATTTACCTGTGGACACCTGCCGCAGTCGCTGCACATGTCGACCGTGGGCGGCTGGGTTGCGTGCCGCGGCGCCGGACAGAACTCGACCCGGTACGGCAAGATCGAGGACATCATCCTCGGGCTGCGCATGGTCCTGCCCGATGGGCGCACGCTGGACGTGCGGCCGGTCGCGCGCCGTGCGGTCGGGCCTAGCATCCGGGATCTGTTCGTCGGCGCGGAAGGTACGCTTGGTATCATAACCTCTCTTACCATGCGCATCTGGCGTAAGCCGGAGCGCGAGATTGGCACTGTCCTCGCGTTTCCTACACTCGAAGCGGCGCTGATCAGTGCGCGCCAGATCATGCAGGCGGAGTTGCGCCCCGCCGTCGTGCGTGTCTACGACGCGGAGGAGAGCCGTTCGCGCACGGAAGGACTGAAGGAGTTCCGGGATCGGCCGATTCTCGCGATCCTGGTCTTCAGTGGCTCGGCGCGGCTCGCGAGCGTCGAGTCCGAACTCGCCCTTGAGATCGCCCGTCAGAACGGCGCAGTGGTAGCGCCCGACGGGCCTTTGCACCACTGGCAGAAGAACCGCTTTGTCTCGTACTCGATGCCGTGGCAGACCAAGAACTACTACATGGACACGATTGAGGTTACCGGCGCGTGGAGCCAGATCCCCGCCATGTACCAACGCATGGGTGATGCCGTTCGCGCGGTATATCCGGACATCCATTTCGGCGCGCACTGGTCGCACGTTTATGCTGAGGGCGCCTGCCAGTATATGACCTTGCGGCTTCCGCCGATGGACGACGACAAGGCGCTCGCCCTGCATGCGCAGGCCTGGGATCGAATCAGCCGGATCTGCCTCGAGCTCGGTGGTTCGATCAGCCACCACCACGGCATCGGCGCATTCCGCAATCCATGGATCGGCGCCGAGCTTAACACCGGTCTCGACGTGCTGCAGGCACTCAAGGACGTGATCGATCCGAACAACATCATGAATCCCGGCAAGCTCGCGCTACGCCCCCGCCCGGGTGCCGCGAAGCTCGAGCCAAGGCGTTGAATATGCAGGAACTCGAGCAACTGCGGTTCTGCGCATTCTGTCCCAACCCGTGCCGACGCGCCTGGCCTGCGGCCGAGGCGACGCAGAACGAGGCGATCACCTCTTCGGCGCTGTCCACGCTTGCCATGCAGGTGGCGGAAGGACGCGTCGCGTTCGATGACGACGTGCGCGCCGTCCTCATGCGTCAGGACATGGCTCGCGCATGCCGGCCTGCCTGCCCCTACGGGATCGATGTACCGGCGCTCGTCGACGGCGTGCTCCGGAATCTGGAAGGGAAGGCGTCCGATGCCGCCCGCTGACAGCGGTCCGCTGCTGCTGGGTATCGATCTCGGCGCGGGCTCGCTCAAGGCGACATTGATCCGCGCCGACGGTTCCGTCGCGGGCGAGGCGTCGCACGTCGTCCCGACATTGACTCCGCACCCGGGCTGGAGCGAACAGAATCCGGCCGACTGGTGGACGGCGCTGACGCGCGCAGTACCGGAGGCCATTGCGGCCGCTGGCGGTGATGCCAAACGAATCGCCGGCATCGCCTTGTCGGCGGGCGCGCATTCGCAGGTACTCGAGGATGCCGACGGCAAGGTCATCCGTCCGGCGATCATGTGGAACGACCAGCGCAGCCGCATAGAGGTACAGGAGCTGCGCGACCGCGCCGACCGCAGGATCCTCGATCTCGGCTACAACCGCTGCAGCACGACATGGACGCTGCCGCAGCTCCTCTGGGTGAAGAAGAACGAGCCGGCAGCCGCCGTGCGCACGGCGCGCGTCTATCTCGCCAAGGATTGGCTGCGCGCGCGGCTTACCGGCACGTTCGAGACCGACACGATCGACGCGCTGGGCACCTTGATGCTGGACGCGCCGACCGCCAGATGGTCAGCCGAACTGTGCAAGATGATCGAGTGGCCGTTGGACACGCTGCCGCCGATCGTCAAATCAACCGCGATCGTGGGCAAGGTGACGCGTGAGGCGGCGGCGGCGACGGGCCTCGCCTCCGGATGTCCGGTGATCTGCGGCACCTCGGACACGGCGGCGGAGACCTACGGTGCCGGCATGGTCGAGACGGGGCTCGGCGTGGTCAAGCTGGCGACCGCCGCGACGATGAGCGTGCTGAGCGCCAAGGCGGTGCCGAACGGCGAGCTGATCAACTACTACCATGTGGTGCCGGATCACTGGTACCTGATCGCCGGGACGAATTCCTGCGCATCCGCGCATCGCTGGCTGCGCGACCAGTTCTTCATGCCCACCGACGGAAGCGCCGATGGCGCCGCGGTGTTCGCCGAGATGGACCGGATGGCAGCGTCGTGCGCACCAGGCGCCGAGGGCCTCGTGTTCCATCCCTATCTGAACGGGGAGCGCACACCGTACTGGGACCCGCTGCTGCGCGCCGACTTCATCGGCATGACGATGCGGCACCGGCGCGAGCATTTCGTGCGGGCGCTTTACGAAGGCATCGCCTTTTCGCTGCGCGACTGCTTCGAGGTGTTCAAGGCGAACGGGCAGGGGTTCAAGCTGGCGCGCATCACCGGTGGCGGGGCGCGCAGCGCCACCTGGCGCCAGATCGTCTCCGACGTACTGGGCATCCCGATCGAGCTGCCGGCGGTCGCCGATGCGTCGTTCGGCGCGGCCCTGATCGCCGGTGTCGGCGCCGGGATCTATCCCGACGAGGTCACGGCGGTGTGCAAGACGCTTTCGGTCACGGCGCGGCACGAGCCGGATGCGAAGCGGACAACGTTCTATAGCAGCGCGTTCGGCATCTACAAGGACGCGCAGGCGAAGCTGGCCGGGGTGAATCACGCGCTGCACGCGCTCGCAACCGGAGCCGGATGATGGCGGCCGTCCGGCTCGACCGAGTCAGCAAGGTGTTCGCCGGCCACGCCGCCGTGGACAACGTGTCGCTGTCGATTGGGGACGGCGAGTTCATGGTGCTGGTCGGACCCTCCGGCTGCGGCAAGTCCACCACCTTGCGGATGATCGCCGGCCTCGAAGCGGCGACCTCGGGTGAGATCTATTTTGGCGATCGGCTGGTCACCGAGCTGGAGCCGCGCGAGCGCAACGTCGCGATGGTGTTCCAGAACTACGCGCTCTATCCGCACAAGACGGTCTACGAGAACATCGCTTTCGGCCTGAAGATGCGCAGCATCGGCAAAGAGGAGGTCGACAAGCGCGTGCGCCGCGCCGCCGCCATGCTCGGCCTCGAGGAGTTGCTGAGGCGCAAGCCGCGCCAGCTTTCAGGCGGGCAGATGCAACGTGTGGCGCTGGGCCGTGCACTTGTGCGCCAGCCCGACGTCTTCCTGCTCGACGAGCCGCTGTCGAATCTCGACGCCAAGCTGCGCGTGCGCATGCGCGAGGAGATCGCCAGGCTGCATCGCGAGATTGGCGTGTCCACGATCTACGTGACCCATGACCAGGTCGAGGCGATGACCCTCGGCAGCCGCATTTGCGTCATGAAGGACGGGCGGATCCAGCAGGTGGGAACCCCCTTGGAGGTCTATGATCGCCCCGCCAATCAGTTCGTCGCCGGTTTCATCGGCTCGCCCGAAATGAATTTCGTCGCGGGCCGCCTCGGGGGCGGCGCCTTCCGGGCCGTGGGTCTCGCGTTGCCGCTATCGCGTCGTGTCGCGGACGGCGAGACGACGCTCGGCATCAGGCCCGAGCACCTGGCGCTCGCCGAAGACAGCGAGTCCGGAGGTGTTCGCATCGCGGCGCGGGTCACCCTGGTCGAGCAGATGGGGGCTCAGACCTTGCTGGTGACGGACTGCCAGGGCGTCGCGTTGCGCGCGCTGATCGACCGTCACGACGGCATCGCCGCCGGCATGGAGGTCAGGCTCGAGGTCGACCCCGCCAAGCTCCACCTTTTCGGCGAGACCGGCGAGGCCATCACGAATTGACAAGCGCCCTGCCGGACCGAGGTCCAGCCGGACGGCGCAATGAGACGACGAAGCAGGGGACCATAAGGAGGAACGTGAATGACGAAGCCTAAAATGACCAATGTAAGCCGCCGCAAGGTTCTGGCCGGCGCGGCCGGCCTCGGCGCACTCAGTGTGCTGCCGGCACCGGCGGTGCATGCGCAGGTCCACGAGTTGCGCTTCCTGAACGCGGAGCCGGCGATCGATTCGGTGCGGGCGCTGCGCGTCGCCGCGGCACAATACGAGCGCGAACGCCGCGTCAAGATCGTCGTCGACACTGTGCCTGTGGGCGATGCCTATACGCGCATGACCTCTGCGATCCGCGGCGGCAAACCCTATGACATCGGCACTTTGATTTTCGTGGCGCATGTTCTGAGCCTCGCCAACGAGGGGCAGCTCACGCCGATCACCCAGCTCGTGAACAAGCACAAGTGGGGCAAGCGTATCCTGTTCCCGATCAACGGCGAGCAGTACTGGTACATGTACGACTATAATCTGTGCTGGCTGTTCTACCGGAAGGACCTGTACGACCAGCTCAAGCTCGAAGTGCCGAAGACCTGGGCGCAGCTTCTCGAGAACTCGCGCAAGACCATGTCGACGAGCGGCACGCAGCGCTTCGGCCTGACGACGCCGGTCGGCAGCAACGATGCAACCAACTGGATGAGCTTCGGCTATCTCTGGGCCGAGGGCGTAAGTCTGTTCGACGACAAGTGGAACCTGACCTTCGACACGCCCGAGGCGCGCAAAAAGACGGCCGCCTATCTCGACTTCTTTGCCGAGCTCTACAAGACGATGCCGCCGGGCTCGACCCAGATCTCGTTCGGCAACGTACTCGCGCAGTTCAGCGCCGACCAGGCGGCGCACGCGCCGTATGCCGGCCGCCTGATCGAGTTCCTCGAGCAGCGCGCACCGCAGCTCGCCGACAAGTACGGCATGATGCCCTATCCCGACCAGGGCGGCCACATGGCGGCGGTCAACCACGGCTATGACGGCTGGGTCGTCGGCAAGACGCCGCTGGCCGAGGAGGCGGTGCGATTCATGGAATGGTTCTCCGACGCGCACTACATCAACTTCCTGCACTCGGCACCGCTGCACTTCCAGCCGCCGCGTCTGGACATCTATGACGACCCCCGCTGGCGCGCGCACCCGCTGATCGAGAAGCACGCGGCGGCCGTGAAGCAGATGCAGGGATTCCTGGAGGATCCGAACATCATCATCCGTTCGATCGACACCGAAGGTCCGGCGCCCGATCTGCGCCCGGCCAAGATCTTCGAATCCTGGGTCCTGCCGGAAATGCTGCAGAACAAGGTGCTGAAGAACATGTCGTCGGAAGAGTGCGTGGCGCAGGCCGTCGCCGGCATGCGCAAGGCGATCGGCTAGGCCTGCATCGGAAGAACCGGCAGGGCGGCGGAAGCTGCTCTGCCGGACCTGCCGCACCATGCGCTCACGCTACGACTGGGTCATCTGGGGCTTCCTGCTCGCGGGGCTCGCGATCACGATCGTGTTCGTGCTCGTGCCGGTCCTGCACGCGATTGGACTCAGCCTGCATTCGGCCCAGTCCTTTATCGCCAAGCCGGTCTGGGTCGGCCTCGACAACTATGCGCGCATCCTGTCCGAGCCGACTTTCTGGCGCGCGGCCCTGAACGGCCTGGTCTATGCCGGCGGCTCCATTGTGCTGCAGGTCGTGCTCGGGATCGTGTTCGCGCTTGTGCTCAACAATGCATTCCCCGGTCAGAAGCTGGTGCGCGGCCTGGCCGTACTGCCCTATCTGCTGCCGACCGTGGTCGTTGCGCTGACCTTTCAGTGGATGATGGACGGCTCGTTCGGCCTGCTCACGGCACTGGCACGAGAGATGGGCTTTGGCATCGTGCCGTGGTTCGAGCGGCCTGGGACCGCCATGGCGACCACGATTGGGCTCTCGGTCTGGCTGTGGACGCCGTTCGTCACTGTCTGCTTCCTCGCCGGGTTGCAGTCGGTGCCGCAGGCGCTTTACGACGCCGCCAAGGTGGACGGCGCAGGGGCGTTCTCGCGCTTCCTGCATGTGACCCTGCCCCAGCTCCGTCCGGTGCTCACGGTCGTGGTGCTGCTACGCGCGATCTGGATGTTCAACAAGTTCGATATCATCTGGCTGATGACCAAGGGCGGTCCGCTCGGCGCCACCGAGCATCTGCCGGTTCTCGCTTATAAGCGCGCTTTCTCGCTGTTCGACGTCGGCGGCGGTGCTGCGGTCGCAACTCTCTCCTTCCTCATGCTGTGCAGTGTGGTGGCGATCTATTTCCGGCTGTTCCCGCTTGAGGAGAAGAAATGAGCGTTACCGCGAAGGATGCGGCCATGACCCCGAGGGCCGATCGGCCGGTGGGCGCGCGGAGCCTCTTACGGCGCCTGCGCCGCGCAGGACTCGGCTTCGCCGCGCTGGCGATCGCCGCGTACTCGTTCTTCCCGATCTACTGGATGCTGATCTCCAGCTTCCGTGATCCGCAGTACCTTTTTCGCGCCCCGGACCTGCTGCCCGGGCCGTTCTCCCTCGAATCCTACGAGACGCTGCTGCAGCTCACCGATTATCCGACGCAGTTCATGAACTCGGTGATCGTCGCCAGCGCCGTGGTTGTGCTCACGTTGGTCTGCTCGGTGATGATCGCCTATGCGGTGACGCGGTTTCGCGTGCCGGGCAAGACGCTGATCATTGCCACGATGCTCTATGCCTACATGTTCCCGCCGATGCTGCTGGCGATCCCGCTCTACGGCATTTTCGTCTGGTTCGGCATCGCCGGCAGCCTGATGAGCCTAGTCATCGCCCATTGCACCCTGACCCTGCCGCTCGGCGTGTGGCTGCTCTGGGGCTTCTTCAAGTCGATGCCGTTCGAGCTGGAAGAGGCGGCAATGGTCGACGGATGCACGCGGCTTGGCAGCTTCCTGCGTGTCGTGCTGCCGTTATCCCTTCCCGGTATCATCACCGTCGCGGTGTTCTCGTTCCTGCTGTCCTGGACTGACTATACCTATGCGCTGGTGATGATCTCGTCGGATGCGCAGAAAACCCTGCCGGTCGGTCTCGCCTCGATGATCGGGTCGTTCGACATGCGCTGGGGCGAGATTATGGCTGGCGCTACGCTCATTGCGCTGCCGCTGTTCCTTCTGTTCACCTTGCTCTCGCGCTTCTTCATCCAGGGCCTGAGCGCCGGCGCCATGAAAGGGTAAGGGGATGGATCTCGGTCTGAAAGGACGGGTGGCGCTGGTGACGGGAGGCGCACGCGGTATCGGCCGTGCAGAGGCGGATGCGCTGGCGCAGGAAGGAACGGCCATCGCGATCGCCGATCTGAGCCTCGACGCGGCGCGCGAGGCGGCAATGTCGATCCGCGGCCTCGGCGTCGACGCGGACGCTTTCGCGGTCGACGTCTCGGACGAAAGTCAGTGCAGTGAGGCGGTTGCGGCCGTGATGCAGCGCTTCGGCCGACTCGACATCCTCGTCAACAATGCCGGCGTCGGCATGCCCTATATGGGCAAGCCGGTCGTCGAGACGACCGCCGAGATGTGGGACCGCATTATGGCGGTGCACATGCGCGGCACCTTCCTGATGACCCGCGCCGCCGCGCGGCCGATGATGGCCGCAGGCTGGGGACGCATCGTCAATACCTCGTCGATGAACTATACCGGCGGCGGCCGGGCGGGTGTCGCCAATTATGCCGCCGCCAAGGCTGGCATCGCCGGCTTCACGCGAACGACGGCGAAAGAGCTTGGCGGCAGCGGCATCACCGTCAACGCCATCGCACCCGGCTATGTCGAGACCGATCTGATCCGGAACTATCCGGATCGGCTGAAGCGCGTGATGATCGACCAGAACCCGATCGGGCGGCTGTGCCAGCCCGAGGAGGTCGGCGCCGCTGTTGCGTTCTTGTGCTCGACCAAGGCCGCCTTCATCAATGGCGCGCTGATCCAGATCGACGGCGGCAAGCAGGACTTTCACTGGGGATGAACATGCTGCGCATACTCGGGGCACCACGTCGCTATATCCAGGGGGCGAACGCGCTGACGAGTCTGCCCGACGAGACCGCCCGCCTCGGCCACGCGCCGCTCGCCATCGGCGATGCGTTCGTCATGGAAGCCGTGCTGCCGGTGCTCGACGAAGCCTTCAAGGCGAAGTCCGTACCGCTGCGCTACGAGGTCTTCGCCGGCGAGATCACCGCTGCGGAAATCGCGCGCCTCGGCGATAAGGCCAAAGGAGCCGATGTCGTCATCGGCATCGGTGGCGGCAAGGCGATTGACACCGCAAAGGGGGTGGCGCTCGCGATCGGCGCGAAACTCGTGATCGTTCCAACGATCGCTTCGAACGACGCGCCGACCAGCCGTCTGATCGTGGTCTATGACGATGCGCATCGTATCGCCGAGGTGCGCAAGCTCGACGACAACCCCGACACCGTCCTCGTCGATACGGCGATCATCGTGAGGGCGCCGAAGCGATTCCTCGCGGCCGGCATGGGCGACGCGCTGTCGAAGGCATTCGAGGTCGAGGCCTGCGCCGATGCCGGCGGCAGCAATTTCTTTGGCGGCAGCCCGCCGCTCAGCGCGATTGCGCTGGCGCGTACCTGTTACGAAACGATCCGACGCGACGGCGAAGCGGCCCTTGAGGCGGTCGGCCAGCGCCTGCCGAATGCGGCATTCGAGAACACTGTCGAGGCATGCATTCTGATGAGCGGACTTGGCTTCGAATCCGGCGGGCTTTCGCTCGCCCATGCGCTGACGCGCGGTCTCACGGCCCATCCGGTGACCAGCCGAGCTCTGCATGGAGAAATGGTGGGCTATGGTACATTGGTCCAGCTCGTTCATGAGCGGAGACCTATAGAGTTCGTGCGCGAGCTTAAGGCGTTCCTGGGCCGCGTCGGATTGCCGTCGCGAATTGAGCAGTTCGGGCTGTCACATCCCCATGAGTCAGACCTGGAAGCGATCGCGGAACCTACCCTCAAGGCGCCCTACATCCGCCATCTGCGATATCAGATTGATCGCGACATCCTGGTGGGTTGCTTGCGACAAGTGGAATCTCTGTAACGATGCGGCTCCTGGCGTTCCCTGCCAGTCCGCGGCCGCAGGCCGCCGGCGGATACCCGAACTGATGGAACGCGGTAATCGTCTGATATCTGCGTTTTGTAGGGCGCTTCAAAGGCCGCTCAGCCGCGCCGGCTTCCGGTTTCGGCCGGTAGGCGGACGCTGCTCGTCAGTCGCGTGTTTTCGCAGATGTGCCACAAGCGGATCTGATCTTACTCTCCCAAATCTAGGCACGTGCCAGAAGAAGCCCTGCCTTAGCGCGAATGTGACGTTGGGCTGCTTGCGGGTGCGACATAGAGAGGGACGGAAGCAGACATGTCTGACCTGAAAGTCGCCGAGCTCCAGCGTCAAGTAGAGCATCTGCGCGTCCCAATCGTCGGCGCTTAACGGCCAGCCGTGGTGGAAGACGATCGGCTGCCCGGAGCCCCAGTCCTTGTAGAAGATCTCGATTCCGTCCCTGGTGGTGATCGGCCCATGTCGGCCTCTGAGGTCAGGCGGATGGCGGCCTGGAGTCACTGCGCGTCGTCGATGACGATCTTCGTTTCGCCGGTATCGACCACAAATACGGCCAGCAGCTTCGCGGGTTCGGTGTCGCTGGCATTCGCGCTGACGCGGTGGTGATCGCCCGGCTGCTCGACCCAGCTCTCGCCGGTGCGATACACCTTCTCCGGACCGTCATTGACCTGGCTTCGGATCGCGCCTTCGAGGACCGTCGCATAGATGAAGGCAGACGCCGGATGCCGGTGCGAGCGGGACGAGCCGCCGGGCCCATACTCGACGAGCACGCCTTTCATGCTCTTGCCCGGCACGTTCGGAAGCACATGGTCGAAGACCACCGTCACCTTGCGCTTGGCCGCGGCCTGAGCGAGGTGGGGGACGAATGCGGGCGTCAGTGCGAGCGTTGCCAGCAGGACGCCGCCGAGGATGCGCATGGACATGGACATGGGAGATCTCCTTTGCGGTTGATCAGCGCGCCGCCGGTCGGCCGAGCCACGTCTCAAACGACGTGGCGCC
This sequence comes from Alphaproteobacteria bacterium, assembly GCA_041690495.1. GTDB lineage: Bacteria > Pseudomonadota > Alphaproteobacteria > CACIAM-22H2 > CACIAM-22H2 > DATAAP01. The sequence goes on along the minus strand of JAWLHE010000011.1, from coordinate 9,051 downwards.
GATATGCGGTCTGTCGCCAGGGGTGAGGGATTTGTCGTTGAGCTCCGCGCCGAAATACCGCGCGTGCACATCCGCGATCACGGAACGGGGATCGCGCTTCGCCTTCAGATAGCGGCGGACGAGGTCGTCGAGACTGACGCGCTCCGGTCCCGCCAGTTCGATCATTCCATGGACCGGGGCCATCGTCGCGACCCTGGCGACCAGTTCGGCGACATCGTCGGCCGCGACGGGCTGGACGTATGCCGGCGACACATGGACTTCGCCGTCCCGCGTCGAGGCGTCGGCGATGCCATCGAGGAATTCGAAGAACTGCGTCGAGCGGACGATGGTATAGGGAATTCCGGACGCCTTGATCAGCTCTTCCTGAGCGACCTTGGCGCGGAGATAGCCGTTGTCCGGCAACCGGTCCGCTCCGACCACGGACAGGGCAACATGGTGACGCACACCGGCTTCCGCCTCTGCGGCCATGAGAATCCTGCCGGATGTCCTGAAGAATGTCATGACGGCGTCGTCCGCGCCCGACGGCGCATTTGCCACATCGATGACGGCCCGGGTTCCGGCCAGCGCTTCGCCCAGCCCTTCGCCCGTGACGGCGTTGATGCCGGTGCTGGGCGACGCGGCGATGGCCTCATGGCCCTTCCGATTCAGGTTCGACACCACCTTGCCTCCGATAAGGCCGGTTCCGCCAACGACAACGATCTTCATAGTTGCTTCTCGATCCAAGGCTCGATGGCCGGAGAATGATCGATCGCACGCGGAAAGGCTTTGTCGCTCCGTCCAAACGGCCTTGAATTCCTGTCCAAATGGCCGGTGCGGCGGGCGACACGTCCGGCAATCGCAGGGGCCGATCCGTATCAGAGCGCGCGTTCGGAGAGGCCGTGCTTCTCGCGCCACCTCGGGCCGGGACCGCGCATGTAGTGACGCTCAGGCCGATACGGGTCGAACAGGCGCGCCACTTGCCTCTGGCAGCGCTGCACGGCGGCGCGAAGCGTGGTTGCCCGAAGCGTCGAAGGTCCGATGACGGTGATCTTCATGACTGTTCCTCCATGCCCAGGGTGGATGGAGGATGAGCCACGCGGCGCCGCAAGACTTTGAAGCGGCCTCGATATTGCCTTGGATTTTGGTCCAAACACGTCCGCAATCGCGGTAACGCTTCTTGCCGGAGCGTGCGCCCGGGCGGCGTGGACCAAGCAAAATCCATTGGTCCTAACACTTTCCCGGAACAATGCCAGGCTCGCCCTCGCGGGTCGGACAGGCTGCCGCGACAGTGCCGTATCCTTCGTCACGGGATGCGCCGTCAAGTCCCCCTGCGTCGGTCATTCTTCCCGTTCGGGCGGCCGGCGGTCGAGGGTCGAAGATCAGCGCACCGCCCGGCGCCGGGCCCCTTCGTTCCTGCCGGGCATCCATGGATTTCCATAGGATGCCAGGCGACCCGCAGGAGCGGTAGCATTATGGAATGCACTGGCAAACCCGGCGCGCGGGCGAGAGTGCTAAGCTCGATTCCAAGGGCGGCAGAGACAGAAGCGCCCCGGCAGGAGGGGCCATCATGGAACAGAGTGCGCCGCCAGAACCGTATCGCACTGGCGACGATCGGTTTCCGGATACGATCGAGAGGCGGATCTACGCGGCCTTTCCCGTCCGGAAGGCGCAGCCAGTGATCAAGGTCTGGTCGCACCGCCCGCCATTCCTGCATCTTGCTCTTTTCTTCGCGGCTTATGTGCTGGGCTGCGGGTTCGCCCAAGCGCTCGCGATCGTGCCCGGAATATCCGTTTCCATTTGGCCTCCCGGCGGAGTGTTCGTCGCGACGCTCATCCTCGCTCCGGTGCCGAGCTGGCCGTGGTGGATGCTCGCGGGCTGTCTGGCCGAAATGTTCGCTCAGTTCGTGTGGTTCCACAGTCCGCTGGCGGCAGGTTTCCTGATTTATGTTGGCAACGCGATTGCAGCGGCACTGGGCGCATCGCTGATGAACCGGGCCTGCGGGAGGCCGGTTCGGCTGGAATCCCTGCAGGAAGTTCTGGCATTCGTCGTGTTGTGTGCGGGAATTGCCCCGGTCGCAAGCGCAACGGTGGGAAGCGCGGTCCTTGCATGGTTCGGCGTAAAGTCGCAGACCTTCGCGGCGGTATGGCCGCTGTTCTGGATTGGAGACGCCACCGGAATCCTGCTCGTAGCGCCCTTGGCGCTGGTCATGCTCCGGAACTGGCGCAGCAAGACCCGGCTCTCGGCCGCGCAGTGGATGGAAGCGGGTGTCCTGGGCCTGGTCTTCCTGGGTGCCGCCGCCCTTTCCATAAGCAACCATTACCTGCCCTTCGCCTACATCATCATGCCGCCCCTTCTCTGGGCCGCGGTGCGCTTCGAGTTCAAGGGCGTCGCCGTCGCCCTGAGCCTCCTCGCCCTTCTCACGATGGCGCTCACGATTTCCGGCGCAAGCCAGTTCGTCGGCGATCCCGAGTCCCAGCGGGAGAGGCAGATCATGCTGCAGCTCTTTCTGGCCATCTCGGCATTCTCGGCACTCATCGTCGCCGCCATATCACGGCAGCACCAGCAGGCACTGCTCATAGCGCGTGAAAGCGAGCGTTCGCTTCGAGAGCTCGTCGAAACCCTGCCGGCAATGATCTACTGCGCCGACGCTCGGGGTGAACCGACATACCGCAGCCGACTGCTCCGCGATTTCCTCGGATTCAAGTCCGAAGACATCGGAAAAACCCGGCTGGCTGAGTTGCTCCCCGCCGTAATTCATCCCGACGACCTTGCAGCCGTCCAAGAGAGGTATGCCCGCTCGTTGCCGAGCGGCGAGCCCTATGCGCTGAAGCATCGCATACGCCGTTTCGACGGAGAGTATCGCTGGGTCGAGACTCGCATGGCGGCGATGCGCGATGCCGATGGCAAGATCGTCCAGTGGAACGGCGTCGCCGTCGATATCGACGACGAGATGCAGGCGCAACAGGCGCTGCGCAATCGCGAGCGGGAGCTCTCGCAGCTGGTCGATATGGTCCCGGTCCACATCAGGCGGCTGTCGCCTGAAGGGGAGACCATCTTCTTCAACAAGCGCCTGATCGACTTCGTCGGCATGGACGCAATGGAATTGAGCAGGTGCGGTAAGAATGGGCTGACAGAGACGATAAAGGCGCTCATTCATCCGGATGATGCAGCCAGCCTGGGCGAGACGATCCGGCACTCACTCGCGACCGGCAAGGGCTACGCGACGAAGTACCGCGTGCGGCGGGCCGACGGCGTCTATCGCTGGATGGAAGGCCGGGGGGAACCCCTGCGGGATCAGAACGGGACGATCGTGCAAATGGTACGGGATTTCCATCGATATCGACGATGAGATGCGCGCGCAGCAGGCGGAAGAAGACCTGAGGCAGGCATCGGACAAGCTGGCCGAGGCCACTCAGGCTGCAAGCCTCGCGGAGCTCTCGGCTTCAATCGCGCACGAGGTCAACCAGCCCCTGGCAGCGATCGTCGCCAACTCCCATGCGTGCCAACGCTGGCTTTCCGCCGAGCCCCCGAACGTCGCACGTGCGAAGATCACGGCGGAGCGCATCACCCGGGACGCCAAGTCGGCCGCGGACGTCGTCAGCCGCATCCGTGCCCTGTTCAAGCAATCCGCGGAGCCGAGGATCAGTGTTGCGCTTGCGAGCGTGATTACCGAAGCGCGCGACCTCATGGCCGACGAGGCCGCGCGACGTCGCATCCGCCTGGACGTCGACGTCGAAAGCGACGTTCCGCCAATTGCATTCGATCGCGTCCAGATCCAACAGGTTCTGGTCAATCTAATTCGCAACGGCATGGATGCAATGGACTCTACGGCGCGCGACCGGGTTGTCGGGATACGCGTGCGCCGGGTGGAGGACGTGGTCCGGACTGAAATCAGCGACTGCGGCCGTGGCATCGAGTTCCCGGACAGGATCTTCGAGCCATTCTACACGACGAAAGAGCAAGGAATGGGCATGGGGCTGGCGATCTGCCGCTCGATTGTCGAATCTCATCATGGGCGGCTATGGGTGGAGAGGAACGAGCCCCACGGGGCGACATTCGTCTTCACGCTACCCGTTGAACCGAAGGCGGCGTCATGACGGCCGGAGACCACATCGTCTTCATCGTCGACGACGATGAGCGGATCCGCGAAGCGCTGAGCGATCTGCTGGAGTCGCATGGCCTCCGCGCAGTCGCCTACGGCTCAGGCGGCGAGTACGTCCGAGCCGACAAGCCCGACCTGCCTGCGAGCCTGATCCTCGACGTGGATCTGCCGGACATCAATGGCCTCGATCTGCAGAAGCAGATCGCCAAAGGGGACTATCCGCCAATCGTCTTCATCACCGGGCATGGGGACATTCCATCGTCGGTCCAGGCAATCAAGCATGGCGCAGTGGACTTCCTTACGAAGCCGTTCAGCGATGACGATCTGATGAGAGCCGTCCATGCCGGATTGGCTCAGGACCGGCTCGCTCGTGCCGAGCGCGCCGAGATGGCCGCGCTTCGGAAGCGGTATTCGACACTGACGCCCCGAGAGCGGGACGTGCTGCCGCTGGTGATCAGCGGGCTCCTCAACAAGCAGGCAGCGGCGGAGCTGGGGATAAGCGAGGTCACGCTCCAGGTGCATCGAAGGAGCGTGATGCAGAAGATGGCATCCGCGTCTCTGGCCGATCTCGTACGGATCGCTGAGAAGCTTCAGATTCCGGTCACTCACTCCCGCCGAGCGGGAGAGGGGTGACTCATGAGCGAACGGAGGCGAATGATAGCAGTCGTCGATGACGATCCGAGAGTCCTGGAGTCGCTGCAGGATCTGCTTGAATCGGCCGGCTACGCGGTTCGCACATTCCCGTCGGCCAAAGCGCTGATCGAGTCCGGATTGTCCAACATCGGCTGCCTGATAACCGACATCGGCATGCCCGGCATGGACGGCTTCGAGCTTCATGATGTCGTGAAGAAGGCGCGACCGGGCTTGCCGGTATTCTTGATCACCGGCCGGCATGAAATTGGTGACCAGAAACGTACGGGCGCAAAGGACATCAGCGGCTTTTTCCGTAAGCCCTTTGATGGACCGGCCTTGCTGGCGGCCATCGGCAGTGCCTTGCGCGCCCCGAACGGAGGATGAGTATGCACCAGTCCCAAGGCACGAGTATGGCGCCATCCACGTCCCAGACCAGGGAAGGGCAGCCTCTCGCCATGACGGAAGGCTCGCCCGTGGTGCGGAGCGCTGGCGTGAGGCTTGTGTTCGGAGAGCACGTGCTCGACACGGACCGGCGGGAGCTGAGCCGCGGGTCCGAGGCGGTGGCACTCGGGCCGCAGGTGTTCGATCTGCTGGTGCATCTGGTGCGCAACCGCGAGCGCGTCGTCAGCAAGGACGACCTGATCGAGGTGGTGTGGGGCGGCCGGATCGTCTCGGAATCGACGCTCACCAGCCATATCAATGCGGTGCGCAGGGCGCTCGGGGACACCGGGGAGGAGCAGCGCCTGGTCCGCACGATCGCGCGCAAGGGCTACCGGTTCGTGGGCGAAGTGCGGGAAGCCGATGCGCCGGAGCGAGCGGGGTCGACTCGGCGCGAGGAGCCCGTCTTGCCGGCACTGGCTCTTCCGGACCGGCCGTCCATCGCCGTGCTGCCGTTCCTCAATCTCAGCGGCGATCCCGAACAGGAGTATTTCAGCGACGGCATCACCGAGGACATCATCACGGCGCTTTCGCGATTGAAATGGTTCTTCGTCATCGCCCGGAACTCCAGCTTCACGTACAAGGGCCGTTCGGTCGACGAGAAGCAGGTCGCCGCCGAGCTCGGCGTGCGGTATGTCCTCGAGGGCAGCGTCCGAAAGGCGGGCGATCGGGTGCGCATCACGGGCCAGCTCATTCAGGCGGATACTGGCCTTCACGTCTGGGCAGACAGGTTCGATGGCGAGCTCGCGGACATTTTTGGTCTGCAGGACCGGGTCACTTCCAGCGTCGTCACGGCCATGGAGCCGTCGCTGCGCCAGGCCGAGATCGACCGCGCCCGTCGCAAGCCGACCGAGAAGTTGGACGCCTACGACTGGTACCTGCGCGCGCTGCCGCGTTTTTACACGCTGACGCGGGAAGGCGTTGACGAGGCAATAGTGCTTCTCGACCGGGCGATCGCGATCGACCCGCACTTCGCCTTGGCGAAGGCTCTGGCCGCGCGTTGCTACGCGTGGCGCAATCCTCAGGGCTGGGCTGCCGCACCGGAAGAGGAGAAGGCAATCGCCATCCGTCTTGGCCGGGAGGCGCTGCGGGACGGTGGCGACGATCCATCGGTATTGTGGATGGTCGGTTTTGCGATGTGGCAGCTGCGCGTCGATCTCGAGGGCGCTCTCGAGCTGTACGACCGGTCGCTCGCCTTGAACCCCGATTGTTCGCAGGCGCTCACGCTCCGTGGCTGGGCCCTGGCCACGGCAGGGCGAACCGATGAGGCGACCGCGTCTCTCCTGCGGCCGCTCCGGATCAGCCCGGTTGATCCGGAGGCATTCTTTACGATGACGGCGCTCGGGTGGACGCACCTGATGGCGGGGCGGTTCAACGACGCGATCGAGTGGACCTCCCGCGCCCTGAGGGAGCGGCCAGCCTTCGCACCGGCCTTGCGCTTCCACGCGGTCTGTTTGGTCGAGCTCGGCAGACTGGACGAGGCCCGCGACACGGTGGCGTATCTGCTCCAGCTCGAGCCCGGACTGACGGCATCAAAGCTCCGCCAACGGGCGCCCATTTTCGACGCGAAGCTGATGAACGTCTTTCTGGATCGTCTGCGCAAAGCGGGGCTGCCGGCGTGAGGCTCGTGTTCGGAGAGCACGTGCTCGACACGGACCGGCGGGAGCTGAGCCGCGGGTCCGAGGCGGTGGCACTCGGGCCGCAGGTGTTCGATCTGCTGGTGCATCTGGTGCGCAACCGCGAGCGCGTCGTCAGCAAGGACGACCTGATCGAGGTGGTGTGGGGCGGCCGGATCGTCTCGGAATCGACGCTCACCAGCCATATCAATGCGGTGCGCAGGGCGCTCGGGGACACCGGGGAGGAGCAGCGCCTGGTCCGCACGATCGCGCGTAAGGGCTACCGGTTCGTGGGCGAAGTGCGGGAAGCCGATGCGCCGGAACGAGCGGGACCCACCAGGCGCGAGGAGCCCGTCTTGCCGGCACTGGCTCTCCCGGACCGGCCGTCCATCGCCGTGCTGCCGTTCCTCAATCTCAGCGGCGATCCCGAACAGGAGTATTTCGTCGATGGCGTGGTGGAAGACATCATCATTGCCCTCTCGCGGAATCGCTGGCTGTTCGTCATCGCGCGCAATTCGAGCTTCACCTACAAGGGCCAGGCGGCCGACGCGAAGCAGGTGGGCCGGGAACTCGGGGTGCGTTATGTGCTGGCGGGCAGCTTGCGCAAGGCGGCGGACCGTATACGGATCACCGGCCAGCTCATGGATGCCCCCACCGGCATCAATCTCTGGTCGGAGCGATTCGAAGGAAAGATCGACAACATCTTCGAGCTCCAGGACCAGATGACCGCAAACGTCGTCGCCGCGATCGCACCGCAGCTGCAGCGGGTCGAAATCGAGCGCGCGAAGCGGAAGCCGACTGAAAGTCTCAGCGCCTACGACTGCTATCTGCGCGGCACAGCGAACCTGCACTTCGGGACCAGGGAAGCCGTCGATGAGGCGATGCGCCTGTTCCACAAGGCGATCGCACTGGATCCGGAGTATGCGGCGGCGTACGGGGCCGCTGCCTGGTCTCACGTCTGGCTCAAGGTCAATGGCTGGATGAGCGATCCCGAGCGAGAGATCGCAGAAGGCGCGCGGTTGGCCCGCCGCGCCATAGAATTGGGCAACAACGATGCGGTCGCGCTGACACGCGGAGGACACGCCCTTGTCCATCTCACAGGCGACCATCATGCCGGCCTTGCCTTGCTGGACCGGGCAAAGATGCTCAACCCCAATCTCGCAGCCGCCTGGTTTCTGGGCGGGTTCGTCCGCATTGGGCTCGGCCGAACGGACGAGGCTATCGCGCACATGACGCAGGCGATGCGTCTCAGCCCGTTGGACCCGGAAATGCACCGCATTCAGGTTGGTATGGCGTTGGCGAATCTGATTGATGGCCGTTTCGACGAAGCCGCAGCGTGGGCCGCAAAAGCGTACCGGGAACTGGCGAGCCTGATGGCAGTCGCCATGATCGCGGCCAGTCAAGCGCTTGCCGGAAAGACCGACCAGGCGCGGCAGGCAATGCAGCAGGTGCGCCAGCTCAACCCCAACCTTCGCGTCTCCAGCCTGAACGACTGGCTTCCGCTTCGGCGGCCGCAGGACGTCGCCATCCTGGCGGATGGACTGCGCAAGGCCGGGCTGCCGGAGTGATGGTACAGGAACGGGTCCGCGACGGCGGCCTCTCTTGGACGAACAAACAAGGCAATTTCAAGGCTGACTGAAGGTCGGCGCAAAGTCTTCGCGCCAGCTTGCGCGCATTCTCCGCTCATACCGGCCGCGCTGGGGCGGTCGATATCGAATGGAGGTCTCATGTGTAAGCGTCTTCCGAGACACACGCTGAAGGCTGTCGTTTCGGCCGATCTGACTGTCGATTTCCGGTGTGGACCGGTGGCGTCCATGGAGGAACCGGCAGCCGTGCTCCATGCAAGCTCCTATTCGTTACGGGCGGCCAAACGGGCGGCGTTCGCTGCCTATGCGCTGGCACTGGACGGCGGCCAGACACAGCGCGAGAGCTTCGCGGCCGCGCTGTCCGGCTGGCGGAAGTTCCGGCCTGACGATGGGGATTTCGAGGCACACGAGAGCGTGGTGCCGATCGTTCTCGCGGTGCTCGATCTCGACGAAACCGACCGAGGGTTGCTCGCCGCCTGAGTCGTCACGACGTGCCGCCGGCTGCTATCGCTGGTCCGCCCCTGGAGGTCTTATTATGGCTGCCACAAAACGCCTCTGGCTCCTTCTTGCCGTCGTGTCTTTCGCATCTTTTGCGGCGCTTGGCCTGATCGGCCGGGAGATTCACCGCGAGGCGCCGCCGATCCCCGCGAGCGTCGTGACGACCGATGGCGAGGTACTCTTCACCGGGGCCGACATC
>JAWLHE010000010.1:0-217589 GCA_041690495.1 Alphaproteobacteria bacterium | reverse complement strand
GATCGCGCCGTGCACCGACGTCTTGGTCGTCTGCACCGGGTCGAACTGGTAATGGATCGGTGAGGCCGGACAGGCCAGGTTGTAGATCTCGTCGACCTCGACATAGAGCGGGAATGTCACGTCGTGCCGCAGCACTTCGAAATGCGGATCGCCGAGCAGATGTACGATGTTCGCCTTCGTGCCTGTGAAATAATTGTCCACACACAGCACGTCATGCCGGTCCTTGAGCAACCGCTCACACAGATGCGAGCCGAGAAATCCGGCGCCGCCGGTCACGAGGATGCGTTTGCGGGGTCCCATGATTCGATTCCGTCCTGAGTCTCGGCAAGAAGCCGAATTGCGGGAGCCCGGGCTCCCTAGTTGGTGGAGATGAAGGACTGGCGATCGCCTTCGAGCACGAGGCAGGTCAGGCGACCGGTTGCAAAGGCGCCGGTGTCGATCCCGATACGGTTCGGCATCAGCTCCGGCGTCTCGGCGATGCTGTGCCCGTGCACCACGACCTTGCCATGATCGGCATCGGAGCGGAGGAACTCGTCGCGGATCCAGAGAAGATCGTCCGATGCCTGGCGCTCGATGGGGACGCCGGGCCGCACGCCGGCATGGACGAACAGATAGTCGCCTTCGGCATGCGTCAGCGGTAGCCCGGAAAAAAACTGCCGGTGTGCGGGCGGGAGCTTGTCCCGCAATGTCATCTGGATACGCAGCAGGCATTCCTCCGCGCTTGCCAGATCGCGGTCCCATTCGATGCCGTAGCTGAACAGCGTCTCGCGGCCGCCATAGCGTAGCCAGCCCGGGCCCAGCGAGGCATCATCGAGGAAATCGAGCAGCGTGCGCTCATGATTCCCCATCAGGTGAACGGTCTCGAACTCGGGCAAGGGGCAGCCCAGAAGGTAATCGACCGTTTGCCGCGACTCGTAGCCACGGTCGATATAATCTCCGACGTAGACGAGAACGCGCCGCGCCACCGGATATTCCCTGGCATGGTCCCGAATCCGCGCATGCAGATCCCGCAGCAGGTCGAGTCGCCCGTGGATGTCGCCAATGGCATAGACTCGCGTGCCGGCGGGAACCGAGGCCACCGGTGTCCTGGCGGGAACGGGTCGGAAGTATCGGGCCAGCATGGAGGCGGGGAACCTAGCACGCATCGGGCAGGGGAACCTAGGAGGTTGCCGCCGTACCGCGGTCAGGCTCGGCGGCATTGGTCGCACGCCGACCATCGGCTAGGGTGACGGCCGGCGAACGACAGGCGGTGACGATGAGCCCTACGGTAAGTATCGAGCGTTGGCGGACCGCGCAAAGCGCCGAGCTCGGCTTCTGGAAGAACATGGAATTCCACGAGCTCGTGCGCGCTTGCGCCGAGAAGGCCGAGTTCTGGAGCCAGATCGAGCCGGAGCGGATCACCGACCTCCTGGCCGGAAAGGACGTGCTGGAGATCGGCTGCGGGCCGCTCGGCGTCAGCGTCGTGTCGTTCTCGGGTTTCGGATCGGCCACGCGCCGTCTCGTCAAGGCCGACCCGCTGCCGGCACTTTCGGTGCACGAGACGCGCCCGGCACGCGAGGCCTGGGGCGCCAGGTTCTTCGAGTGGATCGAGGAACTCGCCCGGCAGGGGGAATACGTGCATGTGGCCGGCGAGGACCTCACGTTCGAGTCATGCTTCGACACGGTGATCACCTATAACGTCCTCGATCACGTCCGCGCGCCCGTGACGATACTCGAGAATGCCAAGCGCGCCCTGCGGCCGGGAGGCTCGCTCGTCGTCGGGGTCGACTGCCTGTCGACGGTCGGCCGTCTGCGCTTCGAATGGATCACACGGCGGCTTCATCGCGGGACGATCCTGGTCGATGCGCATCCCCACACATTCCGGCCGCGCGACGTCATCGCGATGATCGAGCACGCCGGGCTGCGTCTGAAGGCGGTACATGGTCTTCCCGGTCCGCTGGCCGGGTTCGCTGGCCGTCACGTGAGGCCCGCGTTCATCGCAGTTCGTTAGCATGGCGGTTAGCCGACAGGGCGTGCAAAATCCGCCCAGCGCTGGCGACCGCCCCGGTTCTCGAGATCGTTGATCAGGGCGGCGACGACACGGCGGTCGAATACCGACTCGCACCGCTCGAGCAGGCTGCGGATCGCGGCGTCGAAGCTGATCGCGGGCCTGTGCGCGCGCGGGCTGATCATGGCAACGAATGCGTTTGCCGCGGCGATGATGCGCGCCGTCATGAGTATGTCTTCGCCGCGCAAGCCGTTCGGACCGCCGCCGCCCCATTGCTCCTGTGCCTGACGCAATGTCTCGACAACTGGGCCGTCGAACTCGATTCCGGCGAGAAGGTCGGCGCCCGCCTGAAGGCTCTGGCGGATTTGCAGAAGCTCCTCGTCCGAGATGTTGCCGCTGCGCGTCAGGATCTGCGGCGCCACGAGAATCTTGCCGAGATTCATGAGGCTGCCGGCAATATCGACGGTCTCGATCTCGACCGGCTCCAGACCCATCTCCTCGGCGATGCGTCGCGCAACGGCGGCGACGCGCTGCGAATGGTTGGCAGCGAACGGATCGCGCCTGTCGAGCAGCGCCACCAGCGTGCGGACCAGTTGGCGAAGGGTCCGCTCACGGCGATCGCGTTCGAGAATCGGCGCGGTGATGTCCTCCTCGACGACGAGCACCTTCGACAGCCTCCCCGCGGCGTCCGGCAACGGTATGTACTCGACATGGACGATACGCGGTCCGGCATCCGTCTCCATGCGCTGCACGGCCGGCTGAGCCGCACCGCGTTCCAGCGCTTCACGGAACAGCTTGCGATGACGGCCGGCTTCGGCCGGACCGAGTCCGCTCGAAAGCGATTTTCCGATCAGGTCCTCGGCTGGCGTCCCGGCGCGTTCGGCGATCAACCGGTTGGCAAACCGCATCCGCTCCTGCTCGTCGACGATGAACATCGCGGCGGGCTGGCTGTCGGTGACGATCCGGAGCAGGCTTGCCTGGCTCTCGAGCTTCTGCATCAGCGCCTTGAGGCGGTCCGCCGTTGCCGCTGCACGGCGCGACGCGCCGTGCCGCCAAGCGGCGACGAAACCGGCGACGATCGCGGCAAGCCCGAGAAGCAGAACCACGAGCAGCCGATCGAGCCGCGCGTCGCTCTCGGCAAGAGCCTCGGCGCGGTCGACCTTGTGCACCAGGGTCCACGGCGCATGGTCGATCGTGCGGCCGGTCGCCAGGACCTCGCGATCCCGGTAATCGCGCAGCAGCGAGAATCCGCCTGGGTTGGCCACGATGTAAGCCTCGGCGAGACTGGGCGTGTCGGCCGGCATGCGCCGCTCGAGCGCCGCGGTGCCGTCCGCCGTCGGCGAGAGGAACTCGATGGTGGCCGCGGCACGGCGGACCAGGATCGACTCGGCCGTCTTCTCGGCCGTCGGCGGGCGGCTCAGAAGCGGGAACAGCTCGGCGGCGACCTGCTTGATGCCGACAATGACGGCGATGGGCGGGCTTCCCGGATCGGCCTGAAGCGCTTGGACCGGCGCGAAGAAGCCGATGGCCGGCTGTCCGCCGGCATCGGTGTAGAGGTCCAGAACCGCGGCCTTCTGCGGGTTTGCGCCGGCGAGGGCGGCCAGCCGATCGCCGATATCCGGCATGTCCGGGGTCGCGACAAGGACGCGCGACTGCGCGTCGACGATCGCCAGGCCGGCGACCCCGACGCGGGGCACGTTGGCGGGCACGCGCGCGCCCAGCGGCGCGCCGGTGAATCCCGTCCGGTCAGCCGTGACGACCAGAAGATTGCGCAGATACTCGGCCTGGCTCGCCTCGTCGGTCACGGCGCCGCGGTCGCCGTTGGCTTGGGCGAGCTCGGTCACATAAAGCTGGAGCGATACGTTCTGGGCCAGTCCCTGGACGGTCTCGAGCTGACGGACCAGCCAGTCGTTGATCGCCGCCGCGCGGCTGTCTGCAACGATGCCGAGCCGCACCTGCCAGTCGCGCAGGTCGCGCTCGCGCTCGGCCGCGACGAACCGCAGGGCCAGGGCGACGCCGGCGGCGGCAACCAGAACGAGAGCCGTCGCAGCGGCGGCAAGAACCGTCCGTGACTGCCAGCGGCGTGGCGGTAGGTCATCAAGGCCGTCGAGCAATGGCCCATATCCTCTGGTGCGCTGATCGGCGACGGCGGCCACCTGACGTCGCAGCCGGTCCGCGACGGAACCGATAAGCTTCTTATACGTAGCGCTTTGTTAACCAGGACTGAATAAGGATCTGTCGCGCACTGGTTGCGGGGCAACGGAAGGATGACCGGCTGTCGATCCGGCAAATGGCTCGGCCTGACGCTCGCCGCGCTTACCGCGGCATCCGCGGCCCATGCCAGCGCCCCTTCCTATCCGCCGCTGTTCGGCACCCGCGAGGTGCGTAGCGCCAATCTGGCCCCGTTCCAGAAGTGGACCGGCATGATCGCGCGACAGCTCGACGAACGGCCGCTCTATGACGGCCCCTGCACCATGCGGCGGTTCAACCGTTGCCATCTGCAGGAATGGCGGCATCTGCTGCAGGAGCTTGAATCCCAGGACCCGCTGGCGCAACTCGAAGCGGTCAACAGCTTCATGAACCGGGCCCCCTATATCACGGACCCGGTCAATTACGGCGTGCCGGATTACTGGGCTACTCCGCTGCAGTTCCTCAGCAAGGACGGTGACTGCGAGGACTATGCAATCGCCAAGTTTGCCTCGCTGCGCCGGCTCGGCTTCCGCAACGCCCATATGCGGATCGTGGTCGTCGACGATCTCAACCTCAAGATCGCCCATGCCATTCTCGTGGTCTATGTCGATGGCCGCGCCTACGTACTCGACAACCAGATCAGCCGGGTCATCCCGGCAGAGACGATCAACCATTACCGACCGGTGTTCTCGATCAACGAGGACGCCTGGTGGCTGCATCGCCGCTAGCATCTTCGCGATGCCCGAAGGTGCCTCAGCAGGATTGGCGAAGTGCCAGTAAATCCTATATGTTCTGGCGATTCCCCGGCGGATATCCGATCCGTCATGCGGATACCGTCTCTAGCTGGATCGCCCGTGCTGTGACCTGATGGCCCCACGTCGCGTCGTCGCTGCCGATTTGGAGGCGCTGGTCTCGGGGGCGCTGCGTGTCACCGACGCGGCAATCGTCGTCGTCGCCGCCGTGCTGTCGTACTGGATCCGCCACGACACCTACGCCCTGCCGAACCTCTACATCATGGCAATCATGGCGGCGGTGGCGCTGACCGTGAACTACATGCACATTGCGCGGATCTACCAGTTCGCGAATCTGATGCGGCTGACGACGCAGGTCGGCCTTCTGGCGATGAGCTGGACCGCGGTGATGCTGAGCCTGATCGCTCTGGCTTATTTCACCCAGACCTCGATCGCCTTCTCGCGCGCCTTCGTGCTCGGATGGTTCACGATCAGCTTCGGCGGTTTCGTGCTCGCGCGCGTCATGCTGCTCGCGCAGATCGACCGCTGGCGGCGCGACGGCCGGCTCAGCATCAACGTCGCCGTGATCGGCGCCGGGCCGCTCGGCCGGCAGCTCCTGCGCCATCTCGCCAGCCTCGGCGAGGAACAGTACCGCATCGCCGGCGTGTTCGACGACGAGGTGAAGGTCGACCTGATCGAAGGCTATCCGTTCCGGGGCACGGTCGATGACCTCGTCCACTATGTCCGCCGCCACCCGGTCGACGAGGTGATCGTCGCGATCCCGTGGCAGGCCACCGCCGATATCCAGGAGGTTGTGAAGAAGCTCAAGGTTCTGCCGATCAACGTCAAACTATGCCCGGATTACGTCGGCTGGACATTGCCGGTACGCCGCTTCCTTCCGCTTGCCGGCGTGCCAATGCTCGCCGTTCTGGAACGGCCGCTGTCGGGCTGGAACTTCGTTCTCAAGGCGCTCGAGGACCGACTGCTCGCGGCCCTGCTCCTCCTCCTGTTCGCGCCTCTTCTGCTCATGATTGCCGCAGCGATCCGGCTCGACAGCTCCGGACCGGTGCTGTTCCGGCAGAAGCGCTACGGTTTCAACAACGACCCGATCACGGTTTTCAAGTTCAGGACCATGCATGTCGGGGCGGCGAAAGACGACGCCGTGCCGCAGGCGCGTCGCAACGATCCGCGCGTCACCCGCGTCGGCGCCGTCCTCCGCCGGACCAGCCTCGACGAGCTGCCGCAGCTTCTCAACGTGATTCGCGGCGAGATGTCCCTGGTCGGACCGCGGCCGCACGCGGTCGTTCATAACGAGCAGTACGCCAAGATCATCGACGACTATCTGAGCCGTCACCGGGTCAAGCCCGGGATCACCGGCTGGGCCCAGGTGAATGGCCTGCGCGGCGAGACCGACACGCCGGAAAAGATGGCGCGGCGCGTGCAGTTCGACCTGTATTACATCGACAACTGGTCGCTGTTGTTCGACATCAAGATTCTTCTGCTCACGCCCTTCCTCGGCTTCGTCAACAAGAATGCCTACTGAGGCCGCCCGCGCCGGACCGGGTCGGGATCGTCCGGTCGTGCCGCCGCATCACTCGCGCGGGGCATGCTTCGCAAGAATGCGCTGCAAGGTGCGACGATGCATGTTGAGCCGGCGCGCCGTCTCCGACACGTTGCGGTCGCATTGCTCGAACACCCGCTGGATGTGTTCCCAGCGCACGCGATCGGCCGACATCGGGTGCTCGGGGGGCGGCGGCAGCGGCCGGTCCTGCGCCAGCAGCGCGGCTTCGATCGCGTCGGCATCGGCCGGCTTGGGCAGGTAGTCGACGGCGCCGGCCTTCATCGCCGCCACCGCGGTCGCGATATTGCCGTAACCGGTCAGCACGATGATGCGCGCATCGGGCGAAACCTCGCGCACCACCTGGACGACATCAAGCCCGCTACCGTCGCCGAGCCGCAAATCGACCACCGCGAAATCGGGCGGAGCCTCGCGGGCCGCATCCGAGCCGGATGCGACCCCGTCGGCCGCCGACACCGCAAAGCCGCGCCGCTCCATAGCCCGGGCCAGACGCTGGCGGAACACCTCGTCGTCATCGACGATGAGGAGGCGCTTGCCTGCGAAGCTTTCCGGTTCGGTGGTCATTGGGCGGCCTCCCGCTGCTGATGATCGGACGCTGCGACCTCGATGCGCGATCGGGGCCAGCGTACGCGGGCCAAGGCGCCGCCGTCCGGCCGGTTTCTGAACTCCAGGGTGGCACCCGTC
Source organism: Alphaproteobacteria bacterium (assembly GCA_041690495.1). Classification (GTDB taxonomy): domain Bacteria; phylum Pseudomonadota; class Alphaproteobacteria; order CACIAM-22H2; family CACIAM-22H2; genus DATAAP01. Next base: position 210,418 of record JAWLHE010000010.1, on the reverse strand, counting down.
CGCTCCAGCAAGGTCGAGGCGATGAATACACCAAGGCCCATGTGATCTCCCTCTGCATTTCGGGTGGAGATGTAAGGCTCGCCCAGCCGGTCGAGGACGGCGACGGAAAAGCCGGGCCCGTCATCGGCGACCGATACCTCGAGCTCGTGCTCGTTCCAGACGACCTGAATGTCGACGCGCGTGGCGGCAAACTGCACGGCATTCTCGATCAGCGTGCCGATGCCGTGAAGAATCTCCGGTTTGCGATTGACCTGGGGTTCCGCGGAATGCGCGGTGCCGCGCGCGAGGATGGCGATTTCGACCTGCTCGCGGCGATGCGGCGCCGCCGCAGCCTCGATCAGCGCCGATACCGGCAGACGCGAGAACGGCGAGCCCTCGTCGGCTTCGGGCCTCGCCGCGAGGCGCGCCAGGATGTCGCGGCACCGCGCCGTCTGCGCGAGCAGGATTGCCGCGTCCTCGGCCAGCGGGCTGTCCTTCGGCAGGTCGTGCGCGATCTCCTTGGCGATCACGGCGATCGTACCGAGGGGCGTGCCGAGTTCGTGCGCTGCCGCGGCCGCAAGTCCGCCCACCGCCGAAAGCCGCTGTTCGCGCGCCAATGCCGCCTGAGAGGCGGCGAGCGCGTCGGACATGCGCCGCGATTCGCTTGTCACGCGCCCGAGATAGACGGCGATGAACAGCATGCCGATGCTGAGCGCCGCCCACAGGCCCGCGACATAGAGCCCCGGGAACTCGAGCCCGCCGCCGGGCCACGGCAGCGGATCGTAATACAGGGCGAGCACGCTGGCGCAAACCACCCCGAGCACGAACAGCGCGATCGTGCTCGCCCGCGACAGCACCGTGGCGGAGATGGCGACCGGCGCCAGCATGAGCAGCGCGAACGGATTGGTGAGGCCGCCGGTGAAGTAGAGCAGCACGCCGAGCTGGATCATGTCCCAGCCGAGCAGGATGGCCGCTCCGCGATCACCGAGCCGCGCAGCAGGCCGGTAGAGCGTCAGCGTGAGGTTGAGAACCACGGACGCACCGATCGCGGCGAGGGCCGGGTTGAGCGGCAGCTCGAACCCGAACCAGAAATTGACGACGAACAGCGCGAGTGCCTGGCCGGTGACGGCGATCCAGCGGATGATCACGAGGGTGCGCAGCCGCACCGGCGCACTCAGGGTGGGGCTCGGCCTCTCCGGCCACGAACTCGGCAATGGTTCGCGATTCATGCGCGGTTCCCACGTTCGAATGCACGCAGGCCATTCACGGAACGCGCTGGCCGCGCTGTCACCTGCCATTCTATAGAATAACGCCTATGCACGATGCCGTTATCAAGATCAATGGCTTGACCAAGCGGTTCAAGGGCCTCGTGGCGGTCGACGATGTGAGCTTTTCGGTCGCGCGCGGCGTCACGGCCGGGTTGCTTGGCGGCAACGGCGCCGGAAAGACAACGACCATAGGCATGATGCTTGGCCTTATCGTGCCGAGCGCCGGCTCGATCGAGATCCTCGGCGAGGACATGCTGCGCCACCGTCATCGCGTGCTGCCGCGCCTCAATTTCTCGTCGCCCTATGTCGATTTTCCCAACCGGCTCAAGGTGGGCGAGAACCTGATGGTGTTCGCACAGCTCTACGGCTTAAGGCGCGCCCGCGCGCGCATCCGCGAGCTCGCCGCCGATCTCGACCTGACGCGGCTGCTCGACCAGAAGACCGGGAGCCTGTCCTCCGGCCAGAAGACCCGCGTCGGCGTCGCCAAGGCGCTGCTCAACCGGCCGGAGATTCTGCTGCTCGACGAGCCGACCGCCAGCCTCGACCCCGACACGGCAGACTGGGTCCGCGGCTATCTGGAGCGCTATCAGCGCACGACCGGCGCCTCGATCCTGCTCGCCTCGCACAACATGGCGGAGGTCGAGCGGCTGTGCTCCGACGTGCTGATGATGAAGGCGGGCCGCATTGTCGACCGCGGCGCGCCGGCGGAACTGATCGCGCGCTACGGGCGGAGCAACCTCGAGGAGGTGTTCCTCGACATCGCGCGCAGCCGGCAGCCCGACGAGGCGGCCGCGCAATGAGCCAGCCGCCGCTCGACTGCAACCCGAGTCCGGCGAGGCGCATCGGCGCCATCCTGCTTCGCCACGTCTATCTGATGCGCAGCTCGCCGACGCGGCTGTTCGACCTGATGTACTGGCCGCTGCTGCAAATGGTGATGTGGGGGTTCATCACCCTGTTCCTCGCGCGCCATTCGTCGTGGATCGTACAGGCCGGCGGCGTGCTGATCGGCGCCGTGCTGCTGTGGGACGTGCTGGTGCGCGGCCAGTTCGGCATGACGCTGTCGCTGCTCGAGGAGATGTGGTCGCGCAATCTCGCCAACCTGTTCGTCAGCCCGCTGCGGCCGTTCGAGTTCGCTCTCGCACTGATGCTCCTTTCGATGCTGCGATCGCTGATCGGCGTCGTGCCCGCGGCGCTGCTGGCGATTCCGCTCTTCGCCTTCTCGATCTTCGATCTCGGCCTGCCGCTGCTCGCCTTCTGGGCGGTGCTGACGATGTTCGGCTGGGGGGTCGGCTTGGTCATCTCCGCCGCCCTGGTCCGCTTCGGCCTTGCCGCCGAGAGCTATGCCTGGGCCTCGATCTTCGTGCTGGCGCCAGTCAGCGGCGTCTATTACCCGATCGATACCCTGCCCCATTGGCTGCGGCCGGTCTCGTGGGCACTGCCGCCGACCCATGTCTTCGAGGGCATGCGCGCGGTGATGATCGACCAGACGTTTCGCTGGGACCATCTGGCTGCGGCGCTCGGACTCAACGTGCTGTATCTCGCGGCCGGCATCGGCCTCTTTCTGCTCGCCTTCCGGAGCGCGCGGGTACGCGGCTCGCTGCTTCACGCAGGGGAGTAGGCGGCGTCGGCGGTGCTGCCGCCGAAACATCCAAGCCACTCATTTCAAAGCTCATATTCCGACTGCTTCACCGCTTCACGCCAGTCTGCAGTTGTAAGGCTCCCACCCCGGCGCCGGCACGACGAATCAAGACGCCCGCCGGTCGGAGACGCGGCGGGCGAAGTTTTCCGCCCCGGAGTTCAGCACAAGGCCGGCCCGCAGGGAATAGGGTTTGGGCCGGGCTGCTCACGTCTCCCTCCCGCTGACGCCCGCCTCGCCGAACGTCGCCATGCCGGTGTGGCAGGCGACCGCCGCCTTGAGGACCGCGACCGCAAGCGTGGCGCCCGAGGCCTCGCCGAGGTGCATGCCGAGGTCGAGCAGGGGCGGCTTGCCGATGTGCTCGAGCAGCCGGCGGTGCCCCGGCTCGGCCGAGACATGGGCGACGACGCAATGGTCGATTGCGTGCGGTTCGAGTGCGTGCAGCACCGCTGCGGCCGCGGTGCAGGCGAAGCCATCGAGCAGCACCGGGATGCGCGCCATGCGCGCCGCCAGCACGGCGCCGGCGATGGCGGCGAGCTCGTGCCCGCCAAGGCGACGCAGCACCTCGAGCGGGTCGCCGAGCGCCTTGCGATGATGCTCGACGCCGGCTTGAACGACCGCCACCTTGCGCTTCATCGCCTTGCCGCTGACCCCGGTGCCGGGGCCGGTCCAATCGGCCGCCGTGCCGCCGTACAAGGCAAGGCAGATTGCCGCAGCAGATGTCGTGTTGGCGATGCCCATCTCGCCCAGCGCCAGCACGTCGATCATCGGCTCGACCGCCATCATGCCGTAGGCCATGGCGCGGGCGCATTCGTCGTCGCTCATCGCCGCATCCCTGGTGAAGTCCCGGGTCGGGCTGTCGAGCGCCATCTCGTAGACGCGCAAATCGGCGTCGATCGTCTTGCAGAGCTGGTTCACCGCCGCACCCCCGGCAATGAAGTTCCTGACCATCTGTGCGGTGACGGCGGCGGGATAAGCGGACACACCGGCGGCGGCGACGCCGTGGTTGCCGGCGAAGACGCAGGTCCGCGGCCGCTCGACTCCGGGCGGATGGCGGCCCTGCCACGTGGCGCACCATGCGGCCAGGTCCTCGAGCCGGCCCAGCGCCCCGGCCGGTTTGGTCAGCTCGCGTTCGCGCGCCCGCGCTCTGGTCCCGGCCTCGAGATCCGGTCCAGGGAGGTGCGGCAGAAGCGCGCGGATCTCGGCGAGCGAGGCGACTGGTGCGGACTTGGACATCTGGCAATTCACCATTGCGAAGGGTTTTGGCGCCAAACTTGGCAGGCGCTCGAATGTCGGCAGGGTCCCGACGGAAGACGGGTGTTTTTCCTGCAGGACGCCTATATTTGCCAATGAAATTACCGTTCTTGCGATTTGCGACGATGCCGGACACCTCGTCGTCACCGGAACCGGCCCGCGCGGTCGAGGCGACGCCTGCCGTGGCCCTGCTGGGCTGGATTGCCGAGTTCCGGCTTGCGCTGAGCTTCCTGACCCGCCTGCCGGTGCCCTTGAAGGGCGACGACGGCGCGCAGCCGGTCGCTGCGGCCGTTCGCGCCTTTCCGCTGGTCGGGCTCGTGGTCGGCGCCGCCGCCGGCGCCGTCTATGCCGCAGCCGACATGTTCGGCATGTCGCCCACCGTCGCCGCGCTTCTGGCCGTCGCGACGATGGCGATCGTCACGGGCGGCCTGCACGAGGATGGCCTGGCCGATTCGGCGGACGGCCTCGGCGCGCGCACGCGCGAACAGGCGCTCGCGATCATGCGCGACAGCCATATCGGCACGTTCGGCGTCATGGCGCTGTTCTTCGTGCTGTCGCTGCGCGTCGTCGGGCTGTCCTATGCGGGCAGCACGGTCGAAGCCATCCTGCTGCTGATCGCCGGTGCGGCGGGTTCGCGCGCCGTGGTTCCGGCCGTCATGTACATGCTGCCGCCGGCCCGGCACGACGGGCTCGGCCGGGCCGCCGGGCAACCCGACCGGAGCCGCGTGGTCGATGCCGGAGCACTTGGCGCGCTGATCGTCGTCGCGACGCTGTGGCCCATCTGGGGACTCGTCGCGATCGTCGCCGCAAGCGCCGCAGGCATCGCCGTCGGGTGGCTTGCGCGTCGGCGGCTGGGCGGGCACACTGGCGACGTGCTGGGCGCGACCCAGCAGCTCAGTGAAACCGCAATCATCCTCGGCTACATCGCATCGCCGACCTGGGTCTGACGACATGACCGTTACGACGCGCTGGTGGTGGATCCGCCACGCGCCCGTGATCAACCCGACCGGACGCATCTACGGCCAGCGCGACATCCCGGCCGACACGTCGAACGCCGTCGCGTTCGCAGCGCTCGCCGCTTGCGTTCCGGACGACGCGATCTGGTTCGCCACGCCGCTGACGCGCACGCAAGCCACCGCCGCCGCCATCCATGCCGCGATGAACGGCCGTACGCCTGCGCCGCCGCGGATCGAACCCGCATTCATCGAGCAGAGCTTCGGCGCGTGGCAGGGCCGCAGCTACGACGAGATCGGCGCCTTCGGCAAGGCGCGGCCGGGCACCAAGGGCGTTGGCGTCGAGGGTCACAAATTCTGGCTCGCTCCGGCGCACGAGAAGCCGCCTGGCGGCGAGAGCTTCGTCGAGGTCATCGCGCGCGTCGCCGATGCCGTGCAGCGGCTGACCGCGGCCCATGCCGGACGCGACATCGTCGTGGTGGCGCATGGCGGGTCGATCCGCGCCGCGCTGGCGCACGCGCTCGGCCTTCATCCCGAAGCGGCGCTTGCCTTCACCATCGACACGCTGTCGCTGAGCCGGCTGGACCATGTGCAGGGCCCCGGCGCCGGCAATCCGTGGCGGATCGGCCCGGTCAACCGGCCGCCGCTCCTGACGGAAACCCCGCCGAGCCGGGTGGCTTGAACTCCGCCGCCGGAACCGGAACCGAAGGTGCGAATTCGCTCGGCGTGGGCGAATTCCGTGCGAGGAACGGCAGGCATCGATCGTCTCGGCGCTGATCGGCGTTGCCGTGCTCTGGAACGCGCCGCGCGCACAGCCGGACAATGGCGAGAATGGGCCGCTGCCGTAGAGCCGGGCGCCGGCCAAGCCGCCCCTACCATTGCCGGGGCGCGCATGGTACCGTCCGGCCGCGTCCGGACAGGGAAGTCCGGTGACGCGGAGCGGCCGTGTCAGTCGTTTCGCCAAGCCGGCGCTGCCCCCGCAACTGTAAGCGGCGAGATCACGGTCTTATATGCCACTGGCGCTGGTCGGGGAGCCAAGGCTCCCGGGTGAGTGTCGGGAAGGCGGACCGGCGGTCGATGACCCCGAGCCAGGAGACCTCCCGGACGCCGGCCCCTTCGGCCGCGGCCCACTCGATTCCTCGGCGGGAGGATCGGCACTTGTCAGCAGCGGAACCGGCCGTAGGCACGGCCCAGAGAGCTCCTCTTCAAGGCATCACTCTCGTGCTCGGCGGCGCGCGCGCCGGCAAGAGCGCGTATGCCGAGGCGTTGGTCCTCGGCACGCTGAAGCCCGGCCAGACCGCGCTCTATGTCGCGACAGCCGAGGTCGGCGACGCCGAGATGGCGGAACGCATCGCCGCGCATCGCGCGCGCCGCGGTACGAGCTGGCAGACGCAGGAAGCGCCCCTCGCGCTGTCCGAGGTCCTGCGGAGAGACTCGCGGGCCGACCGCCCGATCCTCGTCGACTGCCTGACCCTGTGGCTTTCGAACCTGCTCGGCGCCGGATACGACGTCATCCGCGAAACCGACCGGCTGGTCGCGGCGCTGCGGCAGATCGCCGGCCCCGTGGTGCTGGTCTCGAACGAGGTGGGGCTCGGCATCGTACCGGACAATGCGCTCGCCCGCGCCTTCCGCGACCATGCCGGCCGCCTCCACCAGGCCGTGGCCGCCGTTTCCGACCGCGTCGTCTTCGTCGCCGCCGGCCTGCCGCTCACCCTCAAGGAGAAGCCATGACGCTGCATCGGCGCATTCCCGCAACCGTCATCACAGGTTTTCTCGGCGCCGGCAAGACCACCCTGCTGCGCCATCTGGTGACGCGCGCCCGCGAGCGCCGTATCGCCCTCGTCATCAACGAGTTCGGCGAGCTCGGGATCGACCGCGAATTGCTGCTCGGCTGCGGCGATGCGGCGTGCGGCCCCGGCGACGTGGTCGAGCTCGCCAACGGCTGCATCTGCTGCACCGTCGCCGACGATTTCCTGCCGACCATCGAGGGCCTTCTCGAGCGGCCGGAACCGCCCGACCACATCGTCATCGAGACGTCCGGCCTTGCGTTGCCCAAGCCGCTGGTCAAGGCGTTCGCCTGGCCCGAAATCAGGGCGCGCATCACCGTCGACGGCGTGATCGCGGTGGTCGATGCCGCGTCGTTCACCGGCGGCAGCTTCGAACCGCCGGAGCTTCAGTCGCCCGAGCATGAGAACCCGCTCGAGGAGGTGTTCACCGACCAGCTGCAATGCGCCGATCTCGTCGTGCTCAACAAGGCCGACCTGCTCGACGCGGCGGCGCTCGATCGCGCGCTGCAGGCGCTGGCCGCGCGGGTGCGGCCGGGCGCAAAAGTGGTGCCGTCGCGATTCGGCGCGCTCGATCCCGAAGTCGTGCTCGGCCTGCACGCGGCGGCGGAGAGCGATCTGTCGAGCCGGCCGTCGCATATCGACACGGCGGGCGAGCACGATCACGACGACTTCGAAAGCTTCGTCGTGACGATCGATGCGGTTGCCGAGCCGCAGGCGCTGGCCGGCCGCCTGCGCGAGGCCATCGCCGCGCACGACATCCTGCGCGTGAAGGGATTTCTCGACGTGCCGGGTAAGGCGATGCGGCTCGCGGTACAGGGCGTGGGGCCGCGCATCGAGCAGTACTACGACCGCGCCTGGCGTGCCGGCGAGGCGCGCGCTTCGACCCTGGTCGTGATCGGGCGCAAGGGCATCGACCGCGTGCGGATCGAGCAGGCGCTGGCGAAGGCATAGCGGATGCATCTGCTGGCGACACAACGCGGCGAGGTCGCGGACGGGCGCGAGGCGGTCGATCTCGGCCAGACGCCGGCCGACATCGTCGTGCTTACCGCCGCCGACAGCGAGATCGCGATGCTCGCTGCCGCGCATGCCGCGGCGGCCGCGGCGCACGGCGCGGGGTTTCCGCGCCTCAGGCTCGCGAACCTGATGCGCCTGTCGCACAATTTGTCGGTCGATCTGTATGTCGACAAGGTCGTGCAGCACGCGCGCCTGGTGGTCGTCCGGCTGCTTGGGGGCCAGGGCTACTGGCAATACGGCGTCGAGCAAATCGCCGCGACCTGCCGCGCGCGCGGAATAGCGCTCGCCCTGATGCCTGGCGACGACCGGCCCGATCCGGCGCTGGCGGAGCAGTCGACGCTGCCGCCTGCGGCCGTGAACCGCCTGTGGCACTACCTGGTGCATGGCGGCGCTGCCAATGCGCTTGAGTTCCTGCGCTGTGCCGCAAGCCTGATCGAATTCCCCGCGGATTGGCGCGAACCCTCGCCGATCCTGCGCGCCGGGCTCTACTGGCCCGGCTGCACCGAACCGACTCTCGACGACGTGCGCAGGCACTGGCAAACCGATGCACCGGTTGCGGCGGTCGTCTTCTATCGTGCGCTGGTGCAGGCGGCCGACACCGACGTCATCGACGACATGATCGGCGCGCTGCGCCGGGCCGGGCTCAACGCGCTGCCGCTCCATGCCGCCAGCCTCAAGGATCCGGTCGCGGCCGCAACCATCCGCACGGTCTTCGGATCAGCGCCCCCCGACGTGATCCTGAACGCGACCGGCTTCGCGATCGCGGCGCCGGGCGCGGGTGCAGCCGACGATCCGCTCGCGCTGCCCGATTGCCCGGTTCTGCAGATCGTGCTCGCCGGCAGCAGCGAGCCGAAGTGGCGCGATGGAACGCGCGGCCTTTCGGCACGCGACATCGCCATGAACGTTGCGCTCACCGAGATCGACGGCCGCATCATGACTCGCGCCATCGCATTCAAGGGGCTGCGCCGCCGCGACGATGCGACCGAAACCGATATCGTCGCCCTGCGGAGCGTGCCAGACCGCGTTCGCTTCGTCGCCGAGCTGGCGGCGAACTGGGCGCGGCTGCGCCGGACGCCGCCGGCCGAGCGGCGCGTGGCGCTGGTGCTCGCCAACTACCCGAACCGCGACGGGCGCATCGCCAATGGCGTCGGCCTCGACACGCCGGAGGCCGTTATCGAAATTCTGCGGGCGCTCAAGGCCGACGGCTATCGCGTCGACGGCATGCCGGAGGACGGGGCGGCGCTGATGGCCTTGCTGCGCGCCGGCCCCACCAACGACGTCTGGCGCCAGCACGAGCGGCAGGTATCCGAAGAGCTCAGGCTGATCGACTATTCCACCTTTTTCGGAACGCTGTCGCGCGAGATGCAGGATGCGGCGCTGAACCGGTGGGGTCCGCCCGAGGGCGACCCCGGCTATCGCCCCGGCGAGCTGGATTGCGGTGCGTTCCGGATCGCGGCGCTGCGCTTCGGCAATGTCGCGGTCGGTGTGCAGCCGGCGCGCGGTTACAATGTCGACCCGGCGGCGAGCTATCACGACCCCGCCCTGGTTCCGCCGCACGGCTATCTCGCATTCCATGCGTGGCTGCGCGATTCGTTCCGCGCGCAGGCGGTCGTCCATGTCGGCAAGCACGGCAATCTCGAATGGCTGCCCGGCAAGGCGATCGCATTGTCGGAAACATGCTGGCCCGAGATCGCGCTCGGTCCTCTCCCGCATCTCTATCCGTTCATCGTCAACGATCCCGGCGAGGGCACACAGGCCAAGCGCCGGGCCGGCGCCGTCGTGATCGACCACCTGACGCCGCCGCTGACGCGCGCCGGCAGCTACGGCCCGCTCGCCGCGCTGGAGCGACTGATCGACGAGTACTACGAGGCGGCGGGCCAGGATCCGCGCCGGCTGAAGCCGCTCGCCGCCGAGATCCGCGACCTCGCCGCCGCCAGCGGCATCGATCGCGATTGCGGTATTGCGCGAACCGAACCGGACCTCGCGGCGCTGGGCAAGCTCGACGGGTTTCTGTGCGAGCTGAAGGAGGCGCAGATCCGCGACGGGCTGCACGTGTTCGGCCGCAGTCCGGATGGCACGCAGCGCACCGATCTTCTGGTCGCGATCGCCCGCAGCCCGCGCGACGACGGACAGGGGCGCAACGCCTCGCTGCTCCGCGCCCTTGCGGCGGATCTCGGGCTTCATTTCGACCCGCTCGACGCCGACATGGCGGCGCCGTGGACCGGCACGCGGCCCGCTGCGCTCGGCGTTGCGGAGGGCTGGCGCAGCACGGGCGACACGATTGAGCGGCTCGAGGAACTCGCGGCTGCGCTTGTCAGCGGCGCACGCCAACCGGAGGCCGAGTGGGAACGGACACGCCCGGTTCTCGACTGGATTGACAGGGAGCTGTCCCCCGCGATCGCAGGGTGCGGGGCGGAGGAGATTGCCGGCCTGCTCGCCGGACTCGCCGGCCGCCGCGTGCGGCCGGGCCCCTCCGGCGCACCGACGCGCGGCCGTGCCGACGTGCTGCCGACCGGCCGCAACTTCTTCTCCGTCGACACGCGCGCCGTACCGACCCCGGCGGCATGGACGCTCGGCTGGAAATCCGCCGGGCTTCTGCTGGCACGGCATGCGCAGGAGCATGGCGACTACCCGAAGACCCTCGCCCTGTCGGCATGGGGAACCAGCAACATGCGGACGGGCGGAGACGACATCGCGCAGGCGCTGGCGCTGATCGGCGTACGGCCGACCTGGGACCACAGTTCGCGGCGCGTCACCGGCTTCGAGATCCTGCCGCTGTCGGTGCTCGACCGGCCCCGCATCGACGTCACCTTGCGCATCTCCGGATTCTTTCGCGACGCCTTCGCCAACCTGATCGACCTGTTCGACTCCGCGGTGCGCGCCGTCGCCGTCCTGGACGAGCTCCCCAACATGAACCCGCTGGCCGCACGCGTGCGCGCGGAGGCGCCGGCGCTCGCAGCCGCCGGCCTCGCTGCCGATGAAGCAACCCGGCGCGCCGCGAGCCGCGTATTCGGCTCGAAGCCCGGTGCGTACGGCGCCGGCCTGCAGGCGCTGATCGACGAGAAGGGTTGGGACGATGCGGGCGATCTGGCCCGCGCTTATCTCGCCTGGGGTGGCTATGCGTACGGCGCAGGACGCGAGGGCGAAGCGGCGCACACGCTGTTCGAAACGCGGCTGCAGCAGGTCGAGGCCATCGTCCAGAACCAGGACAACCGCGAGCATGACCTGCTCGACAGCGACGACTACTACCAGTTCGAGGGCGGGATGGCCGCCACCGTGCGGCACCTGTCCGGCCGCGCGCCGGCGGTCTATCATAACGACCACTCGCGGCCCGACTCGCCGCGTATCCGCACCCTCGACGAGGAGGTGGCGCGCGTCGTGCGCGCGCGGGTCGTCAACCCGAAATGGATCGCCGGGTGCATGCGCCACGGCTACAAGGGAGCGTTCGAGATGGCGGCCACGGTCGACTACCTGTTCGCCTTCGCGGCGACCACCGGCGCCGTGCGAGACCACCATTTCGACGCGGTGTTCGACGCCTATCTGCGCGACGAGGCGGTGCGGGCATTCATTGCCGACGCCAATCCCGACGCATTACGAGAAATGGCCGACCGCCTCGCCGAGGCGCAGGCGCGCGGGCTGTGGAAGCCGCGCAAGAACAGCACCCACGACCTGCTGCAATCCTGCATGCGGGGCATGGCGAGAGAGAACGGGAGCGCCCATGACTGACACACGGTCGACCGACGCGGAGCATCGCGAGAAGATGCGGCGCATCAAGGCCGCGCGCGACCGGATGATGGCGGAGAAGACCGAGACGCGCGGACTGCTGATCGTCCATACCGGCAAGGGCAAGGGCAAATCGTCGGCGGCCTGGGGCATGGTCATGCGCTGTCTCGGCCACGGCATGCGGGTCGGCATCGTGCAGTTCATCAAGGGCGCATGGAGCACCGGCGAGGCGCATTTCCTGCAGCGCTTTCCCGAACTCGTGACCATCCGCACCATGGGCGAAGGATTCACCTGGGAGACCCAGGACCGCGCGCGCGATGTCGCGGCGGCGGAACGCGCCTGGACCGCCGCCAGGGAGATGCTTTCCGATCCGGGCTTCCAGCTCGTCGTCCTCGACGAGCTGAACGTGGTGCTGCGCTATGGTTACCTGCCGCTGGAGGCGGTGGCCGCCGCGCTGGCCGCGCGGCCGCACGAACAGCATGTCGTCGTGACCGGGCGCAATGCGCCGCAGGAACTCATCGACCGGGCCGATCTCGTCACCGAGATGACACTGGTCAAGCACCCGTTCCGCGCCGGCATCAAGGCACAGGCCGGCATCGAGTATTAAACAGGAGAGCCATCATGTTCCGGAGTATTCGTTGCATCGTGTCCGTCGTCACCCTTGCCGTGATCGCGCTTGCGGCCGGCCCCGTCGCGGCACAGAAGGCCGAACAGGAGATCGTCGACAAAGCCCGCCTGGCGGTCGAGCATCTGCGGAGCGATCCGGATTTCACCACGCTCAACGAGGCGCTGGGCCGCGCCAAGGCAGTCCTCGTCATCCCGAGCCTGCTCAAGGCCGGCTTCATCCTCGGCGGCGAAGGCGGCAGCGGCGTGCTGCTGGTGCGCACCGCGTCGGGATGGAGCGACCCGGCGTTCTACACCATGGCGAGCGGCTCGATCGGCCTTCAGATCGGCGCCCAGGATGCCGAGGTGATCTTCACCGTGATGACCGACAAGGGCCTCGACCAGGTCATCAAGAACCAGATCAAGCTCGGCGCCGATGCCAGCATCGCCGTCGGGCCCAAGGGCATGGGGCTGGGAGCGTCGACGACGCCCGCGCTCGGCGCCGACATCTATTCCTTCGCGCGTACCCGCGGCGCCTTCGCCGGCGGCTCCTTCGAGGGCTCGTACATCAGCGCGCGCGAGGAATGGAACCGCGCGTATTACGGCAAGGATCTCACGGTCGAGGACATCGTCCTTCATGACAAGGCCGATGCCCCCGGCGCCGATGCGCTCAAGCAAGCGCTCGGGGCCCGCTGAGCCGCGCGATGCGCCGTACGCCCGCCGTGATGCTGCAAGGGACCGGCAGCGATGTCGGCAAGTCCCTGCTCGTCGCCGGACTCGCCCGCGCCTACGCCCGGCGCGGGCTGCGCGTGCGGCCGTTCAAGCCCCAGAACATGTCGAACAACGCCGCGGTGACCGCCGACGGCGGCGAGATCGGCCGCGCCCAGGCGCTGCAGGCGCGCGCCTGCGGGGTCGCCGCGAGCGTCGATATGAACCCGGTTCTGCTGAAGCCGCAGACCGATATCGGCGCGCAGCTCGTCGTCCAGGGCGCAGTCGAGGGCAATGTCGCGGCGCGCGACTATCACGCACTCAAGCCGTTCCTGCTGCCGCGTGTGCTCGGGAGCTTCGCGCGGCTCGGCGAGGACGCCGACCTGATCATCGTGGAGGGCGCGGGCTCGCCGGCCGAGATCAACCTGCGCACGGGCGACATCGCCAATATGGGCTTCGCCGAGGCCGCCGGAGTGCCGGTCGCCCTGGTCGGCGACATCGATCGCGGCGGCGTCATCGCCGGCCTGGTCGGCACGATGGCGGTGCTGAGCGAGGACGAGCGCGCACGGGTGAGCGGCTTCATCGTCAACAAGTTCCGCGGCGACATCCGCCTGTTCGAGTCGGGACGCGCCGAGATCGCGCGGCGCACCGGGCTCGACGACCTGGGTGTGGTGCCGTGGTTCGACGATGCCGTGCGCCTGCCCGCCGAGGATGCTGCGGGACTGGACGGGCGCTCGTTCCATTTCGCGTCGGGGGCCGCGAAGGATGATGGCGCCGGGCATCCGCTGCGCATCGTCGTGCCACGGCTTCCGCGCATCGCCAATTTCGACGATCTCAACCCGCTCGCCGCCGAGCCGGGCGTCGTGCTGACGGTCATGCCGCTCGAGCGCGCCCTGCCCGCCGATTGCGACGCCGTGCTGCTGCCCGGCTCCAAGTCGACCCTCGCCGATCTCGAGGCCCTGCGCCGGGCGGGATGGGACATCGACATCCTCGCCCATCGGCGGCGCGGCGGCCACGTGCTCGGTCTGTGCGGCGGCTATCAGATGCTCGGGCGCACCGTCGCCGATCCGCTCGGGATCGAAGGGCCGGCACGGACGGTTGCGGGTCTGGGTCTGCTCGAGATCGAGACCTCGCTCGACCGCGACAAGGTCCTCCGCACCGTCGCCGCGCGCGACCGGCTTTCCGGCGCCGAGATTTGCGGCTACGAGATCCATATGGGCCGCACCGCCGGCGCCGACTGCGCGCGGCCGATGCTGACGCTCGGCGACCGCAACGAGGGCGCGCGCAGCGCCGACGGCAGGGTCGAAGGCTGCTACATCCATGGCCTGTTCGCCGGCGACGAGTTCCGCGGCGCCTGGCTGGCGCGCCTGCGCACCGCGCGCGGGCTCTCGTCCGGAAGCAGCACGCTGGCTTACGAGGACTCGATCGAGGCGACGCTCGACGCGCTGGCCGACCACGTAGCACGGGCGGCCGCGCTCGACCGCATCCTGGAGATCGCCCGTGCGCGCTGACCTATCCGCGATAGTAGAGAAGGGCGAGCAGCGCGATCAGCGCCGCGTGCACGAGGCACGCGGCGACGAACAGATAGAGTGCGCGGCGGATGTCGTCAGGCACCGCGCGCGCGCGGCCGTTGCCGATCCACGGGTCGTTGACCGTCTCGGCGCCGTACCGGCGCGGGCCGGCGAGTGCCAGCCCGAGCGCGCCCGCAGCGGCGCCCTCCGGCCAGCCGGCATTGATGGACCGATGTTTCTTCGCGTCGCGCATCATCGTGTTGAACGCGCCGGCAGGGCTGCCTTTCGGCACGACCAGCGCCGCCAGCGCGATGATCATGCCGGCGAGCCGCGCCGGGATGAAATTCGCCGCCGTGTCGAGACGCGCCGCCGCCGCGCCGAATTCGAGATGGCGCGGACTGCGGTGGCCGATCATCGAGTCGAGCGTGTTGACCGCCTTGAACGCCATCAGCCCGGGCAGGCCGAGCAGCACGTACCAGAACGCCGGCGCGACGATACCGTCGGCGAAATTCTCGAACAGCGATTCGATCGCGGCGCGCGCCACGCCATGACCGTCGAGGCTGTTCGGGTCGCGGCCAACGATGTGGCGCACGGCGTCGCGCCCCGCGGAAACGCCGCCGCTCTCGAGCGCGCGGCACACAGCCAGGACATGCTGATAGAGCGAGCGCTGCGCTACCAGCACGCCGACCAGGAACACCTCGATCAACCAGCCCCAGGTCCAGCGCCGCGTGACGCTCAGGACGAGCCAGCCGCACAGCGCAACGAGCGCCACAACGGCGATCACGACCACGACGCCGCGGAGCCGACGCGCTTCAGCCGTCCGGCTTTCGCGATTGAGGCGGTGGTCGAGGAAGCCGATCAGCCTGCCCAGCGCTGCGACCGGATGCGGAACGAGCCGGAACAGCGGCCGCATGTCGCCTACGGCCGCGTCCAGCGCGAGCCCAGCGAGCAGAATGAACAGCGGATCGAGCGGCGGCGGGACGACTCCGAGCATCGGCGCCACCATGGCGAGGCGCCGAATCGCCGTCAATCGAATTGCCCGCGCCGGCAAACCATCAGGAGAGCATCGTGAACACGACCGAGACTGCGGTTCTGATCTGCGGCCATGGCAGCCGCGACGTCGACGCGATTGCGGAGTTCGAGGCGATGGCGCAGCGGCTCAAGCAGCGCCTGTCGCAATTCACGGTCGGCTCCGCCTATCTGGAGTTCGCGCGCCCGATCATCCGCGACGGACTCGAGGCGCTGAAGGCGCAAGGCGCGCGAAAAATTCTCGCGCTGCCGGCGATGCTGTTCGCGGCCGGCCACGTCAAGAACGACCTGCCGTGGGAACTCAATGCGTTCGCCGCGGAGAATCCGGACCTGTCCGTCGAATACGGCCGCGATCTTGCCGTCGATCTCAAGCTGCTCAAGGTCGCGCGCGAGAGGATCGAGGCCGCCGAACGCGCGTCGCCCGCCGCAATCGACCGCGCCGACACGGTGCTGCTGGTGGTCGGGCGCGGAACCAATGATCCGGATGCGAATTCCAACGTCGCCAAGGTCGGCCGCATGCTCTGGGAGGGCATGGGCTTCGGCTGGGGCGCGGTCGCCTATTCCGGCGTTGCGCATCCGCGTGTCGATGCCGCTTTGGCCCGGCTGGTGCGGCTCGGTTTCAGGCGGATCATCGTGTTTCCGTATTTCCTGTTCACCGGCGTGCTGGTCAAACGCATCTACCGGCAGGCCGACGAGGCAGCCGCCTCGCATCCGGAGATCGACATCGTCAAGGCGGACTATCTCAACGACCATCCCCTGGTCCTCGACGCGTTCGCCGAGCGGGTCGGCGAAATCCTGACCGGCGGCAACGCCATGAACTGCCGCCTGTGCAAGTACCGGGCGCAGGTCATCGGCTACGAGGCGGATGTCGGCGCCATCCAGGCCGGTCATCACCTGCACGTGCGCGGCATCGGCACCAACGCCGATCACGGACATCACCACGCGCACGATCATGACCACGGGCACGGGCACGACGACCATCATCACGACCATGGCCATCATCACCATGGTCACGCGACCGGGTCGCGACAGCGATGATCGCCTACGTCCGCGACCCGGCGGAAATCTACCGTCAATCCTTCGCGGCGATCCGGACCGAGGCGGACCTGTCCGACGTCCCGGCGGATCTGCGCGACGTCGTCGTACGCCTGATCCACGCCTGCGGCATGACTGACATCGTGGCCGATCTGCGCTGGTCCGCCGACTTCGCGATGTGCGCCCGTGCTGCACTGGCCGCCGGCGCGAATGTCCTCACCGACACGCGGATGGTCGCCGACGGCATTATCGACGCGCAGCTGCGCGCCGAGGGCCGGGTGCGGTGCCTGCTCGATGCGCCGGCGCTCGCCGAGCAGGCGCGGCGCGAAGGCACGACGCGCAGCGCCGCGGCCCTGTCCATCGGCGCGGCCGAACTCGGCGGCGCCATTGTCGCGATCGGCAACGCGCCCACCGCACTGTTCCGCCTGCTCGAGCTGGTCGATGAAGGCCCCATGCGGCCGGCCGCGGTCATCGCCTTTCCGGTCGGCTTCGTCGGCGCGGCCGAGTCGAAGGCCGAGCTTGCGGCGCGTCCGCGCGGCATACCGTTCCTGACCCTGCAGGGCCGGCGCGGCGGCAGCGCCATGGCCGCGGCCGCAGTCAACGCGCTGATCTACGGAACGCCGTCATGAATCCATGGCTCAGCATCGTCGGTGTCGGCGCGGACGGCTTGCACGGGATCAGCGCGATCGCACGCGGTCTGATCGACCGCGCGGACGTGCTGGTCGGCGGACAGCGTCACCTCGCCATGGTCGCGGACGGCGCCGCCGAGCGGCTGACCTGGGCAACGCCGCTGTCCGACACCGTGAAGGCGATCAAGGCGCGGCGCGGCCGCCGCGTCGTCGTTCTCGCGACCGGCGATCCGATGTGGTTCGGGATCGGCGTAACGCTCGCGCGCCATTTCCCGCACGACGAGATGACCATCCTGCCGCATCTGAGCGCGTTCACGCTCGCCGCTGCGCGCATGGGCTGGCCGCTCGCGGAGACGGAGACGATCACCCTGCACGGCCGGCCCATCGACCTTCTTGCGCTCCATCTCGCGCCCGGCGCGCGTCTGCTCGTCCTGAGCGAGAACGGCACGACGCCCGCCACGGTCGCCGCCTTCCTCCGGGCGCGCGGCTGGGGGGCGAGTGAAATCACCGTGCTCGAGAATCTCGGCGGCGACGCGGAGCGCCGCGTCGACGGTGTCGCGGACAGCTGGAATACCGGCGCGAGCGCGGATCTCAACACGCTGGCGGTGCGCTGCGTTCCCGGACCGGACGCGCGCGTGCAGAGCCGCGCGCCCGGCCTGCCCGACGACGCATTCGTCCATGACGGCCAGCTCACCAAGCGCGAGGTTCGCGCCGCGACCCTGTCCGCACTCGCACCCCTGCCGGGCCAACGGTTGTGGGATGTCGGCGCGGGCTGCGGCTCGATCGCCATCGAGTGGATGCGCGCGGCACGCGGAATGCAGGCCGTCGCCATCGAACGGCATGCCGCACGTCACGCGCTCATTGCGCGGAATGCCGCTACCCTCGGCGTTCCCCGCCTCCGCGTGATCGGGGGCGAAGCGCCCGGTGCGCTCGCCGGTCTCGAGACGCCGGATGCGATCTTTATCGGCGGCGGGCTGTCCGCACCCGGCATGATCGACGCGTGCTGGCCGAGGCTCCGGCCCGGCGGCCGCCTCGTGGCCAACGCAGTGACGGTCGAAGGTGAAAGCATTCTTGCCGGATGGCATGCGCGGCTCGGCGGCGCGCTGCGCCGCATAGCGGTCAGCCGTGCCGAACCGGTGGGCGGGCGGCTCGGCTGGCGGACACTGATGCCCGTGACGCAATGGGAAGCGGTGAAGGACGATGGCTGAGGCCACGCTTTACGGCCTCGGCGTCGGACCGGGCGACCCGGAGCTCGTCACGCTCAAGGCGGTGCGGATCGCGCGGGCCTGCCCGGTGCTCGCCTATCCGGCGCCCGAACACGGCGACAGCCTTGCGCGCCGGATCATGGCTCCGCATCTCGATTCCGACCGGATCGAGATCGCCATCCGCATGCCGCTCAGCGCCGACCGCTACCCGGCGAACGCGGTCTACGATCGCGCCGCCGCCGATCTTGCGAGTCACCTGGTCAGCGGCCGGGACGTCGCCGTGCTGTGCCTGGGCGATCCCTTCTTCTACGGATCCTTCATGTACCTGTTCGCGAGGCTGGCCGGAAAGCACAGGACGATCGTGGTTCCCGGCGTCACCTCGTTGGCGGCGGCGGCATCCGGGCTCGGTATGCCGCTTGCCGCGCGCAACGATGTTTTGACGATCATTCCGGCGCTCCTGAGCGATGACGAGATCGCGGCGCGACTGCAATCCGCGGACGCCGCCGCGATCATCAAGCTCGGACGGCATTTCGCGCGCATGCGCGACCTGATCCGCCGGCTGGGCCTGACGGCGCAGTCGCGCTATATCGAGCACGCGAGCCTGCCCGGTGAACAATCCCGCCCTCTTGCCGAAATCGACCCGGCAGCCGTGCCCTATTTCTCTCTTGTCCTGATCCACCGTCGGGGCCACGCATGGCAGTGAAATCGGCCGCCATCCTCGCGCTGACCGCTGCCGGCGCCGAACTCGGACGACGCATCCAGACTCATGTTGCCGGTGCAACGCTGCACGGACTGACCGGTCGCGTTCACGATGCGGATGCAATGTTCGAGGACGCGGCGGAGCGTCTTCGCGACCTGTTCCGGGCGCGACAGCCGATCATCGGTATCTGTGCCGCCGGCATCCTGATCCGCGCGCTCGCTCCCGCGCTTGGGAGCAAGACGGACGACGCGCCGGTGATTGCAATATCGGAAGACGGCCGGATCATCGTCCCGCTGCTGGGAGGCCACCGCGGCGCCAATGCGCTCGCGCGAATGCTGGCGCAAGCTCTGGATGGAACCGCCGCGATCACCACCGCCGGCGATGTGGCACTCGGCGTGTCCCTCGACGAGCCGCCGCCCGGCTGGCGCATTGCCAACCCCGCGGCCCTAAAAGCGACGGCGGCGGCCCTGCTGGCGAAGGAACCGATGGCGTTGCACATCGATGCCGGCGACGCGAAATGGCTGCGGGGCATCGACTTCCAGGAAGATGGGGCGCGCTCGATCGTCGTTACGCACCAGGTGCGCGACGGTGACGCGCATTCTCTTGTCTATCATCCGCCGGTTCTGGCGCTCGGCGTCGGCTGCGAGCGCGGCGTGGCCGCCGAGGATCTGGAAACGCTGGCGCGCGAGACGCTGGCGGCGCACGGCCTTTCGCCGCAGGCCGTCGCCGCCGTCGTCAGCCTCGACATCAAGGCCGACGAGGTCGCGGTACACGCGCTCGCAAAATGGCTCGGCGTCCCTGCGCGATTCTTCGACGCCCGAACGCTTGCCAGGCAGGAGCCTCGCCTCGCCCGCCCGTCCGACACCGTCCGGCAGGCCGTCGGCGTCGCCGGGGTCGCCGAAGCGTCGGCGCTCGCCTGCGCCGGTCCCGACAGCGAACTCATCGTTCCGAAGATGCGGTCGGCGCGCGCCACCTGCGCCATCGCCCTCGCTCCCGGCGATATCGATGCCCGGAGCGCCGGGTCGCCGCGCGGCGAGCTCTTCATCGTCGGCATCGGCCCTGGCTCACCGTCATGGCGCACGCCGGAAGCAGATGCGGCGATCGCGCAGGCCAGCGACGTCGTCGGCTACGGGCTCTATCTCGACCTGCTCGGCTCCGCGCTCGCCGGCAAGTCGCGGCACGATAGCCCGCTGGGCGAGGAGGAGGCGCGCGCATGGCGCGCGCTCGATCTCGCCGCCACGGGCCGTGCCGTGGCGCTGGTCTCGTCGGGCGATGCAGGCATTTATGGCCTCGCTGCCTTGGTGTTCGAGCTTCTCGACCGAAACGAGAACCCGGCATGGCGGCGCGTTGCGGTACGCGTCTGCCCCGGCGTGTCGGCGCTTCAGGCGGCGGCGGCGCGGGCGGGCGCGCCGCTCGGGCACGATTTCTGCGCGATCTCGCTCTCCGATCTGCTGACGCCGTGGCCCGAGATCGAGCGGCGGCTGCACGCCGCCGCCGACGGCGATTTCGTCGTGGCGCTCTACAATCCTGCCTCCGCGCGCCGGCGTTCGCAGCTGGGCCGCGCCAGGGAGATCCTGCTGTCGAGGCGGGAGCCTGACACGCCCGTCGTCGTCGCGCGCAATCTCGGTCGGCCCGGCGAGCTCGTGGAGGCAACAACGCTCGGCGGCCTCGACGACGCGAAGATCGACATGCTTACCCTGCTCCTGATCGGCAACCGGCAAACGCGTGCATTCGGCCCAGGAAGCACGCGCCGGGTCTACACGCCGCGCGGCTATGCGGCCAAACGTGCATCTCCGGAGGAAACCGCCGCTCCGGTCCCGGCGGAGGAGCAATGACGGTCCACTTTATCGGCGCCGGCCCCGGCGCGCCCGACCTGATCACCGTGCGCGGCCTCAACCTGATCCGTCGTGCGGGCGTCGTGCTCTATGCCGGGTCGCTGGTTCCGGCGGAGGTTATTGCAGAGGCGCGCGGCGACGCCAGGATCATCGACACCGCGCCGCTGCATCTCGACCAGATCATCGCGGTGATGCGGGAAGCCGACGCGGCGGGGCACGATGTCGCGCGCGTGCATTCGGGCGACCCGTCGCTCTATGGCGCGATCGCCGAGCAGATGCGGCGGCTCGATGCACTCGGCATACCGTACGACGTGACACCCGGCGTCCCGGCCTTCGCTGCAGCCGCCGCGGCACTGAAGGCCGAGCTGACACTGCCGGGAGTCTCGCAGACGGTCATCCTGACCCGCACCGCGATCCGCGCCTCGGCGATGCCGCCCGGCGAAGATCTGGCCACATTGGCGAAAAGCGGTGGAACGCTCGCCATTCATCTTTCCATCAACAACCTCGCAATCGTCGTGCGCGAGCTGCTGCCGTTCTACGGCGAGGACTGTCCAGTGGTGGTCGCCTATCGCGTCGGGTGGCCCGACCAAAGCCTGCTGCGCGGCACGCTTGCGGGCATTCGTCAGCAGGTCAAAGCGGCCGGCGTCACGCGCACCGCGCTCATTCTCGTCGGCCGTGCGCTGGCTAACTCTACATCATTCGAGGACAGCCGGCTCTATGCCGAAACCCATCACCACGTGCTGCGGCCGCGCAAGGCGGCAGCCGAGGGCTAGCGCTGCGCGCCCGCGCGACGAAGAACCTCGACGACGTTGCGGCGGCTGTTGGTCTGAGCCCAGTTCAGCGCGCTCCGGCCGGTATAGTCCTCACGGCTGATATCGGCGCCGGCGCGCACCAGCAGATCGACAATCGCGACATGCCCTTCGCGCGCGGCGGCGATCAGCGGCGTGGCGCCCGAGCGGTTCTCCGCATTGAGATCGGCATGACCGGCGATCAGGGCCTCGACGACGGCGTCATAGCCGCGCTCTGCCGCCCAGAACAGCGCCGTGTTGCCCATCCTGTCGCGCACGTCGAGCCACGCCTTGGCCTGCGCCAGCGCGGCGATCACGTCTGCATGACCCGCCATGGCCGCAAGTATGACCGCCGGCATACCGTCGAGGTCCGAGGCATTGGGCGACGCCCCGCTGGCCAGCGCGCCGCGAACCGAGCCGGCATCGCCGGAACGTGCATAGTCGACGATCGGCGGCGCACGGTTCAGCACGTCGATCCGCATCTGTGCGGCCGCCGGTCCGGCCACCGCCAGAACCAGCGCGAAGATTAACGTCCGCATACCCCGCCCCCTCTCCTGGCCCCCGCCCCGGCCAAGCCCTCACAGGATTAGGCCGAACCCGGCCGCGGGTCAATCCGGGGACTGTCGCCGACCGCATCGGCGATCCACCGCATCGCGTCCTCGACGGTCGTCACGCTCGGCAGCGCAGCCCTGCCAGGCCGCCGGATCATGATCACCGGCAGGCCGAGCTCGCGCGCCGCCTCGAGCTTGGCGCGGGTGGCAGCACCGCCGCTCGCCTTGGTGACCAGCACGTCGATCCTGCGGTCCCGTAGCAGCCTCAGCTCGTTCTCGAGCGAGAACGGACCGCGGCCGAGACATACTTCATATCGGCCGAGCGGCAGCGGCCGCTCCGGGGCCTCGATGCGACGCACCAGGAACCACTTTTCGGCCATGCCGGCAAAGGCGCCGATCTCGCGGCCGCCGAAGGTCAGGAACACCCGCTCGCCGAGCGGCCGAGCGGCTTCGGCAGCCGCTTCGGCATCGGGCACGATCGTCCAGCGGTCGTCCGGGCCCGGACGCCACTCCGGCCTGGCGAAGGCGAGCAGTCCGATGCCGGTGCGCGCCGCCGCCGCGCGCGCGTGCCTCGAGACCGCGGCGGCAAAGGGATGGGTTGCATCGATGAGCAGGTCGATGCGCTCGCGCCGCAGGTACTCGGCCAGCCCTTCCGCACCGCCGAACCCGCCGACCCGGATGGCGCCGGCATACGTCGCAGGCGCCCGCGTGCGGCCGGCCAGGGAGACAATCAGCTCGACCTGCTCAGCGAACCGCGCGGCGATGGCGGCGGCGAGCGCACGCGCCTCGGCGGTTCCACCGAGCACGAGAACGCGGCGGACCCTGCTCATGGGCCGGCATGACCGAGCCGGCGCCCCTGCCGGTCGAAGACGACGACATCGACCGCGATCCCGCCGGCGAGCGCCGCCAGCGCCACCGCGCGCGCGCGGCGCGCGACGGCGTCGGCGAGACCGACATTCGCATCGCCGGCGAGGGCGAGCACCTCGCCGGCCGAACCGGCCTGCCGTGCGCGCGCCGCGATATCGCCCGATGCGCCGCATTCATCGAGCAGCGCCGCAAGCGCGCCGACGTCGACACGGGAGCGGCTCGAATGGAGATCCAGGTCGCCGGCGGCGAGCTTGGCGAGCTTGCCGAAACCACCGGCGATGGTCAGCCACGGCACCGGGTGCCGACGAAGGTACTTGAGCGTGCCGCCGACGAAGTCGCCCATGTCGAGCAGCGCCATGTCGGGCAGGTCGTACATCGCCTTGACTGCCGCCTCGGAGGTCGAACCTGTCGCAGCGGCGACGTGGGCCAGGCCGGCCGCGCGCGCGACATCGATGCCGCGGTGTATCGAATGGATCCAGGCGGCGCAGGAATACGGCACGACGATGCCGGTCGTCCCGAGAATCGAAATGCCGCCGACGATGCCGAGGCGTCCGTTCAATGTCTTTTCCGCCAGCGCGGCGCCGCCAGGCACCGACACCGTCACCACGACATCGCCGGTGCCGCCGCAATGGTCGGCGGCGTCGCGGATCGCGCTCGCGATCATCGCCCGCGGACCGGGATTGATGGCCGGCTCGCCTGGCGGAAGCTGCAGGCCCGCACGCGTCACTGTGCCGACCCCCTCGCCCGCCCTGAAAACGATACCGCTGCCCGGCGCGCCGCCCTCGACGCTCGCGAGAACCAGGGCGCCGTGCGTGATGTCGGGATCGTCGCCGGCATCCTTGACGATTCCGGCGGTGGCGCGGCCCGCCGTCAACTCCCGCCGCGCCAGGGCGAAGGACGGTCGCTGGCCGCGCGGCAGCTGGATGGCCACGGGGTCGGGGAACATGCCGGTGAGCAGCGCCTCGTAGGCGGCGCGCGACGCCGCGGCCGCGCAGGCGCCGGTCGTCCAGCCGCGCCGCAGCGGACCGGCCGGCTTCGCCGCCGCTTCCGGCGCCATGCCCTCGTCCTGATCAGACATGGCCGAACCGTAGCGCCGGCGGCATCACCAGTCGAGCCAGCCGCCGGCATAGAGCCAGGCGACCGCGACCGCCATCGACAGGAGGGTCATCGGCACGCCGGCCCGGGCGTGGTCGATGAACCCGAACTTGAAACCGGCCTGCGCCGCTCGTTCGGCGACGATCAGGTTGGCGATGCTGCCGACCAGAAAAAGGTTTCCCGCGAGCGTCGTCAGAAGTGCAAGCGCATAGAGGGCGCCTTCGGGAATGTCGCGCCAGACCGCGAGCACCATGATGACCGTCGGCACGTTGCCAATCGTATTGCTGGCAAGCAGCGTCATCGGCACCAGCACCGAAAGACGGTCGGGCAGCCAGCCGCGTTCCGCGAGCAAGATCAGCGCGTCGGCGGTGAGGCCCGTCTCCGCCAGTGCATCGTTGACGACGAAGAGCCCGACGAACAGCAGAAGCAGCGGCCAATCCACGCTGGTCAACATGTCGCGGCTGGAAAAGCGCCGGCTCATCAGCAGCACGGCCGCGACCAGCAGCGCGCTCATGTCGCGCGCGATCGGCGTCATGAACAGCGCAAGAAGCAGGAGAGTCGCGATTCCTGCCTTCGCGGTTTCCGCGCGGTCGTAGGCCGGGGTCACGGCCTCGACCGGCTTTGGCTTCATGCGCAGCGATTTGCGCCAGACCAGCCAGACCGACGCGAACACGATCGCGAGCGCGACCACGGCGGGTACGCCGCACGCCAGCACGAACCGGACGAAATCGAGCCCGCCGACCTGGCCGATGACGATATTCTGCGGGTTGCCGATCAACGTCGCCGCCGAGCCGGCATTGCTGGCGCCGGCGAGCCCGGCGAGAAACGGGCGCACGTCGAGCCGGCGATGCGCCAGACCCGCGCACAGCAGCGGCGTCATGACGAAGACGACCACGTCGTTGACCAGCACTGCCGACAGCGCCCCCGCTATGCCGATCGTCAGCGCCAGCAGCAGGACCGGGCTGCCGCCATGGCGCGCGATCCAGGCGGCGCATGCCTCGTAGAAACCCGCCGCGGCGAACCGCGCTGACACGATCATCAGTGCGAACAGCAGGATCATGGTCGGGAAGTGGATCGCGTCGACGAGCCGCCCGGTGCTGACGGAACCGCCGGCCACCAGCATGGTGGCAGCGATCAGCGCGATGCCGCTGCGATCGAGCCGGAGCCCGGGCACGCGGCCCAGCGCCATGCCGATATAGGTCAGAATGAAGACAGCGAGCGTGAACGCAACCATGCAGCACCCTGCTGCCAACGTGGCGGTGGCGCAAGCCTGTTGCGCTGACATCGAGGGTGCGCCGGGACGTGGGCTGCGCTAGGTTGGTCCGGCATGCGGGAGCTCTCTCTGGAATTTCCGGTATTCGAATCGGGTTGGGTCTGGCTGGTTGGCGCCGGTCCGGGCGATCCCGGCCTGCTGTCGCTCTACGCCGTCCACGCGCTGCAGCACGCCGATGTCGTGGTGTACGATGCGCTCGTCGATACCCGCATCCTGGCGCTGACGCGGCCGGGCGCCGCGCTCGAGTTCGCCGGCAAGCGCGGCGGCAAGCCGTCGCCGCGCCAGCCCGACATCTCCGACCGGCTGGTACGCCACGCAAAGGCCGGACTGCGCGTCCTGCGCCTCAAGGGCGGCGACCCGTTCGTGTTCGGCCGCGGCGGCGAAGAGGCGCTGGCGCTGGTCGATGCCGGCGTTCCGTTCCGCGTCGTACCGGGTATCACGGCAGGGATCGGCGGGCTCGCCTATGCCGGCATCCCCGTTACCCACCGCGACACCAATCAGGCGGTGACCTTCGTCACCGGCCACGGTGTAACCGGCGATGTGCCCGACGGGCTCGACTGGGCCGCGCTCGCGAAAGGCGCGCCGGTCCTGGTGTTCTACATGGCGCTCAAGCACCTCGGCCGCATCGCCCAGCACCTGATGGCAGCGGGACGGCCGGGAACGGAGCCGGTCGCGATCGTCAGCCGTGCGGCAACCGACCGCCAGCAGGTGCTGGAGACGACTCTGGCGCAGGCAAAAGCCGAGGCGATGCAGGCCGGGCTCGAGCCGCCGGCCATTCTGGTCGTCGGCGAGGTGGTCACATTGCGCCGCGGCCTCGACTGGCTCGGCGCACTCGGCGGCCGCGTTCTCGAGGCCGATCCGCTCGGCACCCGGCACGGGCGCCGCGAGACCGGCTGAAGGCTGCCGCGAATCGAGGCTGACATCGCCGTCCCCAACCACTATGTCTTAGCCATGAAATCCACTCTGCTCGTCACGCTCGTCGTCGTTGCCGCCGGCACGGCGGCGTGCTCCTCGCCTTCGACGCGCTGGGCCAAGGGCGGCACCACCATCGAGGATCTTCGGCTCGACCAGGACGCCTGCGCGTCGCGCAGCCAAGGCTACGATTTCGTATTCGACGATCGCGATTCGGGCCGCACCGGCATCGTCGAAAGCGGCGTCGACGCAGGCACGCGCCGCGCCGGTTCGGCGCCGGGCGACGTCTACCGCGACTGCATGGAGGCCCGCGGCTGGCGGCGCGAGCGCGGCGGCCAGACGTCGCGATGATTCCGCTTCGCATGCGGATCGCCATCGTCCTCGCGACGGTGCTGATCGGCGTCGGGCTCGGCTATGTCGGACATCGCCTGCTCAGCGGCTCCGAAGGCGGGAATCGCGGCTACGGCGAAGCGCTGATCGGCGGCCCGTTTACCTTGACCGATCAGGACGGCAGGACGCGCAGCGACAGCGATTTCCGCGGTCGGCTGATGCTGGTGAATTTCGGCTTCACGAACTGCCCCGACATCTGCCCGCTCGGCCTGCAGCTGATGACGGATGTTCTCGAGTCGCTCGGCCAAGGCGCCGACGAGATCCAGCCGATCTTCATCACGGTCGACCCGGCGCGCGACACGTCCGCGGTGATGAAGGACTATGTCGCGCATTTCTCCGAGCGGATCGTCGGACTGACCGGAACGGCGGAGCAGGTCGCAGCGGCGGCGAAGGCCTATCGCGTGTACTACAAGGTGCATGGTGACCCGGAAACCGATCCGAACTACGCGGTCGATCATTCCGGCTTCATCTATCTGATGGGGCGCGACGGCAAGTTCCTCACGCATTTCACGCACGATACGCCGCCCGACAGGATGGCGGACGCGATCCGCAAGCATCTGTGAGCGTCGGCGGGCTGATCGTCGCCGCACCGGCTTCGGGGAGCGGCAAGACGACGGTCACGATGGGCCTGTTGCGCGCCTTGCGGCGCCGCGGCCTTCGCGTCGCCGCCGCGAAGTCAGGGCCCGACTATATCGATCCGGCATTCCATGCGGCGGCCACCGGCCGGCCGTGTCTCAACCTTGATCCATGGGCGATGCGGCCGGCGACGGTCGCAGCGGCCATTGCGACGCTGGCTCGCGATGCGGACCTGATCGTCTGCGAGGGCGCGATGGGCCTGTTCGACGGCGTCGATGCGCAGGGCCGCGGCTCATGCGCCGATCTCGCGCAGGCGACCGGCTGGCCGGTCGTCCTCGTCGTCGACGCCGGTCGCCAGGCGGCCTCCGTAGCGGCGCTGCTCTCGGGATTCGCACACCATCGCGCTGACGTCGCCGTGGCCGGGGTGATCTTCAATCGCGTCGGCGGCGCGAAGCATGTCGCCGTTCTCGACGCGGCCACGGCGGCATCGCTGCCGTTGCTGGCGCGGCTCGGCGCCGTGCCGCGCGATGCGAGGATCGCGCTGCCGGAGCGCCATCTCGGTCTCGTCCAGGCGCGCGAGCGCGCCGATCTCGATGCGGTGATCGAGCGTGCCGCCGACAGGGTCGCCGATGCGGTCGATCTCGATGCGCTGGTGGCACTGGCGCGCCCGGCGCGCACGATCGCGCGCGCGCCGGCCTGCGCCCTGCCGCCCCTCGGCCAACGGATCGCGGTGGCGGAGGACGATGCGTTCGCCTTCGCCTATCCCGCGATGCTCGCCGGCTGGCGTGCGGCCGGGGCCGAGATCACGACATTCTCGCCGCTCGCGGACGCCGCACCGGACAGTGCCGCCGACGCCGTCTTCCTGCCGGGCGGATATCCCGAGCTTCATGCCGGCCGGCTCGCCGGCAACCACACCTTCCTCGACGGCCTGCGGAAGGCAGCGGCGCGCGGCGCGACCGTCTACGGAGAGTGCGGCGGCTACATGGTGCTCGGCCGCACCCTCACCGATGCCTCGGGCCACGTCCACCCGATGGCCGCGCTCCTTCCGGCGTGCGCCAGCTTCGCCGAACGACGCCTTGCCCTTGGTTACCGCACGGTAAAGCTGGCGGCAGGCACGCCGCTGGGGCCGTCCGGAACATCGTACCGCGGGCACGAGTTTCACTACGCGACCGCAACCGCCGCGGAGGGCGATCCCCTGTTCGAAGCCCAGGATGCACAGGAAAGACCGCTCGGCTTTGCGGGCCGGCGCGCCGGCACGGTACTGGGTTCCTTTATCCATCTGATCGACCGGATGAATCCGGACGGACTTGGCGGTATTGGGTTGGAGCATTAACTCTTTGGGAGTAGGCTGCTTCGCACTCCTAGGGGTAATACTTTCGTATGCTCTACCACCTGTATGATCTCCAGCACGCGATGATGTCGCCTTCCAGATTCGTCGCGGAAAGCCTCCAGCACCTGTTCAGCCATCCCCTGCTGCCGATCTCTTATACCCGGGTCGGGCGGGCGATCGCGGCAGGCTCGGAGATCTACGAGCGGGTGACGCGGCGCTATGGCAAGCCCGAGTTCGGCATCGACACGACCGTGATCGACGGCGAGCCGGTGGCGGTCGAGATCGACACGGTCGAGAGTCTGCCATTCTGCGACCTGCTGCACTTCCGCCGCGACACTGCGCGCGAGGACCCGAGGGTTCTGGTGGTGGCACCGATGTCCGGGCACTACGCGACCCTGCTGCGCGGCACCGTGCAGGCGCTGCTGCCGCAGCACGACGTCTACATCACCGACTGGACCAACGCCTGCGAGGTGCCGCTCGAACGCGGGCCGTTCGACCTCGACGACTATATCGATTACGTCATCGGCTTCCTGCGGCGGCTCGGCCCGGACGTGCACGTCATCGCGGTGTGCCAGCCCTCGGTGCCAGTGCTCGCGGCGGTCGCCCTAATGTCGGATGCCGGCGACCCCGCCGTGCCGCGATCGATGACCCTGATGGGCGGGCCGATCGATACCCGCGTCAACCCGACCCAGGTCAACGTCCTGGCCGCGACGCGCCCGATCGAATGGTTCGAGCACAGCGTATTGACGGTGGTGCCGGCCATCTATCCCGGCTTCATGCGCCGCGTCTATCCGGGCTTCCTGCAGCTGACCGGCTTCATGACGATGAACCTCGACCGGCATTTCGGCTCGACGATGCGGCACTTCGAGCATCTCGTGCGCGGCGACGGCGACAGCGCCGCCGGCCACCGCCGCTTCTACGACGAATATCTCTCGGTCATGGACCTGACCGCCGAGTTCTATCTGCAGACCGTCAAGACCGCCTTCCAGGACCACGCCCTTCCGCTCGGCACGATGCGCTCGCGGGGCCGCAAGGTCGATCCGAAGGCCATCCGCGAGACGGCGCTGATGACGGTCGAAGGCGAGCTCGACGACATCTCCGGCATCGGCCAGACCTACGCCGCGCACGGCCTCTGCGCGAACCTGCCGGCGAAGAAGCGCAAGCATCTGATGCAGCAGGGCGTCGGCCATTTCGGCATCTTCAACGGCCGGAAGTGGCGCGGCGAGATCCTGCCGCAGGTCCGCAGCTTCATCCGCGAGAACGCCTGATCGAGTGAAACGGGACGGGACGCCCGTGAAGCAGCTAACCCACTGATCCTGTGTAGCTCCGTACACGTGTTTCACCTGTTTCACGCGTTCTGACCTGTCCGCCCGTTTCACCGTTCAGCCGATTGCGCCGTTCTGCCCGCCTTGCATCCCCGCGCCGCGGCAACACGTATTGCGGCGGGAAGGGCCCATGTCCCGCACGCTGATCGTCTTCGGAATCGTCCTCGTTCTCGCCGGACTGTTGTGGCCATTTCTGGCCAAGCTCGGCCTCGGCCGCCTGCCGGGCGACATCGTCATCGAGCACGGCAACGCGCGGATCTACATCCCGATCGCCACCAGCATCCTGGTCAGCGTCGTCCTGTCGGTGGTCCTCTGGCTGATAAATCGCTGATTCGGGCAGGACGCAGTGGTCCGCCCCGATCCCAGGCCAAACCGGAGCGCCGGTCAACCCGCTTTCTTCAGGCCGGAACCGCTCGCCTGGCCGGCCAGGTAACGAGGGCGAGGCCGGTGAAGATGACCACCATCGCCGCCCAGACCCACAGGCTGTGCTGCTCGCCGAAGAACAGCTTGCCCCAGAACACGCCGGACAGGCAGACGATGTAGCCGACCTGGCTGGCGATGACCGGTCCGCGCATGCGCATCAGCTCGAAGAAGATCAGCGAGCCGAGGCCGGAAACGAGGATATGCAGGAGATTGGCGGTCTCCGCCGTGGTGAGCGGCGGAAGCGGGACATGCATCGCGCCGACGGCAAGCCCCACGGGAAGAAGGGCCGATGCGGCGCCGAACTGCATGGCGCCGCCAAGCGCCAGCGACGGCACACCGGGCGGGCGCGCCACGGCGAGATAGACGTTGCTGACGCCATAGCAGAGCGGCGTTCCCATCGCGAACAGCACCCAGCCGAACGCCTCGCCCGACGGCAGGCTTGCGCGCGGAACCAGGATCATGGCCGCGCCGATCAGGCCGACGACGATGCCGGCGGCGCGGCGCAGGCTGAACCGCTCCAGACCCGCGAGCTGCGCCACGCCGTAGGTGATCAGCGGCGCCAATGAGACCAGCAGCACGACAATGCCGACCGGCACGCGCCGCACGGCGACCAGGGCGATGAAATTCGGCAAGGCGATGTTGGCAATGCCGCAGATCAGGTAATAGCGCAGATGCCGCCAGCCGAGCGGCGGGAGATGGCCCCGGAAATAGCTGATCGCAAGCAGCACCAGCCCGCCGCCGGCGCATTGCCAGAATGCATAGCCGAGCGGATGCAGACCGCCGGTCACGCCGAACTTGGAGAGCGAGAATCCTAGCCCCCAGTTGGTGCCGAGCACGAGGAGGAGCAGCAGCGAAACTCCGTGCGGCGCTGGATGGGACGGCGGATTCGACATTCCGGGCTTGCGGCAACCGAGGGTAGGCAGGATGCACCCGCCGTGATAGTGAGCGCGATCCTGCGTGCATGGAGGGGCGATGCGGCTGGTCAGCTACAATATCCAGTTCGGGCGTGGCAAAGACAACCGTTTCGACCTGGACCGCATCGCCGCGACGGTGCGCGGCGCCGACGTCATCGCCCTCCAGGAGGTCGAGCGGTTCTTCGCGCGCTCCGGGATGGTCGACCAGGTGGCGGAGCTGACCCGGCTGCTGCCGGACTATCACTGGGTCTATGGGCCGGGCCTCGATCTCGATGCGAGCACCACGGGAACCGATGGAAGGCCCGTCCACCGCCGCCGCCAGTTCGGCAACATGCTGTTGTCGCGCACGCCGATCCTGAGCTCGCGCAATTTCATGCTGCCGAAATTCGCGACGCTGGAGCAGCTCAGCCTGCAGCGCTGCGCGCTCGAGGGCGTCATCGACACGAAGCGCGGCCCGGTGCGGTTCTACTCGCTCCACCTGACGCATCTCGCCGACGCGACGCGGGCGCCGCAGATCGACGCCCTGCTCGACATCCACCGCCGCGCCCCGGTCGAGGGCGGTGCGTGGTGCGGCCGTCTTCGCGACGACTGGTCCAACGGCGAGGCGCTTCCGGTCATGCCGCGCGAGGCGATCCTGATGGGCGATTTCAACATGTTCGCGAGCTCGCCCCTGTACGATCGCTTCGTCGGTCCGGTCGGACCTTATGGCCGGATGAACAATCCCGAGGGCTTCGTCGACGCCTGGGTCGCGGCCGGCCATGGTGAGGGCGAGGGCGTCACCTGCCGCAGCGGCAGCGTCAGCACCGGCCACCGCATCGACTATTGCTTCGTCAGCGCCAGCCTGGCCGGATTGATCCGGAGCGCCCGGATCGACGAGCAGGCCCAGGGCTCCGACCACCAGCCGATCTGGACCGAGATCGACCTCTGAGCCAAATTCGGCTGATCGGGCGATAGCCATCGAAAACGCGCGGGGCACGATCCGTCGCATGACACGGAACGTGAAGCGCTGGCGGCCAGCACTGCATCAGCCGGTGGACGCGCGCGTTCGGCCGATCGACGGCGGCCACGCGGCACCGAGGCCTGCAGCGCGCCCGCGCATCTGCCGCAACAGCCAGAAGGCGATCGCGATGTTCGCTAGATTCCAGGCAATACCATTGACGAGCGCTGCGGCGTACGAGCCAGTCCAGTCGTAGATGGCGCCGGCCAGCCAGCCGCCCAACGCCATGCCAGCGAGCGTGGTCGAGATGGCGAGGCTGACGCGAAGACCGGCCTCCTGGGCAGGGAACAGCTCACGGATGATCACCGCGTAACTCGGCACAAGGCCACCCTGCGCCAGGCCGAAGGCGGCCGAAACGACGTAAAGCGAAACGAGCCCGTCGAAAGGCAGATAAAGCGCGAGAGCCATGGCCTGCATGACGGAGCCCAGCAGCAGGGTCCGCAAGCCGCCGATGCGACTGAACACCCAGCCGAAGGTCAGACGGCTCGCTACGCCAGAGCCGAGCATCACCGCCAGCATCTCGGCGCCTCGGGCTGGACCGTAGCCTAGATCGGCGCAGTAGGCGACCAAGTGCACCTGCGGCATCGACATGGCGACGCAGCAGCACAGACCGGCGAAGGTCAGCAGTGCATGTGTGACATTGGGCGGCAAGTCGATGGCCTGGTTGGCATTGCCGATGCTTGCAGCTTCAATGGCAGGCTTGTCGAATACAGGCCGTCGCCGCAGGACAAGAGCCAGCGGCAGCATCGTGGCCAGGCAGAAGATGCCGATGCCGACGTGGGTCTGGCGCCAGCCGACCTCAGCGATGAAGTGCTGGATGATCGGCGGCCAGACCACACCGGAAAGCGAGCTGCCGATAGTGGCCAGGGAGATGGCGAGGCCGCGGTGCCTGTCGAACCAAAGCGACGCGTCGGCCACCAACGGCGCGAAGCTCGCCGCGCTGCCAAGACCGATGGTCAGACCGGAGACTACTGCGAATGCGGGCAGGGTCGGGGCGGAAGCAGTCAGGATGTAGCCGAGGCACATGAGGATCGTGCCGCCGGCAAACGGCGGCACGATGCCGAAGCGGTCCGCAAATCGGCCAACCGTGACGCCGCCGATCATGAAGCCGATCATCGTGAGCGTATAGGGCAGGGAAGCCCCGGCCCGCTGCACGCCGAAATCCGCCTGCACTGCCGGCAACGCTACGGCCAAAGACCACAGGCCAACGCAGCCCAATGTACTGAGAGTGATCGACGCGAGGAGGCGGACCCACGAGTACGAAGTCTCGATGGAGGGCATTTCGGTCGGCACTGCTGAGTCCTCTGGCAGGTGCGAAAGCTGCCCATCCGTACGGACTGGCTTCGCCTGCGACAAAGCAGGATTTCTCCTTTGTCGCGCGAGCGGGCCTCATGCATGCTTGCGGCCGCACTCCCCGGGAGCCAGCCATGACTTACCTGCTGCCGCCCCTCAATGCCCTGCGCGCCTTCGAGGCGGCGGCTCGCCACCTCAGCTTCAAGCAGGCCGCGCACGAGCTGCACGTCACTGCAGGCGCGGTCAGCCAGCAAGTTCGCCTGCTGGAGGAGCGGCTGGGCGTGCAACTATTCGAGCGGTTGACACGGCAGGTGATCCTGACCCCCGCCGGGGAAGCCTATCTGACGCCAATACGTCAAGCGTTTGGTCGCATCGCCGAGGCGACCGCCGAACTCAAGCCCGAGGGGATCACGAACCTGTTGCATATCGGGGTACATGGCCGCGTCGACATCGACGATTTGCGGAGGCGGCTCGCGCAGGTCCGCCGGGCTCACCCGCAAGTCGCTGCCCGCGTTAGTCAGCCGGCGGGCCTGCACGAGTTGCTCGAGGGCAAGATCGATGTGCTGATCGAAAGCAGCCCGCGGCGCCATCCGGGCTACCGCTGCGACCCTCTGGAGAACGGTTTTCTGATCGCCCCGCTCGGCACAGCCGATTGTCCGGAGATCGAAACCCTGCGTTCCGGCCTGCTCGCTCTCGGTCCGCCATCGACAGTGTCGCGTCGAACAGCGCGATTACGCCTTACAGCGTAGTGGGACGGGCAGGATGGAGTTCTTTTCCAGCAGCGCGTGATAAGACGCGGATGGGCAAAGTCCAGGACATCCCCGAGGCCTCTCCCCCGTTGGAGCGAGGCGAACCACTGCCATGCCGAATCGGCGGGCGGGCTTCAATATGATCCCTGTTGACGCCGGCCAGGCTCGTGGTAGTGTCCCGCGCCGGAGACCCATGATGTATTGCGCGACCGCAATTCAGCGACGACGACGCCGTGACAGCCGCCGGGAGGCGGCCATCCGGGCGTAATCGCGCGTCTCCAGCGCTCCCTCTTCCTCAACACAACGAGAAGCGGCGGCACGGGTCGGGCGACAGGCCCGCCACCCCTGCCCTGTCATTCGCACGTGTTGAGGATTCCATGTTCACGATCACCACCGAGCGGGCCGAGGACGGCCCGGCCATCGAAATTCTGCTCGACGAGGCGTTCGGCCCGTTCCGGGAGTCGAAGATTTCGTACCGCTACCGGGCCGGAATCGAGCCTCTCCCCCACCTGAAGCTGGTCGCCCGGGATGAGAACGACACGGTGATCGGCACGATCCGCTACTGGCCGGTGGCCGTCGGTCGCGTGAAGCGGCAGGGCCTGCTGCTCGGCCCCCTGGCAGTGGCGAAGGGTCAGCGGGCGCTGGGCATCGGCGGCATCCTGGTGCGGCGCACCCTGGACATGGCGGCCTGGGCGCGGCACGAGCGTGTCCTGCTGGTCGGCGACTCCGCCTATTACAGCCGGTTCGGATTCGTGCCGGCGGCACCGCTCGGCATCGTCATGCCGGGCGAGGACCCGGCCCGGCTGCAGGCGCTCGCCCTCACGCCGCACGCGTTCCGGGGGGTCTCGGGCACCGTCCAGCCATGGAGGTGGCTTCGCCGACGCGGCGGCGAGTTGAGTGGCGTGACACCCCTCTCGCCGTTGGTGAAAGGGAGCCCGAGTGCCGCGCTTGATACGTCTGAAAGAAACGCAATGGTGCCATCGACCGCCGATTGGTAAGCAACTGCAATGCCCAGCACGACCAACCTGATCGCCTTTGCCCTCGTCGCCCTCGGCATGGTGCTGACGCCGGGGCCGAACATGATCTATCTGATCTCACGATCGATCTGCCAGGGGCGGCTGGCCGGGCTGATCTCGCTGGGCGGCGTGGCGCTCGGCTTCGTCTTCTACATGCTGTGCGCGGCCCTCGGCATCACCGCGCTGGTCTTCGCCGTGCCGTATGCCTACGACGCGCTGCGCTTCGCGGGTGCTGCCTATCTTCTCTATCTCGCCTGGCAGGCGGTGAGGCCGGGCGGACGGTCGCCGTTCCAGGTGCGCGCGCTGCCGAAGGACGCGCCGCACAAGCTGTTTGCGATGGGCTTCCTGACCAACCTGCTGAACCCGAAGATCGCGATGCTGTATCTGTCGCTGCTGCCGCAGTTCATCGATCCCGCAGCGGGCAGCGTGCTCGGCCAATCGCTGGCGCTGGGCTTCACCCAGATCGCGGTCAGCGTCACCGTCAACGCGCTGATCGCGATAACGGCCGGATCGATCGCCGTCTTCCTCGTGTCGCGCCCGGCATGGCTGGTGGCGCAGCGCTGGCTGATGGGAACGGTGCTGGCCGGGCTCGCCGTCAGGATGGCCACCGAGGCGCGGCGCTGACGAGCAAGCCTCGACTCCAGATTGCAGCCGGGGCAGTCTGTAGTCCGGGGCGAGAACCGAGGCGCGCATGCTGGACGAGAACGGCCTTTCCGGCCTGGTCGCATCGATCTATGACGCGGCACTCGACGCCGCATTGTGGCCGGCGGTGATCGAAAACGTGACCACGGCGACCGGCGCAGACACAGCCGGCCTCATCAGTTTCAGCCACGCCAACGGCCGGGCCGAAATCCTGCCGATCGGATTCGATGCAGGCGCCGCCCGGAGCTATTTCGACTACTACTGGCGAATCGACCCGTTCCTTCCGGCCGTCATCGGCGGCACGCCCGGACGCGTGCTGGCCGGCCGCATGATCATGTCGCCTTCCGAATGGGCGCGGACCGAGATCCACAACGACTGGTCCATTCCCAACCGCGTCGTCGAATCCGCAGCCCTGCTGATCGATCGGTCGCCCGACTGCACCGCCGCGATTGCCGTGGGACGGGCGGACGTGAGCAACGCCTTCGGACCGGAGGAATTCGAGGTCCTGGAGCATCTCGCGCCGCATCTGAAGCGCGCCTTCCGGGTCCAGCGCCGCCTCGCCGCATCATGGCAACGCAGCGAGGCGCTCGACCGTCTGCGCGACGGCGTGGTGCTGGTCGATCGCGACGCGCGCGTCCTGTTTGCGAACCCCGCCGCCGAGGCGCTCCTGACCGCGAATGACGGGCTGCGTACCGAGCGCGGCGCATTGGCCGCACCGTTGTCGGCGCAGACCGCCGCCCTGCGCGCGCTGATAGCGGGCCAAGGCGGATCGCTTTCGCTGCCACGCCCGGGCCGCGCGCCCCTCGGTATCGTGGTCGTTCCGATGCGCAGCGAGGCGTCGTGGCTTATCGGCGAGCGGCCGGCGGCACTCGTGTTCATTGCGAACGCCGACGGCAACCCGGCGCCGCCTTCCCAGCGCCTGCAGGCGATGTTCGGCCTCACGCCTGCCCAGGCAGCGCTGGCGCGCGAAATCGCGCGCGGCGACGGGCTCGATGCGGCCGCGGGCCGGCTTGGCGTCGCGCGCGCCACGGCACGCGCACATCTCGCCGAAGTGTTCGCGAAGACGGGGACGAACCGTCAGGCCGAACTCGTCGGCCTGCTCCTCCGCATCAGCCCCAATCTGCTGGACGGTTGATCGCCGCGCCGCGGACCGGCCGCCGACGGCGGCCCGATCTCCATCGAACTGAAAAGAACCTACAGACGCGCGCCGGTTTTTGCGTCGAAGAGATGGAGTCTCTCCGGCGGGGCGATCAGCGAGAGGCCGTCGCCCGCGGCGACGCGGGTGATGCCGGGCAGTCGCACGGTGAGCACCGCCCCGGTGCTGCCGAGAACGCCATGCACCAGCGTATCGGCGCCGAGCGCCTCGACGAAATCGACGGCGAGCGCGAACGCGCCGGAGCGGCCTTCGGCCAGTTCGACATGTTCGGGCCGGATGCCGAGGATCACCTCGCGGCCGCCGTGGCCCGGCGCCTGCACCGGAAGACGGACGCCGTCGAGCTCGACGCTGCCGCCGTCGGCCCCCAGCCGCGCCGGCAGCATGTTCATCGCGGGCGAGCCGATGAACCCGGCGACGAAGGTGGTGGCGGGCTTCTCGTAGACGTCGATCGGGCTGCCGATCTGCTCGGCGCGGCCGTTGTTCATGACGATCAGCCGGTCGCCCAGGGTCATCGCCTCGACCTGGTCGTGGGTGACGTAGACGCTGGTGGTGCGGATGTTCTGATGCAGACGGCGGATCTCGATGCGCATCTGCACGCGCAGCTTGGCGTCGAGGTTCGACAGCGGCTCGTCGAACAGGAACACCGCCGGCTCGCGCACGATGGCGCGGCCCATGGCGACGCGCTGGCGCTGCCCGCCGGAAAGCTGGCGCGGCTTGCGCTGCAGGTACTGGCCGAGCTCGAGGATCTTGGCCGCCTTCTGCACGCGCGCCTCGATCTCGCTTTTCGACATGCCGCGGATGCGGAGCCCGTAGGCCATGTTGTCGTAGACCGACATGTGCGGATAGAGCGCGTAGTTCTGGAACACCATCGCGATGTCGCGATCCTTGGGCTCCAGGTTGTTGACCACGCGCCCGCCGATGGCGATCTCGCCGCCGGTGATGACCTCGAGCCCGGCGATCATGCGCAGCAGGGTCGACTTGCCGCAGCCCGAGGGTCCGAGAATGACGATGAACTCGCCATCGGCGATCTCGCAATCCACTCCGTGGATCACCTCTATCTCGCCGTAGGCTTTCTTCACATGCCTGATGCTGACTTCGGCCATAGCGGTCCTTCTTACTTCTCGGTCTCGACCAGGCCCTTGACGAACTGGCGCTGCATCAGGACCACGACGATCACCGGCGGAATCATCGCCAGCAGCGTGACCGCCATCACGTAGTTCCATTTCGCCGCGGCGTCGACGACGTTGACCATGCGCGAGATGCCCATGACGACGGTGTAATAACTCTCGTCCGTGGTGATCAGCAGCGGCCACAGGTACTGGTTCCAGCCGTAGATGAACTGGATGACGAACAGGGCCGCGATCGAGGTGCGCGACAGCGGCAGCAGGACGTCCCAGAAGAAACGCATGGGACCGGCGCCGTCGATGCGCGCCGCCTCGGTCAGCTCGTCGGGCACGCTCAGGAAGAACTGGCGGAACAGGAACGTCGCGGTGGCCGAGGCGATCAGCGGGATGGTCAGGCCGGCATAGGTGTCGAGCATGCCGAGACTGGCGATGACCTCGTAGGTCGGCAGGATGCGCACCTCGACCGGCAGCATCAGGGTGATGAAGATCATCCAGAAAAAGGCCATCCGGAACGGAAACTTGAAATAGACGACCGCATAGGCGGCGATGATCGAGATCGCGATCTTGCCGATCGCGATCGACAGCGCCATCACCAGACTGTTGAACATCATCATGCCGACGGGCGGCGAGCTCGACGACGCGCCGATCCCTTCCCACAGCACGGTGCGGTAGTTCTCGATGAAGTGCTCGCCGGGCAGCAGCGGCACCACGCCGGAGAGCATCGCCGCCTGGTCGTGGGTGGAGGCTATGAATGTCACGTAGACCGGAAAAGCGACGATCAGCACGCCGAGCAAGAGGACCGCGTGCGCCGCGAAGGTGAGCCAGGGGCGGTTCTCGACCATCCTCCGCGCCTTCTCAGTAGTGGACCTTGCGCTCGATGTAGCGGAACTGGATGACCGTGAGGCCGATCACAACCGCCATGAGCACGACCGACTGCGCCGCCGAGCCGCCGAGATCGAGCGCCCGGAAACCGTCGTTGTAGACCTTGAAGACCAGGATCTCCGTCGCCTTCGCCGGCCCGCCCTGCGTCACCGCATGGATGATGCCGAAGGTGGCGAAGAACGCATGCACCACGTTGACGACCAGCAGGAAGAACGCGGTCGGCGACAGCAGCGGAAGGATGATGGTCCAGAACCGCCGGCCGGGACCCGCGCCGTCGATCGCGGCCGCCTCGATGAGCGACTTCGGGATCGACTGCAGGCCGGCGAGGAAGAAGAGGAAGTTGTAGCTGATCTGGTTCCAGGTCGCGGCGATGATCACCAGCACCATGGCCTGGCCGCCATTGAGCACGTGGTTCCAGTCGTAGCCGGCGGTCCGGAGCATGTAGGCGAAAACGCCAATCGTGGGATTGAACATGAAGCCCCACAGCACGCCGGCGACGGCGGGCGCCACGGCATAGGGCCACACCAGGAATGTCTTGTAGAGGCCGGCGCCCCTGATCACGCGGTCGGCCATGACCGCGAGAAGCAGCGAAATGGCGAGTCCGAAGAAGGTAACGGCAGCACTGAAGACGACCGTGACCCGCGCCGAGTGCAGGTAGAGCGGATCGGTGAACAGCGCTTCGAAATTCTCGAGCCAGACGAACTGCGCGTTGCCGCCGAATGC
Organism: Alphaproteobacteria bacterium; assembly: GCA_041690495.1. GTDB lineage: Bacteria > Pseudomonadota > Alphaproteobacteria > CACIAM-22H2 > CACIAM-22H2 > DATAAP01. The sequence continues at coordinate 170,523 of JAWLHE010000010.1, read as the reverse complement.
CCCTTCGATGAAGACCGACTGCTTGACCGCCTGTGCGGCCGGCCAGATGAAGAAGATTATGGTGATCGCGATCTGCGGGGCGACCAGCAGATAGGGCAGCAGCCTGCTTTGAAAGATGACGCGCTTGTTCATGAGGCGGCGGAGCTGAGGGCCGCCCGGGCATTCACGCGCGGGCGGCCCTTCCGGACGGTGCTACCTGTTGGCCCGCGCGAAGTCGGCGAGCAGCTTGTTGCCGCGCTCCACGGCCGAGTCGAGCGCCTGCTTGGCGGTCTTCTGGCCGGCCCACACGGCCTCGAGCTCCTCGTCCATCACGTCGCGGATCTGGACGAAGTTACCGATGCGCAGGCCCTTCGACGCGTCGGTTGGCGTATTCAGGCTTAGCTGTTCGACCGCGACGTCGCGGCCCGGGAACTTTTCGTAGAAGCCCAGCTTGCGCGTGTGCTCGTAAGCGGCCTTGGTGATCGGCACGTAGCCGGTCTCCATGTGCCACTTGGCCTGCACCTCGGGGCTCGACAGATAGGTGAAGAACTTCGCGACGCCCTTGTACTCGGCCTTCGGCTTGCCGCTCAGCACCCACAGCGTAGCACCGCCGATGATCGAGTTCTGCGGCGCGCCCTTCACATCCTCGTAGACCGGCAGCATGGTGATGCCGAACTGCACGTCCTTCATCGCCTGTGCGAATCCGCCCGCGGAACCGGAGGACCCCATGATCATCGGGCACTCGCCGGTCGTGAATTTCGGGTTCGGCTTACCCTCGCGGCCGGCATACACGAAGACCTTCTCCCTCTGCCACTTGGCGAGGTTCTCGACGTGCCGCACGCGCAGCGGATCGTTGATCGTCAGCTTGATGTCGGTGCCGCCGAAGCCATTGGCCTTCGTGGCGAACGGAACGTTGTGCCACGCACCGAAGTTCTCGATCTGGACCCAGGTCTGCCACTGGCTGGTGAACCCGCACTGATAGCCGGCGGCGAGAAGCTTCCTGGAATACTGCTCGATATCGTTCCAGGTCTTCGGCGGCTTGTTCGGGTCGAGGCCGGCCTTCTTGAACGCGTCCTTGTTGTAGTAGAGGACCGGGGTCGAGGAGTTGAACGGCATCGACAGCAGCTTGCCATCCGTTGTCGAATAGTAGCCGTAGACGGCCGGTAGATACGCTTTGGGATCGAACTTCTCGCCCGCTTCGGCCATCAGCTGGTGGACCGGATAGACCGCGCCCTTGGCGGCCATCATCGTCGCCGTGCCGACCTCGAACACCTGAACGATGTGCGGCTGCTGCTTCGCACGGAACGCGGCGATGGCGCCGGTCATCGTGTCAGTGTAGGTGCCCTTGTAGACGGGCACGACCTTGTATTCCTTCTGGGACTTGTTGAAGCCCTCGGCGATTCCATTGACCGCTTCACCAAGCTGGCCGCCCATGGCGTGCCACCACTGGATTTCGGTCTGTGCCTGCGCAGCACCCGCTCCGGCGAACGAAACGGCAGCCGCGGCCGCGGCACCAAGCAACACTCTGCGTGAAATCATAAGTTCTCCCTCCCTCAGGTGGTGGCCCGGTTTATGGCACGGCCGATTGCCGGCACGCTACCGGTTCGTGAAGCTTTTATGACGGCACCCTAGCACGGCGCCCGGGTGCGCCCAAGAGAAAGGGCGTAAAGCCTAGCTGCGGACCCGGCGCACGGCATCGCGCCAGCCCGCATAGAGCCGCTCGCGCCGGTCGTTAACCATCTGCGGCTCGAACTTCCGCTCGCGCCGCCAGCGACTCGCGATGTCGTCGAGCGAGCCGAAGACCCCGACCGTGAGGCCTGCCAGATAGGCGGCCCCGAGCGCGGTCGTCTCGGTGACCGTCGGCCGTTCGACGGGGATCGCGAGCTGGTCGGCGAGGAACTGCATCACCCAGTCGTTGACCGCCATGCCGCCGTCGACCCGCACCGCGGCGATACGGGCGCCGTCCTGCTCCATGGCTTCGATCAGTCCCCGGGTCTGGTAGACCGTCGCCTCGAGCCCGGCGCGGACGATCTCGGCGATGCCGGTATCGCGCGTCAACCCTGTGATGGCGCCGCGCGCATCGGGGTCCCAGTACGGCGCGCCGAGCCCGGTGAAGGCCGGCACCAGATAGACGCCTTTCGTGTCGTCGATGCTGCGGGCCAGCGCCTCGGTCTCGTTCGCGTCCCTGAACAGCTTGAGGCCGTCGCGCAGCCACTGGATCGCGGCGCCCGAGATGAAGATGCTGCCCTCGACCGCATAGGTCGGCTTCCCGCCGATGCGATAGGCCAGAGTCGTGATCAGCCGGTTCTTCGAGCGGACCGGCGTATCGCCGGTATTGAGAACGACGAAGCAGCCGGTGCCGTAGGTGCTCTTGATCATGCCCGGCTTGAAGCAGGCCTGCCCCACGGTCGCAGCGTGCTGGTCGCCGGCGATGCCGGCGATCACCACGGAAGCTCCGAGCAGGTCGCCCGTCGTTGCGCCGAATTCGGCGGCGGTGTCGCGCACCTCCGGCAGGATCGCGCGCGGGATGGCGAACGCCTTGAGCAGCGTGTCGTCCCATTGCTGCGACTCGAGGTTGAACAGCATGGTGCGCGAGGCATTGGTGGCGTCGGTCGCATGCACCGTGCCGCCGGTCAGCCGCCACAACAGGAAGCTGTCGATCGTACCGAACGCGAGCTCGCCGCGCCCGGCCGCCTCGCGCGCGCCGGCGACATGGTCGAGCAGCCAGGCGATCTTCGAGCCGGAGAAATACGCATCGAACAGCAGCCCGGTGCGGTCGCCGAGCTCCTTGTCGCCGACCTCCTTCGCCATCCTGCGGCACCATTCCGCCGTGCGCCGGTCCTGCCAGACGATGGCGTTATGGATGGGCTTGCCCGTCTTGCGGTCCCAGATGACGGTCGTCTCGCGCTGATTGGTGATGCCGATCGCGGCAATCTCCCTGGCGGCGGCGCGCGCATTGCCGACGGCGCGCTTCAGCACCGAGACCGTGGCGCGCCAGATCTCCTCGGGGTCGTGCTCGACCCAGCCCGGCTTCGGATAGATCTGCGGCAGCTCGACCTGTGCCGAGGCGCGCGGCGTGCCGTCGGAATCGAACAGGATGGCGCGGGTGCTGGTGGTGCCCTGGTCGAGGGCGAGCAGATAGCGGTCAGGCATTTTTACTCCCGGCCGCGGTTGTCGCCTTCCATCCCCCGGCGCGTCAAGCGGTCAGCGCGTCGGCGAGACGGCGATAGTCGCCGATATGGTTGTAGATTTGCGCCGAGATGCGCGCCCAGAGACGGCCGCCGAAGGCCATGACCGGCACCTTCCGCGGCGCCGCCCCGAACGCACCGTGATTCAGATAGGCGACATCCGGCTCAAGGAAGAACTCGGCGCGCATCTTGCGTCCGAAAGGACGCCGTGCAAGGTCGCCCCAAGACGCCGATTTATCGGGCAAGCGCCTGCTCCACCGCCTGGGTGACGTCCTTCGAGGTCGGCGTCACGCGGCTCGGCCAGGCGCCGGCGAGATCGCCGTTCGCGTCGATCAGGTATTTGTGGAAGTTCCAGCGCGGCACGCCGGCCTCGCCCAGCTCCGCGGCGATCCATTTGTAGAGCGGATGCGCGTCGCTTCCGGTCACTTTCTGCTTCTCGGTCAGCGGGAACGAGACGTCGTAGGTCTCGCAGAACGCCTTGATCTCCTTCGCCGAGCCCGGCTCCTGCTGGCCGAAATCGTTGGACGGGACGCCGAGCACGACTAGGCCGCGGTCCTTGTACCGGCCCCACAGCGTCTCGAGATCGGCGTATTGCGGCGTGTAGCCGCAGAACGACGCCGTGTTGACGACGAAGACCGGGCGGCCGCGCCACGCCTTCAGCGGCAGCCTGTCGCCGTCGATCGAGGTGAATTCGAAATCATGGGCACTCATGCTCGTCCTCTTCTCCCGGCCCGGCTTGATTTCGGCGGCCGCGACGGGCCGCAGCATCGCGCCGACACTCATCACCGTCGCCGCGGCCGACAGCCCGAACAGGAACAGCCGCAGCAGGCCGCGACGCTCGATCAGCGCAAGTCGCCAGTCAGCCATAGCGCTCCTCCTTCCACGGGTCGCCGCGATTGTGATAGCCGCGCACCTCCCAGAAGCCGGGTTTGTCACCGGCAAGGAACTGAAGGCGGGTCAGCCATTTGGCACTCTTCCAGAAATACAGCTTCGGCAGCACCAGCCGTACCGGCCCGCCATGCTCGTTCGCGATCGGCTCGCCTTCCCAGCGCGACGCGAGCAGCACGTCCTCGCCGGCGAAATCCTCGAGCGACAGGTTGGTCGTGTAGCCGTCGTAGCTGTGCTGGATGACGAATTTCGCTTCCGGCTTCGGTTTCACGACGTCGAGCAGGTGACGCGTGGTGATGCCTTCCCAGTGATTGTCGAAACGCGACCACGCGGTGACGCAATGGATGTCGGACCGGACCTTCGTCTGCGGCTGCCGCTGAAAATCGGCCCAGGACCAGGAAATCCTGTTCTCCACCAGGCCGTCCACGTCGAGCCGCCAGCGTTCCGGCGCGATGTCGGGCTGGATGCCGAGATCGAGCACCGGCCAGTTCTTCACCTCGCGCTGGCCGGGCGGCAGGCGCTGCCGCGCGGGATCGGCGGTCGTGCCCGTGAGCAGGCGGCCCTCGCCCGCCCATTTCTGCTTGGTCTCGACCAGCTTCTGCCTGACCTTGCCGACCAGCCCGTCGTCCGCCATATGCCGTCCCTCGATGAACGCCCTTGATAATACGGCACGGTGCATGCGGGTAAAGCCAGCGGAATAACGCCGGCGTGAAGGACGCGGACGGCCGTCCAGAGTATAATCCCGGCGGGAGGCAGCCATGTCGCGCCGGACCGTCCGGTTCTGCACGCAATGCGGTGCGCCGCTCGCCGTGGACGCACGGTTCTGCGGCATGTGCGGGGCCGCGATCGCGCCTGCGGCAACGCCGCCCTCGGCCCCTGCGGCGGCATCTGCCCCGTCGGGCGAGCGCCGCCAAGTCACCACCCTGTTCGCCGACCTCGCCGGCTATACGCGCCTGAGCGCGACCCTGGACCCCGAAGAGGTCCATGCGCTGCTGTCACGCTTCTTCGCGACGGTGGACGCGAGCATCGCCGCCTATGGCGGCAGCGTCGACAAGCATACCGGCGACGGCGTCATGGCCGTGTTCGGAGCGCCGGTGGCGCACGGCAACGACCCCGAGCGCGCGGTGCGCGCGGCAATCGAGATTCAAGACGCGGTCACCGCCCTCGGCAAGGAGCTTGGCCATACGCTGGCCGTGCATATCGGCGTCGCCAGCGGCGAGGTCGTCGCCGCCGGGCTCGGCAGTGAGTCGCGCCGGGACTACACCGTCACCGGCGACTCGGTGAATCTCGCGGCGCGTCTGGAGGACATGTCGGAGGCCGGCCAGACGCTGATCTCCGACGCCGTGCACGCGGCCGTCGCCGACATCGTCGAGGCCGGCCTGGTCGGCGAGACGACCGTGCGCGGCATTCCCAGGCCGGTGCGGGTCTGGCGCGTCGACCGCATGCGACCGCACAAAGCGCGGCCGGCGGCGCCGCTGGTCGGGCGGCGCGCCGAGCTCCGCCAGCTCGAGGGCGCGCTCGACACGCTGCGCGAGACCGGTACCGGCCAGGTCGTCCATGTGCGCGGCGAGCCCGGCATCGGCAAGACGCGCCTGGTCGAGGAGTTCGCCAGCCTCGCGGCGGCCAAGGGGTTCGGCTGCCACCGCGCTCTCGTGCTCGATTTCGGCGCCGGGCGCAGCCAGGACCCGGTGCGTACGCTGGCGCGTGCCCTGCTCGGCCTCGCCGCCGACGCCGACCAGGCGGCGCGGGCCGCTGCGGCGCGGGCCGCCCACGACGCCGGCCATATTCCGTCGCACTTGCTCCCCTCGCTGCTCGATCTGCTCGACGTGGCGCTGTCGCCCGAGCTGCGCGCCGGCCTCGACGCGATGGACAATGCCGGACGCACGCGTGCACGGCATGGTGTGCTCGTCCGGATCGCCGAGGCGGCGAGCCGCGCACGACCGGTCATGCTGGTCGTCGAGGACCTGCACTGGGCCGAGGCCGGACTGCTCGGCGACTTGGCCGCCCTGGCAGTGACGACCAGGGACAACCCGATCCTGCTGGTCATGACCTCGCGTTTCGAAGGCGATCCCGTCGACCAGGCCTGGCGCAGCACGACTCGCGGCGCGCAACTCGTCACGCTCGACCTCGGGCCGTTGCACGAGCGCGATGCCCGTGCGCTCGCGGCGGGCATCATCGATCCGGGCAGCCGGCTGGCTCAGGCCTGCGTTGCACGCGCCGAAGGCAACCCGCTGTTCCTGCTTCAGCTCGTGCGCAATGCCACCGACATCGACCTCGACGCCGTGCCGGATTCGCTGCAGAGCGTCGTGCAGTCGCGGCTCGACCGGCTGCAGCCTTCCGACAAGCAGGCCCTGCAGGCCGCGTCCGTCATAGGACAGCGATTCGGCGGCGATCTCCTGCGCCATCTCGTCGGCGATGCCGATTATCGCTGCGACACGCTGGTTGCGAACTTTCTGGTGCGACCCGACGGCGACGAGTTTCTGTTCGCGCACGCGCTCGTGCGCGACGGCGTCTACGCTTCGCTGCTGCGCCAGACCAGGCGGGAACTGCACCGAAAAGCGGCGTCATGGTTCGAGACGCGTGACCCGGGCCTGCACGCCGAGCACCTCGAGCGCGCCGAGGACGAGCGCGCGCCGCGGGCCTATGCCGCAGCTTCGCGCGCCAGCGCCGCGCGATATCACTTCGAGGATGCGCTGCGATTCGCGATGCGCGGCATCGACCTCGCGCGCAGCGATCGCGACCGCTTCGATCTGTCGATGCAGCGCGCCGAGGCGCTGCGCGAGCTCGGGCGCACGCCGGAATCGGTCGACGTCTACAGGGAGATGCTCAATCTTGCCGAGACCGACTCCGACCGAGGCCGCGCCTGGATCGGAATCGGCGCGGGCCTGCGCGTGCTGAGCCGGATCGGAGAGGCGATGCAGGCCCTTGCCGAAGCCGACCAGGCATTGGCAGCGTCCGATCTGAGACCGGAAAAGGGCGCCATCCATTTCATCCGCGGCAATCTTCACTTCGCGCGCGGCGAGGCGGCCCTGTGCGGCGCCGAGCACGAAAAGGCGCTGGCGATCGCCCGTGAGATCGGCGATGCCGAGCTCGAGGCCCGCGCGCTCGGCGGGCTGGGGGATGCCGCCTATGCGAGCGGCCGCATGCGCACGGCCGTCGAGCACTTCCAGCGCTGCAGCGAGCTCTGCCGCGCCCGCGGCTTCGGCCGCATCGATGTCTCCGTGCGGTTCATGATCGGCCATTGCCTGCGCTATCAGAACGAGATCGAGGCGGCGCTCGACGAGCATGCGCGCGGCGCCCAGGCTTCGATAGAGGTCGGCAACCGCCTCGCCGAAATGACTTCCTATGAGTCGAGCGGCATTCTGCTGACGGAGTTCGGGCGCTATAGCGAAGCCGTGGTGATGCTCGAGAAGGCGCTGGCGCTTTCCCGGCAGCTCGGCACGCGCCGCTACGACGCTCCCATCCTCTCGCATCTCGGCGTCGCGCAATGCGAGCTCGGTCGTGTACGCGAAGGCCGCGAAGCGATCGACGAGGCGCTGGCGGTTGCGCGCGAGACCGGCATCGGCTTCACGGGACCGCTCGCGCTCGGCTGCAAGGCGCTGTACGCCGCGGACTCCGAAAATGCCGCGGCGATGCTGGCAGAGGCCGAGTCCATCCTGGAGAGGGGCTGCATCGGCCACAATTACTTCTGGTTCTATCGCGACGCGATCGAGCACCGCCTGCAGCACTGCAACTGGGACGAAGCGCTGCGCTATGCGCAGGCGCTCGACGACTATACTGCGCAGGAGCGTCTGCCCTGGTCGGATCTCCTGATCGCGCGCGGGCGGGCGCTTGCCGCCTTCGGCCGCGGCGAACGCTCGCCGGAACTGCAGACCGAGCTCAAACGGATTCGCGACGACGCCGCGCGCGCCCGGCTGACGCCGATGCTTGCCCGTCTTGACGACGCACTACAGGCGCTTCAAGGCGATCAGCGATCGGCCGGGCGCGATCTTCGGCGCGCCCGAGGCGTCGGACAGGGAGAGTCGTCCTGAGCAGCGAGATCTTATGCCGACGGCATGGTCATTCCCGGCGCCGATCGAGCCTTTTCGCGCTCAGCCCCGCACGACCCTGTAAATGTCGAAATACGACCCGTGATGCACGCGCCGCAACAGCGCCGGCATCGGATTCTCGTTCTCGCCGAAATGCACGTGCAGAACATAGTCGAAGTTCTGCGGCCAGTTGAGCCAGAACAGGCGATGCCCCGTCGGCAAGGGTTCCCCGGTCATGCGGGCCGTGTCCGGATCGGCCGCAGCGCGCAGCATGTCCGGCGTGATCGGCGTACCGAAGGGCGTATCGATGTATTCATACGCCTCGGTGACATGAACGGGCTGCGCCGTGCGATCGCTGAACAAGGTTGGCAGGAAGACCGACCGCTCGATGACCGCGATTGCGGCCAGGTGCCAGTACACCTGGTCGAACTTTTCGTCCTCCCGCTGCGTCTGGACCATCAGCAGGCGGGCGCCCGGCTCGATCGCCTGGGATGCGCGGCGGAACTCGCTGAACGCGGCGTCATGGCGGTGCCAGGTTTCGGATATCGTCCACACCCGCTCGCCGAACAGGGCGAGACCGACAGCGGCCAGGACAAGCCCGGCCTTTGCATTGGGGAGATCCAGCCGCGTACCCGCGGCGACCAGACACGCGAGAACCAGAGGAAGGCGGAAGTCCACGCCCCAGACGCCGAGCAGCCAGTTCGGCATGACGAGGGCGGCGACCAACAGCGCGATCAACGGATAGCGCAGCTCGGTCGCGATCTTCAAATAACCGCCGAATAGCCCGCGGACCAGCAGCAGGCCCAGCACCAGGAACGTCACGCGGTCGAGCGGATCGCCATACGTCCAGACCGGCGAATGCAAGGCGAGCAGCTTGTCCTTGAGGACTCCGTACTTGGTGTAGGAGTTGCGCTCGCCGATCGGGCTTGCAGCCCAAAGGACGATCGACGGCAGGAACTGGGCGAGCGTTATCGCCCAGTCCTGCAGGAAGGCACGCGGATTCCGCTCCTGCGAGCTCCAGCTGCGCCACAGCTCATAGGCGGCGACAGAAAGCCCATACATCCCGAAGGCGAAGAGATGGGCGAAAAACAGGCCGACGGAGGCAAGCGAGAACAGCAGCACCCGGCGCCACGCCGACCAGTGCCGGGCACCGATCCAGGCGGCGAAGATCAGCAGGTACAGTCCTGCGCCGAAGAGATAGTTGATGAAGCCGAAGACGAGTACGTGGTTGTACAGAAGCAGAAAGACCGCAGCGGGCATCAGTCCGATACGCCCGAACAGCGCGCGGTGAATGGCGAGGCTCCCCGCGACGATCAGGACCATGGCGAGAGCGACGAACAGGCGCAGGCTGGCCTCGACCGGAAGCCAGCCGGCCAGCCCATAGACCATCGCATCCATGGCGAGATTGGGCAGGATGTTCCAGTCGACCGCATAGCGCTCGGCCAGCAATGGAACGTCGTGCACGGCGGTCAGGACATGCAGCCGCGCCAGATGGCCCGGATAGTCGACCAGCGGCGGAATGGAAACCGAGAGGACGGGATAGACGGCCGCAGCCGTCAGCAGAACGTAGGCCAGTGCGATGAGCCATTGCGGAAGCGCGAGACTCCGCTGCCGGAGCTCGCCGGATCCGAAGGACAATGCCTGCGCAACGTGCATCAGGAAGGGTCCTCCGGAAGCCGCCGGTGTCTGTCTTTCCCCGTCGTAATGCACAGCCGCAGCTCGCGTCCGGTTCGAAACCCCTGAACCTAGCCGTTGCAGGTTAAGGATATCTTTTCCGCTTCGGCGGCCGGCGATCAGTAGCTGCGGCCGAATTGCGGCCGTTCGGTCGCGACGATGCCGGCGGAGAAGCGCATTTCTGCCGCGGGCGCATGTGCCCGGGCCACCTCGCGGATAACGAACAGCGGGCGCCGCTTCGATTCGAGATACAGCCGCCCGAGATACTCGCCGAACACGCCGGTGACAAACAGCTGAACGCTGCCGAGCAGCAGGATGACGGTCATCAAGCTGGTCCAGCCCTGAACGGTCTGGTTCGTGGCCCAGCCGTAGAGGATGTAGATCAGGGTGGCAAGCCCGCCGAGCCCGAACAGCATCCCGAAATACACGGCCATGCGAAGCGGCCGAATGGAGAATCCGGTGATTGCGTCGATCGCAAACCTGACCATCTTCCTCAACGGATACTTCGTCGCGCCGGCAAAGCGCGCATGACGTTCATACAGCAGCGGGCGCTGGTCCAGCCCGATCCAGCTCACCATGCCCCGGATAAAGCGATGTTGCTCCGGCATGCTGTTAAGGATCTCGAGCGCGCGCCGGCTCATGAGCCGAAAATCTCCGGTGTCCGGCGGGATGTTCACGTCGGCCAGGTGTCTCAGCACCCTATAGAAGATGCTGGCGCTCCACGTCTTGAACCAGCTTTCGCCGGCGCGGTCGGTGCGCTGCCCATAGACGACCTCCGCGCCCTCGTCCATCGCGGCCATCATCTGCGGCAGCAATTCCGGCGGATCCTGGAGGTCGGCATCGATGATCAGTATGCGCTCGCCCTGGCACACCGTGAGCCCGGCCGAGAGCGCAAGCTGGTGGCCATGATTGCGCGAAAGGTCGACCCCGACCACGCGCGGATCGCGCTCGACCAGCGCGCGTATAGCGGACCATGTCGCATCTGAGGATCCGTCGTTGATCAGCACGATCTCGTAATCGCTGCCGACGACGGAGCGGCTGGCGGCCGATACCCGGGTATAGAGCTCCTGCACGCTCGCGGCTTCATTGTAGCAGGGGGCGACGACGGAAAGAGCGATCCTCCGCGCAGCGCCCGGTTTGTGCCCGGATTTCTCGACACGTTGCATGATCGCGTTCAAGGCTGCCCCCATGTCTGGCCCTGCCGTTTATGCAAGCGGATGCCGGCTTATGACTTACTTAATCATTTGGCCGGCAAGCTCCCCGCCACCGATACGATTGCGCGCTGCTTCCCGTCACTCGCCAAACGCTGCATGTCTCCGCCGGCAAGAGAACCAGGACCTCTTCGTCGACGCTATCCGGGTGGATAACGGAATGCATGAGGCCGAATTCGACAAGTTCGCCGACGAGTACCGCGCACTGCACACCGCCAACATTCGCATGTCCGGCGAGTCGCCAGAGTTCTTCGCGGAATATAAGGTCAGGGACGTTATCGAGACGTTAAATGCCGACGCCGCGCCGCGCCCGGCGCAGCCGGCTATCCTCGATTTCGGCGGCGGTATAGGGACGTCGGTTCCCTATTTCCGCAAATACTGCCCCGAAGCCCGACTGACCTGCCTCGATGTCTCGCGGCGGAGTCTGGCTGTTGCCAGCGAACGCTTCCCGGACCTTGCCGATTTTGCGTGGTTCGACGGGAAAACCATTCCATTTTCGGACGAATGTTTCGACGTCGCTTTCGCCGCCTGCGTTTTCCACCATATCGATCATGGCCTCCATCGCCGCCTCCTGGGCGAGATTCGGCGCGTGCTCGCTCCGGGCGGAATGGTCTTCGTCTTCGAGCACAATCCGTTGAACCCGCTGACCCGCCATGCCGTGAACACCTGCGCGTTCGACGCGGACGCCCGTCTGATCTCGGGCCCGGCGATGAGACGACGCCTCGCCGAAGCGGGGTTTGCCGGTGCGCGGCTTCGCTACCGGCTTTTCTTTCCCCGGCAGATGGATCGGCTTCGCCCGCTGGAGAAATACCTGACCTGGATGCCGCTTGGAGCGCAGTACTGTGTGGTCGGGCGAAAGCATTCGTGAGGCCGCGACACGACCGGTCCGCTTCGTGCTGGTCGGCATCGCGAACAGCCTCGCCGGCCTTGCGGTCATCTATCTGTGCAAGCTGGCGCTCGGAATGGGCGACGTTGCAGCCAATATGCTCGGCTACGGCTTCGGGCTGGTCGTCAGCTTCGCGCTCAACGCGGCCTGGACATTCGAATACCGGGGGGTGCTGCTCTCGGCAGCCCTGCGATTCGCAGCGGTTTTCCTGGTGTCCTACGCGGCCAATCTCGCGCTCGTGCTGGTCCTGATCGACCGCCGGGCGATCGACCCCTATATCGCGCAGGCTGCCGGGATCGTGCCTTACACCCTGATCTTCTATGCGCTGAGCAGGACATTCGTCTTCCGGAGCTGACCGCGCGAAAGCTCTCTAAGCGTCCGAAAGGTTGCGCGCGACGCGGCGCTGGAGATCGTCCATGTCGAGCTGATGTATCGAGCCGGCGCCCGCAATGTCGAGGGCGTGGGCCGCGGCGGCGCCCATCGCGATGCATGGCCCCATCACGCGCACGGAGGACAGCGCGACCGGGTCGGCGTCGATGCAGCGGCCGGCGGCGACGAGGTTGTCCGCCTGCGCATGCGCCATGCTGCGGAACGGCACGTAGTGCATGTGGTCGTCGCCGAACTCCTCCCAATACACGTCGTCCGGCCGGTTATGGATCTCGATCGGCCACGAGCAGCGCGCGACCGCATCGCCGAAGCGCACACCTTCGCGCACGTCGCTTGCCGTGAGCTGGTACGCGCCGACGATCCACCGCGTCTGGCGGATGCCGGGCAGCGCATAGCTGCGCACGCGCGCCTTCGCGAATGCCGCCGGAAACTCGGCGCGCAGGAATGCCAAAAGGCGGTCGATTTCGCCCCGCCCTTCCAGAACCGCCTTGCTCGCCTCCAATGGGTCGAGCGGCGTTTCGACATGAGTCATGTTGACCAGAGCCTCGCCGGATCCGGGCGGCGCGAATATGAATCCGTCGTGACGCCTGATGCCGTAGGAAGCCCCCTTCGCCGCGAGCCGCGCCTTCAGCGCACTGCGATCGAGACCGGCGAGTCCCTCCGGGTCGAAGCCTTCGAGGCTAAACATCGTCGTGCCGTAGATCCGGTCCTGCCCGGGCTCGCGGCAGTCGAGCCCCGCGGTCCAGGCAAGCGCCGCGTCGCCCGAAGCATCGACGAACCCGCGCGCCGCGACTTCGATTTCGCCGTAGCGCGTCGTCAGGGCCAGCCCTTCGATTCTGCGTCCGTCGCGCCGGACCGACCGCAGCACCGCACCGAGCAGGAGATCGATCCCGGCCTTGCGCACCGCCTCCTCGGTCCAGCGCTGCAGGGCCGCGATGCGATACTGGACGATGATCGTGTTGCGCCTGCCGAGAATGTCGTGCGCATCGCCGTTGGCGCGCAGATCCCTGAGGATCTCCGCAGCGATTCCGTGCGTGACCAGCGTCGGATTCTTGCCGTTGGAGTAGAAGCCGCAAAAAGTGCCGACCATGGCGCCGGTTGCCTGGCCGCCCAGCTGAGGCGCACCGTCGATCAGCACGACGCGGCGTCCCAGCCGCGCGGCCTCGATCGCCGCGGAAATACCCGCCACACCGGAACCGAGCACGCAGATATCCGCCGACAGCCGCCGCGTCCCGCCGGCCTCGCGGCGGACGATCTTCGTCGTGTAGTCTAGCGCCATCGCAGCAGCCGTTTCTCCAGGCGCGTGAGCGCCGTGCCGATGATCAGACCGAGCACAGAGAGCATGACGACGCCTGCGAGAAGCTGGTCCGTCTGCATCAGGTTGCCGGCGGTTAGGATGAATGCGCCGATGCCGTACTGCGCACCGATCATCTCCGCCGCGACCAGAAGGATGAGGGCAAACGAGGCGGAGATACGGATGCCGGCAAGGATACCCGGCAGCGCACCGGGCAGGATGACCTTCCAGATGATCGACGGCCAGGGCGAGCCGAAGCTCTGCGCCATGCGAATCAGATTGCGCGGCACGCCGTCGATGCCGGTATAGGTGGCGATCGCGGTCGGGAAGAACACGCCGATCGCGATCGTCGCAACCTTCGATGCCTCGCCGATCCCGAACCACAGGATGAACAGCGGCAACAGCGCGATCTTGGGAATCGGGAACAGCGCCGAGACGGCCGGGATGCCGACCGCGCGCGGCAGCGACCAGATACCCATCGCCGAACCGATTGCGAGCCCCGCGGCCGAGCCGATCGACCAGCCGGCCAGAATGCGAAACAGCGAGTCGGTGATGTTGCGCCAGAACGGACCTGAGCCGGCGAGATCGTAGAGGGCTTTCACGATGCTGGACGGCGCGGGTAACGCCAGCGCGCTGACCCAGCCGGCGCGCACGACGATCTCCCACGTCGCGATGAGCACGACGAAGAAGACCATTGCGGCACCGCGATACGGGCGGATGACGAAGCCGCCGCCCCGGAACTCGATCGCGCGCGCGTTCGGCTCACTCATGAGCACCTCCCTCAAGGACCTCGCGTTCGGCCACCTGCGCCTCGGCCTTGATGAGCTTCCAGAGCTGGTCGTGCAGCGCTGCAAGCCGGCCTTGGCCGGCCGGCGTGCCGCGCTCGGCCTGCGGCATGTCGATGCGCACGATCTCGCGCAGGCGTCCCGGGCGGCGCGAGAGGATCGCGATGCGGTCCGCCAGCCGCAGTGCCTCGCTGAGGTTATGCGTCACATAGACCGCGGTCGTCCTCTGCGCCAGCCACAGGGCGATGAAATCCTCCATCAGCAGCGCGCGCGTCTGCGCGTCGAGCGCCGAAAGTGGCTCATCGAGCAGCAGCACGGCCGGACGTACCGCGAGCGCACGGGCGATGCCCACGCGCTGGCGCATGCCGCCGGAGAGCTGCTTGGGAAAGGCGCGGCGGAATTCGAGCAGGCCTGTGCGCGACAGCACGTCCTCGACCCGCGCCGCGCGCTCACCGGCCGAAAGCGGGTGATGCTCCAGCACGAAGCCGACGTTGTCCTCGACGGTACGCCACGGCAGCAGCGCGAAATCCTGGAAGATGTAGGTGAAAGGATTGAGCGAGCCCGGCGGCGCGGCCCCGCTGACCAGAACGCGTCCGGAGGTCGGCTGCAGGATTCCGCCCATGATGCCGAGCAGGGTGGATTTGCCGCAGCCCGACGGCCCGATCAGCGCCAGGATCTCGCCCTCGTGCACCGTCAGGTCGATCTTCTCCAGCGCCACAACATCGCCATAGCAATGCCCGACCGCCTCGGCGATGAGCTCCACCGCCGTCAGTCCGCAAAGAGGGCGAGGGCCTCATCCCCCGTCGCGCCCGGGATGAGGCCCCCTCTGTCACGCGCTTGTCGCATCACCGCGGCACGTTGAAATGGCCTTCGATGAACGAGAGGTCGAGGATCGCCTTGGCGTCCGCGCTCTTGTCCACCAGCCCCATGTTCTGCCAGAACGCCACCTGGTTGTAGATGTCGTCAACCATCAGCCGCCCCATCGGGTCGACATAGGGCAGCCCCTGGGCGAGCAGTTCGGCCGGCTGCTGCATCGCCGCTGTCATGATTCGCATCATGTCGTCGTAGCCTTCGCCCTTGATGTGCTTGCCGGACGCATCCCTGGCATTGAACGCCTTGTGGTAGTCGGAAGCCGCGCTCTGGTACGCACGCACGAACTTCTCGACCACCGGCCGCCGCTCGGCGATGTTCTTTGGGCTGGTGAAAAGGGCGCCGAGCTGCCACGGCGTCTCGTCGCCGACCCATCCCAGGATTTTCCCGGCCCCGTCCTTCTCGAGCGCGCGGGCGCCATTGACGGGAACCAGGGTCGCGTCGACCTGGCCGCCCTTGAAGGCGGCCTGCATCGCCGGCAGGCCGTTGAGCTGGCGCAGCACCACCGCGTTCACGTCGAAGCCGTATTTCTTCGCGAGCAGGCCGAGCGAATAGTGGAAAGTCGAGCCTGTCGTGGTCGTCGCGACCGACTTGCCGGGAAAATCCTTCAGCGAACGGAAGCCTTTGTTCCAGGCATCCGTCGTCACCATATAGGCGACCAGCGGAAAGCCCGGCTCCTCGCGGCTCTGCGCGCCGATGATCTTGACCCCGCCCTTCGCCGCGAGATTGTAGAAGCTGGCGGTCAGGCCGGTGACCGCGAAATCGACATCGCCGGAGACGACGGCGAGCGGCGGCTGTGCTGCAGCGGTGAAGAGCTTGAGCTCGACATCGAGCCCCTGATCGCGGAAATAACCCTTGTCCATGGCGATGAAGATCGGTCCCGACGAGGTCAGGCGCAGCGCGCCGACGGAGACCTTCGTCTGCGCCGATGCGATCCCCGGCACCGACAGGGTCGCGCCCAGAACGATTGCCGCGACCGCGCGCACGATGTTGCGCATCGTCATCCTCCTGTACTCATCGAAGTGCGGCTTATATGCCGGTCGGTCGCCGGCAAAGTCAATTCCGGGTCAGGTCCGGCGGGGCGCGAGAAAGCGCCTGATCCTGCGCGGCGCGCCGGACCGCGATCGCCATCAGGGCGACCAAGCATGGCGTTGCGACCGGCACGCCTGTTGCCTCGGTGAAGCCGGGCGCGACCAGCGGCAGAAGCCAGGCGGCAAGGAGAACCTCGCGTTCCCAGGGCAGCCAGCCGCGCTGCACGCCGTCCCAGGCGATGATCGCAACCGGGATCGCTAGCAGCGCGAGGTCGTAGTCGAACAGATAGGGCGGCACCAAAACGGCGCCGCTGGTCAGCACCGCGGCGGCGAGCAGGGGATTGGTCCCGCGCCACCACGCGCGCGCGACGAGCGCCGCGACGACGAGCGCCAGCACGGCATGCAGGACATAGGCGGCGGTTGCCGCCATGCCGAGCGTGCGGAGGAATATGTAAAGGCTCGGAATCTTGGCCCATGGCACGCCGCCGTCATCGAGCACCATCCGGACCAGCGGCAGGTTGTTCCAGAACGCCAGCCAAGGCCCGGCGCCAAGCACGAGCGCGCTGATTGCGGCGAACGCGGCGGTCGTTGCAGCCGCGACGACGAATGACGTCCAGCGGCGGCCGCAGGCGAGCGCCAGCGGAATCAGCAATCCGAGCTGCGGTTTGAAGCTGAGAAGGCCGAACAGCACGCCCGCCAGCGCCGGCCTCGTCGGCAGCGCCAGGATCGCGCCACCGAACAGCGCGGTGGTGAGGAATCCGTTCTGCCCGTGAAAGGCATTGATGAAGGTTCCTGGGAAAGCGAGCAGTAGAAAGATCGTCTGTCGCGCCGGCGCAAATCGCCGGATCACCCATGCATACCCGGCAAACGTGCCGGCGAGCCACACGCCGTAGGCGGCGAAATACGGCATCAGCGCCAGCGGCAGCACTATGAGATGAAATGTCGGCGGATAGTGCCACAGGAATACCACATCGCTGGCAGGCACGGCGATGCGCTGAATCGCGAAGATGCGCGCCGCATCGAAGGCGGCGGCCGACTCGCCGGCGAGGGCAAGCCAGGATGCCGACCAGAAGGTGATGAAGTCGTAGCCGAGCGGCTTGCCCTTCGGATCGACAAGATCGGTCGCGAGACAGACCCAGACGACCGTGGCGGCCAGGTAGATCGCGACGAAGATCCGCGGATATGCCGTTGCGCGGCGCAGATTCAGCCAATGCGCGGCGACGCCGCCGTGCGGCGGCGCCCCGAACTCGGCAAGCGGCGGCATCCGTCCCATGATGCGCGCAGTGTCGTCCGCGCCCGTTAAGGAAGTTTGAACCGGGACTTGCGCCGGGACCGCGGGCCGCATCATCATGCGCCGATGGCGGAGCCCCGCGTCGCGTCCCTCATCGCCAGCGCCACCGAGATCGTCGCCGCCCTCGGCGCCCGCGACCTGCTAGTTGCGCGCAGCCATGAGTGCGACTTCCCGCACGACGTGGCCGCCCTGCCCGCCGTCACGGCCCCGAAGCTCGACACGGCGCGGCCGAGCCGCGAGATCGACCGTCAGGTGACGATGCTGCTTGAGCAGGCCCTCTCGGTCTATCGGGTCGACGCCGAGCGGCTGCGGGCGCTGCGTCCGGACGTTATCGTCACGCAGACGCAATGCGAGGTCTGCGCGGTGTCGCTATCCGACGTCGAGGCGGCGCTCGCGGGCTGGACCGGGGCACGGCCGAAAATCGTCTCGCTGTCACCGAACGGGCTCGCCGACGTGTTCGACGACATTGCGCGCGTCGCCGCCGCGATCGGTCGTCCCGAACGCGGGCAGACGCTCGTCGCGGAGCTTGGGAGCCGCATGGAGAGCATCGCGAACCGGACCGCGGCACTGCCCGCACGTCCGCGCGTCGCGGCGATCGAATGGATCGAGCCGCTGATGGCGGCGGGCAACTGGGTGCCGGAGCTGATCGACATGGCGGGAGGCGTCGATCTGTTCGGTACCGCCGGCAGGCATTCGCCGTGGCTCGACTGGTCCGACCTCGTGCTCGCCGATCCCGACGTCATCCTCGTCCTTCCCTGCGGCTTCGATATCGCCCGCAGCAGAGCCGAGATACCCGTGCTGACGCGGCGGCGCGAATGGCCGGCGCTGCGCGCGGTCGGCGACGGAAGCGTGTACCTGCTCGACGGCAGCCAGTATTTCAACCGGCCGGGGCCGCGCCTCGCCGAGTCGCTCGAGATCCTCGCCGAGATTCTGCATCCGCAGGAATTCCGGCGCGGCCACGAAAGAACAGGCTGGATTCGCTTCGCACAACCGTTTAGCTAGAGTCCGCACTTGGAGTGCGCGATACAGCGACACCGGTTGATCTCTCCGCGCAATGTCTTTCCTCCGCACCGTTCTCCCGCTCCTGATCATGCTGGCCATCGCCGTGATCGCCGGCGATGCGCGCGCACAGGCTCAACAGCCGGCCGAAGGCATCTCGACGGCAGAGATCGAGAAGCTGGTCGGCGTACTCGAGAATGACGCGGCGCGCCAGCGCTTCGTCGAGCAGCTGAAGGCGCTGATCGAGGCCGAGCGACGTATCGCGCCGGAGGAGCCCGCGATTCCCGATCGCGTCGCCGGACGCCTTCTCGGCACCCTCTCCGAGCAGGTGGCCGAGTTCGGCGCCGCCATCCTGCGCGCGGCGGCGTTCGTCGCCGATGCGCCGAATCTGCTCTCGTGGATCCAGCAGCAGGCCGAGAGCGAATGGTCGCGCCAGCGTCTCACCGAGATTTTCACCAAACTGGTGATCGTCCTGTTCGGCGCCTGGCTCGTCGAATGGCTGGTGGCGCGCTCCCTCGCCGGCGCCACGCGCCGGCTGGTCACGCGCGAGATCGGGCGTGGCTGGATGCGGGCGCCCTATATCGCGCTGCATGCCCTGCTGGTGCTGGTGCCGATCGTGGTGTTCGCGCTCGCAGCCTTTGCCATCCTCTCCATCGTGGCGCCCACGCATACCGCAAGCCTGGTTGCGATCGCGCTGATCAATGCCAACCTGATCGCGCGCATCATCTCGCTTGCCGCCGCGACGATCCTCGCCCCGAGCGCGCCACGCCTGCGCCTCGTTCCGCTCAGCGACGAAACCGCGAATTACCTCTACATCTGGGCACGGCGGCTGACCAACATCGCGGTGTACGGCTACTTCATCGCCGAGGCGGCGTTGCTCGTGGGTCTGCCGCGCACGGGTCACTCATTTCTGCTCAAGCTGCTCGGCGTCGTGATCACGCTGCTGCTGGTCGTCGTCATCCTGCAGAACCGCGGCGCCGTGAGACGCGTCCTGTCCGGAGCCGAAGATCCCGCGGCGCATCCGGGGCTCTTGCGGCGGCGTTTCGCCGACCTGTGGCACATCCTCGCGATTCTCTACGTGCTCTGCGTGTGCTTCATCTGGCTCGTTCAGCCGGGCGACGGTTTCGCCTTCGTCGCGCGCGCGACCCTCTACAGCCTCGCCATCGTGTTCGTCGCCTGGGCCCTGGCGCGTCTGCTGCATGCGCTGATCTCGCTGATCTTCCGCTTGACCGATGACGTACGCCGGAACTACCCCGCCCTGGAGATTCGCGCGAACCGCTACCTGCACGTCGTCAACGTCGTCATTGCGGTCATGGTCTACGGTTTCGCTATACTTTCGATCTTCCAGGCCTGGGGCTTCGGTTCGCTCGAATGGCTCGCGACCCCGGCCGGCCGGCGCATCGGCGGCAGCATGGTATCGATCGGCATCACTGTCCTGACGGCGCTCGTCGTCTGGGAATTCGCCAGCGCCTTCCTCGAGCGCTATCTCTCGCGGGCGATCGGCGGGGGATTCGGCGAGCTGCGCCGCGCGGCACGGGTCCGCACCCTCCTGCCGCTGCTGCAGAAGGTCTTGTTCGGCATCCTCGCGGTGTTCGTGGCTCTGATCATTCTGTCCGAAATCGGCATCAACATAGCGCCGCTTCTCGCCGGTGCCGGCGTGGTCGGCATAGCCGTGGGCTTCGGCGCCCAGGCGCTAATGAAGGACCTGTTCGGCGGCATCTCGATCATCCTCGAGGATTCGATGGCGGTGGGAGACATCGTCGGCATCGGCGACAAGGGCGGCGTCGTCGAATGGATGTCGCTGCGCGTCATGCGCCTGCGCGACTTCGACGGCACCGTCCACACCATCCCGTTCGGCGAGGTCCAGACCATCAGCAACCGCACCAAGGACTTCGCCTTCGCGGTGTTCCATATTGCCGTGTCGCGCGCCTCGGACATCGCGCACGTGCAGCGCGTCGTGCGCGAGGTTGGCGCCGAAATGCGCGCCCACCCGGAATTCGGCCCGATGATCATCGAGGACATCGAACTCCACGGCGTCGACCGCTTCAACGAGTCGGCAATGATCGTGCTCGCGCGCTTCAAGGTGCTGCCGGCCAAGCAGTGGACCATCACGCGCAATTTCAACATCCTGCTGAAGGAAGCCTTCGAGCGCGAGGGCATCGAGATCCCCTTCCCGCAGCGCACCATCCACATGGCGGAGTCCAAGGCCCTGCCCAGGAGAGACAAGCCGGCGCCGGCCTGACGCTTCACGGACAGCGCTACCTCGTCTTCTCCTCGAGCATCGCCTCCAGCGCCTCGGGCGAGTCCGCCTCGAGTACGCGGCGCGCGAGGTCGTAGGAGAAGCCGGCGCGGCCGAGCGCCGCCAGGTCCCTGTCGCGGTACGCGTTCCGGTCCTTGGGACGGAACGGCCCGAGCCGCCGCCGCCGCGAGAACGCGATCGCCGCAGCGAGATCGGGATCGGCAGCCTCGTCGTGCAGGCCCGCGAGGGCCGAGCCGATTTCGTCCGCGCCCACGCCTTTCGCGGCCAGGCGGCGCGCGATCGCGACGCGGGGCCGGCCCTGGCGCAGCAGGCTGCGGGCGCGACCTTCGGCATAGATCCGGTCGTTCAACAGCCCGCGCGCGCGATAGCGCTCGATCAGCTCGGCGATCAGCCGCCGGCCCTCGTCGCGGTCGCTGATGCCGGCACGTGCCGCGCGATCGACGCGGCGCATCAGCACACGCGCGAGATTGTCGGCCGACGAGGCGTAGCGCTCAAGGTAGAAGAGCGCGGCCTTGTCGAGATACTCGGCCGTGATCGGCCGGTGCTGCTTGCGCTGGCGCGGCATGGCTCAGTATCCGCCGCGCGAAAATGGCCGTCCAGCCATGAAGCATGGTGATGGCCGCCACCGTTGCCTCGTGCGGGATGCGGCCCTACCTTGCGCGCCATGTCCGACATGTCATCGAACCCCGCGACCACCTCTCGTACCCTGACGCAGGCTGCGCCGCCAGGCCCCCGCCGCTATGGGGCGGTCAACTGGCTCGGCTTGTGGACGCTGGTGGCGCGCGAGATTCGCCGCTTCGTCAAGGTCTATACCCAGACCATAGCGGCACCGGTCATCACCACCCTGCTGCTGCTCGCGGTGTTTGCGCTGGCGCTGGGCGGCGCGGTCCGGCAGATCGCCGGCGTACCGTTCGCCGAGTTCCTTGCCCCGGGCCTGATCATCATGGCCATGGTGCAGAACGCCTTCGCCAACACGTCGTCGTCGATCGTCATCTCAAAGGTTCAGGGCAACATCGTCGATTCACTGATGCCGCCGCTGTCGGCGGGCGAATTGACGGCGGGCTTCGCGCTCGGCGGCGTGGCGCGGGGCGTCCTGGTCGGCGTCGTCGTCGCGGTGTGTCTGACGCCGCTGGTGACGATTCACGTCCACAATCCGTTCTTTATCGCCTTCCACGGGGTCGCCGGATCGCTGCTGCTGTCGACGCTCGGCATCGCCGGCGGCATCTGGTCGCAGAAGTTCGACCACATCGCCGCGGTGACGAATTTCGTGGTCACGCCGCTGGCCTTCCTGTCCGGCACGTTCTACACCGTCGATCGCCTGCCAGAGCCGTGGCACATGATCGCGCTGTGGAACCCGTTCTTCTACATGATCGACGGCTTCCGCTACGGCTTCCTCGGCCATCACGACGGCAGCCTTGCGCTCGGCCTGATCATGATGACGGCCGTGAATGCAGGGCTGCTGGGCCTGTGCTACTGGATGTTTCGGACCGGGTACAAGCTGAAGGCCTGACCCTCCCGGCGGTCTGGCCCGGAGGCCGCCTCAGATTCGCGGATCCGTGTCTTTGCCTCCAGGAACGGCGCCGGCGGCAGCCTCGATCATCGCCAGGATTTCGAGAACGGCCGTCGATGCCTTCGCCGCGACCGCCGACCATAGCGGACCCGGGCTGGCTTGCGCGGCGAATTTGATGGGAGCCTTGAAAACCTCCCGCCGGTAAGCGCCAGCATGCGCCGCCGCCCATCTTGCAAAGGCTGCAATATCGCCGACCGGCGCGCGCGATCCGGAATCGTCGGCAAGGCGGCAGACCATGAGAGCACTTGCGTCGGTGACGACGCTGATCTCCTTCTCGGCAAGTCCGGCACCGCCGAGGAAAGCATCATCGGCGATGCGCGGGGCCGGCGCCAGGCCCGGTCGCGGGTGAACCACGACCGGATATGGCTCCAGGCTGTGCACGATCATGCCTTCCGCGCCGACGCGCCAGCCTAGCGCCAGCGGATCGAGGAGGAGCGCGTCGCCCCCGGCGACAGGCTCCGCATCGAGATGCTCCAGCGCAAGCCGGGCGAGCTCGCGCGCGCCGATCGACAACAGGCCATCGATAGAGAACCCCTCGCGCAGCGCCGGCAATGCTGTCGAACGGCGAAGCGGCAGCCGCGGCGTCAGTACGGCGCGGAATCCCAACTCGAGGACCCTGGCGATGATGGCGAGGCTCTCGTCGGCGAAGACGCTGTCGTACTCGGCGATAAAGGTCGCGACGCCTGCGGCGGCGGCCTCCTCCACGGCACGTCTGCGGTCTTCCGCTGCGGTGCGGGGCTCGCGCGCGCTCGGCTCGGGCATAACCTCGAGATCGGCCGGCATGTGCTCCTGCAGTTCGGCGAATCCCGGGGCGGCGGCCACGATCGCCGCCGCTTCGCTTGTGGCGCCGATCCGCCACCGGCATGCGCGCTTGTTGACGAGCCGCGGGATATTGCCCGGAGCGATAAGGCTCGGCAGCGCTGCCTCGAGAAAGAGGCGCGCCTCGGCTTCGCTGCGCAGCCACGTCCGGAAGTGGAACGGGACGAGCTTCTGCTGACCGTAGTATCCGCTCGCCTGCACCGTGGCGCCCCTCGCGTGCGCCATGGCCTCGACATAGGACAGGAGCCGCTTCACGCAGTCCTCCGCCTCGAGTTCTGCAGCCCGCCAGGCCGGCCCGTCGGTCACGCCGGCATGCATACGGATGACGTTGCCGATCAGCAGCCGGTGTCGCGACGTCGTCTTGTTGAAGACCCACTGCACGAATTCGATCGGCGGGCGCGACCGGTCCATGATGTTGATCCGCCGGTCAGCGGCACTGAGCTCGAATGCCCAGAACTCGTCCGAATCCGTGACGACATAGGTGTCGGTCAGGTCCGGGCACGCGGTCTCGATGTAATCGCCGTCGACCGTCGTCGTGAACGGCGCATTCTTGACGCGCGGATAGACCATGAAGGGATGGAGGTGGAAACACCGCGCCAGCAGCCCTTCCGTGCCGATGCGCCAGTACAAATTCGAGAGGAACAGCCCGTATCCCTCGTCGTGATAGAAATGCGCCTTGGCAATCGGGTGGATGTTGGGAAGCGCCAGGCGCACGAGCTCGCGCGGGCCGATCGCGATCACCCCGTCATCGCTCCGGTGATTCCGCAGAAGCGCATCGCCGACGGTTTCCTTCACCAACCGAACGCCGACCCCCAGCACGGCACGCACCCCCGTTCCGGCGATGCGCGCCAGATTGCGCAGGCTGCCGTCGGCCATTACCGAGTCCGGCGTCAGGAACACCATGGCTTGGTCGGCGGCATCCGCCTCGCGGATCGCGCGGCGGTAGCAGTCGGACTGGATGGCGTAGGGATTGCCGCCCTTCTCGGGATGCGCGCGGACGCGGCGGAATACAACCCGAATATGCCGCTTCAGCTGAGCATGAACCGGCGACGCCTCGATGACGGCGCGATCGGCAGGCGTCGTATAGATCTGAAAGACGTGCCGCTCTGGATACGGCAATGCCGGAATGTTACCGGGTGCAAGCAAGGTCGGAAGCAGGAGGTCGGTGAATATCCGTGTGTATTCACGACCCCATACCGGCACGATGATGTGGAAGCCGGCGTCGAGCGCCGTCCGCTCCGCCGCGCTCATGGACGTGACACCGGCGTCCGGAGCGCACCGGAGGGAGCGAGGCTGACGTGATGCAACGGCTTGGCTCTCAATGGAAAATCCACCGAGAATAGGCCCGGGCCGCCGCCTGGTGCAACAATTCCCGGCCATTCGCCGACGCCTTGCCACAACCGGTGCGATCAGGATGCCGCGGACCGAGGACGCAATTGACACGCCCCGCCGGCGCGCCAATACTTGCCGTTTTTCCACACGGCAAAATCGCCGGTTCGTTCCGGTTGCGCCCTGCGGAAAATAGCCGAAGGAGATTGATGTTGAGCGCCGCCGAGGCCCGGCCGATTCCGCCATTGATGCCCACCTACAACCGCGCCGATCTGGCCTTCGAGCGCGGCGAGGGCCCCTATCTGTTCACGGTGGACGGACGACGTTATCTCGACTTCGCGTGCGGCATCGCCGTTACGGGGCTGGGGCATGCCCATCCGCATCTCGTCAAGGCGCTGGGCGAGCAGGCCGCAAAGGTCTGGCACACCTCCAACCTGTTCAAGATTCCGGGCGGAGAGCGGCTGGCTGAGCGGCTGGTGGCGAGCACATTCGCCGACACCGTGTTCTTCGGCAATTCCGGCGCGGAGGCCATGGAGTGCGTGATCAAGGTGGCGCGCAAGTACCACGCCGCCAATGGCCATCCCGAACGCTACCGCATCATCACCTTCGAGGGCGCCTTTCACGGCCGCACGCTGGCGACATTGGCCGCGGGCGGGCAGGCCAAGTATCTGGAGGGATTCGGGCCTAAGGTCGAAGGCTTCGACCAGGTGCCGTTCGGCGATCTCGAGCAGGTCAAGAAGACGATCGGCCCCGAAACCGCGGCGATCCTGATCGAGCCTGTGCAGGGGGAAGGCGGCGTTCGGCCCGTACCGCCCGAGTTCCTGCGCGAGCTGCGCGCCCTTTGCGACAAGCACGGGCTGCTGCTGCTGCTCGACGAGATCCAGACCGGAATGGGCCGCACCGGCAAGCTGTTCGCCTATCAGTGGACTGACATAAAGCCGGACGTGATGGCGGTGGCCAAGGCGATCGGCGGCGGCTTCCCGATGGGAGCCTGCCTGGCGACGGCGAAGGCCGCCTCCGGCATGGTCGCGGGAACGCACGGCTCGACCTACGGCGGCAACCCCCTGGCGATGGCGGTCGGCAACGCCGTGCTCGACATCATGCTGGCCGAGGACTTCCTCGACCACGTTCAGGAGGTCGCAAGCCATCTGCGCCAGCAGCTCGCGATGCTGGCCGAGCGGCACGGCGACATTTTCGAGGAAGTGCGCGGACAGGGCCTGCTGCTCGGCCTCAAATGCCGCCCGCTCAACAGCGAGGTGAGCGACGCCTTCCGCGCGCAAGGCCTGCTCACGCCGACCGCAGGCGACAATGTCGTAAGGCTGCTACCGCCGCTCATCATAGAGGCCGAGCACGTCACCGAGGCAGTCGGCAAGATCGAAGCGGCATGCGGCGACCTGCGCGGTCGCCAAGCCAAGCGGATGGCAGGCTGACCATGACGGCGACGAAGACGGGCGAGCCCCGTCATTTTCTCGATCTCGACCGTTTCGACACGCGCACGCTTCGCGACATCCTGGCGCTCGGCGTCGCCTACAAGAAGGGCAAGCCGCCCGGCGGCGAGTTCAAGCCGCTTGCCGGCAAGACGCTGGCGATGATTTTCGAGAAGCCGTCGACGCGCACACGCGTGTCGTTCGAGGTCGGCATCCGCCAGCTCGGCGGCGACGCGGTGATCCTGACGCAACACGATACGCAGCTCGGGCGCGGCGAGTCGATCGCAGATACCGCGCGCGTGCTCTCGCGCTACTGCGACGCCATAATGTTGCGCACGAGCTCCACCACCCACCTGCTCGAGCTGGCGCGGCACGCGACCGTGCCGGTCATCAACGGACTGACCGACCGCACGCATCCCTGCCAGCTGATGGCCGACGTGATGACCTTCGAGGAGCATCGCGGCAGGATCGACGGCCGCGTGGTCGCGTGGTCGGGAGACGGCAACAATATGGCCGGCTCGTGGATCCAGGCCGCGGCGCGGTTCCGCTTCGACCTGCGCCTTGCCTGCCCGGAGCAGCTGCAGCCGCCAGCCGACGTGCTCGACTGGGCGCGCGGCGAGGGTGCGCGCGTCACCGTGACGACCGATCCGGAGAAGGCGGTTCACAACGCCGACTGCGTGGTCACCGACACATGGCTTTCGATGGATTCCGAGGACGATGGCGGCGGGCGCGTTTCGCGCGAGAAGCGCCATAATCTGCTCGCGCCCTATCGCGTCGACGAACGGCTGATGAGCCTCGCCAAGCCGGACGCGGTGTTCATGCACTGCCTGCCGGCCCATCGCGGCGAGGAAGTCACCGCGGGCGTCATCGACGGCAAACAGTCGATTGTCTGGGACGAGGCCGAGAACCGGCTGCACGTGCAGAAGGGCATCCTCGCCTGGTGCATGGCCTGAGCGGGTGGGGCGGCAGGGTCCGGTGCCGTGCCACGGGTTGCAGGGACGGCGGCGAATCCCGATATAGTCCCCAGCAATGACGGAAACCTACACCAAGCTCGACATTTCCGCCGACGACGTCGTCCTTCCCTTCCAGCTCGATCCGTACGCCACGCGCGGACGTGTGGTGCGGCTCGGTACCGTCGTCGACACCATCGTCAAGCGGCACAATTATCCACCGCTGGTCGCCCGCACCCTTGCCGAGATGATCGCCATGGCGGCGGCGCTCGCGGCTACGCTCAAATATGACGGCGTCTTTACGCTGCAGACCAAAGGCGACGGACCGATCCGCATGATGGTTGCCGATGTCACCAGCGACGGCGCCGTGAGGGCCTTCGCGCAGTACGACACGGCGCGGCTCGAGGGGCTGGGCGAACAGCCGTCGGTGCCGAAGCTGTTCGGCGCCGGCTTCCTGGCCTTTACCGTCGACCAGGGCGAACACACCGAGCGCTACCAGGGCATCGTCGAACTGACCGGCGCCACCCTCGCCGAGTGCGCGCACCACTATTTCCGCCAGTCGGAGCAGTTCAAGGCCGGCCTCAAGGTCGCGGCGGCGGCACATGACGACAGTACCGGAGAGCCGCGCTGGCGCGCCGGCGCGATCATGGTGCAGAGCCTGCCGCCCGAGGGCGCGCAGGGCTCTGCCGAGGGCCGCGATCTGGCGCGCCCGCCGAACGAGACGCAGGAGGAAGCCGAGGATGGCTGGCGCCGCGCGTTGATCCTGATGGGCAGCGCCACGTCCAAGGAGCTGGTCGATCCCGATCTTCCGCCATGGAAGCTCGTCGACCGCTTGTTCCTCGCCGAAGGCGTCAAGATCTACCGTCCGCACGAGCTGCGCCATGCCTGCCGCTGCTCGCGCGAGCGGGTCGCGACGGTGCTGCGCGCCTTCCCGCGCGAGGAGATCGAGGATCTCAAAGTCGACGGCGCACTGGTCGTGACCTGCGAGTTCTGCAACACGAGCCACGTCTTCGACGACTCCGACGTGGCGGCGCTGTACGACAAGCCGAACTAGGCCCGCCGCATCCAGCCTTGAAGCTTTGCGTTGTGCCTGCCAAATTCCTCGTCCGGCAGCGACAATCGGCGGAGCGACAATGCGGCGAAACTGGGGGTTCCTGATTCTCATCATCGCGACGGTGCTCGGCGGGTGCGAGGCGACGCCCACCGGACACCGCTTTCCCGAGCTCACCTACGCGCATCTCGGCATGATTCGGATCGACGCGGCCCGCATCGAGATCGCCGATGAGTACCAAGAGCCGCTGCGCCCCCCCAATGTCGACCACCTGTTCCCGACTCCGCCCGAGCGGGTGATGCGGCGCTGGGCAACCGACCGGCTGGCCGCGACCGGCACGCCGGACCGCTACGCACGGTTTGTCATTCAGGACGCGAAGGTCATCGAGACCGAGCTGCCGCGCACGCAGGGCATTCGCGGCGCCTTTACGACCGACCAGACCCAGCGCTACGACCTGACCCTGAGCGCCGCGATCGAAATCCGCGAGGAGCGCGGCAACTACCGGAGCGGCTACGCGACCGCCAGTACGTCGCGCTCGCGCACGGTCGCCGAGGACATCAGCGTCAACGAGCGCGAGCAGATCTGGTTCGAGTTGATGGAGCAGGCGATGAACGATCTGAATGCCGAGCTCGAACGGCAGATTCGCGGCAATCTCACCCGATTCGTGGCACCCTGACCGCGCCTACGCCGCCGCCCAGTCGGCAAGGCGCAGGAGGAAGGTTTCGCATGCGGCAAGCTGGTCGACGGCTATGAATTCGTCGGGCTTGTGCGCCTGCGCGATATCGCCTGGCCCGCACATCACGGCCGAAATGCCGGCGTCCTGAAACTGGCCGCTTTCCGAGCCAAATGCGGCGGTTGCCGTACGGTTCTGGCCGGTGAGATGCAGTGCCAGGGACTCGGCCAGGCCGTTGACCTCGGGCCGCAGCGCCGGCACCGTGCAAAGCCGCTCCGTGACGATGCCGCCGCCTGCCGCGCGAACGACGGGCCGCAACTCCGTCTCGACGAATCCCTCGACGCCCGCAAGGATGGTCTCGATGTCGATGCCGGGAAGCGGACGGAACTCCCAGGCGAGCCGGCATTCCCGCGCGATGATGTTGAGCGCAGTGCCGCCATGGATCATGCCCAGGTTGAGCGTCGTCCATGGCGGATCGAAATCGAGCCCGGGCATGGCGCGCGAATCGCCTTCGGCCTCCAGCTCCCGCGCAAGGTGCTCAAGAAACGTCATGAACCGGCCCATCAAGGCGATGGCGCTGACACCGAGCTGCGGCGCGCTCGAATGGGCCTCGCGGCCGATGATCGTCGTGGCCTGCGCGGCCACGCCCTTGTGTGCATTGACCACGCGCATGCTGGTGGGCTCACCAATGATGGCGAGCGCGGGCTTGGGCAGCTCGGTGCCAAGCAGGCGGAGGAGATGAGGCGCTCCGAAGCAGCCGACCTCCTCGTCATAGGACAGGAACAGATGGATCGGGCGCTTCAGCCGCCGCTCCTTGAACGCCGGAACGAGCGCCAGGGCTACGGCGATGAAGCTCTTCATGTCAACAGCGCCCCGCCCGTAGAGCTGCCCGTCGCGCTCGGCCAGCACGAACGGATCGCTGGACCATTTCTGGCCCTCGACCGGCACGACGTCGGTATGGCCCGACAGCACGACGCCGCCCGGCACATCCGGACCGATCGTCGCGTAGAGATTCGCCTTCGTCCGGTCCCCATTATGGACGAGCCGGGCGGCGACGCCGTGTCTTCCCAGGTACTCGCGCACGTCCTCGATCAGGGCGAGGTTGGAACGCGCGGATACGGTGTCGTACCCGACCAGACGTCGAATCATCGGGATGATGGCAGGGTTCACGGGGATGGGGATCCGATCGGTGCTCAACTGCGCCAGAAGCTGCGGGACATTATGACGAGTACGGTCACCAGTTCCAGCCGTCCCAGCAGCATCGCCAGGCTCAGGATCCATTTTGCCGTGTCCGGAAGGGTCGAAAAGTTGCCCGCCATGCCGATCACGTCGCCCAGGCCGGGGCCGACATTGCCGAGCGAGGCCGCGGCGCCCGAAAGGCTGGTGATCGGGTCGAGGCCGCAGATCGCCAGGCCGGCGCTGATCGCTGCCCACGTCAAGATGTAGAGCACAACGAATGAGAGAACGGACTGCGTCACCGACTCCGTGATGGGACGGCGGTTGTACTTCGGGACGAAGACGCCGCTGGGGGCCACGGCGTGCCGGATATGGGCGTGGCCGATCTCGAACAAGATCTGGAAGCGGAACACCTTGATCGCCCCGGAAGTGGATCCCGAGCAGCCGCCGATGAACAGCAGAAAGAATATGAGCACCACCGGCAGCGGTCCCCACGCGCTGAAATCCGTGGAGGCAAATCCCGAAGTGGTCAGGATCGAGGCAACATTGAAGGCGGAATGCCGCAGCGAAAACCAGAGCGTCGCGTCGTTCACCTGCCAGTGCCAGAGCGTGATTGCAATCGTGAAGCCGGCGAAAATGCCGAAATACCATTGCGTCTGGCCATCGCGGAGAGGCGCCGTCCAGTCGCCTTGCTGCATCCTCAGGAACAGCGTGAACGTCATGCCGCCGAGCAGCATGAAGACGATCCCGACGAACTCGATGAACGCGCTGTCGAACTTCGCGAATGACGCGTCGGCTGTCGAGAATCCCCCCGTAGCCACCGTGGTCATCGCATGCGCGCTTGCCTCGAGCGCGGTCATTCCGCCAATCCAGTAGAGCGCGGCGCAGACGAACGACATCATCAGGTAGATCATTGCGATTCCGCCCGCGATCTGCGTCGCCCGCGGCAGCACTTTCTCGGACTTGTCCGAGGATTCGAGCCGGAAGAGCTGCATGCCGCCGACCCGCAGGGCCGGGAGGATGGCCACCGCCATGGCGATGATGCCGATGCCGCCCATCCATTGCAGGAGTGCGCGCCACAGCAATATCCCGGGCGGCGCATGGTCGAGCCCGACGATGACGGTGCCGCCGGTGGTCGTCAGTCCGGACATCGCCTCGAAATAGGCGTCGGCGTAGCTCAGATTCAGCGACGCAAAGGTGAAAGGCAGCGCCGCGAACGCGCCCACGATCGTCCAGGACAGCGTCGTGAGCAGGAAAGCCTGCCGGAGGTTCAGCCGCGTGCGGGCAGAGCTGTTCATCAGAACCAGCGATACGCCCACAAACAAGGTGCTGATGCCGGCGGCGGCGAACACCTGCCAATCGCCATTGTCGGCGGCAAGATCGACCAGCATCGGCAGCGTCATCGCTGCCGCGAGGACGGACAGCAGCGCGCCAATGATCAGGAAAACCGGTCGCAGGTCGAGCACGCGATTTCCCCCTTCTCGCGTTTTCTTGCGCTGGGCGAATTCTAGCGCCGATCAGCCGCGGGAAACCGCCCCGTTACGCGGGTTGCCGATCATCGCCAGAAACTCGCGTCGGGTCGCCTGATCGTCCCGAAACGCGCCGAGCATGCGGCTGGTGACCATGGAAACGCCCGACTTGTGAATGCCGCGCGTGGTCATGCACTGGTGCGTGGCCTCGAGCACCACCGCCACGCCTTTGGGCATGAGCACGTCATTCAGCGTATTGGCGATCTGCGCGGTCATCTTTTCCTGGATCTGCAGCCGCTTCGCATACACCTCGATGAGCCGCGCCAGCTTCGAGATTCCGATGACGCGGTGATCGGGCAGATAAGCGATATGCGCGACGCCGATGATCGGCGCGATGTGATGCTCGCAGAAGGATTCGAAGCGGATGTCGCGCAGGACGACCATCTCGTCATATCCCTCGGTCTCCTTGAAAGTCCGCTGCAGGAATTCCACCGGGTCCGAATTGTAGCCGTCGAACCATTCCTCGAAGGCGCGCACGACGCGCGACGGGGTGCTGACCAGGCCCTCGCGATCGGGGTCGTCGCCCGCCCATCGGATCAGCGTGCGCACCGCCGCCTCCGCTTCCTCGCGGCTCGGTTTCGGCATCTGTGTCACGGCTGCTGGGCCGCGCGGTGCCGGCTTCAGGGCCGACCCTGCGGAGGAGGAGATCTTCACTGTCTTCCCGTCGCTAGTTGAGTTGGACTTTCTGGTGCGGACTGTCGAGCGAGAATGCCGGAACCGCAACGTCGAATCGCTCGCCCTCCGGCGTTTCCATCTGGTACGCCCCTACCATGATGCCCGAGGGCGTGTGCAGCGGCGTGCCGCTCGTGTACTCGAACGCCTCGCCGGGCTTGAGCACCGGCTGTTCCCCCACGACCCCTGCGCCACGCACTTCCTGCACCCGCCCGAACGAGTCGGTGATGCGCCAGTAGCGGTTGCGCAGCTGCACGACGCCCCTGCCGAGATTCTCGATGCGCACGTGGTATGCCCATACGTAATGGTTCTCGCCGGGCGAGGACTGGTCTTCCAGATACACCGGCTTGACCGTGACGCGGATGGAGCGGGTCGTTTCGCTGTACATAACTCGGAATAGCATGGGCGACAGCCAACGGTGGCGGTCGCATGCCAATTCTAGATGCTGCAAAAGCTTTGTCCAGCATACCGATCCGCAGCGGACACGGCCAAGCAGCGCATGCGGGCCACGCCGTGCGCCGTAAAAAGGCAGGGGCGCGCCCTTGCGAGGCGCGCCCCTGCTCAGCCCCGCGCGGCTACTGAATGACGATCTCGACCCGCCGGTTCTGCGGCTCGCGCTCCCCGTCCGCAGTCGGTACCAGCGGTTGCGCCTCGCCGCGCGCGCTGGTCGAAACCTGAGTCGACGGCACGCCGCTGCGGGCCAAGGCCTCGCGAACGGAATCTGCGCGGCGCGCCGAGAGGACCTGGTTGTAGTCCTCGGGGCCGGCACGGTCGGCATGCCCGGTCGCGACGATTCGCGCGGTGCCGCCGCGGCGATAGGTTTCGATGGCACGCTGGATGACGGCCTGGCCCTGAGGCGTGACTTCGGCGCGATCGAAGTCGAAGAAGACCAGGAACGACTGCTCGCGCGGCGGCTGGGCCGCAGCCACCGGACGCATCGCATTGTCGACCTCGGCCATCGCCGCTTCAAACTCGCTGCGGCATTCCTGCAGCTTCCGGTTCAGCCATTCGCCCTGAACCGCATGGACCGGATCATCGGTGTGCTCGAGCCAGCAATCGTAGCGAACCTGGGCACGCGCAAGCGGCACCGGCGCGCGAGTCGGCGCGGCCGATTGCAGCGCCGAGGTCAGGCGCTGTCGCGCGGCGACGACATCGTTACGGACCTCCGTGTTGCGCGGGCGCCAGCCTTCGCCGGGTGTCTCGGGCGCGATCGCCTCGCCACGCGCAGCCCGGTCCCCCTTGCGGTTGAAATAATTGGCGGCACCGTAATCCCATGCCTGGAGCCGCTGCTGATCCGAATAACCGTAATACTGCCGAGCGAGCTCGCGCGTAAAGTCAGTGCTGGCGCTCTGTTGCTGGGTCTGCTGCGCACGCTGCTCCTTCGCGCATGCGCCGAGAACGACCAGGCAGCCCGCGAGGGTGCCGATAATTAGTTTGCGATCCATCTTTCGATCCCCTTGTGGAATTGGCAAGGGCCGTCGCCAACGCGGAAGCCACGGCTAAGCTCCTGAACGCGGCAGACACGACTCGGTTCCCCATTACCTCCCGCCATGGGATACCCGAAACCGGCGCGGGAATCACACGCGCCACCTCCGTCAAGCTTGTCTCCTGCCCGGGCGCCGCTCAGAGCGCTGCGAGCGCGCGGTCGATATCCTCCTCCAGATCGGCCGGATCCTCGAGCCCGACCGACAGGCGAATGACGCCGTCGTCGATGCCGAGCTGCGCTCGCTCCTCCGCAGTAAGGCGCTGATGCGTCGTGGTCGCGGGATGACAGGCCAAGCTCTTGGAATCGCCGAGATTGTTCGAGATGTCCACCACCGTCAGCGCATCGAGGCAGCGGAAAGCCGCCTCCTTGCCGCCGGCCAGCGAGAACGTCACCACGCTGCCGCCGCCGCTCATCTGCTTGGCGGCAAGCGCCTTCTGCGGGTGGGAGTCGAGCGTCGGATAGCGGACGCGCGCTACCGCGGGGTGCTTTTCCAGGAACCGGGCGATGCGTTCGGCGCTGCGACACTGGGCGTCGAGCCTGATCTCGAGCGTCTCGAGGCCCTTCAGCAGCGCCCAGGCATTGAAAGGGCTCAACGCCGGACCGGTATGCTTCAGGAAGGGCTTGAGGTCGGTTTCGACGTACTCGGCCGGCCCGAGAATTGCGCCGCCGAGCGTGCGGCCGTGGCCATCGATATGCTTGGTTGCCGAATAGACAACGATATCGGCGCCGAGTGCGAGCGGCCGCTGCAGCAGCGGCGTTGCAAAGACGTTGTCGACGACGACCCGCGCGCCGACGCGATGCGCGAGCTCCGCAACGCGCGCGAGATCGACGATCTCCAGCATCGGGTTCGACGGCGTCTCGAGGAACACCGCCTTGGTCGGGCGGTCGAGCGCTGCCACCCATTGACCGAGATCCGCCCCGTCGACGAAAGCGGTTTCGACGCCGTAGCGCGGCAGCAGCTCCGCGACGATATACTGGCACGATCCGAACAGCGCGCGGCTCGCAACGACGCGGTCGCCGGCGCGCAGCTGGCACATCAGTGCAGCGAACACCGCAGCCATGCCGCTCGACGTGGCGCAGCACGCATCGGCGCCCTCGATCAGGCGCAGCCGCTCTTCGAACATCGCCACGGTCGGATTGCCGTAGCGCGAATAGACGAAGCGCGTGTCGCGCCGGGAGCTGAACGCGTCCTCCGCCTCCTCTGCCGAATCGTAGACGAATCCGGACGTGAGGTAGATCGCCTCGGCGGTTTCCCGATTGTGGGAGCGCGACAGGCCGCCGCGGATCGCGCGTGTGCGCGGACGCCACTGCGCCGCCGCGCCCGGTTTCTTGCGGGGAATCTCACCGTCGGCCATGACACAGCCCTTTCGCAACAAAAAAGCCCCGACCGATCGGGTCAGGGCTGCTTCATGCGCCTCCGACCTTTTAGCGGATTCTTTAACGTGGCCCGCAAGCCGGTCGGCTCAAATCACCACGGAACACGTCTATAAGGCGGCGATGCCTTCGCTGTCAAGTTGCGGCCGCGCAGCGCGCTCTGCCGCCGTCGGCCAGAGGATCCCGCGCGGCGCAAGCGGCGCGCCACGCATCCTCTTCTCGGCGCCGGGCAGAACGTCGCAGGACGGCCACAACCCGTCGAGCAGCGCAGCGGCATAGGCCGCGGGATAGCCGCGCATACGGATTTTCGCCGCGGCGGCGCGATGATCGTAGTCGAGCGCATGATGCGCAATGCGGACTCCGTCGGCACATGGCGTCAGCACGCTGAACCAGGTCCGCGCGGTCCCGTCGTTTGCCGGCATGCCGATGGCCCCGGCATTATGCCAGAGGCGGCCGCCGACGAGCCGTGAGAACGGAATGCCGCAATGACCGGCGACGATGCCGTCGACGTCCGCAGACGCAATCTGCTCCGCCATCTCGACGGCAGACGTCGAGGCGAATATGAACTGGTTGATGCGCGACACCCCGCCGTGAATCGCCGCGAAACGTCGGCCATCCACCGTGAAGTCGATGCGCTGCGGCAGCGTGCCCATCCAGCGCCTCGTCCCATCGTCGAGGTCGCGGCGGGTCGCGCCAAACCACTGTCCTGACAGCGCGGCGCAGGCCGAGTCCGCGGCGAAGCCGCAGCCGCAATCGGCGGCGTCGTACGCCAGCGACTCCTCGCAATTCCCCATCACGATCGCGCAGCCCCAGTCGCGCAACAGGTCGGCGACCGCCTGCGGATCCGCCGCGTAGGCGACGATGTCTCCGGTGCAAATCGCGCGCGACGCCGGGATGCCAAGACCCCGCGCAGCGCCGATCAGGGCGCGCGTGGCCTCCAGGTTGCCGTAAGGACCGCCGAAGACGAGGACCGGGCCCTCGAGGGCGCCAAGCTCGGCACGCCCCTCCGGCGCAGGGCTCAGCCCGTGCTGCATGAGCCGCCGCCGAGCACGCAGAACCTTGAACAGTGCGGATGGTTCAGCGCGACGGCCCCGGAGGCTTCCGCCAGCGTGTGGCCGAGTTCGAACTGCGGATCATAGGGCAGCAGCGTGCACGCGATCACAACCGGCCGCGCGGCGCCCTGCCGCTTCACGACCATGCGCGAGGTGGCGCACATCATCGCGTCCGGCGACTTTCCGAGGATGCCCCAGCACGCCTCGGTGATCTCCGGAACGTCGGCCGACTTGTCCATCTCCGGAAAGAGCACGAGGCGAACCGGGTCGAATGCATCGACCGGAATTCCGTGCTCGGCAAACAGCCGCGCGAATCCCCGGCGGATATCCGCCTCCGCCTGGCCCGAGAAGGTGCGTCCCGCCACATGGATGTTGAAACCGTTCCGGGCCAGCCACAACAGGCCGTCCAGCGCCGGAGACCAGGATCGCGGGCCGCGTTCGAGCTCGTGCAGGTCGCGCGCGTAGTGGTCGAGGGAGACGCGAATCACGAGCCGATCGCCATGGCCCCCGCGGACGGCGAGCAGCGCATCGCGGACCTTCATCATCGGCTTCATCGCATTGGTCAGAACCAGCACGCGGAAGCCGCGGCGGAGGCATTCGCCGAGCATTTCCGGCAATTCGCGATTCATGAACGGCTCGCCGCCGGTGAAACCGATCTCGCGTGTTTGCAGATGGTCGCGGGCAATCTCGTCGAGATAGTCACGGACCTCGGCCGCGCTCAGATAGACGAGCCGGTCATTCGTGGGCGAGGATTCGATGTAGCAGTTCCGGCAGGTCAGGTTGCAGAGCGTGCCGGTGTTGAACCAGAGCGTCTCCAACGCCCTGAGCGCAACGGCGGCGCGGCGCTCGCCTCTGGCGGTGACATGCGGGTTCCGGAACTTGCGCGGATCGAGTCTGGGCGGAGCAACGGCGGACGCGTTCTTCATGGGTGCCTATGTCGGAGCCGCACATAAGGACGATTCAGCTCCGGTCGAGACCATGGCACCATCACGGGCGTCGGACGAAATAAAAATTTCGTGTAGGGCAGGACGCGTCATTCGGTAAGCACGGCGGGATAGCTGACACGCTGGTCCGCCACCCGCGCGAACGGCGGCAGGCGATGTAACCGGCGCCGTTCCTTTCCCATGATGTGCTCGACCGCCACGCCCCGTGCCACCAGCGCGTCGGCGATCAGCGAGCGGTGGCACCGCCAAGGCTGGGCCTCCGCGCACATGATGGCGACGCTCTGCTGCCCGGCGAGCGCC
The DNA here is from genome assembly GCA_041690495.1 of Alphaproteobacteria bacterium. GTDB lineage: Bacteria > Pseudomonadota > Alphaproteobacteria > CACIAM-22H2 > CACIAM-22H2 > DATAAP01. Next base: position 133,400 of record JAWLHE010000010.1, on the reverse strand, counting down.
AGCAGCCCCGCGAGCGCCTCGGCGAAAGCAGGCGTCTCCATGTAGTCGGCGAAGCCGCGAAAGCCCGGCTCGCGCCAAGCAGCGTTCGCAGAATCCGGTCGCGGGCTGCGCCGCCCGCCGAGTGCCGCGAGATGACGGTAGCCGATGCCGGTTTCGGCCAGCGCCCGGGGCAGGACGTCGATGTTGAACTGCGGGTTGCGGCGCGACCGCGGGAAGGCGCGCACGTCGGCCAGCAGTCCGACGCCGTGCTGCACCAGGCGCGCGATCAGCCCGTCGCTGCTGCCGGTCGAATGGCCGATGGTCAGGACTGGGCGCCGGTCCGCGCCTGCGATCCGCTCGCCGCGGTGCTCGCCCGGGGCAAACGGCAATTCCGGTTGGGAGGTCGGCTTGATCATGGTTCCCGTACGCTGGGGCGTCTTGCACCTTGGCCCGCCATTTTCTATAAGACTCGTCGGGCGCGGGTGTAGCTCAATGGTAGAGCAGAAGCTTCCCAAGCTTACGACGAGGGTTCGATTCCCTTCACCCGCTCCAGCTTTTCCGGGTCTGTCGATCGGCCGGCCCGTCGTCGACGCCGGGTGCGCTATCGTCCTTCCGGTGCGGCGTCTCGTTGGCACCCGTCGAGCCGTACATGACCCGCGCACGGGCTGTCACAGCCCTGTACGACACGCCCCTCAGGGTCGAGGCAATCTGCGCCAGCTTTATTGCGATCAGGCCCGTTTTCGTTGGCCGATCCATCGCAATACGGTAGCATTCGCACGGTCACACCGGAACCCATTTCGCCCAAGGGTGCTCCCGACAAACATGCCGAAGATCAACGTGGTGAACCGCCAGGCGCTCGTCGATTGCCCCGCCTCAACGACGATCCTCGATGCCGCACTTGACGCGGGGCTTGACTACCCCTTCGGCTGTCACTCCGGCATGTGCGGTGCGTGCAAGACGCACCTCATTTCCGGGGAGGTGGACCTCTCCGGTTATTCCGAACTCGCGTTGAGCGATGCGGAACGGCATGCCGGCCTGATTCTTGCCTGCCGCGCAGTCCCCCGCACCGACTGCGTCGTTCAATTCGGCGAAGACAGCGAGGCTCCCCGCCACCCGCTGCGCACACTCACCGGACATGTGATCGCCACCGAACGCGCGACGCACGACATCCTGATCGTCCGGGTCGGCTTTCGCGATGGCGAGCAGCCACTGGCCTTTTCCGCCGGACAATTCGCCAATCTCACATTTCCCGGGGCACCCTCGCGCGACTATTCGATGGCGAACCGGCCTGGCGACGAGAACCTGACATTCCATATCCGCCACGTTCCGAACGGCATCGTAAGCTCCCTGGTTCATCGGGCCGATCTCGTCGGCCAGCCGGTGACCGTGCGCGGCCCGTACGGCGTCTCCTATCTGCGTCACGAGCATGAGGCCCCTGTCCTGGCGGTCGCCGGCGGCTCCGGCCTCGCGCCCATCGCGTCCATCGTCGAGACCGCCCTGCAGCTGGGAATGCGGCAGAGGATCGCCGTCTATTTCGGTGCGCGCACGGAGCGCGACCTGTATCTCGTGGATCGGTTCGAGGCGCTCACCCGGTCGCATCCGAATCTCGAATACATCCCCGTGCTCTCCAGCGTCGCGAGCCATGAGACGTCGCGGCGCACGGGGTTCGTGGCCGACGCGATCCGCGCCGACCATTCCGACCTGAGCGGATGGAAGACCTACATCGCCGGGCCGCCGCCCATGGTTGAAACCGTGACGGCTGCGGCGCACACGCTGGGCGTCCGCGACGGCGACTGTCACGCCGATCCGTTTTTCACCACGGCCGATCGGGCCAGCCGCGACGGCGCAGCCAACGGCGGAGCGTAGGGCGGCTCCGCCGTCGAGCCGCCCTATCGGCCGGAGCTACTTCCTGGCGCCGGCGCCGCCGTACGGCCGGTACTGGGTCTGGATGTAGAAAATGCCGCCCAGATCCTTCTCGTACTTCTTCGCCAGCTCCTGCCACTTCTCGTTGGTCTGCATCCAATCGAGCAGATTGTCGACGAAGGTAAGGAGTTCCTGGTTGTTCTTGCTGACGACGTAGGCCACGGGAAGCATGTAGAAGGGCTTCTCGGCGAACAGATCGACCAGCTTCTCCGGGTTGCGTCCGACGACTTGGGCCACCTTGAACGCGTCCTGAAGCGCCGCGTCGGCCCGCCCCGCCAGAACCTCCAGGCTGTCCTGCGTGAGATCGCCCGTGTCCAGCGCCTTGATCGTCGCGTTCTTGAAGTTCTGCTTCATGTACTCGTGACCGCTGGTACCGAGCACGGTCGCGATCGTCACGCCCGATTTGTCGATGTCGGCGAGCGATTTGTACTTGCCGGCGTCTTCCTTCCGGATCGTGACGCTGTGGCCCATGTACATAACCGGACGGGAGAACGACACCGCAGCCGCGCGACGCGGCGTATTGAACGCGCCGCCTACGAACACATCGAACTGATCCGACTGCAGACCGGACGGGAATGTCGCCCACTTGGTTTCGACATACTCGACCTTCAGGCCGGCGGCCTCGAACATCAGCTTGGGGCCGTCGACCCAGAATCCGCTCCACTCGTTGGACTTGGGATCCTTCGTGGTCACCGGTGGATATGGAATCGTGCCAAGCCGAATGACCTTCTCCTTGAGGATGGCCTCAAGACTGCGCGCCTCCGCAGTGGCACACAAACCCAGCGCAATCCCGGCGATCGCAACCGATGTAAAGAACCGGCCAATGTAAAGCCTTCCCATCATGTTCTCCTTTTCTCCTTCGTTGCAGTGGTCGCCCTCCGAGCGCGCGACGGGGGGCCACAGTGGTCGAGCAGCATCCGTGCGTGCTCGCCGCGCGTTAGTATTCGAGTTTTCGGTTCACCTCGTTGAGGAGCGTCCGCCCGGCGGCGAAGCGCTCGAGATTGCTGAAGAAGAGATCCAGCGACCTCGGCGTGTAGAGGTCCTCGTCGTCAGAGGACGAATGCGGCGTTATGATCAGGTTCGGCACCTTCCAGAGCGGCGACGAGGCGGGAAGCGGTTCGCGCGGCAGGACGTCGAGAACCGCGCCGCTGAGCGCGCCTTTCTTCAGCATCGCCGCGAGCGCCTCGTGATCGATGATGCCGGCCCGGCCGACATTGACGATCCCGGCTCCCGGCTTCATGGCCCGAAGCTCGCGCCGTCCGATCATCTGTTCCGTGGCCGATGTCAGCGGAGTCGCACACAGAACGAAGTCCGCGCGCGGCAGGAGCTTCATGAGCTGATTGGGCCTGTACATCTCGTCGACATGCGGATGCGGCTGACCCGTCCGGCGAATACCGAGCACGCGCAGGCCCACTTTCTTCGCGTATCGCGCGGCCCCCCCGCCCATGTGCCCGACGCCGACGATCAGAAGGGTCTTTCCCGCAATCGCGGTGTTGTAGACTTGCTCCCAGCGCCGCCTCATCTGGTTGCTGACCATCGTCGGGACGCGGTTGTTCAGCATCAGGATCGTCATCAGGAAGTATTCGTTTGCGCGGTCGCCGTGGACGCCGCGGCTGTTGGTCAGGCGAGTCTGCGCGGGCATCCAGCTGAACGGACGGAGGTGCTCTACGCCTGCGCCGTGAATATGAATCCATTGAAGATCCGGCGAGATGCGCTTGATCCTGTCCTTGGGAAAGCGCCACGCGAAGAGCACGTCCGCATCGCGCATGTTCTCTGCGAAGCGGCCATCGCCTCCGCCGAAGCTCGCCTTCACGAGTTTCGCTGCCCTCGGGTTCCGCTTGAGCGCGGCCCTGACTCTTTCCTTCGTCAGCGCGAAAACAGGCCCCAGTCCGGGGTCATTCTCGAAATGCACTCGGATCGGACGTCGATTGTTCTTGGTTTTCGCGGCTGCGATGCCCATTACGTTTTCGTCTCCGGTTTGGTTGGTCGTGTTCTAGTGCAGGACCCGGCTCAGGAATGTTCGGGTGCGGGCCTGGGCCGGCCGTTGCAGGACTTCATCCGGCGCGCCGATCTCGATGATCTGACCCTCGTCCATCATCACGACCCGGTCCGCCACTTCGCGCGCGAAACCGATCTCGTGCGTCACGACCACCATTGTCGTGCCGTCGATCGCAAGCGCCTTCATGACCTCGAGCACTTCGCCTACGAGTTCGGGGTCGAGGGCGGAGGTCGGTTCGTCGAAGAGCATTGCTTTCGGCCGCATGGCCAGGGCCCTTGCGATCGCCGCCCGCTGCATCTGGCCGCCCGAAAGCTTGCTCGGGTAGACGTCGCATTTGTGCCCGAGGCCGACCTTCTGCAGAAGCGCGCCGGCGATCTCCCGGGCGTTCTTCCGCGATTCGCCGAGCACCACCACCGGCCCCTCGATGACATTCTCGAGCACCGTCATGTGCGGCCACAGGTGAAATCTCTGGAAGACCATCCCCATCTGGGTGCGAAGACGCGCGATGTTGGCCTCGGAATCGCGGACCCGCTTTCCGCCGCGATCGCGGTATCCCAGAAGCTTACCCTCGAAGTGAATCTCGCCCTCGTCATATGTCTCGAGAAAATTCATGCAGCGAAGCAGCGTGGTCTTTCCAGAGCCGCTCGGCCCGATCACGCACAGCTTCTCGCCGGGTTCGACATCGAGAGACACGCCCCGCAGGACATGCAGCTTGCCGTAACGCTTGTGCAGATTCCGCACGGAGATGATAGGCATCGTCGGCTCCGTCATGAACGCAAGGCCCAATAGCGTTCAAGGCACCTCGACAGGTACACGATCGGATAGATGATCACGGCGAAGATTATGGCGAGCGCCGTATAGATCTCGAGCGGTCGGTATGTCGTCGTGATCAGATTGTTCGATGCATGCAGAAGCTCGTTCACCGCGAGCACGGAGCCAAGGGTCGTCAGCTTGATGAGAGAGGCCGTCTCGTTGATGAAGGGTGGTATCATCTGTCGCACCGCCTGCGGCAGAACGATTCGACGCATGAGCTGCGAACGACGCATGCCGACGGCCTTCGCGGCGTCGAGCTGTCCACGTTCCACGGCAAGGATGCCGGCGCGGAAGACCTCGCAATAGTAAGCAGCCGTATGCAGCCCAAGACCTATTCCGACCGACACGAGGCTGTTGAACTTTATTCCGGTCAGAATGGGCATCGCATAGTAGATCCAGACGAGCTGGACCAGCGCCGGCGTGCTGCGAAAGAGCTCGACGTAGACCGCAGCGGGCGCTCGAACGAGGACGGTCTCCGCGAGGCGCCCGAAGGCGAGGAGTAACCCGAGAGCCAAGGCAAGCGCGAACGCCAGGGCGGTCAACTGCGCCGTTACGATGGCCCCCTGGGCGAATACGATCCAGTACTCGCTCAGGACATCGAACTGCCAGTCATAACCCATGGGTTACACCACGGCAGGCGGGTCGAGGACGCGGTCCAGCACCCAGTTCGCGATGGAGTGCACGACGGGTTCATGCAGCGAAAGCCGACCCGGCCTGGCAAGGGAGGTGCCGAGACCATCCTGCTGCCGCTCGGAGATGGCGTTATCTTCCGGTATGGATTTGTCCCATCGTGTGTAATAGCGCTGGACCACTTCCGGAAAATCGCGCCGTTCGACGGTCGAGCGCGGAAAGCAGGAGCCAACGCTCAGCCTCATTCTTGCCGGACCGAGCGGGATGGTCTGCAGGAACCACATGCAGTCCTTGGTCGTCGCGAAGAACGTAGCGGGATAGATGAGGGCGAAGTACGAGCCCGTGCCGGCCTTGCCGCTCAAGGTTGGAATGTGCGGAAATGTCGTGCTCTCGCCCGGAAGCACCGCGATCGTATCCGCAGCTTCCATGTGTATGGCGGCCCATTCGCCATGGCTGTCCTCGGGGACGGTCTTTTGCAGCCCGATCGACCCGCTATGCACCGTCGGCGTGTGATAGTCCTCCATGGCGTTCTCGACATACAGCTTCCAGTTACAGGCAAGCTCGAAATCGCGTCGCCGCGTGAGCACCATGTCCTCGAAACGGTAGCTGCCGAACGTCTCGATGAAGTCACCCAGATACGTGCGAAGATCGGGGGCCGACCTGCTGAAGTTGACGAAGACAAAGCCGCCCCACGACTCGAGCCGCACCGGCGTCAGGCCCCACTCCTTCTTGTCGAAGTTCCTGATGCCCTCCATACCCGGCGTCGCCACCAGCTGCCCTGCCAGCGAATACGCCCAGGCGTGATAGGGACAGGTTATGGCACGGCATGAGCCGCGCCCGTCGAGCAGCCGGGTGCCCCGATGCCGGCAGCTGTTCAGAAATGCGCCGAGCTTTCCATTCCTGTCTCGCACGATGATGACTGACTGCCCGACGAAATCGAAGACCTGGTAATCCCCCGGCTTCGGCAGCTCGTCCTCGCGCCCGACAAAGTTCCAGCATCGGAGAAATATTCTTTCGACCTCGCGGTCGTAGAATTCCTGCGAGGTGTAGCACCAGGGCGGCAGGCATTCGGCTTCAGCAAGCGACCGTCGTACCGGCTCATATATGCTTGGATCGAACACGCTGCTGCCGTCCATATCCGCCTCCTCGCTTTCTTGTCGGGCGGCATTGTGCCGCACCTTCAATTAATCAGTCAATTAACAGATGCAGAGCGGAAGCATTATTTGCGCCTACCCTTCGCGGTAACGTTGTAGCCGAGCGAATCGAACAGTATGCCGCGAAGGGTCCCGACCGCTTCCTGGATGTCGAGATCGGGCCTGATGATCGCCGTGACCATGATCCCGTCCAGATGAGTCGACACGAATCGAGCCAGTCGATTGCTGTCGACCGGCCGGAAGACCCCGCTGGCGATGCCTTCGCTCAGGGCCCGCGCGAGCAGGCGGCACTCCTCCTCGTAGAACCGCCTGATCAGGCGATCCACGGACGGCAGCCGAAGCGAAGAGCTCGCATAGTCGACCATGACCTTCACCATGCTCGATATGCTCCGTGCGAGCCGAATATTGCTGTCGAACCAGTGGTTTATACGGTCCGCCGGGTGATCATCCGCGCCGCGGATCGAGTCGTAGGACGTCATCGCGTCGTAGACGGCGGCCTCGAGACAGGCGCGGAACAGGTCCTCCTTGTTCCGGAAATAGTAGTAGATCAGGGCGGTGTTGATGCGGAGCTTGCCGGCGATATCTTTGATCGTCACGTCCGCAAACCCGCGCTCCGCAAAAAGCTGGAGGGCGACCGTCGTGATCTCTCGTGAGCGGTCGATCCCGTTCGCCACACGCTGCGCCTTGGGCGATGCGGGGGCACGAACTGCCGAAGATTTGATCTGTCTCATGCTCACAAAATGGACTGCGTCGCAAACAGCGTCAACCATCCGGCTTTTTTCATTGACTAGTTAATTAAGCAGCGCATCATGCGCGGATCAAGCCGGGCATCGGGGGCAGCGAATGCGAAGGGATGTGAATAGGGCGGTCGTGGAGCGTCTGGCTGCCGCGGACCCGGTTCTCGTCGACGTACGGCCGGCCATCGACGTGGTGCCGGGCATGACTCCCCGGATGATACTGACCTCGGGCGCCCCCCTCCCCAGCAACGACTATCGCGGCGGGCAACGCAAGGCGATCATAAATGCCGCGATCTTCGAGGGTCTCGCCAGCTCCGTCGAGGATGCTGAGCGGAAGCTCGGGGACCGGGAGATCGTCGTGGAACCGTGCCACGATCATGGCTGCGTAGGGTCGGTGGCAGGCGTCTACACGGCGTCCATGCCTGTTTTCGTGGTGCGAAATTCGACCGCGGGAAATCTCGGGTTCTGCAATTTCTATGAGGGCGAGTCGAGACGGCGTCTGAACTATGGCAGCTTCGGAGACGATGTCGTCGAGGGCCTTGTGCGCGTGCGGGACATCCTGGCACCCGTCGTCGGCGAGGCTGTACGCAGCCTGGGAGGCATCCCGCTGAAGCCGATCATGCGCCGCGCCCTAAACATGGGCGACGAGCTTCATAGTCGCAATACGGCGGCGACAGCGCTCTTTGCACGCGAGCTTTTTCCAGCCCTCATCGATGTTGCCGCACGGCGGCGGGACGATGTCCTGAATACGATCGAGGTCCTGACCAAGAGCGACTACTTCTTTCTCCGACTGTCTATGGCTGCGGCCAAGGCCACGGCCGACGCCGGCCACGGTGCCGACGGCGCCTCCATCGTGACCGCCATGGCCTACAGCAGCCGCGACTTCTCCATTCGCGTGAGCGGCCTGGGGGACCGCTGGTTCCGCGGTCCCCTTCCCACTGTCGAAGCAAAGTTCTTCGATGGATTCGGGCCGGACGACATCGACTGGATCGGCGGAGAGAGCATCATCCTCGAGACGATCGGTCTCGGCGGACTCGCCCAGGCCGCCGCGTTCCCGCTGCAGGACTATCAAGGCGGTTCGCCCGAGGCGATGATGCGCAACAACGAAGCCATGTACCGAATCACCGCCGGCGAACACCTGGACTATCGGATTCCGGTCTTTGGCTTCCGTGGCGCTCCCCTCGGAATCGACATCTTCCAGGTCGTGGAGACAGGGGTGACGCCGTTCTGCGACGTAGGGCTCGCCGGCAAGGCGGGCGGACAGATCGGCGCCGGGTTGCTGCGGCCGCCGATCGAGTGTTTCGAAGCAGCGATCGACGCCTATCGGAATCAGTACGGGGACGGTTGAGCTCTGGAGAGCCAATCGCGGCCGTCTCGCAATAGCCATCGAGGAAGGCAATGAACAAACAATCAAGTGCGTCGGCCGAGCTCAAGGCACGACTTGAAGCGGAGGGCGTGCGCCACGCCCTGGCCAGCTATGTCGACATCCACGGACGATCGAAATGCAAGGTCGTTCCGATTGGCCATCTCGACCGGATGATGAAAGGCTCCGAGCTCTTCACCGGCGCCGCGCTCGACGGCGTGCCGCAGGCCGTCAATGATGACGAGATCTCCGCGGTGCCCGATCCGGCGTCGGCGACGATCCTGCCGTGGAAACCCGATGTCGCGTGGTTTGCGAGCGACCTGTGGCTCCTCGGCAAGCCGTTCGAGGCGTGTTCGCGGCAGATCCTGAAGCGCGCTACGGCGGCCGCGGCAGACATGGGCTACGTATTCAATCTCGGGATCGAGACCGAGTTTTTCATCTTCAGGGATACCGAGAACGGCGGCTTCGCGCCGATCGGACCTGTTGTCCCGCTCGACAAGCCCGCCTACGACGTCCGCACCATTCTCAGCTGCATGCCGATCGTCCAGGAGATCGTCGAGGTGATGAACAAGCTCGGCTGGGACGTCTTCTCCTTCGATCAGGAAGACGCGCCCGGACAGTTCGAGACCGATTTCCAGTATGCCGACGCGCTGACGATGGCCGACCGTTTCACCTTCTTCAGGCTGATGGTCAACGAGCTCGCGCAGAAACATGGCATGTTCGCCAGCTTCATGCCCAAGCCCTACGGCCACCGGACAGGAAGCGGCGCGCACTACAACATCTCGCTTGCGGACATCAAGACAGGCCGGAACATGTTCGAGGACCCAAAGGACCCGCGCGGCTGTGGCCTCTCGAAGGTGGGCTACCATTTCATTGCGGGCGTTCTGCGCCACGCCAAGGCCATCTCCGCCGTCATTGCGCCAACCGTCAACAGCTACAAGCGGCTTGTCGCGCGCGGCAGCATGTCGGGATTCACCTGGGCGCCCATTTTCATCTGCTACGGTAACAACAACCGCACCAACATGCTGCGGATTCCGATGAATGGTCCCCGCATCGAATGCCGCGCTGCGGACATCGCCTGCAACGTCTATCTCGGCGCGGCGATGATGCTCATGGCGGGGCTTGAAGGCATTCGCGAGAAGCTCGACCCAGGCGAGCCGCATCGCGAGAACATGTATCTCCATTCGCCCGAGACCCTGAAAAAGATGGGAATCGAGCACTTGCCGCGAACGCTCGGCGAAGCCGTCGACGCCTTCGAGGCGGACCCTCTCGGCCGAGAGGTCATGGGTCCGCTGATGCACCAGACATTCATCGATTTCAAACGCGCCGAATGGACCGAATACCACACGCATGTCTCGGACTGGGAGATCAAGCGCTATCTGAAGTTCTTCTAAAGCCGAGTCATCCTCCGCAGCAGGGTTAACGAACGACAAGCAACGCCTTGAATGCAGGGAGCGCCCGACCGATCGGGCTCACAAAGAGGAGACCAAGATGAACAGAAGGACCATTCTGAGAGCTGCGAAACTGGGGTCACTGCTTGCGGCCGGCGCCGGACTCGGCGGGATGAAGATTCCCGTAGCTGCGGCGGCAACCGCCAAGGACATTCTCTCTCGCAAGAAGATCCGCATGGGCGTCATTCCCTATCCGCCGATGACGCAGCTCGACCCAAAGACGCAGAAATTCAGCGGCCTGTGGGTCGAGGGCCCGAAATACATGTACGAGCAGATGGGCCTTGAAACCGAACTCGTCGAGACGAAATGGTCGACCTTCGCCAGCGGCCTGCAATCGGATCAGTTCGACGTCTTCGTCGGCGGCTCATTCGCGACGCCACGGCGTGCCGCCGCCGTCGATTTCTCGCGGCCGGTCATGTACATGGGTCACAGCGCGAGCATCCGCAAGGAGGACGCCGCGCGCTTCAAGACCATGCGGGACCTGGACCAGAGCGGCGTGACGGTCGCGACCATTCTCGGCTCGTCCGGCCACGAATATCTACGTCAGAACTTCAAGAACGCCACGGTCCGGACGCTCGACACCGGCGATCTGACAGCCGGCAGCCTCGAGGTGCTCGCCGGGCGCGCCGACGCCGCGGTCCAGGACGCCTTCAAAATCGCGCAGATGGTGAATAAGCACCCGGACATCCTTGTCGACCTGTTCGGCGCCACGCCATTCTACGTGCTGCCGCTCGCCTATGCCGTCGCCAAGGGCAACACGGAGTTCCTGCAGATGACCAACACTGCGCTGGAATGGATGGAATCGGCCGGCAAGTGGCAGGAGATCGCTCAGCCATACAAGGGGCAGCTCGCCGGCGTCTACTACGTCGATCGCGTCTACAAGGCGTTCGGCTGAGCAGTCTCCCCGCGGGTTCGGCCCCGACCCCGCTCTGCCGGGGCCGAATTCGCCAGTGCCAATCGCCGTTTTGACGGGGGTTAGATGAAGAAGAGCTTCAGGGACTTCCTCGCGGATCTCGAATCCGCCGGCGAGGTCCTGACGATCAACAAGCCGGTTGATCCTCGCGATCTGTCGTCGCTGATCTCGCAGTCGGATAAGGCGGTGCTGTTCCGGGATGTGAAGGAGTACGACGGCTGGCGGGTCGTCGGGAATCTCGTCTCGACGCGCCGGCGGCTCGCGCTGGCAATGGGTTCGACGGAGAACGACGTGGCCATGCGGTTCGAGGAAGGGGTGCGGCGCCCCATCGACCCCGTGCTGGTGACAAAGGCGCCATGCCAGGAGATCGTCCGTACCGGCGCGGAGGTCGATCTGACCGCGATCCCCTACCCGCTGATGCACCGGCTCGACGGCGGCCCCTATATTTCGGCCACTTGCGTCGTCTCGAAGGATCCCGAGTTCGGTCGCAACGTTGGCTCGTATCGACTGATGTACCGGACGCCGACGGAGACCGGCATCGATCTGGTCTCGCCGTCGGACATGCGGCGCTACTACCAGCGCGCGCTCGATGCTGGTCGGCCGCTGGAGATCGCGGTGGCAATCGGCGTCCACCCTTACGAGCTGCTCGCCGCCTCATACAAGGCCCCTATCGATGTCGACGAGTACGCGATCGCCGGCGGCCTGCACCGCCACCCGATAGAGCTCGTCAAATGCAAGACCGTGGATCTGGAAGTGCCGGCGGACGCCGAGATCGTGCTGGAAGGCGAGCTCCTTCCGATCGGCTGGACCGCGGACGAGGGCCCGTTCGGCGAGTTCAGCCACATCTCCGGCGACGTCAAATGGAACCCCATCTTCCGGATCAAGGCGATTACGCACCGGCGCGACCCGATCTTCTATCTCCTGCAGATGCCGTGGGAGAACGACTGGCTGTGCGCGCCTGTCGTGGAGGCAGCCGGACTGCAGGCGCTCAGGGCTGCAAGCGTTCAGGCGGTCGCGATCCGTGCGCCGGTCGGTGCCTGCGGCTATTTCACCCTGATAGCCTCGATCAAGAAGCGCCCTGGCGAGGGCAAGAACGCGCTGCTGGCATTGTTGTCTGTCGCGGAGGTAAAGCTCGCGATCGTCACCGACGAGGACATCAACATTCACGACGCGGATCAGCTCGATTGGGCGCTCACCTTCCGCGTTCAGGCAGATCAGGACGTTATCGTCATCTCGGGCGCACGCGGCAAGCATGTGGATCCAAGCGTGCGGGCGTGGGAACTCGGAAAGGGCAAGCTGCCGACTACCGCGAAACTGGGCATCGATGCGACGATCGGCGAAGGCATCCCACGGAAGTTTCATCGTCGACTCGAGTACTATCGCGCCCAAGACGTAAAACTGCAGGATTTCCTATGAACGCCCTCGTCGAGCAATTGAGCGCCGAACTGGCCCAGCGCCCACGGCAGTTCTCCGAGCTGGTTGACGCTCATCGTGACGTGCCCTGGCGCGATTTCCTCAAGGCCTGGGGGGCGTTACGCGCGGCGAACGTGCTAAAACGTGACGAAGACGGAAACTATACGATCTAGCCCTCCGGCTCACCTCAATGCCAACCTCGAGGCGGCGGCATGGAACCTCGGCGGCAGCGAGTGGCGGACCCTGTTCCAGGTCATCGTGCCGTTCTGCCGGCCGGCGATCTTCGCGTCGCTGGCGATCACCGCAGCGGTTTCGTTCGACGCGTTCATGATCGCGTGGTTCGTTTCCGGCATCAACGAAACTCTGTCGTGCGCCGTGCCGACGCCCCGATCTTCGCGCAGATGATCATCGACAACTTCGACGAGATGCCGGAGCAGTCGAAGGCACAGCCGCTGGTGATGGGCGTGGCACTCCATGCCTACATCGTTGGCCAGCCCTTCCGCCTGCGCCATCTAAGCCGCGCGCTGCAGCACATCGTGCGCTATCGGGAGGAGGCGTGGATCACCACCGCCGGCGCCGTGGCCGCGCATGTCATGGCGCTGCTGGACGGCACGCTGCCGGGAACTCGAGCCGAGCGCCTACGAGACGGACTGATAGAATAGACAATCGAACCGGGTCAGGTGAGCGCCACCCGTCTGGTTCGGGCCCCTTCGCATCACAGCCGCGCCGCAGATTGGTCACGGGCACCCCTCGGAAGCCGTTCCCTATACTGCCTCCGGAGCAAGCCGCCGCAGCGCTCGGCGCGCTCGATCGGCATGGCTTCTCCAGAGGTGTCGATGACGGGGCAGCCCAAGGTCACGGTCGTAACCCCGGTGTTCAACGGTGCCAGATTCCTGGGCGAGGCCGTCGAGAGCGTCCTCGCGCAGACCTACTCCAATTGGAATTACATCATCGCCGACAATTGCAGTACCGATGGCACGCTTGCGGTCGCCGAGCGCCTTGCCGCACGGGACCGCCGCATCCAGGTTGTCCGTACGGCGCCTCACCTGCCGCTCATGCAGAACTGGAACCGGGCGCTCGGATTGATTCCGCCCGACACGACCTTCACGAAGGAACTCCACGCCGACGACATCCTTATGCCGAACTGCCTGGCGGAGATGGTGGCGCTGCTGGAGGAGTTCCCGACCGCCGCCATCGCCGGCTCCTACATTCTCTATGGCACCCGGGTACGGCATTTGGGTGTTCCGCTCGGCTGCCGGCTTCTGAACGGCCACGATGTAATACGCCGCACCTTGCTCGGGGATTGGTATCTGTTCGGGAGCCCCTCTTCCATCATGGTGCGGACAAGTTTCGCCCGCGGGATCGGGGGCTCGTACTATGACGAGCGGCTCCATCATGCCGACGTCGATGCATGCTACCGGCTCCTGGATCGCCACGATTTCGGATTCGTTCATCAGGTCCTGTCGGCGACTCGCACCCATCCCGATTCCATCACGAGCACCTTTACAGCGTCGTACAATACGATCGCGCTGGAGCATTTCTGCTTCCTGAAACGCTATGGCCCGAAATATCTTGATGAAAGGACTTTCCGGCGCGAGTACCGGACCGCACGCCGCCGCTATCGACGCCAGTTCGTCCGTCGCCTGCTTGGTGGTAGCGGCGCCTCCTGCTGGCGCCTCCATCGCAGTCATCTCGCGCGGTTCGGCTATCGGCTTGGCGCTGCCGATGCGGTCATGGGTGCGCTGGCCGAGATCGGCCTCTCGATCGCGGATACGCGCCACGCGGTACGTTCGATGAGGACGGTCGCGCGCTTGGTCCTTGGCGACCCCGATCGCGGCATCGCGCAGCGGAACCCTCGGCCCGATCATCCGACACCGCGACAATGACTGCGCCCCTGGCTTATCGGCCGGTTGCAGCGTACTACCGGGCTCCCCAGGAGGCGCCGCTGCAGTTACCCGAATCCCGGCGAATTCCCGTTCCCATGTGCGGCAGCCGATGAACGACGCTTCTCTTGCCACCCATTCGACCACGGTGCGCGCGTCATGGCGCGACAAGTGGCCGGTCTTCATCGCCCTTTTCGGATGCATCTTTCTGCAGCGCTTCGGCATTCCGGTCGGTGACCTCAAGGTTCCTCTGGTGGTTCCCGTCGTTGGCGCAGTCTTCTTCGTCCTGCTGATCCAGAACCGGGCCATGGTCGCCGAACGGCCGGCCATTCTCTATATCTTCTTCTGCATCTACGCGCTGTTCTCGGCCGGCCTTGCGCTCGCCAGCCCGCCGCAAGGCACGATGGCATCGGTCTTCTCGCTCGGCTATCTCCTCCTCCTCTACGCATTCATCGTGCTCCGAACGCGGCCGACCCTGGGCGCGATCGAGACGCTCCGGATTTTCCGCGGCTTCGTCGTCATTGTCGCCGCCTGCGGCATTCTTCAATTTCTCGCTCAGTTCGCCGGCCTGCACCTGTTCTCCTTCACCGGTTTCGTACCGGAGCGGCTGCTGCTCGAACCCGCATACAACGTCGTCGTCCCGATCTGGTACGGCGCGAACGTCTACAAGGCCAACGGCTTCTTCCTGCTCGAGCCCTCGTTTCTGTCCCAGTTCGTTGCGATCGCGCTGGTCGTCGAGTTTCTCTATTTCGGCAGCGCAATCCGCATGGGGTTCTTCATGCTGGCCCTGCTCGTTGCTTTCTCCGGCACGGGATTTCTGATCCTCGGCTTTGCCGTGGCGGTCGCCAGCATTCTCGAACGCCGAGCGCTGGGACGTGTCCTCCTCCTCCTGATCGTCGGGGGATGCGTCGCCGCGCTGTTCGGCAGCCTGCTGGCGCCCGAGTACATCGAGTCCGTCCTGCGGCGCACCTCGGAGCTCGACTCCAACCAGGCAAGCGGATTTCTCCGATTCGTCTCTCCCTACATCATGGTCATGGATGCAACGGCGGATCCCCGCTCCATCCTCGGCTTCGGTCCGGGCACGGCGGAGCGGTTCGACTCGCTCGGCTACGAGTACGGCATGAACGCCCTGACGAAGATCCTTATCGAATATGGGATTCCGGGTTTCGGACTCTACGTGATGCTGCTGCTTTCCAGCTTTCACCGGGCTGACATGCGCGCCTTGTCCGCCATCGGGTTCTTCTGGTTCATCTTCGGCGGCGGATATCACCTGACGCCAGCGATCATCTACACGCTGGCGGCGCTCCTTGCCTGGGGTCCGGGAACAGTCTTTCGCGATGCGACGCCGTTCGCTCGCTTCGCCGCGCCTGCCGGGCGCTATCCGGCACCCCAGAACACCGCCCGGTAGTGCACGATGCCAGTCGCGGCGACGGCCAGCTCCATCGCCACGATCAGCGAAAGGCACGTCCGGCTGGTGCGCGGCGACATCTCCCGCGTCGACAGCACCGTCGCGTAGACCAACGGCATCAACGGGTCGAAGTAGCGCTGATAGAGAATGCCGGTGGGAAAAAAGCAGAGAGCAATCAGCGCGAGAATCCCGTTGCGCAGCACATCCTGCCGGATCAGGTAAGCAATGTAGCTCCCCCCCGCAGCGACTCCCAAGGCGAGCAACGCATTTCTTGCGCCGTCGGACACGGGTGCTTTTCTCAGCGCGTGCAATGGAATTCCGCCTCCGACGACTTCCGGGATTCCGTCCCCCCACAGCAGCAGATAAAGGCCGAGCAAAAGGAACGGGGCGGCCAGGGCCTGAAAACCGGGTCGCCGCAGATCCGCGATGAATTTGTCGCGATAGTGCCACGCGGTCACGAGGGCAAGCGGTGCTGCATAGAACGAGAGCAGGAGGATCACCGCCGGAATCGACGCGTCGAAGGAGGGCGTCGTCGCGTGCTCGCGAAAGCGCGGCGGCGTCACCCCGCCCCAGAACGCCACGAGAGCCACCACCGGCACCGCCAGAACCGCGCAGAGAATGCCGGCGGAGATGCACGCGCGCCAGGAGGACGCCGCGCAGATGCGAATGAAGAGGTAAAGCGGCAGGAAGACGTAGAATTGCCGCGTATAGACTGCGAGACACGCAAGCGCGAGCGCGGATACCGCGCGCCAGCCGGGGAAGCGTGGCGTTTCCTCGCCGAACGTCCAGACGGCTCCGAATGCCAGCGCCAGCGCCAAAATATCAGTGTTCGCATGGACAGACTGCCCGCGAAAATAGGGGCTGATGAGCACCGCCGCGAGCAACAGCAAGGTGTGCGGCCGCGACGGGCCGAACCGCGCACGTGCGAGCGCGAATGCACAGGCCAGCAGAGCAAGGCCCAGCGAGACGCTCCATGCCTGGACCGCAAGCATCGAGCCAGCCGCCCGGCGGATCCAGCCGGCCAGCACATAGAACAGGGGAAACGGTGCCGCAGGATAGTCCGCGATCGCGTCGGCGAAAGGCCGCTCCGCAAACAGGAGAATGCTCGGCAGATGGAAGCGCTCGAAATCAAGTCGCTGCGGAACATTCGTCGGATCGATGTCGAAAGCCGACGCAAGCCAGAGCGCGATCCCGATGCCCAGGGCCGCGACGGCGAAGGGCACAGTCGGATCCGAATGCGGCGCCTTGATCAGGCCGGCTTCTGCGTTGTGATCTTTCTGTGTCATCGGCGTGCGTGAGTAAGAGATTGCGTCCATCGCGTTGTAACAGCATGGCACCGCGTCGATCAGGTACCGGATACTCCGATGGCGGCGCGACTATTTCTCTCTGCCACAGAACCAGGCGATCGACCCGTTCCATCGACGCGTTTCCGGAATTCCGATTTACGCAATGACTGCTGGAGGCTCCACATGACCGTGCGAAGCAGACTGTCAATCGTCATCGCGATGCTCGCCCTCCTGATTCCGCAGCCCGCAGATACACGCGCAGAGTCCGAACTGGCGGTCTATAAAGGGGCTGGCTGCGACGGCGCCAGGCGCGTCCCCGACTTCGAGGCGTGGCTCGGGCGTCGCGCGGACCGCGTCGTAGACTTCCTCGATGGCAGAAGTTGGGCGGCGATGACCGGCTCGGCCAAGTGGATCGCCCAGTGCTGGCAGAAAGCCGGATACAAGCTGGCGCTATCCGTTCCGATGCTGCCCAAGGACGGCTCGGCGACGCTGAGCGACGGCAGCAACGGGGATCTCGACCATTATTTCAGCGAGATCGCAGAGGTTCTCGTCCGCTTCGGGCATGCCGATGCGATCCTGCGCATCGGATGGGAGTTCAATGGCGCATGGTATCCTTGGGCCGCCCACAAGGATCCCGAGTCGTTTGTTGTATTCTGGCGCCGGATTGTAACCGCCATGCGCGCAGTGCCGGGCAGTCGCTTCCGCTTCGACTGGAACCCGACCGTCGGGACGGCGAAGATCGATCCGGAAAGGGTTTATCCCGGCGACGATGTCGTCGATATCATCGGTCTGGACGTCTATAACCAGTCGTGGCACCCGCAGCGGCAAGACCCCGGCATCAGGTGGAACGAGAAGGTGAACGGGGCGCACGGGCTGAAGTGGCATCGCGACTTCGCAAAGACGCGCAACAAGCCGAGATCATATCCCGAGTGGGGAACCGGAACGCGCAAGGACGGTCACGGCTTCGGCGACGACCCTGTCTTCGTGAAGAATATGCATGAATGGGTTTCGTCGAGCGATGTCGTTTACCACGGCTACTGGGATTATCGCGCGCCCGACTTCCACGCCCAACTTTCGGCCGGGGAATTCCCTGCCGCCGCGGCGCAGTTCAAGCAGCTGTTCGCAGGGAGTCGGTGACCGGTATCATGCGCGTACAAGCTTCATCAGGCGATGGCGCAGACTGAGGCCGTTGAGCAGGACGAACACGGCCACATAGGCGCCTGCCGCAGCCACCATCGCAGCCACACTCCAGGCAAGATGGCCGCTGACGGCAACGAGACGATAGGCGAGCAGCATCGCGGCGATCGCGGCGGCGACTTTCGCCAGGTCGCGCCATGGAAAGACGAAACGGAAGACGCGCCGCGTGATCGCCCACGACACGGATAACCCGATCAGTTGGCTGGCATTCGCCGCCACCAGCGCTCCGACGACGCCATAGCGCGGCACAAGGAAGAGGCCGAGCCCCAGCCCGAAGATCAGCGTCACCCCCGAAGGCCACAGGAGAAGCCGCGTCTCCCGGACGAGCTGGAGCGGCATGTCGCAGACATAGTAGCGCAGGCCACCGACCATTCCGGAAAGGACAAGCCACGGCAGTATCCGCACGAACTGCTCGCGAAAGGGCGCGCCGGCGACGAGATGGGCGACCGTATCCGCCGCGATGGACAATCCGATGCCGGCGGGCAGCAATATCGCCGCGAGTAGCGCCATATTGTACGACATCTGAGCACGCGCGGCGTCCTTCCCCTGCTCTTCGAAGATGCGCGCCGCTTGCGGGAATGCGGCCGTGCTGACGACTACTGTAAGCAGAACCAGCGTCCTTTGGACGAAATCGCCCGTAAACGCATAGGCGCCGGCCGCAGCGGGATCGAGAAAGGTCACGACGAGCAGCCGGTCCGCGTAGCCGACGCCGAAGCCGAGGAGGGCTGCGAGCCCGACGGGAACGCCGAACGCGGCGACCTCGCGCATGTGCGTGGCGCTCGCCTCGCGCACGTGAAGACGGACGTGCCGGGGTTTGTATATGAGCATGCCCAGGGCTGCCATGCCGGCATTGCCCAGCGCGACGCCGAGCACGAGACCGATCGCGCCCAGCCCCAGCAGGACGAACGCGACGCTCAAGGCGAATGACGCGGCGGCGCGGCCGACCTGGAATCCGACATAGTGCATAGGCCGCATGGTCGCCCTGGCATAGACGAGGATGGAGTCCATCGCCGCCTGCGCCGTCGCCCAGATCGCTGCGAGGATCCATGCATAGTCGGGGAGGTCGTACGCGCCGGCGTACTCGAACATGCCGGCGACCGCGAGCGCCGCCACGGCGCCGAGCAGATAGAGCAAAGCGAAATCCGTAAAGAACGCCGAACCCTTGGCCTTTCCGTGTCCGAGAGAGCGGAGCAGTGACACACGCGTCCATTCGAATGCTCCCGCGACCAGTGCGGCGAGAAACATCTGAAGGACCGCGTACTGCGCGTACTCGGCCGGCGAGATGAGTCGTGTGTACGTCGATGTCGCCAGCAGCGCGATCGCGCCGCTTGCGCCAAACCCGATGAAGTAGATCAGCGTGTGTCGCAGCATCGCCAAGCTATGCCGTGTTTCCAATCAATGACCCCGCCAGATCACAGCATTGAGGCGGGAGCCGCATTATCGAGCCGAGTCCTGACGTAAACCGCGGCAGCATGCTGCACGAACGCACGGAAAGAAGGCGGAATTGGGCTGCACGCGTCATCGCTCGCCTCAAGCCTGCGCGGTGCGCGCAATGTTTGTCACCCGAAGGTTTCACCTACTTGCGGGGCCGATCACACAGGATGCGCACAGCTTCGCAAGCGGCGCTCGAAGCATGTCGACATCCACGTTTGCACGGACTGCGTTGAACATCCAAGACTCCTTCTCCGAAGCGTCACATCCCGCCGCGGCCGATCCCGCCGGAGCGGGACCCCTCGGCCTCCATGCCCGGTCGCGGCAGCCGGGTCTTCCTGAAACGTCTCTCTGATCCGGGCTGGCGCAGAACATGCTTCGCATTACCGACCAATCGGAAGCTGTACTTTCGTCCGGACTGGACCGTGCCTTACGACAGAACATCGCGCGCCGGCTGAACATTTCCGATGAGATTTTTGGGGGACTCGTCGCCGCGACCGACAGTGTCATCGTGATCGGCTTCGCGGCGATCGCTTACGTCGCCTATCTCGAATACATCGTCGCCGATGCGTCGGCGCCGCTGCCGAACTACGTGGCCGTTACCGCCCTGGCGGCGGTGTTTCTCCTGCAGCGGCTGGCGTCGCGGCGGGCCTATGTCGTCAGCGAGCTGAGGAATACGCCGCAACAGATCAGGCGGGTAATCGGCGCATGGTCGCTGTCGATCGTGCTTCTGGTCGTTGCCGGATTCCTTCTGAAGTTCTCGGAAAGCGTCTCCCGCGTGTGGCTGGTCTCATGGTATGCGGGGACCGCTCTCGGCCTCGCTGCATCGCGATGCGCGATCGGCAATGTCCTGCAGCGCTGGGGGCAGAACGGTCAGTTCTTTCGTTCCGCCGTTGTGGTCGGCGCGGATGCGCTGGGCCGGCGATTCGTCGAGAACAGCATCAACGACCCCTCGCTCGGCCTGCGCGTGATCGGCCTGTTCGACGACCGTATCGCACGGGTACCCGGACATATACGCGGCGTGCCGCTGCTCGGCACGATCGCCGACCTTCCCGAATTTGCACGCCGCTGCCGGATCGACCAGATCATAATCGCGCTGCCGCTTTCGGCGGACCGGCGGATTCACGCGATCGTGGCACGGCTCCGCGCTCTCGACGTCGATGTAAGCGTCCTCGGCGATGCGATCGGATTCACGATACCGCATCATCCGGTATCCTATCCGGCCGGCATTCCGGCATTCGATCTTATGCGACGACCGATCTCGGGCTGGCCGTCGGTAGCCAAGCGCGGACTGGATATCTGCCTTGCTCTCCTGGCCCTCGCGATTCTGTCGCCGCTCCTCGCCCTGATCGCCGTCGCGATAAAGCTGGACAGTCCGGGCAGCGTCCTGTTCCGCCAGCAGCGGCTGGGCTTCAACGGCAAGATTTTCAATATCTACAAGTTCCGCTCGATGCGCAGCGATGCGTCCGATGCCGACGCTGCGGTCCTGGTCACGCGCGGCGACAGCCGGGTCACCCGTCTGGGCAAGATCCTGCGCCGGACCAGCATGGACGAACTTCCGCAGCTGTGGAATGTGCTGATTGGCGACATGTCCCTGGTCGGCCCGCGGCCGCATGCCCTGAAGGCGAAAGCGGCGGACAGGCTGTATGACGAGGTCGTCGCCGAGTATGCCGCGCGCCACCGGGTCAAGCCCGGCATCACGGGCTGGGCGCAGGTCAAGGGATGGCGCGGCGAGACCGACACGGTCGAGAAGATCCGGAACCGCGTCGAACATGACCTCTATTACATCGACAACTGGTCCCTCGCATTCGACCTGCGCATTCTCGTCATGACGACGTTCTGCGGCTTCTTCGGCCGCAACGCATACTGAACGCCCGGCAGATGCGGCTCTGCCCCATGAACGCCGCAAAAAGCCTGCAAGGTGCTGCTGCATGAACGTGTTTCTCGTCGATCCATCGATGTTCACGGCCCCGTACGACTTCGCCCTGCTGGAAGGCATCGCCGCGGCCGGTGCGGATGCCCGCCTGTTCGGCCGCGTCACGCGGTTTCCCGGCGAGTTCGCCGCCTCGGCGCGCTACGAGCCGTTCTTCTATCGCCGCACGGAGGGTCGGCTGCCGGCGGCGATTCGCCGCCTCAAGGGCCCGTTGAAGGCCGCAGAGCATATCGCAGACATGCGCCGATTCGCCGCCGCCTGCCGCCGCGAGCGGCCTGATGTCGTACACTTCCAGTGGACGCCGCTGCCGCTGCTCGACGCGATGATCCTCGACCGGATCTCGGAGACATCAGCGACCGTCCTCACCGTGCACGACACGACACCGTTCAACGGCGACGCGACCTCGCGCATGCAGGTTCTGCACAGCGAGCAGTGCTGGCGGAAATTCGACCACATCATCACGCATACCGAATCCGGCAGAAAGTCGCTCGTCGCGCGCGACATACCGCCGAACCGCATCAGCGTCATACCCCACGGCCTGTTGCAGGGGGACCGGACCGACGAACCGCGGGCAGCAGGCAGCGGCCGCGATGCACGGCTTGGACTGCTCTTTTTCGGCCAGATCAAGCCTTACAAGGGCCTGGATACCCTGATCGATGCGATCGCGCGCCTCCCGCCCCAGGCGCGTGAGCGGCTGCACGTCCGTGTCTGCGGCCAGCCCTACATGGACATGTCCCCCATTTTCGCGAAGATCGAGGCGGCCGGTCTGTCGCAGATCGTGGAATTGAGGCTCGCACGCATTCCGGACGCCGAGGTCGACGCGCTGTACGCCGCGGCTGACGCGATCGTGATGCCGTACCATCGCATTGAGGCCAGCGGCGTTCTGTCGAAGGCGCTCGCGCACGGTCTGGCGGTGATCGCGTCGGAGACCGGGGGGTTCGCCGAGTTCCTCCGCCACGGCGAGACCGCGCTGCTCTGCCCCGTCGGCGACGCGGATGCATTCGGCCGCGCGATTGCGAGCCTCGTAGCGGATCGGCAGTGCGTAGAGCACCTGCGCACGAACGCGCGCCGGCTGGGGATGGCGACGCCAAGCTGGTCGGATATCGGCGTCCGGACGATCGAGCTCTATCAGAACGTGATGGCGCGGACAGGCCGCGGCGCGAACCCGGTCGTGTGCGCTCCGCAGCAGGCTCCGACGCCGCATTGATCATGTCCGTACATCGTCCACCCATCGCCGCGAATGTCGGGCCCGGGCGCCTCGGCATCGCGCTGGTCAACAGTCTGTACCCGCCGATTGCCGTCGGCGGCGCCGAGAAGGTCGTCCAGAACCTTGCCGAAACGCTTGCCAGGGCAAATCATCGCGTCAGTGTCATCACGCTCAGCCCGCATGGCGGATGCGTCGAGCGGGTCGGCGGCGTTACGGTCGTGAGGCTTCCGACCGACGTGCCGTGGCCTTTCGGGACGTCTTACAAGAGCGTTGCACACCGTGTTCGCACGAAGATCAAGGACCGCTATAGCGCAACGATGCTCCAGCGCGTGCGCGCCGTGCTGTCCGAGCTTCACCCGGACATAGTGCACACCAACAATCTGCTCGGCTTTTCGGTATCGGTCTGGGATGCGGCAAGGTCGCTTGACCTGCCGATCATCCATACCGCCCACGACTGGTATCTGCCGTGCATGCGCTCGACGATGCTGCGAGCCGGACGCGCCTGCGCAAGGCAATGCAACGCTTGTTCGGTCTATACGGAGCGGCGCAAATCGGCCAGTGCCCGCGTCGGCGCATTCGTCGCGGTCAGCGAGTTCGTTCGCCGGGCACATCTTGCCTGCGGGTTCTTCGGCAAGACAGGCGTGGCGACGACGATTCATAATCCGCGCCCGGTCCCGCGGGCCGCAGCGGCATCGAGGCCGGCCCATACCGGACCGCTGAGACTGGGGTTTCTCGGACGGATCGAAGCCGCCAAGGGCATCGAGCTGCTTCTCGCGGCGCTTCGGCCGCTCAAGACCGATTTCCGGCTTCGCATCGGCGGCGCCGGCAATGACGAATTGGTCGAGCGTCTCAGAACCCGCTATTCCGACCGGCGCTTCGCGTGGCTTGGCCGTGTCGACCCGGACGAGTTCTATGGCCAGATCGATGTGCTGGTGGTTCCTTCGCTCTGGAACGAGCCTTTCGGGCTGGTCATCGGCGAAGCCAACAGCCACGGCGTTCCGGTCATCGCCGCGCGGCGCGGCGGAATACCCGAGATCGTCCGGGACGGAGTCACCGGCTTCCTGTTCGATCCCGATTGCCCTTCGGAGCTCGCCGACATCGTCGTCCGGCTCGCAGCCGATACGTCGCTGGTCACGTTGATGTCGGCGGCGATCAGGAGCCAGCCTTCCGGGCAAGGAGTCGCCGATTGGGCCGACGCCTATGCGCGGCTATATGCGAAGGTTGCAGACCGTGCAATGCGACCATTGAGCGTACAATAGCGGCCGCCGGCCCAGGCCTGCTGCGACATAACCGAGAGTTCGATTGTGAAGCTGTACAGATGGCGCGACCGGCCGAATTTCGGCGACGAACTGAATGACGTGCTTTGGCCGGAGTATTTCGGGCCGTTTCTGCGCGACGACGGCAACACCGTGTTCGCAGCGATCGGCACGGTGCTGAGCCCGGCGCTCGGCAAGGACGGGCACGTCATCGTTTTCGGGTCCGGCTGCGGCTATGACCCGCTCCCCGATCTGGGGGCAAACTGGCGTTTCTATTTCGTGCGCGGCCCGCTCAGCGCGAAGCTGCTCGGGCTCGATCAACGCCTGGGGATCACCGATCCGGCCATCCTGCTGGCGGACAAGCGGCCCAAGGTGGAGCCGGGCCGAACGGTTTCTTTCATTCCGCACTGGGAAACCTCCCTTACGCCGCTGTGGCGCGAGGCGTGCCGGCTGGCGGACATCCAGTACATCGATCCGCTGGCGCCGGTGCCCGAGATCTGCGACCGGCTTGCCGGCTCCGCAGTCGTCATCGCAGAGGCGATGCATGGCGCCATCGTCGCGGATGCGTTCCGCGTGCCATGGATTCCTGCCCTCACCTCCAGCCGGTTCAACCTGTTCAAATGGCAGGACTGGGCTTCGTCGCTGGGCGTTTCGCCAGCCTTTCACGCGCTGCCCCAGATCGGCGCGGCCGACTTGCTGAGAACACTGCTGGCCGATCCCGACGACAATGCCGCTTTCATCGCGGCGACCGGATCCGCGCTCGATACGCGCGTCGAGCAATCCTTTCGTTTCAAACGGGCAAATCGGCTTTACGCGCGGCTGCTCGGCAAACCGGCGCGGTCCTGGCTCGAGTACAAGGTGCTCGAGCGGCTGGGACCGGAGCTGGACGGGGCGCTGTCCCGCGTCCATCGCGACATATGGAGCGGACGCATCGAGGGTGCCGCCGATTCCCTGCACAGCGTGTCGCAACGCCCCGCCTATCTCAGCTCGGACGTGCGCTTCGTGAGCGCCTTGAGCCGCGTCCACGAGAAGATCCGGGAGCTGCAGAAGGATCTCGCCGAAGCGGAATGGGGCGCTCGCCCGCAGGCTCCGCGCGCGGCGCAAGGCTGATCCCAAGGCGTGCCGCTATCGATCGTGATCCACGAAACGCAGGCGGCCGACGAGCGACACATCGAGGATCTGCGACGGATAAGACAGGGCCAGCATCGCAGCGCGCTTGACCGTTGGGGCGATCAGGAGCGAACGCCACATGAAGCTTCGCGCCATGTCGTACCGGCGTTCGCAGAAGTTGACCCGGCCGAACTCCCATAGATGGCTGGCCCTGACACGACGGCACAACGCCGTCCAGCGCCGGCGCGGAAATTTGCCCCGGAACTCTTCATTGTCCAGTACCGCGCGAACTGCGGGGAGGCTCCTCTCCCAGCTTCTCGCGGCGTTGCGCGAGAGACTTCCGGAGCGTAGCCGGAGATAGAGGACCTCCGGCGTCTGCCCGATGAACACGAACTGGCCGCGCGACGCGGCGCGGCAGAGGAACTCCCAGTCCTCCGACAGGCTCAGGCGCCGGTCGAACCCGCCGATCGCGAGGGCGATATCCCGGCGCAGCAGGACATGCCCGCCATTGGCGAAGATGTTCTGCTCGATCACCTGCGCCAGTATGTCGCCGGACGGATATCGTTGAAGCTCCAGCGGCTTCTGGCCGGGTTGCCGCTCCCCGTTCTCACGGATCTTGATGAAAGTGCCGTACGTGGCGACAGCGTCCGGGTGCCGCTCCAAGGTTCTCGTCAGGCGCTCCAGCGCCCGGGGATGCAGCAGATCGTCGCCATCCAGAAAGAGGACGAACGCGCCGCACGCTGCCGCGAGGCCGGCATTTCGAGCTGCGGACACGCCCTGATTCGCCTGCCGGATGAGCCTTACACGTGCGTCCGTATGCGCTTCGACGATCGCGCACGTATCGTCGGTCGAGCCGTCGTCGACGACAATCGCCTCGAAAGTCGCAAGCGTCTGTGCGGACAGACTGCGCAGCAGCGGCGCGATGTAGCTGCCGACATTGAACGCCGGAACGACGACACTGACGGTGGGGACCTGCATCCCGTTCACATTCACAGCGGTCCGCGCCGGGCCGACGCGGGCGGCGTCCATGTCTGGAAGCGCTCTCCCTGGAACGATTTTGCAACGCCGGTCGCCGTCGCGGTGATGGCCGACAGGAATTCGAAGCCGAGGCGCACCAGTCGCGGCCTGACGTACCACAGCGCCGCGATCGTCAGCGCGAGCGCCGCAACGCATGCGAAAGTCGCCATGAATCCGACGCTGCCGAGCAGGCCGACCATGAAGAACAGCGCGGCAAACGCCAGGTTGTAGGCGACCAGCCAGCGGAGCAGCTTGTGCGATACGTACTTGTACAGCGATACCCGGTCCAGCCGGCGAAGCTGCCGCCAAAGCAGGCGGTGGATGTTGAAGGCCTGGCATGCAATCCGCACCTTTCGCCGGAACTCCTCCCCGGACCTCACCGCCTGCTCTTCGAATGCCTTGATATCGGGTGCCGTGACGACGCGCCATCCGTCGCAGAGGATGCTCAGCGACGTGAACATGTCGTCGATGATGTCGGGCGGTATGGGGCGGAAGAGCTCTCTCCTGATCGCAAACAGAGAGCCGTCGGCGCCGATGACGGAACCGGTCTCGCTCTCGAGCTGCTTGATGCGCTCCTCGAGCGCCCAGTAGGCCGAGCCGACCCGCGCCGTCGCGGATGCCCTTGGGTTCACGTATATCAGATGCCCGCAGACGCAGCCGACACGCGGATCTCGGAAATAGCGCGGCAGGTTCCTGATCGAGTCCGGGTCGATCATCACGTTCGCGTCGCTGAAGATGACGATCGGTGTTCTTGCAAGCGGAACGAGCGTGTTCATGCCGACCGTCTTGCCCGCCCGCTTCTCGGCGTTCACGACGGTGATCTGATCCCCGAAGGTCCCCAGTATCTCGGCGGTGTCGTCCGTGGCTCCGTCGACGTAAATCAGGATGTCGAGCGCCCCGAGGCTGCGCCGCATCTCCAGAAGGTTCCGCACCTTCTTTTCGATGACTGCCGCCTCGTTGTACGCGCATACGCAGACCGTGAACCCGCCGGCCTGCACGCCCGATCCGTCCAGCCGCAGCGGCTCCGGTCGGTACCACCGCAGGAGGCGCAGCGACAGCGGATAGGTCACGAAGGGATGCTGGGCGAAACCGAACAGGAGCACGGCGACCGCGATCAGACCGACCGCCAACTCATTCGACATGACGCGAGGCTCCGAGACGGTGACTTGCAGGTCTGGAAGGGTCGTGCCGTCCCCGGGAGCGGCTAGATGGAACGCGACTGATACTTTCCATAGTAGTAACCGAGGTCTTTGTAGCCGAGCTTCGAGTGGCGACGCATGTCGACATGCGTCACCACGGTTCCGGTGAGATGGATATTCGCCGCGCGGACCTGCCTGAGCGCCGTAGCGACCACGTGCTCCGGCGTCCCCCAGCGCACGGCGAACATGAGGGCGTCCGTGACCTGGGCGACCGCCAGCGCATCCGGCACGGCGAGAACCGGCGGTGTGTCTATGTAGACGCGCTCATAGGTGCTGGACAGCTGCGCGACCAGTTCCTGGAAGCGCGGCGAGCTCAGCAGATCGACGGAGTTCGGCACGTTTGCCGGCGCTGCGATGAAGTGCAGCCCCGTCGCATCGTCGCGGTGGATCACGTCTTCGAGCCGCACCTTCCCTCTCAGGAGGTCGACGATGTTCGTCACCGTCGGCTGCCGCAGCAAGGAGGCAACGCCCGGCCGGCGCAGGTCGCAATCGACGAGGATCGTCTTGCGGCCGCCGAGCGCCGAGCTCTGCGCCAGGGAGGCGGCAAGGGTGGTCTTGCCCTCCTGCGGCAGCGCCGACGTCACGACGACACTGACCGGCGGCTTCCGGGCATTGCTGAACGCGAGCGCCGAGCGGACCGACCGTATCGCTTCCGAATAGCTGGACATGGGATCGTCTATGATCGCGCGCGCGGCCGTTGTCTTCCGCCGCCAGCTGCCCTGAACGCTCGGAACGAGGCCGAAACTGGGAACGGCGGTCAGGCTTTCGATTTCGTTTACGCTGCGCACGCGCGAATCGATCCGGTCGCGAATCAGCGCCAGGCCGGCGCCGGCCATCATCGAGAATGCGAAACCTGCCGCCAGGAACAGCTTCCGCCGCGGAAAGGCCGGCGAGACCGGCACATCCGCCGCAGACAGGATTCTCGCGTCGGGCCGCTCGCTGGGCGAGCCGGAGGACGTCTCCTGGAATCTCATGAGGAAATTCTGCAGCAATGCGCGCCGCGCATCCGCCTCGCGCTCGAGTTCCCAGAGCTTCACCTCGGCCATGTTGACGGCCGACAGGCTTTCGCGAACCTGCTCGACGTTCTTTTCGATCGCACGCTCGCGCACCCGCGCAATCTCGACATTATTGCTGAGGGAGCGAACAATGTTCCGCATCTCGTTGTCGATCTGCCGCCTCAGCCCGCGCAACTGCGCGCGCACGTTCAGGAGCGGCGGATGATTGTCCATGTAGCGCTCGGCGATTTCCGCCTCCATGCGCATCAGCTGCGCTTCCTGCTCCCGCAACCGCTGGATCGTGGAAGAGTCGAGGACCTCCGGAACGGATTCAAAGCCGGCCTTCGAACGAAGAAGCTCCTGCGCCTGTGAAAGCCTTGCTTCAGCCTGGGCACGTTCGGCGCGGGCCGCGACCAGCTCTGCGCTCGTTTCCGAGAGCTGCTCGCCGTACAGCGACGTCGCGTCGGTGCCCGGCATGCGATTCAGGTTGTTCTGCACGCGATAGGCCTGGACCGCACGCTCGCTTTCCACGACCTGGCTGCGCAGGTCCTCGACGCGCTCGGCGAGCCAGGAGTTCGCGTGCTTGGTGGCATCGATCTTCAGCGAGACATGCGAATCCAGATAAAGCTGCGCATGCCTGTTGGCGATGCGTGCAGCGAGCTCCGGATCCTCGGACCTGAAGGTCAGGACAAAGGTCAGAGACTTGCCATCGTTCTTCACGTTCAGGTTGGCAAGATAGGCTTCGACCACCGGCCCGAGCGGATCCGAGGCGCCTGCATCCGTCGGCTCGCTGCCGGGGCGCAGACGTCTCCATAGGGCATCGGCCTTGCTTTCGAATCGAATCTGGTCCTGTTCGCTCATCCAGAACAGCGAACGGCCGAGCCAGCCGGGCCCGGTCCGCAGAGCGGGATTGAATTCGGCTTCATCCGCGAGTCCGGTCTCCTCGATCACGCGTCGAACGAGCGATCGCGACATCAGCACGTCGAGCTCGCTGCGGATGACGGCGCCGTGCATGGCCGGATTGTCGGTCGGCAGGCTGGGCATCACGTCCTGGACGTTGGCGATCCGCGCAGTCCGCGCCTCGAGAATGATCACGGCCTGCGCATCGTATTTCGGGGTCAACTGGAAGACGAAGAGCGCGGTCAGCGCGGTGAGCGTGACCGCCGTCGTCAGGATAAGACGCCCTCGCCGGCGGAACGTGCGGAATATGTCCGGGACGGTCAGCATGCGTCCGCCGTCGTGGACGGCGCCGGACGATTGGAAATTTCCTTCCGAATAGCCGGCTGCGCCGGGCATGTCGCGATCGCGGAAATTATCGCCTCGACCAAGCGGAACAATATGACGATTTGAATTCATGGACCGCGAATGGCTGATGTAGGGGAGGCCGAGAACCGGGCAGGTGCCTGCCCTGCAATGTCGGCGGCGGACACGTACCCGTGCCGAGCCTCATTGCGAGACACTCTGGCTGCCGGCATCGTTCATTCGACAACGAAACCGGGGCAAGCGGGTGTGAATGGACGGTGACCAATGAGTGAGAAAGCGGGAAAGCTAGGCGCGGCGGCATGTCCCGAAGCGGAATGCTGCGGATCGACCTATTTCCGCCACACTTCGTCCGTGCTTGCGGAAGGATGCGATGGCTTCCGCCCGCTCATGGCGCTGTTTGTCAGCGGACCGCGCGCATCCCCGCCTCGCCTGCCATCCGTCAGCAATCAGGCGAAGACCCAGAACCGGTTCAGCAAAAATGTCAGGATCGGGGTTGCCACCAACATCAGCGCGAGCGGAATTCGATAGGAAATGCCGCCGATGTCTGCGGCAAGCAGCATGACCACACCATTGAGCGAGAACACCACACCATAGGCGAGCGCGAATCGTGCGATCCTGACCAGATGCGCGCCGCCCCGGCGGAACGTCCAGAAATAATTGCCGAGATACGATACGGCCGACCCGGCCACCACCCCGAAGGCGTTGGCGATGCTGGCGATCGGGAAGCCGACGACATCCATGAGACCGACGACGGCCAGGAAATGCGTGAGGGTCGCGGCGATGCCCACGACTGCGAAACGGCCGCCCTGGGCACCCACCTCTGGCCATGCAAACGGACGGTCGCGCGCGTCTCGGTTCCGGATTTGCTGCATCGTGCTGTTCGGCCACCAATACGTTTCGGCCTGACCGGCCATTTCAGGGAGTCGCAAATCGGCTATCGGAGGATACTCGGCAATATGGTGCCATCAGGCGTCCTGATGCGCGCTTTGTTCTTTCCGGTTAGCGCTAAAGACCACTCCGTTCGGAACCTGACCGGCACAAAATGTGGCCAACGTCGATGCGGCGAGGGGTGACCGTCGTGAAGCCGTCAAGCGCAACAATACTGCACCCGACCCATTGGTCGTGGCGAACGGCGCTGGCAATCGCTGCTGCTGCCGTCCTCCTCTGCTGGCCGGCCTTTTACAACGGATATCCGCTGCTCTACGACGATTCGGCGTCGTATCTCGACACGATCGACCCGGCCGCGGCCAACTGGGCACGGTCGATCTTCTACACCGCCTTCCTGCGCCCGTTTCACCTGCATATCTGGCTCTGGCCGGCCATATTCGTCCAATCGATTCTCCTGGCGCACCTGATCTATGTGGCGGCTCGCGTCGTATCCGTCCGACTCACACCCGAAATCTACCTTATTCTGATGTTCGCGCTGGCGCTGACGATGCTGCCATGGCTCACCAGCATGATCATGCCGCATGCGTTCGCCGGCGTGGTCGTCCTCGGCATGTTCCTGCTCGGGTTCGCGCAGCGGCGACTGGGTTCGGTCGAGAAATGGTACATCGCCCTGCTTACCGCCGGCGCCATCACCGTTCATATGTCCCATCTCGGCCTGGCAGCCGGCCTGCTGATCGCGATTCTGATTCTGAGGACATTGCTGCGGCGGGGGCCGTTTCGGCCCGCAACGGTAGCGATCCTCGCGCTTCCCGTGGCGGCGGCGATCCTTGCCCAGGCTGCGGTCCATTCCTATGCGCGTGGCACGCCCTCTTTTGCACCAGCCTCCTCCATATTCCTGCTTGCACGGTTTGTCGCGGACGGAACGGCGGTAGCCTATCTGCGCGACACGTGCCCGGAACGCAAATACGTGTTGTGCGCCCATCTCGACGAGATGCCGCGCAGTGCCGACGAATTCCTGTGGCGGCGAGACGGCGTGTTTCGTCGCGCCGGCGGCGCGCCGGCGCTGCAGGAAGAGGCCCGCGAGATCGTCATCGGCACGCTCCGTACCTATCCGGCCCAGCAGCTTGCGCACACGGCGGACCATGTCATGCGTCAGCTCGTCGATCTCCGGATCGACAGCATCATGCCGGCGCCGGACCCGCTTGCCGTCTCGAACTATCCGATCAGGCTATACATCCAGGGCTTCTTTCCCGACGCCTACCAGGACTACCTCGCTTCGCGGCAGAACACCGGCCGGCTCCCGATAGAGACGCTCAACATTCTGCACGGACTTGTTGCGGCAGCGAGCTTCGCCGGCGGTTTGGTACTGACGATTGCATTCATCCGCCGCGGCGACTCCACCATGATCGCCTTCGCACTCGTAATCGGTGCCGCCTGGATCGGAAACGCAGTCATTACCGCGGGCGTGTCGGGCGTCTTCGGTCATTACCAGGGCCGGCTGGCCTGGCTTCTGACGCTCTACGCGGCGCTCGGGGCGCTGCGCCTCGCGCAGGATGGGCTGCGGACGCGGCGGCATGGGCGCATCGATCTTAGGAACGAGTCCCAGGTTTCTCGCGGATAGGCGCGATTTCGCGGCAGCTCGGCGCGGCGATGATCCTCGACGCGCGGCTTCGGGGTGCGGCGGGGTCAGCGGTCGTAGCCGCGCCGGCCGCTCTGAAACAACAGCCACATCAGGACTCCGGCGACCGCCGCCGTGCCGATCGCGCCGAGCGCCAGCGCGATCCAGCCCTGTCCGCTCATCACGTTGTCCGCTGCCAGCAGCTCGCGCACGATCCAGACGACGCCCGCGAGCATGACAGCTCCAAGGACCGCCCAACCGACGGTGTTGTTCGACATTGCATACTCCGGAGTTGAGGACGAAGCGGTCCGCGCGCGCGTGCGGCGCAGGCTCATTCGAACCGCTCCTCGGTCACGATCACATCCATCGCAATGTCGTGCGGTTGGGGATGGATCGTCGGAAGAGCGGCCAGCTCGAAGCCGATCCCGATCGTCATCGGCTTCCTGCACAGACTTGCCAGCGTGCGGTCGTAGTAGCCGCCGCCATAGCCGAGCCGGAAGCGTTCCCGGTCGAACCCGACCAGCGGCACGAGCAGCGCATCCGGCTCGACCGCAGCCCCGTCGGCGGGAACCGGAATGCCCCAGATGCCGGGAACGAGCCTCGCGCCCGGGGTCCACTCGCGAAACACGAGCGGCCTGTTCCGCTCGACGACGACCGGCAAGGCCAGCCTTGCCCCTCTGGCGTGAAGCCGCCGCGCAATGGGCCGGACATCGTATTCGCCCTTGAACGGCCAGTAGATCCCGACCACCATCCACTCGAGGTTCGGAACGCCCTCGACGAGCTGCGCGGTAATCGCCGCGTTTCGGGCCACGCGCTGCCGATGGCCGGCATCGACTCGCGCTCCGATCAGCTCCGCGCGCCGCGCCTTCCGCCACGAGCGGACCGCGGCCCAATCCAGCGGGTCTGCCGTCTCAATGGGAAACAAGATGGTCTCGCAAGGCGACCGCGTTGTTAAACTCCCGATCGCGGGCGCCAAACACCAGGGTGACATTCCCGGCCGTGCTCTTCGATCTGAGCAAGGCCAGCATCTCCGGCTTGTCCTTCAACTCCCTGGCATAGCGGCGGCGGAACTCGTTCCACCTCGAGCGGTCATGGCGGAACCATTGCCGCAGCCCGGCGCTGGGCGCCACATCGCGCAGCCACAAGTCGACGGCGGCCTTCTCCTTCTTGAGTCCGCGCGGCCACAGGCGATCGACCAGCACCCTGAAGCCGTCCTCGCGCGACGGCGCGTCGTACGCATTGCGGACCCGGATCATCTGGCGGGCCCCGCAGCGGCGTCACCATGCGGCTCGGAATCCCGGAGCGCATCGATCGAAACGGCGGCGTGCGCAAAGGCTCCGCCAGCGCGCATCTCGGCGGCCACCCAGATCGCCTCCATGATCTCCTCCGGCGTGGCGCCGGCAGCCTGCGCGGCCCTGGTATGACCGCGAATGCAATACGGACATTGCGTGACATGCGCGACCGCCACTGCAACCAGCTGCTTCGTCCTGGATGACAGCGCGCCGGGCGCGAACACCTTGCTGCTGAAATTCGTGAAGGCGTCGTGGATTTCGGGTGCCAGCGCCTTTCGCCGCGCATTCATTTCCCGCGTTGCCGCCGGATAGACTTGATCGTTCATCGTTTACCCGCCCTCCAGCACGCGCGCGCAGCGGCGGATGTTCTCTTCGTGGACCTGGAGCATGACCTTGAGATCGTCATGGAGGCGCTCGTCCTGCACGCATGGCAGCGCGTCGCGCAGCCTGCGGACGACCCAGCCCTGGCCCCGGTTCAGAAAGGCGAGCCGTTTCGCGAGTCCGGAAATTGCCATAAGCTTGCCATAGAAGGCGCCGGTGGCCGGGCTTGGCTTACCCCCGAGCGCCTCTATGTGGCGCGCCAGCATCGCGCAGAACCGCTGCTCGTCGCGCGCCACGACGCGCAGCGCCGACTGCGCGTCCTTTTCGCCGCTTTCGGCCAGACACTTGGCGGATGCCTTCGCCCCCGCCCGCTCGCCTTCAAGCAGTTCGTTGAGCAGATCGAGCAGCTCGGCCCTGGTCAGATAGCCGGCATATGCCGGATCGACCTCATGCAGATAGCAGGGCGGAGAGTATGTCCCGCGGTCGCTTGCGGTGTCATCGTCGGGCATCCGGTGACCGTCCCTTCCGGCACGAGACGTCGCGCCTGGAGCCGATCATCGCCCATAGCTTACATCACTCAAGCGAATTTAATCGATGGTTTGTATCGATTAAGTCGAACTGACCTATGCTTTGCGGGGCCTCCGTCTAGCGGGCCGCGCGACGGCCGGTTTGCGCGCGCGCTTCGCCTTTCCCGGCGCCGGGAGCCTCTGCGACGCGAGAGCGGCTTGCGCCTGCTCGGTGCGCACGATCGTGCGCAGCCCGGTCAGCGCCTGGGTTATCACCTCGGCGCTCGCGTCCGCCGGGTGCACGACATAGATGGGCAGCATGAATGTCGGAGCATCGGCGACGATGCGGACAGCGCCCGAGGCAAGGTGCGGGCTGGCCAGGGTTCTCGGGAAATAGCCGGAGCCGCCGTGGCGGAGCATGTGCTCGAAGCCGAGGGTGCCCAGGCCGACGAACAGGCCGGGGCTGGGCCGGTCCGGAAAGCGGAGCCGGTGGCTGCGGTGAAACTCCTGGCCCCAATCCACATAGATATAATCGCCCGGCCAGTCCTGATCCCTCGGCGCGGGGGCCTCGAGCAGCACCAGCTCTTCCTGCACGAGCACGTCGACCACCAGGCCCGGGCGGCTCTGCGGCGCATACATGACACCGATATCGAGGAGCCCCTCGACGAGGTTGTGAATCAGCCCCTCGGACAGGCCGAGTTCGCAGCGCAGCGCTACATTGCGCGCATTGGCACGCATCCACGGCACCCATTTGTAGAGCAGGCGGTTCCATATCCCCGCTTCGCCGCCGATGCGCAGCAGCGCCGTGTGCCCCGAGGGAACGGTTGCATCCTGCCGTGCCTGCTCCCACAGGCGGATGATCGCGATCGCATGGCGCTGGAACTGCACGCCGGCCGGCGTGAGCACCGCGCCGGCCTTGTTGCGGATGAACAGCGGGCGGCCGAGTTCCTGTTCCAGCGCCCGGATCCGCGTGCTCACGGTCGACTGCGTGACATGCAGACGCTCCGCCGCCTCGACGAAGCTGCCGGTCGTCACGACCTCGAGAAATGTTCGCGCGAGCTCGACCTGCATGTCCCCGCCCTCATAAATCGATGGAATCGATATCACGGGTTGATTCAAATCGTTTGTCAAATGCAAATGCCGCTTCAGAATCGGCGATGCGGAACGGCGAGAGCAGTCCCCGGCCGGTCACCGTCAGACCGGCTCCCGGCTGCCGCTCAAGGCCGGCTCCCGCCGCTCCGCGCCAAGCATCTCCCACTCCGCCAGGAGAGCGCCATGAAGGCCCGTGACATAATGACGACCGATGTCGTGACGGTCGCGCCGGATACTCCGGTAACCCGGATCGCGTCCCTTCTCCTGCAGCACCGCATCAGTGCCGTTCCGGTGACGTCGGAGCGAATTGTTCTCGGCATCGTCAGCGAAGGCGACCTCATGCACCGGCCGGAGAATGGCACCGAGCGCGCGCGATCCTGGTGGCTGGAGACGTTCACCGATACCGAGACGCTTGCCCGCGACTTCGCGAAGTCACATGGCCGGCGCGCCGTCGATGTGATGACACGCCACATCGTCTCCGTCACGGAGGACACCGATGCCGGCGAGATCGCCGACCTGCTGGACTCCCGCCGCATAAAGCGCGTTCCCGTCGTCCGCGAAGGCAGACTGGTCGGGATCGTCAGCCGTGCAGATCTTCTCCGCGCCCTCATCGCCGGCCGATCGGCCCCCGCCCCTGGGAGGGCGACGGACGATCGCGGGCTTCACGATGCCATCCTGAAGCGGGCGCGCGCCGAGCCCTGGGCCGATATCTTGATGCTGAACGTGGTCGTGCGCGGCGGCGATGTCGAGCTGTGGGGCATCGTATCCTCCGAGGAGCAGAGCAACGCCATGCGCGTTCTGGCCGAGAGCGTCGCCGGCGTCCGGTCCGTCCGCGACAATCTGAAGGTCATGCCGCACTGGGCCTATCTGGACTGAGACGACCGGCCTATGCCGGTCGTCTCCTTTTTCCTTCGCTAGCGAACGGCGCCCGCCTTCTTCAGAAAGGCGATCAGGTCCGCGCGCTCCTGCGCGTCCTTGATCCCCGCATAGCCCATGCGCGTCCCCGGGATGAATCGGGTCGGGCTCTCGAGGAACCGGTCGAGCGTCCCCTCGTCCCATACCATTCCCGTTTCGCCCGCCTTGCGCATCGCCGGCGAGTATTGAAAGCCCGGGACGCTGCCGACCCTGCGACCGATCAGTCCTTCATGGCGCGGACCGGTACGGTCCCGGTCGATCGAATGGCAGGCCAGGCAGCGTCCGTAGATCGCCTCGCCTCGGGCCGGATCGCCGCGGGGCGGATCGGCGGCTGCCGCCAACGCGAGCGGCGGGCCAGCGGCGATCAACCACGCCGCTGCCACGAGCCGCTTCTGCATTCGGAGTCTCCTGTCGGAGCGGCCATGCGCAGATCAGGACACGAAGGCGTCGGGCACCGGATTCTCGCCGAGCGCCTGGCGCAGGATTGCCCAGTGCATGGCCTCGTCCCCCAGAATGCTGGCGGCCGCCTTCGAGAGATCGCGATTCGCAAACAGCGGCACCGCGCCGAGATAGGCGCTTACCGCACCCTGCTCCAGCCCCGCAGCGAAGCGCAGCACGTCCGCCTGGGTCTTCAGCTTCTCGATTGGAAATCTGTACTCGGCCGTCCTCTTCGGCTGGACCGGCTCGCCGCCCAGCGTCTTCACGGTCTTGGCAAGAAGATCGGCATGGGCCTTGTGATGGCCCTGGAACTGCACCGCGAGATCGAGCACCGGCTTCTGCAGAAGCCCGCTCTCGGCGCCCACCTGATAGGCGGCGACGGCCTCCTGCTCGGCGCCGAGCGCCGTGTTGAGGATGCTCACGTCGCTGGTCTTCGCCGCGCCTTTCCCTTGCTCTGCGGCGAGGCTTTCACGGCCGGCGAGAAGGGCGACTGCCGCTGCAGAGAGAACCGTCTGGCCGGAGCGGGTCAGGAACAGGCGTCTGGCGGAAAAAAGACGAAACGATGGCTGCATAGCCTCCATGGCTACCTCCTTCGGGCTGGAATTTCGGGATCGGAGCGCGGAGCGCGGACTATTCGGGCGCCGGCGGATCTTCGAAGCCGAGGCGGCGCAGGACGGCCTCGCTGATGCGGGCGCAGCGCGCGCCTGCAAAGGGAAAGGTGTCGGTCAGCGTCGACGCAAGCTGGTGGCCGAGCGCCTGGCGCAGACGCCGCTTGGCGCGGTGGACGCGGGTCTTGATCGTGTCCTCCGGCACGCCAAGACAGGCGGCCGTCTCCTCGATGCTCATCTGCTCGACGAAGCGCAGCATGAACGCCACGCGAAAAGGCTCCGGCAGATCGTCGATCGCGCGCTCGAGCAGGCGCCGGATCTCGGTCTGGGCGGCGACGTGCTCGGGGTCGGAGGTTGCCGGCTGCGCGAGCGGGAACGGAACGACGCGCGCGCCGGGTGCACCCCCACCTGCGGCCGATTCGACGATGCTGTCGAGATCGACCATGCTTCGTCTCCGGCGCAGGCGGCCGAGGGCCTCGTTCAGGGTGATGCGGGTGAGCCAGGTCGACAGCGATGCAGCCCCTTCATATCCGTGCAGATTGGCGAACGCGCGCAGATAGGCCTCCTGCACCGCATCCTCGGCCTCCGCCTCGTCCCTGAGGACGCCGCGGGCCACCCGGAACAGCCGGCGATTGTTGCGCTCCATGATGGCGTGAAACGCAGTTGCGATTCCCTTGCGGGCCAGTGCGACCAGCTCGGCGTCGTTCGCGCCTTCGAAGCGCGTAACGGCAATGGCGGTTTTGATCGGCTGCGGCATGTCTCACCTGGCTTGGTGTCGCAAACATTGGATGCGGGCGCGCCGGAAAAGGTTCCCGAAGCCGCGCGCACGATATCGCCGGTCGCAACCCTTCGCGAGCGCCGTCCTTCGCGCGCGCCTTCGCGCGCCTGCGACCTCGATGCAGGCCGGCCTTGGATCGGACTCATCGATATCAAGGTTCGATTCAATTCGTTTGTCAAATATGAACGCCGCGCGAGAATGGGCGCTGCGGATCCGCACGCATCGTCGTCGATCGAACGCCTGCTGCCGCGCGATCGGCTTCCGCCAGCATGTCCGCCAACCGGAGGTGAAAGCGAATGCCTGTCGTGCTCCCCAGCCTGCCATACGCCCACGATGCACTGGCTCCATACATTTCGAAGGAGACTCTCGAGATCCATCACGGAAAGCATCACCGCGCCTACGTGGACAACGTGAACAAGCTGGTGAAGGACTCCAGGCTCGCGGGACTCGGCCTCGATGGGCTGATCATGGAGGCGGCACGGGATCCCTTCCTGCGTGCGCTGCTGAACAACGCGGCGCAGGCATGGAACCATGCGTTTCTCTGGCGATCGCTACGGCCGGGCGGCGGCGGTCGGCCCACAGGCGCGATCGCGGAGCGGATCCGCGTCGACTTCGGCAGCTATGAGCGGATGGTCGAGCGACTTTCCGCCGCAGCGAACACGCAGTTCGGCAGCGGATGGGCGTGGCTGGTTCTCGACGGAACGAATCTGCAGGTCATGCAGACGGCCAATGCCGACACCCCCTTGCTGCATGGCAGGATTCCCCTCCTGACGATCGACGTCTGGGAGCATGCCTACTATGTCGACTACCGCAACCGGCGCGATGCGTACGTCAACGCCGTGATCGATCATCTGCTCGACTGGGAGTTCGCGAACGCCAATCTTGCCCGGGCAATGGCAGGCGCCTCCGCCCCGCTCGTCGCAGCCGCGTCGGCGCCCGAGCGATGATCTCGCATCGGACCGTCCGCCGCGCCGCAGAACCTCTCGGGGGATGACGCTCACATCGAGGACAATCATGAACGTCGAGAACTGGCTTGCTGCGCCGATCAGGCGCGCGAATACTTCGGTCCTGACGATTACCGGCGTCCTGATGCTGCTCCTGGCCGATTGCGAGCCGGATAATGTCGAGCCGCTCGAGTTCATGCGCGGCTCTGCCACCCTGCTGATTGCGCTGCATGCGGTCATGCATGTTGGCATGCTGAACGCGCTGCGGCTGATGGCGTTGCTGGACGTCGCGCATACGGAGCATGCCCTGAACCTCTATCGCGATCCGCGCCGCATCTCGCACCTCGATCTCGCCGCGATCTGGCTTGGCTTCTACGCGCTCGCCCCTGTCCTCGCGGAACTCTAGGGCAAGGGCCGCAGTGCATCAGAGCATGTGCGGGGCGGCAACATACATTGCCAGCCAGATGGAGGCGAGATCGAGGTGCGAGATGCGGCGCGGGTCGCAATAGAGCGAGAGGGCGAGTTCGGCATTCTCGACGCCACGACGTACCATCGCGCGCAGGCCGTAGATGGACAGGCCGTGGAACAGGCCATGAAGCACGATCATGAACACGGCCGTTCTGCGCGCGAATGCGGCGCCTTCCGGCCCATGATCGAAGTAGAACAGGCTGCCGATGAGGATCGCGGTCGTCGCAATGGCCGTCGTGTTTGACCGTCTGCGAGAGATCGAAATCCACGTCCTGAGATCCATGGCTGACCTTTCCCGAGACCCGGGCCCCGTGATCCCACGGGGCCCGAACCGCTTCCTATGCGGAAGTCCCGGTGCCGGCCCGCGGACCTGCCGCCGCGGAAGCGGAGCTGCGCGAGAATTCCGGCGGGTGGACCGCTTCGACGGAAATGGTGAACGGCGCACCATCGGGACCGTGGCCACGCAGCGCACGACCTTCAGGCATGCCGAGCAGGAGCGCGCCGAGCCGGCTCGTGACCGGGACCGGATCGTGGAGATCCTGTGTCTCATCCGGTCCGGCGATGACGCAGCTCTCGACGTCATTCCCGATCCGAAACTCGACGCGGGAACCGATCGTGGCGACGTCGCGCGGAAGCTGATCCGGATCGCAGACAAGTCCGCGGTTGAGCTTCGTCGCCAGCAGCCGGCGGGCCGGGTCGTCCGGCGCGGACCAGGACTCGACCAGCTTTGAGAGGCGCCGGTAATCGTTTCGACCCAGGAACCAGTACGATTCGGCCGCCGCCTGCGCGGCCGCCAGGCCGTCCAGTTCCGGCCACGCCTCGAGCGATTTCAATCGTGCACTCCGGGGAACGGACTCTATTGATGAAGACATGACTACTCCTTGCGCGCCGATGCCAATGCAGCGGCGGCTCATGAAAACAGAATCGGATACGGTGACGCTTGGATATGGCCCCGGCGGCCGGAACGCGGATTGCGCGCCCGTCACTCCGGGGCAAAGCTGCATGCTTGCAGACTACCCGCTCGAAACAGAAATCGGCGCCCTATGCTCATGTCACACGCCGCTTCGGCCGCGCTTCCCGGTCAGCCACGATCGACCCGTCATGCGGATGAGAGTGTCGGCTTCGCGAGAGCTGATCCGCCAGATAACGGGGCAGCGCAAACGAGGCGACGTGCAGGGCCGGTGTGTAACACCGGGTCTGGATGCGCGCCGCCGCATGGCGCGTTGCGAGCGTCTCTTCCGAGACCGCCAGCCTTTGCGGCGCGTTCGAGG
Organism: Alphaproteobacteria bacterium; assembly: GCA_041690495.1. Lineage (GTDB taxonomy): Bacteria > Pseudomonadota > Alphaproteobacteria > CACIAM-22H2 > CACIAM-22H2 > DATAAP01. The sequence continues at coordinate 92,701 of JAWLHE010000010.1, read as the reverse complement.
CGCACGCGAATGTCATGGCTCCGCCGTAATAGCTCGGGACCGCCGCCGTGTACGCCCAGACTTCATGAAAGAGCTCGCGAAGCCGGGTCACGGTCCTGCGGATGTTCGCAGCCTGCAGAAAGCTTACGCCGCTCTGCACGACCAGTATGCCGCCGGGTCGAAGGCGCGCATGACAGAACCGTAGAAATCCGGAGCTGAAGAGCGTCTGCCCCGGTCCGACCGGATCTGGCGCGTCGACCAGGATCACGTCGAACGTCTCCGACGTCCGCCGCAGGAATGCCGGTCCGTCATCGATGACGATCTCCGTCCGTGAGTCGGCGAAGGCGCTGCCTCCGAGCGAGGGCAGATGCGTCCGGCAGACGTCGATCACCTGACGGTCGATCTCTACCATTACGGCGCGCCGCACGGAGCCGTGCTTCAGGACCTCGCGCAGCACACCGCCGTCCCCTCCGCCGACGATCAGCACCTCGCGGGCGCCGCCGTGCGCGAGCATCGGCACATGAGCCATCATCTCGTGATAGATGAACTCGTCGTGAACTGTGGTCTGCACATGGCCGTCCAAGGCAAGCACGCGGCCGAAAACCGGGTTGTCGAAGACCCAGATGTCCTGATACTCGGACGTGCCTCTGAACACCGTGTTGCCGATACGTAGGCGCTGACCCGCCGCCTCGTCGGGGGCCTCGTTCAACCACAACTCGCCGGCAGAATGCCGGTTCGTCTCCGTCAGGCTGCGGAGCATCTCTTCGGCCGACGAGGCCGAACGGCACAGGTGGCCATCCCGCCCGGAAGCAGCGGGCTTCTGGTGAAGATCGGTCATCTTTTCTTCCCCTAACAGCACGTTATCGATACGGGCGCCGGACCAGCCGCGCTCAGGCCGGGTCACTCGAGCCGCCCTCCGTCGTCGGGCTGCGGAGAGCCGCGCCTCGATTGCCGCTCACGGGAGCACGCACGTGCGGGCGCGTGTGAGGGTCGAACGAAAAGCGGACATGCGTGCCGCAGAAGGGGCATCGGGCGGCCGCCGCCGCTAGGGCGCGGTCGCAGCCGGCGCAAAGCGGATGCCGCAGGCGAGCGTAGTACAATGACTCCTCCTATACCGGAGAGACATGTGGGCCAATGGGCGCGCGCCGAAACGGCGCGAGCCTGCGCTGATGTCAGTCGATCATCGGGAAGCGCCCCGGATGCGAAACGGTCGTCAGGCGACGACGACGTGCATCACGGGGCGAAGGAATCCGGTTTGACGCAGCCAGCCAGTCGGGCGCGCCAGAATGCGCTGTCGTGGATATGCGGCGGCATGCGAACCATAGCGGTCAATATGTAGGACGGCGCAGTCGCATTTGCAACATCGCGCCCCTCGAAGGCTAACCCGACGTTAATTTCTGGATACTAGGATTGCGGCACGGAATTTCCAGCAGCGGGCAGACCACGTGAACACCGGCATGAGCATCCTTGTCGTCGACGACTACAACACGATGCGGCGCATCCTCCGCAACCTGCTGGAGCAGCTCGGCTTCAGGAATGTCGACGAGGCGGATAGCGGCTCGACGGCCCTGGAGAGGCTGCGCACCGGCAAGTCCTACGGCATGGTGATCTCGGACTGGAACATGGAGCCGATGACGGGGCTTCAGCTCCTGAAGGAAGTGCGCGCGGACACGAAGCTCAAGGACACGCCGTTCATCATGGTGACCGCGGAGAGCAAGACGGAGAACGTCGTCGCCGCCAAGCAAGCCGGCGTCAACAACTACATCGTCAAGCCGTTCAACGCCGCGACCCTCAAGCAGAAGATGGAATCGGTTCTCGGGCCGATAGCCTGACGGACCGGAAGCGAGCCAACGGATGTCCACCCCGGCATTGACCGAGAGCGCGTTTATCGAGATCGAGGAGGCGCTCGCCTCCACGCCGCGCGGCCGCGCGTTCCTGCGCATGCGCGACCAGCGCCAGCGCGTAGTCGCGATCGAGGAGGTCCGCCGTCTGAGCGTGTCGATCCGCGACTGGGTGACGCGCAAGGTCGACGGCGGCGGCGCCTCCCACATCACGATCCTGCGTCGCGAGCTGCACGAGATGGGCGCCTATATCCAGCGCACGCGCGAGGAGCTCGCGTCGCTTCGCATGAAGGACGGCGCCCCTCTATCGGGCAACAGCCGCATCAATCTCGCGACCGAGGAGCTCGACGAGATCGTCCGCTCGACCGAGCGTGCGACATCCGACATCCTGAACGCGGCCGAGCATGTTCTGAAACTGGCCGATGCCGTGCAGCCGGTCGCGGCGGAGACGGCCGCGGGCCTATCGGAGCATGCGACCGAGATCCTCACGGCGTGCTCGTTCCAGGACCTCACCGGCCAGCGTATCACCAAGGTGGTCAACACGCTGCGCTACCTCGAACAGCGCGTCAACGCGATGATCGATATCTGGGGGGTCGAGAGCGCCAAGGGGGTCGAGCAGCCGGCCGACGAGCGGCCAGACGCGCATCTTCTCAACGGCCCGGCGCGCCCCGGTCATGAGAAGAGCCAGGCCGAAATCGACGCGATCCTCAGCGGCGTCAGCGCCGGAAGCGACGCGAAGCTGCCCGAGCTGCTCAACGGCGCCGAGCCTGCGCCGCCGTCGGAATCCCCGCCGGCGGCATCCGTCTCGCAGAGCGACATCGACCGCCTGTTCAGCTGACCGTTGCGCGGCCCCGGCCGCCTTCCGCGCGGACCGGTTTGGGCGTCCCGCGCCCGCAACCGGTCATGCGTGGCCGTTCTTCGGCGGGCTCGACATTGAAACCAGCCGCCCCGCGCGGCGTTGATTGGGCGCGGCCCTGCCCGGCAGGGCGGCACTGAGCCGCGGACGCGCCCGGTTCCGGCGCGGCCGCTTTTGCCGTCTCATGCCCTTGAACTCCCTTGAAGAAAACCGGGCGCCTCGGGAACCTTCCTGCGCCGTCCTCGCGTTGTCAGCTTACGAAGCGCGCCGCGTGCGCGCCTGCAGCCCGGATGACCTTGCAGCGGGAGCATCGCGAGTTCGGATGATTCGACTGATCGCCGCCCTCTTTTTCTTTGCGGGCATGGTGGGCGCGGCGAGAGCCGAGCCGGTTCCGGTCGGAACGGCCCTGGTTCTCCTGATCGACGTATCCGGCAGTGTCGACAACGACGAGTACGAGCTGCAGAAGCAGGGCGTCGCTTCCGCCTTTCGCGATCCGGCCGTGGTCAGGGCCGTGTGGAACCAGCCTTATGGACGCATGGCGGTGACGGTGGTCGAGTGGAGCGACAGCGCCAAGGTTCTGGTTCCGTGGACCGTGCTCGAGGACGAGGGCACCGCAACGCACTTCTCGGTGCTGCTCGACGCCGCCACGCGGACGAGCCGCGGCAGCACCGCGCTCGGCGCCGCACTGGCCTTCGCGACGGAGCTGTTCGATCACTGCGGCTGCGCGCCGATGCGCCGCGTCGTCGACGTGTCCGGCGACGGCGTCAACAATTCCGGGCCGCTCACCGCGGCGACGGCCCGCGACCTGGCGGTGGCGCGCGGCGTGATCGTGAACGGATTGCCGATCACCGGCGAGGGCAGCGACGTCGGCCTCTACGAGCATTACGAAGCGGAGGTGAAGGGCGGCCAAGGCGCCTTCATCCTCGAGGCGGGCGGCTTCGAGGATTTTGCCCGCGCCATCCGCCAAAAGCTCGTTCTCGAGATCGCGATGGCGCTGCCCTGACACCGCCATCTCCGCGGTTGCACGACATTCCAAGGCATGGCTTCAATGACACGAGCACGGACAAGCCGTGCCATGCCGGGGGGAGACCATGCGACGCTGGAAGAATCGTCCGGACGGATCGAACTGGGGCGAGTATGGCGACGAGGACCAGCTCGGGCGGCTCAACCTGCTGACGCCGGAACGGGTGCGCCGCGCCGCCGCCGAGATACGCGAGGGCCGCACGTTCTGCCTGAGCCTGCCGCTCGATTTCCCCGGTGGCAACCGCATCAATCCGCGCCGCCATCCGCCGCTTCTCGGCCACACATGGCGCGACGGTCAGCCGAACTTCAACTTCCCGCTCGAGCGGCTCGATCCGAACCATGTTGACGTCGTGTGCGACGACGCCGCGCTCATTCACCTTCAGTATTCCACCCAATGGGACAGCCTCGCCCATGTCGGCCAGATGTTCGACGCCGACGGCGACGGCGTTGCGGAGATGGTCTTCTATAACGGCTATCGCGCCGGCATCGACGTCGTCTCGCCCGGCGCGTTGCCGCGCGAACCGGGGGCGGCATCGCCGCCGGGCGGAGCGCTGGCGCTCGGAATCGACCGCGCCGCGGAACACGGCATCCAGGGGCGCGGCGTGCTGGTCGATCTCTCGGCGCTCGCGCCAGACCAGCGCCTCGTCGGCCGTCGCACGCTCCTGAGCGCGATGGCGGCACAGGGCGTCACGGTCGAGGAAGGCGACATTCTGTGCCTCCACACCGGCTATGCGCGGAGCGTGCTCGGCATGAACCGGGAGCCCGACCCAGCCGCGCTCGAAGCCGGCCACGCCAGGCTCGACGGGCGGGACAAGTCGCTGCTGCAATGGCTCACCGACAGCGGCATCGCCGCCCTGGTCGCCGACAACTATGCCGTCGAGGCTTTGCCCGCCGCCGGGTGCGAGGGACGCCACGCCGCGATGCCGCTGCACGAGCACTGCCTGTTCAAGCTGGGGCTGCCGCTCGGCGAGCTGTGGTTTCTGTCCGACCTCGCCACCTGGCTGCGCCAACGCACGCGCACGCGGTTCTTCCTGACCGCGCCGCCGCTGCGCCTGCCCGGCGCCGTCGGCTCGCCGGTCACGCCGATCGCAACGGTGTAGTCACGTCTTGTGCTTTTTGTTCATCAGTTCGCGGTGCAGGATGTAGAGGCCGCTGGCCAGGATCACACCGGCTCCGGCGAGCGTCGTCGCGTCGGGATAGTCGCCCCAGATCGACGCGCCGTAGATCATCGCCCAGATGAAGCCAGTGTATTTGAACGGCGCCACCAGCGCCGCTTCGGATATCCGGAAGGATTCGACCATCAGATAGTGCGCACCGCCCATCGCCAGCCCCTGCAGCGCGAACAGCATCAGGTCGAATGCTGCAACCGGCTGCCACCCGAACGGCGAGGTCGCGAGGCCGAGCACGATCACCGCCAGGGCCGCATAGAACAGGATCGAAGCCGAACTCTCATAGGCCGTGATGCGCCGAGTCGCGATGTCCCGCAGCGAGCTCACCAGCGCGCCGGCGACGGGGATCAGCGCCACCCACTGCCATCCCTCCTGGAACGGCCGCACGATCAGCACCACGCCGGCGAAGCCGACCAGCACCGCCAGCCAGCGCCGCCAGCCGACATGCTCGCCGAGCATCGCCGGAGCGAGCGCCGTGATGAACAGCGGCGAGGCGAAGGTCAGCGCGATCACCGTGGGCAGCGGCATCAGCCCTACCGCGGTGACGAACAGCACGGAGGCGGCGACGAACAGCGCGGCGCGATAGGCCTGGCCGCGAATGCTGTGGACGCGCAGCGCCCGCAAACCGCCGCCGTGCCAGACCAGCGCCAGCACGGGAACCAGGAAGAACGCACCGCGAAGCGTCAGGATCTGGCCTACCGGATAGGTCGACGACAGCCACTTGGCGACCGCATCGTTCAGCGTGATCAGCGCACTGCCCGCCACCATCAGGCCGATGCCGCGCAGGCTGTGACGCTGCAGGTCTATCTTTGCATGCATTGCACCCCATAGACGCGGGACGGTCGCACGCGGTCAAGCGCCGCCGCCGCATGGCAGGGGCTCAGCATACGCTTCGATGCCGCTCCGTGCAGACGCGGACTACTTCCTCCGGATCGCGCTTCCACCAGTTGCCGGCCGAGAAAATCTCGACCTCGGCGAAGCCGTCATAGCCGGCGTCCTCGACCCAGCCCCGGATCCTGCGGATATCGATGACGCCGTCGCCCATCATGCCGCGGTCGAGCAGCAGATCGGTGGTCGGCACCAGCCAGTCGCAGACATGGAAAGCGAGGATGCGCTCCTTTCCTGCGCGGCGGATCTCCTTCTCCAGATCAGGGTCCCACCAGACGTGATAGACGTCGACGGCGATGCCGAGCCCCTCGCCAAGCTCGTCGCAGAGATCGTTGGCCTGCGCCATTGTGTTCACGCAAGCCCGATCGGCCGCGTACATCGGATGCAGCGGCTCGATCGCGACCGGCATCCCGGCGGCGCGCGCATAAGGCAGCATGGCCGCGATCCCGTCCCTGACCTGCGCGCGCGCGCCGGCGATATCCCTGGAGCCGGGCGCCAGTCCGCCGACCACCAGCACCAGGCACTGCGCGCCGATCGCCACTGCTTCGTCCACAGCGCGTCTGTTGTCGTCGATCGCCGCGCGGCGGCCGGCCTCGTCCGCAGCCGGGAACATCCCGCCGCGGCAGAGGCCGGTGACGGTCATTCCGGCCGCCCTGAGCGCCTTCGCGGCGTGCTCGACGCCGCATTCGGCGAGCTTGTCGCGCCATACGGCGATGCCGCGAACGCCGTGACGCGCGTAACCGGCGATCGCCTGCTCGAGCGACCATTGCGGCCGCGTCGTCGCCTGGTTGATCGACAGCCACTCGATCCCACGCGAGAAGTCCCGCATCAGGCGGCGATACCCTGCGTCGCCATCACCTGCTTCATGCGGTGCGCCGCCATCTCGGGATCGCGCAGCAGCCCGGCCGCGTCGGCGAGCCGGAACAGCTCGGCGAGATGCAGCAGCGATCGCGCGCTCTGCTGGCCGCCGACCATGACGAAATGGTCCTGGTGGCCGTTGAGATAGGCCATGAAGACCACGCCCGTCTTGTAGAAGCGGGTCGGCGCCTTGAAGATGTGCCGGGACAGCGGCACTGTCGGCCCGAGAATGTCGTGGAATTCGTTCACCCGCTGCGAGGCGAGTGCCGCGAGCGCCGCCGACGCCGCCGGCGCGATCGCATCGAAGATGCCGAGCAGCGCGTCCGAATAATAGGCGCCCTCGCCCGCGATCAGCTCAGCGTAATTGAAGTCGTCGCCGGTATACATGCGGACGCCCTTGGGCAGACGCGCACGCAGGTCGATCTCCTTCTGCTTGTCGAGCAGCGAGATCTTGATGCCGTCGACCTTCGCGGCATTGCGGGCGATGAGGTCGGCGACGACGTCCATCGCCGCGTAATGGTCCTTGTGGCCCCAGTAGCCGTCGAGCGCGGGATCGAACATCTCGCCGAGCCAGTGGATGATTACAGGTTCCTTCACCTGGCGCAGGATGCGGTCATAGACCTTGCCGTAGTCGTCGGGTGACTTCGCGCAGGCGGTCAGCGCGCGGCTGGCCATCAGGATCAGGCGGCCGCCAAGCTTCTCGACCGCCTCGATCTGCTCCTCGTACGCGCGAATCACCTGGTCGAGCGACAGGTCCGGCGACGGCGGCAGATGGTCGGTGCCGGCACCGCAGGCGATCAGCGCGCCGGGCATGCCCTTCGCCGCGTCGAGGCTGCGGCGGATCAGCTCGAGCGACGCGTTCCAGTCGAGCCCCATGCCGCGCTGCGCCGTGTCCATCGACTCCGCGACGCCGAGGCCGAGGCCCCACAGATAGCAGCGGTAGCCGACGGTCTTGTCCCAGTCGACCGCCGCCTCGATCCACGGATCGGCCGCGGAGAGCGGATCGGCCACCACATGCGCCGCCGAATACGCCACGCGATTGAACGGAACGCTCTGGCGCTCCGGAAAATTGCGCGGTGCGCGCGTCCGGTAGCTTTCGAGCCGACGCGATTCGGTCGGCAGGTCGATGACCGGCATCTCAGCCCTCCAGCTTCGGCAGGTCGATCCAGCGCCGCTCGGCCCAGCTCTTCAGCCCCGCCTCGGCGAGCTGCACGCCCTTGGCGCCGGCCTTGAGGTTCCATGGGAACGGCGTGCCGTCGAAGAGGTGACGGATGAACAGCTCCCACTCCGCCTTGAAGGCGTTGTCGGCGGGCACGTTGTCCGGCACCTCGTCCCAGGTCTCGTAGAAGTCGATCGGCTGCCTGACGTCGGGATTCCACACCGGGCGCGGCGTGTTGACGCGATGCTGCGAAAAGCAGCGCGTCAGGCCGGCGACCGCGGAGCCGTGCGTGCCGTCGACCTGGAAGGTGACAAGATCGTCGCGGCGCACGCGCGTCGTCCACGAGCTGTTGATCTGGGCGACGACGCCGCCCTCGAGATCGAAGATCGCATAGGCGGCGTCGTCGGCCGTCGCCTTGTACGTCTTGCCCTGCTCGTCGACGCGCTCGGGGATATGGATGGCGCCGTGGCACATCACCGATTTCACCTCGCCGAACAGGTTGTCGAGCACGTAGCGCCAGTGGCACAGCATGTCGAGGATGATGCCGCCGCCGTCCTCCTTGCGGTAGTTCCACGACGGCCGGTTGGCAGGCTGCCAGTCGCCCTCGAACACCCAGTAGCCGAAATCGCCCTTGACCGAGTGGATGCGGCCGAAGAAGCCGCTGTCGATCAGCATCTTCAGCTTGAGCAGTCCGGGCAGCCAAAGCTTGTCCTGCACCACGCCATGCTTCACGCCCGCCTTCTCGGCCAGCCGATAGAGCTCGATCGCGTCCTTGAGCGAGTCGGCGACCGGCTTCTCGCAGTAGATGTCCTTGCCCGCCGCGATCGCCTTGCGGACCAGGCCGGCGCGCAGCTGGGTCGATGCCGCGTCGAAAAACACGCGGTCGTTCCTGTCCGACAGCGCCTTGTCGAGATCGGTGGTCCAGCGTGCCACCTGATGCGCTTCGGCGAGGCGGCGCAGCTTGTCCGAATCGCGGCCGACCAGGACCGGGTCGGGCAGCACGCGCGTGCCGTCCTCGAGCAGCACGCCGCCCTGGTCGCGGATCGCGAGAATCGAGCGGATCAGGTGCTGGTTCGTCCCCATGCGCCCGGTCACGCCGTTCATGATGATGCCAAGCCTGCGATCCGCCATCTCCGCCATCCTCCAAATTTGCGCCGTTCCGCCGGCCCGCATAAGTAACTATATGGTTACAAAGTGCCCCAACCCGGCATGGACGTCAAGCCGGCCCGGCGCGCGGCCGCAGACCGTCGAGCACCAGTCCGACGATGTGGCTGCGGCGCTCGGCGAGCGCTGCCTCGTCCTCGAGATCGCGGCCGAAGATGGTCGAGAGCGTATGGATGTTGCTGAAGTAGAAATAGCCCAGCGCGGCGATCGAGATCCAAAGCTGGGCCGGGTCGACGCCGCCGCGGAACACGCCGGCCGCTTCGCCGCGCCTGAGGATTCCGCCGATCATGCCGATCAGCGGCGAGTGCATCTGGCGCACGCGGGCGGACTTCTTCAGGTGGCGCGCCTTGTACAGATTCTCGTTGTTGAGGAGCTGGATGAAGGTGCGGTCTCCGACGAACGAGTCGAAGGTGAATTCGACCATCCGCTGCATTGCCGCCTCCGGCGCCATATGCTCGAGATCCAGTGCCTGCTCGGCGCTGCGCACGCGATCGTAGGCCGCCTCGAGCACGGCGACGAAGAGCCTCTCCTTGTCGCCGTAGTAGTGGTAGATCATGCGCTTGTTGACGCGCGAGCGGTCGGCGATCGCGTCGACCCTGGCGCCGGCGAAGCCCTTATGTGCGAACTCGTGCCATGCCGCGGCGAGAATCTTGGCGCGTGTCGCATCGGGATCGCGCCGCGCGCCGTTCGCCGCGCGCTTTCCGCGGCGCGGCGCTTCGTTTGCCCCTCCGTTGCGCGGCATCGTGCCCCCTATGCCGCGCTGGGCATCGGCGGCATCGCGTCCATATCCGGCAGCGCGCCGCTGGCGAATCCGGGTGCTGCCAGCGAGCCGATCGCCAGCATGCCGTTCGATATCTTCAGCCGCACTACGCCGTCGCTGCGATGATACAGGTCCGGATGCGCCGCGAGGAAGGCCCGCTGCTCGCGTTCCGGAAGGTCGGCCATGCCGTTGACGTAGTGATGGCCGTTGCGCTCGACATGATCGAGACCGAGCAGCGAGACCAGCGCCAGATCCTGCTGCACGGAGAGTCCCGCCTGGGTCGTCAGGTCCTCGCCCGACATGAAATAGCGCGGACCGGCCTCCTGGTTCCACACCGCGCAACGCGCCGCATTGATGATCGACTTGTAGAAGTTCTTGCAGGTCTTGCTCGACACGCCGGCATACCCCAGCGCCCTTGCCCTGGGGAACGAAGCGAGCTCGCCGTCGGATTCGTCGATAATCACCGGTTTCGCGGACGAAAGCGCGGACACGTCCCGCTCCAGCGCGGCCTTGCGGTTGATCGGCTGCTCGATGAACGCAACCGACGACACCAGCCGCTGCAGGCGGGGCGTCTCGCGCATCGCCCGCCACAGGGCCATCACGCCTTCGACGTCGTCATACTGCTCGTTGCCGTCGAGCGAGCAGCGATACGGCGCCGCAGCGCGGTCGAGCACGGACGCGATCGCCGACAGCCGGTCGATATCCTTCGCCACGTCGCCGCCGACCTTGAGCTTGAACCAGGTGTGGCCGTATGCGGCGGCGACCTCTTCCAATGTCTCCGGCAGCCCGTCATCGACGCGCTGGCCCGGCGCGATATCGCCTGCGGTGATCGGATCGACCAGCCCGACCGTGTGGCGCGCGGCGATCGTCTCGCGCGGCGCGAGGCTCGAAAGGAACCGGGCGGTATCGAAGCCCGCAAGCTCGGGCGCCAGCCCGGCAGGCGCGATGCCGGCGAGGTTGCGCCGGATCGCCTCGTAGAATGACGCCCGGAGCGCGCGGCACAGGGCGTCCAGCACAGCACGGTCGACCAGGGCCGGTCCGTAACAGGCGACCAGCGGATTGAGGTTGCGCGCGGCGCATGCCGAGATCTGATCGGCGTAATGCGCAGCGAAATGCCCGAACGCGGTGCGTGCCGCATTGTCCAGGTAATGCCCGCGGGCAATCTCGAGAGCCGTGCGAAGCTGGTCGAAATTCTGCTCGTTGGTCAGCGCGAGGTCCTTGTCGAACCACTTCGGCGCCAGCAGTTCGGCCGCGCCGCCCAGCGACGTGCGGCCGTCGGGCAGCGCTATGCGCGCAAAGGCGAAGGCCTGCGGCGCATGCGTCAGCGTCACGACGCCGAAGCGGAACGGCAGGCGCAGCCGGACGGGGCGCTCGCGAAACGCGATCTCGGTGATGCGGAAGCTCGGGGCGTTCACGTCAAGTTCTCCACTCCAGGGCCTCCAGCACGCCGCGCACATAGCCGATCGAGCGCGCGGCACAGGCGCGGCCGTCCGGCTCGTAGACGAACGGCTCGGCGGCAACGACTCGATCATAGCCTTTGCGCAGCAACGCCGCGAAGACCGGAGCGAAGCGGTCATCGCCCTCGCCAGGCCCGCGCCGGTTGCGGTCGTTGACCTGCACATGGGCGATCAGGCCGCTCGGCAACCAGCGCTCGACCAGCGCCGCAACCGGCTCGCTTTCGGTCTGGGCGGCGGCGCTCGTGTCGATCATGGTGCGGAACGCGGGATGACCGACCGCCTCGACCATGCGGGCCGCTTCCCCGACGGTGTTTATGAAGTTCGTCTCGCGCCGGCTCAGCGGCTCGAGGCAATAGGTGACGCCGGCCCTGCCTGCGTCTTCCGCGACCGCTGCAAACGCCTCGCGCGCCCGCGCCCACGCCGCCTCCGCATCGTCGCCCGGTGCCACGTTGCGTTGCGCCGGCGAGCCGTGGACCAGGACCGCGCCGCCGAGATCGGCGCACAGCACGACCAGCCGTCGCATGACCTCGAGCGTCCTGCCGCGGATCTCAGCGTCGGGGCCGTTGAGCGAGAGGCCCTGCGGCGTGACCAGGAGCCAGTGCAGCCCGGTGATCGCAATACCCGCATCCGCCGCGGCGCGACGCAGCGCTGCGCGCGCACGCTCGCTCATCAGGTGCGGCATCTCCCCGAGCGTGAACGGGGCGACTTCCAGTCCGTCATAGCCGAGCGCCGCCGCATAGTCGCACTGGGCGGCGAACTCCATGTCGCGCAGCACTTCATTGCAGAGCGCGATCTTCATGGCCCGGTCTCGGGTCGCAGGCGCGCGCGGATCGCAGCAGGCACGGCACTGACCGCGCGACTGAACGCCGGGACGTTCATCAGGATGACAAGAAGGGTGATTCCCCACAGCACGGCCGAGATCGGCCGCAGGAAGAACGGCGTAAGGTCGCCGTCGCTGAGCACCAGCCCGCGCCGCAGGTTCTTGTCGAGCAGGTCGCCAAGGACGATGCCGAGCACAAACGGGGCCATCGGGTAGTTGAAGCGCCGCAGCACGAAGCCGGCGAGGCCGAAGCCGAGCATCGTCCAGATGTCGAACAGGCGCTGCGCGATCGCGAAGGAGCCGATGACGCACAGCACAAAGACGATCGGCATGATGATGTCGCGCGGCACCTGCAGGACCTTGATGAGCGGACGCACGAGCAGCAGGCCGAAGACGAAAATGCCGAGGGTCGCGTAAAGCATCATCGCGACCACGTCGAACACGAATTGCGGGTTCTGGACCATGATCATCGGGCCGGGCTGCACGCCGTGGATGATCATCGCCGCCATCAGCACCGCCGCCGGCGCCGAGCCCGGAACCGCCAGCGCGAGGACCGGGATCATCGCACCCGGCACGCAGGCGTTGTCGCCCGTCTCCGCAGCCATAAGGCCCTCGACCGATCCCTTGCCGAACTTCTCCCTCTCCTTGCTGCTGCGGCGCGCCGCGGCATAGGACGACCACGAGGCGACATCCTCGCCGACGCCGGGCACGATTCCCATGAAGGTGCCGATGAGCCCCGAGCGGATCACGGTGCGCCAGTATTTCAGGACGTCTCGCGGGCGCGGAAAATAGGAATCGACGCTGCGGATCTCCGGCCGCGCGCTGCGCTCGCTCAGAACCGACAACACCTCTGCGAAGCCGAACGCGCCGACCAGCGCCGGAATCAGCTGGAACCCGCCGGCGAGGTCACGGTTGCCGAAGGCGAAGCGCTCATAGGCATGGATCGCGTCCTGGCCGACGCATGCGACGAACAGGCCGAGAAAGCCGACCAGCCAGCCCTTGAGCGGGTCGTCGCCGGTGAGATTGCCAGAGACGACGACGCCGAACAGGGCGAGCCAGAAGAACTCGTAAGCGCCGAACTTGAGCGCGAACTCGCCCAGCACCGGCGTGAACGCGGCAAGGAAGAAGATGCCGATGAGCGTGCCCATGACCGACCCGGTCGTCGAGACGCCCATCGCGCGGCCGGCGAGACCCTGGCGGGCCAGCGCGTTGCCGTCGAGGCAGGCGGCGGCGTTGGCCGGCGTGCCGGGAATGTTGAGCAGGATGGCGCTGCGGCTGCCGCCATAGATCGCGCCGACATAGGCGCAGACCAGCACGAGCAGCGCCACCTCGGACGACATCTTCAGTGTCAATGTCGTCAGCAGCGCGACCCCCATGGTCGCAGTCAGGCCGGGCAGGGCACCGATCACCAGCCCGAGCAGCGAGGCGATCGCCACATAGATCAGGGTCAGCGGGTCGCCGAAATTCAGAAGCGAGCGGCCGAACAGGGCGAGACCGTCGAGCATCCGCTTGCCTCCGCCTTCAGGGCAGCCGGACCAGGAAGATTTCCTGGAAGACGATGGTGACGGCGGCGGCGGTGCCGGCGCCGCAGACTGCGGCCAGCACCGCGCCGCGCGCGATCGTGCCGCGCGCGCGCCGCTCCGGCCACTGGAACACCATGATGGTGGCCGTCACGAAGACGAAGGTCGAAAGCCAGAACGGCAATCCGCGCCCGACCAGGCCGGCGGCGTAGCCGAGGCACAGGATGACCGCCGCGGCGAGCCGGCCGGCGGCCAGCGTCGAATGAGCGCCTTCGCTATTCTGCAGGCCGCCGGCGCGCACCGCACGCAGCATCAGGAACGCGCCGAGCACGATCAGGCCGAGTCCGAGCACGCCGGGAACCAGCCCCGGCGCCGTGTACGGGTTGATGTGCATGTTTTCGAGCCGGTCCATCGTCCACGCGCCGTAGACGACGGCGGCACCGGCCACGATCCAGCCGATCGACCACAAGAAATCGGCTCGCGCCGAAGTGTGCTGTTCCATGCGATTTTCGCGCCGCCCGCCCGGCAAGGCCGAACGGGCGGCGCGGAGTCACTCACATCGACTTCGGTTTGGGGATGCCGACCGTGTCGGGCGAGACCTTCGCCTTGCCGGAGGCCTGCAAGGTCCAGGCATTCGCCTGAATCGCCGGGAACACCAGCTTCTGCGCCTCCTCGCCGGCAGCGGGCGCGAACAGCGCGCCGCGGCTCTCGGCGTATTTGCGCAGCGCCGCCGACTTCGGCAGCGTCTCCGCCCAGATCCTGTTGAGCGTGTCGGTGACTTCCTTCGGCACGCCCTTCGGCACGAAGATACCGAAATAGTTGGTCGGCTCGCTGAAGTTCGGGATGAAGTTCGTCATTGCCGGAATCGTGCCGTGGCCTTCGAGCGTGAGCGGCTTGTCGCCGACTGTCGCAAGCGGCCGCAGCCGCTTGCCGCGGATCATCTCCGCCTGCTCGACCGCGAGCTGGGTCGTGACCTGCGTCTCGCCGGCGACCGTCGCGACCACTGCGGGATTGCCGCCGTCATAGGTGACGTGGCGATAAGTGACGCCGGCGGCGCGCGCGATCGCCTCCATCGCCTTGTGCCCGGCGGAAGTGAGGCCGGCGGTCGCCACCGTGATCTGGTTGGGCTTCGCCTTCATCGCCGCCAGCAGTTCCTTCATGTCCTTGAACGGCGCGGCGGGGTTGACGCCGACGACCGCGACGTTGGCGACGTTGAGATAGAGGTTCCAGTCCTTGATGCTCGTGTCCAGCATGCCGAGCACACCATAGACGCCGAGGTCCTGGGCGGCACCGGCCGTCCAGGTGTAGCCGTCCTTCTGCGCCTCGAGCGCATTCTTGGTGCCGATCGAGCCGGAGGCGCCCGGCTGATTGACGATAACGACCTTCTGGCCGAGCAGCGGCTCGAGCTCGCTCGCGGTAATGCGGGTCACCTGATCGGTCGAGCCGCCCGCGGCCCACGGGACGATGATCGTGACCGGCTTGTTCGGTTTCCAGTCTGCGAGAGCGGGGCTGGCGATGAAAGTGGCGGCGGCGAGCGCCGCGAACGTCCAGGCTTTGCGCATTCCGTCCTCCCGGGTTGTCGCGCTTCTTGGCGTCAACTATGTCGAGGGGCTGTGCCGTCGTCAATGCGGAAGTAACCAGTTGGTGACTTGTGCATGGCGGCGCGACGCGCGGCGTACCTCATGCGGAACCCGGCGGCATGCACCTTGTTCTTCCTAGCAAAGGAGGGCCCCATGCGAGGCGATGACAGTCACGGCAACATGGCGCGCCAGGGCAAGGAGCCGCGGCGCAAGCTTCAGAAAGGCGATGGCGGACCCGATTCCCGTACGCGGCCCAGGCAGCATCGCGAGCCCGTCGAGCCGGGCCATCCCGAAACGGTCCCGGCGACCGAGCAGCGTTAGGCGGCCGTAGGGAAAGCGGGTTCCATCCCGCCCCGCTCTGTGCTCGACTGGGGCCGGACCAATACGCCCGCCGGTCGCGCGACCCGGCGGGCGTATTGCTTTCCGGGAGCGCGTCCGCCTCGAGGGCGAGGGAGCGGAAAGACAACTGCAAACACCGGTGAAGCAGTGAAGCAGTTCGCCTGAACCTTGGACAATCAATGCGTTACTCGCTTCCGCCGTGCTTCACGGGCGGGCTGCGCGAAGTGGGGGCGGTGCGTCCGCTTTCGCGATGAAACAGCGAAACGCCCCCAGGAACCGGATTCGCGGCCGCGCTGTTGATTGCGTAGGCAGGCCAGGCTTCAGCGGGAGAGGACGATGCTGTTGAGCGTGGAGCAGGTCCATGGCGCGGATATCCGGGCGAGCGACGGGACGATCGGCACCGCCGACGATTTCTACTTCGACGACGCGCAGTGGTACGTACGCTACCTGGTCGTCGACACTGGCGGCTGGCTCAGCGGCCGCAAGGTCCTGATCACACCGCACGCTGTCGACGGCTATGACGCGGCGCGCCGCCAGCTGGCGGTGTCGCTGACCCGCGAGCAGGTCGCCAACAGCCCGGATATCGACACCGACAAGCCGGTATCGCGCCAATACGAGGCGCGGCTGCACGACTATTACGGCTGGTCGCCCTATTGGGGCGAGGGTCTGGTACCGGGCATTCCGCCGCAGACGCCCGGTGCGGGGCCGAGCTATGTCGGCGACCCGGTCACGTCGCGCGTCAGCCCCGCCGAGGTGAAGGAGGCGCGCGCGCGCATCGAGAAGGAGCCGGGCGATCCGCACCTGCGCAGCGCGCGGACCGTGACCGGCCATTACATCAAGGCCGCGGACGGCGATATCGGCCATGTCGAGGATTTCCTGATCGACGACGCGAACTGGGCGATCCGCTACATGGTCGTCGACACCCGCAACTGGCTGCCGGGCAAAAAGGTGCTGGTCTCGCCGCAATGGATCGAGAGCGTGAACTGGTTCGAGCGCAACGTGCAGGTCGACCTCAACCGCGAGCAGATCAGGAACGGCCCCGAATACGATCCGTCGCGGCACATCGACCGCGGCTACGAGGACCGGCTGTTCAGCCATTACGGCCGCACGCCATACTGGTGACGGCGGCGGTGCAGGCGCAATCCGGCTAGAATTGCGCCGCCCTGAGGGAGCGGCGGCGCGTGAGCGAAATTTCCACCGTCCAGGATCTCGTCCGTCGGCTTGGCGAGCGCGGCGCGCACGCGGCCGTGATCACCGTGGCGGAAGACGGCACCACGACCGCGATCGGCTACGCCGAACTGGGCGGCACCGCCTTGAGACTGGCGCATGGCATGCTGGCGGCCGGCGTCAGACCGGGCGAACCCGTCGTGCTCCTCGGGCCGAACTCGACGGCCTGGATCGCGGCGCGGCTGGCGCTGGCCGCGATCGGCTCCGTCGCCGTGGCGCTCGATGATCTGACGTCCGACGCCGAACTGGCCGTGCTCATGCCGGACAGCGGGGCTCGCGTCGTGTTCGCGGCGGGTGGGCATGTGCCGAGGCTCAGGGCGCTGCCGCACGCAGACACTTTGCGGGTCTATTCGCTCGACGACACCGCCGGACCGTCGTGGCGCTCGCTCCTCGACGCGCAGGCGCAAGCGCTGCCCGCGATCGCGCCGGAGAACGACTGCATGCTGGTCTTCACCTCGGGCACGACCGGAACGCCGAAGGCCTTTCTGCTGACCCATGGCAATCTTGCGGCCAACATCAACGGACTCGTCGCGGCGCGGATCGTCGGAGCGGGTGACCGCGCGCTGCTGCCGCTGCCGTTGCATCATGTCTATCCACTGACCGTCGGCTGCCTGACGGCGCTTGCCAGCGGTGCCACGATCGTGCTTCCGGCCGGCGTCACCGGCCCGCAAATCGTTCGCGCCCTGCAGCGCGGCCGCGTTACGGTGATCGTCGGCGTGCCGCGGCTCTATGCGGCGCTGGTGGGCGCGATCGAGGCGCGTGTCGCCGCGCGCGGCAGGATGGCGCGCAGGATCTTCGATTCGACGCTGCGCCTCTCCGTCATGGTGCGGCGCCGGTTCAACCGGCGCATCGGCCGCACGCTGTTCGCGTCGCTGCATCGCCAGTTCGCCCCCGAACTGTGGCTGATGGCGTCGGGCGGCGCCAGGTTCGAGGCGGACCTGATCTGGAAGCTGGAAGGCCTCGGCTGGGAAGTGCTGAGCGGCTACGGGCTCGCCGAGACGGCGTCGATCCTTACGGCCAATCGCCGAGACCGCGCGAAAATCGGCAGCGAGGGAACGCCGCTTCCGGGCGCGACGCTGCGCATCGCATCGCCCGGCGCGGACGGTATCGGCGAGATCGAGGCGACCGGCCCTTCGGTCTTTCGCGGCTATCGCAACAATGCCGAGGCGAATGCCGCCGCCTTCACGCCCGACGGCTGGTTCCGGACCGGCGATCTCGGATGTGTCGATCACGACGGCTACGTTTACATCGCCGGGCGCGTGAAGGAGATGATCGTGCTCGGCGGCGGCAAGAACATCTTCCCGGAGGAGCTCGAAAAGATCTACGCAGAGAGCCCGTATATCCGCGAGCTTGCGGTGCTCGAGAGCGGGGGCGCGCTGGTCGCTCTCGTTGTCCCCGACTTCGAGGCGATTGCCGCGACCGGCAACCGCCGGGTCGAGGACATCATGCGCGTGGCGCTGGGCGAGCGCGCCGCAACGCTGCCCTCCTTCCAGCGCGTCGCAGGATTCGCGGTCACGCGCGAGCCCCTGCCGCGCACGCGTCTCGGCAAGTATCAGCGCTTCCAGCTGCCCGAACTGTATGCGCGCGCGAAATCGGGCATGCCGACGCGCGGGCCGGATGAGTTCACGGCCGAGGACCGCGCCCTGCTTGCGCAGTCGCCGGCGCGCGAGATCTGGGCATGGCTGGTCGCGCGCTATCCCGGAAGAACATTGTCGCCCGATCTGTCGCCGCAGCTCGATCTCGGCATCGACTCGCTCGAATGGGTGACGATGACGCTCGAGCTCGCCGAGCGATTCGGCATCAGCCTGAGCGAGCAGGACGCGGCCGACGCGGTAACCCTGCGCGATCTTGTCGCCCGCGCCAGCGCGAAAGCCGGGGCGAAAGAGCCCGCCGCCGCGCCTGTCCTTGTGCAGGAGCAGCCGTGGCTCGAGCAGCCCGGCATGTTTGCGCGGGCCGCAGGCGAGGTGCTGCGCCTGGTCAACAAGGGCCTGATGCGCGGGCTCTTCCACCTCCGGATCCAAGGTCTGGAGAACGTGCCCGCGCGCGGATCATTCGTGATCGCCTGCAATCATCTCAGCGATCTGGACCCGCTCGTCGTGGCCGCAGCGCTCGACCGCGCACGGCTCGAACGGGTGTGGTGGGGCGGCGAGGTCGGGCGTCTGTTCCATACGCGCGCGGGGCGGGCGCTGGCCCGCATCGCGCACATCTTCCCGGTCGACGAGCGCGCGCCCGCGACCGCGGTTGCCTCGGGCGCGGACGTGCTTGCGCGCGGCAATGCGCTGGTGTGGTTTCCGGAATCGTGGCGCTCGCCCGACGGGGAGCTGCAGGCATTTCTCCCCGGTATCGGCCACTTGCTGAGCCGCGCGCCGGCGCCGGTCATCCCGGCGCGCATCTCCGGCACGTTCGCGGCCATGCCGCGCGGACGCCGCGTGCCGCGTCCCGTGCCGCTGCGCATCGCCTTCGGCCCGGCGCTCGATCCCGAACGGCTCGCCGCGCGCGGCTCCGGCGACTCCAGGCCTGCCCGAATCGCGAATGCGCTGCACGACGCGGTAGCGGCGCTCCCGCGGTAGCGCGGCCGCGATCAGAACCAGCCCTTGCGCTTGAAATACAGGTACGGCAGCACGGCCGAGAGAGCCATCAGCAGCAGCGCCCACGGGTAGCCGAGGCCCCATTCGAGCTCGGGCATCGCCTTGAAATTCATCCCGTAGATGCTCGCCACGAGCGTCGGCGGCAGAAAGACCACGGCCGCGACCGAGAACAGCTTGATGATGCGGTTCTGCTCGATATTGATCATGCCGAGCGTCGCATCGAGCAGGAAGTTGACCTTGTTCGATTCGAACGCGGCGTGTTCGTTCAGCGAGGCGATATCGCGAACCACGACCTTGAGGCGCGCCTTGAGCTCCTTGATGGATCTTTTGTCGCCGCGGTCGTTCGCATCGAGCCCCTGCCCGAGAAAGCGGACCACACGGCTCAGACTCAGCAGGCTCTCGCGCGCGGTCGAGGCGAGGTCGTCGTTGCGGCCGAGGGTCTTCAGCACGCCCTGGAGATCGCGCTCACCCGGCGGCTTGCCGCGATGCTCGCCCTCGTTGAAGATCTGGCGCGACACCGCATCGAGGTCGAGCCCGACCTTCTCGAGTATGTCGGCGATCCGGTCGACGAAGGCCTCGACGAGTCCGATCAGCGCATCCTCGCCCGAATGACACGTCACGGCGTGGCGGCACAACCGCGCCGCATAGGTGGCTACCGGCCGCGGATCGGCATAGCGCAAGGTGACGAGCGTCTTGCGCGCGAGGATGAATGTCAGCGGCTCGCTCATCGGCGTCGGCTCGTCTGCGCGCGCCAGGATCTGCGCCGTCATGTAGCTCGCATCGCCCTCGACATAGACGCGGCTGGACGGCTCGATTTCGCGCATCGCCTCGCGGCTCGGCAGGACGATGCCGAGCGCCGCCTGCACGCGCATCGCCTCGTCCTGGGTCGGTGCGAACAGGTCGAGCCACAGGGGGTTGGCCGGCAGCTCCTGACCGGAACCGATTTCGACCCGTTCGACGGCGCCGTTGCGCGGCACGAATGCGGTGATCATGCGCTCGCCGTCCCCCGCGACTTAAGGATCGCCCGCGCGATGTAACTCCAGCTTCCAGGAAGTGTCGAGCGTTTTGGCGGGGATCGCGGTCACCCGGTCCAGACGCGGTACGGCCCGACGTCGAGATGGAGGAAGGTGGCCTTCGGATAGGTGCCGATGCCGCCGCTGCGGAGCTCGATGGCAGCACGGCGCAGCTTCGCAAGATGGAAGCCGGGCACGCGGATGTCCACCGCCTTGCCCTGCATGTGATAGCTGTTGCGCGCGACATGGCGGTTGCGACGACGTACAGCGGCATTGGTCTGCGGCGACCGGTAGCCGGACATCACCTGGATCGGGTTGACGATGCCGAGCCGCGAGCGCAGCCGCGCAAGAAGGTCGATCAGGTCGGGATCGATGCGCCTCACCTGGTCGTTGTGAAAATCGCGCATCAGCAGATCGATGCGCGCGAGCGCGTCAGGGATATAGGCGCCTTCTTCCCAGTAGATGTCGTGGAACGTATCTCCGGTATGGGGGTTGGCGAGAAACACCTTGCGGACCGGGTAGAATGCGCGCGCTGCGGCCGGGCGAAGAACCGCGAACGCGACTGCAGCGCCGGCGGTCAGAAGCTTTCGGCGATTGAGCATGGCACGCTTCTCCTTCTTCATACCCGACCTCGGCGGTGAAACGGACTACAGAGGGCGGAGTGCCGAGGCACCACAGCATTTGACACCGTCTAACCCCAATTCCCGGTCGTCCGTCCGGAAGATGTTCATAACTGCCGAGACAATGACCGAGCAATGGCCCTTGACTCCTGCGGGAAACCAGACCCACTATATTTGGTAAGAAACGGTTGGGCGACGACCAGACCTAGTTGCAGGAGCGAAAAATGGACTGGACCCCGGATCAGATTAACCAGCTTACCATGCTGTGGAACGAGGGCCTCTCGACCGCCGAAATCGGCAAGCGGCTGGGCATCTCCAAGAACGCGGTCGTCGGCAAGGCACATCGCCTGCACCTCGATTCGCGCCCCTCGCCGATCAAGCGGATCGGCCCGCGCCCGGCGATGCACCGCTCGCTCGTTCACGCACGTCCTGCGGCGCCAGCAGCGCCGGCTCCCGCGCCCCGCCCGGCGCCGCGCGTGGTCGAACTGTCCTCGCAAACCTGCCGCTGGCCGATCGGCCACCCCGGCGATCCCGGCTTCCACTTCTGCACCGAGCGCGCGATCCAGGGGAAACCCTATTGCGTCGAGCACGCCGCCGTGGCCTATGTGAAGGCGAAGCCGAAGGCGGGCGAAGCCGCCTGACGGCCAGGCTTGCGGGCGGCTGGCAGCCGGCCGCCATCATCATGGCTGGGTACTGCGCATGGCCGATGTGCCGGGACTCTTTGTCGGCAAGGGCAAGAGCCGCCTTCATCTGCTGCTGCCGCTTGCCAACCGGCACGGCCTGATCGCCGGCGCGACCGGCACCGGCAAGACCACGACCCTGCGCGTGCTCGTCGAGGGATTCTCGGCGGCCGGTGTCCCGGTCTTCGTCGCCGACGTCAAAGGCGACGTCGCCGGCCTCTGCAAGCCCGGCGAGCAGAACCCCAAGATCGTCGACCGCGCCAAGCGCCTCGGCGTCGAGAATTTCGCGTTCCGCGGCGTACCCGTGGTGTGCTGGGATCTTTATGGTCGAAGCGGCCATCCGATCCGCACCACGGTATCCGATATGGGGCCGCTGCTCATGGCGCGGCTGCTCGAGCTCAACGACACCCAGGCCGGCGTCCTGCAGATCGCGTTCAAGTTCGCCGACGACAACGGGCTGCTTCTGATCGATCTGAAAGACCTGCGCGCCCTGCTTGCGCACCTCGCCGAGAACGCGGCCAAGATCAAGACCGTCTACGGCAATGTCAGTTCCGCCTCGGTCGGTGCCGTCCAGCGCGGCCTGCTCGCGATCGAGGCGCAGGGCGCCGACCGGTTCTTCGGCGAGCCGGTGCTCGAGCTCGCCGACCTGATGCGCAAGGACGGCCTTGGACGCGGCTTCGTCAGCATTCTCGCCGCCGAGACGCTGATGATGCGGCCCAAGCTCTACGCGACGTTCCTGCTGTGGCTGCTCGCCGAATTGTTCGAGCAGCTGCCCGAGGTCGGGGACATCGATCAGCCGAAGCTCGTGTTCTTCTTCGACGAGGCGCATCTGCTGTTCGACGACGCGCCGCCCGCCCTCGTCGACAAGGTCGAACAGGTCGTGCGTCTGATCCGATCAAAGGGCGTCGGAGTCTATTTCGTGACGCAGAACCCGATCGATCTTCCCGACACGGTGCTGGGACAGCTCGGCAACCGCGTGCAGCACGCGCTGCGCGCGTTCACGCCGCGCGACCAGAAGGCGGTGCGCGCGGCGGCGGAAACGTTCCGCGCCGACCCGAAGCTGGATACGGCGAAGGCCATCACCGAGCTCGGCGTCGGCGAAGCCCTGGTCTCGCTCCTCGATCCGGCAGGCTCGCCGACAATCGTCGAGCGCGCGTTGATTGCGCCGCCCACCTCACGCATGGGGCCGCTGTCCGACGAGGAGCGGGCGGCGGCGCTGCGCGACAGCCCGCTCGCGGGCAAGTACGACCAGACCGTTGACCGCCGTTCCGCATTCGAGCAGCTCGGCACGCAGAAGCCGGAGATGCCGGACCGCATGCCGGAGCAGCCGGATGCAGGCGAATCCGCCCGGGAGACGCAACGCGAGAAGCCGGCCTCCACCCGGCGTGCGCCGCAGAGCATGACCGAGATGGTCATCAAGTCCGTCGCGCGGAATGCCGCCGGCACGATCGGGAGGCAGATCGGCAACCAGATCGTCCGCGGAATCCTCGGCTCGATCCTGCGCCGCTGACTTGCAGCGGCATCGATCGGCAGCCGCCCCCCGTCCCCGGTT
Organism: Alphaproteobacteria bacterium; assembly: GCA_041690495.1. GTDB lineage: Bacteria > Pseudomonadota > Alphaproteobacteria > CACIAM-22H2 > CACIAM-22H2 > DATAAP01. Next base: position 69,608 of record JAWLHE010000010.1, on the reverse strand, counting down.
GAACCATGCGCGTCGTCTGCCGGGCCTTCGGCCCGCCCAGCACCCTTGGACGATCCGGTGGCGCGCTCCACCGGCATCATTGCGGTCGACCCGAGCGGCCCATTCCGGAGCGGCGCCGAAACCGCGGAATGAGACAATTGTGGCAAAGTTTTCCATGACTTGGCTGCATTTTTGGGATTTGATGACGCCCGCCATGCCAATCCCCGGCGATCCCTTCCAGTTTCGTTCTCGAACGCCCGGCCGCATCGCCTCCGCAGCCTCCGACTTTGTGGCCGGATTGCGGCGAATTTCCGGAATAATCGGTAATTCAAGCCGTTGTTGCTTTGTCGGGACGCCTTGGGCGGTCAGGCTGAGGCGATGGTGAACGATGCGGTGCACGCCGAGCTGGTAGCGCTGCTGCCGCGCCTACGGCGGTTCGCACGCGGCTTGGCCGGCACGGCCGATCAGGCCGACGATCTGGTGCAGGCCGCGTGCGAGCGCGCGCTCAGCCGGATCCAGCAATGGACGCCGGGGACGCGGCTCGACAGTTGGATGTTCCGAATCATCCAGACGATCTGGCTGGATGAGCGAAGGTCGGTGAAGGTGCGCAAGGGCGAAGGCACGATCGAGGCCGACGCCGCCGGCGCCGAGCTGTCGGTCGATGGCATGAGGGAGATGGAATCGCATCTCACCTTCGATGCGGTGCGGCGGGCAATGACGAAGCTGCCGGAGGAGCAGCAGGCAGTGCTGATGCTGGTGTGCGTGGAAGGGCAGACATACAAGGAAGCGGCGGACACGTTGTCGATTCCGATCGGCACCGTGATGAGCCGACTGGCCCGCGCACGGCTCGCACTGGCGCGGGGAATGGGCGAGGAGGCCGCCGGGGCGCATGACAATATCGTGCGGTTCGGCGTGCCGGAAAGTTGAGTCCGGAGGGGTGAACGATGGCGCGTATCGATGACGTGATGCTGATGGCCTATGTGGACGGGGAGGTCGACGCCGCGACCGCGCGGCAGATCGAGCATGCGATCAGCACCGATCCCGCTACCGCCGCTCGCGTGCGCGTGTTTCGCGAGAGCGCGTCGCTGCTGCGCGGCGCCTATGCAGATGCGCTGCACGAGAAGATTCCGGACCGTCTGCTCGCCGCGCTGGGCAGAACGGAGCAACCGACGAATGTCGTCGCGCTGCCGGCACGGCGCAGCGTTCGCCAGGTTTTCGGCTGGGCGATCGCGGCTTCGCTGGCGGCGCTCATCGTCGGCGGCGGCGGCGCGTACTGGTATGTGAAGGAAGACCGCGCGGCGATGCAGGAAGGGATGCAGACCGCGGCGGCCGAGCGCTGGCTCGATAATGTGACCGGCTTTTATGGCATCTACGACGCGGCGCTGAAGAAAGAGGACCGGCTGCTCGTCGACTTCAAGGCCGACGATATCCCGCAACTGCAGAAGTGGTTCAGCGCGCGGCTCAACCGGCCGCTCTCCGTACCGGATCTGTCGGCGCAGGGCTTCCAGCCGCAGGGCGGTCGCCTGCTGATCATCAACGGCAAGCCGGCGGCGCAATTCACGTATCTCTCGGATCGCGGCGAACTGGTCGGCCTGGTCATCGCCTTCACCACCGGCGGCTACCAGCCGGCGCGCACCGCGCAGCGCCAGAACGTCAACATCGTGCACTGGCGCGACAATGGCTACGCATACGCCTTCGTCGGCACGGTCGAGATGAGTCGTCTGGAGCAGCTGGCCGACAAGGCGTGGCGCGACCTCGGCAAGACCTGACGGCCGGAGCATTGCGTCGGCACGCGCGATCGTGCATGGGTTGGCGCCCCGCCAACGGACGAGGCACGAAGCACCTTTGCAATGGCACCCAGACCAATTCGCTCGCATGGGCAGGCCCGCGAGCCCCGACTTCTCGACCTGACCATCGTAGCGATCGGCGCACACGGCGACGGCATAGCGCGTTTTCGTGACGCAGACATCTTCGTCCCCTACACGATGCCGGGGGACCGCGTCGTCGCGCGCCTCATAGGGCCGCACCATGCGGTACCGGTCGATTGGCAGATGCGTGCGCCCGCGCATCGAACTCCGCCATGCATACATTTCGGAACATGCGGCGGCTGCGCCCTGCAGCACTTCGGCATCGCCGAGTACGACGCATTGAAGCGCCGACAGATCGAGACCGCACTGTCACACCGCGGCTTTTCGGGCGTGACGATCGATGCGACGGCACACAGCCTCCCCGCGACGCGCCGGCGCGCCGAGTTCGCCGCAATGCGCCACAGCGGGCGCACCGAACTCGGCTTTCATGCCTACAAGAGCCGACAGATCGTCGACCTTAAGGCATGCGCAGTGCTGCACCCGCAGATCGCGGCGCTGCTGCCGGCCCTTCGCGTCTTCGCTCACGCACTCCTGCGCGACGGGGAGAACGCAGATATTCTCGTTACACGCACTCAATCGGGATTGGACCTGCTCATCGGCCGGCGAAACGCGCCGGACCGCGCGCAGCGTGAGACGATCGCCGCCTTCGCGCTCGCGCAAGACCTCGTGCGGGTTGCATGGCGCGGCGCAGCCGAAACCGCCGAGATCATCGTGCAGCGCCGGCCGGCCCAAGTCATTTTCGCCGGTACGTCGGTAGAATTTCCGCCGGGCGCCTTCCTGCAGGCCAGCGAGGACGGCGAAGCTGCGATCGTCGGCGCGGTGATCGCCGGAATCGGACGCGCGAAGCGCGTCGCCGATCTCTACGCGGGTTGCGGCACCCTTACGTTTCCCCTGGCGCGCCAGGCGCGGGTTCATGCCGCCGAAGGAGCAAGCGAGCTTGCCGATGCGCTCGGCGACGCCGCGCGCCGCTCGGGCCAGGCCGGACGCGTCTCGGTCGAGCGCCGCGACCTGTCACGCCGTCCGCTTCTGACCGACGAGCTCGCGGTCTTCGACGCCATCGTCATGGACCCGCCGCGCGAGGGCGCTGCGGCCCAGACGGCCGAGGTCGCGCGCTCCGCCGTTCCGGTCGTCGTGTACGTATCGTGCAATCCGGCGACGTTCGCGCGCGATGCGCGCCTCCTGGCAGATGGCGGCTATCGGCTGGGACATGTCACGCCGATCGACCAGTTCCTGTGGTCTACGCGTCTCGAGATCGTCGGCGTATTCGCGCGATAGCCGGTCGGGGGCGGATGTTTCATGCCACCCGCCCCCATTTGCATCAGCCTTTGGCGAGGCCCACCGCCTTCATGACGGCGCCGAGATCATCGTTGCTCTTGGACATGAACTGCTCGAAGCCCTTTGCGTCGGCCCAGATGAGTCCAAAGCCGCGGCCGTTCATGAAGTCCTGATAATCCTTGCTGTCGTAAATCTTCTTGAGGACCGCGCCGTAGCTGCCGGCGATGTTGGCGGGCAGCCCCCTGGGACCGGCGATGCCGCGCCACGCCGCCATCTGCCAGCTCGAACCGGTCGCTTCCTTGAGAGTCGGCACGTTCGGGAAGGTCGGGGTGCGCTTGTCGGCCATGATTGCCAGGCTCTTGGCCTTGCCCGCCTCGATCATCGTGCGCGCCTCGGGAATCGAGCAAGTGACGATGTCGATGCCGCCGGCGGCGAGATCCTGCATCGCCGGCGCCGCGCCGTTCGACGGCACCCATGGCACGGCATTGGTCTCGATCCCGGCATCGCGCAGCATGCCGGCCAGTGCCAGATGCCAGATGCCGCCCTGGCCGGTGCCCGACGCCTTCATCTTGCCGGGATTGGCCTTGATCGCCGCGAGCAGGTCCTTTGCAGAGCCGTACGGCGAATCGACCGGCACCTGCAGGCCCGCGGGATCGATATTCATCAACGCCAGCGGCGTGTAGGACTTGTAGGTCAGGTCGGTCAGGCCCTGCCAATGCATCATATTGATTTCGACGGTAATCATGCCGATCGTGTGGCCATCCGGCGCGCCCGCGGCAATCGCCGCATGGCCGACGACGCCGCTGCCGCCGGTGCGGTTGACCACATTCACCGGCTGGCCGAATTCCTTCTCCATGAGGGTGCCGATGATGCGGGCGGTGGCGTCCGTGCCGCCGCCGGCCGCCCAGGGTACGATCAGCGTGACCGGCCGACTGGGCTTCCATGTGGCTTGTGCGCGGGCCGGCGTGATGCCGAAGCCCGCCGCCGCCGATACTGCGGCCGCGGACGCCAGGAATGTGCGCCTCTTCATCATCTCGATTTCCTCCCGTTGCGGCCCGGTGGCGGTATCGCCCCGGCCCTGCTGTGATCGTAGGATTATGTCGGCCGGTCGCGATGTCGGCAAGATCGGGCCGCGCACCGGTGGTCCTGCGGCCCTGACGCCCGATCCGGTCGCCAGACTTGCTGCCGTAGCGACCGCGGTGCATACCTGCACGATGCCGATTCGTGTTGCACGCCCGACCGCGCCGCCGCAGCCCGCGCCGACCGTCGAAGTCGCGGGGCGCCGCGTCGACTTGGCCGTGCGACGCTCGCCGCGGGCACGACGACTGTATCTTCGCATCGACCCGGTGGAAGCCCATGTCGAGCTGATCCTGCCGCGCGGCGTGGGACTGCCCGAGGGATTGCGGTTCGTCAACGACAAGCGCGGCTGGCTTGCGTCGCGCCTTGCCGCGATTCCGGCCCGCACCCCTTTCGTCGACGGCACGACGATCGCGCTGTTCGGCGAACCGGTCACCATCCGCCATCTTCCTGAAGCGCGCGGCGCCGTTCGCCGCGAGGGCGCGGACCTCGTCGTCTCCGGAGCAACGGAGCATGTCGCCCGGCGCGTGCGCGACTGGATCAAGGTCCAGGCCCGGCGCGAGCTCGCCACGCGCTCCCATAATGTGGCCATGCGTGTCGGCCGGCAGATCACGCGCGTGCGAATCAGTGACCCGCGCAGCCGCTGGGGCAGTTGCTCCGCGCGCGGAGGTCTCGCCTATTCCTGGCGGCTGGCGCTCGCACCGCTCAATGTCGTCGATTACGTGGTCGCGCACGAAGTTGCGCATCTGGTCGAGCACAACCACGGCCGCCGCTTCTGGCGGCTGGTCGAGCAGCTGGCGCCGGACGCGGAATCCGCCAAGAGCTGGCTCCGCCGCAACGGCAATGCCCTGTTGCGATACGGCTGACTACGAAGCAAATAGATCCAAAGCTGTGCGTCGGCGACGAGACTCGTCTACGGAGCCCAACGTTTGCCGCCATTCTCAACAACGGAACGGTGGCGCTGATGGGTGCCGCGTCGGCGCTTTCACCTTCTCTTCATCCCGGCCCGCGGCGGTCATGCGGTAAAGGTCAGGTCAGGTCAGTTCAGTTCAGCGCCGGCGCCCCCGGCCGGTTCATCGGATCGTTCGGGGTCCCGGTCGCGGCCGGAGACGAGTGCGGCCGCAACGAAGCAGGAGCCTCTGACGGCAAGCCGCCGCGAAAGAGGGATTCGAAGAAAGAATCGAGATCGAAGCCGGCGCTGGCGCCAGGCAGCGCCTGGGCCGGGAGACCGCGATGCGCGTCCATCATGAATGTTTTCCACAGCCGCGCCGGAAGCGTACCGCCGGTGACCTGCCGCATCGGCTGGCCGTCGTCATTGCCGAGCCACACTCCGGTGACATAGTCGGCCGTTCCGCCGACGAACCAGGCGTCGCGGTGGTCCTGGCTCGTGCCGGTCTTGCCGACGGCGGGCCGGTCCAGCATCGCCGCGCGGCCCGTGCCGGTGCGAACGACAGCGCTCATCATGTCGACCATGGCCGCGAGCGGCCCGCGCTGGATGACCCGGCCCGGACCTGAGCCGCTGCGGCGGTACAGGACACGGCCCTCCGTATCGCGAATCTCGAGAATCGCGTAAGGCAGCACGCCGTTGCCGCCATTCGCGAACGGCGCGAAGGCGCCCGTCAGCTCCAGCAGGTTGACCTCGCTGGCGCCGAGCGAAGTCGACAGGTCGCGCCGCAGATCAGAGGTAATGCCGAGCCGATGTGCGGTCGCGACGACCCGGTCGATGCCGACCCGCTGCGCCGTTCGAACGGTCGCCGTGTTGACCGATCGCGCCAACGCCTCGCGCGCCGTGATCGGCCCGCTGCGCTCGTTCTCGAAATTCCTGGGCGAGTAGTTCGCGACGGTCACCGGGCTGCCGTCGATGCGGTCGTCGGGCTTCAGGCCGGCCTCGACGGCCGCCAGAAAGACGAACGGCTTGAACGAAGAACCCGGCTGGCGCTGCGCGTCCGTGGCGCGGTTGAACTGGCTTTCGCCGTAGTCGCGGCCACCGACCATTGCGCGCACCGCGCCGTCCGGCGACATCGACACCAGGGCGGCCTGGCTCACCTTCGCGCGCGGCCCCTCGCGCTCCAGCGTGGCGATCACCGCCCGTTCGGCCGCGCGCTGCAGCCGCGGGTCGAGCGTGGTGACGACGGTCAGGTCGCGATCCACGTAGCCGACGAAGCCCGGCACGGCGTCGAGCAGCCAGTCGGCAAAATAGCGCGCACCGCGATTGTCGCCCGATCCGCCCGCCACGCGGATCGTCCCACGCGCTGCCTCGCGCCGCTGTGCGGCCGTGATGTAGCCTTGCTCGGCCATCAGGTGAAGCACCGTGCTCGCGCGGGCCTTGGCGCGCTCCGGGCTTGCCGCCGGCGAGTAGCGCGACGGCGCCTTCAGCAGACCGGCGATCACGGCGGCCTCGAGCCGGCTGACCTCGCGCGCGGACTTGCCGAAATAGCGCCGCGCCGCCGCCTCGACCCCGTAGGTGCCGGCGCCAAGATATACGCGGTTGAGATAGATCGTCAGAATCTGATCCTTGCTGAAGCGGCGCTCGAGCCATAAGGCAAGCAGCGTCTCCTGGATCTTGCGGGTCAGGGTACGCTCATGCGTCAGGAACACGTTCTTGGCGAGCTGCTGGGTGATCGTGCTGCCGCCCTGCACCACCCGGCGGGCCCGCAGATTGACGTACCCGGCGCGTGCGAGACCGATCGGGTCTATGCCGAAATGGCTGTAGAATCGCCGGTCCTCGGTTGCGATCACCGCCTGCGGCAGCCACGGCGGCATTTCGCGCAGCTCGACCGCGCCGCCATACAGGTCGCCATAGGTGGCGAGCACCTGGCCGTCGGCAGCCACGAAGGACAGGCTGGGCCGGCGGTTGAATTTGTCGATGCCGCTCAAGTCCGGCAACGTGAAGGCGAAATAGGCGATCACGATCCCGCCGAGGACCGCGGCCCAAAGCGAGAGGACCACGCTCCATTTCAGGAAGGCTCCAAACAGGCTGCGGCGCGGTCCCTTGCCGCGACCGGGCGACGCCGCCGACGCGCGATTCCCGGCTTTTGGCCCCTCGCCCCCGGATCGGCGCCGACCCAGGGATGGCTCCGTTCGCCCGCCAGCGTGTTTTCGTAGAGTCTTCGCCACGGCGGGTCTTTAGCAGACGATTGCGGCAACTGCTAGGCGAAGCCGGAAGCGTGCGGACGGCCTGTTCCTTCAGCGCCGCGCCGGCGCGGCGGATCCTCCGACCGAATCGCGCCGCTCATTCGAGCGCGACCGGGCGCGGTCCCTCCGGCGAAAATGGAGCTCGGAGAGCGCGAGGCACAGAGCGCCGAGCGGCAACGGCAGAAGGTAGTAGACAGCGCGGAACAGCAGGACCGCGGCCAGCAGGTCGGCTGACGGGAGGAGATAGATTACGGCCGCCTCGATCACGCCCAGTCCGCCCGGAATGTGGCTGGCGATCGCAGCGGTATTGCCGATGACATAGGCTGCGGCGACCTCGAGATAACCGATCTGAGCCACGCTGAGGATCGCCTGATGCAGCGCTGCCGCGACAAATGCGAAATTCATGGTGCCGACCAGAAGCTGGCCCGCGGCAAGGTGCGGCGAAGGCATGTCGATGTACCAGCGCCAGATGCGCAGCCGTCGGCGCACGACAAGTGCGAGTCCAACCCATCCCAACGCCAGCGCCAGCGCGAGGAGCCCTACGACGCGGGCGGCAAGCGACGGCAGCCCGGTCATTTTCGCCGCGAGATCCGGCGTCAACGTCCAGGCGAGGCCGCCCAGCGTCAGCAGCCCGAGTCCGACCGTCATCGCGCAGAAGACGATGACCTTGCCGATCTCCTGCGGCGCGAGACCCCAGCGCGAGTAGAAGCGGTAGCGGATGGCACCGCTGCTGAGTGCCGCGAACCCGACATTGTGCCCGATCGACAAGGCGCAGAAGGACGCGAGCGCGATCTGGCGATAGGAAAGCCGCCGACGGACATAGCGCATCGCGAGCGCATCGAACAGGGTCAACGACAAATAGCTTCCGGCGACGCAGGCGATCGCGAGCCCAAGGCGCCTCGGGCTGACTGCGCGCAGAGCCTCAGTCACCTCGTCGAAATCATAGCCCCGCAATGCGCGCGACAGCAGGAGCACCATGGCGACCGCAACAGCGAGTGTGACCCACGGCGCCCAGCGTTTTAAGGTCATTCGAAAGACAACGGCGCGGCCAGCGCGGCAGTTCCAGCGCGAAGCTCGGCGGGAACCTATATGCAGAGCGCCACGTTCATTCCCCGAATGCCGCGGAAGGGCCATGCACGATCTCAACACGCAGGATGGAGAAGCGCTTGCGGCGTATGAGAACCATGCGCGCACGGCAATTCTGAAGCCCGGCCGCAACTGCTGGCGAGTCCGGCACGCACGACGCGCGGCATTCTTCATCGATGGATGCAACTATTTCAGCGCGATTCGCACGGCGCTGATGCACGCGCGACACTCTGTTTTGATCGCCGGATGGGATTTCGATCATCAGATCAGACTCGATCCGGTCAATGCGCCGGACGAATCTCTGGCCGCGCTGATCGGGCGGCTCGTTGGCGAACGGCCGTCGCTGCGCGTCCGTATTCTCATCTGGGGCTTCTCGACCTTCTATGGGAGCAATCACCAGCCTGCGGTCCTGCTGTCGCAGCCCTGGTACTCCGGCCTGCCGCGAGTCGAGTTCGAGTTCGACAACAACTATCGGCTCGGCTCTTCACACCATGAAAAAATCGTGTGCATCGACGATGCGCTTGCGTTCGTCGGCGGCATCGATCTGACGGCGGATCGCTGGGACACGCAGGCGCATGACATGATGAATCCAACGCGCCAGGAGTACGACGGCGAGCCCTTCCACCCGGTTCACGACCTGCAGATGGCCGTAGACGGCGAAGCGGCGCGCTCGATCAGCCTGTATTTGCGGCGGCGCTGGCGCCAGGCGACAGGCCGAAAGGCGGAGCCCGTTCTGGATCGCGCCAACCCGTGGCCGCCCGAAATGTCGCCGAACGTTCTCGACGTCAATGTCGCGATCGCGCGCACGCGGCCGCCCTACGGCCAGGACTCCGGCGTGCGCGAGATCGAGGCACTGAACATCGATGCCCTGCGCGCCGCACGGGAGTCGATCTATCTGGAGACGCAGTATTTCACCGCACAATCGATCGGGGACATTCTCGCCGAGCGGCTGACCCGGCCGGACGGGCCCGAGGTGATCATCGTCGTCACCAAGGAATCCTTGGGGGTGGTCGAGCAGTTCGCAATGGGCAGCAACCGCGAGCGGCTGCTTCGGCGACTGAAACGGGCCGATCGCTTCGGGAGACTGCGCGCCTACTACCCGGTGGTGCCGACGCCCGATGGAAGCGAGCAAGCGATCGGAATCCATTCCAAGCTCGTCATCGTCGATGACCGGTTCGTGCGGATCGGCTCGTCGAATTTCAACAACCGCTCGATGGGCGCCGACACCGAGTGCGATCTGGCCATCGAGGCAGACCGCGACACAACGCGGAAGGCGATCGCCGGCCTGCGCAATCGGCTTCTCGCGGAGCATATCGGCACAAGCGAAGACGAGATCGAGCAGGCGGTTGCCCGAGGCAGGTCCGTCATTGCGGCGATCGAGGCGCTCAATGTTCGCCCGCGCCGCCTGTGCCCCTGTCATATCGACCCGGCGGAGGGAACGGACGAGCCGATCTCCGGCACGGCATTTCTCGACCCGATCGAGCCGATCAATCTGGCGTATCTGCGCCAGGTCCTGTTCGTCGGCTAGCCCGAGGCGCGGCGCGCCTCCGGCGCTTCCTCTTCCGGCAGCGAGCCCTCGGAGCTGTCGATCACGTGCGCATGGCGCATCGCGATCTTGGCCACGATCGGCAGATGATCCGAAGCGACGGCGGCGAGCGCCGAACGGTGCGTGACCAGGCTTTGCGTCAGCATGATCGGCCGCGTCCAGATGCGGTCCAGACCCAGCAGGGGCATGCGTGCCGGGAAACTCGCCGGGCAGTCCTTGCGCGCGACCGGTGCGCCGATCTGATGCAGCAGCCTGCGCTGACGGCCGAAAACGTTGAAGTCGCCCATTATCAGCGTCGGCACATCGTGGCGGTCGTTGAGCACATGCGCGATCCTCTCCACCTGGCGGCGGCGTTCGCCCGGCCCCAGGCCGAGATGCGTCGCGATCACGCGCAGTTTGTGCCCTTTGATGTCGATATCCGCGTCGATCGCCCCGCGCGGCTCGCGGCCGTGGATACTGAGGTCGATGCGTCGGACCGAGACGATGGGCCAACGGCTCAACAACGCATTGCCGAACGACCGCCGCTCGAACATCAGATTGAGGCCGGTGACCGCATGCATCCCGGTTCGGTCCCGGAAATAGGCGAACTGGTCGCCATGCACCGTCGTCGTGCGGCGGTGGCCGACTTCCTGGAGCGCAACGATATCGGGGCCGATCTCTCCCAATACCGCGAGAATCCGGTCGGGATCGCATCTGCGGTCGCGTCCGACGCTCGAATGCACGTTATAGGTTGCGACCGTCAGGTTGTGGATGCTGCGCAGGTCCACCATCCCCTTTCGCGAGAATCTCGCCTCAAAATCGCCGAAGCCGGAGCCCGGTTCCGCAAGAGAATTGCGCACGGATCGTGCCGGCACGGCAAGCTAGCCGCAGGCCGCGGCTGAAATGTGGCAATGGCGCCGCCGGCGCGTCGGATGCGTTGTTGCATCCACGCGGCACCGGCGACGTGCTCAGGTCCGGCGCGCTCAGGTCGCGGCAATGTACGGGACAATCGGACCCGCCATGGCACCGAGTAGCCCCGCAACCGCCAGGAGTCGCTCCCCGCGGCTCCAACGCCTCCAATCCGCGAGAAATTGTCGCATCGACATCATCCTCTCGAATGGCCGGCTCCGCCTTGGGACACCGGCCTCGACGATTCATCCCGAGAGCGGCCCGATCCGGGCCGCTCGACTGCTCAGGCTGCCGCCGCCGTCGCGCTTGCCTCGGCGCGCGCGATCACCGCCTTGGCGAAGTCGGCACCCGCCTCGAGAGCGACGACATGTTCGTCCTGGAAAGCTGTGCCGGCGTAGACGACCGAGTCGCTCGGAAAGCCCAGAGCCGCCAGCGCTGCCTTGAGCTCCGCCAGGAACGTCGGGTCGCCTGCGATCGGGCCGTGCTTCGCCGTGCGAAAAACTTCGGGATCGAAGAAAGCGTCGATCAGGCAATCCTCGCCGTTCTCGCGGGCGATCGCGACCACATCGACTTCGATGGCGGCGACCCTGTCGCGGGCGGCGGCCTTGCGCTTCGCGTGCGGAGCCTCGCCGGTCCCGAGGCATGCGATGCGGAGCTTTTCGGCGATCATGATTTCGGCCAGATAGTCGTGCATTTCTAAGCCTTGCATTATTGGCACTGCCCCCGCCCGAAAACTTTCAGGAGAGTCTTAAGCGCGGGTTAACGCGGCGGGCGGCTCGGCGCGCCACGATCGGCGAGGATGCGTATACCCTCACGCGATATGGTGTCTAGCGGGACGCAACGCAAGCGAGCAACGGCCCGAGTTGTCCGATGCGTCGAACGATGGTATCGGCGCGACCCGAGATATAGGCGGTCGGACGAACCGGCGACCATTCGCGCGGGTTGGGAAGAACGGCGGCGAGCAGGGCGGCCTCGCGCCGCGTGAGCGACCCTGCCGACTTGCCGAAATGGGCGCGTGCGGCGGCGCCGATGCCGTACACGCCATCCCCCCATTCGGCGACGTTCAGGTATACCTCCATGATTCGCTGCTTGCTCCATATCAGTTCGATCAGAACGGTCAGATAGGCCTCGATGCTCTTGCGCGCAAAATTGCGCCCGGGCCACAGGAACAGGTTCTTCGCTGTCTGCATCGAGATCGTGCTCGCCCCGCGCGTGCGCCGGCCGGCGGAGTAGTCCTCTACGGCGTCGCCGATCGAACGCCAGTCGAAGCCGGAATGCTCGCAGAACAGGTTGTCCTCCGACGCGATCACCGCATGCGGAACATGCGCCGCGACGCGCGACAGCGGCATCCAGTCCTTTCGCAACCCGGCTCCGTCGAGCCAGCGCATAGCCATAAGCGGCGTCAATGGCGGCGGCATGACCGCATACAGCGCTATGGCGGCCGCAGGCGCCAGCACCATGATTGCTGCGAGCCAAAGCAGGATACGAACGAAGCGCGACTTCGCCGTCATCTTGCGTGAGCGCGAAAAGACATGGCGCATGGCGCCGGGTTTTAGCCGCTCCGGCGGCACCGCGACAATCCTCACGTGGATTTCAGCCCTGATCGGCGTCAGGCGGCTGTCCACTCCACCGCGATACCATGCCAGTGCCCGGTTGCGAGCAGCTCGTTCTCTCCGCCGGGCCACAGGGTCAACGAAAGTTCGGGCCGCGCGCGCCCGGCAACGGGCTCGAGGCGCAGCCAGGCCACCGGGCTCTCCGGCCCCGCATGCCGTCCCGCCGATTCCACCGCAGCAATGATGCGCGCCTGAGCCTCGCGCGGGAGATACTGCCACACGATCGAATGGTAGAGCACGGTCGCCACACCATGAGCGGGTGCGGCAAGCTGCCGTTCGACCCATTCATCGGCATCCGCCTGCTCCACCTGCAACTCCGCTCCGCGCGCCAGGGCGATCGCAAGATCGAGCCGCGCCAGGCGATCGCGCTGATCGGCCCATATGTAGGATCGCAGCCGCAAGCGCTGCGCCGGGTCGGCGAGATCGATCGGAGACCGGTCGCACCCGGCCCTCGATGCGACTTGCAGCGATGCGTCGAGATCCGGCGGCGGCCCGGACCAACTGGAGGAGATCAGCACGGGACTCGACGGGTCGCCCCATAGCACATCACCGAGCCGGTAGCGGTAGCGATCCCAGAGCAGATTGAGGCCGGCACTGGCGCCGATTTCGAGCAGCCGCAACGGCAGGCCCGTCCGCCTAGCTACCCGGAGAAAGCCGCCGAGCAGAGCGGCCGAGCGAGCGACCTCGTTGGTCTGCGGCGGCGATGCGAGAAAGTCGGAGAAATGCGCGCGATGCGCTGCGACCGCGGCAGCGATCGCGGCGCGCAGCGCGGCTGATTCCCCGCCGCTGCCCTGTGGCGGGTAGAAGGCCGCGAGATCCGGCGCAGCGCCGGAAAGCGCAAGCGCATGCAGAGCTCCGGCAATGCGAAGGGGAAGGACGTCGCGCGAGGGATCGCCCGGCCACGAACCGATCAGCGCCTCGAGCCCTCCGCCGCGCTCGAGCTCCTCCATCACGCTGCCGAGCACCTGCGCCGTGAAAGGGGAGCCGAGGCGCTCGCAGGAGCGAATCTGCTGGCGAAAAGCCGCGGCGATCTCAGGCCGGACGGCCATGCCCGCGTCCTTCCAAGGGCAACAGATACCGTGTACGGATCATTTGCGACGATGGCCGGGAATTGCGACGAGGAGGATACCTAGAGCGAAACCGGACTGCTGACGCGGCGTTCTGCACTGGAATTAATCATCAAGCGTTCGCGCAGCACGAGAGAAATCGAGAACGATCACGTCAGCTATGCGCGCTGTGCGCTGCAGCATAGCCTCGCGTTTCACTATGTTAGCTGCGACAATAGGTGAATCGAATGAGATCAGACAAGTTCAGCGGTAACGTGTTCGTCGCCAATTTGCCGAAGGATTTTACGGATAACCAGCTCGCGGAAATCTTCGACCCGTTCGGCATGGTGATCGGCGCTTTGATCGCCCGCGATCCGCTGACGGGCGAATCAAAGGGCTGCGGACTGGTCAATATCGCCCAGACCGGGGCGATCGAGCGCGCCGTCAGCGGCCTCAATGGCCAGAAAGTGGGCGGACGCCGTATCGAGGTCCGCGCCGCCGATCCCGAGATGGCAATTTCCATTCGCCGTGCCAAACCGGCGATGTCGCGCCGGGATCTCGAAACGACCACCATCACCAGCCGCCCGCGCCGGCCCGTCCAGGTCGAATACCGCTCGCTCGCCCGCCGCGCCTGATCGGGCGGCTCGCCGCTGTGGGCAAGCCGGCAGGCGCCGGCGGAGGAGGCACCCTCGCGGGAATTCGAGCGGATCCCTGTCCCTTCGGATTGCGCGTTTTCCACAGGCAAGGCGCCCGATCCGGTGGCAACTTTCCCGATTCTGCACCGCCCGCACACACCTCTTTAGGGGAATCGCGTGGGTTGAAACCTCGCTTGATCGGGCTGCGTTCTCCGGGTAGCGGAGACCCGCTGGGAGACGTTCGGCCATGGCGAGCTGGAAGGGTTACCTGAAACTCAGTTTGGTCACGTGCGCGATCAGGCTTTATCCGGCCACGACGGAATCGAAGAAGATCCGCTTTCATCTCATCAATCCGGATACCGGTAACCGCATCTCGATGCGCGCCCATGACGCGGAGACCGGCGAGGAGCTCGAGCGCTCGGGTCTGGTCAGGGGCTATGAATACGACCGCAAGCGCTACGTGACCATTGCCGGCGAGGAACTCGATCAAATCAGGATCGAGAGCACGAAGAGCATCGATATCGAGCGCTTCGTCGACATCCGATCGATCGATTTGACCTATTTCGATACGCCGTATTTCGTAGTGCCGGACGGGAAGGTCGCGGCGGAAGCCTACAGGGTCATTCGCGACGCAATGGCGGAGGAAAAAGTCGCCGGCATCGGCCGCGTGGTCCTGACTTCGCGCGAGCACCCCCTCGTCATCCAGCCGCGCGACGGCGGCCTGACAATGACTACGCTGCGCAGCAAGGACGAGCTGCGCGACTCAGCCGAATATTTCAGCGAGATCCCGGACGACCCGGTCGACAGGCGCATGGTCGAGATGGCGAAGTCGATCATCGGGAAGATGAAGGACGAATTCGATCCGGCGATGTTCACCGATCGCTACCAGGAGGCACTGCAGGAGCTGGTGCAGGCGAAGGTAAAAGGCCTGCCCGTCCGCGAGCAGCCGGAGCCCGCGCCGAACAACGTCGTTAACCTTTTCGATGCCCTGAAGCGCTCCCTCGGCGACGGCTCGCGCAAGGCCCCGGCAGGGAGCCGCAAGCCCGCTGCCGGCAAGCGGACGCCGCCGAAATCGCGTGCCAAGAAGGCCCGCAGCAAGGCAAGCTAGGCTCGGGAGGCTAGTGGTGTGCGGGGGATGGGGCGCGATTATCGCGGTCTGACGGTTTCGATCATCGGCGCGCCGGAGCGTGTGCCGCTCGGGCGCATCAAGCGCGAACTCGAGCGGAGGGGCGCCGCCGTTTCGCGCCGGGTCGAGTACGCGGCGCGGATCACCATGATCGCGCATGGCGCCATCGGACGTCTCGAGAGCGGCCGCCTGGATCGCATCCTGGCGCATGCCGGGATTCGCAGCGCGGTCATGACCGAGCATCAGTTCCTGCGCGAACTCGGCCTGCTCGAATGCGAGCCGCCCAAGTGCCGCGACTACGACCGGTCCGCCTTCTCGGCACTGAGCCGGCTCGATCCGAAGGACCAGCTCTGGCTCGAGCTCTTCGATGTGATCGAGCCGGACGAGGGCCACTACGATTTTCGCGATCTGGTGCTCGCGCGGCAGATTCGACTGCTGCTCGGCGCCGGCCTGACTCTTACCAACGTGGTGAGTGCGGCGATCGCGTTTCGCCGCGCGGCCGCGAAGGACACGCTCGGGCAGATCGGCAACCTCGTGCGCCTGCCTGGCGGTGAGCTCGTGGTGCGGATGGGGGCATGGCTCGCGGAGATCGATGGACAGCTGCGCCTGCGGATCGACCCGCAGGACGCACCTCTGGCCGGCGAGCTTTACGACATGGCGGAAGCGGCTGAGCAGGTCGGCGACTGGATCACGGCCGAACGCATCTATCGCAAATGCATGCACATCGACCGGAACGATGCGTTGAGCCGCTACAACTGTGCCAACGCCCTGCGGCACCAGGGCCGGATCCAGGAAGCCGCGATCCTGTTCCGGATGGCGACGGAACTCGACCCGCTCCTCGCCGACGCCTGGTACAATCTGGCCTGCCTCGCTCAGGACGGGGGTGACGTCGAGCGTGCGCGCATGCATTTCGAGACCGCGCTCGCATGCGACCCGAACTATGCCGATGCGGCTTTCAATCTCGCCGTTCTGCACCTCGACCGCGGCGACGCCAGGAGCGCCCTCCCGCTGTTCGAGCGCTACTCGAGCCAGGACCCGAACAGCCGCTGGGGCCGAGCGGCGCGCAAGGCGGCCGTGCTGTGCCGGCTGTATCTTGCGAGCCGCGCCTGACGCCTGCATTCCCCGGTCGTTACCGGACCATTAGCCAACCGTCATCGGCACAATCATGGAGCGGCTTGGAGCGCCCAAGCTTCCACGTGAGGGCCATGGCGCGGTACAGCTCGGATGCAGCCGCACAGAGGCGATGGGGAACAGAGCAAGGCGTCCGATGTTGTGGGACGCGGGGGGCGAACGCAACTGAGCGCGAGGAGTCCCATGCGTCGCATCAACATCGGGGCAATCGCCCTTCTCTTTGCCTTGGCCGGATGCTCCGGCGGCGACGGCTCGTCCGAAAGGAGGTCGTCGGCCCTTTACTCGCCCCAAACAGCATCGCAGGTGCCGCAGGCTGGCCAAGCCGGGCAGACATCGCTGGGGGCGCGGCGAAACATCGCCGAGCAGACGGGCGGCAGCCAGGCGCAATCAGGCACGACCGGCATGAGCACGACAGGAGCGAGCGGCCAGCTCACCGCCGCCGAACAGGCCTTCGTGATCGAGGCGGCGCAGCACGGCACGGCCGAGGTTCAGCTTGGGCGCCTAGCGGAACAGAAGGCATCGAGCGCATCGGTGCGAGATTTCGGGCGCCGGATGGTTCAGCAGCACAGTCAGTCCAATCAGGAATTGATGCAGGTCGCTTCGCGATCCGGCATGTCGCCGCCGACCACCCTGCCGGCGGCCGCTCAGGCCGTGCAGAATCAGCTGCAGCAGCTGTCCGGTTCGTCCTTTGACCGGCAGTACATCGAGCAGCAGCATGCGGCTCACACGGCACAGGTGACGATGTTCCGGTTCACGGCCGATAACGCATCAAATCCGGCGCTGCGCTCCTTTGCGCAGAGGAACGTTCCGGTCCTGCAGCAGCATCTCGATATGCTTCGCTCGATGGCTCCGACTGTAATGCGGACCGGGTCCTGATTTGGCCGGAATCATGTCGCATGCAGGCCGCTCGAGTGCGGCCTGCATGCGACTTCGGGCGCAACCGCTGCGCTCCGGCACGGAGTCCGCCAAGTTCGTCGGAGGCACAGCCGGCCGACGGTCAGCATCCGAGAAGGCCGCCGGCCGGGCCGGTCTTTTCATTTCGACAACGTCCCGGGCCCGCTGAGCGGGTTGTGCGTTTCACGACTGCGTATCGCGACCGCGGAGGCTTCGCATGGAGGAGCGACGAGGGCGGCGAAACGGGCGAAAGAGGCGGGTCATGACGAATGCCTGGTGCCATTGAAGGCCCTGATGCTCGTTGAAACGCTGTTGCCCACCGCGCGAGGGCGACTCTTCGCGATCAGCGACGACTCCCCTCTCATAGAAGCGGCGAGGCTTCTGCGCGAACGGCGCGCGGAGCTGGTCGTCGTATGCAACAAGCAGGGCGTAATGGTCGGCGTCATCACCAAAACGGATGTGGTCGGTCAGATCAGCCATTGCGAGGGTAGTGGCTGCATGACCGCGGCCTCGACCGTGATGACCCACGACGTCGTCTCCTGCCGCCCGGACGACTGGCTGCACGATGTCTGGTCGCTCATGAAGCAGCGCAAGGTGAAGCATGTTCCCGTCGCGGGACCGGACGGACATCCGGTTGGGGTGCTCGCGGCCCGCGACGTGCTCCAGGTCCTTCTGGGGGAGGCGGAGAGCGCTGAATCGCTGTTGCGCGACTATGTAATGTCCGTCGGCTACCAGTAGATACGCGTCCGCAGCGTCAGGGCGCAGCCGCCATTCCGCCGGCAAGCAGCCCCGGCGGCCATCCGGACATTCTCACACGTCGAGATTGGCGACCTTCAGTGCATTGTCCTGAATGAACTCGCGGCGCGGCTCGACGATGTCGCCCATCAGCGTCGAGAACACCGATTCGGCGTCGTCGGCATGGCTGATCTTCACCTGCAGCAGATGGCGCGCCTCGGGATCGAGGGTCGTCTCCCAGAGCTGGTCGGGATTCATCTCGCCCAGGCCTTTGTAGCGCTGGATCGCAACCCCCTTCTTGCCGATCTCGAGCACCGTATCGATGAGCCTGGTCGGGCCGGTGATGTCGAAGATCTGCTCGGGCTTGTCGCCCTTCTCCGCCTTGGGGGCGTGCAGCTTTGCGAAGCGCCCGTAAATCTCCTGCAGCTCGCCTGCCATGCCGACGAGGCGTCGCGCCTCGACCGAGTTGATGACCACGGGATCGACGACGGCGCGGTCTGTCTCGCCGCGCAGGCGCCGCTCGAACACCAGCGCATTGCGGTCGAAACTGCCATTCCAGCCGCGATCGGTTTCCGGCGCGAGCGCGTCGAGCCGGCGTGCGATCGCCTGCGCCACCGCCTCGGCATTCTCCGCGTCGGCGATGATCGACGGGTCGAGGGCGCCGAGAATCGCAGCCTGCTCCACCGCGTCGCGATGCCCCACCCGGCGCGCCAGCGGCGTTATCAGCGCCTTCGCCTGACGTGCACGATCAACGATGGCGCGCAGATCGGTGCCGGCGCGCTGGCTGCCATCGGTGCCGACCGTCAGCGTCATGCCTTCGATTCCGCCGCCGATAAGATAGTCCTCGAGCGCGCGCTCGTCCTTGAGATAAACCTGCGAGCTACCGCGCTTCGCACGGTAGAGCGGCGGCTGCGCAATGTACAGATAGCCCTGCTCGATCAGCGGCCTCATCTGGCGATAGAAGAACGTCAGCAGCAGCGTGCGGATATGCGACCCGTCGACATCGGCGTCGGTCATGATGATGACGCGATGATAGCGCGACTTCTTGACGTCGAAATCCTCGCTGCCGATGCCGGTCCCGATCGCGGCAATGAGCGTACCGATCTCGGCCGAAGACAGCATCTTGTCGAAGCG
Organism: Alphaproteobacteria bacterium; assembly: GCA_041690495.1. Classification (GTDB taxonomy): domain Bacteria; phylum Pseudomonadota; class Alphaproteobacteria; order CACIAM-22H2; family CACIAM-22H2; genus DATAAP01. The sequence goes on along the minus strand of JAWLHE010000010.1, from coordinate 50,440 downwards.
CGCGCGCTCCACGTTCAGGATCTTGCCCTTGATCGGCAGAATCGCCTGGAAGGCGCGGTTGCGGCCCTGCTTGGCCGACCCTCCGGCGCTATCGCCTTCGACGATGAACAGCTCGGATTTGGCCGGGTCGCGCTCCTGACAGTCGGCGAGCTTGCCGGGCAGCGATGCCATGTCGAGCGCGCCCTTGCGGCGCGTCAGCTCGCGGGCCTTTCGCGCGGCCTCGCGCGCGGTCGCGGCCTCGACCACCTTGGTGACGACGCGTTTGGCGTCCGCGGGATGCTCCTCGAACCACTGCATCAGCTTGTCGCCGCAGATCGTCTCGACCACCGGCCGGACCTCGGATGAGACGAGCTTATCCTTGGTCTGCGACGAGAACTTCGGATCGGGGACCTTGACCGACAGCACGCAGGTAAGTCCTTCGCGTGCATCGTCGCCGCTCAGCGAAATCTTCTCCTTCTTGGCGATGCCGGTCGCGTTGGCGATGTTGTTGATCGTGCGCGTCAGCGCCGCACGGAAACCGGCGAGATGGGTGCCGCCGTCCTTTTGCGGAATGTTGTTGGTGAAGCACAGCATCGTCTCGTGATAGGCGTCGGTCCACTCCATCGCCACTTCGACGGTGATGCCGTCCTTCTGCCCGTGCATCATCACGGCGGGATGCAGCGCGGTCTTCGAGCGGTCGAGATACTTGACGAAGGCTTCGATGCCGCCCTCGTAATGCATCTCCACCGTCTTCGCCTCGACGCCACGCGCATCCGAGAGGATCAGCTTGACGCCGGAATTCAGGAAGGCGAGCTCGCGCAGACGGTGCTCGAGGGTGTCGAAATCGAACTCCGTCATGGTGAAGGTCTCGCGCGACGGCAGGAAACGCACCTGCGTGCCGCGCAGACCCTTCGCATCGCCGCGCTCGGCCAGCGGCGCCTCGGGCACGCCGTGCCTGAAGCGCATGAAGTGCTCCTTGCCGCCGCGCCATATGGTGAGCTCGAGCACTTCCGACAGCGCGTTGACGACGGAAACGCCGACACCGTGCAGGCCGCCGGAAACCTTGTAGGAATTCTGGTCGAACTTACCGCCGGCATGGAGCTGGGTCATGATGACCTCGGCCGCCGACACGCCTTCTTCCCTGTGGATCTCGGTGGGGATGCCGCGGCCGTTGTCGGTCACGGTCACGGAGCCGTCGGCATTGAGGGTAACCGACACCTGCGTGCAGTAACCTGCGAGCGCCTCGTCGATCGAGTTGTCGACCACCTCGTAGACCATGTGGTGCAGGCCCGAGCCGTCGTCGGTGTCGCCGATATACATGCCCGGGCGCTTGCGCACGGCATCGAGCCCGCGCAGCACCCTGATCGATTCCGCACCATAGGTTTCGGCGCCGGTATCGGGGATCTTGGGATTCGTGTTCTGGGTCATCGTGGTGTCAGTGTCGCATCTAGAACGCGGAAGAATTGTGCGCGGCCCCGCAGGCCCGCAAAGAGCTCGTCGTCGGTGCCGGTCAGCCAGGCCTGCACACCCAGCGCCGCCAGCTCGTCGAACAGGGCGGCGCGCCGGGCGCCATCGAGATGGGCGACGACCTCGTCGAGCAGGAGGACGGGCGGCTCGCCGCGTTCATGGATCATCTCGCGCGTGACGGCGATGACGATCGACAGCAGCAGCGCCTTCTGCTCGCCGGTCGAGCATTCGGCCGCCGGGCGGTCCTTGGGCGCGAAGCGCACGGCAAGGTCGCCGCGATGCGGACCGGCAATGGCGCCGCCGGCCTGCGCATCGTGCGCACGCCCGTTCTTGAGGGCCTGGCGCAGACGGTCCTCGACGGCCAAGGCCGGCTCGGCCGCAAGCCACAGGTCGAGATCGCCCGCCATCGCCAGACGCGCCGCGGGAAACGGGCCGATACCTTCCGAGGCCGCGCGATCGAGCCGCGCCGCCGTCACCGCGCGCGCCGCGGCAACGGCAATGCCGTTGCGCGCCATGCCATCCTCGAGCACATCGAGCCAGGCCGGATCGCCGCCGCCGTCGGCCAGCAGCCGCGCGCGCTCGCGCAGGCAATGCTCATAGGCTGCGACGCGCCCGGCATGCTCGGGATCGAAACCGAACACCAGGCGGTCGAGAAAGCGGCGACGCGCCGAAGGCCCTTCCATGAACAGGCGGTCCATCTCCGGCGTCAGCCACACGACGTTCAGCAGCGCCGACAGATCCTTCTGACTGCGCGTCGCACCATCGATGCGTACGCTGCGCCGCTCCGTCTCGGCCTCGCGGCCGGTGCCGACGGCGCATGTTCCGGTACCGCTCTCGACGGTCGCCGCGACCGCCCAGCGGCCCGCAGGCTCGTCGCCGACGCGCCGGTCAGGCTCCGCCAGCCTGGCGCGGCGGAGGCCCTTGCCCGGCGCGAGGTAGGACAGCGCCTCGAGCAGGTTGGTCTTGCCGGCGCCGTTGGGCCCTGTCAGCACCACCGGCTCACGCGCAACATCGACCCGCAGCCGCGCATAACAGCGGAAATCGGTCAGCGTCAGCCGCGTTACCGCCGCATGCCCGTGCGGCTGCGCGGGCGCGTCGTCGATGTCACTGGAGCGAACAGAAGCCTGAATCACTGGGCATCCTGGTTACGTATGTTCGCGCGTGCATCCCTCTCAACCCCGCAGACCGCGCGGGCCGCGAGGAGAACCACAAGAATTGTCGTCCGGCTCACACCCGCATGGGCATGAGCACGTAGAGCGCGCTCTGGTCGGCGGCGTCGGTGACGACTGTGGGCGAGGCCGCATCAGCCATCGAGAACCTGGCGCCTTCGCCCTCGATCTGCTGGGTAATGTCCAGCAAGTAGCGCGAGTTGAAACCGATCTCGATCGGAGTCGATCCGTATCGCACCTCGATTTCCTCGGTGGCGCTGCCCGCCTCGGGGCTGGTCGCGGACAAGGTAAGCTGGCCCTTGGAGATCGAGAGCTTCACCGCGCGCGACTTGTCTGTCGAAATGGTGGATACACGGTCGACAGCCGCCGCGAAATCACGGCAGCTCACTTCCATGATCTTGTCGTTGCCGGTGGGAATGACACGCTCGTAGTCCGGGAACGTGCCGTCGATCAGCTTGGACGTCAGCACGGCATTGTCGAAGGCGAACCGTACGCGCGTATCCGACAGCGCGACGTTGACGGCGCCTTGCGTCTCCTCGACCAGCTTGCGCAGCTCCATGACCGTCTTGCGCGGCAGGATGACGCCGGGAATCTTCTCGGCCCCGCTTGGCAGCGTCATCTCCATGCGCGCGAGGCGGTGGCCGTCGGTGGCGACGGCGCGCAGGACCTTGACGCCATTGCTGGTGCCGGCATGGAAGTAGATGCCGTTCAGGTAATAGCGCGTCTCTTCGGTCGAGATCGCAAAGCGCGTCCGGTCGATCAGACCGCGCAGATCGGCGGCGGACAGCTCGAACGAATGCGACAGCTCGCCGCCCGTCATCTTCGGAAAATCCTCCGCCGGCAGGGCCGCCAACGCGAAGGTCGAGCGGCCGGCGCGAAGGCTGATCTGCCCCTTGTCGCCCACGCTTTCGATGCCGACCTGGCTGCCTTCAGGCAGCTTGCGCACGATGTCGTAAAGCGTATGCGCCTGGACCGTCGTCGTACCGCCGCGCGCGACCTCGCCCGGCACGTTCTCGACGATCGCGATATCCATGTCGGTCGCGGTCAGCGAAACCTTGTCCTTGGACGCCTCGATCAGGACGTTGGCGAGGATCGGGATCGTATTGCGGCGCTCCACCACGCTCTGCACGTGACTCAAGGCCTTGAGAAGCGCGGCGCGTTCGATCGTCAATTTCATGGTTGGCGCAGATTGGCGTCCTTGTGGTTGCGAAGGGCCCCGAAATACCGGTTCCCGGCGGCCTTCCGGACCCCCCGGAAACCGCCCCCCGCACGGCCGGCGGCGGACGCGCCCAGCCCGGCTTTTCGAAAGGAGCGGCAGTATAGCAGAAGCGTTTGAAACTTAAATATATTTTGTGGTTAAGAGATAGGAAATCCGGACGCTTTTTCAAGCCCTTGAACGAGGCATGCGCAGCCGGCCGCCGAGGCTGATTTCCAGGGCGATTTCGACGGCGCGGCGAAGCGTCGGGAACTCCATCGAGGCATAGTGGCCAAGCTCGCGCGTGACGGGTTCCTCGAGCAATGCCGCTACCTGCGCGCGCAGATACGGCAGATGGATGAAACCGCACGGAACCGCAGCCGGGACGGCACGCAGGAACCGGTACATGGCGGCATTGCACAGGTAGTTCCCGGCGGTGCTGGACAGCCGCACGGGAATGCCGCGGTCGAGCAGCGCCCGGCGGATGGCGGGGAGATCGAGCCGCGACCACAAGGCCGCGGCCCCCTTCCTTTCCAGCGGACGCTCCTCGACCAGCCGTCCGGCATTGTCGGGTATTTCGAATGCGGCAAGGTTGAGGGCCACGCGCTCCAGCCGCACCACCGGCTCGCCAGCCGCAAGTCCCAGATTTATCACGGCCACCGGATCGATCTCGCCCAGGATCGCCGCGATCGCGCCATCCAGACGTTCGAGATCCACCGGAAGGATGCGGCCGACGACGGCCGTGCCGAGAATCCTGGCGCCGTCGAGGCGCTCGGTCACCGCCGCCGAAGGGTTCAGCGCGTGTCCGCCGAATGTCTCAAAGCCGGTTACCAGGGCCGCACGCTGTCGCTTCGTCCTGCTGGCAGCCATTTCTCCCCCCCCCCTCGAAAAAGGCGACGCGGCAGCTTCATCCTTCGGCGCGCCGCCCCGGCCCTCATCCCGGCCCATCCGTGGGGTGAGGATCGGGCTGGCCCCTCGGAATGAGGCCCACCCGATTGAAGAACAACAGCGATCGCGCGGAGCTAGGCCTCCAGCATTCGGCGCAGCAGCTCGATATCCTCGGAGAAGCTCTGGTCGCTGGCACGCAGCTCCTCGATCTTGCGCACGGCGTGCATGACGGTGGTGTGGTCGCGTCCGCCGAACTTGCGCCCGATCTCCGGCAGCGAGCGCGAGGTGAGCTGCTTGGCGAGGTACATCGCCACCTGCCGCGGGCGCGCGACCGCCCGCGCGCGGCGCGGGCTATGCATGTCGGCGAGCCGTATCGAATAATGCTCGGCGACGCGCTTCTGGATTTCCTCGATCGTCACCCGGCGATCGTTGGCGCGCAGCAGGTCGTGCAGGACCTCCTGCGCCGTCTCCAGCGTGATCGGCCGGCCCACAAGCGTCGCATGGGCGACGATGCGGTTGAGCGCTCCTTCGAGCTCGCGGATGTTGGAGGTGATCTTGTGGGCAAGGAATTCGAGCACCTTGGGCGCCACCGGCACTCCGAGATTTTCGGCCTTCGACTGCAGGATGCCGAGACGGAGCTCGTAGGTCGTTGGATGAATGTCCGCGACCAGCCCCCAGCCGAGGCGCGATCGAACGCGTTCCTCCAGCCCCTCGAGATCGGTCGGACTCTTGTCCGCCGACAGCACGATCTGACGGTTCTGGTCCACCAGCGCATTGAAGGTATGAAAGAATTCTTCCTGGGTCGAATCCTTGCCGCTGATGAACTGGACGTCGTCGATCATCAGCACGTCGACCGAACGGAACTGCTCCTTGAACGCCATCGTGTCCTTGAATCGCAGCGCCCGGATGAACTGGTACATGAACTTCTCGGCCGAGAGATAGATCACGCGCCGTTGCGGGTGGCGCTTCCTGATGTGCCAGGCGATGGCATGCATCAGATGCGTCTTGCCGAGACCGACCCCGCCATAGAGGAACAGCGGATTGAAAGGCACCTTGGCCTCGTCCGCGACCCGCCGCGCCGCGGCGGTCGCGAACTCGTTCGACTTGCCGACGACCCAGTTGTCGAAGGTGAAACGCGGGTCGAGCGGCGCCCCGAAATCGTCGCGCTCGTCGCTTGCCCCAGGGGCCAGCATCTCCAGGGATCCGGCGCCTCGCGATGACAGCTGGGTCAGGGGCCGACCGCCGCGCACAGCCTCGAGCCGGGAACCGGCCGGCGGCGGATCGGCGCGAACCGGAGCGGTCTGCACCACGACCTCGATGCTGCGTACGTTTCTGTTCTCGGTCGACCATAGGGCGCGGATGCGGTCGGCGTAATGCGAACGCACCCAGTCGCGCATGAACCGCGTCGGGACGGCAATCCGGATCTCGCCACGGTCAATCGACACGAGGGTCAGCGGCTTGAGCCAGCTCTTGAATGCCGCCTCGCCGAATTCCGCCTTCAGCTTGCCGCGTACCCGGGCCCACTGGGCGTCCACCGAGGCGTCGATGTCGTGCTCCATGGCCTTATTCCTGGATCCAGGGCAGGCCGGAGGCTTTCCAGCCCGCCACAGCACCGCGATGCTTTGCGCTGTCGTGCGGACCTTCGAACCCGCCGGCCAGGTTGTAGCAGCGCCGGTAGCCCCGCGCGGTCAGGGCGACCGCCGCCGATTTCGAACGCACACCGGACCGGCACAGAAAGATCACCGGAGCATCCTTGTCGGTCACGGCCGCCTCGACTTCCGCAGTGAACCCGGCATTGAGAACCATGGAGGGCCGCGGTGTCGCCGCCCAGTGCTGCCAGGATATCGGCAGGGGCTTCTTGTCCAGCGTGGAAAGATCCGGCTGACCGACGAACGACCATTCGGGCTGAGATCGGACATCGACGAGGACGGCGCGTTGATCTTTCGAGAGAAGCTCCCAAGCTTCCTTGGGCGAGAGATCGCCCGCGTACGCGTCTGTCGTCTGACTCGTCATCACTCTTTTGCCGCCCCTCTGCCGCGTATCGACACGCGTCACGACCGTCGATGCAGCACTTCGAAGAACGAACACCACAGAACCAAAGCCGATCCGCAATCGCCGCCGGGAGGCAGCGACTTCCACCGCATCTACCGCCCAACCCCGGTCGCGGATTTAACGCGGATCGCTATCGCCCCCTGAGACTGCCGATCCTCGATCGCTAATCGTGGCTCCAAGATGACGATCGACATGTTATGCCCCCCATCACAATTTTATTCCGACCGTCGATCGGGACTCTAGTCGCGCTTCAAAGGACTCGCAACATGATCGAACGGGGAACGTGAAAGATTTGTGAGGCGTCGTGTTGCGAATGCAACGCGACGAGCGGTGCGCATGAAAACAACCGAGGTAATTTTCGGAACGGCTCCGAACGAGCGATGCCGTTCACCCCGAGCATGGCGGTCCGATCACGCGTTAAGAGAATTCGGGGCGAACTTCAGAGCGCCTTGATCCGTGCCGACAGGCGCGACAGCTTGCGCGCCACCAGGTTCCTGTGCACGACCTTTTGTCCCACGCCGCGCATCAGCACGGGCTGCGCTGCCTTGAAGGCTTCCTGCGCCTGGGCCTTGTTGCCGGCGGCAATCGCGGTTTCGACCTTCTTCAGGTAGGTCTTCACACGGGTTTCGCGCGCCTGATTGACGGCGGCACGCCGCTCCGCTTGGCGCGCGTTCTTGCGGGCTGATTTGGTCTTCGCCATGATCCGATCTCGTCCGTTTTCGGCAAGGGCGCGTTTATAGCCCTGCCTCCATGGGGCGTCAACGTCAGGTCATCCCGGTCATCTGTTCTTGAACTGCGGCTGGCGCTTTTCGATGAATGCGGCCATGCCCTCCTTCTGATCCTCGAGCGCGAAGGTGGAGTGGAACAAGCGTCGCTCGAAGCGCACGCCCTCGGTCAGCGTCGTCTCATAGGCGCGGTTGACGCACTCCTTGGCGAACATCGCGACCGGCCGCGACATTTCCGCAATGCGCTGCGCGGTCTTTACCGCCTCCTCGACCAGATCGGCGGCGGGGACGACCCGGCTGACAAGGCCGGCCCGTTCCGCTTCGGCGGCATCCATCATGCGGCCCGTCAGGCACATCTCCATTGCCTTGGATTTGCCGACAAACCGGGTCAGCCGCTGGGTGCCACCGGCGCCGGGTATCGTGCCGAGGGTAATCTCCGGCTGGCCGAACTTCGCCGTATCCGCGGCCAGGATGAAGTCGCACATCATCGCGACCTCGCAACCGCCGCCGAGCGCATATCCGGCGACCGCGGCCACGATCGGCTTGCGGCAGACGGTCACCCGCTCCCAGCCATTGGTAATGAAATCCTGCAGATAGGCCTCCATGTAGGACTTGTTCTGCATCTCCTTGATGTCAGCCCCGGCCGCAAAGGCCTTCTCGCTGCCGGTGAGCACGATCGCGCCGATATTGTCGTCTGCCTCGAAAGCGTCGAGTGCAGCGGCGAGATCGACGATCAGCGGGCCGGACAGCGCATTCAGGGCCTTGGGCCGGTTGAGGGTGATCAGGCCGACGCGGCCGCGGGTTTCGACCAGGATGTTCTGGTAAGCCATGTTTGTCTCCAGGGAATGATCGCGTTGCCTGTTGGTGAGCCCTGTGCCGGATCAGTCCGGCGAGAGGAAAAAGCGGACCGTTGTGCGGCCTCCCGGCCTCGCGGCCGGAAATTCGAGGCGCAGCGTTTCGCCGTCGCGGACATAGAGCGCGCCGCCCCGTTTACGCCAGCCGAGCTGCGGCAGCGTCCGGGCATAAAAGCTGTGCACCGCCTCGCGCGCGACCGGACCTTCGGCATAAGCCTCGACGATGCGACCCGACGGCGCGTCGAACACGACGTTGCGGTCGGCGAGCTGCGTGAGGCCGGGCATCAATGGCATGTCGTCGATCCCGGCGATGAACGAATCGGCGGCATCGGCAGGGCCGAGGCCGGCCATGCCGAGGAAAATGACCAGGAATAGTAAACGCGGAAGGTTCCGCATCGTTGGCTGTCTAGCTCAGCGCTGCCGCTTTGCACAATAGAAAGTCGAGCGCCCGCCCTGAACGATACGCTTGACAGCGCCGCCGCAATCGCAGTCCGGACAGGGCTTCCCTTCACGGTCATAGACCGCCCAGGCGTTCTGGAACCAGCCGGCCTCGCCCGAGGCCTGAACGTAGTCGCGCGCCGAGGAACCGCCGGCCGCGATTGCGCGCGCCAGCACGTCCTTGATCGCAGCGACAAGCCGGGCGCAGCGCTCGCCCTGCACGGTGCCGGCCAGGCGACGCGGCGAGATGCCCGCCTGGAACAGGGCCTCGCACGCGTAAATATTGCCTATGCCGGCAACAGTCCGCTGATCGAGCAGTGCTGCCTTTATCGACGTCTCGCGCCCGGCAAGCGCCTTCGAAAGGACCGCGGGGGTAAAATCGGGCGATAACGGCTCCGGACCGAGCGGCGCGAAGCGCGGATCTCTTCCGAGATGCGAGACAGGCACGAGGTCCATCAGCCCGAAGCGACGCGGATCGGAGAAACGGACGACCGTCCCGTCGTCGGTCGCGAACTCGACATGCTCATGCAGCGCCGTGTCCGCCGCAGCGCGCGGACCGAGCACGAGGCGCCCCGACATGCCGAGATGAATGATCAGGTAGTCATCGCCACTGTCGACGTCGCGAGATTGACCGGCGCCAGGGCGGCCGTCGAGCCGCACCAGAATGTATTTTGCGCGCCGTTCGACGGCGCTCACCAGTCGCCCCTCGACCCGCTCCGGGAACCGCGCCGGAAGTGCGGTCCTCAGATCGGGGCGGCGCTGTACCAGGCGCACCAGCCGCCGCCCGACCAGCCGCGGCCTGATGCCGCGCACCACGGTTTCGACTTCGGGCAATTCGGGCATGGGCGGCAACCTAGCCCAATCGGTCGCCCCGCGCTATGTTCCGGCCGCATGGCGGACAAGGCTCAAGACAACGGCGGCACGACGCATTTCGGCTATCGCGACGTGCCGGAGCACGAGAAAGCGCGGCTGGTGCGCGACGTATTCGACCGCGTCGCGCCAAGCTACGATCTGATGAACGACCTGATGTCGGTGGGCGTGCACCGGCTGTGGAAGTCGACCCTGGTGCGCGACGTTCGACCACGGCCGGGCGAGCTGCTGCTGGATGTCGCAGGCGGAACCGGCGACGTGGCGCAGCGCCTGCTCGAAGCCGGCGGCGACGTCCGCGTGATCGTCTGCGACATCAATCCGGAGATGCTCGAAGTCGGCCGCGACCGTGCGCTCGACAGCGGAATCCTCAACGGACTCAACTACGTCGCGGGCGATGCCGAGCGCCTCCCGTTGCCCGATCGCAGCGTCGACGCCTATACGATCGCGTTCGGCCTGCGCAACGTCACTCATATCGATGCGGCACTGGCCGAGGCGCGCCGCGTGCTCCGTCCCGGCGGCCGGTTCTTCTGCCTCGAATTCAGCCGCGTCGTGATCCCGCTCCTCGACCGGCTCTACGATCTCTATTCCTTCACCGTCCTGCCGGCACTGGGCGAGATCGTCGCCGGCGACCGCGCCGCCTACCAATATCTTGCCGAGAGCATCCGCCGCTTTCCGCGGCAGGAGGAACTCGTTGCGCGCATGGCCAGGGCGGGGCTCGAGCGCGCCCGCTTCGAGAACCTCTCCGGCGGCATCGCCGCTATCCACTCCGCCTGGCGGATCTGACCCACGCGATGCTGCGCGCGCTCCGCAATCTTGCCCGGCTGGTCCGGATCGCCACGACGCTCGCGCGCTACGATGCGCTGTCGGCCTTCAGCCGCTTCGGCCTGCCGCCTGCCTTGACGTGGTTTGCCAGCCGGCTGGCACGCAAGCGCGGCGAAGGGCGCCCCGGGCAGCGCCTGGCGGCGGCGTTTACCGCTCTCGGCCCGAGCTTCATCAAGCTCGGCCAGGCGCTGTCGATCCGCGCCGATCTCATCGGCGAGGAGGTCGCCGCCGACCTGTCGCAGCTCCAGGACCAGCTGCCGCCCTTTCCGGCCGATCAGGCTCGCGCGACCGTCGCCGCGGAGCTCGGCCAGCCGCTCGAGGCGCTGTTCCGCGGTATTGACGACGTCCCTGTCGCCGCCGCCTCGATTGCGCAGGTGCATTTCGCGGTAACGACGGAAGGCGAGGAGGTCGCGGTCAAGATCCTGCGGCCCGAGGTCGAGGCGCAGTTCGCACGCGACCTCGACCTGTTCCTGTGGATTGCCGAGAAGATCGAACGCCATGCGCCGCGCCTGCGCAGGCTCAGGCCGGTCGAGGTCGTGACCACGCTGGCCGAGAGCGTCCGCGTCGAGATGGATCTGCGGCTCGAGGCCGCAGCGGCGTCCGAGCTGGCGCAGAACTTCGCTGGCGACCCGGACTTCCGGGTGCCAAGGGTCGACTGGTCCCGGACAGCGCGGCGGGTGCTGACGCTCGAGCGCATCGTCGGAATCCCCGTCGACGAGCGCGAGGCCCTGATCGCAGCCGGACACGATCCGCGGGAGATCGTCGCGAAAGCGGCGCGCGCCTTCTTCAGGCAGGTGTTCCGGGACGGCTTCTTCCATGCCGACATGCATCCCGGAAACATGTTCGTGGCGCCGGACGGCATGCTGGTCGCGGTCGATTTCGGCATCATGGGCCGCCTTGACCAGCGCACCCGCTACTATCTCGCCGACATGCTGCTCGGCTTCCTCAATGGCGATTACGCTGCGGTCGCCGAAGTGCATTTCCGCGCCGGCTATGTGCCGCCGACGCAGTCGGTCGGGGCATTCACCCAGGCCGTACGCGCCATCGCCGAGCCGATCTTCGGCCGGCCGCTGCACGAAATTTCGCTGGCCCGCCTGCTGGCGCAGCTCTTCCAGGTCACCGAGCAGTTCCAGATGGAGACGCAGCCACAGCTCCTGCTGCTGCAGAAGAGCATGCTGGTTTCCGAGGGCGTCGGGCGCACGCTTATGCCCGACGTCAACATGTGGAGCCTGGCGCGCCCGCTGATCGAGGAATGGATGGTCGCCAATCGCGGCCTCGACGCGCGCGCGCGCCACGCTCTGGCCGAGGCGGCGGCGCGCATCGAAGAACTGCCCGCTTTCGTCGCCAATCTGGAAAAGTCGGCCGCGATGCTCGCCTCGGGCGGCGTGCGGCTGCACCCCGACGCCATCGCCGCACTGACCAATGGCCGTCGCAGTCTTTGGCCGTGGCTGGCGCTGGTAATCGCCGTCGTCGCGCTCGCGGCGGCATTACTGGACTGAACCCGAGCGGGCCCGTTATTCGGCCGGCGCCGACTGCGCCTGCTGCGCCGGGCGCGGGAAGAACAGGGCGGCGGCGAAGATGCACAGCGCCGCGAGCGCCAGCACGTTGAAGGTTTGGGTGAACTCGCCGGTCGTGGCGTAGAGATAGGCGATCATCGGCACGGCGGTGGCGCTGGCGCTGAACGACATGACGTAGCGCACCGCATAGACGCGCGAGCGCCATTCGTCGCTGACATAGCGCGCGACCATCGCATCGTTGATCGGGATCTGGCCGAAGACCAGGAACATCATGATGATGGCGGCCGCCAGCATGAGATAGCCGTCGGTGATTCCGGCGAGATAGAGGAACGGCGCCTGCAGAGCCGCGACCGGCAGGAACACGCGGTAGAGCGACATCCTGTCGATCAGCGAGCCGACCAGGAGCTGCGCGAACGCCGCCAGCAGGAAGACGAGGGCCACCAGCGTGCCGATGCCGAATGTCGTGCCGACGATGTCGTCGAGGCGCTGCTCGAACAGCTTCGGCATGGAGATGGTGGTCGCGTTGAAGATGATGCCACCGGCCACGGTCGCGACGAGGAGCACGCCGAACACCTTCGCAACGACCGAGCGCGGCAGCGCCGAAGCGGGCTTCTTCACGGCCGCGCCGGCGATCTCGGTCGCGGGCGCGAAATACCAGAACGCAAAGCCGGCAAGGATCGAGAAGATGCCCGGCGCTATGAACGCCCAGCGCCAGCCCGCGAAATCGGCGAGCGCGCCGGTGATGATGGCGGCGAGCGCCACGCCGAGATTTCCGAAGAAGCCGTTGACGCCGAGGGCGCGGCCCTGGCGCGGATGGTTGCGCACCAGCATCGCGATGCCGATCGGATGGTAGATCGCCGCGAACACGCCGATCAGCGTCAGGCCTGCGGCGATCTCGATGTTGCTCCGTGCGAATCCGGTCAGGATCGAGCTGGCGCCGATGCCGATGAAGAAGATGGTCATCATCGCCCGCCGGCTCCAGCGGTCGCCGAGCCAGCCGGCCGGGATCGAGCACGCGCCGAAAGCGATGAAGCCGCCGAGCGACAGCGACAGCAGCTCCGGATAGTTCTGCCCCGTCGCAGCGCCGATCGCGACGACCGCCGTCGTGAAGATCAGCATGAACAGGTGGTCGAGCGCGTGGCCGAGATTGAGGAAGGCGATGGTCAGCGCGGTGTGCGGCATGGCTGGTCGTCTCGTATCCGGGTTCAATCCATCATGCGGCTTTGCAGTGCGTCGCGCACGCGATAGACTGCCATTTATTGTCGCGAAAGTGACGGATGGCGCGCAGCACCGACCGTAACGACTATCAGGACCTGCCAAGGCCGGTGGGCGCGATGGCCAAGGATTTCGCGGACGGTCATTTCATTCCGCCGCATGCCCACAAGCGCAGCCAGATCATCTACGCCTCCTCCGGCGTGATGCGCGTGCGTACGCCGCAGGGCGCCTGGGTGGTGCCGCCGCATCGCGCGGTATGGGTGCCCGCCGGTGTGGAGCACGATGTGCGGATGGCCGGGGCCGTGGCGATGCGGACCCTCTATGTCGCGCCGGAGGCGGTCCGCACCTTGCCGGGCGCCTGCTGCGTCGTCGCCGTCACGCCGCTGCTGCGCGAGCTGATCCTGCGCGCGGTTGAACTGCCGCTGCTCTACGATGAAGCCGGCGCCGAGGGCAGGCTGATGGCGCTGATCCTCGATGAGCTGCACGTCCTGCCGGTGCTGCCGCTCAATCTGCCGATGCCGGGCGACCCGCGGCTGCTCAAGATCTGCAGATCGATCCTCGCGGAGCCGGGCGATGCGCGCACGCTCGGCGTCTGGGGAAGACAGGTCGGCGCCAGCAGCCGCACGCTGGCGCGCGGCTTCGTGCGCGAGACGGGCATGACCTTCGGCCGCTGGCGACAGCAGGCGCGCCTGCTCGAGGCCCTCACCCGCCTTGCCCAGGATCAGAGCGTCACGACCATCGCGCTCGATCTCGGCTACGACAGCCCAAGCGCCTTCACCAGCATGTTCCGGCGCGCGCTGGGCCGCACGCCGAGCGCCTATTTCGGCAGGCAGTAGAACAGCGGGTCCGCGCCGTCGCTGCGGTTCGACACGGAACCGCCGCCGCCAAGCCACACTGCTCCACCGATTGACCTCGAAACTGCCAGGATGCGCCGCAACCGTCGGCGGCGTTGTTCGCGTCTTGCGACCTAGGGTACGTTCGGCCATGACCCCGGTTCGCACTCGCTTGCCCGTTCTGCTCCGCGGCCCGCTCGTCGCGGCAGCCGTCCTGATCGCCTGCCCGCCCGAACCTGCGCCGGCCCAGCCGGTGCCGTCCGTCCCGCCACTGGCAGCGGTCTCATCGGCCGCCGAGCGCATCTATGATTCGGCGCGCCCGCGCCTGCTGCAGATTCGCACCCTGCTTGCCGCGGCCGGACGCCAGTCATCGATCGGCTCGGGATTTCTCGTCAGCCGCGACGGCCTCGCCCTGACCAACTATCACGTGGTCTCGCAGTTTGCGCTCGAGCCGGCGAATTACCGCCTCGAATACACCATGGCCGACAGCACGCGCGGCGCGCTCGAGCTGCTGGCGATCGACCTGGCCAACGATCTCGCGGTGGTCCGGCTCGACCGCGGCAGCGACATGTTCTTCGAGCTGGACGAGCGCGGACCGGATACGCCGCTGGCCAAGGGCGAACGCCTCTATTCGATGGGCAACCCGCTCAATCTCGGCTTCACCATCGTCGAGGGCACCTTCAACGGCCTGGTGGACAACAGCTATATCGAGCGCGTGCTGTTTTCGGGCGCGATCAATCCGGGCATGAGCGGCGGCCCGGCCGTGACCGCGCAGGGCCGTGTCGCCGGCATCAATGTCGCCAAGCGCACCGACGGCGAGCTGGTGAGCTTCCTCGTCCCGGCGCGCTTCGCCGCGGCATTGCTCGACCGCGCCCGCGATGTCGCGGCGCCATCCGCGACGGAGCTGCGCGCGGAGATCGGCCGCCAGCTCACGATCTGGCAGGCGTCGCTCTACAAGGCCGTCGCCGAGATCGAGCTCCGGATAAGCGCCTTCGGTCCCTATGAGGCGGCGGAGAGCGCGGCTCCATGGTTCACCTGCTGGGCCCGCACCAACGCGGGCCAGGCGCCGGAGCCGCGTGCGGTCATCAACACGACCACCTGCCACAGCGACACGCGATTGTTCATTTCCGGCGACCTCAGCACGGGAATGATCCAGCTCCATCATTCCCATTACCGGAGCGTCGACCTGAACGCCTTCCAGTTCGCCGCGTTCATATCCCAGAACGACCGTCCGCCCTGGATGGGCGGATGGCGGTCGAAATGGTACACGCGGCAGCGCTGCCACGAGGATTTCGTGGCGGTCTCGCACGCCGATCCGCACCCGCCGCTGCGTCTTGTCTGGTGCGCGCGCGCCTATCGCGAGTTCGAGGGCCTGTTCGATGTGTCCGTCGTCGCAGTGACGCAGGACCGCAGCGACGAGGCGCTCGTGTCGCGGCTCGCCATGCAGGCGGTGACCCACGAGAACGCGATTGCGCTGACCAACCGCTTTCTGGACGCGCTGCGATGGAAGAAGTGATCTGGGTCGAGGTGCTCTCGCGCCATCGCGACGTCGCGACGCGGCACCGCTGCACCGGCGCCGAAATCCGCATCGGTCGCGGGTATGACAACGACGTGGTCATCGACGATGCGCACGTGGCCCGCGCCCATGTCCGCATCGCGCGCGACGAGGACGGCGCCCTGTTCGCCGAGGATCTCGGCAGCGCCAACGGCATGTTCACCGACCGCGGGCGCAAGAGGCTGCGGCGCATCCGGCTCGACGGCGAGAGTGTCTTCCGCATCGGCAATACCATGCTGCGGGTGCGTGAGGCCGGCCACCCGGTGGCGCCGGAGCGGCCGTTCAAGCGCAATCTGCACCGCTGGACGCTGGCGGGTGTACTCGGGGCGACGGCACTCGCCATAGAAATTGCGTGGCTCTGGCTGAGCGAGACCGGTGAGCCGAAGCTTACGCACTATGTCAGCCCGCTGTTCATCAGCAGCCTGCTCGTGCTGGCGTGGACGGCCGGCTGGTCGATCCTGTCGCGAATTTTCGCGGGCGAGGCGCGATTCGAGCGCCACCTGGTCATAGCCCTGGCCGGGCTGTTGGCATACTCGCTCTACGATGAAATCGCCGCCTTCGCCGCCTACTCCCTGTCGTCGTACACCATCGCATCCCATCAGGGCGTCGCGAGCTGGATATTGCTGGCCGGGGCGAGCTTCTTTCATCTGCGGGCGATCGGCCCGTCGCGGCTCAAGCTCAAGGCCGCCGCCGTCGCCGCCCTGGCGGCCGCGGTCATCATCCTCCAGGCGCTGAACCAATCCGAGATCCAGGAGACCTTCGGGCAGGAGGCAGCGCTGCGCCGCCTGATGCCGCCCATGCTCCGGCTCGCCCCGGTGAAGGACACGGCGGCATTCGCACAGGACGTCGAAGCGCTGCGGCGGACTCTCGACCGGGACCGCAGGGAGCCGCCGTCGCAGCCCGTCCTTGGTTCGCTGTTCGCCGTGGACCAGGACTGACGTCACCTGCAGTTGCGCCGGCCGCCGCCGCCCGTTAGGATTTCTCCACGATTTTGATGTAGAACCCTGGCGACGGACACGGCCAGCAGGCATGCGATGCTGCGCAACAAGCGGATACTCCTGATCATCTCCGGCGGGATCGCGGCCTACAAGAGCCTCGACCTGATCCGGCGCCTGCGCGAACGCGGAGCGGCGGTGCGCTGCGTGCTGACCAGCGGCGGCGCGCAATTCGTCACGCCGCTGTCGGTCGCGACCCTGTCGCGCGACAAGGTGTATGGCGATCTCTGGTCCCTGACCGACGAGAGCGAGATCGGCCACATCCGGCTGGCGCGCGACTGCGACCTCGTCGTGGTGGCGCCTGCGACCGCCGACATCATGGCGCGCATGGCGGCGGGGCTTGCCGACGATCTGGCGACGACGGTGCTGCTGGCCACCGACAAGCCGATTCTGCTCGCGCCGGCGATGAACCACGTGATGTGGGACCATCCGGCGACCAGAGCCAACCTCGACACGCTGGCAGCGCGCGGCGTGCGTACCGTCGGCCCCGAGCCGGGCGAGCTTGCCGAGGGCGAGACCGGGATGGGCCGGATGAGCGAGCCGTTGGCGATCCTCGCCGCGATCGAGGCGTTCTTCGCGGGCGAGCGACCGCTCCAGGGCCGCCGCGCCCTCGTCACCAGCGGCCCGACCTACGAGCCGATCGACCCGGTGCGGTTCATCGGCAACCGCTCGTCGGGAAAGCAGGGCCATGCCATTGCCGCGGCCCTCGCAGCACTCGGCGCCGATACGTTCCTGATCACGGGGCCGACCGGCCTTTCCGATCCGGCCAATGTGCGGGTGACGCGGGTCGAGACGGCCGAGCAGATGCTGGAGGCGTGCCGCGATCATCTGCCTGTCGATGTCGCGGTGTGCGCCGCGGCGGTTGCCGACTGGAAGATCGCCGAGCCGCACAGCAGCAAGATCAAGAAGGGCCGCGGTGGGCCGCCGACCCTGAAACTGGCCGAGAATCCCGACATTCTTGCGACCCTGTCCAAAGGCAGGACGCGTCCCGGCCTGGTTGTCGGCTTCGCCGCCGAAACCGACGACGTGATCGCCAATGCTGTCGCCAAGCGCAAGAAGAAGGGATGCGACTGGATCGTGGCCAACGACGTGTCGAGCGGGACCGGAACGTTCGGGGGCGACAGCAACACCGTCCACGTCGTCGACGAGCGCGGCGCCGAGACCTGGCCCGAGCTGCCCAAGCTCGAGGTGGCGCGGCGCCTTGCGCGCCGCATCGCCGCGCATCTGGCCGGCGCGCTGTCGGCGCCCGGCTGACGCCTGCATCCGCGATGACCGACATGCGTGCGACGACGGTTGCGATTCGCCGGCTGCCCCATGCCGGGGATCTCGGCCTGCCCGCCTATGCCACCGAGGCAAGCGCCGGTCTCGATCTTGCCGCCGCGGTGGACGCGGCCGTCGAGATCGCTCCGGGCGGGCGCGCGCTGATTCCCACCGGCTTCGCGATCGCGCTGCCGCCGGGCTACGAAGCGCAGGTGCGGCCGCGCTCGGGCCTGGCACTCAGGCACGGCGTCACGGTGCTCAACAGCCCCGGTACCATCGACGCCGATTATCGCGGCGAGATCGGCGTCATCCTGATCAATCACGGCGACGCGGCCTTCACGGTCACGCGCGGCGCGCGGATCGCGCAGCTCGTCGTCGCCCCGGTCGCGCGCGTCGCCTGGCGCGAGGACGATGCGCTCTCCGAAAGCGCGCGCGGGGCCGGCGGCTTCGGCTCGACCGGCGGCGTTCCGGCATGATCCGGCTCTCGAAGAAGCTGCTGTTCGCGATCGAGGCGGTGCTCGACATCGCCTACAACGCCGGCGGCAGACCGGTGCAGGCCGCCGAGATCACGCGCCGCCAGGGCATTCCGCGCCGCTATCTCGAGCAGGTGCTGCAGGCGCTGGTGCGCAACGGCATCCTCGCCGGCCAGCGCGGGCCCAAGGGCGGCTACCGCCTGGCGCGCGAACGGCGGCGCATCTCCGTCGGCGACATCGGACGCGTCGTGAGCCAGATCGAGACTTTGCCCGACCCGGTGACCGAGGCGCCGGCCTCGCCGCTCGGGAACCGCGTGGTGCGGCCGCTCTGGCTGGAGCTGCAGGCCGAGATCATGGTCCGCCTGGACAGGACCACGATCGAGGATCTGTGCAAGCGCGCCGAGAGTGCCCAGCTTGCGCCCGATGTCACCGAAGTCCATGACTTCACGATCTGAGTCCAAAGCTTCGAGGAAGTACGATGAGCCCACCGTCCGCGCCCGCACCGACCCGTTCCGCCGCGCAGCACACCGCCGAGTTCCGCGGCCATATCTACGAAAGCGTTCTCGACACGATCGGCGCGACGCCGCTCGTACGGCTGTCGCGGCTTGCCGACGCGCACGGCGTGCGCGCCGACATCGTCGCCAAGCTCGAATTCTTCAACCCGCTCGCCTCGGTCAAGGACCGCATCGGCCTCGCCATGGTCGAGGCGGCCGAACGCGAGCACAGGATCACGCCGCGTTCGACCGTGCTGGTCGAGCCGACATCGGGCAATACCGGCATCGCGCTTGCCTTCGTCGCCGCTGCGAAGGGCTATCGCCTGATCCTGACCATGCCCGAGAGCATGTCGGTCGAGCGGCGCAAAATGCTGAAGCTGCTTGGCGCCGAGCTTGAACTGACGCCGGCGGCCGAAGGCATGAAAGGCGCGATCCGCCGCGCCGAGGAGCTGGTCAAGGAACTGCCCGACGCCGTCATGCTGCAGCAGTTCGGCAACCCCGCCAATCCCGCAATTCACCGCCGCACCACGGCGGAGGAAATCTGGCGCGATACCGGGGGCAGGGTCGACGCGGTGGTCAGCGGCATCGGCACCGGCGGCACCATCACCGGCGTGGGCGAGGTGCTCAAGGCCCGCAAGGCGGCGGTGAAGATGATCGCCGTCGAGCCGGAGGACTCGGCGGTGCTGTCGGGCGGACGGCCGGGCCCGCACAAGATCCAGGGCATCGGCGCCGGCTTCGTGCCGGACATCCTCAACCGCCAGATCATCGACGAGATCGTCCGCATCGGCAATGACACCGCTTTCGCCACCGCGCGCGAGACGGCGCGGGTCGAGGGCATCCCGGTCGGCATCTCCTCGGGCGCTGCCATTGCCGCCGCACTCGAGATCGGCGCCCGGCCGGAATTCGCCGGCAAGCTGGTCGTGGTCATCGTGCCCTCTTTCGCCGAGCGCTACCTGACGACCGCCCTGTTCGAAGGGCTTTAAGGGCGTTTCGGCTGTTCCGGGTGCTTCGGCTGTTTCACCTGTTTCAGGGTGTTTCACCGTTTCAGCAGGAAGCGCCGTTCGCGGGCCTGCTGCTTCAGATCGCTCATCCGTGAAGCAGCTCGAAATGTGCATACCATTGATTCGGCACCATGAATCGGAGCGCTTCACTGCTTCATGCGAGTTTGCAGTTTGCCTTTCCGTCCCTGTCTCCCTCGGGCCTGACCCGAGGGCCCAGCCTGGATGCCCGGATCAAGTCGAGGCATGACAGTCCTGGAGGATGGGTAGGCTCCAAAGCAAACGCCCGCCGGTCCGGTGACTCGGCGGGCGTGATTGTCCGGAGGGATTCGAGCAGAATGGCGGGTGCGGTCAATACGGTTTCTCTGTCACGAGCGCCACGGCCATGAACCTTTCCGACGCCCAGTTCCACCGCTACGCCCGGCACCTGATCCTCGACGAGGTCGGCGAGGAGGGGCAGGAGAAGCTCCTCGCCTCGCACGTGCTGGTGATCGGGGCGGGCGGGCTCGGCTCGCCGGCGCTGATGTATCTCGCCGCCGCGGGGGTCGGCATGCTCGGCATCGCCGACGACGACAAGGTCGACCTCACCAACCTGCAGCGCCAGATCGTCCACACCACCGACCGCGTCGGCGAGAACAAGGTCGAGAGTGCCATCGATGCGCTGGCCGGAATCAATCCCGACGTGCGGGTGGTTCCCTACAAGATGCGGATCGATGCGTCGAACGCGCTGGAGCTCGTCTCGCAATACGATCTCGTCGTCGACGGCAGCGACAATTTCGCCACCCGCTACCTGCTCAACGATGCGTGCTATTTCGCGAAAAAGCCGCTGGTCGCCGCCTCGCTGCTGCGCTTCGAGGGGCAGATCTCGACCTTCAAGGCCTATGACGGCAAGGGCCCGTGCTATCGCTGCGTGTTCCCCGACCGGCCGCCCGCCGATCTCGTTACGCGTTGCGAGGAAGCGGGCATTCTGGGCGCCGTCGCCGGCGTGATGGGCACGCTGCAGGCCGCCGAGACGATCAAGGAGCTGCTCGGCCTCGGCGAGAGCCTGTCGGGCACGCTGCTGATCTACGACGCGCTCGACGCCCAGTTCCGCCGCATCAAGGTGAAGCGCAACCCCGACTGCGCGCTGTGCGGGGAGCACGCGACGATCCGGAACCTGTCGGTGCACGGGGCCGGGCCGACGTAAGGCCGGTGCCCGGGCCGATCCGACGGCGCGAAGCGCTGGCGTTTCCGCCGCGTTGCTTATAGCCTTCCCGCAACCCCGGCGGCGATCGGGGACGACAATTTCGGGAGGGACGCGTGAGGGGATTCGCCGGGTTCGCGCGGGGCGTCGACTGGCTCAACGAGCAGGTGGGCCGGCTGGTCGCCTGGCTTACGCTCGCGACGGTGGTCGTGTGCGCGGCAGTCGTGATCCTCCGCTATGCCTTCAGCATCGGCTTCATCTGGATGCAGGAGCTGTACGTGTGGACGTACGCGGGCGTGTTCCTGCTCGGCGCGGGCTACACGCTGCGCCACCAGGGCCACGTGCGGGTCGACATCTTCTACGCCGGCGCCAGCGCGAGGACGCGCGCCTGGGTCGATCTGTTCGGAACGCTTGTCTTTCTCCTGCCCTGGCTCATCCTCATCGCCTGGACCGCCTGGCCCTATGTCAGGGCGTCGTGGGCGCTCGCCGAGGCCTCGTCCCAGACCGAGGGCATGCCGGCGCTCTACCTGCTGAAAACCCTGCTGCTCGTCTTCTGCGCGCTGCTCGGCCTTCAGGGACTGGCCATAGTCGCGCGCAGCATTCTGGTTCTTGCCGGGCGCGGCGAACGCGAGTCCGCTCACGGCAGGGCCGATCGATGACGAGGGTCGCGCTCGGCGAGCTGCTCGCGATCCTTCTCTTCGTTTCGACCATCGGCGGCGTGCTGATCGGCTATCCGGTCGCCTTCACGCTCGCCGGCGTATCGCTTCTCTTCGCGCTGCTTGGAAACGTCCTCGGCATCTTCGACTGGACGCTCTTCGGCGGGCTGGCCTCGCGCTATTTCGGCGTGATGACGAACGAGGTGCTGGTCGCCGTTCCGCTCTTCGTCTTCATGGGGGTGATGCTCGAGCGCTCGAACATCGCAGCGGAGCTGCTCGAGACGATGGGCCAGCTCTTCGGGCGGCTGCGCGGCGGACTCGGCATCTCCGTCGTCCTGGTCGGGGCCCTGCTCGCGGCATCCACCGGCATCGTCGGTGCGACGGTGGTGACGATGGGGCTTCTGAGCCTGCCGGCGATGCTGCGTGCAGGCTACGATCCGAAGCTTGCGTCGGGCATCATCTGTGCGTCCGGCACGCTCGGGCAGATCATTCCGCCGTCGATCGTGCTGATCTTTCTCGGCGACATCCTCGCCTCCGCCAATACCATGGCGCAGCTCGCGAAGGGCAATTTCTCGCCATCCCCCGTCTCGGTCGGCGACCTCTTCGCCGGCGCGATGATCCCGGGATTCATGCTGGTCGGCCTCTACATGGCCTATGTGGTCGTGCAGGCCGTCATCAATCCGAAGAGCTGTCCGCCCCTGCTGATGACGGCAGAGGAGCGGCGCACGCTGCCGTTCCGGGTCATGTCGGCGCTGGTGCCGCCGCTCCTGCTCATTGTCGCGGTTCTCGGCTCGATCCTGGGCGGCATCGCCACGCCGACCGAGTCGGCGTCGATCGGCGCGCTCGGCGCCTCGCTGCTGGCCGCCTTGAAACGTAAGCTCACCCTGCCGACCCTGACGGAGGTGATGCGGTCCACGACGATCATCACCTCGCTCGTGTTCGTGATCGTGCTGGGAGCCTCGGTGTTCTCGCTGGTCTTCCGCGGACTTGGCGGCGAGGCGCTGGTGGACGACGTGCTGGGACGCATGCCGGGCGGCGCTTTCGGCGCGGTGCTGGCGGTCATGCTGCTGATGTTCATCCTCGGTTTCTTTCTCGATACATTCGAGATCATCCTGATCGTCGTGCCCATAACCGCACCGACGATCCTGGCCCTCGATGTCGATCCGATCTGGCTGGGCGTGATGATCGGGATGAACCTGCAGACGAGCTTCCTGACTCCGCCCGTCGGCTTCGCGCTGTTCTATCTGCGCGGCGTTGCGCCTCCCGGGGTCACGACCGGACACATCTACCGCGGCATCGTCCCGTTCGTGGCGCTGCAGGTGGTCGCCATGGGGCTGGTCTGGGCCGCGCCCGGCACGGCAACGTGGCTGCCGGAGGTGATCTTCGGCGGTCCCCCGCCGGTTGCCCGGGACAATGCGCCGACGGCGCCGGCCGTGCCGGATGACGGCGCGCTCGACCGCGATCCGACCGACACCGAGGGAGCGCCTCCGGCGCCGCCGTCCGGCGGCAGCGTGCTGGATCAGCTTCTGCACGAGAAGGATCCGCTCAGCTCGGCGCCGGATTAGGCAGGAAACTCATACAGCCTCTGCGTTGGCTTGCGTCCTGTCCCGATTTCCGGTCCGGGTCGGTGCGCAATCATGAACCGGGACTGCCCCGAATCCGCGCACGGCGCTGTTGCCGCAGCCGGGCCGTCGGAACGGGTGCTTCCGACATGAGTTGCCCATTCAAATGAACCCCTCGGGAGAACACCGTGGCCAATCTGAATTCTGACTTGACCGGGGCGGACGACGAAAAAACCCTGGTTGCGTTGCTAACGCCCGCCAACGATTCCGGCGTCCTCGGTGCCGCGCTGGTGCGGCTCGAGGACAGCACCGTTACAGTGGACATCCAGGCTATCGGCCTCACGCCGGATCAGATCCACGCCCAGCACATTCACGGCTTCGACGATGACCGGCCATCGACATTGCCGACCATTGCCCTCGACGCCGATGTCGACGGTTTCGTCGAGGGCAACGAGAGCGGCCCGACCGCGACCGGTCCGGTCATCCTGTCCCTTACCGCATCCGGCGACGTGACCGATGCTGCGGTCTCGGAGGATTTCCCGACGCCGGATGCGGAGGGGCGGCTGAGCTTCCGCCAGACCTACCGCCTCGATCAGGACGATCCGGAGGAAGCAGCGATCTTTCAACAGCTGTTTGACCGGCTCGAGGGCCGCGAGGTCCAGCTGCACGGCCTCGATGTGCCCGAGGGCGCAGGGGCCGACACGCCCGGCGAGGTCAATGGCGAAGGCGGATATGTGGCACCGCTGCCGGTCGCAAACGGCATTCTGCGCGCGTTGCCCGAGGAAATCGGACTGATCGGGTTCGACCAGCTTGCGGGGCTGAGCGCGGATGCCGTCGATTTCCTGAGCGGATGACCGGCGCCGTACGGACCGACCTCGGCCGCGCAGGGCGCCGGGACCGGGTCGCACCTTCGACGGAGGCCTTCATGTACCGTAGCGCTGCGATGTCACTGCCAATGCTTGCTCTCGCGCTGATATGCGCGGCCCGTCCCGCTGCCGCGCAAGACGCAAGCGCATGCGTCGACGCAGTCGATCGACTGTCCGAATCGTTCTCGCTCGCGGGGGCAAACGAAAACGGGAGCACGATCGCGCAGGAGCCCAGTGCACGCAAAGGCGCCTCGCTCGGGCCTGAGCAGCACAAGCAGATCACCGACCTTCTCCGCCAAGCGCGCACGGCCGGCGAGCGCGGCGACGGCAAGAGCTGTGCACAAAGCCTCGGTCAGGCTCGCGCCGGCCTGCGCGAGGCCAGGATCGGCTCGGCTCAGCCCGGATCCCCGCGCGGAGCGGGCCTGAGTACGGAGTCAGGCGACGGCACATCCGGCGGCGTGACGGGCGGCGGCGCAAGCGGCGGCGGGAGCAGCTCGGGCGGCGGCGGCTGACCGGGCGCAGACATGCAGGGAGGTCATTGCCCCGGGGCCGGCCGGCGGGGCGGCGGCCTCGTTCAAGATACCCGTCGCAGGATCCGGAACGATCGGCAGAGACCCTGTGTCCGCGGGGACCGGGCCGGCCATCCCGGCCCGGTCCCCGCGCGCTCAGGCGTATTTGAAGTCGAGCAGGCGGGCGTTCATGAACGCCTGGTCGCCGATGCGGCTCCACGCCATCTGCTCGCGCCGCGTCTTCAGGAAGGATTCGACCACCCGCTTGGTGATCGCATCGCCGTGGTCGCGAAGCTCGGCGATGACCTCGCCGGAGGCCTGGCCCCACGCCTTCAGCACATCCGTTGAGAAGCGCTTGAGCTGAACCTTGTGCTGTCCGACCAGCACTTCGAGCGACTGACCGTTGCGGAAGTTGAACTCCGCGGTGAAGCGCTCGCTCTCGTCGCCCGCACAGGAGGCGACAATCTGCTGCAGGTCCTTGGGCAGGGCCATGAACTTCTTCTTGTCCACGGTGAACTCGGCGGCGGTGCCGGGCTCGTGGATGCCGGGCCAGTAGTAGTACTTCGCCACCTTGTAGAAGCCCGGCGCCAGGTCGTTGAACGGCCCGACCCATTCGGTGGCGTCGATGGCCCCTGACTGAAGCGCCGAGAAGATCTCGCCGACCGGGAGGCTGATGGTCGTGACCCCGAGCTTGCGCAGCGCATCGCCGCCCAGCCCCGGAATGCGCATCTTGAGGCCGTTGAGATCGCTGACGCTGTTGATCTCCTTGTTGTACCAGCCGCCCATCTGGACGCCGGTCGACCCGGCCGACCACGCCTTGAGGCCGAAGCCGTCATAGATCTCGTCCCACAGCTCCTGCCCGCCGCCGAACTTGATCCAGGCATAGAGCTCGTTCGTCGTCAGGCCGAACGGCACCGTCGAGAAGAAGTTCAGCGCCTTGGACTTATTCTGCCAGTAGTACGGCGTGGCGTGCATGCAGTCAGCGGCGCCGCGGGTCACCGCGTCGAAGCTCTCGAAGGCCGGAACGAGCTCGCCGGCCCCGAAGACCTTGATGGTCAGGCGGCCGCCCGAGGCCTCGCCGATCGCCTTGGCGAGACGCTCGGCGCTGGTGCCCTGGCCGGGAAAATTCTTCGGCCAGGTGGTCACGCAGCGCCATTCGATCCGGTTCTGCGAGATGGCGGGCGCCGGAAAGCTCGAAGTCGCCGCCGCGCCGGCGGCGGCGACGCCGGCGGTCCTCAGGAATACGCGTCTCTTCATGGTGGTTTCCTCCCGTTCGTTGGTGACGCAGTTCCCATCGTGGGGAGTTTCGGTACGCGCGTCCAGCGCGCATTGACCGGCGGCCGACGATCGGTCGGAGGATCGTCGGCCGCCGGTCCGGGCAAAATGCGCCGAGACGGCCGCGGCTACTGCGGCACGATCACCATCCAGGCGACGCCGAAGCGGTCGGCGACCATGCCGAATGCCGGGGAGAAGAAGGTCTTGCCCAGCGGCATCTGCACCTGGCCGCCCTCGCTGAGCGCGCCGAACAGCTGCTTCGCATGCGCCTCGTCGCGGGCGTCGATCGTCAGCGCAAAGCCCTGGAAGCTCGGCTTGCCCGCGCAATTCCCGTCGGACGCCATCACTTCGGTGCTGCCGATCCGGAAGGCGGAGTGCATGACCTTGTCCGGCGCGCCTCCCGGTCCGCAGCCGCTGCCCGGCTGCGGCGGCTCCGGATTGTCCTTGAAGCGCATCAGCATCGTCACCTCGGCGCCGAGCGCCTTCTTGTAGAACGCAATGGCCTCATCGCAGCGGCCGTCAAAGAACAGATAGGGCTGGACTTGCATGTCATCTCCTTGTTGGGGCTCGGGTTGACTGACGACGGGATCGAAAAATCCGGCTTACGGTGTTCAGTCGTCGATCGCCTGGTAGGCGGAGGTCCAGAAATCCTGGTGGATCGCCAGGAAGGTGGAATCCCACAGGCGCTGGGTCATCAGGATCCCGACGAGGTCCTCCTTCGGGTCCACGTACCAGGACGTGCCATAGCCACCGTCCCAGCCGAACCGGCCGGGCACGCCCGCCACGTCGTCGCGCCTGGTGATGATCGAGACGCCGAAGCCCCAGCCGCGATTGTCCCAGAAATTCGGAAAGAATGGCGATACAGCCTTCTGCTCCGGCGTGATGTGGTCGGCGGTCATCAGCTCGACCGACAGCCGCGACAGGATGCGCTCGTTCCCGAACCTGCCCTTGTTCAGCATCATGCGGCCGAAGGCGAGGAGATCGCCGACGGTCGAGACCAGACCGCCGGCGCCGGACTCGAACACCGCCGGCTTCGAGAACCTGCCGCCGCGCGCCTCGTCGAACACCGCGAGCCGGCCGGTCGCGGGATCGGCCATATAGAAGGTGGCAAGGCGATCGAGCTTCTCCTCCGGCACGTGGAACGCTGTGTCCGTCATGCCGAGCGGCGCGAAGACGCGCTCGCGGAAAAACGTCCCGAGAGTCTGCCCCGTCACCCGCTCGATCAGCACGCCGAGGATGTCGGAGCCGCTGTTGTAGGTCCATCTCTCGCCGGGCTGGTGCAGCAGCGGCAGGCCGCCGTAGCGCTTCATCAGCTCGTCGGCCGGAAGCGACGGGAGAACCGGACCGGGAGCGACCCCAGCCTCCTCCATCGCCTTCTGGATCGGATACCGGCTGGGAAACACCATCACCGCGCCGTAGCCCAGCCGGAAGGTCAGCAGATCGCGCAGCGTGATCGGCCGGCTGGCGGGAACGGTGTCGTCGACCGGACCGTCGAGCCGCTTCAGCACCTTGCGATCCGCCAGCTCCGGCAGCCAGTGGTCGACCGGATCGTCCAGCCGCAGCCTGGCCTCCTCGACCAGGATCATCGCCGCAACGGCGGTGACCGGCTTGGTCACCGAGGCGATGCGGAAGATCGTGTCGCGCCGCATTGGCGCGGCGCCGCCGACCGCCATCGTGCCGATCGCATCGACATGAACCTCGTCGCGCCGGCTCACCAGGGTGACGAGGCCAGGCACCTGGCCGCGTTCGACATGGCCGGCCATGACATCGTGCATGCGGCCGAGCCGCGTCCTGGACAATCCGCCGCCGCTCATCGTCTCCTTCCTCCGTGGGCTCGTCCTGCTCGCGCCGGCCTGACGCACAGGCACCGCCGATGCACAAGCGGCAACACCGGCCGCCGGCACTCCGGCCATCAGCGATCGGCGCGTGATCATGGCACTTCGTCCCTTTTCTCGAATTCGGGTTCAGGACAGCGCGCGGAGATCGGCGCGAAGGTCGTCGGCACCGCGCGGAAGCAGCCGCTCGATCGCCGCGTGGGTGCGCTTCCACACGGGCACGGCCTCTGCGAGCACGGCCCGGCCCTTCGCGGTCAGCGTCAGCTGGCGGCTGCGCCGGTCGTCCGGATCGACCGCGACCTTCACCAGTCCACGCCGCTCGAGCGGCTTGAGATTGGCCGTGAGCGTCGTGCGGTCCATCGCCAGCACGGCCGACACGCTGCCCATGCTCGCGGCCACAGGCCGGTTGAGCGACATCAGCATCGAGAACTGGCCGTTGGTCAGCCCCACCGGCCGCAGCGCATCGTCGAAGCGCCGCGCCAGCGCCCGCGCCGCCCGCTGCACATGGAGGCACAGGCAGGTGTCACGCACCTGATGCGTCAGGACGAACGGCAGGACGTCGAAGCTTGACATCGTTTTATTATGTTGATATCAACCCAATTGTCAACCTCGGACAACGGGAAGGTTCGCATGCAATTCGTCGATGGCTTCGTTCTGCCCGTGCCGAAGAAGCGGCTCCAGGACTATCGCCGCATGGCGCAGAAGGCCGGCAAGATCTGGCGCGAGCACGGCGCGCTCGAGTTCCGCGAATGCGTCGGCGAGGATCTCGACGTCAAGATGGGCGTGTCGTTCTCCAAGCTGATGAAGCTGAAGCGCGGCGAGACGGTGTTCTTCTCGTGGATCGTGTTCAAGTCGCGCGCGCATCGCGACCGCGTCAACGCGAAGGTGATGAAGGACAAGCGCCTGACGAACATGGACATGAAGACAATGCCGTTCGACGTCAAGCGCATGTGCTACGGCGGCTTCAAGACCATCGTCTCGGCCTGATAACCGGCAGATCGGAGGAGACGATGATCAGGAAAATCGCAATCAGCGCCGCGGGGCTGCTGGCCGCGGCGGTCGCCGTGGTGCTGGTGCTCGCGGCCGGCAAGCCCGACACGTTCCGGATCCAGCGCGCCGCCAGCATCAAGGCGCCTCCCGAGAAGATCTTCGCGCTGATCAACGACTTCGGCCGCTGGGGCGCCTGGTCGCCTTACGAGAAGAAGGACCCGGCGATGAAGAGGAGCCGCAGCGGCCCGGCGGCCGGCAAGGGCGCCGTCTATGCCTGGGAGGGCAATGGCGAGGTCGGCGCCGGCCGCATGGTGATCGCGGACTCGGCGCCGCCGTCCAGGGTCACGATCAATCTGGAATTCATCAGGCCGCTCGAAGTCAGCAACGTCGTCGAGTTCACGATGGAGCCGCGGGGCGATTCGACGCACGTCACCTGGGCCATGCACGGCCCTTCCCCATTCATCTCGAAGATCATGCAGGTGTTCTTCGACATGGACAGCATGGTCGGCGGGGATTTCGAGGCCGGGCTCGCCAGCCTGAAGACACTGGCGGAAACGTAAGGGCCGCGGCCGTGCCCAGGGTTTCCTTCACCCGCGCGCTCGCGCGCTTCCACGAGGCGCCCACCGTCGAGGTGGAGGGTGCCACGCTGGGTGCCGCGCTCGCCGCCGCGTTCGCGGCGCAACCGGCGCTGCGCGGCTATGTTCTCGACGAGCAGGGCGCGCTGCGCCGGCACGTCGCCGTCTACATCAACGACCGCCCGGCGAGCGACCGCGTCCGGCTGACCGACGCGGTCGCCGCGCGCGACGACGTGTACGTGTTCCAGGCGCTGTCCGGCGGCTAAGGGAGGAAGAACGATGTCTGACCGCATTCATGTCGGGACCCGCAAGGGGCTGTTCGAACTCGCGCGCCGCAACGGCTCGTGGGACATCGTCGAGACGCACTTCCTGGGCGATCCGGTCTCCGCGGTGCTGGCGCAGAAGGACGGCACGGTCTACGCGGCGCTCGATCTCGGCCATTTCGGCGCAAAGCTGTGGCGGCGCGGCGGCAACGGCGCGTGGAGCGAGCTGCCCGCGCCGGCCTTCCCGCCGAAGCCGGACGATGCAAAGGACGACCCCCACCCCTGGACGCTCGGCCGCATCTGGGGACTCGAGCCGGGCGGCGTGAACGGCCGGCTGTGGGCCGGCACGATGCCCGGCGCGCTGTTCCGCTCCGACGACGGCGGCGAGTCCTGGACGCTCAACGAGCCGCTGTGGTTCATGCCGGAGCGCCGCAAGTTCGGCGGCGTGGCCGGCGGCGAGCAGCCCGGACTCAGCACCGTGCTGGTCAACCCGCGCAATCCCGCCGACATCCGCGTCGGGGTGTCGTGCGGCGGCGTGTGGGCGAGCACCGACGAAGGCCAGTCGTGGCGCCTCATCAATCGCGGCCTCTATGCCGAGTACATGCCGCCGGAGCTGCGCGAGGACCCGATCTCGCAGGACGTGCACCAGCTCGCGCGCTGCGCGGCGCATCCGGAGGTGATGTGGTGCCAGCACCATAATGGCGTGTTCCGCTCCGAGGACGGCGGCGCCACGTGGACGGAGCTGACGGCGGTGCGGCCGTCGAAATTCGGCTTCGCCGTGGCGGCACATCCGAATGATCCGGACACCGCATGGTTCGTGCCGGCGGTCAAGGACGAGCGGCGCTATCCCGTGGACGGCAAGCTGGTCGTCGCACGCACGCGCGACGGCGGCAGGAGCTTCGACGTGCTCGGCAACGGCCTGCCGCAGCGCCACGCCTACGACCTGGTGTATCGCCACGCGCTGGCGGTCGACGGCACCGGCGAGCGCCTCGCCTTCGGCTCGACCAGCGGCGGGCTATGGATCTCGGAGGACGGCGGCGAGTCCTGGACGACGCCCGACGCGCGCCTGCCGCCGGTCGCTGCCGTGCGCTTCGCGCAGGCGTGAGACGGGTGCCGATTCGGCCCGCCGCACGATTGAACACGCGATAAATGCGTCATGCGCGGGCCTGACCCGCGCATCCATCGCACCGCGGCCCGATCGTACCAACCTGGCGCGGTCCGCGACGCGCCACCATGGCCCCGCGGATCACCCCCGGACCTGATCCGGGGGCCGCAGGGGACGCATTTCCTGTTTTTCCTTTTTCGCCTGAACGCCGCAGATCAGAACATCGTCGACAGGACGCGGTCGGGCGGCGAGTGGCCGTCGATGAAGGTCTTGATATTGATGAGGACCTTCTCGCCCATGGCGATGCGTCCTTCCAGCGTCGCCGAGCCCATGTGCGGCAACAGCACGACGTTGTCGAGGCCGAGCAGCTTGCGGTTTATCGCCGGCTCGTGCTCGTAAACGTCGAGTGCGGCGCCGGCGATCTCGCGCGCAGCCAGGCGATCGGCCAGCGCCGCCTCATCGACGACGTTGCCGCGCGCCGTGTTGACGATGAAGGCGTGCGGCCGCACCAGCTTGAGGCGCCGCGCCGAGAGCAGGTGGAACGTCGCCGGCGTGTGCGGGCAGTTGACGGAAATGACGTCCATGTGGGCGAGCATCTGGTCGAGGCTTTCCCAGTAGGTCGCCTCGAGCTCCGCCTCGGCGTCGGCGTGCAGGCGACGCCGGTTGTGGTAATGGATCGACAGCCCGAAGCCGCGCGCACGCCGCGCCACCGCGGTGCCGATCCTGCCCATGCCGACGATGCCGAGGCGCTTGCCGCCGACGCGGGTCCCCAGCATCGAGGTCGGCGACCAGCCCGTCCACCCGCCGCCGCGCACCAGCCGCTCGCCCTCGCCGGTCCGGCGCATCACCGCAAGAATCAGCGCCATCGTCATGTCGGCGGTGTCCTCGGTCAGCACGCCCGGCGTGTTGGTCACCGTAATTCCGCGTGTCCTCGCCTCGTCGAGATCGACATGGTCGACGCCGGTGCCGAACGAGGCGATCAGCTTGAGCTCGGGGCCGGCCTTGGCGAGCACGGCCTTGTCGATGCGGTCGGTGACGGTCGGCACCAGAACCTGGGCCACGGCGGCCGCATCGGCCAGTTCGGCCGCCGTCATCTGCCGGTCCTCGAGATTCAGGCGGGCGTCGAACAGCTCCATCATCCGCGTCTCGATCACGTCCGGCAGCTTGCGCGTGACGATGACGAGCGGGCGGCGCAGCGGCATGTTGCGATTTCCTTGGGCGGCGAAGCTGGTCGCGAAGGGTTAGCAAGTAGGGCGAAGACTGTCTAGCACGGCGCCAGCGGCTGCCCCATGCACGAGCGGCTTCTCTCCGGCCCGCCGATTCCTATAATCCCGCCCATGCTTCGCCGCTTCGCATTCCTGTTCGGCGCACTCGCCGCTATCGCGGCCCCGCCGGCGCTCGGCCAGAGCGGCGCCGGCGACAGCCTGCCGGTGCCGCGCTATGTCAGCCTGCGCTCGGAAGAGGTCAATGTGCGCACCGGCCCCGGGGTGCGCTATCCGGTCGAATGGGTCTTCCAGCGCCGCAACATGCCGGTGGAAGTGGTCGAGCAGTTCGAGCACTGGCGCAAGGTCCGCGACATCGAGGGCGCCGAGGGCTGGGTGCACCAGAGCATGCTGTCGGGCAAGCGCTACGCGATCGTCACGGGCGAGGTGCGCAGCCTGCGCCGCCGCCCGGAGCCCGGCTCGTCCGAGGTCGCCCGCCTGGAGCCGGGGGTGATCGCCGAGCTGATCGAATGCGAGGGCCGGTTCTGCCGGCTCGAGGCCAGCGGCATCAAGGGCTGGCTGCCCCGCGCCGAGTTCTGGGGCGTCTATCCGAGCGAAACGCTGAAATAGGTGGCGGCCGCGGTACCTGCGGCCCATCCTTCGAGCCGCCCGCTTCGCGGGCTCCTCGGGATAAGGCGGTTCCGGTTGTGACTCCTCGTCCTGAGGAGCAATCCCGCGCCGGCGAAATTGCGTCTCGATTCCGGAATCGAGCCGGTTCCTACTCGCTGAAATCCGCGGCAAGGGCGGCGCGGGTCGCGTCGGACAGAACCGCCATATGGCCGTATTCGGGATGGTCGAAACCGAGAATGGCCTGCGTGCCGCCGGCCTTGAACTTCGCGATCTGCGCCGGCGTGAACGGGAAGTGCACGAAATGCACCGACGAGGTCTTGCCGTCGGACTTGGTGCGCTCGACATCGCCCTCGGGCACGGCGCGGATCGTCTCGCCGTCCACGGTCATGAACATGTGGTTCTCGATGCCGCCGAGCCGGAGCAGCGTCGCGGCGCGCCGCACCGGATCCTCGATCTCGAGCATCACGGTCGCGACCAGCTCGCGGCCCTTGGGGATGAGCGGATTGTAGGCGCGCAGCTCGTCCTCGATCTGGGCGTCGCCGCCCTTCTCGATGAACAGCATCTCGTGCACCTGGTGCCACATCGTCTGGAAGTTCTCGAAATAGAAGGTCGCGAACGGTCCGACCTCGACCCGCCGCTTGCGTTTCACCGCCACCAGGGTCTGACGCAGCGCGGCGCGCTCGCGCCCATAGGTCTCGCGCGGCAGGATGTCGGCCCGGGTGATCTCGCGCTTCGCTGCGGGAATCGTCGTCGTCATTGCGTTCTCCCTGGTCACATCAGCCCGTAGGCGCTCGCGAACAGCTCGATCGGATGGTGCGAATGGTCGATTGCCGGCCTGCCTTCGCCGTCGAGGCGCTCGACCCCCTGCACGATATGTTCGCCCGCGAGCGGGCATTCGGACGCAAGGTGACGCTTGGCGTTCTTCGCCGCGGTGCGCGCCACCGGCCGTCCCACCTTGATGGCGGTCTCGAAGTTCCCCTTCATCACGCCCCACGAGCCGCCATGGCCCGAGCAACGCTCGATCACCGCGACGTCGGCGCCCGGAATGAGGCGCAGCATCTCCGCGCCCTTCGCGCCCATGTTCTGCGCGCGCGCATGGCAGGCGAGGTGCAGCGTCACGCCGCCGTCGAGCGGCTTGAGGCCGGGAGCAAGGCCATGGCGCTTGGCGATGTCGACGACGTACTCGGCGATATCGAAGGTCGCGTCAGCCAGCTTCTTGACCTTCGGATCGTCGGGAACGATCAGCGGCCACTCGAACTTCAGCATCAGCGCGCAGGACGGCACCAGCGCCACGATGTCGTGCCCCTGGTCGATCAGCGGCTCGAGCTGCGCGGCGACGGCGCGCGCATTGGCCGCGACCTTGTCGAGCTCGCCGTGCTCGAGCTGCGGCATGCCGCAGCAGCGCGGATACACGACCTGCGTCTCGATGCCGTTATGCGCCAGCACGCGGCGCGTGGCCACGCCGATATTCGGGTTGTTGTAGTTGACGAAGCAGGTCGCATAGAGCGCCGCCTTGCGGCCCGCCGCGGCGGCCGGCGCCGCGCGGTTGACCGCGACCTCCTCGCGCTTCGCGCGGGCGGTGAAGGTCATGCCGTGGTATTTCGGAAGGCTGGCGTTGCGATCGACGCCGGCAACGCTCTCGAGCAGCCCGCGCGTCAAGCTGTTGTCCTTCGACGACGCCCAGTTCGCGACCGGCGAGACCATCGAGCCGATGCGGCCGTTACGGTCGGTCCTGGTCAGCTCGCGCTCGGCCCACGGCACCTTGCCCTTGCGCGCCTCGACGGCGCGGTACCGCAGCATGAGATGCGGGAAGTCCAGGTTGAACTCGTGCGGCGGCACGTAGGGGCACTTGGTCATGAAGCACATGTCGCACAGCGTGCAGGCATCGATGACCGGCTTGAAGTCTGCGCTAGGGACCTCTTCCAGGGTTTCGTTCGGCGTGTTGTCGATCAGGTCGAACAGCCGCGGGAACGAGTCGCACAGATTGAAGCAACGACGGCAGCCGTGGCAGATGTCGAAGACGCGACGCAGCTCGGCATCGAGCTTCGCCTCGTCGTAGAAGTCCGGCTCCTGCCAGGCGATCTTGTGCCGTGTCGGCGCTTCGAGGCTGCCTTCGCGCATGTGCTCCCCTTGAAATCAGATCAACCGCAGAGCTCGCGGAGGAGCGCAGAGGCCGCGGAGTCGATTCATGGCGGCGCGAAGCGCCGTCATCATCTCCTCTGCGTCCTCTGCGAAATCACCGCGTCCTCTGCGGTCCCTTCTTCTGGAACGCCTTACTTCGGCAGCTCGTTCAGCGTCTTCTGGAACTTGCCGGCGTGCGACTTCTCGGCCTTGGCCAGGGTCTCGAACCAGTCGGCGATCTCGTCGAAGCCTTCCTGGCGCGCCGTGCGGGCCATGCCGGGATACATGTCGGTGTACTCGTGCGTCTCACCGGCGATCGCGGCCTTGAGATTCAGCGAGGTATTGCCGATCGGCTCGCCGGTCGCAGGATCGCCGACTTCCTCGAGGAACTCGAGATGGCCGTGCGCGTGGCCGGTTTCACCCTCGGCCGTCGAACGGAAGACCGCGGCGACATCGTTGAAGCCCTCGACGTCGGCTTTCTGGGCGAAATAGAGGTAGCGACGGTTCGCCTGACTCTCGCCGGCAAATGCGGCCTTCAGATTGTCCTCGGTCTTGCTTCCCTTGAGCTTGGCCATAGTCCTCTCCCTTTTATGGAACGTGCGAAATCGCAGGGCGACCGCGGTCCGATTGGCCTCCGCCGGCCGCCTCGTCCGCTTTATGGACCTTGGGCGCAAGGCGTGTCAATAGTCTAGAATGCTTCCAGACTACGGCTGAACTTAGGTATTCGAGATTACTTTTTTGCTTCGCCCGTGACGCGGACGATGACGTCGACACGCCGCACGGCGGTGCCGGCGGGGGCTGCCGGCAAGGCGCTCACCTGGACCTGCTCGCCCGGGATGTCCTGGAGCTGGCCCGAATCCTCGAAGAAGAAATGATGGTGGTCGCCGATATTGGTGTCGAAATACGAGCAGCCCGAATCGACCACTACCTCGCGGAGAAGGCCGGCTTCGGTGAACTGGTTGAGCGTGTTGTAGATGGTCGCCAGCGATACCCGCACCCCGACACGCTGCGCCTCGGCATGGAGCTGCTCGGCCGAGATGTGGCGGTCGCCCTCCTCGAACAGCAGCCGCACCAGCGCAAGACGCTGGCGGGTCGGCCGCAGACCGGCGGCGCGGAGCCGTTCGATGGCATGGGCAAAGGGGCGAACCTGGGTCATCTTCAGCCTGACATATAAGCGAAGTACCGCCCGGAATAAAGCCCTTGGGGACTTTCCTGGAAGAGATCGAATATTAACGGCAAGGCTGGTTAATATTTCGTAGCCGTCCTGCCGCGCCCGGATCGCCCGGAGGCGCCATGATGACGGTCAGTCGCCCGTCCGGATGCGCTCGACGAGCTGCTTGACCGTCGGCACGAAGCCGTTCGAATAGAACGGGTCCTGGGCGAAGCGATAGGCGTTGTGGCCGGCGAACATGAGCTGGCTGTCGACGTCGCTGCCATGGCCGATGTCCTGCAGCGTCTTCTGGATGCAGAAGGAACGCGGATCGGCCTTCTTGCCCGTGCTGCCCTCCTCGTTCTGCGCCCAGTTCGAGAACGAGCATGCCGACAGGCAGCCCATGCAGTTGACCTGGTCGCGGCGGATCTCCGCGGCCTTCTCCGGTGTCACGAAGATCAGCGTCGATTCCGGGGTGCGCATCGCCTCGGTGAAGCCTTCCGCAACCCAGCGCGCCGCCTTCTCCTTGTCGGCCGGGGTCAGGTAGACCATGCGGCCGCGCGCGCCCACCGGGAATTCGGTGTTGTGCTCGCCAACCGCCGTCATCGAGTATGCGACCTGGTGCTGCGAGCGCTGCTGCAGCTCGCGCAGGAACGGATTGATCACCGCCGACGAATAGAAGCCGGTCGGCGAGAAGCGGTGCAGCAGGATGTCGCCTTCCTTCAAGGTGAGCAGCCGCTGTTTCCAGGCATCGGAGATCGGGCTTTCCCGGGTGAGGAGCGGGCGCGTGCCGAACTGGAACGCGACCGGGCCGACATCCGGATTGTCGATGAAGTCCTGCCACTCGCGCAGAAACCACACGCCGCCGGCCATGATCACGGGCGTCGCATCCAGTCCGAACTCGTTCATCTGGCGGCGCAATTCGGCCACGCGCGGCAGCGGCGGCTCGGGCTTCAGCGGATCCTCGGCATTCGAGAGACCGTTGTGGCCGCCGGCCAGCCACGGATCCTCGTAGACGACGCCGCCGAGCAGCTCGCGGAAACGGTGATATGCGCGCTTCCACAATGCGCGGAACGCCCGGCTGGACGATACGATCGGGTAATAATAGACGCCGTAGCGCGCGCAGATCTCGGCGATCCTGTAGGGCATGCCGGCGCCGCAGGTGACGCCGTGGATCAGACCCTTGGCGCCTTCGAGCACCGAGGTGAGGATGCGTTCGGCCGCGCCCATCTCCCACAGGATGTTCATGTGGATCCGGCCCTGGCCGCCGGCCATCTCGTAGGCGACCCGTGCCTGCGTGATGGCGCCCTTCACGGCATAGGCGATCAGCTCCTCGTGCCGCTCGCGCCGCGTGCGACCGTGATAGACGACAGGGATGAGATTGCCGTCGGCGTCACGCGCATCGGCATTGACGCCCGAGAACGTGCCGATACCGCCCGCGCGCGCCCACG
Organism: Alphaproteobacteria bacterium; assembly: GCA_041690495.1. Lineage (GTDB taxonomy): Bacteria > Pseudomonadota > Alphaproteobacteria > CACIAM-22H2 > CACIAM-22H2 > DATAAP01. The sequence goes on along the minus strand of JAWLHE010000010.1, from coordinate 13,268 downwards.
CGCCCGAGCTTTCGCCGTTCGACACGGAAATACCCTTGCCGCCCTCCACGAGAGGGAGGCATTCGCGCCCAGATATGATCAGCGGCTTCAGTGCCTTCACGTCCCGATCCGAAGTTTGTTGGAGGTGCTAACTAACGGTGCCGTCAGGCTATTCCGGCCATCGTAACGGGGCGCCGCCATCAAAGCCCCTATATAGGGGTGTGCGCCCGAAAACGCCAGCGGGCATCCTGCTTCGCCTGCCAGGTCCACCGCAAAGCTAGAGAGCGAGCCCCGCCGCGATATCCCCCGGGGCGTCGGTGATCAGGCTGTCGGCGCCCCAGGCGAGAAGATCGCGCCCGCGGCCGACATCGTTCACCGTCCAGGTCAGCAGCGCGTAGCCGGCCGACTTGATTTCGCGCGCCTGATCGCGCGTCAGACGGCGCATTCCGGGATGGATCGCGGCGCAATCGAGCCGCTCGGCCGTGGCGCGCCAGTCCGGCGGCAGCTTGTCGACCAGATAGCCGCGCGGCAGGCCGGGATCGACGTCGCGTGCCGCGGCCAGCGAATCGAGCTTGAAGCTCGAAATGATCGGCGTCGGCAGGCCGGACGGCCAGCGCCGCTTGACGAGCTCGAGCGCAATCTCCGCGGTCTCGCGCTCGCGTCCCGCGCAGGGCTTGACCTCGAGATTGAATCCCATGCCGCGGCTTGCCAGGAACTCCAGCGTCTCGGCCAGGCTTGGAATGCGCTCGCCGGCGAAGCTCCGGCCGAACCACGCGCCCGCATCGAGCGCCTGCAGCTCGGCGAGCGTCTTCGCGCGCACCTCGCCGCGGCCGTTGGTCGTTCGCTCGAGCGTGTGGTCGTGGATGACAACCGGCTGGCCGTCGGCCGACAGCTGGACGTCGAACTCGACCCAGCGCGCCCCTTCCTCGTGCGCACGCCGGAATGCGGCGATGGTGTTCTCGGGCGCATTCGCCTTCGCACCGCGATGGGCGATGATGCGGGGCAGATCGATGACAGTGCTCATGGTGCAGATGCCGCAAGGGCGGGTCAATGACCCGCCCTTGCATCGCTCGCTGTGCCTGAGTCGATCAGCTCTGACCCGCGCGGGCCTCGCGGGGCTCGCGCGGCTTGTCGAACTGGTCGGAGATATCGGCCCCGGTCGCCTGATCGACGCGCTTCATCGACAGCTTCACCTTGCCGCGGTCGTCGAAGCCGAGCAGCTTCACCTTGACCACGTCGCCGAGCTTGACGACGTCGCCGGTCTTCTCGACGCGGCGCGGCGCCAGCTCGGAGATATGGACGAGGCCGTCACGCGTGCCCATGAAGTTCACGAAGGCGCCGAAGTCCATCACCTTGACGACCTTGCCGGTGTAGATGTGACCCACCTCCGGCTCGGCGACGATGCCCTTGATCCAGTCGACGGCGCGCTGTCCGGCATCGCTGTCCACCGCCGCGACCTTCACCGTGCCGTCGTCCTCGATGTCGATCTTCACGCCCGTCGTCTCGGTGATCTCGCGGATCACCTTGCCGCCTGTGCCGATCACCTCGCGGATCTTGTCCTTCGGGATCGTGAAGGTCGTGATGCGCGGCGCATTTCTGCTGATCTCGGTGCGCGGCGCGGTCAGGCCCTTCGCCATCTCGGCCAGGATATGCAGGCGCCCGTCGCGCGCCTGCTCCAGCGCCTGCTTCATGATCGCCTCGTTGATCGAGGTGATCTTGAGGTCCATCTGCAGCGAGGTGACGCCCACCTCGGAGCCGGCGACCTTGAAGTCCATGTCGCCGAGATGGTCCTCGTCGCCCAGGATGTCGGACAGCACGGCGACCCCGCGGTCCTCCTTGATCAGGCCCATGGCGATGCCGGCCACCGGCCGCGTCAGCGGCACGCCCGCATCCATCAGCGCCAGCACCGAGCCGCACACCGTCGCCATCGACGACGAGCCGTTGGACTCGGTGATCTCCGACACGACGCGGATGGTGTACGGGAACTTGTCCTTCGCCGGCAGAATCGGACGCACCGCGCGCCACGCCAGCTTGCCGTGGCCGATCTCGCGACGGCCCGGCGAGCCCATGCGCCCTGCCTCGCCGACCGAGTAGGGCGGGAAGTTGTAGTGCAGCATGAAGTGCTCGCGGTACTCGCCCTCGAGCGCGTCGATGATCTGCTCGTCCTCGCCGGTCCCCAGGGTCGCGGTCGCCAGCGCCTGCGTCTCGCCGCGGGTAAACAGCGCGGAGCCGTGCGTGCGCGGCAGCACGCCGACCTCCGCGCGGATCGGCCGCACCGTCCGGGTGTCGCGACCGTCGATGCGGCGGCCGGTGTCGAGGATCATGCCGCGAACGAGCTCGCTCTCCAGCTCCTTGAAGACGCCGGGCGCCACCGCGGCCTCCGCCGGGTTCTCGGCGACGAGGGCCAGCGCCTTCTGCTTCGCGGCGCCGATCTTCTCGTAGCGCGCCTGCTTCTGCATTTCGCCGTAGGCGGCGCGCAGGTCATCCCAAACGGCGGCCTTGAGCTTCTCGGTCACCGACTGCACTTCGGCGGGGATCTCCGGCATCGGCCAGGGGTCCTTCGCGCAGCGCTCGGCGAGCTCGATGATCGCATCGATCACCGGCTGGAACTGCTGGTGCCCGAACATCACCGCCCCCAGCATGATGTCCTCGGGCAGCTCCTTCGCCTCGGATTCGACCATCAGCACGCCTTCCTGCGTGCCGGCGACGACGAGATCGAGATCGGAGCTCGACATCTCGTCGATCTGCGGGTTGAGCCTGTACTCCCCAGCGATATAACCGACGCGCGCCGCACCGATCGGCCCCATGAACGGAATGCCGGAGATGGTGAGTGCCGCCGAGGCGCCGATCATCGCGACGATGTCGGGGTCGTTCTCCATGTCATGCGACAGCACCGTGCAGACGACCTGCGTCTCGTTGCGGAAGCCTTCGGCGAAGAGCGGCCGGATCGGCCGGTCGATGAGACGCGAGACCAGCGTTTCCTTCTCGCTGGGCCGGCCTTCGCGCTTGAAGAAACCGCCGGGGATCTTGCCGGCCGCGAACGTCTTCTCCTGGTAGTTGACGGTCAGCGGGAAGAAGTCGATTCCGGGGCGCGGCGCCTTGTTGGCTACCGCCGTGCACAGAACGACCGTGTCGCCGTAGGACGCGAGCACCGCGCCATCGGCCTGGCGCGCCATGCGCCCGGTCTCGAGCACGAGCTTGCGCCCGCCCCAGTTGATTTCCTTGCGTGTGATCTGAAACATTTTCTCTTTCCTTCCACGTACGTATCACCGCGCGTCCCGGATGGACGGGCGGCGTTGGCGCGCAGGACGGCCCGGATGGCCTTCCCTCGTCGCGCCTACACAGTCGAACGGACGGAGCGGGTGGCGAGGCGCGTTCGCGCGCACGGCACGGCTCTGCCCGGACTGGCCAGCGACAAGCAACCGATCGGAGGTCTGGAACGGCGGGCTGTACGTTCTCGCCCGCCGCCGTCTGGATGCGTACGCGCGCGCGGCTGTCAGCTCCGATCCGCGCAGCGCGTTGGTGATGCGGCGGTGTCCCGGAACACGCGCCGCGATTTCGAGAATGGGCCTGATTGCGGGAGCCCCTGGCACCGCTGTCGATCGTCCTTCAGCGCCGCAGTTCGAGGCGCCCGATCAACGTCTCGTAGCGCTTGGCATCGTTGCGCTTGAGATATTCGAGTAGGCGCCGGCGTTGGCCGACCATCATCAGCAGACCGCGGCGCGAGTGGAAGTCCTTGTTGTGCGAGCCGAGATGCTCGGTCAGGTTCTTGATGCGCTCCGACAGGATCGCGACCTGCACTTCGGGCGACCCTGTGTCGTTCTCCTTGGTCGCATAGGCCTTGATCAGCTCGGCCTTGCGTTCAGCCGTAATCGACATCGTGTGTTGCTCCTTCTGGGCTCGCGCCCGGTTCGAGGTTGAGCACGCGCAGCGGGCGCAGCCGGTCGCCTTCGACCCGGGTCAACGCCACCAGCCGACCGAGCGCGGTCGCCGCTACCACCTGTCCTGCGGTGAGAGGCTGCGCCGCTTCCCTGTCGACGGCATTCTCCGCTGTGCGCGGTATCGCGACGGACTGCCCCTGCCGGAGGCGGAGGCTGTCGGCTGCGGTCACGGCCAGTGCCGGGATGTCGTCCAGCACGGTCTCGACCGCACGCAGATACGCCAAAGCGGCCGGACTATGCCCGAGCGCCTCCAGCTTTTCCAGCGGAATTGCGGCCTCTTCCGTCAAGTGCCCCACGGCCGTCCGGCGCAGCATGACGACGTGGCCGCAGGTCCCGAGCGCCCGGGCGAGATCCCGGGCGAGGCTCCGGATATAGGTGCCCTTGCCGCAGCGGACCGTAAATGTTGCGTGGTCCGCGTCCGGCATCGCCTCCAGCCGGAAGTCGTCGATCCGCACCCGGCGGGGGCTTATCGTCACGGTTTCCCCCGCCCGTTTGCGGGCGTAGGCCGGACGGCCCTGCAGCTTGATGGCCGAATAGTCGGGCGGCGTCTGCTCGATCTCCCCGAGGAAGGCCGGGAGCGCCGCCTCGATCGCAACGCGGTCGGGCCGCATGGCGGAGGTGGCGATGACGGCACCCTCCGCGTCGTCGGTATCGCGCGCCTCGCCCCATTTCACCGTAAAGCGATAGGCCTTGTTGGTATCCATGACCTGGCCGATCAGCTTGGTCGCCTCGCCGAATGCGATGACGAGCACGCCGCTCGCCAGCGGATCGAGCGTGCCGGCATGGCCCGCCTTGCCCGCGTTGAAGACGCGGCGCGCGCGGCCCAGCGCCTGGGTCGATCCGATTCCGACCGGTTTGTCGAGAACCAGCCAGCCGTCGACGCGATCAGCGCTCCGGCGCGTCATCGTCGTCCGGCGCGAGATCGCGCTGCACCTCGGGCCGGCGCAGGGCCGATTCGATACGGCTGGCATAATCGAACGAGCGGTCTGCGGCGAAGTCGATCTCCGGCGCCACGCGCAGGCGCACGGCGCGCGCGATCTCGGTGCGGATGTAGCCCGAGGCGCGCTTCAGCGCCTTCACCACCGGATCGATGTTCTGGCCGCCGAGCGGCATGACATAGGCGGTCGCGTGCTTGAGGTCGGGACTCGCGCGAACCTCCGAGACCGTGACCGAGACGCCCTGCAGGTCGGGATCGCGCAGATGCCCGCGCGCGAGGATCTCGACCAGCGCATGGCGCAGCTCCTCGCCGACGCGAAGCTGGCGCTGGCTCGGTCCTGCGGGAGGCCGGTCGCCATCCTGTCGTGTGCGTTTCATGGGCGGGTTTATCGCACCAAGCCGGCGCGAAAGCGACGGCGCGCCGGCGCCGCTGCGCGCGCCCGCGTCGACGAAGCGGGGCGAAGCAGCCAAGCCATTGATTTCGAGAGAGAAATCGAAGAGCGCTTCATTGCTTCATCGAAGTCTGCAGTTTGCGTTTCCACCCTTCGGCCCCGGCAAGGCAAACGCCCGCCGGCCCGGAAGGGCCGCGCGGGCGTGCTGGTCCGCGCGGATTCAAGCACAGCCGGGTCCGGGTCGGAACGGAGAATCGCCGCCCCGGAACCGGCCGGCGAAGCGTCGCGTTCGGGAAGCGTGACGGAGCCGGGCGCCATCCACATCGGCACCTCGGGGCGGCACTACAAGCACTGGGTCGGGCCGTTCTATCCGCCCGGTACGCCGTCGCGGTCGTATCTGCCGTTCTACCTGCGGCACTTCGCGTCGGCCGAGATCAACGGCAGCTTCTGCCGCATGCCGAGCGACACGACACTGGCCGCGTGGCGCGACGCCATGCCCGACCTGGATCGGAACCTTTCGATCCGGTGCGACCTCTATCTGGCATGGGGAACATCAGCGAGGCCGACATGCCCCACGCTCCCACGTCCCTCACCAGCCGCGCTTCGATCAACGGCCATCCCATCCATCCGATGCTCATCGCGTTCCCGATCGCCTTCCTGCTCGGGGCGCTGGCCAGCGACGCCGGCTTCTGGTGGACATCCGACCCGTTCTGGGCGCGGGCATCGCTATGGCTGGCCGGCGCCGGCCTTGTCACGGGGCTGCTTGCCGCCGTCTTCGGGCTTATCGATTTCCTTGCCATCCCGCCCGTGCGTTCGATGCCGTCGGCGTGGGTGCATTTCCTCGGCAATGCGACGGCGTTGCTGCTGACGCTCTGGAGCGTGCTGCACAGGCTCGACGATCCGGTCGCGGCCGTGCTGCCGCTCGGCATCATCCTGTCCGCAATTGTTGCCGCGATCCTCGGCGTCACCGGCTGGCTCGGCGGGGAGCTCTCGTACCGTCACCGCGTCGCTGTAATAGGCGCTACGGCCGAAAAGGGGCATGAGCATGCCGGGGATGACTACGCCCTGCATCCTCGACGCTAGCGCGAGCGCGTGCTCGAACAGGAACGCCCGCCGCAGTTTCGAAAAGAAACAGGGGCGGGAATAAACCCGCCCCTGCTCGACCCCGTCGCCCGGATATCAGGCGATCACAGCGCTCTTGCCACCGACTCCACCTCGAAGGCTTCGATGACGTCGCCGACGCGGATGTCCTGGTAGTTCTCGAACGCCATGCCGCATTCGTAACCTTCCTGGACCTCGCGCACCTCCTCCTTGAAGCGCCGCAGCGTCTTGAGCGTGCCCTCGTGGATGACGACGTTGTCGCGCAGCAGGCGCACCTTGGCGCCGCGCTTGACCATGCCTTCGGTGACGCGGCAGCCCGCGACCTTGCCGACCTTGGTAATGTCGAACACCTCGCGGATTTCGGCATTGCCGAGGAACTTCTCGCGCAATGTCGGCGCAAGCATGCCCGAGAGAGCCGCCTTCACGTCGTCGATGATGTTGTAGATGATCGAGTAGTAGCGGATCTCCACGCCGTCGCGCCGCGCCAGGTCGCGCGCCTGCGGCGAGGCGCGGACGTTGAAGCCGACGACGATGCCGTTCGACGCCTTGGCGAGGGCGATGTCGCCCTCGGTAATGGCGCCGACGGCCCCGTGCAGGATGCGAACCGCGACCTCGTCGGTCGAGATCTTGGCCAGCGAGCCCGTGATCGCCTCGAGCGAGCCCTGCACGTCGGTCTTGACGACGACGCTGAGCTCCTTGGCCGTGCCCTCGCTGATCTTCGAGAACATCTGCTCGAGCGTGCCGCGCGCGCCTGCGGCGGCTCGCGCATCGCGGCTGCGGCGCTGGCGGAACGCCGTGACCTCGCGCGCGCGTGCCTCGTTCTCGACCACCGTGAACTCGTCGCCCGCCGACGGCGTGCCGTTGAGACCGAGCACCTCGACCGGGCTCGACGGCCCGGCCGTCTCCACGTCGCGACCCTTGTCGTCGATCAGGGCGCGCACCTTGCCCCATTCCGCGCCGGCGACGAAGATGTCGCCGCGATGCAGCGTGCCGCGCTGCACCAGCACGGTCGCGACCGGACCCCGGCCGCGTTCGAGCTTGGCCTCGACGACGACGCCCTGGGCCGCGCGCGTCGGATCCGCCTTGAGATCGAGAAGCTCGGCCTGGAGGAGGATCGCCTCCTCGAGCTTGTCGAGATTGATGCGCTTGAGCGCCGAGACCTCGATGCCCAGCACGTCGCCGCCGTATCCTTCGAGGGCGATGTCGTGCTGCAGCAGGTCGCGCTTGACGCGTTCCGGGTCGACGCCCGGCTTGTCGATCTTGTTGATCGCCACGACGATCGGCACCTTCGCCGCCTTGGCGTGGCTGATCGCCTCGATCGTCTGCGGCTGGATGCCGTCATCCGCCGCCACCACCAGCACGACGATGTCCGTCACCGACGCGCCGCGGGCGCGCATCGACGTGAAGGCCTCGTGGCCCGGCGTGTCGAGGAAGGTGATCTGGCGGCCCGATTTGAGCTGCACCTGATAGGCGCCGATATGCTGGGTGATGCCGCCGGCCTCGTGCTTGGCGACGTCGGTCTCGCGTAGCGCGTCGAGCAGCGACGTCTTGCCGTGATCGACATGGCCCATCACGGTCACGACGGGCGCCCGCGGCTGGAGGTTCTCCTCCACGTCCTCGCCGCCGCCCAGACCGATCTCGACGTCGGACTCGGCGACGCGCTTGATCTTGTGGCCGAACTCGGTCACGAGCAGCTCCGCCGTATCGGCATCGATCGTCTGGTTGATCGTCGCCATGACGCCCATCTTCATCAGCGCCTTGATGACGTCGACGCTGCGCTCCGCCATGCGGTTGGCGAGCTCCTGCACGGTGATCGCCTCGGGCACGACGACGTCGCGCACGATCTTGGCCGCGGGGCCCTGCTGCATCGTGCCGCGGCGCTCTTTCTCGGCGCGGCGGCGCAGCGCCGCGATCGAGCGCACGCGGATCTGCTCGTCGCCGCTGAGCGCCTGGGTCAGGGTGATCTTGCCCTGGCGGCGGCGCGGCTCGTCGCGGCGCGGCGCCACCACGGGCCGCTTCGGCGGAATCGCGCCGGGCCGGCGCGCGCGCGCCTCCTCCGGCTCCTCGGCCGCGGGCCCGAGCTTCGCGGCCGCGGTGCGGCCGGATTCGTCTGCCGCCTTGCGCCGCTTCGCCTCTTCCTCGGCCGCGACCCGCCGCGCCTCTTCCTCGGCCTTGCGGCGGCTTTCTTCCTCGGCCTTCTGCCGCGCGATCTCCTCAAGGCTACGACGCTCTTCCTCTTCGCGGCGGCGCTGCGCTTCCTCGGCCTGCCGGCGCTCCTCTTCGGCGCGGCGCGCCGCTTCGGATTCGTCGCGGCGGCGCGCTTCGGTATCGGCGCGGCGCGCTTGCGTCAGCGCCTTGGTCCGCGCGGCGCGCTCCTCCTCGGTCAGGGCGCGCAGGACCTGCGGCCGCTTGCTGACCGGGGCCTGAGGCGCCGGCGCCGAGCCCGCGCGCTCCGGCGCGGGTTCCCTGCCCTTGACCTCCGGCTGGCTTGGCGTGGCGCCAAAGACGCGCTTCTTCTTCACCTCGACCTGAACCGTCTTGGTGCGCCCGTGAGGGAAGCTCTGCCTGACCTGGCCTGTCTCGTGCGAACGCAGCTCGAGCCGGCCCGGCTTGGCGAGCCCGAGGCGTTTCTTCGCGTCCTGTTCCTTCGTGTCGGTCATTACCTATCCGTCAAACGATTTCGAATTTCTGCACCCGCCGCGCGGCGAAACCCGGCAAGCCGGGCCGCCTCACGGCAAAATCCCTCCGCGATCCGGCCCGGCGCCAAGGCGACATGGCCGTACCATTCGCGGCCGAAGGCAGCACCCAGCTCCTGCCCCGACAAAACCGCGACCACCGGCACGTCGCCGGCGCCCGCATGCACCTTGCGCCGCCCTTCGGGCGAGCCGTCCCGCGCCTCGACCAGCACGGCCGCCCGGCCGCGCTCCACCCATGACCGGACCTGCTCGAACCCGGCCACTGCCTGGCCCGCCCGCCGCGCGAGCCCGAGGTAATCGATGCAGCGCCGCGCCAGCAGCGCTTCAAGCCGGTCCGCAAGGTCCGGCGCCACGGTGACCGCACCGCGTGCCGCCCGGCTAAACAGATTTTTCGCGACCGCGCGCGCTACTATATCGCGCTCGGCCGTGATCCACAAACCGCGACCCGGCAGCTGCGCCTGAAGATCAGGCACCAGCTCGACCGCAGCGCCCGTCTCCGCCGGCCGCGCGACGAAACGGATCATGGCCTCCTTCGGACGCACCTCGCCGGTGACGATACAGCGGCGCTCGGGCGCGGCGCCCGAATGCTCGTCGGCGGCGGTTTCGATCCGGGGAGCGGCGGCGATCACGCGGTCTTGGTCTCCCCGGCGTCCGCCGTCTCTTCCGTCTCTTCGGTGAACCAGTGTGCGCGCGCGGCCATGATGATGCGGTTGGCCTCGTCCTCGTCGAGTTCATCCTTGCCGAGGATTTCACGCAACTCGTCGCCCGCCAGATCGCCGAGATCGTCGAGCGTCTTGACGCCCTTCTCGCCGAGCTGGACCAGATGCGCCGGCGTCAGGCCTTCGATTGCGGCCACTTCCTCGGCGACGCCAAGCTCCTGATAACGCGCGGTCAGCTGCTCGTTCTGGGTCTCCAGCCAGCTTTCCGCGCGGTGCTTGAGCTCCTCGGCGATCCCCTCGTCGAAACCTTCGATCTCGGCGAGGTCCTCCAACGGCACCAGCGCCACGTCCTCGATCTTGGCAAAGCCCTCGGTCACCAGCAGCCCGGCGATGACGTCATCGACGTCGAGCGCCTCGACGAACAGCGCTGTGCGGGTCTTGAATTCCTCCTGCCGGCGCTCCGACTCCTCCTGCTCGGTGAGGATGTCGATCGCCCAGCCGGTGAGCATGGAGGCGAGCCGGACGTTCTGGCCGCGACGGCCGATCGCCAATGAGAGTTGGTCATCCGGCACGACGACTTCAATGCGCCGCGCCTCCTCGTCCAGCACGACCTTGGCGACTTCGGCCGGCGCGAGTGCGTTGACGACGAATGTGGCCGGGTCCTGCGACCACGGAATGATGTCGATCTTCTCGCCCTGCAGCTCGGCCACGACCGCCTGGACGCGGCTGCCGCGCATGCCGACGCACGCGCCCACCGGGTCGATCGAGGAATCGTTGGAGATCACCGCGATCTTGGCGCGGCTGCCGGGGTCGCGCGCGACCGAGCGGATCTCGATGATGCCGTCGTAGATCTCGGGCACTTCCTGCGCGAACAGCTTGGCCATGAACTGCGGATGGGTGCGCGACAGGAAGATCTGCGGGCCCCTCGTCTCCTCGCGCACGTCGTAGATGTACGCGCGCACACGGTCGGAAACCTTGAACGATTCGCGCGGAATGCACTCGTCGCGGCGCAGGATCGCCTCGGCACGGCCAAGGTCGACCGTGACGTTGCCGAACTCGACGCGCTTGACGATGCCATTGACGATCTCGCCGACGCGGTCCTTGTATTCATTGTACTGGCGCTTGCGCTCCGCCTCGCGCACGCGCTGCACAATCACCTGCTTGGCGGTCTGCGCGGCGATGCGGCCGAAATCGATCGGCGGCAGCGCATCAATGATGAAATCGCCGAGCTTGGCATCCGGATTCTTCGCGGCGGCATCGGCCGGCGAGATCTGCGTGGCCTCGTTCTCGATCGGGTCGGCGACCTGGCGATAGCGCACCAGCGCTATCTCGCCCGTCGCCCGGTCGATATGGGCGCGGATGTCGTGCTCGTGTCCGTATTTCGCGCGTCCGGCCTTCTGGATGGCCTGTTCCATCGCCTCGAGCACCTGCTCGCGGTCGATCGCCTTCTCGCGAGCGACGGCGTCGGCGACCTGAAGCATCTCGATTCTGTTGTATGCGGTTGCGCGTTCCATGGTCTCTTCTCTTTCACTCCAGGCCGGCGTGCCCTTCCCTTGCGGGGCTCAGTGGCGCGGCGGCGAACTCGCCGTGGCGGCGATCAACTCATCGGTCAGCAGAAGCTTCGCCCGTGCGATCTCGTCGAACGGGATCTCGATCTCGCCCTCCTCGACCGCGATGCGGACCCGGCCGTCGTCGGCGCCTACGATCCGCCCGGTGAAACGGCGGCGGCCGTCACGCGGGGCGCGCGTCTCGACCCGGGCAACATGGCCGGCGAAGCGCTGGTAGTCCCGCGGGCGCACCAGCGGCCGGTCGATTCCCGGAGAGCTGACCTCCAGGGTGTAGGCGGACGCGATCGGGTCCTCGACATCGAGCTTGGCCGATAGCGCCCGGCTGATCGTCTCGCAGTCGTCGATGGTCATCGCGACGCCGTCCTTGCGCTCGGCCATGACCTGCAAGGTCGGCCGGTCGCGCCCGGAAACGACGACCCGGACCATCTCATAGCCCATGCCCGTGAGGGTGGGCTCGATCAGTGCTTCCAGTGAGTCCTGACGCTCCATGCGGTCCCGATTCATGCGGCATTGGCCAAAGCCGCTGTCCACCAACAAAAAAGTGGGCCGCTGGGCCCACCTTTTTTGTCCATCCAAGCCTTACGGCCCGATGCCTTATTTGGCCGGAAATATAGTCTTTTTCGCCGTCCTTGCAAGGCCTTCGACAATCCCCGCGGATCGCCGATCGGGCGGCCATCCCGCTAAATGCGGACAAATTGCAGATAGGCCGGCTTGCGGCCCGCGGCGATCGCCTTGCGCTCGTAGCGCGTTCCGGGCCAGTCGGACGGGCGCACGCGCCAATCCTGCGGCCGCCGCGCACACCACGAAAAATCCGGATGCGCGGTCAGCCGCTCGAGCATCCAGGCGAGATAGTCGGGGTCGTCGGTCGCGAGCCGCAGGACCGCGCCGGGCTGCAGCACGCGCGCGATGGCATCGAGAAACGGCGGCGCGATCAGGCGCCGCTTGCGATGGCGCGCCTTCGGCCACGGATCGGGAAACAGAACGAAGGCGCGGGCGATCGAGCGGTCGGGCAGGCGGGCGATGAGATCGCGCGCGTCATGCGGCCAGACGCGCACGTTGCCGAGGCCGAGCGCCTTTGCCTGCGCCAGCAGCGAGACCACGCCGTTGACGAAAGGCTCGCAGCCGATGAAGCCGGTGTCCGGATGTGCCGCCGCCTGCGCGGCAAGATGCTCGCCGCCGCCGAAGCCGATCTCGAGCCAGACGTCGGCGATGCCTGGGCGGAACAGTGCCGCCGGATCGAGCCGCTCCGCGCCTGGCGGGATCGCAAGCGCAGGCAGCACCCCGTCGAGGAGCGCCTGCTGCGCGCTCCGCAGCCGGCGCCCGCGCCGGCGGCCATAGGTGTGGATCGGCCGGTCGGACGGCGGATCAAAAGTGTCGGACATGGCGCCAGAAATATGCAGGGGCGGGTTTATCCTTCGACTCGCCAACCTTCATGCTCATCCTGAGCCCGTCGAGAGGCGAGGATGAAGGGTTGGCGGACTCGGGACGAGTCCTGCCCCTGCGCTGCAGTAAACAGTCCGTCAGGCGCTCAACCGAACTCGGACTTGAGCTCCTTGACCAGGTCGGTGCGTTCCCACGAGAAGCCGCCATCCTTTTCCGGCTTGCGGCCGAAATGGCCGTAGGCGGAGGTGCGCGCGTAAATCGGCTTGTTGAGTCCGAGATGCTCGCGAATGCCGCGCGGAGAAAGATTCACCAGCTGGGGCAGAACCTTGGCGAGCCGGGTCTCGTCCACCTTGCCGGTGCCCTGGGTATCGACATAGACCGACAGCGGATGCGACACGCCGATCGCGTAGGCGAGCTGGATGGTGCAGCGGTCGGCGAGGCCGGCGGCGACCACGTTCTTGGCGAGATAGCGCGCGGCATAAGCTGCCGAGCGGTCGACCTTGGTCGGATCCTTGCCCGAGAAGGCGCCGCCGCCATGCGGGGCGGCGCCGCCATAGGTGTCGACGATGATCTTGCGCCCGGTCAGGCCGCAATCGCCGTCGGGGCCGCCGAT
>JAWLHE010000009.1:0-237145 GCA_041690495.1 Alphaproteobacteria bacterium | reverse complement strand
CGCGTCATCAAAAGAGATACGCTCAAGCAAGCAAACGCTTCCACGCCGCCGCCCGCGCATCCCTTCCTCTCAAGCTCACCATGTCAAAGAACAAACCGCGCTTGGCTCTGCACCTCGTCGCGCGGGGCCGGACATATACGACCGGCCTCATTGCACTGTCAAACTCTTTCGCACCGGTTTTTCACGGCATCTTCAATGCCCTGAAAACGGCCGCCGCAACTTCATTTTTCCTGAGCACCCGCCACGTCCGCGGCTCCGCGCGCCGTCTGGCAGGGCACAGTAACATATGGGATGACCTCGCGGGATTTCCAGCCGTCGACGCCAGTATATATGCGGCCCGAGGGAACTCCCGGCCGCCAGCCGGCCGGCACGCCCGGGCTAACCTCTTGCAAAAAACGCCTCATGGATTAAATCAGAACGCCCAAGCCAGCCTTTTTTCGTCAGATTGGCCAACAGCGCGCGGGTAAGCACATGGGGGTTGCAGCGCTATGTCCGAAATGATCTCGATCCGCGGCCTGAGCAAGAGCTTCGGGTCGATCCGCGCCGTCGACAACGTTTCGTTCTCGGTCGCGCGGGGCGAAGTGCTGGGCTTCCTCGGGCCAAACGGCGCCGGCAAGTCCACGACCATGAAGATGATCACCGGCTTCCTCACGCCGAGCGGCGGCACGGCGGTGGTCTGCGGGCATGACGTGCTCGAGAAGCCGGTCGCGGTGAAACGCTGCATCGGCTACCTGCCGGAAGGTGCACCCGCCTATCCCGACATGACGCCGGCGGCCTTTCTCGATTTCATCGCTCGGATCCGCGGCTTCCGCGGCGCAGAGAAAGCCAAGCGGATCGGACTCGCGGTCGAGCGCGTGCAACTGCGCGAAGTGCTGCATCAGTCGATCGACACGCTCTCCAAAGGATTCAAGCGGCGTGTCGGACTCGCGCAGGCAATGCTGCACGATCCCGAGGTCCTGATTCTCGACGAACCGACCGATGGCCTCGATCCCAACCAGAAGCACGAGGTGCGCAGCCTGATCGGCGAGATGGCGCGCGACAAGTCGATTGTCATCTCGACGCATATCCTCGAGGAGGTCGACGCGGTCTGCACGCGCGCCGTGATCATCGCGCGCGGCCGGGTCGTGGCAGACGGAACCCCTGCCGAGTTGGAGGCGCGCTCGCGCTGGCACAATGCGGTTTCCGTGGTGCTGGGCACCCCCAGGCTCGCCGCCGCACGTACGGTGCTTCAGCGTTTGCCCGGCGTCGCTGCGATCGAAGAGATCGAGGGCGAGGACAATCTCGTCTGCCTCGTCGCCTTTCCGCGCAACGGGCAGCCGATCATCGGCGACGTGAGCCAACTCGCCCGCAGCGGCGAGTTTGGCATCGAGGAAATCCGTGTGGAGCGCGGCCGCCTCGACGAGGTCTTCCGCACCGTAACCACGAAGAACGCCTGAGGCTCGAACCATGCGCAACACGCTTCTCATCATGCGTCGCGAGCTCGGCGGATATTTCGCGACGCCCGTGGCCTATGTGTTCCTTGTCATCTTCCTCGCACTTGCCGGCGCCTTCACATTCTATCTCGGCAGTTTCTTCGAACGCGGCCAGGCCGACCTTCAGTCGTTCTTCACCTTCCATCCCTGGCTCTATCTGTTTCTCATTCCCGCAATCGCGATGCGGCTGTGGTCGGAGGAACGCAAGACCGGAACCATCGAGCTGTTCCTCACACTGCCGATCTCGATGGGCGAGGCAGTGCTCGGCAAGTTCCTCGCCGCTTGGGCCTTCACCGCGATAGCCCTGGCCCTCACCTTCCCGCTCTGGATTACCGTCAACATCCTCGGCGAGCCGGACAACGGCGTCATTCTCGCCGGGTATATCGGCAGCCTGCTGATGGCCGGCGGCTTCCTCGCGATCGGCGCCTGCATGTCGGCCATCACCAAGAGCCAGGTCATCGCATTCGTTCTCTCCGCGGCCATCTGCTTTCTCTTCACCGTGAGCGGTGCCAGCCTGGTGCTGAGCTTCTTCTCCGGCTGGGCGCCGCCGCTCATCGTCGAGACGATCGCGTCGTTCAGCTTCATGACCCATTTCAACTCGATCAGCCGCGGCGTAATCGACGTGCGCGACATCGTTTATTTCGCTTCGCTGATAGCCGCGTTTCTGTTCGCGAACGCGGTAATCGTCGACCTGAAGAAGTCAGGCTGAGCCATGGCAAGGGGCAGCACCATGCATCGCGGACTGATCTCGATCGGCGGACTCGTTCTCGTTGCGATCGCTTTCGTGGCAGTTAACATCGTCGGAAACGCGACTCTCGGCTCGGCGAGGCTCGATCTCACCGCCGACAGGCTCTTCACCCTCTCGGAGGGCACGAAGTCGGTTCTTTCCAGGATCGGGGAGCCGATCACCCTGCGCCTGTACTATTCCGACAAGCTCGGGCAGGAGATTCCCAGCTACGGGGTTTACGCCACGCGCGTGCGCGAAATGCTGCGCGAGTACGAGAACGCCGCCGATGGCAAGGTACGCGTCGAGATCATCGACCCGCAGCCGTTCTCGAACGAGGAGGACCGCGCGGTGGCGTTCGGCCTGCAGGGCGTGCCGGTCAACCAGACGGGCGAACTCGTCTATTTCGGACTGGCCGGCACGAACACGGCGGACAAGGAGGAGGTCATCCCCTTCATCCAGCCCGAGCGCGAGCGCTTCCTCGAATACGACCTGACCAAGCTCGTCTACAACCTCGCGATCACGAAGAAGCCCGCGGTCGGACTGCTCTCGTCGCTGCCGTTGCAGGGCGAGTTCCGGGGGCCGCGCCAGCCGCCCGAACCGTGGGCGGTGTATCTGCAGATGCAGCAGTTCTTCGACCTGCGCCCGGTCGACCAGGATGCGGCCGAGATTCCGGCGGAGATCGGCGTGCTCGTCATCGTCCATCCGAAGGACCTGCCCGAGAAGACGCTCTATGCGATCGATCAGTTCGTTCTGCGCGGCGGCCGCGCCCTGGTCTTCGTCGATCCGCATGCCGAGGGCGAGCTCGGCCGGCCCGGAATGGCCGCGCAGACCGGCCAGACCGGCTCGAATCTGCCCAAGCTCTTCTCCGCCTGGGGCATCGAGCTGGTCGAAGGAAAGTTCGCCGGCGACCGCACCGCGGCGCGGCGGGTCAATGCCGGCACCGAGACACGGGTTCGCGCCGTCGATTACCTCGCATGGCTGGCGCTGCGCGACCCGACTTTCAACCGCTCGGACATCCTGACCAGCGAGACGCAACTCATCCAGATGGCCAGCGCCGGCATCCTCAAGGCGAAGGAAGGCGCCACGACCACCCTGACGCCGCTGATCCAGACCTCGCCGCAAGCCGCCGCGATCGATGTCGACAAGATCAAGATGATGCCCGATCCGGTTTCGCTGCTCGCGGAGTTCAAGCCGGAAGACCAGCGCCTGATCCTCGCGGCCCGCATTAACGGCAAGGTCAAATCGGCATTTCCCGAGGGGCGGCCGCCCGAGGAGAAGCCGGCGGAGCAGAAGGAAGGCAGCTCCGGCCAGGCGACACCGCCTGCCGACCAGCCGAAGCCGGCAGCGGCGCATCTCGCAGAGTCCAGCGAACCGATCAATGTCGTGGTCGTCGCCGACACAGACCTGCTCGAGGACCGCTTCTGGGCCCAGGTCCAGGACTTCTTCGGCCAGCGCATCGCGGTGCCGATTGCCAACAACGGCGACTTCGTCGTCAATGCCGTCGACAACCTGCTCGGCAGCAACGACCTGATCGGCCTGCGCAGCCGCGGCCAGTCGGCGCGCCCCTTCGTGCTGGTGCAGGACCTGCAGCGCGACGCGGAGACGCGCTTCCGCGCCAAGGAGAAAGAGCTGACCGAGAAGCTGCGCGAGACGGAGAAGAAGCTTAGCGAGCTGCAGTCGCAAGGTCAGGACCAGGGCGGCGGCCGCGCAATCGTCTCGAAGGCGCAGCAGGAGGCGATCGACCAGTTCCGCGCCGACATTCTCGCCACGCGCAAGGAGCTGCGCGCCGTGCAGCAGAATTTGCGGCAGGACATCCAGACGCTCGAGAGCTGGATCAAGTTCGCCAATATCGGGCTGATCCCGATCCTGGTCGCGCTGGCGGCACTGTTCGTCGGGCTGGCGCGCACGCGGCGGCGGCGCGTCGCGGCCGAGCCGGCCCCGGCAGGATGATGGAGGAGCGTGCATGAAGCCGAAGTGGCTGATCGGTCTTGCAATCGTCGCTGTCGCCGCAGTCGGCGGCGCGATCTACGTCTCGAACAACGATCCGGGCCCTGCCCGGCGCGCCGAAACCGGCCAGCGCCTGTTCCCGGAGATCGCCGCCAAGGGCGAGCAGATCCGAACGATCATGATCGCGCACAAGGACGGCACATTCCGAATCGCGCGCGAGGGCGATCAATGGGTCGTGCTGGACAAATCGAAATACCCGGCCTCGCTCGAGAAGGTGCGCCAATTGCTGCTCGGCCTCGCCGAGTTGCGGGCGCTGGAGGCCAAGACCAGCTCGCCGGCGAGCTATCCGGCCCTTGAAGTCGAGAACGTGGATGCCAACGCGAAATCCGCACAGGTGACCTTACAGGACGGCGGCGGTGCCAGCCTGTTCTCCGTCGTCGTCGGCAAAAGCTATTACGGCCGCGGCGGCGGCACCGACGGCGTCTATGTGCGTGGGGCAGGCCAGGCGCAGGCGTGGCTCGCCCAGGGCCGCGTCAGCGTCGATCGCGATCCGATCGCCTGGCTGGAGCGCGCCGTGGTCAGCGTGCCGCGCGAGCGGGTGCGCTCGGTCACGATCAAGTCCGATGCCAAACCCCTGACAGTGAACCGGGCATCGGCATCCGACAAGGATTTCGCCATAGCGGGCCTTCCGGCCGACCGCAAGGCGAAGGACTACGAGGTCAATGCCGTCGGCGGTGCGTTCGAGAGTCTGGAACTCGACGACGTCCGACCCGCGGCCGAGATCAGCTTCTCGAACGGCAACCCCGTAACGGAAGCGATAACTTTCGATGGCCTGCGGATTACCGCATCCTTTGCCGAGCAGGACGGCGCCACCTGGGCGCGCTTCGCCGCCAAATTCGAAGCGCCGGCGGAGCCGGTCAAGGCCGAGGGCGAGACGAAGCTGAAACCCGCCGACGAGGTCAGGAAGGAAGCGGACGCGATCAATGCACGGGTCGGTGGCTGGGCCTACAAGCTGCCGGCCTACAAGGTCGAGGCGCTGCGCCGGAAATTGGACGCCCTCCTAGAGCAGAAGGCCTCCTGAGCGCCTTACCGCGGCGCCGCCAGGCGGGCGGCGATCTGCTTCTCCGTCTCAGCTGCATCGCGTGGAAAGCGGGCAGCCATGTCGGATTTTGGGTAAAGCGCGACCGCCCGACCGATCGCACGGATCTGCGGGCGGAGGTCGGCGCCCGGCTCTTCGGCTAGTCTACGTGCCGCTGCCAGCGCTTCGCGCAGCCGGGATTCCTCGTAATAATCCAGCCTTTTGTCGCCATCATGGGTCACGATCCCGGCTTCCTTCGTGAGTTGCTGCGCGTAGGCATCAAGCCGACGCCGCACCGCCTCCCCGAGCGCCGGCGATGGCGTGAACGCAAGGTCGGCAACCAGGCGAACGCCTTCGGACGCCCAAAGCGGGTTTTCGGAGTCGAGCACGGCGATCAGCTCGGATTCAAGGTTCGGCCGCGCTGCGATGCGGCGCAGTGCCTCGAGGCGGATATCATCCGGCGACGAGTGATAGGTGTATTGGTCCCACTTGAAGAGCGGGTCGGAGTCGGTCAGCGCTTCGAAAGCGCGCCTGTGGGCAGCGGCCTGCTCGTCCTCCTGCACGCGCTGCGAGGCCATTCTGGCCGCAGCTTTCTGGTTCCAGCGCGCCAGCTCCTGGATCGACACGATGGCACCGGTGACGATCAGGGCCGCCACCGCGGCGAGCGCGACATTTCGCACGATCGGCAACTGACGCAGCGACTCCGGCGCGTTGATCTGCCATCCGGCATAAGCGAGCAGGACCAGCGGCAGACCCGAAGCGACGGCGCGCGAGGCCCAAATGGCCGCGGGGCTCCATCGATCGCTCTCGATCCGTCCGGCCGTTTCGATCGCGATGCCGATCGGCAGCAGGGACAGCAGCACGATCACGCCAAAGCCGATCAGCACGAGGACGAACCGCGAGCCGCTGCCTGCGGCCGGGAGCCAGTCGAAGCCGCCGGCCAGCGTGCATCCGAGTAAGGTGAAGCCGGCCAGGACCCAGAAAAGGATGCTGCTGTAGACGATCGCGTACGCTGCGCCCATCGCCGCATCAACGCCGCGCGGCGTGGTCAGGACCGTAAGAGACAGCATCAGCCCGCCGCACAGCAGCGCGCCGATCAGCGGCAGATTCACGAGATAACGCATACACCCCCCAGATCCGAATGCCGGCAGACCGGGCCGGCGGCGATTTCGCCTTCGTCACACGGGGTGGTCAGTTCCCCGTCTTGACTATGTCCGCACCTCCGGCCAGCGGCCACCTGTCGCACCGATCCGACGACAAAGCTCCTCGAAGGCTTCGCGACGGACGGCCCGATCCTCCTCTCCGAATTTCAGGAAGAACGGGCGGTGCCTCAGATCGAAGGGAGCGGCGGCCTTCCCGGCGAGATACAGGCACAGAGCGGCGGCGTGGGCGCGCACGTCCGGATGCCCGTCAAGCGCGCAGTCGAGAAGCACGTTCCGCAGATACGGCGTCGCATGTACGGCGGCGAGATCGAGAGCCAGGGACAGGCCATCCTGATAGCGCCCGAGACGCAGGATGTCGGCGATGATCTGGTCGATCTCCACCGCAACGCCACGGGCCAGGAGCATGCGTGCGATGTGAAGACGGATTTCCGGCGCTCCAGCCCGGAGGGCTTCTTTCAGGACGGTCGCGGCCTCGGGCAGGTCCAATGCACCGAGGGCCTCGATGTCGCGCCAATCCGCTCGTCCCGATTCGACGCGCTGAAGCAGCATGGCCGCGATATAGCGCCGTTCGTCGTCGGCAACCCGCGCCAGAGCCTCGAGATCGTATCCGATCCCGTCGTGCCACTGGTCATAGGTGATCCTCATGCTCTCGAGGAAGGCCCGGCAGCCCTCGCCCGGTGCGGCCGGCGGCTTCGGCGTCGCGCGTGCCTTGCGAGGAAGAGTCCCGCGCGGCTCCTCCGCCCGCGCCGCGGCATCGCCCTGTCGCTCGATCGCCCCGGCGCGCCGCTCCCCCGCCTTCTTGCCGGTCATCCCTCGGATCCCCGTTCACCGGCTTCGGCCGGTATCGCCGCCGAAAGGCGCGATCGTGTCAGGCCGCCGCGTCGGCCGCCACCTGCATCCTGACGATCTTGTCCGGATTGCCGGGCGGCTCGCCGCGCTTGAGCTTGTCGACGTGCTCCATGCCTGACGTAACCTCGCCCCACACCGTGTACTTGCCGTTGAGGAAGTCGCCGTCGTCGAACATGATGAAGAACTGGCTGTCGCCGCTGTCCGGGCTCTGCGCGCGCGCCATGCCTACGGTGCCGCGCTTGAACGGCTCACGGGTGAACTCGGCCTTGAGCTTCCTGCCCGAGCCGCCCGTGCCGTTGCCGAGCGGGTCGCCGGTCTGTGCCATGAAGCCGTCAATGACGCGGTGGAACTTGAGCCCGTCGTAGAAGCCCTCGCGCGCCAGCTCCTTGATCCGCGCGACATGGCCGGGCGCAAGATCCGGCCGCAGCCTGATCGTGACGCGCCCCGATTCGAGATCGATATAGAGCGTGTTCTCCTGGTCGTCTGCCATACTCAAATCCTTTCGGTTGACGGTGCGCCTCAGCTCTTCGCGTCGGCAGCGACCTGCATGCGGATGATCCTGTCGGGATTGCGCGGCGGCTCGCCGCGCTTGATCCTGTCGACGAACTCCATGCCCGAGACGACGCGTCCCCATACCGTGTATTTGCCGTCCAGGAAGGATCCCGGCGCGAACATGATGAAGAACTGACTGTCGCCGCTGTTCGGGTCCCGGGCGCGTGCCATCCCCACGGTGCCGCGCACGAACGGCTCGCGCGAGAACTCCGCCGGCAGCTTCTGGCCGGACCCGCCCGTGCCGTTGCCGAGCGGGTCGCCGGTCTGCGCCATGAAGCCGTCGATGACGCGGTGGAAAACGAGACCGTCATAGAATTTCTGGCGGGTCAGCTCCTTGATGCGCGCGACATGCTTGGGCGCCAGATCGGGCCGCATCGCGATCACCACCCGGCCCGAAGCCAGATCCATGTAGAGCGTGTTCTCGAGGTCCTGCGACACGGCCGCACGCGGCAGCGCCGCCAGTCCCAGCACCACCACGAACATCAGCCTTGCGATCCAGCGTAGCGTCATCTGCAACATCCCTTCCGAATCCCGGGGCGGGCATGGTGCCGGGGCGGACTCCCCGATGCAACCGCATTCCTCGACGCCGGTCCGGCCCATGCCAGGGAGCCCGGACGGGCGGACCCCCGCCCCCGTTCCCCCGGAAAGAAGCAGCATGAAGCACTTCGTGAAGCAGCCAACCCTTTGATCTACCGCGCCAAACCGGAGTGCTTCACTGCTTCACCGCACTTTGCGGTTTGCCTTCCTCTCCCCGTGCGGATGCCTTGCTGCGGAACGCAATGCGCCCACCGGCTGGGCTGCCGGCGGGCGCGGTGAGTCCGCCGGAATGGCGCCACAGCGCCGCCCCACGGTCAAGACGGATTCTGGCGGCAGCCTAGCTCCGCGCGATCGCCCGTCCCGAGCCCGGCTCGAACAGGTGGAGCCTGGCGGAATCGAGCCGCAACGCCACGGGATCGTCGATGGCGACCTGCGTATCCGCCCGCACCTCGGCGGTCATGCGCAGCTTCGGACCGACCTCCACTTCGACCAGCTTCTCCGAGCCGAGCAGCTCGACCATCCATACCCGGCCGGAGATGGTGTTGGCCGTTCCCGGTGCCGCGAGGGTCACGTCCTGCGGCCGGATGCCGAGCACCAGCTCGCTGCCGTCGTCGAACAGACGCAGCGCCTCGGCATAGGCATCCGGCAGCAACAAGCGATGCGAGCCGATCGCGAGACGCGGCCCGTCGTTCCGCTCGACCAGGCCGCGCGCGAAATTCATCGGCGGACTGCCGATGAAGCCCGCTACGAACAGGTTCGCGGGCGTGTTGTAGACGGCCTCGGGCGTGCCGAACTGCTGGACCACGCCCTCGTTCATGACGGCAATGAGGTCGGACATGGTCATCGCTTCGAGCTGGTCGTGGGTGACATAGACGCTGGTGGTCTCCAGATCCATATGAAAGCGCTTCAGCTCCGAGCGCATCGTCACGCGCAGCTTGGCATCGAGATTGGATAGCGGCTCGTCCATCAGGAAGATATCCGGCTTGCGCACCATGGCGCGCCCAAGCGCCACGCGCTGCCGCTGGCCGCCCGACAGCGCACGCGGCTTGCGCGCCAGCAGATGGAGAATCTCCAGCACCTTGGCCACCGGCCCCACCCGCTCCTTCACCTCCGCGCGCAGCATGCCGCGAACCTTGAGCCCGTAGCCTATGTTCCGCTCCACATCCATGTTCGGATAGAGCGCGTAGTTCTGGAACACCATGGCTATGTTGCGACTGCCCGGGGCGAGATCGTTCACCCGGCGCTCGCCGAAATAGATCGAGCCACTGCTCGCCTGCTCAAGGCCTGCGATCATGCGCAGCAATGTCGTCTTGCCGCAGCCGCTCGGACCGAGCAGCGTAACGAAACGGCGGTCCGGAAAGACCAGGTCTATGTCCTTCAAGACCTGGTTGCTGCCGAAGCTCTTGCTGATCCCTTCGAGCCGGACGTTCATCGCTCCGCCCCTAACCCTTGACCGCGCCGGCACCGAATCCGGCGACGAGATGGCGCTGCAAGGCCATGAACAGGATGGCCATCGGCACCGTCATCAGCACCGATGAGGCCATCATCAGCCCCCAGTCCACATGCGTGCCTTCGAAGAAGTGCATGACGCCCACGGTGAGGGGCATGTTCTCCAGCGAGTTCATGAACACGCGCCCGAACAGATAGTCGTTCCACGATACGATCAGCGAGAAGATCGCGGCGGCAATGATGCCGGGAAACGCCACCGGCAGGACGATCTGGTAGAACACCTGCAGCCGCGAGGCGCCATCCACCAGCGCCGCCTCCTCGATCTCCAGGGGAATGCCGCGGAAGAACGCCCACATCAGCCACATGCAGAACGGCAGCGTGATGCAGACATAGCCGAACACCAGGCTCAGCAGCGTATCGGTCAGGTCGAGATCGACCATCACGAGGAACATCGGAAAGACGAAGATGATCGACGGCACCATGTAGCCGATCAGGCTGAAATACGGCACGAGGCGCTGCCCCCAGAACTGGAAGCGCGTCAGGCTGTAGGCCGCCAGCGTGCTTACCACGATGGTGATGAGCGTGGCGCCGAGGCTGACGATAACGCTGTTGATGAACCAGTCGACGAAATAGTCGCTCGGCGCCGACGGCGCCGCGCTCGAGGGCGCGGCCGCACCGCCCTGGAAATAGGTGGCCCGCCCGTAAAGCAGCGTGCGGTAGTTCTCGAACGTCACCGTTTCCGGGATCAGGGTCGGCGGATAGGCGAAGATCTCAGTCTTCGGCTTGAGCGAAGTCGAAACCGCCCAGACCAGCGGGAAGCAGACCACGAAAGTGACCGCCGCCAGCACTGCGTAGGCGACGACCCGCCGCGTCCCTTCGAACAGCGCATGCATCCCCGGGCTCATAGTGTCTTGTCCTCCCGCCCGAAGCCGGACACGCGGATATAAATGACGCTGCCAGCCAGCAGCAGAAGCATCATGACGACCCCGGTGGCCGCGCCTACGCCAAGCTTCAGATTGGCGGTCGACTGCTCAAACGAGTAGATCGCGAGGTTGAAGGTCGATGTGCCCGGCCCGCCACGGGTGAGCAGATAGATCTCCTCGAACTTGTTGAAAGTCCAGATCGTGCGGAACACGATCACGACCACCAGCACTTCCTTGAGATGCGGAAGCGTGATGTCGAGAAGGCGCCGCCACGCGCCTGCCCCGTCCACCTTTGCGGCGTCGTAGAGCTCCAGCGGAATGGTCTGCAGCCGCGCCAGCACGCAGATGATGACGAAAGGCGTGTACTTCCACACGTTGAGCATGATCGTCGAGGCCATCGCCATATCGGGCGTGGAGAGCCAGTAGATGTTCTCGCTTATCAGCCCCGCGGACATCAGCGCGTAGTTCACAACGCCGATCTCGGGACTGAAGATCCAGCGCCAGTTGAGCGCGATCACCACTGTCGGCACGATGTATGGGAACAGCAGCAGGCCGCGAAAGAAAGAAATGCCATAGATCGACTGGTTCAGCAGCAGCGCCAGACCGACGCCGAACAGGGTCTGGAAGACGATCGAGACGATCGTCCAGAACGTCGCCTGGTAGAACGATGCCCAGAAGAGCGGATCGGCAAAGATGTATTCGAAATTTCCGAGGCCGACGAAGCGAATGTCGTCCGGGCGCAGCGGGTTGTAGGCGAAAAACGCCATACGCACCGCCTCGAAGATCGGATAGATCATGAAAACGCCCGCCGTGACGACAAACGGCGCCATGAACAGAACACCGATCTGGCGGTCACTGAGACGAAGCATCGAAGCCGTGGCGGAGAAAAAATGCGGCTCCGGAGCGCGGGGGACCCCGGAGCCGAGGGAGAGGATCGATTCAGACGACGAGGCGGATGTTCTCGCGCCGGATCTCCTCGAACTGCTTCGCCCCCCATTTCGCCGCTTCGGCCGGCGACACGTTCTCCAGCACGACGCGCTGCACCACCTGCGCCCACATCGAGCGGCCATGGGCGATCCCGGCAAGCGGGTTGACGCCGCGCAACAGCTCGTTGCCGCTGGTGCTGGCATGGCCGAGATAGCCGGTGAAGTAGGTCTCGACGCTGCGCTTCTTGCTCTGGAAGAACGGGTGCGAGCCCATGTTGGGTGCCGCCGCGACATCCTTGTAGACCGGCGCCACGTTCGGCATCAGCGAATGGCAATAGCGCACGCCCCAGTCGACGCTGCCCTGGACATGGGCGACCGCCTCCTTCACTTCCTTGACGTACGGATTGTTGGCCTTGGGGATGCACCAGCCCTGCAGATCCGTCCAGGTCGAGCGGCGGCCGGTGGTCGGATGCCTGGCGTGGTTGAACACCTCCATGGTCTTGAAGACATTCGGCGCCTCTTCCGCGGCACGGCCCATGGTGCGGCCCCAGTAGAAGCTCATCGCGGTCTTGCCGGTGACGTGCTGGTCCACGACCTGCAGGAAGCTGTACTCGACGGCACCCTTTGGCATATAGGCGTAGAGCCGCTTGACGAAATCGAGCGCCTCGACCGTCGCCGGGCTGTCGAACGCGACCTCGAACTTGTTCTGCGCGTCGTAGGTCAGGCCGCCTGCCTGGTGCAGCAGCGCCGTGAAGTGGTAGTCGGTGCAGAGGTTGCGGCCGAGTGCCATGGTGAGGCCGGCCATGCCGCTTTTCTTCTCGGCGACGGTCTTCGCCGCGTTGAGCAGTTCATTCCAGCTCCAGTCCGTCGGGTCACCAAGGCCGAGTTCCTGAAGAATGTCGGTCTGTGCCAGCAGCAGATGTGCCTGGTGATGCCCCGGCATCACGTACTGCGTACCCTTCCAGTTGCCGTAGTATTCGAGCTTGAGACCGTCCACCATGCGTTCGGCCGCGCGAACGCGTTTCGCCACATCGTCGACCGGCTCGAGCAGGCCCTCGGCCATGAGCTGGTAGGCGATCGGCGACTCGACCGAAATCAGCGCTGGCGGCCGGCGCGCCGCAAGGTCGGTCATCAGCTTCACATAGACGCCATCCCACGGGATGGTTTCGACCTCGAATTTCAGGCCCGGCGCATTCGCCTGCGCCCATTCGTTCATGCCCTGGACGAACACCCCGGCATAAGGGCCGGGCTCACCCCACACCCGTGCAACGCGCTGTGCCTGGGCGATCGCCGGTGCCGTACCAAAAATAGGGCTGCCGGACGCGGCGGCACCTGCCGCGGCCGTGCCGAGCAGAAATGTCCGCCTGCCGAGGCGGCGGGACCTGGTCTCTCTAAGCGTCATGCGCATCCTCCTCGATTTGAGCGTTCTTGCCGTCGTTTCGTCGTTCCGCGCACGGCCGCAACCCCGCGCGGCATCTGCCTCAAGTCACGTTGCGCGGCGCGTAGCGGTCGTAGCGGACATCGGCTGTCTTCTCGTGCGCCAGCATGCCTTCCACGTGGCACAGCCGGCCCATGATGGGTGCTATACGTCGGCTCGCCTCGTTGGTCAGGCGCTGGTACGTGACCGTCTTGATGAACTTTCCGGCCCACAGCCCGCCGGTGTAGCGCGCGGCCTTGCTGGTCGGCAGCGTGTGATTGGTACCGACGCCCTTGTCGCCATACGCAACCGTACTCTGCTCGCCGACGAACAGGCTGCCGTAGTTCCTGAGCCGCGCGAGATAGACGTCGTCACGCGCGGTCATCACCTCGAGATGCTCGGGCGCGTATTCGTCGCTCATAGCCACCGCCTCGTCGTCGGAATCGACGACCACGACTTCGCCGTGGTCACGCCAGGCGACGGAGGCGACCTCGGCCGTGGGCAGGGTCTTGAGCTGAAGCTCGATCTCGCGGATCACCGCCTCGCCCATCCGCCGGGACGTCGTGATGAACCACGCCGGGCTGTCGGGTCCATGCTCCGCCTGCCCCAGCAAGTCGGTCGCGACGAGTGCGGGATCGGCGGTCTCGTCGGCAATGACGCAGATCTCCGTCGGACCGGCGAGCAGGTCGATGCCGACGACGCCGAAAAGCTGGCGCTTTGCCTCGGCGACGAACGCATTGCCGGGTCCGGTGATCATGTCGACCGCCCGCATGCCGACGCAGCCATAGGCCATGGATGCCAGAGCCTGCACGCCGCCGAGCACGAAGATCTCGTGCGCGCCCGCCGCGTGCAGCGCGTAGAGCGTCGGCGGGAAGATGCCGTCGGCGTTGCGCGGCGGCGCGCAGCCGATGACGTGCTCGACGCCCGCGACCCGCGCGGTACCGACGCTCATGATCGCCGCCGAGACCAGCGGATACTTGCCGCCCGGGATGTAGCAGCCGACGGATTTTACCGGGATCAGCTTCTGTCCGAGCACGATGCCGGGCTCGATCTCGGTCTCGAACTCATGCATGGACTCGAGCTGGCGCCTGGCGAAGTCGGTCACCTTGCGTCGCGCGTACTCGAAATCCTCCTTGAACGTCTCCGGCATCTCTCGCGCCACGTCGCGGATCTTGTCCTCGGAGACGCGAAACTCCTCGCTCGTCCAGCGATCGAGCTTCGCCGCATAGGCCTTGACGGCGGCGTCGCGCTCCGCCTCGATCCTGCGCAGCATGTCGCGAACGGTGTCTTCGACCTTGCCGCGATCGACCTGCGCGCGCGGCGGCGCCTTCTTGAGATAGGTCCGCACCCGTTTCGCTCCCTCTGGCCGCCGCGCATGTAACCGGTTACATTATCGACCGTACGGCGGCGTCTTTCGAATACGGTATGCCTCCCCCCATGAGATTGTCAACGCTGCAACCCACCCTCACCCGCGGAAAGAGCTCGTGAGCGGCCGGCCGCGCAAGCCGGACATGACGCCGGAGCTGCGCACGGTCACCATCCGCGACATCGCGCGCGAGGCCGGCGTTTCGGTCGCGACCGTCTCGCGCGCGTTCGCGAACCCGGAGCGCGTACGCGAGGAGACGCGCGAGAAAATCTTCGCGGTCAGCCGCCGCCATCACTTCGTCGTCAACGCAGTCGCGCGCAGCCTTGCCTCGCGCCGCTCCGGCCTGATCGGACTGATCATCCCGTCGATCTACAACTCGATCTATGCCGCCAGCACCCAGGCGATCCAGTCAGCGGCAGAAACCCTGGGCTACACGGTACTGATCGGCGTGTCGGAATTCGCCAAAGCGCGCGAGACGGAGCTGATCGGCCAGTTCGTGGCACGGCGGGTGGAAGGCCTGATACTCACCGGCGCCGATCGCGAACGCGCGGCACTCGACATGATCCGGCGCGAACGTCTGCCCTTCGTCATCACCTGGCACGAGGCGCGCCAGCGCGACACGGCCTCTGTCTCGTTCGACAATGCCGCCGCATCCGCCGCCGTCGTCGATTATCTGCACGGCCTCGGCCACCGGCACATCGCGCTGATCTGCGGCCACACGACCCTGAACGATCGCGCCCTGGCACGAAAAGAAGGCTTCTTGAATCGGATGGCGTCCCTCGGCATCCCCGCTTCGCCCGATGGCGTGATCGAATGCGATTTCGAGTTCGAGGAGGGCCGCACCGCGCTGCGCACGCTCCTGACCCGACGACCGCGTCCGACCGCGATTTTCTCCGCCAACGACATCGTTGCGGTCGGCGTGCTGCATGAATGCCGTGAGCAGGGCCTGCGCGTGCCTCGGGATATCTCGCTGGTCGGTTTCGACGACCTGCCGATTGCACAGTACGTGACCCCGCAGCTCACGACGATGCGCGTCCCTGCCGCCGCCATGGGCGAGCGCGCCGTGGCGTTGCTGCTGCGTGCGATCGAGGGAGAGGCGGTCAGGAGCGAGACGCTGGAAACGGAGCTGATCGTACGCGGCTCGGCGTCATTTCTCGCGTCGCGAGAAATCGTGTAGGGGCCGATCTCGGATCGGCCTCCTACCGTGGGCACTCCGCGCGCATCGCGCAGATCGCGGACAGCTACGCCACCGCGTCTCTGCGCTCGTTCGGACGCGCCGGCGCGTAAGTTGCGATCTCCTCGGCCGACGCGCCGAGGGTGCGCCAGTCGACCGACTTCTCGACGATGCCCTGGTAGGACGCGATCTTCGCATGCGGGATGCGCGGCGCGGTCGTGCCGATGGCCGGCTCCCCGGCGGCGAAGCGGCGTGCCGCGTCGATCATGATGCGCCGCCACTGCACCACGGCGGTGTCGCTGGCGCCGAGCCGCTCGGTGGTCCGGTCCGCGATCGGCCCGATCGATTCCCACATCGCCATGTCCTGGTTGGGAATGCCGGTGATGCCCGTCCAGTCGCCCGCCTTCATCCTTGCGCGGTCCTGGCGGTAGTGGTTGTCGCGGCACCGCAGCGGCCGGTATTCCGCATCGAGATCGACCCCCACCTCGGCGACGCAAAACCTGCGCCACGCGTCCTGGCTGATGTTGCCTTCCCCGCCCCAGGCGAGGAAATGGAAGTCGCTGCTGACGTCGTCGCGCGGCACGATGATGCTGGTGATATTGTACGACGCATTGGGCGGGATCAGGGCGATGAACGGCGCGACATAGGTGGTGATGCGCACGTAGTCGTGCGTCTCGGGATTGACGATCGGCCGGCGGATCGCCGCATAGCGCATGCCGTAGCTCGTACGCTGCACCTTGATGCGCGGCGACTTGTCGGTCGACGGGCGCAGCCAGTGCGTTTCCTCCGCCTTCGCGGTGTCGACCTGGGCGGGCCGCATGTCGGAGGAATGCAGGCTCGAGCTGTGCGAGGAGTCGATCTGCCCTTCCATGATCTGCGCCCAGTTCGCGGCGATGCGCATCTTGACGATGCTCACTCTGGTCTCCGGCGTCGCGGCGAAAGGCGGCGGCTCGAATTCCGGCATCGCCTCCGCCGGCCCCATATAGGTCCAGACGAGGCCGCCCGCCTCGCGCGTCGGATAGGATCTGTGCTTCACCTTGGTCGGGAACCGGGTGCCGCCGGGCTCGGACGGCATTTCGACCACGTTGCCGTCCACGTCGATCTTCCAGCCGTGATAGAGGCAGCGCAGCCCGCACTCCTCGTTGCGGCCGTAGAAGAGCGACGCCTTGCGGTGCGGACATTTCTCGTCGAGCACGCCAACGCGGCCGGCGCTGTCGCGGAAGGCGACGAGGTTCTCGCCCAGCAGGCGCACGCGAACGGGCGCCCCGTCGCGTTCGGCGACGTCCTGCGACAGGCAGGCCGGCACCCAGTGGCGGCGCATGAGCTGCCCCATCGGCGCGTCGCCCTCGACCCGGCACAGAAGCTCGTTCTCCTCGGCGGTCAGCATCGGTAAACCTCGCGCGCGGCTCTCGGATCGGCCCGGAAATTACTTAGTGACCTAAACAATAAGTTTAGCGCGGGATGCGGAAATTGTCGAGATGAGGCATAGTTCCCGCCCGGAGACTCGGCGAGGACGGAAGCGGACATGCGGACCTTGAGGCTCGGCGTCGCGGGACTGGGACGGGCGTTCATGCTGATGCTGCCGACCTTCGCGGCGGATCGGCGGGTGGAGCTGCGCGCCGCGGCCGATCCCCGCCCCGAGGCGCGCCGGCAGTTCGAGAGCGATTTCGGCGGACGGTCCTACGAGACGATCGAGGCGCTGTGCGACGACCCGGACATCGACGCGGTCTACATTGCGTCGCCGCACCAGTTCCACCGCGCGCATATCGAGGCCGCAGCCGCGCGCGGCAAACATGTGCTGCTGGAAAAGCCAATGGCGCTGACGATCGCCGAGTGCCAGGCGATGATCGAGGCATGCCGGCGCGCGGGCGTCCATCTCATGATCGGGCACAGCCACAGCTTCGACCTGCCCTATCTGCGCACGCGCGCGCTGATCGAGTCGGGCACGTTCGGGCGCGTGCGCATGATCACGGCGCTGAACTTCACCGATTTTCTCTACCGCCCGCGCCGGCCCGAGGAGCTCGACACCGCGCAGGGCGGCGGCGTGGTGTTCAGCCAGGGCGCGCACCAGATCGACGTCGTCCGGCTGCTCGGCGGCGGCAAGGTGCGGACCGTCAGGGCGGCCACCGGCGCATGGGACTCCGCGCGGCCGACCGAAGGCGCCTATTCGGCCTTCCTCACCTTCGAGGACGGCTGCTTCGCGACCCTGACCTATAGCGGCTACGCGCATTTCGACAGTGATGCGTTGTGCGGCTGGACCGGCGAGATGGGCCATGCGAAGAACCCCGCCGGTTACGGCGCCGCGCGGCGCGCCCTCGCGACGGTTGCCACGGCCGAGGAGGAAGCTGCGCTCAAGAACCGCCGCACCTACGGCGCCGCCGGCTCGAACGGACTCGAATCGATCAAGTCCGGGCCGCGCCCGGCGGCACACAACCATTTCGGGCAGATCATCGCCTCGTGCGAGCACGGCGATCTCCGGCCGTTGCCCGACTGCATCGAGATCCATGCCGATGATACGCAGCGGATCGAGCGGCTTCCACCGCCGGGCGTGCCCCGCGTCGAGGTGATCGACGAACTCTACGGCGCCGTCATCCGCGGGCAACGCCCCCTCCACGGCGGCGAATGGGGTCTCGCCACGCTCGAGGTCTGCCTCGCCATTCTCCGCAGCGCCAGGGAAGGCCGCGAGATGACGCTCGAACACCAGGTCGCGCTCTGATGCGCCGTCAGTCCTCGGGCATCGCAACCGGTCCCGTGCGCGACTCGAGATTGCGCTGAATTCCCTTCAGCAGCTTCAGCAGGGTTCCGACCTCACGCGCCGAGAAGCCGTGGACGGCATCGCCGACGACCTGCACGGCGAGCGGCAGCAGCTCGGTCCGCAGCTCGCGCCCTTTCCTGGTCAGGAAGATGTTGATCTTGCGACGGTCGGTGCGGTTGCGCACCCGCTTGACCAGACCGATCTTCTCCATCGAGACGATGGCGGCGAGCGTGGTCGGCTCCATCAGGCCGATGCGCCGCGACAGCTCGCGCTGCGTCAGCCCGTCCTCGCTCCACATGGCGCGCAGCAGATACCACATGCCCAGGGTGACGCCGTAAGGCTCGATCTTGGACTGCAGATAGCGCTGAAGCGCCCGGTGCGTCATGCGCACCTGGTAGCCGACGCTGGCGTCGAACGGGAGATCGGCACGCGAGCTCGCGGATCTCGCGCCGCGCGGCACGGACTGACGGGGACACATGGACCATTCGGCTCCGCGTCGTGGGGTGCCAATCTACGTGGCTTCCCCGCCGAACGCCACACGAGCCGTCAAGGTCAATGCGTCATGAAGACCGGAAGCTCCGCCTTGGTGCAGACATGCCTGGTGACGCCGCCGAGCACGAACTCGCGCAGGCGGCTGTGCGTGTAGGCGCCCATGACGAGGAGACCCGCGCCGGCGTTTTTCGCCTCGCCGAGAATGAAGCGTCCGGCGTCGTTCGCCTCGACCTTCGATTTCACGACCGCAGCCTCGACGCCGTGCCGGGCGAGATAGTCGGCCAATACACCGGGATCGGCCTTCCGGCGATCCTCCTCGCCGAGGATGATCGTGACCTTCGATGCCTCCTGCAGGAACGGCATCGCGTCGCCGATCGCGCGGTCTGCCTCGAGGCTGCCGTTCCAGGCCACCGCGATCGGCGCGCCGACGAGCGCCGGCGTCGCCTTCGGCGCGGGCGGCACGAGAAGCACGGGACGCGGGGTGCCGAACAGAGCCGCCTCGAGCGTGCCGCTGAGCAGCGCCTTCGTCAGGTTGTCATCCGCCTCGGCCGAACGACCGATGACGATCAGGTCGGCGTAGCGGCCCTGCAGTGCGATCTCCTGCTCCGTGCCCTTGCGCTCGATCCAGCGCGGCGCTGCCTGCAGCCCGGCCGACTTGCTCCAGTGCGAGAATGTCTCCTGCGCCTTCGCCTTCCGCGCCGCGATCTGCGCATCGACGGCCGCCACGATCGAGTTGACGACGCCGGGGGCGACACCCGCGTCGAGATAGGGCAGCGAATGCGGATCGTCGCTGACATGCAGCACGTCGATATGCGATCGGAAAGGCGCCGCGACCGCGCCCGTCACGTCGAGAACCGCCCGGTCCACCGGATCGCCTGTTACGACCGAAAGCAGCACTTCGAAACTCATACGATCTCCCCTTTCAAGACGGGCCTCGCGGCTAATGCGACATCAGGACCGGCACGGTCATGTGCGCGAGGATACTACGGGTCATGCCGCCCAGCACCACCTCGCGCAGGCGCGAATGGCCGTAGCAGCCCATGACGAGCATGTCCGCCCCGAGATCGGACAGCATGGAAAGAAGCAGATCGGAAGCACCGATGTCGTCGCCGGCGACGAGGTCCTTGGCGTCGGCCCGGATTCCGTGATCCGCGAGGAACCGGCTCAGCTCCGATGCCGGACTGGGGGCGGTATCATCCGCCCGGCGGCCGATCGAGAGAGCCCATACGGTCTCTGCCCGCCGCAGAAGCGGCAGTGCGTCGCTCACCGCGCGCGCGGCCTCGCGGCCGCCGTTCCAGGCGATTGCCACCCGGCGGCCGGCAGTCGCGGGTGCACCGATATACGGCACCACGAGAACCGGCCGGCCGCTGCTGAGCACCACGTCTTCCGGCCGGATCCGGTTGGCCTCGTCGGCCGCATCGGGGTCGGTCTGGCCGACGATGGCGAGATCGGCATAGCGGGCCAGGTTGCGCAGGCTTGTGACGGGATCGATGTGCAGGCAATGCCAGTCTGCCGCAAGGCCGTCGCCGGAAACCCGATCATGAAAGCGGCGTCTTGCGGCCTCGGCGGCTTCCTGCGCCGCCCTTTCCTGCTCCACCAGGAACGTCGGCGGCACCTGCCCGACCACGAAGGCGGGCGGGATGAAGAGCGGCATCACGTAGACGCCGGTCAGCTTGCTGCCGAACTGGCGCGCAAGCGTGACCGCAAGATCCATCCGGCTCTGATCCTGCCGGCCGTCGTCGAATTGGACGAGGATGCGCTTCAGCGCCGTATCCGATCCGGCTTTGGCGCCGGATCCCGCTGACTCGATGTTCGCTGTGGTCATGACAACCTCGCATCGGTTCGGACGTGTTCGCCTATAATGGCGAAAAGTCTCCATTGCACCAATCCTGCGCGAAGCGTGGCCGCGCGCATTGACGCAGATCAACCTCGTGCGAACTCGCAACCGTGACGTCACTGCGCTGCCGAAGTATCCTCGCCGATGACCGCTGCGGGAGACGTGATGGTGCAAGATGCTGACTCCGGACGCCCCACCGGCCTCGTCGCCGATATCGGTGCCACGCATGCACGCTTTGCGCTGGTCGAGAATGGCACGCTGAAGCGGCGTCGCGTCCTGATGACCGGAGACTACCCAACCATCGCCGATGCGATCGGCGCCTACCTCCGGGATGAAACGGCCGGCGCCGCGCCCACCGATGCCGTGATCGCAATCGCATCCCCGATCATCGGCGACGAGGTCGCACTGACCAACAGCCCCTGGACCTTTTCCATTGAGGCGCTGCGCGCCCGCCTGGGGTTCCGGAAGCTGAAAGTCATCAATGACTTTACGGCCTTGGCGCTGTCGGTGCCGCAGCTTGGCGAGAGCGACCGGCTGCAGATCGGCCCCGGCTCGCCGTCTGCGGACGCGCCGGTCGGCGTAATCGGTCCCGGCACCGGCCTCGGTGTCGGTGCGCTCGTCCGCGCAGGCGGCAGCTGGCAGGCCCTGCCCGGCGAAGGCGGTCACGTCACGATGCCCCCCGCGGATGCTCGCGAGAGCGCCGTTCTCGATCTGATGCGTCGGCGCTTCGATCACGTATCGGCGGAACGCCTTCTGTCCGGGCCGGGCCTCGTCAACCTCTACAACGCCCTTTGCGAGATTTCGGACGTACCGGCCGCGTCCTATACGCCCGCACAGATCACCGACCGCAGGACCGGCGAGGACGATCCGCGCTGTCGCGAGGCCGTGGCGATGTTCTGCGCGATGCTGGGGACGGTGGCCGGAAATCTCGCCCTTACGATCGGTGCGCGCGGCGGAGTCTACATCACCGGCGGCATCGTCCCGAAGATCACGACAGTCTTCGCCCAGTCGGCCTTCCGCCAGCGCTTCGAGAGCAAGGGGCGGATGCGGAGCTATCTTGCATCGATTCCGACTTATGTAATCACCTACCCGAGCCCCGCGTTCCTCGGCGCCGCGAAAGTGCTCGAGGGGCTGTGATGGCCGAATCTCCCGCACCGGTGTCCGCCGCAGCGAAATCCAGACGAGGTCGCCGATGCGCGCGATGGCACTGACCGCTCCGCGGCAGCCTCTCGCCCCGGCGGATCTGCAGGTTCGCAAGCCCGGGCCGACCGATGTCCTCATCGAAGTTGCCGCATGCGGCGTCTGCCGCACCGACCTGCACGTCGTCGACGGCGAACTTCCCCATCCGAAACTGCCGCTGGTGCCCGGCCACGAGATCGTCGGCCGGATCGTCGAGACCGGACGAGACGTGGACCGGTTCCGTGTCGGGCAGCGCGTCGGCGTGCCATGGCTCGGCTGGACATGCGGAGTGTGCGACTACTGCCGCTCGGGCCGGGAGAATCTCTGCGAGTCCGCCCGCTTCACCGGCTATCAGATCGACGGCGGCTATGCCGAGCTGACCTGCGCCGACGAGCGCTACTGCTTTCCGATCGACGAGTCGTTCTCCGATGCACATGCAGCGCCGCTGCTCTGCGCCGGGCTGATCGGATATCGCAGCCTGCGCATGGCCGGCGACGCACGCCGCCTCGGCATCTACGGATTCGGGGCCGCGGCTCACATCGTCGCCCAGGTCGCGCGTCACCAGGGCCGGCAGGTCTTCGCCTTCACCCGACCGGGCGACAGCGCGGCCCAGGGCTTTGCGCGCCGGCTTGGCGCGGAATGGGCCGGCGGCTCCGACGAGACGTCGCCTGCCCCGCTCGATGCGGCGATCATCTTCGCGCCGGTCGGAGGTCTCGTCCCTGCAGCGCTGCGGGCGGTTGCAAAGGGTGGAACGGTCGTCTGCGGCGGAATCCACATGAGCGACATTCCGTCGTTCCCCTATCGCCTGTTATGGGAGGAGCGGATCGTCCGCTCGGTGGCCAACCTGACCCGCCGCGATGCCGAGGAGTTTCTCGCGCTCGCGCCGACCATCCCGGTCGTCACCGAAATCGAGGAGTTCCGGCTCGAGCAGGCGAACGAAGCGCTGTCCCGCCTGCGTGGCGGCAAGCTGACCGGCGCGGCCGTCCTGGTGCCGTGATCGGCGATCGCGGACGCCGGCCGACAGGCAATCCGTATGGACCTGCGCAAGACCCAGCTATATCTTCGAGAAGAGAAAGCACTTTCCACACTTGACCTCCTTCGAAATGTCAGGACCGAGCGCCGCGTCCGGACCCAAGGCGATCATCGAACGGTCGGCGGCGGAACCATCGTCATCGATGCGGGCGGGTCGGCGCGACTTTGCGGCCCCGCCTGCGAATGGCTGTTCGTTCTTTCCGCTGCAGAGGTCCGCCGCCGCAAAGGCGGCCCGGCCCTTCCACTGCAGCTCTCGGCCGTCGAGTGCCGGAGCGCGCTCGGAGACATGGCGGAGCGCTATTGAGGGGTGCCGATGGCCGGGACGCGGAAGCATCTTGCGCCGCTGAATTCCGCGGGTGGAGACGAGCCATCGCGGCCCGGAAACATGCCCGAGCCGGCCGGCGAGGCAGAGGACTTGCCTCAGATCACCTCGCGCTACCGCCGCATCGCCGGGGCAAGCCTCATCGAGGTCAGACTTGCGTCGCTCGACCAGTTGTTCAACACCCTCGATCCATCGCCATTCCATCAGAAGGACCTGGATTCGGACGCCGAGGACTACATCGTCGGCGCGGCGCGCGAGCTTCCGATGCGCGAACCCCTGCGGCTCGTGCTGCATATCGGGGATGCACGGTCGGCGTCGCCGGATGTCGCTGACGTGGCCAAATGGATCCAGGGCTATTTCGGCTACCGTCGGCAGGCGACCGCGCGCGACCTGCGCTATCTCTTCAGGCAGGGCCGCATATCGCTCGCGATCGGCCTGGGCTTTCTGGCCTCCTGCCATCTGCTGAGGGGATTTCTGCTGGGAAGCGTGAACCCCTTGCTGCAGCTGATTGCGGAAAGCCTGCTGATCGCCGGCTGGGTCGCCATGTGGCGGCCGCTCGACATCATTCTCTACGATTGGTGGCCGCTGCGGCGGATGGGGAAGGTATACGAGAAGCTGGCTCATATACCGGTCGAGATCGTCAGGACGGACGCCAGCCGCTGAGCAGTTTGAGTGGACTGACTCCGGACACGCTGTGGTAAGTATGCGCCCCACTCGCCGGCTTCGCGCTTCGGAAAGCATGCGTCACAAGGATAATGATTCGGCAGCCGCACTGGAGCGCACCGCGCCGAGCCTGCGCACGCGCTGGCTTCCGGTCGACACATACCGGGAAGCCGTTGCATATCTGCCCCGCCGCTCACAGATCTACCGGCCGGAGGAATTCCAGGCGCTCGCGAAAGTCGAGGTCCGCGCCGGGGATCGCCGAATTTTCGCGACCCTCAACGTCATCGACGACGACCGGGTCCTGGCGCCGGACGAAATCGGACTGTCCACGCAGGCATTCGAGCTGCTCGCGGTGCCGGAGGGCTCGTCCGTCGAAGTCCTGCATGCCGGGACGCCGGACAGCCTCGAAGGCATCCGCCGCAAGATTCGCGGCGAGGAACTGACGACGCAGGAGATCGGCGACATTATTCGCGACATCGCCGATCTCCGGTATTCGCGCATGGAGATCGCCGCGTTCCTGATCGCATCGGCCAGCTTCATGTCGAGGCGCGAGGTGCTCGACCTGACCCTTGCCATGGCGAAAGTAGGTCAGCGGCTCGAATGGCGGAACGGACTGGTGGTCGACAAGCACTGCATCGGCGGCATTCCGGGCAATCGCACATCCATGATCGTCGTGCCGATCGTGGCTGCACACGGGCTGATGGTCCCCAAGACGTCGTCGCGAGCGATCACCTCTCCGGCGGGCACGGCCGACACGATGGAAGTCCTGGCGAGAGTCAACCTGAATATCGGCGAGATGGAGGAGGTCGTTCGCGCCGAGAAAGGGTGCATCGTCTGGGGCGGGCACGTGAATCTCTCGCCGGCCGACGATGTTCTGATCTCGGTCGAGCGCCCGCTGGCGATCGACACGCCCGAACAGATGGTCGCGTCGATCCTGTCGAAGAAGCTGGCGGCCGGATCGTCGCGGCTCCTGATCGACATCCCCGTGGGGCCGTCCGCGAAAGTCCGCAGCCAGGCCGACGCGATTCGCCTGCGCAAGCTTTTCGAGCATATCGGCACGGGAATTGGCCTTGGGCTCGAGGTCGAGCTGACCGACGGCACGCAGCCAGTCGGCCGCGGCATCGGTCCAATCCTCGAGGCGGAGGACGTGATGAAAGTGCTCCGCCGTGCGCCGGACGCGCCCGCCGATCTTCGCGAGCATGCGATCCATCTCGCCGGCCGGATACTCGAATTCGATCCGGACGTTCGCGGCGGCGGCGGGGCTGAACGGGCGCGTCAGCTTCTCGACACCGGCGCGGCGCTCGACAAGATGGAGCGCATTATGGCGGCGCAAGGACCGCCGCCGGCCGTCGGCCGGCTAGGTCGCCTTACCCACGAGATCGTCGCGCCCCACGACGGCACGGTGGCGGCGATCGACTGTTATGTCATCGGCAGGATCGCCCGGCTCGCCGGCGCCCCCAACGACAAGGGAGCCGGCATTCGCCTTTTCAAGAAAGTCGGCGACCGTGTAGAACAGGGCGAGCCGCTCTACCGGATCTACGCAGGGCTGGCCGCTGATTTCCGCTTCGCGGTCGATCGCGCGGGCGAAGACAACGCATATCGGTTGGCGCCTCTATGACCACCAAGAGTTCCGAGCGCATTCCCGGCGGGACGGCCGCGGGACTGACACAGCTTACGTTCCATGGCGCCGCCGGAACCGTGACCGGGTCATGCTATCTGCTGGAGGCGCGAGGAAAGCGGGTGCTGATCGATTGCGGCCTGTTTCAGGGCAGCAAGACGCTGAAGGAGCTGAACTACGGCCCCTTCCCCTTCGCTCCCGATTCCGTGGACGCGGTTCTCCTGACCCACGCGCATATCGATCATACCGGCCTCGTGCCCAAACTCTGCCGTCAGGGCTACACGGGACGGATCAGCGCAACGGAGGGAACGCGCGACCTCCTCACCTACATGCTCCCGGATTCCGGCTACATCCAGGAGGTCGAGGTCGAACAGCTCAACCGCCGCCGGCGGCAACGCGGCGAAGCCGAAGTCGAACCGATCTATTCGCGTGCCGATGCCGAAGCGTGCCTCGAGCAGATCGATCCGGTGGCGCTCGATACGTGGCAAGCGCTCGGCCCCGGCCTTCGCGCGCGCTTCTGGAATGCAGGGCATATCCTGGGCGCATCGTCGATCGAGATCGAAGTCCAAGGCGGCGACCCCCGCAGGCCTTTGCGGCTGCTCTTCTCCGGCGATGTCGGTTCCGCCGAAGCGAGCCTGCACAAGCCGCCCTCGGGACCGAGTGATCTCGACTACCTGATCGTCGAATCCACTTACGGAGACCGGGGCCGCGAACGGCTCCCGCCGGCCGCGCGCCGAGCCCGCCTGGGCGAGGAAGTACGGAAGGCCCTCGCCGCCGGCGGCAATCTGCTGATTCCGGTTTTCGCGATCGAGCGTACGCAGTCGTTGCTCTACGATCTTGGCATCCTGTTCGACGAGGGCAGGCTGCCTGAGACGCATGTATTCCTCGATTCACCCCTCGCGATCCAGGCGACCCGCGTATTCGCCAAGCACCTGTCCGAGGAGAACGGGCCGACGGGCCGGCCGCTTTTCGAGCGCAAGAACTTTCATTTCGTTCCGGATGTCGAGGCGAGCAAGCGTCTGAACAAGGTAGGATCGGGCGCGATCATCATGGCCGCTAGCGGCATGTGCGAAGCGGGCCGCATCCGGCATCATCTCAAGAACAACCTGTGGCGTCCCGGCTGCACGGTGCTGCTCGTCGGCTATCAGGCGCCGGGCACACTCGGGCGCCTGCTCGGCGACGGCGCGACGAAGGTACGGATCATGGGAGACGAGATCGCAGTGAAGGCGCGGATCCGGACGCTCGACATCTATTCCGCGCACGCCGACCAGGGCGAATTGCTAAGCTGGATCGACGCCCGCCTGCCGGTTCATCGGGCGATCGTCCTGACACACGGCGAGGCTCCGACGATTGCGGGATTCAAGGCGATTCTCAACGACAGGCTCAAGCAGGCCGTACCTGTCATTACGCCCGCTCTCGATGACAAGCTTGCGCTGCAGCTCCGCGGCAAGCCGAAGCTGGTGCGCGGGCCCCGACGCATGGCCGATCTCTCGGCGGCGGCCCGCGACTGGCACAACGAATATGCGGCGCTCCTCCTCGAAATGCGGAACGCATTGCGGTCGGCGCCCAGCGATGACGCGCGCGCACGGATGCTCGCGCGTCTGCAGGGAATTCTTCGGCCGCGGCGTTGACCAGCTACCCTCCGCCGCGGCGCGGCTTGCCTGCACCTTGGTGAGGCCACATCGTCACCAGACGCGTTCCCACAGGCCCGTCTCTTCGTCCAGCCGAGCTTGTTCCAGGCCTCTGAAATCGCCTCGCGAGATGATGCCAACGACCCGCCCGTCTTCCACGACCGGCAAATGGCGATAGCCTCCATCCCGCATCAGCCTCAATGCTTCGATCGCCGTCCTGCCCGGCGGTATCGTGTCCGGTCGGGGCGTCATCACTTGCCCGAGCGTCGTCCGCGCCGCGCTACGTCCTTCGGCAAGAACGCGGCAGACGGCATCGCGACCGGTAAAAATTCCCTGCAATTGCTTGTGCTTGTCAGTGACCAGGACGGCACCGACGCGCCGCTTCCGCATGCATTCGCATGCCTCCTTGACGGTCGCGCCCGGCGGCAGGATCAAAGGGTCCTGATGGCTGACGAGTTCCGCGATCTGTCGCATCGTCATGGCAGGTGTCCTCGTTTCCATACGATCAACATAAACGAACTCTCGCCATTGAACAGGACGCCCGCATTGATCCACGTCATGCGTCCTGTGCCGCTTTGATCCCGATCAAGGACAGCCCCGGCAGGCATGCGGAGAATGCATCGATGAAAGACGCCGTACCGTCGACTTCCCCCCGCGCGAAGCTTGCAGGCCGATCGGCAAGGCGAAGCCGGCCTAACCGCGACGAAGCGGCGGTTTCCCGATCGCCGCTCCAGCACCCCGTCGCGGAAGCGCTGCAGGTACCCCGGCAGGCCACCCCTCCGGAGAGTGAGCGCCAGAGGCTCGAGCCGTTGTCCCCGGCTGAAGGAGCCGCCTTCGCGGCAGATCGGCTCCTTCACGCCTGGCAAGGCCGGCTGACCGCCGGCATTTCGCCCGCGGCTCTTATCGAAGCATTCTCGGACTGGGCGATACACCTGTCCAACGCACCGGGAAAGCAGGCCGACCTCGTGCGCAAATGGCTCCGCAAGATGCTGCGCCTCGCCTACTGGGCGGCGCGGGCGCCGGCCGATCCCAGCGTTCCCCGTGCAATCGAGCCGTTGCCATATGACAAGAGGTTCCTCGCACCGGAATGGCAGACTTTTCCTGCCGCGGCACTGTGGCAGAGCTTCCTGATGTGGCAGCAGTGGTGGCACAACGCGACCACCGGCGTCCGTGGCGTCACGCCGCAGCACGAGGAGATCGTCCGGTTCACCATGCGCCAGATGCTTGACGCCGTCGCGCCGTCGAACTTCCCGTTGATCAATCCTGAAGTGCTGCGCGTGACGGTCGAGCAGGGCGGCGCCAATCTGCTGCGCGGCTTCCAGAACTTCATCGAGGATACCGAGCGCGTGCTGCTGGACAGGCCGCCGGTCGGGACGGAGCGATTCCAGGTCGGCCGGGACGTCGCGATCACGCCCGGCAAGGTCGTCTTTCGCAACCGCCTGATGGAGCTGATCCAGTACGCGCCAACGACGCCAACCGTGCGCGGAGAGCCGATCCTGATCGTGCCTGCGTGGATCATGAAGTACTACATCCTCGATCTCTCGCCGGAAAACAGCTTGGTGAAGTTCCTGGTCGACAGCGGACATACCGTCTTCATGATCTCGTGGAAGAATCCCGGCGCAAGCGACCGCGATCTCGGTCTGGACGACTATCTGTCTCTCGGAGTGCTCAGGGCGCTCGAAGCCATGCGCGCGATCGTCCCCGCCCGGAAGGTTCATGCTGTGGGCTATTGTCTCGGCGGCACTCTGCTGGCGATCGCCGCGGCGCTGCTTGCCCGCGAGCAGCGTGACGAACTCAAGACCATAACCCTGATCGCCGCCCAGACCGATTTCTCGGAAGCCGGCGAGCTCATGCTGTTCATCAACGACAGCCAGGTCGCCTATCTCGAGGACATAATGTGGGACCAGGGCTATCTCGACACGCGGCAGATGACCGGCGCGTTCCAGCTCCTGCGCTCCAACGACCTGATCTGGTCAAGTCTGATTCGCCAGTACCTGCTCGGCGAACGCCGCCCCATGAACGACTTGATGGCATGGAATGCGGATGCGACGCGGATGCCATACCGCATGCACTCGGAATACCTGCGCAAGCTGTTCCTCAACAATGATCTCGCCGCCGGGCGCTACCGCGTCGCGGAGAATTGCCTCGGCGGCGGTCTCGTTTCGCTGGATGATATTCGCACGCCGATCTTCGCGGTTTCGACGACAACCGATCACATCGCCCCGTGGAGATCCGTCTACAAGATTCACTGGCTCTCCGATGCGGAAGTGACGTTCGTGCTCACGACCAGGGGACACAACGCCGGCATCGTCTCTCCGCCGGGAAGCAAGGGACGCGAATACCGGATGACGGCGAAGGGACCGGACGCGCCGACGCTCGATCCGGATCTGTGGTACGAGCGCGCTCCGCCCCGCGAAGGGTCATGGTGGCCGGCCTGGCAGAAATACCTGGAGCGGTCTTCCTCGCCGCGTGCGCGCAAGGCGACGCCGCCGGGCGCACCGCATCGCGGATACCCGGTGCTCGCCGACGCTCCCGGCACTTACGTCCGCGAGACGTAGCGCGGCCAACGGACGGCCGTCGCGCTGTCCGGCGTCAGGGCGGAGACCGCATCGGGCCCGGCTCCTCCTCCTCTTCCTTCTCCACCAGAATCTCATAGATCTCCGCGACCGCACCGACCAGCGGCCGGCCGTTGCGATCCATCAGATCGCCGTCGCCGCGCGCGTAGAAATACGCCTCCTCGAGTTCGGCGCGCGTCCCCCCCGTGGCGATAATCGCGGCCGCGTCGATCTCGTCGATGTCTCCGGCAAGGGCGCGGATATCCTCAATGGTAATGCGGTCATCGGCGCCCTGCGGCGTCACTCGGGATTCAGCCATGCTGCTCCTCCTGTCGCCCCTGCGGCCCAACCTTCCTGGGTCTCAGCCGGCTTGATGCTTGACCTCTCCGCGCGCAACACGCACCCGGTCCTCGAGCTGGCGCGTCGCGGCAGCGAAGGCATCGCGCACCGCGACATGCGCGTCTGAATGAGCCGGGTCCTCCCGCCCGGCATTGCCCGCAACGATCTCATAGCCGGGTGCTATCAAGTCGACGCGAACATGAAAGACCGGCCCCACATCGCTGCGGGTACGCGATTCCACGACAACGCGACAGCTCGTGAGGCGGTCATGAAAGCGCTCCAGCTTCTTCACCTTCTCGTGAATCCGACGTTCAAGTGCCGGCGACGGTTCCATGCCGAGATAGCTGATCTGTACCGGTGTCTGCATATGTTCGCCCTCCGTAACAAAACATGCCGATGCGCCCCCTCGCTCGCTGCCTTGACCTGGGTCAACTGTCGAGCGGAGCGGCGGATACCTAGCCATTCGACTCGTATCAAGACCGAGCCCGGCGCAGGCGTCGTTTCGCGGTCCGCCGATCCTGAGCGATCAGGATGTTGCAAACGGCCCGAGCGCCCGCTCGGTCATCGACGCGCCGCGTCGGGCATCCGGCCGGTAAAGTTCAGGTACTCCCGAGTTCCGTCGAGCGTCCTGGCGTTGGGGCAAAACTTGCGGTATCCCGTCGCATCGGCGGTCGCTGACTCGAGCCACGCCGCGCATTCCTCGGAATGCCGGCACAGCATGCACGTCCTGACGATGCTCTGGATCCTCGTTCCGAGGCCGACACGCGACACCTCGGTCATGTCGAGGTCCATCCGCCGCAACATGGCCGCGAACAACTCGGCCTGGCGCCCCATTCGATCAAACAGCGACATTGCGTCCTCCTTCATGCGCGGCAGCCTACCCGGAAGACCTACCTCCGGTGACACCCCGGCATGCTTGGATAGCGCAACCGCATGCGG
This sequence comes from Alphaproteobacteria bacterium, assembly GCA_041690495.1. Classification (GTDB taxonomy): domain Bacteria; phylum Pseudomonadota; class Alphaproteobacteria; order CACIAM-22H2; family CACIAM-22H2; genus DATAAP01. The sequence continues at coordinate 206,203 of JAWLHE010000009.1, read as the reverse complement.
AGCGCTTTGATCTGGATCAGCCGCAGCAATGGCCGGATCCGGCCGGCGCGAGGCGCACCGAGGCGATGATTGCGGAACAGTGGGCACCGCCGGCGACTTTCTGATGCAAAGCCGTCGCATCAGACCGGGCCCCGAACGCGCCTCGATCCGAATCGGCGACGGGTCCGGCGTGCGATTTATCCCAGTGCGGTACACCGCCATGACACGGACCGATCTGGAAGTCGAAGCGAGCCTGTCCGATGATGTTCGCATTCCTCCCGTCGGCCTTCCAGGCCGCCTGGAGTTGCCGGCCCGCTGCCTTGAAGTCGTCGCCTTTGCGCACGGCAGCGGCAGCAGCCGGCTGAGTCCTCGCAACATGCGCGTCGCCGCCGAACTGCGCCGGAGGGGCATCGGCACATTGCTGTTCGACCTCCTCACCGAACGCGAGGCCGAGGACCGCCGCAATGTCTTCGAGATCGGCCTGCTGTCGGAGCGTCTTCTTGAAGCGACCCGCTGGCTGCGCGGCCACAAGGCGTGCGAGACGCTTCCGATCGGCTATTTCGGCGCAAGTACCGGCGCCGCGGCCGCCCTCGTTGCGGCGGCCGAGCCGGGAAACGACATCGTCGCCATTGTCTCTCGCGGCGGACGGCCCGACCTGGCCGGTAGCGCGCTGGAGCGGGTGCGCGCACCGACCTTGCTGATCGTCGGGCGCGACGACGTGGACGTTCTCGCGCTTAACCGCGCCGCCTTCGCTGCGTTGCGCTCCGAGAAGGCGCTTGTCGTCGTCGAAGGGGCCACGCACCTGTTTGAGGAGCCCGGGACACTCGAGGCCGCCATCGACCATGCGCGGCAGTGGTTCCTATGGCATATCCCGGCACGAAGCGAGGATTGAAGCGATGAACTTCCGCGACCGAAGCCATGCCGGCCGTGAACTGGCCGAACGGCTCCTGCGGTACAAGGACGAGCATCCCGTGGTGCTCGCATTGCCGCGCGGCGGCGTGCCGGTCGGCCTGGAGATCGCACAGGCCCTGGCCGCGCCGCTCGATATCGTGCTCGTGCGGAAGATCGGCGCGCCGTGGCAGCCCGAGCTTGCGATCGGTGCGATCGCCGATGGCGAGCATCCCGAGGCCGTCCTCAACGAAGACGTGCTTTCGATGATCGACGTGCCGGCGGGCTACGTCGACGCGGAGAGCAAGCGCCAGATTGCCGAAATCGAGCGTCGGCGGCGCGTCTATCTGGCGGGCCGCGCACGCGTTCCCGTCGCCGGGGCCACGGCCATCGTCGTCGACGACGGCATTGCCACGGGTGCCACCACCCGCGCGGCACTCCGCGCGGTCCGTCGGTCCCGACCATCGCGACTCGTCCTTGCCGTGCCCGTCGCCCCGGCGGATACGGTCGCTGCAATGCAGCCGTTGGTCGATGACCTCTTATGCCTGACGGCGCCGACCGAGATGGGAGCGATCAGCCTCTTCTATGACCACTTTCCGCAGCTCTCGGACGAGGAGGTCATCGACATGCTGAATCGTGTATCCGTCACCGCGCGCTCCGTTCCCCCAGAGCCGGCTGCGCCACCGCGGTCGGGGTGATCGCGAACGCTGCATCCGCCGGGAAGAACGGGCCGCAGGAATGAAAGAACCGGAAACGCTCGCGACAATTCCAGACCGCCTCCAAAGGTTCGGCGAGAGCCCGGCCCTGATCGCCATTCGTGAAAAGGAGCCGACGACGTGCTCCTTCGCTGAACTCGGCGACAGGGCGTTGGGCCTGGCCGCGGGTTTGCGGCGGCACGGCGTCCGTCCCGGCGACACGGTGGCGATCGTCGGGACGAACGGGCCGGCTCCGGTCACGGCCCTTCTTGGCATCATCGCCGCCGGCGCGGTCGCGCTGCTGCTCGACCCCGATTTCGGGAGCGAGTCCCTCGGCCGGATGATGCGGGACAACGCCTGCCGCCTCGCCTTCATTGACGAGACCGCCTGCGAGGTCGGCCGGATCGCCACCGGTATCGACGCAGAGCGGTTGTTCGGCCTTGGCGCAGAGCGGAAGACCGACGCGCTTGCGCCATGGGCAGGCCTTCTTGCGCCCGTCGCCGAACCTGCAGCCGCGCCGGCGGGCGACGCGACCGCCGTGCTCGTCTACACCTCTGGTACGACGGGCACGCCGAAGGCCGTCCCGCTGACGCATGCCAACATCGCGGCCAATCTCGACGCGCTGCTGCAGCAGAACCTCGTCGGACCCGGCGACCGGGCGCTCCTGCCGCTGCCCCTCTTCCATGTGTACCCGCTGGTCGTGGGGCTGTTGACTCCGCTCCTGGCCGGCGCGGCGATCATATTTCCGGTCGGCCTCAGCGGGCCGCAGCTTGCCGCGGGGCTTCGGGACGGCCGCGCGACACACCTGGTCGGCGTGCCACGGCTCTACACTGCGCTCGTCGGTGCCATTCGCGCCGGCGTCGCGGCGCGCGGCGCGATCGCGATGCGGATCTTCGACCTGCTCCTCGCGATTTCGGCGGCGGCGCAACGCCGGCTCGGGATCGACATCGGCCGCATTCTATTCGCGGGCATACGCCGCCGCCTCGCCCCGGAACTCCGGCTGCTCGTCTCGGGCGGTGCCGGACTGGATCCGGACACGGAACGCACGCTCGAGGCTCTGGGGTGGGAAGTGCTGACCGGCTACGGACTGACCGAGACCGCGCCAATCCTCACCTTCAACCGGCGCGGGCAGGCCCGCGCCGGCACCGCCGGACAAGCCTTGCCAGGCGTCGAGCTGCGGGTCGCGTCACCGGATGCCCGCGGCGTTGGCGAGATTCAGGTGCGGGGTCCCAATGTGTTCGCAGGCTATCGCGGCAATCCCGAGGCGACCGCGGCGGCATTCACGCCCGATAACTGGTTCCGCACCGGCGATTTGGGATTGCTGGACGAGGACGGTTATCTGCACCTGGTTGCGCGCGCCAGCGAGACGATCGTGCTCGCCGGCGGCACGAAGCTGTTTCCCGAGACGATCGAGGAAATCTTCATGCGGGACCCGGCGATCCGCGAGATCGGGCTGCTGGTGCGCAACGGCGTGCTGGTTGCGCTTGTCGTGCCGGCCCCCGAGGTACTCCATGGCCCCGACGCAGCGACGGCCGAGGAGCGCATCCGCGTCGCCCTCGCTGCCGCACCCGTGGCGCCGTATCAGCGCCCGGCCGGGTTCGCGGTCTCGCCTGAGGGCCTGCCGCGCACCCGGATCGGAAAGATCCGGCGTCACCTGCTTCCCGGGCTTTATGAGCGTGCACGCGCCGGAAAGATCCCGACGCCCGGTGCGCCGCTCTCCTCGTCTGACCGCGCGTTGCTGGCGCAGCCCGCCGCCGCGCGCCTGTGGTCATGGCTGCAGGTGCGTTTCCGGGACACGCCGTTGAGCCTGGACACGGATCTTCGCCTCGATCTCGGCATCGACTCCCTGTCGTGGCTTCAGATCACGCTGGAACTCGAGTCGGCGCTTGCCCTGCGCCTCGATGAGGCCGCGATCGCGCGAATCACGACGGTGCGCGACCTCCTGACCGCAGCTATCACGGCCGCCGAAGCGCCAGCCGCCGGAGCGCCGGCAGGCGAAGCGACGCTGAAGCCCGAAGAGAGGCGCTGGCTCGAGCCGCTATCCGCCCCCGCCCGCGCCTTGCGCACGCTCCTTCTCCTCGTCAACCGCATCGTCGTCCGCGCGCTGTTCGGGCTTCGATCCGACGGCATCGAAAACCTGGCGCGGGCCGGACCCTATCTGATCTGCCCCAACCACGCGAGTTATCTCGATCCGTTCGCGCTCGCGGCCGCATTGCCGGTACGCATCGGCGCGGCGAGTGCCTGGGCGGGCTGGACGGGCATCCTGTTCAACACGCCGGCGCGCCGGTTCTTCAGCCGGATCATGCGTGTGCTTCCGATCGATCCGGCACGATCCGGTGCCAGCCTCGCGCTCGCCACCACCGTCCTGGAGCGCGGCGGAATCCTGGTCTGGTTCCCCGAAGGCGCACGCTCCTGGGACGGCAGCCTGCGACCGTTCCAACCCGGTATCGGCATCCTGGTCCGCGCAGCCGCCGCGCCGGTTGTTCCGGTCCATCTCGATGGAACCCACAAGGCATGGCCACCCGGACGCCGGCTGCCGAGGCCAGGGCCGGTCCGCGTCCGGATCGGACAGGCGATTCCTGCATCGGAGCTGCTGGGAGGCGATGCAGACAATCAGGAGGTCGCGAACCGCCTCCACGCCGCAGTCGCCGCGCTTGCCCCCCCATGATGGGCGCCGCCAAGGCGCAAGGCGAATGAACAGCGATATCGCGTGGCGATTTCGCGTGCGCGTCATGTGTATTCAGGGCGCAGCACCCATGTCTCGCCGGCCTTCTGATAGCACCGTTTGACGGCGGCCCATGCGGTGCGATGGGCGATCTCCTCCTGACGCGGGTCGTCGCGGTAGCGCTCCCAGGTCCGGTTGAAGGTTTCACGATAGATCGACCGGGCATGCGGAGGCAGATGTCGGCGCACGCCGGGTGGCAGGTCCTCGTTGATGCGGTAGGGCATATCGGCGCTCCCGCTCTGGATCGATGCGGATGCAGACTTGCGCACAATCCGCCGACGATCCTTGACCAGGATCAACAGCCAGTTCCCGGCCGGCCGCCCCTCCAGGACGTCCAACGTAAGCGTCAGCGCCGGCCGATCGGAATGACGTACAGCGCGTCGGCGCCATGTTCGATTCCGGCAGCCGCCCCGACACGTTCGCCGTCGAACGCGCCGACCACGGTGCCGCCCAGGCCGAGCGCGACCGCCTGAAGCAGGATGTTCTGCGCGGCGTGACCCGCCTCCATGTGGACGTATGTAATGCCGCGCTGTCCGTAGGTCGCCGTAGTTCGCGAATATACGGCGGAGACCACGATCGCGGCAGCGGCACCGGCGATCCAATCCTGCCGCGCTGCATCTGCCACGCGCTTCAGCTGCTCGCCTTCAATGACGCCCGTGAGCTCATGGCTCGCGGATATGTAGCGATAGCTGCCCGGTTCGAGGTCGGAAACAGTCTCGACGACGGCGTAGAGTTCGAGCGGATACAGCGCCCCGGCCGACGGCGAAGTTCGCAACCCGGCCCGATCCGATACGCCCTGCCCCGCCCAAAGCAGCTGAGCGAGGTCCGGCAGCGCCAAGGCAATGCCGGACAAGCTCCGTATCGAACGCCGCATCGCCAGGCAGCGCTCGAGGGCGGTGCTCCCTTCGGTGCGCGGCTTCGGCAGTCTCACGCGAGCCCTCGCGCACGGCGCTAGGGAATGGGTCCGGGGCCCGGCTCGGTGATCCCCAGCTCTACCTTGATCTGTCTGATCGTCTCGGGCGGGAGGCGTTTCCTGGAGCCGAGCTGCGGCAAGACGGCGCGCCGGCTGCCAAGATGAACCGTGACGCTGCCGAGGCCCTGACCACGCTCCAGCTCCCGGGATTCGAAACGCGCGCCGCGCTCGGCAAGCCACTTCCGGAACTGTGCGCTGTTCATTGCGCCCTCGCATGCCATATCGGGCCACATTACAGAGCGTCCCGTTCTTGCGGTGCAAGCGCGCATAAGCAGGAGCAGCCGCGGCGGCGCACTGGCCGCATCGCGTCAACCCACACTCCTCCAATTGCGCTCAGCCGACCACGTGGTGCTTGCCGACGGCCAAGACCGTGCTTGCCTGCGGCCCTTCTTCGCCCTGGCTCAGCCCGGCCAATTCTGCGGAGCTTGTGCCCAAACCAGGGCGGAGATCATCGAAGCAAACGTCCGACCGCACGAAATAGCGGCGTACCGGACCTTCGCCTCTGCCGCATTGCTGCACAGATGGAGGTGGCTGGCAGCCGGACGGCGGCCGGCACGCAGTGCTCTTCGGCCGTGGCCTTACTCAGGATCCTGCAAAGGGGAATGGGCACCGATGGAAGCCTCGATCGCGCCGCAGCCGCCTGCCCGGACCCATCACGTTTTGGTAGCGGCGGAGGGATTTGAACCCCCGACCAAGGGATTATGATTCCCCTGCTCTACCACTGAGCTACGCCGCCATACCAATTCCGGGCTTCGGAAGGACCCTGCCTATAGGGCCCGCCCCCACGTGGTGTCAAGGCAGCAAATTATCAAGCTGCCGCCTGCACTTGGCGGGTGATCCAGCCGCCGCCGAGGACGCGCTCCCCGGCGTAGAAGACGCAAGCCTGTCCGGGCGCCACGCCGTATTCGGGCCGGTGCAGCCGCACGTCGGCGCCATCCGGCCGCAGCCGCACCGTCGCGGGCAGCGGCGCGCTGGCCGAGCGCAGCTTCACCATGACCTCGATATCCTCCGCCGGCCGCGCGCCGCCGATCCAGTTCACGTTGGACAGGGCGACCCGCTGTGTCGCAAGCGCATCTTTGGGCCCGACGATGACCCGGCGCGTCTCCGGCTCGAGCCGGACCACGTAGAGCGGCGCGCCGACGCCGATGCCGAGGCCCTTCCGCTGACCGATGGTGAAATGGATGATGCCGTCGTGACGGCCGATCGTGCGGCCGTCGAGATGGACGATGTCGCCGGGCTCGGCCGCCCCGGGCCGCAGCTTCTCGACCAGTCCGGCATAGCGGCCGCTTGGCACGAAGCAGATGTCCTGGCTGTCGGGCTTCGCCGCGACCGGGAGACCGAAACGGCGCGCCAACGCGCGCGTCTCGTCCTTTGGCAACTCGCCCAGGGGAAAGCGCAGGAAGTCGAGCTGCTCGCGCGTGGTCGCAAACAGGAAATAGCTCTGGTCGCGCGCCGGATCGGCCGCGCGGTGGAGCTCGGGGCCTCCGGCACCGACCGCGCGACGCACGTAATGGCCGGTCGCGAGCGCGGCGGCGCCGAGTTCGCGGGCCGTCGCGACCAGATCGCGGAACTTGACCGTACGGTTGCATTCGACGCACGGGATCGGCGTTTCGCCGCGCGCGTAGGACTCCGCGAAAGCGTCGATCACCTCGCGACGAAATCGGGTCTCATAGTCGAGCACGTAATGCGGGATGCCGAGCCGGTCGGCGACATTGCGCGCATCGTGAATGTCCTGGCCGGCGCAGCACGCCCCCTTGCGCCCGACCGCCTGCCCGTGGTCGTAGAGCTGCAGCGTGATGCCGACGACGTCGTAGCCCTGCTCCGCCAGCAACGCCGCGGTCACGGACGAATCCACCCCGCCGGACATCGCGACGACGATGCGGCCCTTGGCGGAGTGCTTGGCAATGGCGGGCGAATTCATGCGCGGAATATAGAGCCTCGCGCGGGCCGATCAACGCCCGCGCTTGAGATGCTCCGCCAGGCGCAGCAGCGGCGCGTTGTCGGGAATCAGGCCCTGCGACAGGCTGAAATGGCCGTGGGGACGGTTGAACTGGTTTTCCGCGGGTATGCGCCAGCGGCACGCCAGCGCCGTTCCGCCGTCGAAGGGCGTCACGTCGTCCGCGGTACCGAGGACGATGAAGATCGAGCGGCGATCGATCGCCGGCTCGCCTTCCGGATTGGTGAGAGAGGCGAAGTGCCGCAGGCGGTCGGCGTCCCATCCCTTGGCGCGCAGGGCCGCGTCGAGCCCGAGCGCACACGTCAGCGTGCTCTCGAAGGCGATGCGGTCGAGCCGGTCGGTCGTTCCGACGAGGAAAAGTGCATCCGCCTGCCGCGCCGCGGGCCAGTTGCGCATGTGAACCGCGGCGAGCTGCGCCGTCAGGGCGCCCATGCTGACGCCGGCGAGCGCAACTCGGCCCCGGCTCGTCGCCTTTGCCCATTCGACGAGAACCGAGAGTTCGCGCACCGCGCTCGAAAGCGCCTCGACCGTCTCGACCGGAACGCTGGACAGGAATGGCTCGCCGCTCCACGTGCCACGCCGCCGGCGGCTTCCGTGAAAAGGCGCCGTGACCCGGACGAGACGCACGCCGGCCCGTACCAGCGGCACGAACTCATCGAAAGCGAGCTTGATGTGCTCCGGTTCCATTCCGAAGCCGTGGCAATGGATGACGGTAGGCGCATGCCGGGTGCCAAGTGGCTCGTACACGCGTGCGTGCAGGCTGCCGCTGGCGCTCCCCGGCAGAGCGAAGCGCAGGGCGTACTCATCGAAGGCGCGCTTCCGCAGGCGCTTCGATTCGACGATGGTCGGCAGCCGGTCGGGACCGGTGAAGATCGCTTGCGGCGACTTCAGCGCTGCGCCGAGATGCGCGGCGGCCTCCGCCTCGGTCGGGATCGCCCAATCCACGGATGGCACTCGCCCGCGCCGCGCCAGCGTCATGAAGCGGACGCGCGCGCCGAGATAAAGCCTGCCGTCGCGCAGCCGCGCGGCTTCCGCCTTGACCAGCGCCTCCTGCGAGGCGCGCGCAGCGAAATATGTATCCGCCCAGCGGCGCTCCGAGGCGTCCGCGCGCTCACGAAGACGCGCCAGCCCCTCGAGGGCGCGACCCAGCGCACCGCGCTGCAGGCGCAGATTCTTCAGCGCAGGCGTCAGCGCGACGAAGCGGTCGACGTCGTCGCCCGCGATCTCCGCCGCGGCCCACAGCCGCGAGGCGGGGAAGACCCACTTGCCGAGCGTGACCAGGGCCGCGCGGTCGAACCACGGCCTGAACAGCAGCCGGCCAAGCGACGCGCGCAGCGTCTGCTCGACCTCCGAATGGGGCCATACACGAGTGGTCATCGTCCTTCCGCGGGAAACCTATGATCTCTATTACCTAGTTATAAAATCCAGAAATTCATCCCGGACCATCCCATCCATGGAAATATGGAAATACGCTAGACAAGAAGGAGCATCGCGTGGAGGAAATCAGCCATCTGCTGGCCGAACGGTTCGGCTCCGCAATCGAGCAGCCCGCCGAACCCGCCCCCGCCGCCTGGCAGGACATCGCGAGGCGCGGCTCGTGCCGCCGCTTTCGCCGGGAGGGGATCGATCGCATCCTGCTTGACACCCTGCTGGCGCTCGCGCTGTGTGCGCCGACCAAGAGCGACCTGCAGCAGCGCGACATCGTCGTGATCGAGGACGCCGGTCTCCGCCGGAAGCTCGATGCCCTCCTGATTTCCGGGCCGCTGGCGCAGCCCTGGATCGCGGGCGCGCCGCATTTGCTGGTCTTCTGCGGCAACAACCGCCGCCAGCGGCTGCTGCACCAATGGCGCGGCCGCCCCTTCGCCAATGATCATCTCGACGCCTTTTTCAATGCCGCCGTCGACGCCGCGATCGCGATGGCCACTTTCGTCATCGCGGCCGAAGCCGCTGGCCTGGGCTGCTGCCCGATCAGCGCGCTGCGGAATGACAGCGGCGAGGTGAGCCGGCTGCTCGGCCTGCCCTCCTTCGTTTTTCCGGTGGCCGGACTCGCCGTGGGATGGCCCGACGGACCGGCCAGACGGAGCATGCGGCTGCCGCTCGATGTGACCGTTCATCGCAACCGCTATGTAGAAACGGAGCTGCGCGAGGCGGTCGATCGCTACGATCGCCGGCGCGAGCGCGCCCAGCCCTATTCGCAGCAGCGCTATGTCGAGGATTTCGGCACCGTTTCCGCCTATGGGTGGTCCGAAGACAAGGCCCGGCAGTATGCGCATCCGGAACGCGCGCAGTTCGGCGCGTTCATCCGCCAAAAGGGATTCCGCCTGGAGTAGTCAGTCGCGCTCGTCGAGCCAGGCCATCTGGATGGCCTCGAGGATCTTCTCGTTCGATTTGGCGGGATCGTCGGAGAAGTCCGGGAGCTGCTGCACCCATTGCCACAGGTCGGTGAAGCGCAGATTGACGACATCGGCATCCGGATGCGCCTCGTCGAGCGCGATTGCAATGTCGCGTACATCGGTCCACCGCAGTGCCTTGCCCATCCCCGCCTCTCTTCTCCGGTCAGCCCTTGTCGACCATCATGTTGCGCGTGGCCGACGGCAGGGTGACGGTGAGGCCGTCGAGCTCCTCGCTCATGATGATCTGGCAACCGAGGCGCGAGGTGTGCGTCAGGCCGAAGGCGAGGTCGAGCATGTCCTCCTCGTCCTCGGTCGGTTCGCTCAGTCGCTCGAAATCCTCGTTGTTGACGATCACATGGCATGTCGAGCAGGCCAGCGAGCCCTCGCAGGCGCCCTCGAGGTCGATATTGTTGCGGTGCGCGATCTCGAGCACCGACAGGCCGACCGGTGCGTCGACCTCGCGGCGCGTTCCGTCGGGCTCGATGAACGTCATCTTGGGCATGCTGCCGAACTCCATCCAAACAAAGCTGTGATCCTCAATCGTCGAACTGGTCCACGCGCTGGCCGGCGAGCGCCGCGCGGATACCGCGGTCCATGCGCCGCTCGGCGAAGGGCCGCGTTGCGTGCTCCAGCGCCTCAGCCGCCGCGTTGATCGCATCGCGATCCTTTCCCGAGAGCGTGGCCTCGACGGCGGCAATGGCCGCGTCGACCTCGGCGCGCTCGGTTTCGCTGAGCAGGTCGGAATCCGCGGCCAGCGCGGAGCGGACGGCGGCTATGCCGCGTCGCGCCTCGACCTTCGCCTCCGCCAGCAGCCGCCGCTCCATATCGTCGCGCGCGTTGTCGATGCTCTCGCGCAGCATCTGCGCCATCTCGTCGTCCGACAGGCCGTAGCTCGGCTTGACCTCGACACGGCTTTCGATTCCGGTGGTATTCTCGCGCGCACTGACTGTCAGAAGTCCGTCGGCATCTACCGCGAAACTGACGCGGATGCGCGCAGCCCCGGCGGTCATCGGCGGAATGCCGCGCAGCTCGAAACGCGCCAGCGAGCGGCACTGGTCGACCATCTCGCGCTCTCCCTGGACCACGTGGATCATCATCGCGGTCTGGCCGTCCTGGTAGGTGGTGAATTCCTGCGCCTTGCCGACCGGGATGGGCGTATTGCGCTCGATGATCTTCTCGACCAGGCCGCCCATGGTCTCCAGACCCAGCGAAAGCGGCGTCACGTCGAGCAGCAGCGTGTCCGAACCCGACGTCAACGCCTCGGCCTGGAGGGCCGCACCGACGGCGACGACCTCGTCGGGATCGATGTCGGAGAGCGGCTCCTTGCCGATCAGCCCGGCGATCTTGCGCCGAACCAGCGGCACCCGCGTCGAGCCGCCGACGAGGACGAGGCCCTTGAGCTCGGACGGATCGACGCCGGCATCGTCGAGCACGCCGCGGCAGATCTCGACGGTGCGATCCACATGCGGCTCGATCATCGCCTCAAACGTCGCACGATCGATCGCATGCTTCGACGGCTTGCCGTCGAGATCGAGTATGCCCGACCACGGGTCCTGCGTCGTGAGGCATTCCTTGGCGAGCCGCGCCAGCGCAAGTGCCAGTTTCGCCTGGTTGCTGTCGATGACTGTGCCGCGCTCGGCGAGGAAGCGGTCCGCGAGGGCATGGTCGAAGTCATCGCCTCCCAATGACGCGTCGCCGCCGGTGGCAAGCACCTGGAATACGCCCTTCTCCAGCCGCAGCAGCGAGAAGTCGAACGTGCCGCCGCCTAGATCGTAGACCGCATAGGTCCCTTCGGCCTCCCTGTCGAGTCCGTAGGCGAGCGCCGCGGCGGTCGGCTCGTTGACCAGACGCAACACCTCGAGTCCGGCAAGCCGCGCCGCATCACGCGTGGCGGTGCGCGCCGCATCGTCGAAATAGGCCGGCACCGTAATGACGGCACGATCAACGTCGCGGCCCAGTGCCGCCTCGGCGCGCGCCTTGGCGGCGCGCAGAATCTCGGCCGAAATCTCGACCGGCGAGAGGACACGGCCCCCGATCCTGAGGCGCACCATACCGCCGTCGGCCGGCGGGGCGAGTTCGTATGGCAGCGTGCCAGCCAGCATCCTGAGATCGCCGGCGCCGCGGCCCATCAGCCGCTTGATCGAGCTGATGACCGTCTCGGGCCGGTCGAGCAGCTCGTGGCGCGCCATTTCGCCTACCCGGACGGTGTCGCCATAGGCGACGATCGACGGCAGCAAGGCGCGGCCCGCGGCGTCGCGCAGGACCTCGGCCGTCTGGTTGGTCGCCACCGCGACCACGGTATTGGTCGTACCGAGATCAATACCGACGGCGGCGCCGCGCTCGTCCTCGTGCGGCAATGGCGTCTCGCCGGGCTCGTGGATCTGCAGGAGCTTCATCGCGCCGCACTCCCGCCCAGGCGCGCACGGCGGATCCGCGCTTCCTCGAGCAGCTTGGTCAGGTACTTGAGCCGCGTAATCTCGCACTCGGCGCGCTCGAGATCCTTCGCCAGGAACGCCACCGCAGTCGCGGCGAAACCCTCGTCTAGGTCCTTCTGCGCCGCGGCGATGATCGCGTGCACCGCATCCGGCGTCTCGGCCTCGGCCAGCGCCTCGCGGCGCTCCATCTGTTCCATGAGCAGGCTCGGATCGCGCACGGTGTTGCAGCCGTCCGGGTTCACGTCGACGCCGTTGAGCCTGAGCATGTATTCGGCACGCGAAAGCGGGTCCTTCAGTATCTCGTAGGCCGCGTTGAGCGCAACGGCCTGGCTCTGCGATATCGCCCGTTCGCGTGCGGTACGCGTCGCGAAGCGGTCGGGGTGAAGCTGGCGCTGCAGGGCGAAGTAACGGCGGTCGAGTTCGGCGCTGTCGACGTCGAAGCGAACCGGCAACTCGAGCCGCGCAAAGTGATCGATCGGCGCCGGAGGCTGCACGGCGTGGCACGTGGCGCAGAACAATGCGCGCGCGTCGAGCGGACCGCGGCACAGCCAGCAGGCGCCGGGGCGGACCGCGGCCGTGGTGCCGTCGCTTGCATTGTCGGAGAGGGGTGTCGCCTGGGTCATCTCGTGTCTACGTCCGGCGTTCTCGAAAACACAACGGCCGGCGTCGCGCCGGCCGTGTCAGCGCCGGCTCAAATCATGCTCACACGTGGAAGGACTCGCCGCAGCCGCAACGTCCCTTCTCGTTCGGGTTGCGGAAGACGAAACCCGACTGGAGCTTCTCCTCCACGTAATCCATCTCGGTGCCGAACAGGAACATCGCCGCTTTCGGATCGATGAAAATGACAACGTCCTCGGCCTTCACGCCTTCGTCGCCCGGAGTGGCGGTGTCGACGTATTCAAGCGTGTAGCTGAGGCCCGAACAACCGCGCGAGCGCACGCCGACACGCACGCCGAGAGACTGCTTTCCACGCTTGGTCAGCAGCTCGCGCACGCGCGCGATGGCGGCCGGTGTCACGGTGACCGGCGGCGGCCGCGGCCGAGTCGGCCGTCGGGCCGGCGCCGCCGTCGGCGGCGCTTGCGTCTGCGAGGCTTCAGTCACGTCGTACTCTCCGTTCCCGGCTGCCGGCTAGACCTGGCCTTCGCGCTTCTTGCGATAGTCGGCCACGGCCGCCTTGATTGCATCCTCCGCCAGCACCGAGCAGTGGATCTTGACCGGCGGCAGCGCAAGGTGCTGCGCGATCTCCGTGTTCTTGATCGAGGCCGCCTCGTCGAGGCTCTTTCCCTTCACCCACTCGGTGACGAGCGAGCTCGACGCGATCGCCGAACCGCAGCCGAACGTCTTGAACTTCGCGTCCTCGATGATGCCCTCGGGGCTGACCTTGATCTGCAGCTTCATCACGTCGCCGCAGGCGGGGGCGCCGACCAGGCCGGTGCCGACGCCCTGATCGTTCTTGTCGAACGCGCCGACATTGCGCGGGCGCTCGTAGTGGTCGATGACCTTGTCGCTGTACGCCATGGGGCTCTCCTAGTCCTTGTTAGTCATATAATCACTGGCAGGGCCGACTTGAAGCACTCAGTGGGCGGCCCACTTGATCGACTTTATGTCGATGCCTTCCTGCGCCATCTCCCAGAGCGGGCTCATCGCCCGCAATTTCTGCACCGCCTCGACGATACGGTCGGCGGCGTAATCGACCTCGGATTCCGTTGTGAAGCGGCCGAAGCCGATCCGCAGGCTGGTATGCGCCAGATCCTCCTCGACGCCGAGCGCACGCAGCACGTAGGACGGCTCCAGCGAAGCCGACGTGCAGGCAGATCCCGACGACACCGAAAGATCCTTGATCCCCATCATCAGGCCCTCGCCCTCGACATAGGCGAAGCTGATGTTGAGGTTGCCCGGAATGCGGTGCGCGAGATCACCGTTGAGGTACACCTCCGGGAGGCGCTTCCTGATCGAGTCGTAGAAGCGGTCGCGCAGCTTGGTCAGGCGCTCTGTCTCCTGCGCCATCTCGCGCTTGGCGATCGCCGCCGCCTCGCCCAGACCCACGCAGAGCGGGGTCGGCAGCGTACCGGAGCGGAAGCCGCGCTCCTGGCCGCCGCCATGGATCAGCGCGATCATGCGCACGCGCGGCTTGCGCCGCACGAACAGCGCGCCGATGCCTTTCGGCCCGTAGATCTTGTGGCCGGAGATGCTCATCAGGTCGATGTTCATCGCATTGACGTCGAGCGGGATCTTGCCGAATGCCTGGGCCGCGTCGGTGTGGAAGAATGCGCCCTTCTCGCGGCAGATCCTGCCGATCTCCGCGAGCGGCTGAATCACGCCGATCTCATTATTCACCGCCATGACGGAGACGAGCGCCGTCTTCGGCGTAATCGCCTGCTTCAGGGCCTCCAGATCGACCAGCCCGTCCGGCTTCACCGGCAGATAGGTGACTTCGAAGCCCTCCTGCTCGAGATGGCGGCAGGTATCGAGCACGCATTTGTGCTCCGTTACGACCGTGACGATGTGGTTCTTGCGGTCCTTGTAGAACCGGGCCACGCCGGCAATTGCAAGATTGTTCGATTCGGTCGCACCGGAGGTAAACACGATCTCGCGCTCGTCCGCGCCAATCAGCTCGGCGACCTGCTTGCGCGCCTTCTCGACCGCCTCTTCCGCCTCCCAGCCATGCGGATGGTTGCGCGAGTGCGGATTGCCGAACTTCTCGATGAAGTAGGGCATCATCGCATCGAGCACGCGCGGGTCCATTGGCGTCGTCGCCTGATAGTCGAGATAGACCGGCTTCTTCGGCTCGTTGCTTCGAGTCGCATGCTCCATCGCCTTCGCCTCGGCCGTCATTGTCATGTCGTTCATCTCGCTTCCCTTTCGTTCATGCCGCCGGGGCTGCACTGCCGGCGCGATGCGCGCCGAGCCGGGCCCACAGCGACGTCCAACCCTCGACCAGCCGGTCGAAATCCGCCGGCGCGCTGCGCCAGCCGGCACTCACCCGAATTGCATTGCCCGCGAGGTCTCCCGCGCCCATCGCCGCCAGGACATGCGAAGCCTTGACCTTGCCCGACGAGCAGGCGGAGCCGGCGCTCACCGCGATTCCGGCGAGATCCAGCGCCATCACCTGAGTCTCGGCGGCAACACCCGGCATGGCGATGCAGCTCGTATTCGGCAGCCGCGGTGCGGCCGCGCCGAACACCGTTGCTTCGGGCACCGCGCGCCGCAGCCGCGCTTCCATCTGGTCGCGCAAGCCGGCCAGCCCGGATATGGCTTCGATATCCCGAATGGCCAACTCCGCCGCGACGCCGAAACCGACGATGCCGGCGGTATTCTCGGTGCCGGCGCGGCGTCCGCGCTCCTGTCCGCCGCCGAGGAGCATCGGCTGCAGCGCCGCGCGGTCCGCAACGACGAGCGCACCGACGCCCTGCGGACCTCCGAGCTTGTGCGCCGAAAGCGCCAGCGTATCGACGCCCAGTGCCGCCATGTCGATTGCAATCTTGCCGGCGGCCTGCACCGCGTCGCAGTGCACCAGGGCGCCGTGAGCGTGTGCGATGTGCGCCACCTCGGCGACCGGCTGGATGACGCCGGTCTCGTTGTTGGCCAGCATCACGGCCACAAAGGCCGGGGCACTTTCGCGCGCGAGCAGCCGCTCGAGCGCGCCGAGATCGACCAGGCCCTGGCCATCGACCGGAACGACGAGCGCGTTGTCCGCCGCGCGCGAAACCGACTCGTGCTCGACCGCAGATGCCAGCACGCGCGCCAGGGAACGCTGCGCGAGCGCCAGATTGTTGGCCTCGGTGCCACCGGCGGTGAACACCACCTGATGGGGCGAGGCGCCGACCAGCGCCGCGACCTGGCCGCGCGCCGATTCGATTGCACGACGCGCCAAACGCCCGAAACGATGGACCGACGACGCGTTGCCCGTTTCCGCAAGCGCGACCGCCATCGCCTCGACCACCGCCGGCTTAAGCGGTGCCGTCGCGTTGTAGTCGAGATAGATTGGCGTCGTCATTGCATCGTCTCCACGTCAGGCCACAACGGCCTCGGGCGCGCGCGGCTCGGAATGCGCGATCACATGGCTGGTTCCCAGCACACGCCGATTGCAGACATCGGACAGCGAAACCGAACTCAGATAGAGATGGATCTGGTTGCCGAGTTCCTCCCACAGATCGTGGGTCAGGCAGCGGCTCTTGTTGCTGCGGCAGCCCGACGGCGAGCCCGGCGCGCAACGCGTCGCCCGGATCGGCTCGTCGACCGCCACGATGATGTCGGAAATCCGCGTCTCTTCGGTCGAGTGGGCGAGAAGATAGCCGCCGCCCGGGCCGCGCACGCTCTTGACCAAGCCGCCCCTGCGCAGCTTGGCGAAGAGTTGCTCGAGATATGACAGCGAGATCTCCTGCCGCTCGGCGATGTCAGCCAGCGCCACCGGATTGCCCTTGCTGTGGCTTGCCAGGTCCACCATCGCCATGACGGCATAGCGGCCTTTGGTGCTGAGTTTCACCGTTCGTCTCCTTTGACTGCAACGAGCCGCGCCCGCTCGCCGACCAATCCGGGCAGCGTCGGCAGCGATTCGCTCTCCGACCTTGCCCGCTCGGCAGCGAGTGCTTCTTCCAGTTCGCGGACACGCTTGCTCAAAACTCCGATGTCGGCGCACAGCCCGTCGAGCGCCCGCGCAATCGGGTCCGGAATGTCACCCGTCGAACCGTATGCGCAGAACTCGGCCGGGTTGGCGCGCGGCTGCCCGACCTCGCGCGCGGGAATGCCGACCATGGTTGCGCCGGCCGGCACATTCTTGACGACCACCGCGTTCGAGCCGACGCGCGCACCGGCACCGACCGTGATCGGACCGAGAATCTTCGCACCGGCACCGACGATCACGCCCTGCTCGAGTGTCGGGTGGCGCTTCCCTTTCTCGAGGGACGTGCCGCCCAGCGTGACTCCCTGATAGAGGGTCACGTCGTCGCCGACCTCAGAGGTCTCGCCCACGACCACGCCCATGCCGTGGTCGATAAAGACCCGGCGGCCGATGCTGGCGCCCGGGTGGATCTCGACACCCGTCAAGAGCCGTCCGATATGGGACAGGAAGCGCCCGAGGACGTGCCAGCCACGCCTCCAGGCGCCGTGCGCCGCCCGATGAAACAGCAAGGCATGCAGGCCTGGGTAGCAAAGCATGACCTCGAGCCGGGACCGGGCCGCGGGGTCGCGCTTGAGGACGATCTCTATATCCTCGCGAAAGTGCTTGAAGATCATAAGCGTAGCTTTCTATTATGCCGCCGCTTTCGCCCCTAGAAGACCCGCAAAGACCGGTCCAGTGGCCGGAGCCCGGTTGATGGCCTTTTGATACATAGGTTATCCTACTAAAGGGGTCAAGTTTTTGCTGGCGCTGGGTCTGAACAGAACGATTATATATCCGACTTTGTTAATAGGGCATTCTCGGGATCTGCCCCCCACCGGCGAAGCGGAACAGCGGAGCGTCCATGCCTGAGGTCATCATTAACGGCGCCGAAGGCCGCCTCGAGGGCCGTTATGTGCCGGGCAAGAATGAACGGGCTCCGATCGCCCTGCTGCTGCACCCGCACCCGCAGCATGGCGGGACGATGCACAACAAGATCGTCTATACCCTGAACCAGTGCTTCACACAGCGCGGCTTCGCCACGCTTCGCTTCAATTTCCGCGGCGTCGGCCGCTCCCAGGGCGCGTTTGCGCGCGGCGAGGGCGAGCTGACCGATGCAGCTTCCGCCCTGGACTGGCTGCAGACCTACAACCCGAACGCCGGGGGCTGCTGGGTCGCCGGCTTCTCGTTCGGTGCGTGGATCGGAATGCAGCTCCTGATGCGTCGGCCGGAAATCGACCGGTTCGTGTCGATCGCGCCTCCGGCCAATGTCTACGATTTCGGCTTTCTCGCCCCCTGCCCTTCGTCGGGCCTGATCGTACAGGGCGACAAGGACGAGGTCGTGCCCGAGGAATCGGTCCGCAAGCTGGCCGAGAAGCTCAGCCGCCAGCGCGACATTCAGGTCGACTACCGGGTCGTGAAGGGCGCCAATCACTTCTTCACGGACAGGCTCGACAAGCTCGCCGCGAACGTCGACGACTATGTCGCGACCGCGCTGAGGCCGGCCAAGCCCGCCAAGGAAAAAGAGACCAAGGAAAAGCCGAAATCGATGGCGCGGTAACCCGCGCCGGGATTGTCACGCCTCGCGGTGGCGAAACAGCTGACCGCCCGGCATCGGCCTTGATACTCCCGTCGTGGTCGGAAGGGTAAGCGGCAGCCCCCTGAGCGAGCGCACCGCAAGATAGGCGAAGGCCTGTGCCTCGAGCGCGTCGCCGTCCCAGCCGACCTGCTCCGCGGTCTCGACGGCTGCACCGCTCGCGGCGGCGATCGCCCGCAGCAGCGTCGCATTGCGGCGTCCGCCACCCGTGACGATCCACCGCCTGACCGGCGCCGGGAAATGCCGCGCCGCCACGGCCGCCGCTTCGGCCGTGAACGCGGTCAGGGTCGCAGCGCCGTCCTCGAGCGGCAGCGCCGCCACGACCGACGGATCGAATTCGTTGCGGTCGAGCGATTTCGGCGGCGTCCGTGCAAAATACGGATGCGCCATGAAACCGGCCAGGACCGCCTTGTCGACACGGCCTTTCGCCGCACAGGCGCCGTTCTCGTCGCAGGCGTGGCCGGTATGGGTCAGCATCCAGTCATCGATCAAGGCATTGCCCGGTCCGGTATCGAACGCCAGGATGTCGCCGTTCGCGCCCAGCCAGGTCACGTTTGCAACGCCCCCGATATTGAGAACGGCGACGGGACGTTCGACCCTTGCCGCGAGCGCGGCATGGAACAGCGGTACCAGCGGTGCCCCCTCGCCGCCCTCGGCGACGTCGTTGTTGCGAAATTCGCAGACGACATCGATTCCCGTGCGGGCGGCCAGCAGCGCGCCATCGCCCAGCTGCCAGGTCAACTGCTCGCGCGGCCGATGCAAGATGGTATGACCATGGAAGCCGATGACGTCCACGTCCCTGGCCTGCAGCCCCTTCGCCTTGAGCAGGCCGTTCACGACGTCCGCATGCGCCAGCGTCATGTCGCGCTCGACGGCCTTGACCGGGCCGCGCGCGCCGAGCGCCCGGCGCAGCCGCTCGCGCAGCGTACTGTCGTAGCTGACGGTCGTGGCCGGCCCGGTGGCCACGACCGACTCGCCATCGGTTTCGATGATCGCCGCGTCGATGCCGTCGAGGGAGGTGCCGCTCATCAGGCCCAGCGCGCGCAGGGGTTTCGTATTCATGAATACCGTGAATGGAAGCCGGCGCGAATCGCCGCAGAATTGTCGTTTCAGGCGCGATTGTGCTAAATCACCGCGCCCTCCCGCAAGCCTAGCGCGCAGCCCTTAACCGACGATGACTGAACCCAGATCCGACCTTCTTCGCGTGCTCAGCGAGCGCGGCTACGTCCACCAGTGCACCGACATGGAGGCACTGGATGCGCAGGCGCACGCCGGCCGGATCACGGGGTATATCGGCTTCGACGCGACCGCCGACAGCCTTCATGTCGGCAGCCTGGTGCAGATCATGCTGCTGCGCCGGCTGCAGCAGACCGGGCATCGGCCGCTGGTCCTGATGGGCGGCGGCACGACCAAGATCGGCGATCCCTCCGGCAAGGACGAGGCGCGCCAGCTTCTGAGCGAGCAGGACATCGTCCGTAACATCGCCGGGATCCGCCGCGTCTTCGATCAGTTCCTCGACTTCGAAAGCGGCCCGTGCGGCGCAATCATGGCGAACAACGCGGAATGGCTGGACGAGTTGAAATACATCCAGCTGCTGCGCGACGTGGGTCGGCACTTCTCGGTCAACCGCATGCTCGGCATGGATTCGGTGAAGCTGCGGCTCGAGCGCGAGCAGCCGCTGACCTTCCTCGAGTTCAACTACATGGTCCTGCAGTCATACGATTTCGTCGAGCTTGCCCGCCGCTACGACTGCCGCCTGCAGATGGGCGGATCGGACCAGTGGGGCAACATCGTCATGGGCGTGGAGCTGGGACGTCGCGTCGGCGGGTTCGAGCTGTTCGGACTGACCACGCCGCTGATCACGACTGCGTCCGGCGCGAAAATGGGCAAGACCGCGCAGGGCGCGGTGTGGCTCAACGCCGAGAAGCTTTCGCCCTACGACTACTACCAGTTCTGGCGCAACGCCGAGGACGGTGATGTCGGGCGCTTCCTGAAGCTGTTCACCGACCTGCCACTCGACGAGATCGCGCGGCTGGAGCGGCTCGGCGGCGCCGAGATCAACGAGGCGAAGAAGGTCCTTGCCCTCGAGGCGACGAAACTCTGCCATGGCGAGGCGGCGGCGCTGGCCGCGGCCGAGACGGCGCGGCGTACCTTCGAGGAAGGCCGGATCGGCAGCGATCTGCCGACTGTCGACCTGCCGATGAGCGAACTCGCGGGCCGCGTTCCGCTCTTTGCGCTGCTCACGCGCAGCGGGCTTGCCAGCAGCAACGGCGAAGCGCGGCGGCTGATCCAGCAGGGCGGCGCGCGCGTCAACGACATCGTCGTCAGCGATGCGGCGGCCACGGTCGGCGATACTGACCTCTCGGCGCAGGGCGTCATCAAGCTCTCGGCGGGCAAGAAGCGCCACGCGCTCATTCGCGCGGTCTGACGCTCTATTGCGACTGCGCCGGCGTTTCCCCGGGTGGTGCAGGCCTGGGCTCGCTGCCGGTGGGACTGGTGCCGCCGGCGCCGAACAGATTGCGCAGAAAGCCCGGCGCCAGGGTCGAGAGCGGATTGATCGAGACCTTCGGATCCTCGAGCGGTCCTTCGATCTTGTAGTTCGCAGCGAAGATGCCGCCGCCCTTGCCGCCGACGAGGATGTCGCCCACCACCGGGAGGCGGCCGAGCAGGCTGTTGACCGCATAGGCAGGAACGATCGTACCCTGGAGGTCCAGCGTCTCGGCGCCGATGTCGATGACGCCGCTGGCGGTGATGCCGATCGAAGCGCCGCTGGCGCGCGCCTCCTTCACCTCCACCGTCGGATCCTTGAAGACGAAGTCACCCTCCATGGTCGAGAATCCGACTCCCTCGCCGCGCAACGAATCGGCGATGCCGGTCAGGAGCGCCACACCGAGCACACGCGCCAGCAGCGGCGCGTTGACGACGCGGAAATCCCGGATGCGGAGCTTGCCGGTCAGCGGCCTGCCGTCGGCCGCAGGATCGGTGACGCCGGAAACTTCGAGCCGGCCGCCGACGACATTGGGCGAGATGCCGACCGCCTTCAGCAGGGCGCCGGCATCTTCCGTCGATCCGTTGAGTCGCTGAATGCCATCCTCAGTACGCAGCGAAACGCCCATGTTGCGGGCGGCACCATCGCCTCCGACCAGGGCCTGAATGTTAAATGACTCCCAGCCCGCGGCGCCGCGGCGACCCTCGAACCTGGCCTGCTCGATATGCCGGTCGGGCGCGAAATAAACCCGCGCCACCGTCGCCGACACCGTGAGCGACGGGCGGCCCGATTCCGCCGGCGTCTTGTCGCGCAGAAGCGGCCCGACATTGATGCTGTTGCCGCTGACCTCGATTGCGATTCCGGCGGGGCCGCGGACATAGCTGCCCTTGGCGTCCGTCAATCCCGCTTTCAGCCGCTCGATGTCGAGGCGGCGCAAGGTCTTGCCGTCCTCCGCGAAACTCGCGCGACCCTGCGCCACAAGGTCGCCGGCCGACACACGTGCGGAGCCGATCTCGGCAAGCCGCTCGTCGAGCAGGGTCATGCGCAGTTGCGCCGTGCCCGGCGTGCCCGGCTCCTTGCGCCAGTCGAGTTCGGGGACGTCCAGCGTCGCGCCGTCAAGTGCCAGATCAAGCACGAGATCGCTGCGCTTGCCGCTTTGCTCGGTGAAGGTGAGGTCGAGTCCGACCGGACCCTCGACGTAAGGGGCGTAATCGAAGCCGAAGGCGCGCCGCGCCGCGCTGTCGGCCGTCGCCCTGACCTTGGTCTGTGCGATCACCGCCGCGCTCGCAAGAAAACTGCGCGTCATCGTCACCTCAGCCTTCGTGGCGGCTGCGGTCACGGTGCCGCCGATCTCCATGCCGCGCTGGTCGAGGCGTACGACGAGCGAGCCGTCGGTGATGTCCTGACCGAGCACAGCGCGGCGCTGGGTGAAATTGGCGACGTTTGCCGCCGCCGCGATCTGGAGCTGTTCGAATTTCAGCGTGCTGATCAGAGGCAGGCTCAGCCGCAACCGGGTCGCGCTGTCGCCGCCGAAATCGGCCGGCGACAGCCCGATCTTGCTGACGTAGCCGAGAGGCCGGCTATCGACGAGCTGAAGCACGTCGCGAACCGGGCCCCGCACGACGACTTCGATCGCTGCATTCTGGTCCTCGGCATCGAGGCCGGTAATCGCCACCGTGCCTTCCGAAACGCGCAGCGCGCCGATGCCGCCGCCGGAAATCGCGAGATCGAGGCGGCGCGCATCTATCGTGCCGGTGCCGTTGACGTTGCGCACCGGCGGCATCGGCGAGAGATAGTTCACGTTGACGCCTGCGAATCGGAGCTGCACGGCGAGGCGCTCCGCGTCGACCGCCGCGAACGCCGCATCCTGCGCGGCGAGTGCCGCGTCGAAACGCGTCTCCTCGACCATCCCGCCGGACAGGTTGGTCGTGATCCAGCGCCGCGCATTGGGGCTGACGCCGAGCGGCCAGAGTTGCTTGAGCGCGTCGGTCGGCAGCTGCCGTACGACCCCCTCGATGCTGACGCGCGGCTGCGCACCGAGATCGACCACGGACCCCGACATTTCGATGGTCGGACCGTCGAGATCGAGCCTCGCCTCGGTAATATCGATGCGATCAAACCCTGCAGCGGCGCTGCCGCGGATGCGCAAACCGCGGATCGGGATATCCTCCGGAAAATGCGCAGGCTCGCTCAGCACGCCCGCGCGCCCGGATACGTCGAAATCAAGCGTCTGCAGACGGCCGGCGCGGTCGAGCCGCATCCTCGTCTCGCCGCTGATCGGCACGCGCAACGCCGACAGCACCGCGAGACTCGGATCGATCGCTGCAAGCGTCGCCGGCTGGAACGCGGTGGTGCGCGCGGCGATGTCGATATGCTGGTCTTGTGCTGCATAGAGCCCGGTTGCGGTAACCCTGGCGAGCTCGCCCGCGAGATCGATGACCAGAGCCGCGTCGGCGCGGAGCCCCGCCGCATCGCGTGACAGCGCCACATCGGCCTCTGGTGCACGCCAGATCCGCCCCGTCGCCTGATCGATCATGATGATCTCGGTTTCGGTGACGCTGACCTGCTGCAGATAGCCCATCGAGCGGTCCGGATCCGGCGGATGCAGCAGTTCCTGGAGCAGCAGCGTCAGCGCCGAGGAGCTGTCTCCGGGCTCGGCCTCGCCGGACGTCAGCCCGAAGCTGCCGTCGGGCGCCCGGACCAGGACGACCTTTGCCCCGAGCACCTCGAGCCGCGTCGGCGCGACCAGGCCGTTCAGGAGACCGCGGCCGGACAGGCTGACGGAAACCTCCGGAAACTGGGCGATGCGGCTGCCGTCGGGCCGGAGGACATTCACGCCGATCGCGCGGACCTCGAGCGAGCGGCGCACATCGCGCCACGCGATCACCACGTCCTCGAGGTCGATCCATGTGCCGGTGAGGCCGGAATTGATCGCGGTCTCCACCGTCGGAGCGATGAAGCGCAGCGAGATTGGCCCCTGTGAGAGCCGCCATGCGAGCACCGCCCCCGCGATCGCGGTGAGCACGACGAGGGTCGTCAGGACCTCAAGGAAAAGCTTGGTCGATCGGCCGATCAAAACATTGTTCTCGCGACGGGCCAGCCCCGCGGCCCAACTCTAACACGGTCCGAGTCGGCGCCGGAGCACCGCCTGCGACCAAACCGAACAACGGCTACGCCCAGTCGGATATTCACTGCAAGGCTTTCTGTCGCAACCCAGAGCACGAGTGCTTGACCTGGCGCGCGGCCGCGCTGAATCTGCGCCTCTTTCCGCCTCCGGTGACCGTCCTCATGCTCCCTGACCTCGACCCCGGCCTTGCCGCAGCCGACTGGCCCGAGCCGGCCGACCCGGCGCGGCTGGAGCGCGAGCGCGAGCAATGGCTTGCCGCCGCAAGCGAGGAATGCGAAGCGGACGCGCGGTTCGCGACCGCCCTCGCCGCCGATCCAGCAGGCAAGCGAATCCTCGCCGCGGTGTTCGGCAACAGCCCCTATCTGAGCCAGTGCCTGACGCGCGACGTCCCATTCGCCTGCCGCCTGCTGCGCGAGGGCCCGGATGCGACCATCGTCGCGCTGCTCGGCGAGGTGCGGCGGCCCGACGCGGCCGACACCAGGACGCTGATGTCTGCGCTGCGGATCGCCAAGCGGCGCGTGGCGCTGACGATCGCGCTCGCCGACATAGCCGGGTTGTGGCCGCTCGAGCAGGTCACCGGTACGCTCAGCGATTTCGCCGACGCGGCAATCGATGCCGCGGTCGCGCATCTGCTGCGCGAGGCCTCGGGCGGCGCGTTCCGCGTGCCCGATCCGGCGGACCCATGCCGCGGGTCCGGCTTCACCATCATCGGTATGGGCAAGCTCGGCGGACGCGAGCTCAACTACTCCAGCGATGTCGACCTGATCGCGCTCTACGACACCGAGCGCGTCGTGACCGAGGACCCTGATGCGCTGCAGCAGGCATTCGTGCGCATTGTCCGTACGCTGGTGAAGATCCTCGACGAGCGCGGACCGGAAGGCTATGTGCTGCGCACGGATTTCCGGCTGCGGCCCGACCCGGCCTCGACACCGCTCGCGCTGTCGGTGGATGCGGCGGAACTCTACTACGAAAGCCTCGGTCAGAACTGGGAGCGCGCGGCAATGATCAAGGCGCGCCCGGTGGCGGGCGACCTCGAGGCGGGAGCCGCGTTTCTCCGCAGGCTGACGCCCTATGTCTGGCGCAAGCATCTCGACTTCGCCGCGATCCAGGATATCCACTCGATCAAGCGACAGATCAATGCCCATCGCGGCGGCGGCTCGGTGGCGCTGGCCGGACACAACATCAAGGTCGGGCGCGGCGGCATCCGCGAGATCGAGTTCTTCGCGCAGACCCAGCAGCTCATCTGGGGCGGACGCAATGCGAGCTTGCGCCACGCGGCGACGTTGCCGGCGCTCGCGGCCCTTGCCGCCGCCGGCCGCGTCGCACCCGCGACCGCGGAGGCGATGGCCGCTTCGTACCGCTTCCTGCGCCGCGTAGAGCATCGCCTTCAGATGATCCATGACGCCCAGACGCACTCCCTGCCCGAGGACGCGGCATCGGTTCAGGCGCTCGCCGTGTTCCTCGGCTATCCGGATGCAAGGAGTTTCGGCGACGAAACCCTCGCCACCCTGCGCCTGGTCGAGAAGCACTATGCCGAGCTGTTCGAGGAGGCGCCCACCCTCTCCGGCCCCGGCAATCTCGTCTTCACCGGCACCGAGGACGATCCGGGAACGCTCGAAACGCTGAGCCAGATGGGCTACCGCGACGCCCCGAAGGTCGCGGCGGCGGTGCGCGGCTGGCATCACGGCCGCTACCGCGCCATGCGCAGCGTGCGCGCGCGGGAACTCCTGACCGAGCTGATGCCGACGGTGCTGAAGGCGCTCGCCAGCGCGCCGCGTCCCGACGAGACCTTCATCCGCTTCGACCGGTTCCTGAGCCACCTCCCCGCCGGCGTACCGCTCTTCTCGCTTTTCCACGCCAATCCTGGCCTGCTCGAATTCGTCGCCGAGGTCATGGGAACCGCCCCGCGCCTCGCCGAGACGCTGAGCCGGCAGCCGCAACTTCTCGACAGCGTGCTGACCCGCGGCTTTTTCGAGTCGCTGCCCGATCTCGAGGAACTCGCCGCCGATCTCGCACGGATGCTGCAGCTGGCGCAGGACTTCCAGGACCAGCTCGACGTGTGCCGGCGCTGGAAGAACGAACGCCAGTTCCAGGTCGGCGTCCACCTGCTGCGCGGCCGGGCCAGCGCCGAGCAGGCCGGTGCGGCGCTCGCCGACATCGCCGATGCGGTCCTCGCGGCGGTCCACGGCGCTGTGGAGGAGGAGTTCGCTCGCCAGCACGGGCGCGTGCCGGGCGGCGCCATGGTGGTAATCGCCCTCGGCAAGCTCGGCGGTCGCGAGATGACGGTCACATCCGATCTCGACATGATCTTTCTCTACGACGTGCCGGACAATGTCGACTCGTCGGACGGCCCGAAGCCGCTGGCGCCGAGCCATTACTACACGCGGCTCAGCAACCGGCTGATCAACGCGATCACCGCGCCGACCGGCGAAGGGCGACTCTACGAGGTCGACATGCGGCTCCGCCCCTCCGGCACCAAGGGACCGATCGCGACGAGCTTCGAATCCTTCCTCGCCTATCACCGCGAATCCGCCTGGACGTGGGAACACATGGCGCTCACCCGCGCCCGCGTCATATCGGGCCCGCCAGGCCTGCGCCGCCGCGTCGAGATCGCGATCCGCGAGACGCTGACCCGCCCGCGCGACGCCGCGAAGCTCAGGGCCGATATCGCCGCCATGCGAGCGCTGATGGCGCGCGAGAATCCTGGCAAGTCGGTGTGGGACATGAAGCATTGGCGCGGCGGGCTGATCGACATCGAGTTCATCGCGCAGTACCTGCAGCTTCGCCACGCCGCCGGGCGGCCCGACGTTCTGGCCCGCAATACGCGGCTGGCGATCGAGCGCTGCGAAGCGGCCGGATGCCTGACGCGCGACGACGCGCGCACACTCCTCGACGCCCTGCATCTGTGGCAGGTGCTGCAGGCCGTGCTGCGCCTGGTCGTCGAGGGTGAGTTCGATCCCGAGACGGCACCCGCGGAGATCGGCCCGCTGCTTGTCCGGTCCGCCGGCGCAGTTGACTTCGCCGCGCTGCAATTGACTATTCTCGAACGCGCGGGTGCGGTGAAGGCCCTGTTCGACACGATGCTTCCGGCGCCGGCGAACGAGTCCGAGCCCGCCTGAGCTGCGAGATGACGGACCGACAAGGAAGAGGACAAATGGCCGAGAAGAAGAAGACGGGGGGCGCGCTTGCGATCGGCGACCGCGCGCCGGATTTCGGGCTGCCGACCGACGGCGGCAAGACCATCAGGCTGTCGGCGCTCAAGGGCAGGCCCGTGGTCGTCTATTTCTACCCCAAGGACGATACGTCGGGCTGCACCAAGGAGGCCTGCGGCTTCAACGACGCGCTCCCGGATTTCTCCAAGCTGAAGGCCGAGATCATCGGCGTGTCGAAGGACGGCGTAGCCAGCCACGACAGGTTCAAGAAGAAGTACGGGCTGAGATTCCGTCTTGCCTCCGACGAATCGCTCGAGGCCGCCAGGGCCTACGGCACATGGGTCGAGAAGAGCATGTACGGGCGCAAGTACATGGGCATGGAGCGCGCCACCTTTCTCATCGATCGCCAGGGCGTCATCCGCGGCGTCTGGCGCAAGGTGAAGGTCCCCGGCCATGTCGATGAAGTGCTGGCAGCGGCGAAGGAGTTGTAGAAAGTACCCTCTCCCTGCTGGGGCGGACGCGATTCACGCCGACTTAGCGTTTCGCCTTGCGGCCGCGCATGCCGGCTTTCTGAAGCGACTTCACCATGGTGCGTTCGTCGAAGGCTGGCAGCGACTGGATTCGGCCGAAGCCCTGCTTGCCGTACCATGCCGAAAACGCCAGCATCGCTTCCGGGTTGGGGGCATCGACGACGTCGACGAAATCGTACTTGCCCTGGGTATAGTGAACGCTCTCGAGCTTGATGCCGAGCTCCTTGAGCTTTGCGCGCGCCGTGGTCGTGCGGTTCTCTTGCCGCGACATCGTCTCGGCGTTAAGCGATCCAAGCAGGACGTATTTCATTGTCGCGTCTCCTCTCGATGCGCGGGTCGGCGGCTATTCGGCCGCCGCCTCTTGGCCCGTGCCGCCCTTCAGCCGGGCGGCGAGCGATGCCTCCAGGAACCGGTCGATGTCTCCGTCGAGCACGCCCCCAGTGTCGCTCGTCTCGACGCCGGTGCGCAGATCCTTGACCATCTGATAGGGCTGGAGGACGTAGGAGCGGATCTGGTGGCCCCAGCCGATATCGCTTTTCGACTCGTGCTCGGCCTGGGCGACCGCCTCGCGCTTCTGCAGTTCCTGCTCGTAGAGCCGCGCCTTCAGCATCTTCCAGGCACGATCGCGATTCTTGTGCTGCGAGCGCTCGGTCTGGCAGGCGACGACGATCCCGGTCGGAACGTGGGTCAGACGCACGGCGCTCTCGGTCTTGTTGACGTGCTGGCCGCCGGCGCCGGACGCGCGATAGACATCGGTGCGCACGTCGCCCTCGTTGATCTGGATGTCGATCGTGTCGTCGACCACCGGGTAGACCCACACCGATGCGAAGCTGGTATGGCGGCGCGCGTTGGAATCGAACGGCGAGATGCGGACGAGGCGATGCACGCCGGATTCGGTCTTGAGCCAGCCATAGGCGTTCGGGCCGCTGATCTTCAGCGTCGCCGATTTGATTCCGGCCTCCTCGCCCGGGCTCTCCTCCTCGAACTCGACCTTGTAGCCGTGCGACTCGGCCCAGCGCATGTAGAGGCGCATCAGCATGTTGGCCCAGTCCTGGCTCTCGGTGCCGCCGGCGCCGGCATGGACCTCGAGATAGGCATCGTTGGCATCGGCCTCTCCCGAGAGCAGCGCCTCGAGCCCGCGCTTGGTCGCCGTCTCCTTGAGCTTGCGCAACGCGTTCTCTGCATCGGCGAGCACCGCCTGGTCGCCCTCGGCCTCGGCGAGCTCGATCATGCCGACGGTGTCGTCGAGATCGGCCTGCAGGCTCTTGTAGCTGCCCAGCGCCTTGTCCAGCTGCGCGCGCTCGCGCAGGATCGCCTGCGCCTTCGCCGAATCGTCCCACAGCGCCGGATCGCCGGCGCGCGCATTCAGCTCCGCGAGCCTCTTGACCGCAGTGTCGTAGTCAAAGATGCCTCCTCAGCAGTTCCAGCGACTGCTTGATCTCGGCGGCGATATCGGCGATCTCGGCGCGCATGGTTCGGATGACCTGACTTTCGGCTGTCGTTCGTTTCGTCTCTTCTGCAATTTACGCATTAGTCCTGCCGGTGCAAGGGCAACGCTCCCGGGCGCGAGCGCATCCTCCACCGCAACGGGTTAAGCCTTCTGCAATGATGCAACCCTTACGATCAGGCAGCGTGTCGCTACCGCCAATTGCGACACTGCAGTGCGGCAGCGACACTTGTTGGGTCCCATGGGAGGACACCATGCAAGGCACCGCGCCCCGTCCGCCGCTCGACCGCTCGCGCATGGCGCAGCGTCTGGCGCGCAGCACCCGCATCCCGCTCCGCCGCAGGCTCCGCATCGCCTTCCGCTCGCTCGGCGCCTGGCTTGCCCGCATCGTCGCCGCCGAAAGTCATGCGCCATCCGCGGAATCGGTCGCACAGCTCTCCGCGCGCGAGGCCAGGGAGCGCGCGGCGGCGATCGACGCCAGCGTCGGCGCCATGTCCGCCGCCGACATCCGGCGCGTGGTCAACCGCCCGGGCTGAGGCGCGGCTCCCATGAAATTCGCCGTTGCCCGGCGCGGCACCGCTTGCTCGAATGGCGCGGTGAAGCTCTACACCTACCACCGCAACTCCGCCGGCGAGCGGGTCCGGATCGCCCTCAACATTAAGGGGCTTTCCTACGAGTATGTCTCCGTCCCGGCGCTTGGCTGGGACCGCTACCGGGCGATCAATCCGCAGGGGCTTCTACCGGCCATCGAGATCGAGGGGCGCGTCTTCGCCCAGTCCACCGCGATCCTCGAGTTCCTCGAGGAGCGCTTTCCCGAACCGCGCCTGCTGCCCGAGGACGACTTCCTGCGCGCCGAGGCGCGCGCGTTCGGCCAGCTAATCGCCTGCGACTTGCATCCCTTGAACAACAATCGCGTCCGCGTCTTCCTCGGCAGGGAGATGGGGCTGAGCGAGGCGCAGGTTCATGCGTGGTATCGGCATTGGGTCGCAACCGGCCTCGCCGCCCTGGAGGCGGCGCTCGAGCGACGCGCGCGATGCTGGCCATTCTGCTTCGGCGACCGCCCCGGCTGGGCCGACCTTCACCTCGTTCCGCAAATGCGGAACGCCCGCCGCTTTCATTGCGATCTCGCGCCATATCCGCTTCTCCGAGGCATTGACGCGCGCTGCGCAGAACTCGCTGCATTCACGCGCGCTCGGCCCGACCAGATGCCGGATTATCCCATTCATGAATAATTGCGTGCGTCATACGCGGGCTTGACCCGCGTATCCATCTTGGGTGCGGCACCATGGACCCGCGGATCAAGTCTGCGGGTGACGTATTGCCTTTGGATTTCTAACAGACCAAAAGCGAGGTGCCCTGGAACGCGCGACATGCCCCTCAATACAGCCCGCCGGTGTCGCGGCGCTGGGTTGGCGCTGGGCCGACGGCGTCGCTGCTGAGCGAACCGCCGTCGAGGACCGGGCCCATCACGGTCGGCTCGGTGCCGGGCTTGAACGCCTCCCAGATCGCGTCGCGGCCGCCGTGGCGCGCGACCAGGCCGGTAGAGGGATGGACCCGTGTCAGACGGATGCCGGGCGGAATGCGGAATGGGATCGCCGGCTGGTCTTTTAGTGCCTCCGCCATCACGTCCTTGAAGATCGGTGCGGCGACGCTGGAGCCCGTCTCGTTCCGGCCCAGGGTGCGCGGCGTGTCGAAACCGACGAACACACCGACCGCGAGGTCGGGCGAGAAGCCGACGAACCAGGTATCGAAGCTGTCGTTGGTGGTTCCGGTCTTGCCGGCGAGAGGCTTGCCGATTTCCCTGATGCGGCGCCCGGTGCCGCGGTCGACGACGCCTTGCAGGATGCTGACCATCTGGTAGGCGGTATCGGCGCCGATCACCCGCTCGCGCGTGTCGGGAAGAACCGGAACCGGCTGTGAGGCCCAGTACTCCGCCCTGCATTCGGGGCAGGGCCGCGCATCGTGCCGGTAAACGGTCTTCCCGTTGCGGTCCTGGATGCGGTCGATCAGGGTCGGCGTGATGCGCTTGCCGCCGTTGACGAGCATTGCGTAAGCGGTGGTCAGCCGCAGCAGGGTCGTCTCGCCGGCACCCAGCGCCATCGACAGCTGCTCGGGCAGGCTGTCGACAATGCCGAAGCGCTCCGCGTAATCCGCAACCTTGTCCATGCCGATGTTCTGGGCAAGCCGCACGGTCATCAGGTTGCGCGACTGCTCGATGCCGACGCGAAGCGGACTCGGTCCGAAGAAATTGCGCGAGTAGTTCGACGGCTTCCAGCGCGCCTGGCCCGGCCCCTGGTCGATGACGATCGGCGCATCGAGCACCAGGCTCGACGGCGTGAAGCCGTCGTCGAGTGCAGGTAGGTAGACGAACGGCTTGAACGCCGAGCCCGGCTGGCGCACGGCCTGGGTGACGCGGTTGAACTGGCTGACCTCGAAACTCCACCCGCCCGCCATTGCCAGCACGCGTCCGGTATGCGGGTCGATTGCAACGATGCCCCCGGCAACGTCGGGGATCTGCCGCAGCGCAAAGGCCCGGTGCCCGTCCTGCGCGTCGGCGTCCAGCGGCTCGACCGCGATGACATCGCCGATGCCGAGCGCGTCGGAGGCGTGGCGCAGCGGCGGGCCGAGGCGCTGCTGCTCCAGATGCGCGCGGGCCCACTGGATCTCGCTGAACGGGATGAACCCGGTGCTGCCGTCGGCGAGCCCGACCGTTGCGCCCTTCTCGCTGAGCTCGAGCACGACCGCGAGCAGCCATGCGCCGAGCCCGGCGGGCCGCTGCGTCGCCTGCAGGCGCCTGTCCCAGCCGGCGCCGGCGGCAATTCGCGCGATCGGGCCGCGCCACCCGTGGCGGCGGTCATAAGCGACCAGCCCATTGCGCAGCGCGCGGTCGGCGATGTCTTGGAGGCGCGGATCGACCGTGGTGCGCACCGACAGCCCGCCGCCATAGAGGTCGGACTCGCCGTAGCGCTGGAGCAGCTCGCGGCGCACCTCCTCGGCAAAGTAGTCGGCCTTGACGGTCTCGACCTCGCCGCGGCCGCGAACCTGGAACGGTGTGCGGCGCGCCTGCTCGGCCTCGGCCTCCGAGATCATCCCGTCTTCAAGCATGCGGCCGACGACCCAGTCGCGGCGCGCCTTCGCTGCCTCGGGATGGCGGAACGGATGGTAGTTGTTCGGCGCCTTCGGCAGCGCTGCGAGATAGGCCGCCTCGGCGACGGTCAGCTCGTCGAGCGGCTTGTCGAAGTAGTTGAGCGCCGCGGCGGCAACGCCGTAGGCACCGAAGCCGAGATAGATCTCGTTGAGATACAGCTCGAGGATGCGATCCTTGGTCAGCACCTGCTCGATTCGGACGGCGAGGATCGCCTCCTTGACCTTGCGCTCGATCGACATCTCGTTGGTCAGCAGGAAATTCTTCGCGACCTGCTGGGTGATGGTCGAGGCGCCGATGGGGCGGCGCTGGCCGTGATTGACGACGTTGTAGATCGCGGCCCGCGCGATATCGGGCAGGCTGATTCCGGGGTGCGAGTAGAAATTCTTGTCTTCGGCGGCAAGGAAGGCGCTCACCACCAGTTTCGGGATCGCATTGATGGGAACGAACAGACGCCGCTCGACCGCGTACTCGGCCAGAATGCGTCCGTCGCCGGCATGGACCCGCGTCAGCACGGGCGGCTGATAGTCGGCAAGCTGCTGATGGTGCGGCAAGTCGCGTCCGAAGTGCCAGAGGCCGAGGAACACGAAGCCGACCCCGGCCGCGCCGAGGAAGACGATCAGAAGCAGCAGATGGACGAGAATCTTTCGCATTCCGGCCTCGGGGCCTGGTCGACGGCAAGGTGCCGGTCCGCGCGGCGATTACAACGACACGGTGTTAATTTAGTCCTGAAACTGTGGCCACGTTATGACCTGTCCTCGCGCGTGAAATGCCTGTCGATCGCCCGAACCACGGCGGCCCCGATCTTGGCACGGTGGCGCGGGCGGGTCAGCAGGATCTCGTCTTGACGATTGGACAGATAGCCAAGTTCCAGCAGGACCGACGGGATATCCGGCGCCTTGAGCACGGCGAACCCGGCGAAGCGGTGCGGCCGGTTGGGCAACAGCCCTATGTCATCGCCAAGCTCGCCCACCAGGGCCGCCGCGAACACCGCCGAGCGGTTCATCGTCTCGCGCTGAGCGAGATCGATGAGAATGCTCAGCACCTCCTTGTTTTCAACAGATAAATCGACACCGGCAATGATGTCGGCGCGGTTCTCGCGGGCGGCCAGCGCGGCCGCCTCAGCGTCCGAAGCGGTCTCCGACAGGGTGTAGACGCTGGCGCCGCGGGTATCGGACGAGCCGATGGAATCCGCGTGAATCGACAGGAACAGGTCGGCATTGACCGCGCGGGCGCGGGCAACCCGCTCGCGCAGCTGAACGAAGATGTCCTCGTCGCGGGTCATCAGGACGCGGTAGCGGCCGGTTGCCTCGAGCTGACGCCGCACCTCGCGCGCGATCGCCAGTGTCACGTCCTTCTCGTAGGTTCCGGTGGCACCGATCGCGCCCGGATCGACCCCGCCATGGCCGGGATCGAGAACGATGAGCCTCTTTTCGGGGCGCTGCGGGGCGGCGCGGACGGCCCCGGCCGCCGGCGATGCCGCTGCCGCCGCGATGTTCGGCCGCGGCGGCGGAGGTGGCGGAGGCGTGGCCGCGGCGGCGGAGGACACTGTCGCGGAAACGGCTTCAGCGGGAGGCGGCGCCTTCAGGTTCGGGCCCGAAGACATCCAGGGCTGCACCTCGGTAACGAAGGCGCCCATGGTGACCGGTTCCAGTTCAAGCACCAGCCGGTGCGGCTTCTGGCGCATCGACAGCTCGAATCCGGACTGCCGGACGCGGGCCGGCGCGGCGAGATCGACAACCAGCCGGGCCGTCGAGCGGTCGAACTGGCCGTATCGGTACCCGGCCACCAGGCCGGCGGCCTGCGTCTGCCCGCCCGTCAGGCGCCAGGTCACCGGCGGCAGCTCGAGCACCAGCCGCATCGGCTCGTTCAGGAGAAACACCCTGTAGTCGGCGCGCTCCGACAGCTCCAGCACCAGGCGCGTCGAGCGCCCCTGATCCACAACTCTAACGGTGTTGACCACAGGCTGGGCGGCCGCGGACGCGATCTGCCCCCAGATGGCGGCGATGATGCCCGCGCCCCACGCCAGGCGTCTGAAAAACCGCAACATATGCTCTGGTGTTAATGGCAGTTCGCTTTGTATACCGCTGATTCACAAAGAGAATCAATGGCAATTTGCAAAGCGGCAAGTGGGCGCATTATGGGATTGTGAACGACCGTCGTCGCGACTATTTTAGTTTTGTTCGCTTCTGGCAGCCTCCCCCGGTTAGGGACGGTGGCGCCCGGCGCCGCCTTGGACGGCGCTTTCGCGGACATGAACCGCAACCAACGGATACGCCGGGATCGGCGCCGATCGTGACTGATCAGACAACCGGACTCACACCGGATCACCTCACACCAAGCCGGGGGGCCCTGCGCCGCCCGGATCGGCTTGCCCATTCCCCGGAATTCGCCCACCGGCGCCGCGCGCCCGCGCGCAATCGCCGGGCCCTGACTTGGGCCCGCGCATGCCGCACATCAGCGCCGCGCCGCGCTCACTGGAGATATCACAATAATGGTCAAACGCATGCTCATCGACGCGACACACCCGGAAGAGACCCGGGTTGTCGTGCTGAACGGGAACAAGCTTGAAGAATTCGATTTCGAAACATCGACGAAGAAACAGCTCAAAGGGAACATCTATCTCGCCAAGGTCACACGCGTAGAGCCGTCGCTGCAGGCAGCTTTCGTCGAGTACGGCGGCAACCGCCACGGCTTCCTTGCCTTCAACGAAATCCATCCGGACTACTGGCGCATCCCGATCGCCGACCGCGAGGCGTTGCTCGCCGAGCAGAACGCGCAACACGATCCCGATTTCGACGACACGCCGCCCCGGTCGCGGCGCCCGCGCCGCGGCGGTGACCGCCATGCCGCGCCCGAGAGCGCGACCGCGGCACCAGACATGGCCGAACAATCTGCCGAGAGCGCATCGCCGTTGCCGGACACGACCGACGGAGGCGTTGCACCTGCGCCGTTCGAAAGCGGCGCCGAGCAGGCGCCGGAGCACGTGCGCGACGTGCATCATGAAGGATCGCAGCGTTCCTTCCCGCTCGATCACAATGCCGGGCTCGAGACCAGCGCCGCCCCGGGCGAACCGGAAGCAGCCGACGAGACGCCCGACACGGATGGTGGGCCCGAGGGCGACGTAGCGCCTGCAGAAGCCGCCGGGCCCGACCTGACGCTGATCACCCAGGACGGCGGCGTCCCGGCCGAAGAAATCGCGGCAGCGGAGGCGCCGGTCGTACCGGCGGACGCGAGCGGCCCCGAAACGGTCGTGGCCGAACCGGTGCCGATCGAATCGGTCGGCGGCGACGACATGGACGAGGTCGAGACGCGGCGCCGCTTCAAGCCGATGCGGCATTACAAGATCCAGGAGGTCATCAAGCGCCGCCAGGTGCTGCTGGTCCAGGTCGTGAAGGAGGAGCGCGGCACCAAGGGCGCGGCGCTGACGACGTATCTGTCGCTCGCCGGCCGCTACTGCGTGCTGATGCCCAATACGGCGCGCGGCGGCGGCATCTCGCGCCGCATCACCAGCGCCCAGGACCGCAAGCGCCTCAAGAGCATCATCGAGGAGCTCGACCTGCCGGAGGGCATGGCGGTCATTCTGCGCACGGCAGGCATGGAGCGCAGCAAGCCCGAGATCAAGCGGGACTACGAGTACCTGCTACGGCAGTGGGACGACATCCGCGAGACGACGCTGAAATCGACGGCGCCCTGCCTCGTTTATGAGGAGGGCAACCTCATCAAGCGCGCGATCCGCGACCTCTACTCGCGCGACATCGAGGAGATTCTCGTCGAGGGCGAGGAAGGCTTCAAGGCGGCACGCGCGTTCATGAAGACGCTGATGCCGAGCCATGCCGGCCGCATCCAGCTCTACAATGACCCCACCGTCCCGCTGTTCCAGCGCTTCCAGGTCGAAGCGCAGCTGGACGAGATGCACAGCCCGACGGTGCGCCTCAAGTCGGGCGGATACATCGTCATTAATCCGACCGAGGCGCTGGTCTCGATCGACGTCAACTCGGGCCGGGCGACGCGCGAGCGCCACATCGAGGAGACGGCATACAAGACCAATCTCGAGGCCGCGGACGAGATCGCCCGCCAGCTTCGCCTGCGCGACCTTGCCGGCCTGATCGTGATCGATTTCATCGACATGGAGGACAACCGCAACCAGCACGCGGTCGAGCGGCGCCTCAAGGAGGCGATGAAGAGCGACCGCGCCCGTATCCAGATCGGGCGCATTTCGCCTTTCGGCCTGCTCGAGCTGTCGCGCCAGCGGCTTCGCCCGAGCCTGCTCGAGGTTTCCACCGAGCGCTGCCCGCATTGCGCCGGAACCGGCCTGGTGCGCTCCACCGAATCGACGGCGCTGCATGTGCTGCGCGCGATCGAGGAAGAAGGCATGAAGTTGCGGACCGCGGAGGCCGTGGTGCACGTGCCGACGATGGTCGCAATCTACATCCTCAACCAGAAGCGCGATGCGCTGGTCGGCATCGAGGCTCGCTACGGGCTGCGCGTCTCCTTCAGCCGCGACGATGCGCTGATCCCGCCCGCCTACCGGATGGACCGCGTGCGCGGCCGAACGGCGGCAGAAGCACCAGTCGCCCCCCTGCCCGCTCCGACGCCGGTCGCGCAGGAAGAAAAGGCCGGCATGGTGCCCGCCCCCGCCGAGATCGAGCCGTCCGACGAGGAGGCGACGATTGACGAGTTCGCCGATGCCGCTCCTGGCGAAGAGGTGCAGGGCGAGGCGCGTGAAAGCGGCGACGGCGAGCATCGCCGCCGGCGTCGGCGGCGTCGCCGTGGGCGCGGTCGTGGCGACGATCGCGTCGGCGCGCATGACCAGCACGTGCCGGAGCACGATCATCCCCGCTACGAGCAGGTCGCAGAGCCCGAAGCGGCTGTCGCCATGAACGGCGCCGAGCCGGGCGCGGTGCCGGCCGACATGGAGGAGACGGGCGGCGAAGCGGCGTATGCCGGCGCACCGCAGCAGGACCAGCGCAACGAGCTTGGCGAAGACGTGCAGCGCCGCCGCCGGCGGGGGCGGCGCGGCGGACGCCGGCGCGGACGCCGCGTCCCGGATGGCCAACCGCAGGTGTCCGGCACGGATCCGTTTGCCGATCCGCGCCACGCCGAAGCCGCGCCGGACGAGGCCGTGCAGGGTGGCGACATGGTCGAGCCGGCCCCGCGGCAAGAACCGCACCGCCCGCGGATCGAGGGCCCCGGCGATGCCTATGACTGGCCGTGGAACCGGCGCGCCGAGCGCTTCCCCGAGGAGCATGGCCGCGAGGACAGCGAGGCCGCACCGCAGCAGGGCGATGTCTCCCCGCCTCCGGCGTTTGAACAGCCCACGCCGATGAACGAGGCGCCGATGAGAGAGGCCCCGATGAGCGAGGCACCGATCTTCGCGCGTCAGGAGCCCGGACCTGTGGCGGAGCCGGAGCCCGCGCGCGGCGAGCAGGTGGTCACCGAGCCGCCGCCGGAACCGGAGACGCCGGCCGGACCGCCGCGCAAGGGCTGGTGGCGCCGCCTGACACGCTAGGCGCAACGCACGGACAGACGTTCCCCCTGAGGCGCCGGGGCGTCGCATGCGCGACGCCCCGGCTCTCGCGGCCCGGGTCCTTCGGTCCCTTCTCTTCTCTCGCGATCGCCTTACCGCCGCCATTCCTTCAGGCGTCGCGCTGCCTCTGCCATGTCGTCCATCGTGCCGGCATAGGAGAAGCGCATGAAGGCGCGGCCTCGGCCGCGGTCAAAATCGGTGCCCGGGGTTGCCGCGACGCCGGCTTCGGCCAGCATCCGCTTGCAGAACGCCTCGCTGTCGTTGGTGAGATGCGCGATGTCGGCGTAGAGATAGAATGCGCCGTCGGCCGGCGCGAACCGCTCGAACCCGGCTTCGGGCAGCAGCTCGAGCAGCAGATCGCGGTTGGCGCGATAGCGCGCGACATTGGCGTCGAGTTCCTCGCGTGCGTCGAACGCGGCGACTGCCGCGAGCTGCGCCAGCGTCGGCGGCGAGATGAAGAAATTCTGCGCCAGCACTTCGACCGATCGCATCAGGTCGGGCGGCACGACCATCCAGCCGAGCCGCCAGCCCGTCATCGAGAAGTATTTCGAAAAACTGTTGATGACGATCGCCTCGTCGCCGTAGGCGAGCGCGGTGGCCGCCGGCATGCCGTAGGTGATGCCGTGATAGATCTCGTCGGAGACGAGCCGTACGCCATGGTCGCGGCACCAGCGCACGATCGCGGCAAGCTCGTCCGGTGCCATCATGCTGCCGGTCGGGTTGGCCGGACTCGCAACGATCAGCCCGTCGATCGCACCGGCGCGGTCGAGCAGCCCCGGCGTCGGTTGAAAGCGGCTGGCCTCGTCGGCGGCTATGCCGACCGGCGCGATTCCAAGCGCCGTCAGGATGTTGTGATAGGCCGGATAGCCGGGCTCGGCGAGCGCCACGCGATCGCCGTGGTCGAACGCCGCGAGGAAGCCGAGCAGGAATGCTCCCGACGAGCCGGTGGTGATGACTACGCGCTCGGGCGCCACCGCCACGCCGTAGGTTTCGCGATAGTGGCGTGCGATGCGCTCGCGCAGCGCCGGCATCCCGAGCGCGTCGGTGTAGCCGAGCCGCTCGCTTCCCAGCGCCGCGATCGCCGCATCGCGCACAATGCGCGGCGCCGGCGTCCCCGGCTGGCCGACCTCGAGATGGATGGTGCGATCGGCCGCGCTCGCCGCGGCACGATCGCGGACGTTCGCCGCGCGCATCACATCCATGACGATGAACGGCGAGATGCCACCGCGCCGCGCGACCTTCAGCGCCACGGGTCAGCCCCCCGCCGTGAGACCGGTTCCGCGCCGGTCGGCGCGGAACTGGCAAGCCTCCGCGTTCTCGAACAGTCCTTCCGGGCAGAAGATCGCATTGACCGCCCCGAGCACAGGCACGACCGTGGGATCGTAGCCGCGCGGCGCGAAGCCCGGCGTGCGCGCCTGCACCGCTGCCTCGACCAGGACTTCGTCACCGTCGCCGGGATTGTGTATGCGCGCCGCATCGATCGCCTCTTCGAGCGGGCGCTCGTCGACGATCGCGCGGAGCATGACCTGTACCGTGGCGCTCGCCTGCGGCCAGCCGCCCGAAGACGTGCTGCCGAACACGATACGGCCGCCACGCGCCATCGCCGCCAGGACCGGCCCGAGCATCTGCGGGCCGCGCCCTGCATTGTCAGGTGCCGCCGCCAGCAGCATGCCGGTGCGACCGGCCATGCGGCCCAGACCGAACAGTTCGTTCATCGTGAAGCTGCACGCCGCCGCGCCGCCGTCCCGATCGACCGCCACCACGCCGGCGGTTGCCGTGTTGACGATCCGCTGCCGCAACAGCGATCCCGACGGCGGGCTCGCGGTGCGGCGGTCGGCCCGATAGCTCGCCATCAGCTCGTCGATATGCCGCTCCGAGACCAGGGTCGCGGCCGGCACCATGGTCGACAGGTCTTGCGCCAACCAGCGCGCACGATCCTGCGCCACCCGCAGCTCGGCCTCCGCCAGCAGATGGGCGCGCTCGTCGGACGAAGCGCGGCGCCAGCGCGGCGCCAGTGCCGCGAAAAGCTGCGCCTCGACGACGCCGACCACCGCCGGCGGCGGCGCGAAGTGCACGACGAGATCGTCATGGCGAACGATGATGCTGGCCTTGGGCGTCGCCGCGACCGCGCGCATGTCCTCCACCGTGATCGCCGCGCCCGCCTGCGTCGCCGCCTCCGCGAATCGCGCGGCGAGAG
Source organism: Alphaproteobacteria bacterium (assembly GCA_041690495.1). Taxonomy (GTDB): domain Bacteria; phylum Pseudomonadota; class Alphaproteobacteria; order CACIAM-22H2; family CACIAM-22H2; genus DATAAP01. The sequence goes on along the minus strand of JAWLHE010000009.1, from coordinate 166,348 downwards.
CCCCCTGATAGAGTTCGATCCCGCCCTGCACGCGCAACGCCGTGAGGACATTGGCCAGCTCCGGCCGAGACAGCGTATCGCCTTCCGCGAACGGCGTCCCGTCGTCGCGCAGGAAAATACGTCGTGCCGCGTCGTCGCGCGCCAGCACCGGTGCTGCCGCGGCCAGGTCCGCAGCCAGCGCCCGCGACACAGGCGCGCCGAACCGCGCGAGGCTCTCCGCCGGAGCCACGAGCTGCTCCCAGCGGAGCCTGCCCTGGCGGCCGTAGAGCGTGAGCATGCCCCGGACATTTGCCGGCACGGACGCGCTGCCGGACGCCGCCGGCGCGTGTGCGGTAAAGTCGAGCGCCTCGACGCGGTTGAGCCGCGGATCGTACGCCAGGCACATGCCGCCTCCGCCCAGCCCAGCGCGCGAAGGAAGCGTGACCGACAGCGCGAAATAGGCGGCCACGACCGCATCGACGGCGCTGCCTCCGGCTGCCAGAATGTCGCGACCCACAAGCGCCGCGCGCGGCTCGTCGGCGGCGACGCCGCCGAGAAAGCCTGGCGGGACGCCGGTAGTCTCGCGCCCGACATTGCACCCGCCGAGAAGCAGGCAGAGCGCAGCGAATATGGCCGGGTACTTGCGTTGACGCCGGGCAACCGGCTGCTTACGTTCCAGATTCAAGCGAGGAACCCTAGACTTTGTTGAAGCGCATTTTTTTCCTGCTGGCCGGTGCCGTGGCCGCGATCGGGCCATTGGGGTTGGCACCAACCCACGCGCAACAAAGGATATCCTTCGTCCGCGACGCGGAGGTGGAAACTACCATCCGCGAGTTTGCGACGCCACTTTTCGCGGCAGCCGGCCTCGATCCTGCCGCAATCCGCGTCCACCTCGTGAACGACCCTACGCTCAACGCCTTCGTGGCGAACGGCCTCAACATGTTCATCAATACCGGCCTGCTGGTCCGCTCCGACCATGCCGGCCAGGTGATCGGCGTGATCGCCCATGAAACCGGCCATATCAGCGGGGGCCACCTGGCGCGGCTTCGGGACGGCCTGTCGGGGGCGACCACCGAGGCGATCCTGGCGATGGTCCTCGGTGCCGCCGCGGCGGTGGCGACGGGGCGCCCGGATGCCGGTGCGGCCATAATCATGGGCGGCACCCAGTCCGCCCAGCGCGGCCTGCTGCGCTACAGCCGCGAGATGGAGAGGTCGGCCGACCAGGCCGGCGTCAACCTGCTCGAACGGACGCAACAGTCGGCGCGCGGGATGATGGAATTTCTCGACATCCTCGCCGACCAGGAGCTGATCGCGGTCGGCCGCCAGGATCCCTATGTGCGCACGCATCCGATCAGCCGCGAGCGCGTCGAATTCGTGCGCCACTTTCTTACTACTTCGCGCTACACCGATACTCCGATCAAGCCGGAATTCGCCGAGAAGCACCGCCGCATGCGGGCGAAGCTGATGGCATTCATCGACCCCTCGCGTGCGCTGCAGACCTACAAGGAAGGCGACGCCAGCTTCGAGGCCCGCTATGCGCGAGCCATCGCGTATTCGCGCCGGCCCGACTATCCCAGGGCGCTCGCGCTGATGGACCAGCTCATCGCCGAACGGCCGAACGACGGCTACCTCTACGAGCTGAAAGGCCAGATGGTGTTCGAGAGCGGCAAGGCCAGAGAGGCGGAGCCGCTCTATACGAAGGCGGTGGAGCTGCTGCCGGGCGAGCCGCTGCTGCGGATCGACCTCGCACGCGTGCAGGTCGAGAGCCACGCGCCCGAAGCGATCCGCGCTGCCATCGCCAATCTCGAGGCGGCGCGGCGCACCGAAAGCGACAGCAGCGAACTGTGGCGCCTGCTCGCCGTCGCCTATGGGCGCGACGGCCAGCTCGGGATGGCGTCGCTGGCACAAGCCGAGCGCGCGTTGCTGCAGCGGCGCAAGCCGGAGGCGCGCACCTTCGCAGAGCGCGCCGAGCGCACCCTGCCCGCCGGCTCCGCCGGCTGGCTGCGCGCGCAGGACATTCGCCGCGCCGCCGAGAAGCCCGATAAAGAGCAGTAAGGCGCGTCGGATCGCCGCGCGACCGATATTGACCGTTGAAGACGCGGCAATCTTTCGGCTCTAGTACCGCTTCGATTCGACAAGGACGTCAGGCGGTGTCATGGGGGGATCGGATACCGGATCCGGCGCGGGGCGCGCCAAGCGCCGACAGTTCCTGCACGGTGCGCTCGCCACGGCGCTGCTCGGGCCTTCGCTGGCGGCCTGCGCAGAGCGGCCGCCGGCGCCGCTCGCCACCGCCAATGGCCGCTCCATCGTCCTCGGCCCGGAGCCCGGATTCGATCCCGCTGCCCCGCCGCGGGACTGGTTCCGCAGTCCGTCGCAAGGGGCATCCGGCTTCCGTGTCGTCGAGCTGTCGGGTGTGCCGGTGCTGTGCATCGACGCGCCCGGCGGAACCCTGCTCGGCCGGCGCATCGCTACGTCGCTGCTCGCGGCGCCATATCTGCATATCGGCTGGTATCTCGACCCGGCGCTCTACCGCGGCGGCACCGGCGACGGGTTGCCGCGCGGCCTGCGCGTCGTGGTCGGCTTCAAGGGCGGAACGCCGCGCGGAATGCAGCTCGTCGACCACGTCTTCACCGGCGATCTGCCTGGCCATGATCGCACCATCGAGTTCCGCTTCGCCGGACTCGGCGGAAACCGCATCGAGGACAGCACGATTGAATTCGCAGCGCTCAGCGACCGCGGCATGAAGAACGTCCTGCGCGGGCCGGCCCTCGGCCAGGCCGGGCGTTGGCATCTCGAGGCGCTCGATCTGACCGCGATCTACGGCGGCTTCTGGCCGCGCGACCGCCGGGCGCAGGTCGATATCGCCTTCGTCGCGGTGGGCGCGCTCCGGCACCAGCTTCCGCCCGCCCTCACCGCCGGGGGCAAGCCGGTGGCGAGCGGCTATGTCGCGGAGATTTTACTCACGCGGTAACCGCGCCGCTTGTATCGGCCCTCCCCTGCCGCGACAATGCCGCCGTCCAACGGAGCAGCATCGTGCCCCTCATCCTCAGATCTCTCGTCATCATCGCGTGCGTCGCAATCGCGGCACTGACACCGGCTCATGCCCAGTCTCCATCGTCGCAGCCGATGACCCGCGAGCAGATCGAGGGGATCGTGCGCGAGTATCTGCTGAACAATCCCGAGATCATCATCGAGGCGGTCGAGGGGCTCGAGGAGAAGCGCCGCCGCGAGGCGGAGCGCGAACGCAGCGCCGCGCTCAGCGCCAAAAGCGACCAGATCCTCAACGATGGCGACGCGCCGATCGCCGGCAATCCGCAAGGGGACGTGACGATCGTCGAGTTCTTCGATTATCGCTGCCCTTATTGCAAACAGGTCGCGCCGACACTGACGGAGCTGCTCAGGGGCGACGCCAAGCTCCGCTTCGTCTTCAAGGAGCTGCCGATACTCGGTCCGGACTCGGTGGTGGCGGCGCGCGCCGCCCTTGCCGCGAACATGCAGGGCAAGTATCTGGCGATGCACGAGCGCCTGCTGCGCCATCGCGGCGGCTTCGACGAGCAGACCATAACAAGGATCGCCGGCGAAGCCGGGCTCGACGTGGCACGCCTCAAGGCGGACATGGGAAAGCCCGAGATAGACGCGATGCTTGACAGGAACCGCCAGCTTGCGCGCGACCTGGCGATCAACGGCACGCCGGCCTTTATCATCGGCGACAAGGTCGTGCCCGGCGCTGCCGATCTTCAGACGCTGAAAAGGCTGATCGCCGGCGCCCGCAAGCGCTGAGCGGCGTTTCAGGCCGCTTCGGCGTCCGGCTGCTTCGACGGCTGCGCCTTGTCGAAGGCTTCCAGCTTCATGCAGTTGCCGAAGACGCGCATGATCGTCGGGAATGCCGCGAGCGTGGCGTCATCGAGCAAGCGCTTGGCGTTGAACACCTGCGGAACGAGACAGATATCGGCAAGCGTCGGCGCGTCGCCGTGGCAGAACCGGTCGGTCCCGCCGGTCTTCAGCATGCCTTCGAGGCCGGTGAAACCTTCTATGATCCAGTGGCGGTACCACGCATCGTGCTGCGCGTCGGACAGCTTGAGATCGCCCTTCAGGTAGTTCAGGACGCGCAGATTGTTGAGCGGATGGATATCGCAGGCGATCGACAGCGCCAGGGCGCGCACGCGCGCCCGCTCGACTGGATCCTTCGGCAGCAGCGGCGGTTGAGGATGGGTCTCGTCGAGATACTCGATGATCGCCAGCGACTGCGTGAGGGTATGCGGTCCGTCCTCCAGCGCCGGCACGAGACCCATCGGATTGAGTTTGAGGAAGCCCGGCGCGCGCTGCTCGCCCTTGCGCAGATGATGAAACGCGTTGTCGTAGGCGAGCCCCTTGAGATTGAGCGCGATGCGCACGCGGAATGCCGCGGACGAGCGGAAGTAGCCGTGGAGTTTCATTCGGTCGTTTCCCCTGAAGATCAGCTGGCCGGACTGTAACAGCGCCGACGGCGCGCTGCCAACGCCGTCAGGCCGGCGTGTAGCGCACGATCTTCTGGTCGATGGCGCCGAAGATCGAGCGGCCGTTCTTGTCGAGCATCTCGATACGGATGCGGTCGCCGAACTTCATGAACGGCGTCGTCGGCTTGCCGTGGTCGAGCGTCTCCAATGTGCGCTTCTCGGCGAGGCAGGACGAGCCGGTCTTGCGATCGCGGTTCGACACGGTACCGGAGCCGACGATCGTGCCGGCAGCCAGTGCGCGCGTGCGCGCGGCATGGGCAATCAACTGGCCGAAGTCGAAATTCATGTCGATGCCGGCGTTGGGGTTGCCGAACCATTCGCCGTTGAGATGGCTGACGAGCGGCAGGTTGATCTTGCCGCCGTCCCATGCGCCGCCCAGCTCCTCAGGCGTCACCGCCACCGGCGAGAAGCTTGAGGCAGGCTTGGACTGGAAGAAGCCAAAGCCCTTGGCGAGCTCGCCGGGCACGAGATTGCGCAGGCTGACGTCGTTGACCAGCATCAGAAGCTTGATATGGCGACGCGCCGCCTCCGGGGTCACCGCCATCGGCACGTCGTCGGTGACGACCGCGACCTCCGCCTCGAAATCGATGCCGTACGCCTCCTCGCTCGCCGGCACGTCGTCGCACGGTCCGAGGAACCCGTCGGAACCGCCCTGGTACATCAGCGGGTCGGAGTAGAAGGACGGCGGCATCTCCGCGCCGCGGGCCTTGCGCACCAGCTCGACGTGATTGAGATAGGCGCTCCCGTCGGCGAACTGGTAGGCACGCGGCAGCGGCGAGGCGAGCCGCGTCACGTCCAGTTCGAACGCGCGCTCGTCGCCGCAGCAGTTGAGATGGTCCTCGTTGAGCAGGCGATAGACCGCCGCGAGCTCGGCATGCACGTCCTTCCACTCGTCGAGCGCCGCCTGCAGCGTCCGCGCGATCGACGGGACCTTCACGGCCCGCGCGAGATCGCGCGAGACGACGACCAGCGTTCCGTCGCGGCCCCCCTCCTTCAGCGTTCCCAGCTTCATCGTCCGTCCATCCTCCCCCGGTGCGGACGGACGTTAGCAGCCCCTAGCGCCCGGATGAAGCGGGCGTCCTGGCCGGCGGCGGCTCGGGCTTCCTGCGCGGGTCCGCCCAGCCGTTCTCGCGCATGCACGAATCGTAGGCACGATTGCGCGCTGAATCCATCCCTAGCCCGCCGAGGAGCGACATCGAGCGTTCCCAGCACTGCGCGTTAGCCTCCTCGAAGGACGGCGCACCGTCGCGCACCGGCGTGTAGCCGCCGTGCGGATCGATAGCGCAGGCGGCGAGTAGAAGAATCGACGTGAAGCACAGAATGCGGGACATCGGGCTTGGGCTCCTTGCTGCGGTCCCCCCGCAGGAATGCCCCCGATATGGGCGGCATCCTGGAACCCGGCAAGCGGACCGACCCATTCCAAAAGGACGGGGGTACCGTGCCGAATGCGCAACCTGTGCTTTTCATCATAAGCTTCCGCTGCGCTAGCCGCCGCCTACTCCGCCGCCTGCGGCTTCGCTTTCCAGCTGTCGACATAGCCGCTCCACTCGACGCCCTCCGGAAGCCGCGCGACGTCGATCGCGTCGCGCGCATCGATCATCACGGCGACCTCGTCGAGGATATTGCCGCCCTTGGACTGCTGCGCCAGCGCGAAAGCCTTGGGATGCGGACCATGCGTGAATCCGCAGGGATGCAGGGTCACCATGCCGGCGTGGATGTTGTCGCGCGACATGAATTTTCCGCGGTGATAGAAGATCACCTCGTCGTAATCGTCGTTGTTGTGGAAGAACGGCAGCTTCAGTGCGTCGGGATCGCTCTCGGCCGGCCGCGGCGCGAACGTGCATACGATGAATCGCCCGGCGACGAAAGTGGTATGCGCCGAGGGCGGCAGGTGCACGCGATGGCTCATCAGCGGACGAATATCGCGCCAGTTGATCCGCACCGGGCAGAGATCGCCCTGCCAGCCGATCGCGTCGAGCGGGTTGAACGGGTAGGTCATCGTCGACAGCTTGCCGCCACGCTTGATCACCACGCGCGTCTCGGTCTCGCTCTTTTGCGCCTCGAAGGCCTCGTCCATGGCCGGCACGTCGAGCATGCCTTGGTCGAAGATCGCATGCTTGCCGATGATGCCCTTCTCGGGCAGACGGTAGCTGTCGTTGGTCGCCTCGATCAGCAGCGCTGTCACCGGCTCGCTCGCCTCGATGCGCCACATCGTCCCGCGCGGCAGAACGATATAGTCGCCATCGCGGAACGTCAGGTGACCGTAATCGCAGAACAGCCCGCCCGCGCCTTCGTGAACGAAGATCAGCTCGTCGCCGTCGCCGTTGCGCGCAAGGTGGTCCATGCGCCCTTCCATGCGCCACCAGCGGAACTTCATCGCGGCGTTGGACATGATCATCGGCGCGTCCCATGGCGAGGACGACGTCGTATTGATCCTGGTCAGGTCGAACGCGCGCGGCCGCAGGTCGCCTTCCCACTTGACCCATCCTGTCGGCGGATGGGCGTGGTACATCTGCGTCGCCGGGCCGAAGAACCCTTCCTTGCCCAGCTCGCGCTCGTAGGCGCCGTCGGGAATTCCGGTATGCGCCTGGCGCGGCGCCGTGCCTTCCCGGCGCGGAAAAGAGATCCAATTCTTCATGCCTGCAAAACTCCCCTGCGAATCTGGTCGAGCTCGATCGACTCGAACAGGGCGCGGAAATTGCCCTCGCCGAAGCCTTCATCCCCTTTGCGCTGGATGATCTCGAAGAAGATCGGCCCGATCACCGTCTTGGTGAAGATCTGCAGCAGCAGGCCGCCGTTCTTCGTCGGCGCGCCGTCGATGAGTATGCGGTTCTTCTTCAGCCGCGCGACGCTCTCGCCGTGGCCCGGCAGGCGCTTGTTGACCAGCTCGTAATACGTGTCTGGCGTGTCGAGGAACTTGACCTTGCGGCTGCGCAGCGCCTCCACGGTCTTGTAGATGTCGCCCGTACCCAGCGCGATATGCTGGATGCCTTCGCCGCGATAAGCGTCGAGGAACTCCTCGATCTGCGACTTCCCGTCGGTCGACTCGTTGATCGGGATGCGGATCTTGCCGCACGGGCTGGTCATCGCCTTCGACTTGAGGCCGGTCAGCCTGCCTTCGATGTCGAAATAACGCATCTCGCGGAAATTGAAGAGCTTCTCGTAGAACCGCGACCATTGCGTCATGCGTCCGCGATGCACGTTGTGGGTCAGATGGTCGATATAGGTGAGGCCGACGCCCCTGGGTTTCTGATCGACTCCCGGCAACGGTTTGAAGTCGACGTCGTAGATGCTGCCCGCATCGCCGTAGCGGTCGACGAGATAGATGACGCTGCCGCCGATCCCCTCGATTGCGGGGATGTTGAGCTCCATCGGTCCGACCTTGCCGCGGACCGGCTTGGCGCCCAGCTCGGTCGCGCGCCTGAACGCATAGGCCGCGTCGGCGACGCGGAACGCCATGGCGCAGGCCGACGGCCCGTGCACGCGCGCGAAGGCCTGCGCGAAGCTGTCCGGCTCGTGATTGACCACGAAGTTGATTTCGCCCTGACGATAGAGAGTCACGTCCTTGGAGCGGTGCCGCGCGACGGCGGCGAACCCCATGGTCTCGAACAGCCGCGCGAGCGCGCGCGTATCGGGCGCCGTGTACTCGACGAACTCGAAGCCGTCGGTGCCCATCGGATTGTGTCTGGTGATTCCGGAGGGCTCGCTGCTGGCGGCAAGCCGGAGGCGGCGGACAGCGGGCTTGCGCTCGACCGATGCGGCGCCGGTGCGACGGCGGATAGTGGCGGGCATTCGACTCTCCCTCGGCGCCCGAGGGCTCGCGGCCCTGTTCGACAGCGTCAGGACGGGCGCATTGCCAATAAGCGGGCTGGTCCTATAATAGTTTCAGATGAAACCAATGCAACCCGTTTCGGCCGGGGTCCTCCCGCAGCGCCCGGACGATACCGCAACGGAGTTGAGCGCCCTCTTCGCGCTCGAGCGCTTCCTGCCCTACCGGCTCTCCGTGCTGACCAACACGATGAGCCGTGCCTTCGCGCGCCGCTATGGCAGCCGCTTCGGGCTCACCATTCCGGAATGGCGGGTGATGGCGGTGCTCGGACGCTTCGCACCGCTGTCGGCGAATGAAGTGGCCGAACGCACCGCAATGGACAAGGTGCGCGTCAGCCGCGCCGTCGCCCGGCTGACGAAGAGCGGGCTGATCGACCGGGCGACGGACAGCGGCGACCGCCGCCGCTCGGCGCTCAAGCTGTCCCGCGCCGGACGGCAGATGCATGAAGCCATCATTCCGATCGCGCGGCAGATCGAGGCGGCGCTGCTCGCGAAGCTGACGCCGGAGGAGCACGAAACCCTCGACCGGCTTGTCTCCAAGCTGATGGACCGTTCGATCGCGCTCGATCGCGGCGAGATCGGCTAGACTGGCGCATTCTTCGCTTCGCAAGGGGAAGGGCATGACCGTCAGCCAAGATCAGAAGGCCGAGACGTTCCGCACGCTGCACGCGCGGCCGGGCGCCTTCGTCATTCCGAACCCCTGGGATGCCGGCAGCGCCCGCATCCTGACGTCGATGGGATTCGAGGCGCTGGCGACGACCAGCGCCGGCCTCGCCTTCACGCTCGCCCGGACCGACGGCACGGCGGCGGTCACGCGCGACGACACCCTCGCGAATGCCCGGTCGATCGTCGAGGCGACGGACCTGCCTGTCTCCGCCGATCTCGAGAGCGGTTTCGGCGACACGCCGGAGGCGGTCGGCGAAACGATCCGGCTCGCCGCCGGGGCCGGGCTGGTGGGCGGCTCGATCGAGGATGCGACCTACGATCCGCAGCAGCCGATCTACGAGCTGTCGCAGGCCGTCGAACGGGTCGCGGCCGGCGTCGAGGCGGCGCGTTCTCTGCGCTTCCCGTTCACCCTGACCGCGCGGGCGGAGAACTTCCTGTTCGGGCGGCGCGACCTCGACGACACGATCCGACGCTTGCAGGCTTACGAGAGGGCCGGTGCCGACGTCCTCTATGCGCCGGGCCTCGCAGACATCGACATGATCCGCACTGTCTGCGCGTCGGTGTCGAAGCCCGTGAACGTCGTGATGGGGCTCAAAGGCAAGTCGTTCTCGGTGGAGGAGCTCGCTGCGGCCGGCGTCCGGCGCATCAGCGTCGGTTCGGCGCTATGCCGCGCGGCGCTCGGCGGATTCATCCGCGCGGCGCGCGAGATCAGGGAGCGCGGCACGTTCACCTTCGCCAACGATGCCGTGGCGTTCGCCGACGTCAATGCGATGATGGCAAAGCCGCGCTGAGCTAGCTGGCGGCCTTGACGGGCGCCCGCATGCGCACCGGCCAGTTCGACAGGACGATGCCGATGACGACTCCGGCGAGGCCGAGCAGCAGGCGCGTCGTCAGCGGTTCGTCGAGGACGATCGCACCGAGAATGGCGGCGGAGATCGGGTTGAGCGTCACGGTCACCGCGACGCGCGAAGGCGTGATGCGCTCGAGCGCCCAGATCCAGGCGTAGAACGACACGGCACCCCCGATCGTCGCCAGATACACGGCCGCGATCCAGGCACCCGGGCTGAGATCGACAATCTGCGAAGCATCGCCGGTGACGACGAGCGCGACGAACAGTGCCGCGGCGCCGATCGGCAGCTGCACCGCCGTCATCGGAATCGCCGGGAAGCTCCGGGCAACGAGGCCCGTCGCGACATTGTAGATCGAGGCAATCAGGGCGGCTCCGAACATCAGCAGGTCGCCTTTCCACACGTCGGGCCCGGTCGCCAGGGCGCGGTCGCCGAGCGCCAGCGCGACGCCGCCGCAGGCGAACATGGCGCCCATCAGCTTCGCGCCCGTCATCCGCTCGCGCCCCATCACGACCGAGAGGGCGAGCGTCAGCACCGGCATGGTCGCCAGCACGAGGGCGGCGCGCGCCGCCGGCACATATTGCAGCGAGGCAGTGAACATCCAGCCGAAGATGGCGAACTGCAGGACGCCGAGGCCGAGGACCTGCCATATCCCCTTCCGCGGCGGTCGCGGCCGCCGCCGCGCCAGGGCGGCGATCAGGACCATCACGATCGCCGCCCCGGTATAGCGCAGCACGGCGATCGCGAGCGGATCGGCCTCGGCTACGGCGAAGCGCGTCGCGACGATGGCTGAACCGCCGAGCGTGCAGGAGAGAACCGCGGCCAGCGAAGGCAGAAGCTGGGGCTTTTCGGACATCGGCGCGCAGTCTATCCGAGCCGCGCGCTCTTCCCGCCCGGCAAGTACGCCTGAAAGGGTTGCGCGCGGCGCAACACTACAAGCGCTGCCGCGCCAGAGGGGTCAGCCACCGCCCTGCGGCGCGGCCGCCGGCGGTCTACGCCGCTCTCCGCAAAGCGCCGACATTCCGCATCGTGGCGATGCAGGCAAGCGCAACCTCCCGGCCTTTGACCCGGAAGTGATCGCGGAAGAAGTCCTGATGCGCCGCATGCTCGTGGAAGCGCTGAGGCGTCAGCACGCAGGACAGCACCGGCACCTCGGTCCCGAGCTGGACCTGCATGAGACCGGCGATCACGGCGTCGGCCACGAATTCGTGGCGGTAGATGCCGCCGTCGACGACGAAGCCCGCCGCGACGATCGCCTCGTACCGCCGCGTCTTCGCCAGCAGCTTCGCGTGCAGCGGAATTTCGAATGCGCCGGGCACCTCGAAACGCTCGATCGGCGTCTGGCGGGGGCCGGCCTTTTCCATTTCCTCCAGAAAAGCGTGCCAGGCCTGATCGACGATGTCGCGATGCCAGCAGGCCTGGACGAAAGCTATTCGTCCGCCCTCCCGGCAATCGCCTGCCGGACGGGCGTTGGATTGCATGGAATCTACGGGGCTCTGATTCATGGTGGCGTCCTTCCTTGCCTTGCCAGAACCAGGGCGCACGGGCGAGCGGTCACGGAACCCGTACGCCGCCGGACCAATGCGTCCGGCCTTGCGGGACTCCGCGACCCGATCGGCACCGCTCTCTTTCATCCGGACTGTGACCGTCGGCTTCGGCTTCGCACCGAATCTGCTGACCCCGCCGACATGCGTCGGCGGGCGCTCGCGGGCTCGTGCTGACGCACTTACCGCCGGTGGGGACTTCCACCCCGCCCTGAGAACGTGACCGCCGGACAATCCGGACGGCCGCATCCTGCATAGGGCGGACGGCGCTGGCGGGCAAGCCCCGCAATGTCATGACACATCGGCCGAAGCTGCATGCGGATCGGCCTGCGGGGACGGGCCAGCCCTACTCGGTGGGCTGGTCCGGCGGCGGCGTGTGCGCCTTCAGGCCGCGGCGCACGAGCGTGTGCCACGCCGCCTCGGCGTCGTCGGCGAAATCGAACAGCTTGAGATCGTCCGCCGCGATCATTCCCTCCTCGAGCAGCGCATCGAAGTTGACGATGCGCGTCCAGTAGGATCGGTCGAAAAGGACGATCGGCAGATCGGCCATCTTGCCGGTCTGGCGCAGGGTCAGCAGCTCGAACAGCTCGTCGAGCGTGCCGAAGCCGCCCGGAAAGATCACCAGCGCGTTGGCACGCATCGCCAGGTGCATCTTGCGCATGGCGAAATAGTGGAACCGGAAAGTGAGGTCGGGCGTGGTGTAGGGGTTGGGTTCCTGTTCGTGCGGGAGCGTGATGTTGAAACCGATCGTCGGCGCCCCTGCCTCGCGGGCGCCGCGGTTCGCTGCCTCCATGATGCCGCCGCCGCCGCCCGTCGCGATGACGTTGTCGCGGATCCCGTCATGCGAGTTCAACGCGCCGCCGCGCTCCGACGCGATCCGGCCGAAGCGCCTCGCCTCCTCATACCACCGGGTCCGGCGGCCGTTCGGCACCGGGCGGTGCGAGTCCGAGCCGTCTGGACCGCAGCGAATGCGGGCGCTCCCAAAGACCACGATGGTGGAGCGCACGCCCCATTGCCGCAGGTGTTCCTCGGCCTTGGCATATTCGAGCAGAAACCGCACGCCGCGGGTGCTGTCGCCGAGCATGAAGTCCATGTCCAGCGCAGCGGGCCGGTAGGCAGGAGCGTTCAGCTGTGCGGCGTTCGGAGCGCGCGAGGCGTCGTCGGGAGACATTGGCAGCGTTCGATCCAGCTCTTCGGCAGGCGAGTCTAACCTCAACTTTCTTAACAATTCTGACATGGTGCGGCTCGCCGGACGCTACAACATTTAGTCTGCGCCCCATGGCGGATGCCGGCAAGTGCCGCTTCGTCCTGGCAAAAACCGTGGCCTGCACGGCCATAACGATCCTGAAAGCGTTGAGATGAACGATGAGGACCGCCCGCCTCCAGGCCACGTTCGCCGCAATCGCCCTCGTCCTCGCTGGCCTATGGTGGCTAAGCCTACCGGCAGGCGCATTTACGTCCGGCTTTTGGCCCGCCCGCTCCCGCAGAACCTCCGGCCGGCTTTGATCCGTTCGGCGGTCTGCACGACGTCGCGGCCGCGGGCCTGCTCATGGCCGAAGCCTCCACCGCCGCAGTCGCTTCCCTGTTCCATCGCATCGGATACTCGCGCCGCGCGGCCGGAGCGATCGAGTCCCTGACCCACCATCACGGCAACGCCGTTCTGGATGTGACTGTCCGGCTGAAGACGGCGTGGCCCGGCCACCACGCCGCGCGACGGCCTGCTCACGCTGGATCGGCTCGAAGCGATGATCCCCGATTGAAAGGATGCCGAGATCTGGTTCTGCGGCCCGCAGGGGGTCGGCGATGCTATCCGCGACGCCATGACGGCGCGCGGCCTGCCGGCCGCGCGCTTCCATCAGGAGCTGTTCGCGATGCGCTGAACCGGCCTAGAGGTAATAGCTCTTGAGCGGCGGGAAGCCGTTGAAGCCGACCGAGGAGTACGTCGTCGTGTAGGCGCCCGCCGCCATGATCTGCACCTTGTCGCCGACCTTGAGCTCGAGCGGGAGCTGGTAGTTGGCGTTGTCGTAAAGCACATCGACCTCGTCGCAGGTCGGGCCTGCGACCACGACGGGCCCCTTCTTGCCGCCGTCATGCGGAGTCTTGAGACGGTACTGGATGGCCTCGCCGATGGTCTCGGGCAGGCCGCCGAACTTGCCGATGTCGAGATAGACCCAGCGCCGGTTGTCGTCATAGGCCTTGGTCGAGATCAGCACGACCTCGGCCTGGATGACGCCGGCATCGCCGGCGACGCCGCGCCCAGGCTCGACGATCATCTGCGGCAGATTGTTGCCGAAGTGACGCGTCATCGCCTCCATGATCGCCTGACCGTAGGCGTCCATGGCGGGAATGCGCGAGCGGTACTTCGCCGGGAACCCGCCGCCGAGATTGATCAGCTTGAGCTCGATGCCCTGCTCATTCAGCGCCGTGAACAGCATCTTGGTCTTGCCGACCGCGATGTCCCACTGCGTCAGGTCGCGCTGCTGCGAGCCGACATGGAAGGAGACGCCGTGCGGGTCGAGACCGAGATCGCGCGCCTTGATCAGCAGGTCGCGCGCCATGTCGATGTCGCAACCGAACTTGCGCGACAGCGGCCAGTCGGCGCCCTCCCCGGTCATGAAGATGCGGCAGAAGACGCGCGCACCCGGCGCTGCGCGGGCGAGCTTCTCGACCTCGGCGTGGCTGTCGAAGGCGAACAGGTTGACGCCGTGCCGGAAGGCGCGGGCGATATCGCTTTCCTTCTTGATCGTGCTGCCGAACGAGATGCGCTGGGCCGCGATGCCGAGGCCGAGACAATCCTCGATCTCGTAGATCGACGCCGTGTCGAAATTCGAGCCGAGGCCTTCGAGGACCCGTAGGATTTCGGGCGCCGGATTGGCCTTCACCGCGTAGAAAATCTGCGCCAGCGGCAGCGCCTTCCTGAGGCGCTTGTAGTTGTGCGCGATCACGTCGAGATCGACGACCAGGCACGGCGTCGGCGGATTCTGCTCGGCGAGGAAACGGGCGATTTTCGGCGTCATCTAGTCAAGAGTCCTTTCCGGCCAAAACGTCGGCGCTCGCAACGCGGGTCGCGAAAACCGGCACTCAAACGCCGTGCTGCCGCTCGGGTGTCGGGGCAAGGGCGGGAAGGACGCTGGATATGGGGAACCGCGGCGCGGCGCAGCACCCCAGCTTCGAAGCGATATGGTCCGAACAACCCAGCATTCCCACCTCCTGCGCCGTATCCACCCAATTCGGTCGGCACGAGGGAAGGACGCCTAACGTCGTTGCTTAAACCATCCCGGGCGGATGAGCCCGGGAGCCAGAGGCACGTGCGGGTGCGTCGATTTCGACATATAAAGCGATTCTCCTGAATGAAAAGTGAAATCTGGCCGGGAGCCGCAATTTCCCGGGCCCCTCGCGGGGATCAGGCGGCCCCAGCGCCGGCGTTGCACGCCGGAACGCGCATGCTATAAGGGCCGCCCGGCCATTCCCGCCGGCGAGCCACGGACCACTCCCTTGCCCTCCCTGCCGACAATCCTCATCCTCAACGGACCGAACCTGAACATGCTCGGCGTGCGCCAGCCCGAGATTTACGGGCGCGAGACCCTGGGCGACATCGAAGCCGCGTGCCGCGAGCGCGGCGCCGAGCTCGATCTCGAGGTGGATTTCCGCCAGTCGAACCACGAAGGTGAGCTGGTCGGATGGATCCACGAGGCGCGCGACAACGCCGACGGCATCATCATCAATGGCGGCGCCCTGTCGCACACGTCGATAGCCCTCCTCGACGCGCTGCTGCTGAGCGAGCTGCCGGTGATCGAGGTCCATATCTCGAACATCTACAGGCGCGAGGCATTCCGGCACCATTCCTATATCAGCCAGACGGCGCGCGGCGTGATCTGCGGCCTCGGCGGGTACGGCTATGTCTGCGCGCTGGACGCGCTTCATCGTGATATCGCCGGAGACAAGGGCTGATGGCGAACAAGTTCTCTGTTGATCCCGACCTGATCCGCCAGCTTGCCGAGATTCTCAACCAGACCGGCCTCGGCGAAATCGAGTACGCAGAGGGCGAGCGCCGCATCCGCGTGGCGCGGCCGGCGGTGGCACCTGTCGCGACGGCAATCGCTGGCCCCAATCCGGCGCCTGCGGCCGGTCCCGGCGCGGCGGCTGGCGCAGCCGGCGATGTGCCGCCGGCCAACGCGATCACCGCGCCGATGGTCGGCACCGTCTATGTCGGGCCGGAACCCGGCGCGCCGCCCTTCGTCAAGGTCGGCGATCAGGTCAAGGAGGGTCAGACCCTGCTGATCATCGAGGCGATGAAGGTGATGAATCAGATCCGCAGCCCTCGCGCCGGCACGGTGACGCAGATCTTCGTCAGCAACGGCTCGCCGGTCGAGTACGGCGAGCCGCTTCTATCGGTCGAATAGGCGCCGGTGTTCGAAAAGGTCCTTATTGCCAATCGCGGCGAGATCGCGCTGCGCATCCACCGCGCCTGCAAGGAGCTCGGCATATCGACCGTCGCGGTGCATTCGACGGCCGATGCCGATGCGATGCATGTGCGTCTCGCGGACGAGAGCGTGTGCATCGGCCCGCCGGCGGCGCGCGAAAGCTATCTGAACATGCCGGCGATCCTGTCGGCCGCCACCATCTCAGGCGCCGACGCGATCCATCCCGGCTACGGTTTTCTTTCGGAGAACGCGGATTTCGCGGCGATGGTCGAGGAGCACGGCTTCGCCTTCATCGGCCCGTCGCCCGACCACATCCGCATGATGGGCGACAAGATCGCCGCCAAGGCCGCGGTCAAGGCGCTCGGCATCCCCTGCGTGCCGGGCTCCGACGGCCCGGTCGCCGATGTCGAGACGGCTCTGCGGCTCGCGGAGACGATCGGCTATCCCGTGCTGACCAAGGCCGCGGCGGGCGGCGGCGGCAAGGGGATGAAGGTCGCGCAGTCCGCCGGCGATCTGAGCGAGGCGTTCCAGGTCGCGCGCAGAGAGGCGCTGGCGAATTTCGGCGACGATACGGTCTACATAGAGAAGTATCTCGGCCGGCCGCGCCACATCGAGATTCAGGTTCTCGCCGACACCCACGGCAATGTCGTCCATCTCGGCGAGCGCGACTGCTCGCTGCAGCGCCGCCACCAGAAGCTGGTCGAGGAGAGCCCCTCGCCCGCCCTGAACGACGCGCAGCGCCGCGAGATCGGCGACACCGTCTGCCGGGCGCTGGCCAAGCTCGGCTATCGCAACGCCGGCACGCTCGAGTTCCTCTACGAGGACGGCCATTTCTATTTCATCGAGATGAACACGCGGCTGCAGGTCGAGCATCCGGTGACCGAGATGGTCTGCGGCCTCGACATCGTTCGCGAGCAGATCCGCATCGCCGCCGGAGCCCCGCTGCCGTTCAGGCAGGAGAACGTCAAGTTCCTCGGCCATGCGATCGAATGCCGCGTCAACGCCGAAAACCCGGACACTTTCTGCCCATCGCCGGGCCGTATCGCCGAGTACCACGCGCCCGGGGGTCTCGGCGTGCGCATCGATTCGGCGCTCTATTCCGGCTATCGCGTGCCGCCGTACTACGACAGCATGGTGGCCAAGCTGATCGTCCACGGCACGACCCGCAACGAGGCGCTGATGCGGCTTCGCCGTGCGCTGGACGAATACGTCGTCGGCGGCATCGACACCACCCTGCCGCTGCACCGGCGCATCGTCCAGGCGCCCGACTTCATCAACGGCGACTACGACATCCATTGGCTCGAGCGCTTCGTCGGCCTGAAGGACTGAGCCGGCCGCAGGTGTCTGCGGCCCATCCTTCGAGACGCGATTCCGCCTCGTGCGAAATCGCTCCCCGGGACGAGGTCGTTATTTCTTCACGGCCTCATGCCGGGGAGCCCCCCGCAGCGGGCGTCTTCAAGGATGGGCCGGCGCACGTCATCCCAACGCCCCCCTGCTTGTCCCGGCGGCGGCTGCGCTAATATGGGTGCGGCATGACCGAGCTGACCCCGGATCTCCTGCTGCGCGCCTATACGATCGGCCTGTTTCCGATGGCCGAGACGGCCGAGGATCCCGAGCTGTTCTGGGTCGATCCCGAGCGCCGCGGCGTCATCCCGCTCGACGCCTTCCGCGTGCCGCGCAGCCTGCGCAAGGTGGTGCGGCGCGGCACCTTCGATATCCATGTCGACCGCGACTTCCTCGGCGTGCTCGACGGTTGCGCCGAGATCACGCCCAAGCGCCGCGCCACGTGGATCAACAGCGAGATCGTCCGGCTCTACGGTGAGTTGCACCGCCGCGGCTTCGCCCACAGCGTCGAATGCTGGCGCGGCGGCCGCATGGTCGGCGGCCTCTACGGCGTGTCGCTGGGCGGCGCCTATTTCGGCGAGAGCATGTTCAGCCGCGAGCGCGACGCCAGCAAGGTGGCGCTGGTCCATCTCGTCGTGCGGCTGATCCGCGGCGGCTTCACCCTGCTCGACACCCAGTTCGTGACGCCGCACCTGGCGCAGTTCGGAGCCACCGAGATCACCCGCGCCGCCTACCGGCGCCAGCTCGCGCGCGCGCTCGAGATTCCGGCGCGCTTCTACCGCGAGCTCGACGCCGAGGGCGAGGCGATCATGGGCTCGCTGCTGACCAGCCCGGTCGACATCTAGACTGTGAGGCACGCCGTCGCGGAGGCGGGAACTTTTTCGACCGGGATTGCGTCCTTGGGCCGCCAACGTTCAGGGAGATCCGCCAAATCACGCATGGATCCCGCGGAATCGACGACCTCGTCATGATCGTCGTCGCCACGGCAGGCCGGAAGCCGCTCGAGGACACCAGGTTTCACGAGCAGGGCGTCCGGCTCCGCGAACCCGATCTCATTTCAACCTGCAATGGAAGGGAGCGGAAAATGACTGCAAACGGCAAGGCTCTGCTCGTTCACTGCTCCTGGGGAAGCGAGGACCCGGAGCGCGCAACCGTCGCATTCATCGTCGCCAGCACGGCGTCCGCGGCGAACAGGGACACCGCGGTGTTTCTTTCCGCCGAAGGCGTCCGGATCGCCACGAAACGCTACGCGGACACAATTCGCAAGGAGGGCCACAAGCCGCTCAAGGAATTCCTCCAGAGCTTCCTTGGCTCGAACGGCAAGCTCTGGGTCTGCGGTGCGTGCGCCAATGCACGCCAAATCACCAAGGAAGACCTGATCGAGGGCGCTGCGATCACCGGCGCCATGAGCCTGGTCGACCATGTCGACAAGGGCGCCGCCGTCGTGATCTGAGCCACAACAGGAGTTTCTCATGGCCACCGTCGCCACATTCGATCCGAAAGACCTCGAGACCAAAGTCAAGGCAATGTACAAGAGCGTCGCCGAGACGCCCGACGGCGAATTCCATTTCGAGATGGGCCGGGGCCTGGCCGAGCGCCTGGGCTACGCGCCCGCCGATCTCGACCGGATCCCGGCGGAAGCGATTCAGTCCTTCGCGGGCGTCGGATACTACTTTCATCTCGCCGATCTGAAAGCGGGCGAAACCGTGCTCGATCTCGGCAGCGGATCGGGGATGGACAGCTTCGTCGCCGCCCTCAAGGTTGGCCCGTCCGGACGCGTGATCGGCGTGGACATGACCGACGCGCAGCGTGCCAAGGCCGAGCGGCTGCGCGATCGGGACGGCTTCGCAAACGTCACGTACCTGAAAGGCTACATCGAGGACGTGCCGGTCGAGACCGGATCCGTGGACGCCGTCATCAGCAACGGCGTGATCAATCTCTCTCCCCAAAAGCCGCTTGTATTCCGCGAGGCGGCCCGCGTGCTGCGATCCGGCGGACGCCTTGCGCTGTCGGACATCGTGACCGAGCTCCAGCTGCCCGAAGGCATCGTCTGCAACGCGACGCTCTGGGCGGCGTGCATCGGCGGCGCCGCGCAGCAGGATGCCTATCGCGCGATGATCGAGAATGCGGGCCTGAGACTCGCCAAGGCCGAGGACAACCCGGCATACCAGTTCATCTCCGACAACGCCCGCGCGGCGAGCAGGAAGTTTGGCGTCAAGAGCGTGTCGCTGCTTGCCGTGAAACCGTAATGCAAGACGCGAGGGCGCGTGCGGGTGGGAGTGCGCCCCCGGCCGTGATATGCTTCAACGTGGCATCCCGCCGAGAGATGCGCATGCGCGACGAGGCCGCCGACCGTGCGTTCTTCCGGGCCGAGATCGAGCGGCTGATGGGCCGGCTGTACGGCATGGCGCTGCGGCTGACGCGCAATCAGGCCGATGCGGAGGACCTCGTTTCCGAGGCGGTCGTGAAGGCCTGGAGCAGCCTCGACCAGCTCAAGGATCGCCAGACATTCCCGAAATGGGTCTTCCGGATCCTCGCGAACACATTCGTGAGCGGTTGCCGCGGAGCGCGCATCGAGACGGTCGCAAGAGAGCCGGAATGCGACACCGAACGGTTTTCGCTTTTCGAGAAGCTCCACCAGCCCTTCCTGTTGTGGTGGAGCAACCCCGAACAGGACCTGATGAACAAGCTGCTCCGGCGCGACATCGAACGGGCGCTCGACAGCCTGCCGGACGGCTTCCGGGCCGTAATTGTCCTCGTCGAGGTGCAGGGACATTCCTACGCCGAGGTCGCGGAAATACTCGGCGTGCCGGTGGGGACCGTGCGCTCGCGGCTCAGCCGCGCGCGCTCGCTGCTGCAACGCGCATTGTACCGGCAAGCGCAGGAGGCCGGCCTTCTCGTCGGCCCCTACCGCGAAGAGAGGGTCGATGATTAAGCCCGACCGGATCCGTTGCGAGGAGGTGATCGAACACCTCTTCGCCTATCTCGACGGGGAGCTCGACCCCGAGAAGCGCGCCCATATCGATGAGCATCTCGAAGAATGCCGCAGCTGCTGCTCGCGCGCCGATTTCGAGCGGGCGTTGAAGCACAAGCTGGCGCGGTCGGCCGAGCAGGAGCCGCCCGAAACGCTCAAGCGCCGGGTCAGGCAGCTGCTCGACGCGTTCTGATGGAACCGCGGGTCAGGGGAGCACGCCATGGTGGCCATCTTGGGGTTCACGCGCGAACAGATCTTCGCGGCAGTGCAGCAGATGTACAGCCAGGTCGCGCGATCGCCATCGACCGTCTTCCATTTCCCCACCGGCCGCAACGCGTGCCTCCTGGTGGGCTACCCGGCGGAGTGGCTGGACGCGTTCCCGGCGAGCGCCATCGAGTCTTTCGCTGGCGTCGGATTTCCGTTCCGCGCCGAGTGTATCCGGCCGGGGGACCGCGTGCTCGACGTCGGTGCCGGATCCGGAACCGATACCCTGGCTGCGGCCAGGCTGGTCGGGCCATCCGGCAAGGTCTGGGCTCTCGATATGACTCCGGCGATGCTGGAGAAGCTCCGCTGCAGCGCGCGGTTGGCCGGCGCCTCGCAGGTCGAGCCGCTCGAAGGCAATGCCGAAGCCATCCCCCTGCCCGACGCCAGCGTCGATGTGGTGACAAGCAACGGGGTTCTGAACCTGGTTCCGGACAAACGGCAGGCGTTCGCCGAGATTTTCCGCGTGCTGCGGCCGGGCGGATGCGTGCAGATCGCCGATGTCGTGGTGTCGCGGCCGGCCGGCGAGAGGTCGAAAATCGACGCGAAACTGTGGGCCGAATGCGTGGTCGGCGCGTCGGTCGAGGAGGATTACCTCGACCTCTTCCGGTCCGTGGGTTTTGCGAACGTAAGGGTCCTGCGCCGTTTCGACTACTTCGCCGGGAGCATCAGCCCGGAGACGCGCCGGATTGCGACCGCACTCGGGGCGAGATCGATCGAACTGGCGATGGAGCGTCCGGCGAAGCCGCAGTCCATGGCCGTGCGGCTCGCGGCCCGGGCCAACCCTCTCGCGCTCGTCCGGCGTGCGATCGAGCACAGGTTTGCCGGGTCCGCGGCCACGGCGGCGGCGCTGGCCGCCTGCTACGGAACGCTTGCGCTCGCCGGCGCGCTCGGCGCCGCGGGGCTGGCGGTGCCGCTGAACGCGCGGATCTGGGCCGGCGCGATTGTCGTGTTCGCCCTGCTCGCGCCGCTTGCGCTCGCCAGGGGAAGGCGCTTCCACGGCGCGTGGGGCCCTTCGATGGTCAGCGCGGTCGGCGCGCTCCTGGTCGTCTACGCGATCCTGATTTTCTATGATTGGCGCGCCGAGGCCGCCGGGTTTCTGGCGATGATCGGCGCGGCTTTCTGGGACCAGCGCCTGTACCGGCGCGCCGCAGGGTGCTAGCGCCGGGCCGGGCGCGGCCGCGGCGGTGCCGGCAGCGTCTCGGCGGCCGCACCCGATTGCGGCTCGCGCGGCGGGCTTCTGCAATCGAGCACCCACACGTCGTAGACCGGATGCTCGACCGCGGACACGCCCGGCGACGAGGCGAACATCCAGCCGACGAACACGGTGCGCGGCGTCTCGCCCGGCCTGATCTCGCGCACCTCGAGGAATGCGGCGCTCTCCGGCGGCTCCTCGGGCGGCCGCTTGCGGCAGACGCGGACCATGATGTCGAGCGTGCCCAGCCGGATCGTCTGCTCGATCGGCACCTCGACGGTGCGGACGCGTCCGGTCACCTTGTCGAGCGTCTGCAGCACCGCGAGCGGGTAGGCGGGCGGCTGCGGCGCGATCTGCGCCGCCGCCGGCGCAGCCCCCAGAGCGAACAGCAGAGCGATGAAGGTCCGTATCATCGGCTTTCGCCTAGCGGCGGAATGTGACCGTCCGATGGCGCGGCAGCCGGCCGGCGCCGCTCAGGGCTTGGCCGGCGCCGAACCGCCCGAGCCCTGGCCGCTCTCGGCGGAGTTGAAGATGAACTTGCCCAGCATCTGCACCAGGTTCACCGGTGCCTGGGTGAAGCGGACCTCGCCGCCCGGCGGGATCACCTTTTCGTCGGCGCCGGGGACCAGCGAGACGAAATTGTTGCCGAGCAGCCCCTCGCTGGTGACCTGCGCCACCGTATCGGTGGGCAGCTTGACCTGGGAATCGATACTGAGGCGCAGGACCGCGAGATAGGTGCTCGGCTCGAGCTTCTGCTCGACCACGGTGCCGACCTTGATGCCGGACAGGCGCACGTCGGCGCCGACGGCGAGGCCGTCGACGCGCTCGAACTTGGCGAACACGTCGTAGCCGCGCACCGGCCGGACGTTGGTCGACGAATAGGCGAACACCAGGAACAGGCCGGCGACGATCAGCACGATCGCGCCCATCAGTGTCTCGATCAGGTTTCTCTTCATGCCTCAGCCCCGCGTGATCATGGCGCGGTCAGCCCGGCACCCAGGGCTCGTAATCGCCCGTGGCGCGCGCGCGACGCCCGCCCTTGTAGTCGTGGCCCGGCGGCCGGTACGCCTCGGACGTCCCGGTCAGGTTCGGGATGTGCTCCTTCTGCCAGGGCTTCTTCGGCGGCCCGCCCGGCGGCGGCGGCTCCTTGACAGTGTGGTGCAGCCAGGCATGCCACTCCGACGGCACCTTCGAGGCCTCGGCCTCGCCCTTGTACAGCACCCAGCGCTTCTCGCGCCGGCCGGAGAAGCGGCGCGCCCCGCTCTTGTCGCGGTAATACTCGTTGCCGAGATCGTCGCTGCCGACGCGCTCGCCGCGCAGCCATGTATACAGCCTGGTCGCCAGTGTCATGAAGATCGCGAAACCTAATCGAAATTGCGCGGGACTATTGCATGGCGGCCCGCGCCCGTCCAGATTTGCGGGCCACGTCAACCCGGAATGGAAATGCCCGATTTCTGGCGCGCATCCGGCTATCACCTGCTCGAGCCGGCCGCAAACGGCCATCTGGCCGTCACCAACGGCTTCCTGCGCGCCTATCTGATGCGGCCGGAGATCCGGCCGGTGGCCGAATCCTGCGCGGCCGAGCGCCGGCTGCATGCGGCATTGCTCGACGACCCGCGCCGGCCGGTGGCGCCCGCCGAAATCGCCGCGCTCGCCGACGCCGACGCGCAGGACAACTATCGCGTGCTGCTCGGCTTCCGCGACCGGCTCGCCGCCGCGGCCACGGTCGAGGCCTGCTATCTGGCGCTGTTCCTGGATCCGCCGCGCGAGCCCGTCCCGCCGCTGTTCGTCGACCAGCTCGTCCACGTGATCATGCGCCGCGTCCTCGACGGCACCGCGGACCCGCTGCGTGTGCGCGCAGCCGAGCTGTTCTTCCGCACCCAGAAGATCACCGTCCGGGACGGCGCCGTGATGGCCGGCGACGACGAGGTGATCGACATGTACGCGCGCACCGGCGGCATGGGCGCGCTCGGCCAGCTCCTGGTCGAATCGAACACGCCGACGCGGCAGGTCGAGCTCGACGTGTTGACCGAGGCCAACGCCGAATCGTACTGGGGCCGCGACGAGCGCCACGATACCGTCCTCGACCTGAGCTTCGGCCGCGCCGGGCTCGATGCGCTCGCCCGCGACCTCGAGGCGTGGGTGGCGCATTTCCTCGGCGTGACGGTCGCGGTGCATCCGGTCGCGCGCATTTCCGACGAGCGCTGGGTCTGGCATGTCGGGCTCGATGCCCAGGCCAGCGCCATCATGAACGACCTCTACAACGGCGTGGAGGTCGCCGAGGACCGCCTCGCCCGGGTGCTCGCGCTGTTCCGGCTCGAGTTC
Source organism: Alphaproteobacteria bacterium (assembly GCA_041690495.1). Taxonomy (GTDB): domain Bacteria; phylum Pseudomonadota; class Alphaproteobacteria; order CACIAM-22H2; family CACIAM-22H2; genus DATAAP01. The sequence goes on along the minus strand of JAWLHE010000009.1, from coordinate 142,464 downwards.
GCCGACCCGCGGGGGATGCGCGCCGACATCGCCGGACGCCCGGTTTATCTCGGCATGGCGCGGGACGGGTCCGACCGGTTGCGACTCAAGCCACAGAACCTGCTTGTAAATTTGCCGCTCGCGCCGCGCGCGTGAAATAAAATTCCCCGAGGCTCTTGCGACGCAACATCTGGAGCCTTGGCGCAATATCTTGTGTCTAACCCATTGAATTGGTACAGCAGATCGGCGGTCGCCCCCTCCCCCACCCCAGATCTTGATGACATGGGTGCGAACTCTCCGATAAGCTGCTGAAAACACAATATATTGCGATTAAAAATTAGCGTCGCCGCAAAATCCAGTTGCCGCTCCGGACCCGATCTGGTCAACATGTTGTAACGAGCCTCGCACAACGCCACTGCATCTAGTCGCAGGGAAACGCAGGGTAGTTGACAGCGCGGACGGCGGGGGACGAATCGCCTTCGACACAGGCGGACGCCCCCCGTGAGTGACAACCATCTGGGTTCCGGAGACTAAATTCATGCGGATCGAGCGGCGTTTCACGCGGGCGGGCGAGGACGCGTACCACGGCATCGAGTTCACCACGACCAACAGCGAGATCCGCAATCCGGACGGGTCGGTGGTCTTCCAGGCGCGCGACATCGAGGTGCCGGCGGCGTGGTCGCAGGTGGCCTGCGACGTGCTCGCGCAGAAGTATTTCCGCAAGCGCGGCGTGCCGGCGCGCCTGAAGGCGGTCGAGGAGAACGACGTGCCGTCGTTCCTGTGGCGCAAGGTCGAGGACGACGCGGCGCTGCGCGCGCTGCCCGAATCCGAGCGCTACACCGGCGAGACCTCGGCGAAGCAGGTGTTCGACCGGCTGGCCGGCACCTGGGCGTACTGGGGCTGGAAGGGCGGCTATTTCGACACCGACGCCGACGCGCAGGCTTATTTCGACGAGATGCGCTACATGCTGGCGAAGCAGCTCGCCGCCCCCAACTCGCCGCAATGGTTCAACACCGGCCTGCACTGGGCCTACGGCATCGACGGGCCGAGCCAGGGCCACTGGTATGTCGACTTCAAGACCGGCGAGATGATGGCCTCGCCGTCGGCCTACGAGCACCCGCAGCCGCACGCCTGCTTCATCCAGTCGGTCGCCGACGACCTCGTCAACGAGGGCGGCATCATGGACCTGTGGGTGCGCGAGGCGCGCCTGTTCAAGTACGGCTCCGGCACCGGCTCCAACTTCTCCAAGCTGCGCGGCGAGGAGGAGCGGCTGTCCGGCGGCGGCAAGTCGTCGGGGCTGATGAGCTTCCTCAAGATCGGCGACCGCGCCGCGGGCGCCATCAAGTCGGGCGGCACGACCAGGCGCGCCGCCAAGATGGTGGTGGTCGACATCGACCATCCCGACATCGAGCAGTTCGTCGACTGGAAGGTGATCGAGGAGCAGAAGGTGGCGGCGCTCGTCGCCGGCTCGAAGCTCGCCAACCGGCACCTCAACGAGATCATGAGGGCCTGCGACCGCGCGGCCGGCGACGCCGGCTTCGACCCGAAGCGCAACCGCGCGCTCAAGGCGGCGATCTCCGGGGCGCGCAAGGCGATGATCCCCGAGAACTACGTGCAGCGCGTCATCGAGTACGCGCGCCAGGGCTTCGAGTCGATCGAGTTCCCGGTCTACAACACCGACTGGGATTCGGACGCCTACCTCACCGTCTCGGGCCAGAACTCCAACAACTCGGTGCGCGTCACCAACGCGTTCCTGCACGCGGTCGAGACCGACGGCGACTGGGCGCTGAAGAACCGCATCAACGGCAAGGTCAAGAAGACGCTCAAGGCCCGCGACCTCTGGGACCGCGTCGGAGCCGCCGCGTGGTCGTGCGCCGACCCCGGCATCCAGTACGACACCACCATCAACGAGTGGCACACCTGCCCGGCCTCGGGGCGCATCAACGCGTCCAACCCGTGCTCGGAGTACATGTTCCTCGACGACACGGCGTGCAACCTCGCCTCGATCAACCTGCTCGCCTTCCGCAGGGAGGACGGCAGCTTCGACGTCGCCGGCTTCGAGCATGCCTGCCGGCTGTGGACGGTGACGCTCGAGATCTCGGTGCTGATGGCGCAGTTCCCGTCGCGCCAGATCGCGCGGCTGTCCTACGAGTTCCGCACGCTCGGCCTCGGCTTCGCCAATATCGGCGGCCTGCTGATGGCGATGGGCCTGCCCTATGACAGCGACGCCGGCCGCGCCATCTGCGCCGCGATCTCGGCGATCATGACGGGTGCGGCCTATGCGACCTCGGCCGAGATGGCCGGCGAGCTCGGCCCCTTCCCGTCCTACGAGAAGAACGCGGCACACATGCTGCGCGTCATCCGCAACCACCGCCGCGCCGCCTATGGCGAGAGCGAGGGCTACGAGGACCTCAGCGTCGCCCCCGTCCCGCTCGTCGCCAGGGACTGCCCCGACCAGCGCCTCGCCGAGGCGGCGCGCCGGGTGTGGGACCAGGCGCTGGCGCTGGGCGAGAAGAGCGGTTTCCGCAACGCGCAGGCGACGGTGATCGCCCCCACCGGCACGATCGGCCTGGTGATGGATTGCGACACCACCGGCATCGAGCCCGACTTCGCGCTGGTGAAGTTCAAGAAGCTGGCCGGCGGCGGCTACTTCAAGATCATCAACCGCGTCGTGCCCGAGGCGCTGCGCACGCTCGGCTACACCCAGGCGCAGATCGACGCGATCATCAACTACGCGGTCGGCCACGGCACGCTGGTCGGCTCGCCGGCGATCAACCACGACGTGCTGCGCGCCAAGGGCTTCGGCGAGGCGCAGCTCCAGGCGCTGGAGCAGGCGCTCAAGTCGGCCTTCGACATCAAGTTCGCCTTCAACAAGTGGACGCTGGGCGAGGAGTTCTGCACCCGCGTGCTCGGCTTCAGGCCGGAGCAGCTCGACGACGTGACCTTCGACCTGCTGACGGCGCTGGGCTTCTCCAAGATCGAGATCGAGGCGGCCAACACCTGGTGCTGCGGCTCGATGACGCTCGAGGGCGCCCCGCACCTCAAGGCCGAGCACCTGCCGGTGTTCGACTGCGCCAATCCGTGCGGGCGCAACGGCAAGCGCTTCCTGTCGGTGGACAGCCACATCCGCATGATGGCGGCATCGCAGCCGTTCATCTCGGGCGCCATCTCCAAGACCATCAACATGCCGAACAACGCCACGGTCGAGGACTGCAAGCAGGCGTACATGCTGTCCTGGCGCCTCGGCCTCAAGGCCAACGCGCTCTACCGCGACGGCTCGAAGCTGTCGCAGCCGCTGGCCGCGACCTTCGGCGACGACGACGACGCGATGGACATGGTCGAGGAGATCGCGGCGCAGCCCGCGGCGCAGAAGGCGACGGTGGTGGTCGAGAAGGTGGTCGAGCGCATCGTCGAGCGGGTCAAGGCCGTGGGCGAGCGCCAGCGCCTGCCCAACCGCCGCAAGTCGTACACGCAGAAGGCCATCGTCGGCGGCCACAAGGTCTATCTCCACACCGGCGAGTACGCGGACGGCCGGCTCGGCGAGATCTTCATCGACATGCACAAGGAAGGGGCCGCCTTCCGCTCGCTGATGAACAACTTCGCCATCGCCATCTCGATCGGCCTGCAGTACGGCGTGCCGCTCGAGGAGTTCGTGGAGGCCTTCACCTTCACGCGCTTCGAGCCGAACGGCCCCGTGCAGGGCAACGACACGATCAAGAACGCGACGTCGATCCTCGACTACATCTTCCGCGAGCTGGCGATCTCGTATCTCGGCCGCGACGACCTCGCCCACGTGGCGCAGGAGGACCTCCAGCCCGACTCGATGGGCAAGGGCGAGGACGCCTCCGACCTGCCGCAGACGGGCACGGCCGCGGCCGCCTCGGCGCTCGACGCGGTCAAGGACGCGGTCAAGAAGGTCGCCTCCACCGGCTTCGTGCGCCAGCGCTTCCAGGTGCTGCCGGGCGGGAACCCACGCGGCGCCACCGCGCTGGCGACGGCGCAGCCGGCGGGCGACACCCTGCCCGAGGGCGAGGGCGACGTCGCGGTGCTCGACGCGCCGGAGGCCGGCACGGCGCAGGCCGCCGAGGCCGAGGCGCGCGAGCCGATCGGCTTCGCCATCGAGGCGGTCGCGTCGGTGACGACGACCGGGACGGCGGTCGCCACGGTCAACGCCGCGGCGGAGAAGTACAAGCAGGCCCGCCTGATGGGCTTCACCGGCGACGATTGCAGCGAGTGCGGCTCGATGAAGATGGTGCGCAACGGCACCTGCACCAAGTGCCTCGACTGCGGCTCGACCAGCGGGTGCTCGTGACCGTTAGCGCGAGCCCCCGCCGGAAGGACTGACGCGGCAAAGACCTCGGCCACCGCACTTCCCTAGACGATCGGCCGAAACCTGGCGGGGAGCGTGATGAGCGCTCCCCGTTTTTTGTCATTCGAGCATTCGGCTGTTTGCAAGCCCAAATAGATTTTGGACATTAATCAGGCGGAGTTGAACGAAGTGACCAGGGCACATCTATGATATTTACGACATCGATTGGCAGCTTAGGCCAAGCAGAGCACGCCTATACGATCCGTCTGCCGTTCACACTGTCGCCCGGAAGAACAATCAAGCTGCAAGACGGGATCGCCCATTTCGATCTTCTTGGACACAAGTGTCAAATCGCCGAAGAGACTCACCAATACTCGCTCACGATTCGGGGATTCGCATCAGAGAGCTCAGCGACAGATTTTCTCTCTCGCACCGCTGCAGGCCTGATCTGGCTTGGATTAAAGTTTCCGATGGGCGTTCGGTTTAGCGCAACGGTAGCCCCTATTCACCTTTTCCAAGCTCCTAGACCGATCGCGGCGGGCTCATTTTATGACAGCATCACAGAGCAAAAGGGTTGGAAAGAAATCGACGGTTGCTACTCGAGCGATCAGACTGTAGTGCGGCAGGAGCATAAACGACTGTTGGTCGAAACCGTGGGACGCGCCACTTTTCGGCAGGATACGCCGGCCTCATTCTTCGCGGACGCGCTTGCAGAAGCCCTGAATATGGGGCGACCGGAGATGGTTCTGAACCAGCCAAAGCTAAAGCTCGCGACTGAGTTATACGCGTCCACATATTATGAGGCGACACCCAGCGCCAGCTTCCTAGGCAGGTTTACGGCTCTGGAAGCGCTTCTACCCAGAACTCCGGCATCTGTCGTCATTCGGGAGATGGTCAATCGGTTCATAGAAGAGGCTCGCGCGGCGGCTACGCAGCAGAGAGAGAGTGCTGCCATCAATGCTGAATTCCAAAGCGTTCTGACTCGACTAGCTCATCTCCGCGATACGTCAATCAAGAGCCGCATTAGAATGATCATCGAGGAAAAATTAAGGAACGATCCAGACATCGAGTCCTCAGCCGCACTGGGTCGCGAAGTCTCGAAGCTGTATGACCTTCGTAGCGACCTCGTTCACTATGGCACCGCCGATCCGATGCAAATTAGACAAGGCAACACTCGCCTCGGCGACATAGTGCCTCGGCTTCTTCGCGTTCTGTTTCGACAGGTCGCCGCACACAACCCGCCGCCCGATGACCGAATGGGAGAGAACCAGTTCTAAGTCGCCCTTGGGTTCGCGGAAAAGAATGGCAATGAAGGATATGGTCGCTATGTCAGAGAGGGTCATGGAGTCTTGCTTTGTGTGCAGCAAGGCATTTCAAATGGGTCCGCATCGATACGAAGGAAGATACATTCGCCGCTATAGAATTGCGGTATGCACAATGTGCTACGCAGCGAATCGAGATGGATGGTCGCCCCAAGTCGAACCGCGCCTTTTAGAGCATTTGGCGAAAAACCAACTCTCAGTTCCAAATCGGAATGAGGAGGGCTGGCTTCCTGTAGAATAGCTCGAGGTTAGAGCAGCATTCTAGGCTGATGCGGCCTTGGAAATCGTAATCATGGATCGGGATCAGAGTAGATCTTCCTTGTTCCTCGCGCCCCTTGATCCGACAACTGAATCCTAGCGGGTGGCCTTATCTAACTCCTTCCTAAGAGCGGCAATCATGTCGGATGCGAGAACCGCACCGTCAAAGATAGCATCTACATTTTCCTCATCATCCGACTGACCGCGTAACGGAATGACACCACCCCTAAGCTCCTTCATCGAGCTTATCCTGCGACTTGCCCTAGTCTTCTTCCTGTTTGCCATCTGGCCCACTTCCTTTCGCAAGGGAGAGTACGTCTTCAGCAAAGTATTTTTGCATGAAGAACGGGTTAAGCTCCTGGTTAAAGTAGTGTTTTCTCTTTATCCAAACCAGCCCATCACCCTTAGAAATAACAGCCACGTCAATTGGACCACCGACGCTTTCCACGTCCATGGAAACTCTTCGCTTTAGAGAGGTCAAGTGAACAAGCGACTCGGCCAAAACCGCCAAGTCTTCTTTTGGGAGATTCCGCACCGAGCCCAAAATCGGGCGGACATAGTATCTTTGTCGGTAGCGTTTCGCTTCGCTGACGAAATGCTTCGTGGTCTCGGCGAGACTTAGCCGTAACGCATTTTGGAAAAGCTCTCTTCGCTTCTTGCTACGAAAAAACTTAGGCCCAATCTCGTCTGCCATTCGGCTCATAAAGGTCTCGAAGGCTGTCTCTAAGTACGTTTGATAATTTGGATCGATACCCTCCATAAATCGCACAACCATCTCGTGCTGTGCGAATGGATAGATTCCTGAGTCCATATTACCGGAGACGTTCGCTTCGAGCAGCGACGCGAACTTGAGATGTCCTTCTATCATTCCATCACAATGGAATGCCTTTATGGCGGGGAAGACTTGCGCTTCACCGAAGCCCGCAACAACAATTCCAGAGCGCGAATCCGAAAAGGTCTTCTTGGTCAGACTCAGCGCTGCTATTCGGTACAATGTTTTCTTGGAGTCTCGCGAGATTGGAATGTTCTCAAATACCTCCCGTCTCGCCTTGTATATCTCTCTTTTATGCTTGCCGATTAAGCGCCGGAGATCCCACCCAGCCGCGAATGGCAATGTGTCTAAAGCCTCCAAGAATTTCTGGCGCTGACTAACGGCGACATTCACGAATTTAGTGACAGTGTCTTCGTCTACGGTGCCAATTCGTCCCAGGTATTGATTGAACATACGTTCGACGGCAGCCGCGACGGACTTAAACTCCCCGTTCAAGAGCCTAGCAAGATTAGTCCGAGCATCGTGCATGTCGATGCTTGGATATCCTTTAACGAACGAGACAAAGTCGTCAGCATAGTTATCGAGCTGGTCGAACTTCTTTCGACCTAACTTCGCCCGATACTCCTTAATGATGGTTTCCCAAGGGATGCCTGTCATATCGGCACCACCAAAGACCATCACAGCTACCGGAGCATATTTTGAGAGCGAGAATAGCTTATTAGCTGAATTGTAGCTCTTAGACGCGCGTGAATTGCTTATAGTCACCGCGCTGTCAGCCGCGAGAACGACCGCGTTTCTGTTCAGAATAGCAATCTCGGCAGTCATGAACGTGAGGGTTGTAGCCTAATCTAGCCTTCATGGGAAGACCGGTAGGTGCGATTCGCCGATGGGCTCCAGTGCTCGGCGCTTGCCTCTACCGCCACTACATGGCTTGCTTCTTCCACGCGAATTTCGGAAACCCGCCCATGCCCTCCCTCACCCTCTGGTCGCTGTTCGTCGTCGCCTCGCTGGTCCTGCTGCTGACGCCGGGGCCGGCGGTGCTCTACATCGTCGCGCGCTCGGTGCAGCAGGGGCGCGCGGCGGGGCTGGTCTCGGTGCTCGGCATCCATCTCGGCACCATCGTCCACATCGTCGCGGCTTCGGTCGGGCTCTCGGCGCTGCTGGTGTCGTCGGCGCTCGCCTTCGAGATCGTCAAGTACCTGGGCGCGGCGTACCTGATCTGGATGGGGGTGCGCACCCTGATGGCGCGCGACCCCGATCCCGCCTCGCCCGGGGTGGCGGCCGCACCGCTCGCCCGCGTCTTCCGCGACGGCTTCGTGGTCAATCTCTTCAACCCGAAGACGGCGATCTTCTTCCTCTCTTTCCTGCCGCAATTCGTCGATCCCGCGCGCGGCGCCGTGCACGCGCAGATCCTCGTCCTCGGCCTCACCTTCATGGCGCTCGGCATGCTGAGCGACGGGATGTTCGCGCTCGCGGCCGGCGCCGCCGGCGACTTCCTCCGCACCAGCCGCCGCTTCCTCCGCCTTCAGCGCTGGTTCGCCGGCTGCGCCTTCATCGGCCTCGGCGTGACCGCGGCGCTGGCGACGCGGAAGTAGCACTTCTCTCCCAATCCAAATCCACTGTCGTCCTCGGGCTTGACCCGAGGACCCAGTAGCGGCGGTTCTCCAGGAACAGTTCTCGCGGCGAGATCGCAATGGGCCCTCGGATCAAGTCCGAGGGCGACAGTGAAGTGAACGGATGGGATGGAGCTCACCCCCCGCTCCTTTGCTCCGAGACAGCCCTAGGTTCCCGGGCGAAACCGGGGCATACTGGCGCCAGAGCCTGTCCCGGACAAAATCAAGAAAACCTGCAGCCTCTTTTCGGCGGAGCCGCTGCCCGCGCCGCGGGCGCCGCACCGCATTTACAACCACAAGGAGAATATCATGACAGGGATTTCGGACCTGAAACAGCGCTGGGAGAAGGCTCAGGCCACCAAGACGCAGACCTTCTGGGCCTGCGCCGCATGCGTCGCCGCGACCATTGCCATCGGCTTCACCTGGGGCGGCTGGGTGACCGGCGGCACGGCGAGCGAGATGGCGACACGGGCCGCGACCGAGGCACGCAGCCAGCTCGCCGCCGATGTCTGCGTCGAGCGCTTCGCCAAGGGCCCCGATGCGACGGCGCAGCTCGCCGCCCTCAAGAACAGCGATACGTGGAAGCGCGACAGCTTCATCGAGGCGGGCGGCTGGGCGACCCTGGCCGGCATGGACAAGCCGGTCGACGGCGCCGCGAGCCTTTGCGCCCAGGCGCTTCTGACCGAGCAGGCCAAGACGGCGAGCTGAGCCGTCCCCCGTCCGGCCGCGCGGGGCGCGCCCGCAGGGCGCCACCCGCCGCGCCGCCGGAGTCAGGGGCCGCCGGAGTCAGGGAATGCGCGAGGCCTTGACCAGCACGACCTCGCCCGCGCGGAAGCGGCCCGCGTCGTAGAGCATCGACGCCTTGCGCTCGATCGCGGGGCGGTGCCGCTCGAAGGCGGCGACGCACCCTCCCGGATGCATGTCGACCTGCTGCGCGAGGTCCTCCAGCGCCTCCTGCGAGATCGCGCACATGACCGCGGTCTCGCCGTCCTGCGCCGCGAAGCCGACCACCTTCTGGAACCCGTCCCACTTGCCCGGCCCGGCTGCGAATGTCAGCGGCATCTCGATTCTCCGTTCAATGCCGGAGACTAGCACGAAGCCGCGCCGGTCCCCCTCTCCCGTGGGGGAGAGGCCGCGGTTCCTGCGCGTGCGCGGGCTATCTGTCCCGTCCGCCGAGGCCGCCCAGCGCCGAGCTCGCGGTCGAGGCAAGGGACTCGCCGCCGGTCCCCTCGCCGCCCAGATAGCTCTCGATCTGCGCGACGACGGGCGCGGGCGCCTTCTCCCTGAGGAAGCCGAGCACGGCATCCGCCGCGCTCCTCGCGGATTCCTCCGAGATGTTCGCGTGCTGCATGATTCTGGAAATGAGCTCGTTCATCGTTCCAACTCCGGTGAGGACGGCAATGCATCCGTGCACCGGAGACTATAGGGACTGCGCGCCGCAGGCGGGCGGGACTCCGCTGTCTATTACGGACGGTGTCCTTCCCCATGCGCGCGGCGTGCGTCGCGGCGCAACAGGCCGAGCGCGAGCAGGCCGGCGCCGAAGAGCGCGAGCGTGCCGGGCGTCGGCACGGCGATCTCGTCCTGGCGCAGCGAAACGATCCACGCCTCGACCATGCCGTCGGGATTGGTGCCGGTTCCCACGATCACGCGGCCGTCCGCCGAAATGGCGCGCGCCTCGCGCAGGTGCCAGCCGGTCAGATCGAGGCCGAAATCGTCGGTCAGCACGTCGCTCAGCAGGCGCATGCCGCCGAGCTCGTCCCAGATGAAGGCATGGATCGTGAAGTCGTCGATGCCGGCGCCGACGATGACCCCGCCATCGTCCGACACGCCATAGGCGATGCTCCCGACCGGCCCGCCGTCGAGATCGCCGAGCGCGACCATCCCGCCGCTTTCGGTCCAGCGGAACGCCTCGAAGCCGGCAGCGCTGGCGCCCTGGCCGACGACCACCAGACCGTCGCCCGACACGCCGTATGCCGCGCTGGAGAAGATGCCGCCATCGAGATCGCCGAGGCCGACCATGCCGCCGCCCGCGGTCCAGCGGAACGCCTCGCTGCCGGACGCGCCGGTGCCCGTGCCGACCACGACCGAACCGTCGCTCGAGACGGCGCGGGCGATGCTGCCGAAGGTGCCGCCCGGCAGGTCGCCGAGCCCGACCATGCCGCCGCCCTGGGTCCAGCGGAACGCTTCGGTGCCGAACACCACGCTTCCGGTGCCGACGACGACCGTGCCGTCGCCCGAAACGCCGCTGGCGCGACTCACGGCAGATCCGCCGGGAAGGTCGCCGAGACCGGCCATTCCGCCGCCTTGAGTCCAGCGGAAGGCTTCCGCGCCGACGAAGCCGCTGTTGGCGCTTCCGACGACGACCGCGCCGTCGCCCGATACGCCGGCCGCCCCGCTGGACGGGTCCGATGCGGCCAGGAAGCCGAGGCCGGCCATCCCGTCGCTCATGGTCCAGCGGAACGCTTCGTTCTGCGCGCCGCCGTAATGCTGGCCGACCACGACCGCGCCGTCGGCCGACACGTCGGTCGCCAGGCTGCTGGCGCCGCCCGGGAGAAAGCCGAGGCCCTGGAAGAACGGCGCGGCCGCGGCCTGCGACGGTGCGCAGGCCAGCGCAGCACCCCACGCCGACGCGCACAGGGCAAACATCAACGGCCGAAACCCTTTTTGCATGGCGTCCTTCCTGCTTTTTGTTGTGCGCATGTGAGGGTTGCAAAACCGATACCAAGCATTGCGAGTCAACGCACTGGATCGTTCAAGCTGTTGTAGATCAATGCACCGGCGCCGCGGCAGCCACTGATCTGTAAGCTCCGCCGACACCGCGGCGCTCCCGGCGATCCCGCCGCCGGCATGGCGCCGCCGCGATCAGCCGGCGACGAGCCGACAGCGCCCCCGCGCTCCAGTCCTGCCCCTGTCGTCCTCGGGCCTGGCCCGGGACCCCATCGCGGCGGCGCAGCAGGAACCGTGTTTTGCGGCGCGACCGTCATGGGCCCGCGGACCAGGTCCGCGGGCGACGATGAACGTTGGAAGCGAAGCCCGGAGAGCTCCGTCCGCTCAAAAAGCTGTCATGCCCGGGCTCGACCCGGGCATCCATCGCGCCGGTGCCGCAGAACCTGCGCTCGCGGCTGTTCGTCGATGGCCCGCGGGATCGCCTTCGGACCTGATCCGACGGGCCGCGGGCGACAGTCGGTATCAGGTGAGCGCGTCCGGCCCCTCGGCGAGGCGGTTGAGATTCCGCGCCCTCGCCCAGGCCGGCTTGCGGCTTCGCAGCGGCCAGAGGCGAAGATCCGCCGCGGCGCGCGGTACCGCGCTGCCCCGGCATCGCCGCGCGCGGCGCCTTCCCGCCTTGGCGCGCCCGCGATCCTGTGAGAGATTTCGCGCCCCGGATGCCCGATCCGCCTGCGGCTGCGCATGTTCGGCTGTATGGACCGATCCGGTGCCGCCGGGCGTTAGCACCCGACCGCCATATCGGGGTCGGGGTACGGCGTCTTCGGCTTGCAAGAGCGGCAGAGACTGACATCTATGACTTCTCCGCGTGTTCTTCTGGTCGAAGACGAAGCAATCATTGCAATGGCCCTTGCCTTCGGGCTGGAGGCGGCCGGCTACTCGGTGGCGATCGCGCGGAACGGACGCGAAGCCCTTCGCAAGCTGCAGGAATCGAAGCCCGATGTGGTCATCACCGACTACATGATGCCCCATATGGACGGCGGCGAACTCATCCGGCATATCCGCGCGAATGCCGCTTTGGCCGACATTCCCGTCGTAATGCTGACCGCGATTCCGGAAGCCAATCTTGCCGGGAAAGTCGAGGGCTACTCCGCCCACCTGAGGAAGCCGGTCCACGAAGGCGAGCTTCTCACGCTGCTTGGAAAGCTGCTCGGAAGATGAAGATGGGGCACTCGTGTCGAGACCTGGTCGAGGAAATTTCGTGCGATGACTGATGCAGGCAGGACAATCGAACCGCTGACGCGCATCGCTACCGGCATTCCGGGATTCGATGCGGTCCTGAACGGCGGCCTCATCGCAGGCAGCATGTACATCGTCCAGGGTCCCCCCGGAACCGGCAAGACGATCCTCGCGAACAGCATCGCGTTTCATCGCGCCGGCAACGGCATGCGCGTCATCTACGTCACGCTGCTCTCGGAGGCGCACGACCGCCTGCTCCAGTATCTTCAGGGGTTGAGCTTCTTCGACCTGTCCATGGTCCCGGAGCGGATCCAGTACATCAGCGGATACGCCAGCCTCGTCGAGGGCGGTCTCGACAGCCTGAAGCTCACCGTGTTCGAGGCCGTGAACAAGTACCGGGCGGACCTCCTCGTGCTCGACGGGCTCTACGTGGCGCAGGAACACGTCGATTCCGCATCGACGTTCCGCGAGTTCATTCACGGCCTGCAGGGCGCGGCGGGGCTGCGCCGGTGCACGATGCTGCTGCTCACCAACGGGCCGAACCCGTCATTCAGCCCCGAACAGACGATGGTCGACGGCATCATCGAGCTGAAGCGCCATACGCGGGGCGTCCGCGCGTTCCGCACGATCGAAGTGCTGAAAATGCGCGGCGGCACCTTTCTCGAAGGGCCGCACAAGTACCGGATCGCGGATGCCGGCATCGTGGTCCATCCGCGTCTGGAAATGCTGGTCGCCGAAGCGGCCGGAGACATCCGTTCCACGGCCCTGGTCGCGACCGGGATCGACGGCCTGGACCGCATGCTGCGCGGCGGTCTTCCGGAAAAGTCGACGACCCTCCTTGCCGGGCCGTCCGGTTCGGGCAAGACGACCCTGGGCCTCTGTTTCCTGAGCGGATCGACGCCGGAATCGCCGGGCCTTCTGTTCAGCTGCTATGAAACGGCGAACGAGCTCCGGCACAAGGCGGCCGCGATCGGGCTCGATTTCGAAGCGATGGAAAGGCGGGGGGCCCTGCGGATCGTCTGGCATCGGCCGTTCGAAACCTACCTCGACGAGCTGGCCCACCGGCTTATCGATGAAGCCGACGAAATCGGCGCCAGACGCGTGTTCATCGACGGTGCCGGAGCATTCCGCCAGGCCAGCATGTACCCGGAGCGGCTGACCGCCTTCTTCACCGCCCTCTCCCTGCGTCTGCGCACATCGGGTGCCACGACGGTCTGCACGGCGGAGGCGCAGGAACTCTTCCACCCGCAGGATCTCGTGCTGGCGGACATCTCGCCCGTCGCCGAGAACATGCTGCTGCTGCGCTTCGACGAAACCCAGGGACGACTGCAGCGCACGCTGAGCGTCGTCAAGGTTCGCCAGCGCGGCTTCGATCCGGCCGTGGTGCCGTTCGAAATCACGGATCGCGGCGTCGCCCTGCAGCCGCCGGGCCGACGTCGCCCGCCGGCCGGCGGACGAACAGGCCCCGCGCCGCGGACGTAACGTCGCCTCCTCGATTTCTTTCTCATGTCGTCCTCGCGCTCCAACCGGGACTCCGACGGCCGCGGCCGGCAGCCATCTTGATCAAGCGCGTTGATCGAGTCGTTCTGCCAGCCGCATTAACTTCCATGCCCGCGCCAGCGCCGCCGCCTTCGCCCAGGTCGGCTTCTGGTCGCGCAGCTTCGGCAGCGGCGCCTTCGCGTCCATGGTCGCGATCCTGCGATAGAGCCGCAGCGCGTCCGCCTCTTCCGCGAAGAGGCCGGCCTGCAGCGCCTTCTCGAGCGTGCCGTATTGCTGCAGCAGATGCGCCGCCCCCTTCGGCCCCACGCCGCGCGCCCCCGGCAGACGGTCCGACGGATCGCCGCGCAGCGCTATGAAATCCGGCACCTGCTTGGGATCGACGCCGTAGAGTTCGCGCACCTCCCTGGGCCCGATCCGCGCCATCTCGCCGGCGCGCAAGGGGCGCAGGATCGTCGTCGCCTTCGAGGCGAGCTGCCAGGCGTCGCGGTCGCCGCTGGCGACGATCGCCGTGCCGCCCTTCTTCTCCTCGCGCGCGACCGCGGCCGCGAGGAAGTCGTCGGCCTCGTAGCCCTTCGCCCTGGCGTTGGCGAAGCCGCACGCGGCGACGAATTCGGGCAGCACGTCGAGCTGGTCGACCAGCGCGTCGTCGAACTCGCGCCCGCCCTGGTAGCCTTCGAACAGCCTGCTGCGATAGGTCGGCGCCGCCAGCGTGTCCCAGCCGACCAGCACCGCGCGCGGCCGCTCGTCCGCGTAGAGCCTGAGCAGAAAATTGGCGAAGCCGACGATCGCCCCCGCCCCCTTGCCGCCGCGCCGTTTGATCGTCTTGGGCAGCGCGTGATAGGCGCGATGCGCGAAGGAGTCGCCGTCGATCACGAGCAGAGGCCGGCGTTTCAAAGTCTGTTCCCCACGGGCGGCGCGGTGGGCAGCGATAGTACCCTTTCCCTCAATCAAATCACTGTCGTCCTCGGACTTGACCCGGGGACCCAGAAACCGTGGTGCCGCAAGAAACGGTTCCAGCGGCAAACATCGCTATGGACCCGCGGGTCCCCGGATCGCCCCCGGAACCGCCCGAGGCGATGTCGGCGCCGTTTACAGACCAGGATACAGCTCGCCGCCCGCGCGAGCCGGATCAGGGAGTTAACCAATCGGCACGGCGATTGCTTGGGCTTCCCGGAGCGACCCGACGCCAGAACCAAAACCACAACACGAGGGAGGACGCTATGAGATTACTCGAAGCCGTGCTCAAGCGTGCGGGCGCTGCCTGCGCCGCGGTGCTGTTTCTCCTGGCGGCGGCGCCGGCCGTCCAGGCAGGGCCGATCATCGTCACGCCGGTCCTCGACCAGGGGCTGCCCCGGGTCCTGCACATCGACATCCAGGCGCCCGGGGACGGGCTGACGGAGATCCTGATCACGAAGTCGGAGAACGCCGACACGGTCGTTCCGCCCTTCAGCCCTGACACGACCGAACCGGTGCACATCTCGTCGACCGCGATCGTTCAGCTTCTGGAAGCCAACCTCGATTTCCGGATCACGACCGTCGAGGGGACCATCGGGAATTTCAGCTTCACCTTCGGCCCGAACGGGCTGGTCGACAACACCGTGGCGGTGCCCGAGCCGGCGAGCCTCGCGCTGCTGCTTGCGGGCTTGCTCGGTTTCGGCCCGCTCGCACGGCGCAAGGCCGCGGCCTGATCCCGCCCGCCGTCCGGGGGAGAATGATTCCGGATTGACCGCAGCGGCGCCTTTTGGCCCACTCGCGCCGCCACCATTGCGCCCGCGGATCCCCGGACCCGGCGGGCGTTTCGCGTTTCAGCCGTCCGCGCCGCCGGACAGGAAGGACGGGGAAAGGCAAACTGCAGGCTGCCGTGAAGCGGTGAAGCACCGCCGGCAAAAACCTGCCGGATCGGGCGCTTGGGCGCCCCCCGCGGGCGCCCGGAAGGTACCCGCCGGGGCGACCGGCGCGAACGGTCGAAACGGCTGAAACGGTCGTAACGGCGCAAACGGTCGTATCGGGTGAAACGCCCGGAACGCCCGCGCCGGCCTCAGCCCTTCGGCTTCTCGGCCGGGCGCAGCTCGTCGCCGTGGCGGTGGAAGATCTTCCATTCGCCGGCCTCGCGCCGGTAGCAATGCGTGACGCGCAAGGTGCGCGGGATGCGCTGCCCATCGACGAAGCGCACCATGTGCTCGAGATCGACCGCCACCGCGACGTCGCCGCCGATCTCGGTATGGACGTTCTCGATGCGCGTCCCCTCGGCGAGCACCGCCTTGCTGACCCAGTCGTAGCGCGGGCGGATCTCGTCCCAGCCGCGCTCCTTGCCGCCGAGCGCGCCATACAGGCTGATGTCGGCCCGGTGCGACCACAGCGCCTTGAACGGTTCCGGATCGCCGCCGAGCATCGCCCGGTAGGCCGTTTCATATGCCGCCCGCATCCGCGTCCACGCCTCGTCCATCTCAAGTCCTCTCGTGTCGAAAGCCCGTGACAATACATCGACCTGTGAAGCGGTTCACTTCGCTTGGCGGGGCCGGCGTGTACACAGCGCGCCATGCCCGCCTACGCAGCGCCCCGCACCCCGCCCCGCGTCAAGCAGCTCGGCCCCGCCGATCTGCCCGACCTGCTGGCGCTGCAGGCGGCCGTCGCCGCCGGCCTGCCGCCGCATTTCCTGCGCAACAGGACCGAAGACGACCTGCGCGGCTATCTCAACGGCCGGCTCGGCGTCGCCTTCGGCATGGTCGACCGCGACGTGCTGCTGGCGACGGCGCTGCTGCGCCTGCCTTCCGTCGATCGCCCCAATCCGGAGTCGGACCCGCCCTTCCCGGTCGTGCCCGCGGCCGACTGGCCAAGCCATGCCGCCTTTCTCGAGAACGCGATGGTGGTGCCCGCCGCGCGCGGCCGCGGCTTCCAGCGCGCCCTGCTGCGCCTGCGCCTCGCGCACGCCGCGGCGGCCGGCATGAAATGGGTCTGCGCCGGCTCGAACCTCCACAACGAGGCGAGCTGGCGCAACATGCTCGCCGAGGAGATGGCGATCGTCGGGCTGATCGATCCCGGCCATCCCGTCGTCGGCCTGCTCGTCGCGTTCGACGCCGACGCCCTCGCCACCGCGCCCGGCGACGCGCTCGCCGTCGCCGCACAGGACCAGGCCGCCCACCAGGCGGCGCTGCGCGACGGCTATATCGGCGTCAGCGTCTCAGCGGACGGCACGGTGACCTACCGCCGCCTGCTCGCGGCCGGCGGCGCGCGCCGCGCGGCCTGACGCGCGGCCCCTTCGCCTCTTCTGCGCCGGCGCCGGCCACGCGCGCAGCGCGAGATCGACGACCTGCATCAGCTCGGCGCGGCTGGCGCCGCCCGCAGCGGCCACCGCCATGCCGTTGATGGTCGTCGTCACGAAGCGCGCCAGCGCCACGCAGTCGGCGTCCTTCGGCAGGTCGCCGTCCGCCTTGGCGCGATGGAAGCGGTCGCGCAGCATCTGCTCCGCCTTCGCGCGCCTCTGGCCCAGCTCGCAGCGCACGCCTTCGGCCTGGCCGCTGCAGGTCAGCGCCGCCTGCACCAGCAGGCAGCCGGGCGGCGTATCCGGATCGGTCTGGTAGACGGCGCTCTGGCGCAGCAGGTGCTCGACCGCTTCGCGCGCGCTCGGCCGCGCCAGCGCCTCCGCGAACGCATTGCCGCGCGTCTGCTCGTAGCGGTCGAGGGCGGCGCGGAACAGCCCCTCCTTGCTGCCGAAGCAGGCGTAGAGGCTGGGCGGATTGATGCCCATCGCCGCGGTCAGGTCGGCAAGCGAGGCGCCCTCGTAGCCCTGGCGCAGGAACACGTCCAGCGCGCGGTCGAGCGCTTTGTCCTTGTCGAAGGCGCGGGGCCGCCCGATCGCCATGTCCTAACCCTCCTGCCTGTTCTTTAGTCATTACTACATAAGTCTCTTGACAGCCCTTGTCCAGCGGTACATTTGTATCGACCGATACATAACTCGGACAGGAGTAACGCAATGACCACGACACTCAAGGGCAAGGTCGCACTGGTGACAGGCGGCTCGCGCGGCATCGGCGCCGCCATCGCGCGGCGTCTCGCCGAAGACGGCGCCGATATCGCCATCTCGTATGCGAAGACGGCGGACCGGGCGCTGGCGCTGGTGAAGGAGCTGGAGGCGAAGGGTGTACGCGCCGCCGCGTTCCGCGCCGATCAGGCCGACGCCACGCAGGTCGCGAGCCTGGTGCGCGACGTCGCCAAGGCATTCGGCCGCATCGACATCCTGGTGAACAACGCGGCCGTCTACGTCACCGGCCCGACCTCCGACCCCGCCACCGACTTCGCCGCGATGGACCGCCAGCTCGCCGTCAATGTCGGCGGCGTCGCAGCGGCGGTGCGCGCGGCCGTGCCGTTCCTGCGCGACGGCGGCCGTATCATCACTATCGGCTCGGTGGTCGGCGCCCGCTCGCCCTTCCCCGGCGTCGCCGACTACTCGGCGACCAAGGCGGCGGTCGCCGCCTACACCCGCGGCTGGGCGCGCGATTTCGGGCCGAAGGGGATCACCGTCAATACGGTGCAGCCCGGCCCGATCGACACCGAGATGAACCCCGCCGACGGCGCGCATGCCGAAACGCAGAAGAGCCAGACGGCGCTCGGCCGCTACGGCAGGCCGGAGGAAATCGCCCATGCGGTCGCCTTCCTCGCCGGCCCCGGCTCGTCCTACATCACCGGCGCGACGATCACCGTGGACGGCGGCTTCAACGCGTAGCGGTCGCGCCACCGGCGTCATGGCCGTCCCTGCGCCTCCCGGCTATGCTCGCAAGGGCATGGCCGGGAGGGATCGGAATGGCACAGGCGCAGGAACAGGCTCAGACGGAACGGGTCGGCGTGATCGCCGACGAGCTTATGGCGCTGCTCGGGACAGGCCGCCAGACGGCGCCGTTCTCGCAGCATCACCCCGCCCTCGACATCGCCGAGGCCTATGCGATCGTCGCCCGCGTCGACACGCTGCGCCGCGCGCGCGGCGAAACACCGAAGGGCCGCAAGATCGGCTTCACCAATCCCGAGGCCCTGCGCGGCTTCAGGATCTCCGGGCCGATCTGGAATTTCATGTACGACAGCACGGTGCATGACGCAGCGGATGCGGCGTTCCCGCTGACCGGCCTGTGCGAGCCGCGCATCGAGCCTGAAGTCGTGCTCCATCTCGCCAAGGCGCCGCGCGCCGGCATGAGCGACGCCGATCTGCTGTCCTGCGTCGACTGGATCGCGCCGGGTTACGAGATCGTCCACTCGATCTTTCCCGGCTGGAAATTCACCCCGGCGGACGCCGTCGCCGCCTACGGCTTCCACGGCGCGCTCCTGCTCGGCGCGAAGCGAGAGGTCGATGGCGAATGGCTCGCAAAGCTGTCGTCGTTCAGCGTCGACCTGACGAGCGACAGCGGCGTCAGCCGCGCCGGCCACGCCCGCAACGTCCTCGGCAGCCCGCTGAAATCGCTCGGCCGGATGCTCGAGGAGATCGACCGCTATCCCGCTTGCGAGACGCTGCGCGCCGGCGAGATCGTGACAACCGGAACGCTGACCGAAGCCATGCCGATCGCACCGGGCGAGACATGGACCACCCGCTTCGACGGGATCGGCCTCGAGCCGCTCCGCGTCCGCTTCCGCTGACGATGGCCGACCGGAAGAGATTGCGAATACGGTCGCCTTCCTCGCCGAGCCCGGCGCCGCGTATATCATCGGCGCCACGATCGATGTCGACGGGGGCTCCAACGCGTGAGGCGTGACGGAGGGGAGCCGCACCAGCGACTCCCCTCCCTCGCATCCGGATGCCTACCTCGTGTAAGGGCCGAACTCGGCCCGGCCCCGGCGCTACCATTCCGGCGGACCCACACGAGGTGCGCCGATGCGGAAATACGCGAAGAAGGATTTCCCCGTCTCCAACGTCCGCCGATTTCTCGAGCCAGGGCCGATCGTGCTGGTCAGCTCGGCGTGGAAGGGCGAGACCAACATCATGACCATGGGCTGGCACATGATCATGGAGTTCCAGCCCTCGCTGATCGGCTGCTACATCTGGACCGAGAACCGCAGCTTCGAGATGATCCGCCGCAGCCACGAATGCGTGATCAACCTGCCGACCGCCGATCTCGGCGGCGCGGTCGTCGGCATCGGCAACAGCTCGGGCCGCGACACCGACAAGTTCGCTACGTTCAACCTCACCGCACGGCCCGGAAAGGAGGTCGAGGCGCCGCTGATCGCCGAATGCCACTCGTCCTTCGAGTGCCGCGTCGTCGACACGAGCCTGATCCGCAAATACAACCTGTTCGTCCTGGAATGCGTGAAGGCGCACGTCGCACCCACGCCGAAATTTCCGAAAACCATCCACTACCGCGGCGACGGCCTGTTCATGCTCGCGGGACCGACCACGGCGAAGTGGCGGAAGCGGTTCAAGCCGGAGATGCTGTGAGCGACGGCGACATGACGTCGGGACCGTTGCGCGACGGCACTTTTCCGTCTTGACCCCCACAGCGGATTTTGGCCCACTTGGGCCGCCAGCCTTGCGCCCGCGCGGTCCCGTGACCGGCGGGCGCGGCCGGTTTAAGGGTCGGGGGCGGTAGGGAAAAGCACACTGCAGACTCGCGTGAAGCACTGAAGCAGTCTCCGAAACGGTCCGCCGAAACAATGGGTTGGCTGTTTCACCGGCTGCTTCACCGGACGCGCGCTGAAGCCGCCGCCCTGCGCCGCCGACCCGGCATTGATACCCCGCCACGACCGGAGCCGCCATGACCGCCAGCCTGTTCTCGCCCCTCACACTTCGCGGACTCACGCTGAAGAACCGCGTCGTCATCTCGCCGATGTGCCAGTACTCGGCGAACCGCGGCTACGTGACCGACTGGCACCTCGTGCATCTCGGCCGCTTCGCCGTCGGCGGCGCCGGGCTGGTGATCATGGAGGCCACCGCGGTCGCCGAGGACGGCCGCATCACCCATGGCGACACCGGGCTATGGGAGGATGGCCAGATCGAGGGCCTCGCGCGCATCGCCGCCTTCCTGACGTCGCAAGGCGCCGCCGCCGGCATCCAGCTCGCCCATGCTGGCCGCAAGGGCAGCGCGCAGCGCCCGTGGCACGGCAACGGGCCGGTCGGCGAGAGCGACCTCGCGCGCGGCGAGAAGCCCTGGGACACGGTAGCCCCCTCGCCGCTTCCCGTATCCGACGGCTGGCACGTGCCGCACGCGGCAACCAAGGCGGAAATCGCGGGCATCGTCGCGGCGTTCGAGGCGGCGACGCGGCGCGCCGTACGCGCCGGCTTCGACGTGGTGGAGATCCATGCCGCGCACGGCTATCTGCTGCACGCGTTCCTGTCGCCGTGGTCGAACAAGCGCAGCGACGAATACGGCGGCGATGCGAAGGGCCGCATGCGCCTGCCGCTTGAGGTCGCGCGCGCGGTGCGGACGGCATGGCCCGAAGAGCGGCCGCTGTTCGTGCGCGTCTCGGCGACGGATTATGTCGAGGGCGGGCTGACGCTCGACGATACCGTGGTCTTCGCGAAGGAGCTCAAGGCGCTCGGCGTCGACGTCATTGATTCGTCCTCCGCCGGTATAGCCGGGACCGCGACCAATGCGAAGATCCCGCGCTTCTACGGCCACCAGGTGCCGTTCGCGGCGCGCATCCGCAAGGACGCCGGCATCGCCACCATGGCGGTCGGGCTGATCGTCGCCGCGAAGCAGGCCGAAGCAGTGTTGCGCGACGGCCATGCCGATCTCGTCGCCATCGGCCGCGAGGCGCTCTACGATCCCAACTGGGCGTTGCACGCCGAGGCGGAGCTGACCACGGGCTTTGGCGAGCGCTCGTTCAAGTCCTGGCCCGACCAGCCCGGCTGGTGGCTCGAGCGGCGCGAGCCCATCCTCAAGCAGCTCGGCCCCTGGCGCGAGGGCGAGGAGCCCAAGCGGATCGTCTAGGTCCAAAGCTTTCTACTGTCATTGCCGGGCTTGACCCGGCGATCCAATTACGGGGGCACCGCCAGCGCCGCTGGATGCCCGGGTCAAGCCCGGGCATGACAGTGGGTCTAATGTACAGGCACTCACCCGACGAACATCCCCTTCAGCGCGATCGCCACATAGAAGGCACCGACGCAGAAGACGATGCGGCGGGTCCACCAGTAGAACTGCTTGTCGTTCATCCGCAGCAGGACGATGCCGCCGAGCCTCGAACCGACCACCGCGACCAGCGGCACCAGCGCGAGAATGAGCAGCAGCGCCTCGTCCAGCGCATACGGGGCAACACCCGCGAAGTAGACGATCTTCACCGCGTGCAGCACGGTCTGCATCGTTGCCTTGGTGGCGATATTGGCGCGGCGGTCGAGCCCGGTGCGGGCGAAGAACTGGTCAATGAACGTGCCGGACACGCCGGCCGTGAGCATCAGGCCGGCGGCGAGGAAGCCGACGACGACGGCGACCGGGCGATCCGTGATCCTCGGCGCCATCCGGTCCGGCACGGCGAGAATGGCCAGCGCGGACGCGCCGAGCAGGAACAGCACCAAAGTCGGCGACGGCACGAAGCGGATGAAGGCAAGGATCGCCACGCATGCGGCGGAGCCGCCGAGGAACCAGGCGACGAGGCGGAGTTCGATGACGGCGCGCCACTGCATGACGCGCGCGCCGTTGGAGACGAACTGCGCTACGCCGTGCACGAGCATCGCCTGCGACACCGGCAGCAGATAGACGAGCCCGCCCATCAGGATCATCCCGCCGGCGACGCCGAAGATGCCCGAGAAGAACGATGCCGCCGCGACGAGGGCGAGCACGGCGGGAAGGACAAAGGTCATGAACTGGAATTTCTTTGCAGAGCGGCGTTCGGACCGCTCTTTGTCGCAGCGCGAGCGCAGTGCGGCAAGCTGCCCCTCCAAGGTGGCGGAGTCAGTACCTCCTTCGACTCGGCCGGTGGACGCCCGGATGCGGAACGCACGTCCCGCCAAGTGGTTGAATCGCCAAGCACAGGAGGTCGCCTTGCCGAGCGTTGCCACCAAGGATCACCCAGGACTGGAGATCGATGCGCCCTTGCGCTTCCAGCACCGGACCTGGGTCGTCCAGCGCATCGGCTGGGGCGTATTCGCGCTCCTGATCGTCGCGGCCCTCGCCGGGCTGTTCGGCAGCGGCCCGCTCAGCACGAGGACAGCCGGATCGCCGGCAGACCTGCAGGTGACCTACGAGCGTTTCGCGCGGCTGCATGCGCCGACGACATTCGAGATCCGCGCCGACGGCCGGCTCACGCGCGACGACACGCTGACCATCGCCCTGTCAGGCGATGCGGTGCGCGGACTCGAGCTCACATCGACGATGCCGCCGCCCGACAGCACGAGCGTGGTGCAGGACGGGGTGCTCCTGCGCTTCCGCACCGACTCGCGGCCCGGCGAGATTACCGTGGTCCTGCATACCAAGCCGCAGAAGTCCGGCAGCCTGACCTCACGCGTCACAATTGCGGGCGGCCCGGCGCACAGGATCAGCCAGTGGATCTATCCGTGAAGGTGACGCCATGGAATCGGTTCTGCGCGCGGCGGCGATCTATATCGTCCTGCTGATCGTCTTCCGCATCGCCGGGCGCCGCACGCTCAGCGAGATGACCAGCTTCGATTTCGTCCTGCTGCTGATCATCGGCGAGTCGACTCAGCAGGCCCTGCTGGGGGAGGATTTCTCGTTGACCAACGGCTTCATTGTCATCGTCACCCTGCTGGCGCTCGACGTCGCAATCTCGATGTGGAAGCAGTACTCGGGCACGGCGCAGCGCTTCGTCGAAGGCGTTCCCACCGTGCTGGTCGACAACGGCAAGCCGCTCAAGCACCTGATGGACAAGGCGCGCGTGCGAGATGACGAGATCCTGGAGGCGGCGCGGCAGACTCAGGGGCTCGAGCGCATGGACCAGATCAAGTACGCCGTGCTCGAGGTCAGTGGCGGCATCAGCATCATCCCGAAGGAACGCTAGGCGCTGGCGGCCCGCGGAGCGCAACGCTAGGCTCGGCCCCGCGAATCGCGGGAGCCGCACTTGAGCCGACCGAAAAACATCCTTCTCATTCTCGCCGACCAGTGGCGCGCCGACTGCCTCTCCGCCGTCGGCCACCCGGTGGTGAAAACGCCAAATCTCGACGCACTGGCCGCGGACGGCGTCCTGTTCCGGCGGCACTATGCGCAGGCTGCCCCCTGCGGCCCGGCGCGCGCCTCGCTGCTGACCGGCATGTACATGCAGAACCACCGGTCGGTCCGGAACGGCACGCCGCTCGACCGGCGCTTCACCAACATCGCGCTGGAGATGCGCAAGGCCGGCTACGATCCCGGCCTGATCGGCTACACCGACACCAGCCCCGACCCGCGCGGGCTCGACCCCGAGGATCCGTCGCTGCGCAGCTACGAGGGGCTGATGCCGGGCTTCACTGCCGTCGCCCTGCTGCAGAGCGACGAGAAGCCGTGGATCGCGCATCTGCGCCGACTCGGCTACGACGTCAAGCCGGGCGACATCGACGATGCGCGACGTCCGGTCGACGGGTATCCGGATGCGGAGGCGCGCGGACCGACCTATGCGCCGCCGCGCTACAAAGCCGAGCACAGCGATACCGCCTTCGTCACCGACTGCGCCATCGAATACATCGAGCAGCGGCGCGATGAACCCTGGTTCCTGCATTGCGGCTATCTGCGCCCGCACCCGCCGTTCATAGCGCCCGAACCGTACAACAGGATGTACGATCCCGCCGATCTCCCGCGGTTCCGCCGCGCAGCCACGATCGAGGCGGAGAAACGGCAGCATCCCTATCTCGCCTGGCATCTCGGATGGTCCGGCTATGCGGCGGCGATGCCGGAGCATCATCTGCGTCAGCTCCGCGCCACCTATTGGGGCCTGATCAGCGAGGTCGACGCGCAGATCGGTCGGCTGGTCGGTTTCCTCAAGCGGACGGGCCGATACGACGATACGCTGATCGTCTTCAGCTGCGATCATGGCGAAATGCTCGGCGACCACTGGTATCTCGAGAAGGAGGTCTATTTCGACCAGGCCTTTCACATCCCGCTGATCGTGCGGGCACCCGGCACCGGCTTCGTGCGCGGCGCCACGGTCGATGCGTTCACCGAATCGGTCGACCTGATGCCGACGATGCTCGATCTGGCGGGGCGCGGGGTTCCCGTGCAATGCGACGGCGCGTCGCTGGCACCCTTCCTGCGCGGCGAAGCGCCGCAGCGCTGGCGCAGCGAGGTGCACTGGGAGTTCGACTTCCGCGACGTGCCGGGCGGCGCTCCCGAGCGCGCGCTCGGCCTGCGCCTAGACGAGTGCTGCCTCAACGTCATCCGCGATCGGGAATACAAGTACGTGCATTTCGCGGCGCTGCCGCCGCTGCTGTTCGACATGCAGCGCGACCCCGACGAACTCCACGACCTCGCCGGCGATCCGCGCCATGCGCCCGTCATGCTGCGCTATGCGCAGAAGCTGCTGTCATGGCGCATGGCCAACGATGAGCGCACCCTGACCGGCATCGAGCTCACCGCGGGCGGCGCGGTCGCGCGATCGCAGGATCGCCGCTGAGAGCCGAGCGGGCGGCTGGATGCCGCGGCGGGGCCTAGTGCTCCGTGGGCTTGATCAGGTCGACGAGCATTGCGCCGAGCAGGCCGGCAATGCCGCCAAGAACGGCCGCGATCAGGACGGTGGCCTCGCCGGGCAGCCAGGACAGTTCCGCGAAGCCCGCGCCTTCGGAGGAAGCGGTGCCGTATTCGGCCAAGCGCATCACGCCGGCTATGAAGGCGCCGACGGCGCCAGCCCAGCAATTCGTGTTGTTCCAGCCCCAGATGTTCATCGCTCGCTCCTGCCGCGAGCATTGCAGGGGGTGGTTTACACGGCGTTAACGCATTCATCCGGGCAAAGCTTGGCGGTAGCAGGCAGGTCCCCCGGCGCCCGCTCCCGCCGTCACGGCGACGCGCCGGTCATCACGATCCAGACGGCGCCGAGCAGGTCGAAGGCATACGCAGCGTCGATGACCAGGACCTCGCGTCCCGTGGCGTAGCCGCTCGGCTTGCGGCGGTTGACGACGACATACAGCAGCACGAGGACGAAGATCGTCGCGAGATTGAGCGCATAGAGCACCACCTACTCCAACTCGGTGCCGTGCGTCCCTGCCCCTTCTGCGGTCTGCTGCGCCGTCAACCGGCGGTGCGGGAAGCG
The DNA here is from genome assembly GCA_041690495.1 of Alphaproteobacteria bacterium. Taxonomy (GTDB): domain Bacteria; phylum Pseudomonadota; class Alphaproteobacteria; order CACIAM-22H2; family CACIAM-22H2; genus DATAAP01. The sequence goes on along the minus strand of JAWLHE010000009.1, from coordinate 116,661 downwards.
ACCGGGGACCTCCGTCGCGCGGTTTCCTAACGGGGCGGCTGGTTGCCGGTGCGATTGGGCCTGGTCAGGCCCTTGAGTTGCTCCATTCCCGCCATCAGGGACTCGAAGTCGACCCCGACCAGCATCAGGCGACGATAGCCGGCCGGCAGCTCGAACAACGCCGGGTCCTGGCGAGCGATCCGGACTTCCGAGAAGCTCAGGTTGACGTCGCCGCGCCTGCCCTGGTTCTCGCCGCTGCCGACCACCCGCATGATGATGCCGTCGGCGGTGGTCCAGACATGCCCTTCGAAGCGCCCGTTCGCACTCGGTCCGGGCCCAGGCTGGCGCTCGACCCGCACCTTGGTGGTGCGCATTCCGGCGACGGTTTCCTGGCCGACCGGCGTCTGCTTGATGCCGTTGCCGTTGAGCAGCTCGACCGGCAGCCCGAAATTCTCGAGGCTCATCTCGATCGCCAACTTCTGCTCCGGCAAGAGCAGCCAGGCGACCCTGCGGTCGAGGCGCGCTATGACAGTGTGCTGGCGCTTGCCGTCCGTGCTCTCGTGCCGGAGCGCGGTTGGCGTGCGCCAGAGCCGGCCGTGCTGTGTCGCCTTGCTCGTGCGGATCGTGCTCGCGGCCGAATATTCGGTCTTGAGATCGAGCACGCTGGCGGCCCAGCCGGGACCGGCCCCGAGAGCCATCACCAGGACGCCGAGCAGACATAGAACCCGCATTCGCTTCTCCTCGATCGAGCCTATTCTCCCGGTTTGACGCGGCATAATTATGGCGCAGGCACGGCCGGTGCGGCTGGATCGGCCGCGCTCCGGCTTGTATGCTCCCGCGAACTGCGATTCAATCAGGGGATGAAAATGCCTGGAAAGATCGACGCCCGCCTGAAGGAACTCGGGATCACCTTGCCCGATGCCGGCGCCCCGGCCGCCAATTATGTGCCGACGGTGCGCACCGGCAATCTCGTCTTCATCGCCGGCCAGATCACGCTCGACAACGGCAAGCGCGAATATGTCGGCAAGCTCGGCCGCGAGTTCGGGGTTGAGGATGGCCAGAAGGCGGCGCGGCTGTGCGCGCTCAACATCCTCGCCCATCTCAGGAATGCCTGCGGCGGCGATCTCGACAAGGTAAGGCGTTGCGTGCGCGTCGGCGGATTCGTCAACGCGGTGCCTGATTTCACCGACCACCCCCAGGTCATCAACGGCGCATCGAACCTGCTGGTCGAGGTTCTGGGCGAAGCCGGCAAGCATGCCCGCGCCGCGGTCGGCGTGGGCTCGCTTCCTTTCGGCGTCGCCGTCGAGGTCGAGGCGGTGTTCGAGGTGGCATGAGGAGGCACGTTTTCTTCGCGGCTCTGTTTGCAACAATCGCGGCGGCAGCTCTTCCCGCCGCCGCGGGCGAAGCGGACGTCGTCGCGGTTGCGGTCGAGCGCCATCCCGGCACGGAGGACATGTTCGACTTCCGCGTGACGGTGCTGAGCAACGACCGTGACACCAGCTATTATGCCGATGCGGTCGAGATCGTCGGACCGGACGGGAATGTGCTCAGCCGGCACGCGCTGCAGCACCCCCAAACCGAGCAGCCCTTCACGCACGAGCTCGATGATATGCGGGTGCCGGTCGGAATCCAGCGGGTAACGGTACGCGTGCACCACAAGCCGCGCGGCTATGACGGGCAGACCGTCTCGATCCAGCTGCCGCGCTGATCGCGACTCTCGCGCGGGCGGCGGCAGCGCCCTAGACTGGGCCTTCCACTGACCAGACATCCGGCGCGGTGAGGATTGCGGATGCCCGACAGCGGTGAAGCCATTGCAGTGCGGCTGGTCGAGCGGATCGCCGATATCGGCGCCGCCGCGTGGGATGCCTGTGCAGGCAGCGACAATCCGTTCTTGTCCTTCGCCTTCCTGCACGCGCTCGAGGCCAGCGAATCCGCGACCGCGGAAACCGGCTGGCTGCCGCAGCACCTCGTCGCCGAGGACTCGCGCGGCCGCGTCGTCGGCGTCGTACCGATGTACCTGAAGAGCCATTCCTACGGCGAATACGTGTTCGACCACGGGTGGGCCGATGCCTACCGCCGCGCCGGCGGCCGCTACTATCCGAAGCTCCAGGTCGCGGTCCCGTTCACGCCGGTCACCGGTGCCCGCATACTCGTGCCCGAGCGGCCCGACCGCGGCGCGATCCGCGACGCGCTGATCGGCGCGCTGGCGCAGATCGCAGAGCGGCTGCGCGTGTCGTCCCTGCACGTCACCTTCTGCACCAGCGAGGAAGCCGAGGCGTTCGCCGCGGCGGGATTCCTGATCCGCTCGGGCTTCCAGTATCACTGGGAGAACCGCGGCTATAGGAGCTTCGACGACTTCCTGGCTGCGCTCAGCCACGGCAAGCGCAAGTCGATCCGCAAGGAGCGCCGCGACGTGGCGGCGCAGGGCGTCGAGGTCGTGGCATTGAGCGGCGGCGGCCTCGGGCCGGAGCACTGGGACGCGTTCTTCGAATTCTATCAGGCCACCAGCGACCGCAAGTGGGGCTCGCCCTATCTGACGCGCGATTTCTTTACGCGCCTGCACGAGACGATGGCCGACAAGGTCGTGCTGATGATGGCGCGCAAGGACCGGCGCTGGGTCGCCGGCGCGCTCAATCTGGTCGGCGGCGACACGATCTACGGCCGCAACTGGGGCTCCTACGGCGAGTTCCGCTTCCTGCATTTCGAGGCGTGCTACTACCGCGCCATCGACGTTGCGATCGAGCGCGGGCTGGCGCGGGTCGAGGCCGGAGCGCAGGGTGAGCACAAGGTCCAGCGCGGCTACCTGCCGCGGCCGGTATGGAGCGCGCACTGGATCCGCGACGGGGCGTTTCGCGACGCGGTCGCGCACTTCCTGGCACGCGAGACCGTGCTGATCCGCCACGAGATGGCCGAGCTGCAGCAGCATTCCCCGTTCAGGCAGGCGCCGGAGCCGGGTGATTGATCGCGCGGCCTGACGCCCCGGAAGGAGTCGCGAACTAGCGGGCTCCCGGCCAGCGCGCGAGAATCTCCGCGACCGGAACGATTGCGGGCGCTTTGCGCGCGGCCGGCGGCTCGCCGTCGACATGGGCGGGGAACAGTGTCTCGATCGCGAGATCCGGCCCTTCATGGCGCGCCACCATGCCGCGCGCGGCGATCTGCGGATGCACGGCGACCTCGCCCGGCGGCACGACCGCCCCGAAGCAGCAATCGACCGGCCCGAGCAGCGATTCCCATTCCGCCGCGCTCTTCGTGGCGAACAGGCGGCCGACGTCGGCGATCAGCGCCGCCTGCGGCATCGGCTCCCACTGCCGTGCGATCCAGTCGGGCCGGCCGACGGCCTCACAGAAGTTGCGCCAGAACTTCTCCTCGATCGCGGCGAGGGTCACGAAGCGGTCGCCGGCGGCGCGGTAAACCTGATAGCAGGCCGCCCCGCCATTGAGCAGGTTGGCCGCACGCTCCGGCTCGAAGCCGGGCCGCAAAGCCGACGTCAACGTGGCGCTCTGCCATGCAAGCACGGTCTCGGAGAGACTTAGATCGAGATACGCGCCCTTGCCGATTCGCTCGCGACCGAACAACGCCGCGCATACCGTCATCGCCGTCTGCACGCCGCTGGCGAAGTCCGCGGTCGGCGGCGCCGCCATCAGCGGGCGCTCGGCCGGACCCGATTGCGCCAGGCCCCCGGCCAGTGCCATGTAGTTGAGATCGTGGCCGGTGCGCAGCCGCCATGGTCCGGTCTGACCGTAGCCCGAGAGCGCCGCATGGACGAGCCGCGGATTGAGCGCGTCGAGACGCTGCCGCGTGAAGCCGAGCCGATCCATGACGCCCGGCCGATAGGATTCGATCAGCGCGTCAGCGCCGCGCAGCAGCGCCTCCAGCGCGGCACGCCCCGTCCCCGTCTTCAGGTCGAGCTCGACGACCGTCTTGCCGCCATTCATCAGCTTCCATAAGGGCGAGATGCCGTCGCGGTCACGCGGGCCGAGCTGGCGCATCGGATCGCCGCCCGGCGGCTCGACCTTCACGACCTCGGCGCCGAGATCGGCGAGCATCAGCGCGGCATAGGGGCCGGGAATGTACTGCGAGAGATCGAGCACCCGGGTGCCGGAGAGGAATTGGAGGGCCATCGCCAGGATCAAATGCAAAGGGCGGGTCCGCCCCGCCCCTACACACGATCAAGAAATCGGGGCCGTGTCCAGCGGCTAGGCGACCCGCAGGCGGTCAAAGGCGCGTTCCGCGCCAGCCCGGGACGAGCCTTGAAATGCACGGATGTCGGCGGCGAGAGCGCGCACGATCGAAACCGCACTGATCTCGTCGCGCCGCGCGGACCGGGCCTGCTGGACCACGCGATGCATGGCGAGTTCCGCGGCATGCTCGAGCGCGCGCGACGGTTCGACCGGCGCCTCGATCGTCCGGCATGCGATCGCGGCGGCAACCTGGCGAAGGCTCGTCAGCTCGGAGCGCGCCGCTAGATCCTCGTCGAAGGCATGCAGCAGCGCCTTGACCGACTTCAAAGCCGATTTCTGCGTGTGCGACCATGCGGGCGTGGCGCGTGCGGACATCGTCCCCGCCTCCCGCACTGCCGATTTCGCGAGCTTGCGAACCGTTCTGATCGCCTTGCCGATTTTCATTGCCGCTGCACTCGTCCGGACGCATCCGGCTCCCGTGTTGCTTCGCAACTGTCGATCGTCCGCCCATTGTGCCTACGAATCCGTTAATGCCGGCGCGGCAAGGATTCGGCATGAAAAAAGGGCGGGTCCGCCGGACCCGCCCTTGCTCGATCGTCCTCTGCGGCGCCGGCCTATTCGACCAGGGCCGGAACCTTCGGCTCGGGCCGCGTTGCCGGCGGCGTCGGGTACTCGAAGGTCAGCTTGCCGTTCTCGAGCTTGACCCGGACGATGCCGCCCTTGGCAAGCTTTCCGAACAGCAGTTCCTCGGCGAGCGGCTTCTTGATGCTCTCCTGGATCACGCGGGCCAGCGGCCGCGCGCCATAGAGCTCGTCATAGCCCTTCTCGGCGAGCCAGGTCCGCGCCTCGTCGGTCACCGTGATGGTGACATCGCGCTCGGCGAGCTGGACCTCCAGCTGCAGAACGAACTTGTCGACGACGCGGCTGATGACGTCCGGCGCAAGACGCGAGAACGCAACGACGGCGTCGAGGCGGTTGCGGAACTCCGGCGTGAACATGCGGTTGATCGCCTCCACGTCGTCGCCGACCCGCGTCTCCTGACCGAAGCCGATCGCCGGCTTGGCCATGTCGGCCGCACCCGCGTTGGTCGTCATGATCAGGATGACATTGCGGAAATCCACCGTCTTGCCGTTGTGATCGGTCAGCTTGCCGTGGTCCATGACCTGCAACAGGATGTTGAACAGGTCGGGATGGGCCTTCTCGATCTCGTCGAGCAGCAGCACGCAATGCGGGTGCTGGTCGATCGCGTCGGTCAGCAGGCCTCCCTGGTCGAAGCCGACATAGCCCGGCGGCGCGCCGATCAGACGCGAAACGGTGTGCCGCTCCATATACTCGGACATGTCGAACCGCTTCAGCTCGATGCCCATCGTGGCAGCGAGCTGGCGTGCCACTTCGGTCTTGCCGACACCGGTCGGACCCGAGAACAGGTAGGAGCCGATCGGCTTCTCCGGTTCGCGCAGGCCGGCCCGCGAAAGCTTGATCGCGCTGCACAGCGCCTCGATCGCCTTGTCCTGGCCGAATACGACCCGCTTGAGGTCGGTCTCCAGGCTCTTGAGGGTCTGCTTGTCGTCGGACGACACGCTCTTCGGAGGAATGCGCGCGATCTTGGCGACCACCGACTCGACGTCCTTGACGGCGATGACGCGCTTGCGCTTCGGCGCAGGCAGCAGCATCTGCGCGGCCCCCACCTCGTCGATCACGTCGATCGCCTTGTCGGGCAGCTTGCGGTCGTTGATGTAGCGGGCCGCCAGCTCGACCGCGGCACGGATCGCCTCGTTCGTATAGCGGACCTGGTGGTGCGACTCGTAATACGGCTTGATGCCCTTGAGGATCTTGATCGCGTCCTCGACGGTCGGCTCGTTGACGTCGATCTTCTGGAAACGCCGCACCAAGGCGCGGTCCTTCTCGAAGTAGTTGCGGTACTCCTTGTACGTGGTCGAGCCGATGCAGCGCAGCGTGCCGCTGGCGAGCGCCGGCTTGAGCAGGTTGGAGGCGTCCATCGAGCCGCCCGATGTGGCGCCAGCACCGATCACGGTGTGGATCTCGTCGATGAACAGCACCGCGCCCTCATGCGCCTCGAGCTCGGCGAGCACGGCCTTGAGCCGCTCCTCGAAGTCACCGCGATAGCGCGTGCCGGCAAGCAGCGTGCCCATGTCCAGCGCGTAGATCGTGCAGTTGCGCAGCACTTCGGGCACCTCGCCCTTGACGATCTTGCGCGCGAGGCCCTCGGCGATGGCAGTCTTGCCGACGCCGGGGTCGCCGACATAGAGCGGGTTGTTCTTGTAGCGCCGGCACAGGATCTGGATGGTCCGCTCGACCTCCGGCTCGCGGCCGATCAGCGGGTCGATGCGGCCTTGCGCCGCCTTCTTGTTGAGGTTGACGCAATAGGCGGCAAGCGCTTCCTGACCGCGCTTGGTGCCCTTGTCCGAAGCCGTGCCGCTCGACGAGCCGCCGGCGGTGCTGCCTGCCGATTCGTCGTCGGAGCCCCGCACACGGCGCGTCTCGCTGCGGCCCGGAACCTTGGCCACGCCGTGCGAGATGTAGTTGACGGCGTCGAGCCGCGACATGTCCTGCTCCTGCAGGAAATACACGGCATGCGACTCCCGCTCGGAGAACATGGCGACCAGCACATTGGCGCCCGTTACCTCCTCGCGGCCCGAGGACTGCACGTGGATGGCCGCGCGCTGCAGCACGCGCTGGAAGCCGGCCGTCGGCTTGGCGTCGCCGGCGCGGTTCGAGACCAGCCCGGCGAGCTCATTGTCGAGATAATTGATGATGTCGCGGCGCAGCCGATCGAGATCGACGCCGCAGGCGCGCAGCACCGCGGCCGCGTCCTGGTCCTCGGTCAGTGCCAGCAGGAGGTGCTCGAGCGTCGCGTATTCGTGACGCCGCTGATTGGCTTGGGCCAACGCGCGATGCAGGCTCTGCTCGAGGTTACGGGATAACATGTAGCGGGATACTCCCCTCGTTCATAGACGTGGTCATGAAGGCCCGGCGAAGTCCGGAACCCTGCACCCGAACTCCAATTGTGCCACCGAATTGGTTAACGAGCGATATCGTTGCCTATTCCTTTTCGAGCGTGCAGCGTAACGGGTGCTGGTTGCGCCGCGCATACTCGGTGACCTGGGTGACCTTGGTCTCGGCCACCTCATATGTAAACACTCCGCACAGTCCGACTCCGCGACGGTGCACGTGCAGCATGATCTGAGTGGCCTCCTCGCGGCTCTTGCTGAAGAACTTCTCGAGGACCAGCACGACGAATTCCATCGGCGTGTAGTCGTCGTTCAGCATCAACACCTTGTACATCGACGGCTTCTTGGTCTTGGTCCGGGTCTGGACCACCACGCCTGTCGACGGGCCGTCGTCGTTGGTTCTGTCGACGTCGCTCATTGTTCTGCGCCAACCGGAGCCTATGCTGCGTATCTTGCCGATAATGATATTGGATTCCCGCGCGCAGGGAAAAGAGTGTTAATTGGCTATCCAGTCGGCTCTGCATTCGTGCGACCTCAGCTAGTTGACGTAGCCGGGCCGGGCCGCGTTCCATGCCGCGGCGAAGCAAAAGAGGAAGCTTTGCAGAGCGCCTGGCTCCCGACGACGCAAAGAAAAAGGGCCCGGCGGAGGCCGCCGGGCCCTTCGTCTGCCATCTTCGGCTGATTCAGGCGACGGCAACCGGCTTGAGAAGCTTCTCGACAGCGACATTGACCCGCGAATTGATCGGACCGAACGCCTCGTTCGTGACCTTGACGGTCATTTCGGAGAGCTTCGTGCTCTCGGCGAGGAGCTTGTCGAAGTTCGACTTGGCCCAATCGTTCTGCAAGTCGACCGCCTCGCGCAGCGTCTTGGCGCCGAGCAGCGCCTTCGCAGTCTGGGCCGAGTTCTCGAGGGCTTCCTGGGTCAGGGCGGCCCACGCCTTGCCGACATTCTCGACGCCCTTCGCAAGGATCGTCGATGCAGCGACATAGGCGTCGTAGTTGTCCTTCTGAAACTTCGAGAACTCCTCATACGCCTTGAATGCGGCCGTGCTCGCCTTCTCCATCTGCTCGCGCGTGGTGCCGAGCATCTGATCGTAGCCCTGCTGCGCGTCTTGCGCGGCGCGGCCGGAGAGGCCCTCGAAAACGTCCTTCTTTGTGGTCTTCATGGTCATTCCCTTCAAATCTTCCGTCGCCGCTGCGCGGCGAACCCGAATTCCAGCGTTCCGCTTCGTCGGCTGAGCGGATCCGCGACCCGGCTTGGCCTTTTCAGCCATAACCTGCTCCTTGATCCTGGTGGTGCCGACGCCGTGGCGACCGACGGTCACGGCGAGGGTACAATTCGGCGGCCTATGCTGCACCGCACAAAAATCATATATGGCGAGCCCGGACCATCGTCAAGGCGATTTTTGCTGCACTGCACAAAATTTTCCGAAGGCGAGATAAAGTCGCCATCCTGGCGACTTAAAAGAGCGTAACGTTACCGACCAGACCGTTTTCCCCCACTTCCATTTCGAAGTGGCTGATGGTCGGATCATTGCGATCGGCATTCGAGGCCAGGCTTTTCTCCGCCTGGTTCAAAGGCCTGGGCGGGTTGACCGGCACGCCGGTGCCATCGGCGGCAAAGAGCGGCCTGTCAAAGGTGATCCGGTCGAACCGCTCGGACGGGTAAAGCCAGGCATTGAAATGATACCGGCCGCCGGCGCAGGCACTGACGACCCAGTAGAACCCCCACGACGGCAATGAAATGCCACTGGGGGCCGGCTCGCCGAAGCCGCTCGCCTCGATGGCCCGGATCAAGGTCCGATAGGTGTCCTCGTCGAGCTGCTTCTGGGCCGAGACGCCGCGCCACGGCCCAGTAGGATCCAGCGGATTGAAGCCGGCCGCCAGGTTTCCCACGCCCCCGAAAACATGGGCTTCCAGAGTTGCGCCGGTACCATCGGCGCTCCGGCGCAGGTCGTAGGCCCGGACCTGCTCGTCCCAGACGCCATTGTAGACCAGCCGATAACGCGCCGGACCGCCGTCTGCGCAGGCCCGGCGAATGTCATCGCCGCCCAGATAGCTGAAATACTGGAATTTCCGGGTGATCGGACTGCCGATTCCCCCGTCGCGATAGGCGCAGCCCGCCAGCCCGACGACGACCGCGAAGATGGCAGGCAGCGCTCTCCACATGGTCGCCCTCAATGCTCGAGCCAGGGCTTGGCCAGCCCGCTGGCCCGTCATGGCCTGCCAAGCCACCATGCGCGGCAATAAAGTCGGGGTCAATTTAGGATCGTTTACCAATTTTCAGCCTACCTTCGATAGACTCCAATGGTATTAACCTAACCCAATGGAATCATGCGGTTTTACGTAGACAATGCGCAGCCTTAGCCGTAAATTGATCACAATCTGTACTGCGGCTGCCGGGGGTACTGGGTGTCCAATAAGTTGCTAAGCGCCGCTGTTACGGGGGGATTGCGACACAGCTACGGCGGCACGCTCGCCGTTCTCCTCACCAGCATCGCCATTCTCCTCTCAAGCATCGCGCCGGCCCTGGCGGCCCGCTCCGCCGCCATCATCATGGACGCGGCGAGCGGTGCCGTCCTCTACGAGGACGACGCGGACGCGCCGCGCTATCCGGCATCGCTGACCAAGGTGATGACACTCTACATGCTGTTCGAGGCGCTGGACGCCAAGCGCATTACCCTGGAGACCCGCTTTCCGGTTTCGGCCCGCGCCGCCAACCAGGACCCGACCAAGCTCGGCCTGCGTAAGGGCGAGACAATCGCGGTGCGCGATGTCATCCTAGGGCTCGTGACCAAGTCGGCCAACGACGCGGCCGTGGTCGCCGCCGAGGGCCTTGCCGGCAGCGAATCCCAGTTCGCCCGGAAGATGACAGAGAAGGCGCGCAAGCTGGGCATGGCCAATACCACCTTCCGCAACGCTTCCGGCCTGCCCGACTCCCGCCAGAAGAGCACTGCGCGCGATCTGGCGATCCTTGCGCGCGCCGTGCTCAACACCTTCCCGCATCACTACCATTTCTTCGACACGCCCTCGTTCACCTACAAGGGCATCAGACATACCAACCATAATCGGCTGAACAGCTGGTATGACGGCGCGGACGGCATGAAGACCGGCTATATACGCGCTTCCGGGTTCAATCTTGTTACGTCCGCCAAGCGCGGCAATCGCCGCCTGATCGGCGTCGTCCTGGGCGGCATTTCGCCCGGCTCGCGCGATCAGGCGATGGCGCGCCTGCTCGACGCGGCTTTCGCCCGCAGCGACGACGAGCCGATCATCCGCCACGCCAGCCGGTCGAGTTCGAAGGCCGGGACGAAGCAGGTCCAGGCATCCCGCCGGGCAGCGCCGAAACCGACCAGGACGGCGCACGCTGCGAAGCCTGTCGCCAAGGCGAGCGCCGACAGCGAATCGGATATCTGGGGCGTCCAGGTCGGCGCCTATTCCAAGAGCGCCGCCGCACGCCGCGCGGCGGAGCAGGCAACCAAGCTGGCACCGACGCATCTCGGTGACGCGACATTCGAGGTCGAGCCCCATACCACCAAGAAGGGCCAAATGTACCGCGCCCGCCTGGTCGGCATATCGGAGAAGGATGCGCGCAAGGCGTGCCGGGCGCTCAAGCGCAAGATGGCGTGCATGCCTCTTGCACCGGCCGAGCTCTCGCGCACCCCCAGCACCGCGAGCGCGGCGAACAGCTGATCGAGGATTTCGAGCTTCCGGCAGCGACGTTGTGGGGGCGGGTCGAAAGACCCGCCCCTGCTTCTTGCGCTTGCTAGAGGCTGGAAGCAGCCGCGCGCGGCAGCCCGCGCTGCGCCTGGAGACCGTTCAGAAAGCGTCGCTTGAAGCGGCGCTGCCAGGCATCCAGGGTCCACGGCCCCCGGGCTCGCACCGGCAGGCCCGGACGCGGCACGAACACCTTCGCATCGATGCGCCTGCCGCAGGTGACGACTTCGATGCCGATCATCGCATACTCGTCGCCTTCATAGGCCTGAAGCATCTCCCGCCCGCGACCGTCGATCCCGTGCATCAGGACGCCCTCGACCTTCTGGCCGCGGGCACGGACGATCACCGGGTAGGAAACGCCGGCCATCTTGACGCGCCGCCACCCCTCAAGAGTGGCCTCCTCCGCCGGAGCCGCAGCGCGCGCGCCGAGAACCGCGCGACGGACATCCGCGTCCATCAGGGTGCCGTAGAAGAAGAACCGCATGCCCCGGTCAAAGGCGCGGCGGCTCGACGCCGCTCTGGCGAAGCTGGTCGACCAGCGCCGACTTGAGCCGTCCCAGGCCCGCTTCGTCCCGCGCCTCGCAGCGCGCCACCAGCACGTCCTGCGTGTTCGACGCCCGCAGCAGCCACCAGCCATCCGGCGAGTTGACGCGCACGCCATCGACATCGTTGACGTCCGCATCGGCCGCCTTCAGGCGCATCTTCACTTCGTCGATGATCGCGAACTTGCGCTCCTCGCTGGACGGGAATCGGAGCTCCGGCGTATTGACGACCTGCGGCATGCGATCGCGCATCTCGGCCATGCTCTCCTTCGCCGTCGCCACGACCATGAGCAGCCGCACGGCCGTGTAGAGCGCATCGTCGAACCCGTACCACCGGTCGGCGAAGAACACGTGGCCGCTCATCTCGCCGGCGAGCGGAGCACCGGTCTCCGCCATCTTGGTCTTGATGATCGAATGGCCGGTGCGCCACATCAGCGGCGTGCCGCCGGCGCGCTCGACCTCGTCGAACAGCACCTGGCTCGCCTTCACGTCGGCGATGATCGTGGCGCCGGGACGTTCGCGCAGCACGTCGCGCGACAGGATCACCAGCAGCTGATCGCCCCACAGGATCCGTCCCTGCCCGTCCACGACGCCGATGCGGTCGCCATCGCCGTCGAACGCGATACCGAGATCGGCTCGGCTGGATTTCACGGCGTCCTGCAGCTGCACCAGATTGGCCGGCACGGTCGGATCGGGATGGTGCGCCGGAAAGCGGCCGTCAACCTTCTCGTTGAGCAGGATATGCTTGCCCGGCAGGGCGCCCGCGATCGCTTCCATCACGGGTCCCGCGGCGCCGTTGCCTGCGTCCCATGCCACCGTCAGCGGCCGCGGATTGCGCGCCGCGACATGATCGAATTCATCGATCAACCGCTTGATATAGGCGTCGCGGACCGGCTGGTCGCGCACGGTGCCCTTGCCGCTCGCGACGTCTCCGGCGGCGACACGGCGGCCGAGCTCCTGGATGTCCTTGCCCCAGAAGCTCGCCTTGCCGAGCATCATCTTGAAACCGTTGTACTCGGGCGGATTGTGCGAGCCGGTGACCATGACGCCGCCATCGAGCCCAAGCGAGCGCACCGCGAAATACAGCATCGGCGTCGGGCCGAGCCCGATGCGCAGCACCTCGAGGCCGCATGCGGCAAGCCCCTCGACGAGCGCTGCTTCCATATCCGGCGACGAAAGGCGGCCGTCATAGCCGACGGCGACGCGCCTGCCGCCGCCTCGCACTACTGCTGTCCCGAACCCCCGGCCAACCGCGCGCGCATCGGCGGCCGACAGTGTCTTTCCGACGATGCCGCGGATGTCGTACTCGCGCAGTACCGTGCGGTCGAAACCGTGCTTCTCAGTCATCGGCGGCTCTCGCTTTTGAATTCGACCGGGGCTTGCCCTTCGGCGCCGGGCGGCCGACACAGACATAGTCGAATCCGGCCGCGACCATGTCCTGCGGCCGATAGATGTTGCGCAGGTCGATGATGACCGGTTGCTTGAGCAGCGACTTCACCCGGTCGAGATCGAGCGCGCGGAACTCGTTCCACTCGGTCACGAGCGCCAGCGCATCGGCGCCCTCCATCGCCTCGTAGGCATTCTCGCAGTACTTGATGTTTGGCAGCATCTTCTCGGCCTCGTGCATGCCTTCGGGGTCGAATGCGCGTACCGAGGCGCCCGCCTCTTCCAGAGCCGGAACGATGGCGAGGCTGGGCGCATCGCGCATGTCGTCGGTGTTCGGCTTGAAGGTCAGGCCGAGCATTGCAATCGTCTTGCCCTTCACGCTGCCGCCGCAGGCGGCGATGATCTTGTCCGCCATCCGCCTCTTGCGGGCATCGTTGACCGCGACAACTGTCTCCACGATCTTCAGCGGAGCGCCCGACTCCTGTGCGGTACGCACGAGCGCCAGCGTATCCTTGGGGAAGCACGAGCCTCCATAGCCGGGGCCCGGATGCAGGAACTTGCGCCCGATGCGGCCGTCGAGGCCGATGCCGCGCGCCACGTCGTGTACGTCCGCGCCGACCTTCTCGCACAGATCGGCGATTTCGTTGATGAAGGTGATCTTGGTCGCGAGAAAGGTGTTGGCGGCGTACTTGATCAGCTCGGACGTCTCGATCGCCGTAAAGACGATCGGCGTCTCGATCAGGTAGAGCGGGCGATAGAGCTCCTTCATCACCGCCTGCGCACGCTCTGTGTCGGCGCCGATGACCACGCGATCGGGCCGCATGAAATCGTTGATCGCCGAGCCCTCGCGCAGGAACTCCGGATTCGACACCACGTCGAAATCGGCATCGGGCCGCGCCTTCCTGATCCGTCTGGCGACCTCGCGCCCGGTACCGACCGGCACCGTCGACTTGGTGACGACCACTGTATAGCCGTCCATCGCCTGGGCGATCTCCTCGGCCGCAGCGAAGACATAGCTAAGATCGGCGTGGCCGTCGCCGCGCCGCGACGGCGTGCCGACGGCGATGAACACGGCGTCGGCGCCTGGGACCGCCGCCGCGAGATCGGTCGTAAACGACAGGCGTCCGGCCTTGACGTTGTTCGCGACGAGCACGTCGAGACCCGGCTCGTAGATCGGGATCTCGCCCTTCTTGAGACGCGCGATCTTGCCCGCGTCCTTATCGACGCAGACGACATCGACGCCGAACTCGGAGAAGCAGGCGCCGGAAACAAGACCGACATATCCCGTGCCGATCATCGCGATGCGCATCGATGCCCTCGTACTCTGCCCGAATGGAACAGCCGCATGATCGGCCGATCTGAGGCCTTATACATAATCTTTGAGAATATGCCGCACGTTCGCGCCGATATCGTCGCGGGCGAGCGCAAAGGCAAGGTTTGCCTCGAAGAAGCCGACCTTGTCGCCGCAGTCGAACCGCTTGCCCTCGAACCGCAGGCCATGGAACGGGCTGCGGCCGATCAGCGTAGCCATGGCGTCGGTCAGCTGGATCTCGCCACCGGCGCCGCGGTTCTGCCGCCCGAGATGCTCGAAAACGGCCGGCTCGAGAATGTAGCGGCCGATCACGGCCATGGTCGAGGGCGCCTTGTCGGGCGCCGGCTTCTCGACCAGACCCTTGACCTCAACGAGGCGGCCGTCGTCGTGACCGGGATTGAGGATACCGTAGCGGCTGACATGGTCGCGCGACACGTCCATCACCGCGATCAGATTGCCGCCGGACTTGGCGTGAGCATCGACCATCTGCTTCAGGCATGCGGTCTTCGCGAGAATCAGGTCGTCCGCGAGCAGCACCGCGAAGGGCTCGTCGCCCACCAGATTGCGCGCGCACCACACCGCATGACCGAGCCCGAGCGGCTCCTGCTGGCGCGTATAGGCGGTCGTTCCCGGCTTCGGCACCCAGCTCCGCAGGGCGTCGAGCTCCTTCGCCTTGCCCCGCGCCTCCAGCGTGTGCTCCAGCTCGAAGGAGTGATCGAAGTGATCCTCGATGGCGGTCTTGTCGCGACCGGTCACGAATATGAACTCCTCGATTCCGGCGGCGGCCGCCTCCTCCACCGCGTACTGGATCAGCGGCTTGTCGACGACGGGCAGCATTTCCTTGGGCATGGCCTTGGTCGCCGGCAGAAACCGGGTACCTAGGCCGCCGACAGGAAAGATGGCCTTACGAACGCGCTTGGTCATGGGCAGGTTATAGTTTTTCTAAGGAAGGGAAGAACGGCCAAGCTTTGCGCAAAGAGGTTGACAGATCGAGAACGCAACAACGGCCGCGCTTTGTGAGTTGTTCCGCGGCCGCCCCGGCCAAATCGCGCCGGTTGTGCCACACGGCAGCCAAATTGACAAGTCTCCCAATGGGTTAGCGCCGATCGGATGGTATACGCGTAATCTTGGCATTATGATGGCACGATACGGTGCCTTGTAAGGCGGCTTGACCGGCAGGACGACCCGACGATGGAAAACGTGGCATTCTCGACTCTGACCGACCTCGCTGGCGGCTTGCGCCGCGGCGATTATTCATCGCGCGAGCTGACAGGTCTTTATCTCGAGCGCATCGGCCGGCTCGACGGGAAGCTGCACGCCTATGTCGACGTCTACAACGACGCAGCCCTGAAGCTCGCAGACGCCGCAGACCTGCGCCGCCGGTCCGGTCTGCCGATTTCTCCGCTCAACGGCATTCCCATCGCGCTCAAGGACCTGTGCGAGATCGAGGGGCATCTCACCACCGCCGGATCGGCGTGCTGGCTCAGGCGCAAGAGCACGGTCACCAGCACCGTCGTCGAGCGGCTCCTCGCCGCCGGCATGGTCGTTCTCGGCAAGACTCACATGGTCGAGTTCGCGTTCGGCGGCTGGGGCACCAATCCGCTCTGCGGTACGCCGTGGAATCCGTGGGACACCGCGACGCACCGCGTACCCGGCGGCTCGAGCAGCGGCTCCGGCGTTGCGGTCGCCGCAGGCCTGGCGCCGGCGGCGATCGGCTCCGACACCGGCGGCTCGGTGCGCATCCCCTCCTCGGCCAACGGCATCACCGGTCTCAAGACGACCTTCGGGCTCATCAGCCTCTACGGCGTCGTGCCGTTGTCGACAACGCTCGACTCGATCGGCCCCATGACTCGCTCGGCCGAGGACGCGGCACTGCTGACCGTGGCGATGACAGGGCCGGATCCCCGCGATCCCGGCACCTTCGCCGCGCCGAAGCTCGACCTCAGCGATGTTCTGGGACCGCTCCCGGACATGCGCGGCGCCCGCATCGCCGTGCTGCCCGAGAAGCAGTTCCCGCAGGCAGTGGATACCGATGTAGCGCGCGTGTGGACCGAAACGATCGCCGTCCTGCGCAAGCTCGGCGCCGCGGTCGAGGAGCGCGCCGTGCCGTTCGATTTCCATCAGCTGATGGAACGCAACGGCCGCCTGATCGCGGCCGAGGCTTACGCCTATCACCGCGCGTATATCGAGGATGCGGAATTGCCGGTCGGCAAATGGGTGCGCGACCGGGTGCTCGCCGGGAAAGCCGTGAGCGCCGCGGACTACATCGCCGCGCGCGACGACCGGCGCCGCACGGCTGCTGCCTTCGCCGAGTGGATGCGGGACTGCGACGCACTGCTGACGCCAACCCTGCCGGTTCCCGCCCCGCCCGTCGATCACGTCGACGAGATGGCGACGCCGCTGGCGGCGTTCACGCGCGCCGGAAACTATCTCGGCGCATGCGGGCTTTCGCTGCCTGCAGGCTTCTCCGCCGGCGGCCTGCCGATCGGCATGCAGCTGATGGGTGCGCCGTTCACCGAGCCAACCCTGCTGCGGATCGGCCGCGCGTTCCAGGCCGCGACCGACTGGCACAAGCGGCAGCCGGATCTTTCGGCGTTTGCCGCGGCCTAAGCTGGACAATCGCCGGAAAGAACTCGATCCTCGGTCGTCATGACACCGGGCGGAAGATCCGAGCCCGCCGGACAGGCGCCGGCGCAGGCGATGAAATCGAGCAAGGCGGCGATCCTCGAGAAGGCGGCCGAGTGCTTCATGGAGCAGGGATTCCACGCGACGAGCATCGACGATGTCGCGCGCCGGCTCGGTTCCACCAAGGGCAGGATCTATCATCACTACGCATCCAAGACCGACCTCTTCTTCGACGTCCACCGCGAGGGCATGAGGCGCCTGTTCGCGGCCGTCGAACCGGCGCGGCAGGCCAAAGGGGACGCGATGGCCGTGCTGGTCGCGATGCTGCGCGCGCACGCGCTCGCCATGCTCGAGAACCACGTCTTCGAGAGCGTCGTGGCGCAGGGCGTCCAGCTTCATCGCTTCGGCGCCACGACGCCGAGCCAGAGGCGGGTGCTCGACGAACTGATCGCGAGCCGCGACCGGTTCGAGGCGCTGTTCAAGCGGCAGGCTGCCGCGGCGAAAGCAGAAGGCCATCTCGCCGGTCTCGATGTCCCGATCGCGGTCAAGACCATGCTCGGGGCGCTGCAATGGTCCGTCATCTGGTATCGCCCGGATGCCGACAGGGGCCGCAATGCCCGGCGCGTCCTGGCGGAGCGAATGGTGACGGCCATCGTCCAGGGGCTGGCAAGGCGCGGCTGAGTGCGGCGCGCCAGCGGCGCCCCCCGTCCCGGTGGTCCGTCCTTGCGCGAACAACATACCCGGTAGTATGTTTTTCTCAAGCGGCGCAACCCGCGCGGTAGAGGGATCTGGATGCGCGTTCTGATCACCGGCGCAGGCGGTTTCATCGGCAGGGAACTGACCGGGGCACTGCTGGAAAGGGGCCGGCTCGCCGGCGCCGATGCCAAGCCGTCGTCCATCTCGAAACTCGAGCTCGCCGATCGCATTGCGATCGAGGCGCCGAACCGGCAGCCGTTCGATGTGGAAGCGGTCACGGGCGACCTCGCCGCGCCGGACTTCGTCGACCGCCTCGCCGCGCAGCGCTTCGACAGCGTCTTCTATCTGGCCGCCACGCTTACGCACGAGGCGGAGCGCGATCCCGTTCGGGCCTTCGCCGGCAATGTCGAGCCGCTGCGCCGTCTCATCGAGTCCGCCGTTTCGCCGCCGCCGCGGCTGATCTTCACCAGTTCGATCGCCGTGTTCGGCGGCGCGCTGCCCGCGACGGTGGACGACGACCTGAAGCCGCGGCCGCGGACGACCTATGGCGCCCACAAGGCGATCGTCGAACTTCTCCTCGCGGACCACAGCCGCCATGGTCGCATCGACGGCCGCGCGCTGCGCCTGCCGATCGTCCTGATCCGTCGCGGCGCCTCCACGCCAGCGGTCTCGGATCAGGTCGCCGCGATCGTCCGCGAGCCCCTGGCCGGACGGAACGTCGTCTGCGGTCTCTCGCCGCAGACGCGGCTCCCGGTTGCGTCGGCGCGCGCCGCCGCCGCGGCGCTGATCGCCCTGCACGATCAGCCTGCGGCGAACATGCCGGACGACCGCGCCATGAACCTGCCGGCGCTGACGGTGACCGTCGCGGAGATGATCGACGCGGTGGCGCGTCATGGCGGCAGCGAGGCCGCGGCGCGCATCGCCTTCGCGCCGGATGCGCGCCTGCAGGCGATCGTGGACGAATGGCCCAAGCAGTTCGTTTCGGAGACAGCGACGCGGCTCGGGATCCGCTCCGATGCGACTTTCGATGCGATCGTCGCCGACCACCTCGCCGATCGCCGGGACGGCCGCGATGGCTGAAATCGCCACGGAGCAGGCGGGGCCTGCCGCCCGCGTCGGCGCGGACATCTGCATCATCGGCGCAGGCTCCTCCGGGGTGGCCGTCGCGAAGGCGCTGAAGCAGCAGGGTCTCGCCTTCGATTGCTTCGAGAAGGGCTCCGACATCGGCGGCATGTGGCGCTACGAGAACGACAACGGCCTGTCGTCCGCCTATGCAAGCCTGCACATCGACACCAGCCGGGAGAGCCTGGGATATCCGGATTTTCCGATACCGAAGACCTATCCTGACTACCTGTCGCACCGCGAGTTCCTGCGCTATCTCGAATCCTATGCGGATCACTTCGGCATCCGCCCGCTGATAACCTTCCGCACCTCGGTCGAGGAGGTCGCGCCATCCGCGGACGGGCGATGGACCGTGCGGCTCGACACCGGCGAGATCCGGTCCTACGGCAGCGTGATCGTCGCCAACGGCCATCTGTCGGACCCGCTCTGGCCGGACTTTCCCGGCGAGTTCGATGGCGCGCAGATCCATTCGCACTACTACCGGACCGCGGCACCCTTCGAAGGCAAGGACGTCCTGGTGGTCGGCCTCGGCAACTCTGCGGTCGACATCGCCGTCGATCTGTGCCGGCGCGCGGCGAGCGTGACGGTCTCGACGCGGCGCAGTGCCTGGATCATGCCGAAGTATCTGATGGGCATTCCGGTCGACCGCTGGTCGGCGTTCCTGTCGCGGCGCCTGCGGCTGCCGACGCGGCTGACGCGTGCGATCATGGCGAGACTGATCCGGCTGGGAGTCGGCGACCAGAGGCGCTTCGGCCTGCCGCGTCCCGAACATCCGATGTGGCGCGAGCATGCGACGCTCAGCCAGGAGCTGCTGCCCTATATCGGGCATGGCTGGATCGCCATCAAACCCGACATCGCCAGGCTCGAAGGGGATTGGGTCCGCTTCAAGGACGGCTCGCGCCAGCGCTTCGACGCGATCATTCATGCCACCGGCTACAGGGCGACCTTCCCGTTCCTGTCGCCCGAGGTCTTCGAGGTCGGGACGGATGCCGCGAAGCTCTACCGGCGCATGATGCTGCCCGATCGGCCGGGGCTGTTCTTCGCCGGTCTGGTGCAGCCGGTTGGCCCGACGATTCCGCTCGTCGAGATTCAGGCGCGCTGGATCGCGAGCGTGCTGTCGAAACGCATGGCGCTGCCCGGCAGCGACGAGGCCCGGCGCGAGATCGAGCGGCATCGCGAGCGTCACCGGAGGACCTATCTCGGCTCCGCGCGCTACGCGCTCGAGGTCGACTTCAAGACATACGCGGCGCAGATGAGCCGGGACATGCGGACCGGCAGGGCCGGGACTTGAGCCGCGCGACGGTGCACCGGACCCGGACTATGCGCCGAGCAGAACGTCCTTGGCCTGGTTGATCTTGGCAGCGAGGTAGGACGAGCCGCCGACATCCGGATGGACCTTCATCATCAGCCGGCGATGCGCCTCGCGGATCGTGTCGGCATCGGCATCGGACGGGACCTCCAGGATGCGGCACGCCTCGTCGCGGCTCATCGCCGCGGAGCCGCGCGGCGCCTGCGCATCCCGATCGGCCCGGCCGCCCGCCGCGCCCGCGCGCCAGTCGGGCCGCGCACGGTCGAGATAGGCCTCGACCAGCTGCGCGCTGTCCGGATCCTGCACGCGACACTCCGTCAGAAGATCGAGCAGCGCGGCGCTCGACAGCTCCGACAGCCGGCGACCTTTCCACGCCCCCTGCAGCACAGTGCCGTCCATTGCCCCGGTATCGTGATCGAGCGACATCCGCAGCCACGGCGTCTCGACATCCGAGCGTTGTCCGGCGGCGGGTCCCCCGGCATTCCGCATCGTCGCGAAGATCGACTTCCAGCGCATGAACAGCGGCAGCAGCGCCGCGGCTAGGAATAGCGCCTGGTTGAGCCGCCCCGTCGCAAGCAGCCAGAGCGCCACGGCGCCGCCGCCGGCCACCGCCACCCAGCGCAGCGCGACGGCGAGGGTCCGCGGGTTCGCCTGCGTGAAACTGCGCAGCGTCCCGTAGACCAGGAGCAGCAGCCCGACCCCGATGAGCAGATAGAAGATGAACACGGGCGGCGTGCGCTCAACGCATCTTGTGCGTCAGCAGCAGCGCCGACCCGCCGCGGCGGCGCGCGAAATCCTCGAGCGCGGCGCGGCCGCCGGCGGCGAATGTCGCGACCGCGGCAAGCAGGTCGCGCAGCGCATCGGCACTCGACGCATCGAAGGGACAATAGGCGCCGCCGGACAATCGTGCGATCTCCTCGAAGCAGCGGCGCGCCACCGGCTCGCCGCCCTCGTGAAATATGAATACCGGCGTGCCGGTCAGGCCGAGCTTGCCGGCGAGACTGCAAAGCGTATCGACGCTCTCCTCCACGCAGTCGCCGACGAACACGACCGCGTCGACCTTGCGCCTGCCGGTCTCGGCGAGCGAATGCTTCAGAACCTTCTCGATCTGCGTCTCGCCGGCTCGGCAGGTGACCGATGTCATCTGCCGGATCAGCGCCTGGGAGCTGGTCACCCACCCGCTCGCCTCGAACTCGCCGAAGCCGCGATACCAGACAAGCTGGATCTCGAGTCCGCCGAGATCCCTGGTCGCCGCGAACATCTCGCCCTGGATGCGGCAGGCGCGGTCCCAGGTCGGTTCGCGGCTGGCGGTCGCATCCATCGCGAAGATCAGCCGCCCGATCCCGCCGGCGCGTACGGCGGGCATGGACTTCACCTTGGCGAGGAAATCGCTGATTTCCGCGCGGCTCGATCTGGTCGGAAGCTTGCTGTCTCCGGGCATGGCCTTACCCGGACAATATGGGGCAGCGGGTCAGCCGGTTCCAGCGGCGACGGGCGATCCGTCCATGCCGACCGCCGTCAGCAGATCGCGCACCTCCTGCCGCGCCGCTATGTGCGACATGTTGAGGGTGCGCTCGATTCCGGGCTGGCGCAGATCCAGCAAAGTCAGGCCGGACAGGAACAGCTCGCGGAAGATGACGCGATCGCCGAAGCCGGGCGCGATGCGGAAGCCGATGCGGCGCGCCAGCGCCTCCAGCACCTGCCCGACGGCGCGCTTGTTCTTGGCCTCCGTGCTGGCCAGACGGTTGCGCATGACGATCCAGTCGATCGAGCCGCCGTCGCGCATGGCGCGGCGCTTCTTCTGCTCCCACACCATTTCGCTGTACAGGCTCGGCCGCAGGATCCTGTGCGTGTCCGGGTCAACCTTGGCGAGCAGGTCGAAATCGATGAAGCTGTCGTTCATCGGGGTGACCAGGGTGTCGGCGAAGGAATGGGCGAGACGCGACAGCGGATCGTCGCTGCCAGGCGTATCCACCACCACGACATCGCAGGTCCGGGACAGGCCGTCGAGCGCCGCGGTGAAGCGCTCCGCTTCGTCCGCCTGGGCACTGGCGCTGCCCGGCTCGAGCTTGGAGCGCGGAACCAGGCGGTGCGTCGGCAACGGCAGGTCGATTCCCTTTTTCTCGGCAAGGATGGCGCGGTTCTCGAGGTAGCGGGTCAGCGTGGCCTGGCGCGAGTCGATATCGATGCTGCCGACCGTCTTGCCGGCGCGCAGCAGCCCGACGATGAGATGCATGGCCGCGGTCGACTTGCCGGAGCCGCCCTTCTCGTTGCCGAGGATGATGACCCGCGCTTGCTGCGGCGCAACATCAGGGGCCGGGGCCGGGTCGGCCGCGGGCTCGGGCGCTGGCCGGGTGGGACTTGGAGCGGGCGCGGCGCTGCCGGCCGAATCGGAGTACGGATTCATCGCCGGGATACTATTCGATCGGGTAGGCCGGAGCAATTTTTGTGGGCCCGAAAACGCGCCTTGTTGCCGAAAACCGGGGCAGAGCATGGTTTTAGACCGTGGCTACACGCACGTCGCGGTCGCGGCTATGATCCCGGCCAGAGGCGACTCCAACGACAGAAAGTCCGATGCTCGAGACAGCCCGAAGCTATCACGAGGTCCGCGCCGCATTCCGCTGGCGGATTCCGGCCCGCTACAACATCGGCGTCGATGTCTGCGACCGGCATGCGCAGGCGCGGCCGGATGCGACCGCGCTGATCTTCGAGAATGAGGACGGGCGGGTCGAGCGGTTCAGCTTCGCCGACATCCGCGGCCTGTCGAACCGGCTGGCGAATGCGCTGGCGGCCCACGGGCTGACACGCGGCGACCGCCTCGGAATCCTGCTCCAGCAATGCCCCGAGGCGGCCGTCGCCCACGTCGCCGCATATAAGGCCGGGCTCGTCGCGGTTCCGCTGTTCGTCCTGTTCGGCGAGGACGCGCTCGAATATCGTCTGGCCAACTCCGGGGCGCGCGCCGTCATCACCGACAGCGCCAACGTCGCCAAGCTGCTCGCCATTCGCGACCGCCTGCCCGAGCTCAAGGCAATCGTCGTCATCGACGGCGATGCCGGCGGCACGCTCGATTATCGCCGGCTCGTCGAGCGTGCTTCCGACTCATTCGCCCCGGCCGACACCGCGCCGGACGACCCTGCCCTGATCATCTACACCTCCGGCACGACCGGCCCGCCCAAGGGTGCGCTGCATGCGCACCGCGTTCTGCCCGGCCACCTGCCCGGCGTCGAGTTCCCGCATGAATTCTTTCCGCAGTCGGGCGACGTTTTCTGGACGCCGGCGGACTGGGCGTGGATCGGCGGATTGATCGACGTGCTGCTGCCGGCCTGGCATCACGGCATACCGGTGCTCGCCCACCGCTTCCGCAAGTTCGAGCCCGACGCCGCTTTCGCACTGATGGCGCGCCACGGCGTGCGCAACGTGTTCTTCCCGCCCACGGCGCTGAAGCTGATGCGTCAGTCGGGTGCCCCGGCGAATCACGGCGTACGCGTGCGCACCATCGCCAGCGGCGGCGAGACGCTCGGTGCCGAGCTGCTCGACTGGGGCCGTGCGACGTTCGGCGTGACGATAAACGAATTCTACGGCCAGACCGAGTGCAACGTGGTGGTCGGATGCTGCGCGAAGATCATGGACGTGCGGCCGGGCTCGATGGGCCGCGCCGTGCCCGGCCATGACGTCGCGATCGTCGACGACGACGGCAACCGCCTTCCGTCCGGCACGCAGGGTCATATCGCCATTCGCCGGCCGGACCCGGTGATGTTCCTCGAGTACTGGCGGAACCCAAAGGCCACGGCGGAGAAATTCGCCGGCGACTGGCTGCTGACCGGCGACACGGGGCGCACAGACGACGACGGTTATCTCTGGTATGTCGGCCGCGCCGACGACGTCATCACCTCCGCCGGCTATCGCATCGGTCCGGCCGAGATCGAGGACTGCCTGCTGAAGCATCCGGCGGTGGCCATGGCCGCGGCGATCGGCGTGCCCGATCCGGTGCGCACGGAATCCGTGAAGGCCTTCATCGTTCTGAAGCCGGGTCACCGCGGCGACGCGGCACTCGCCCGTGCCATCCAGGAGCATGTCCGAACCAGGCTCGCCGCGCACGAATACCCGCGCGACGTCGAGTTTATAGACGCCCTGCCCCTGACTGCGACCGGCAAGATCATGCGCCGCGAGCTGCGCGTCCGCGAGGCGTCGAAGCAGCGGAGCTAGCGAAGGACGAGGACGATGCCGCTGACCGCCGAAATCACCAGAATCCCGAGACGCAGGCGCCTTTGGTCGATCCGGCGGGCGATCACCGGCGACACCAGATAGCCGAGCATGGCAGCGGGAATCAGCGCCAGCCCCCAGGCGAGCTCGGTCCAGCCGAAAAATCCGACGGGCACCATCGCCGCGACCGAAATCGGATAAGCTACCGCAAAGAACGCGCCCAGCATGGCGCGCGCGCGCTTCGGCCCGTCGTTCTGGAGCACCAGTGCCATCGGCGGCCCGTGCACGCCGACCATGACGCCCATGATGCCGGCCGCAGTGCCGCCCGCAAGCAGCGCCGGCGCGGTCGGGCGCAGCTCGGGGCCGATCGCGCTCATCAACACGGCCAGCAGAATGAGCACGCCGAAGAGCCGCGGCAGGTCGCTGCCGGAGAGCAGCGCCAGCGCAATGGCGCCGAGCGCCGTGCCGACCAGGAGTCCGACGGCCGAGACGCCCAGATCGCGCCTCGCGATATCGGCCCGGCCATCATAGGCCATCGCCATGCACAGGCCGATCGCCGCGAACAGCATCGGGCCCGGGATCAGGCGCGGGTCGATCAGCGCCAGCAACGGCACGACGAACAGCGCCAGCCCCATGCCGAACGCCGCCTGCAGCGCCGAGCCCGCCGCCATGACGAGCGACGCCAGAATCCAGGTGATCAGGAGGTTCAGGCCGATGGCGTCCACGGGTCACCGCGCGCATTGTCTCGCGCGCCGGTCTTACCCGTTCGTCGCACCCGGCACCACTGATTCGAACGGCCGCCGCAGCGTGCCGGGGCGGCGCAGCGCTTTATCCCGGCGCCCGGCCGCAGGCAAGCCGCGACCGGAATCGCACGCCAGCCCCGGCGGCAAACAGCCCGGCCAAGAGAACAGTGCCACCCAGCAGCGCTGCCGACGACGGCTCGGAGACCTCGCGCAACGTCAGCGACGTGATATTCGCAGTGAATTCGCCGACAAGATCGGGCTCATCGTTGAACAGTTCGAACTCCATGATCCGCTGGTCGAATGCGCTCAGATCTGGAAGGAGCGCCGGCAACGAATCCGACACGAAGACCGTCTGGGTCGCGTCAAGAAGGCGCAGCACCACTGCCCACTCCAAGGCCGAGATGGTTCCGGCGAACAGACGGTCGGGATTCGCATCCACGCTGTCGTCGATGGTGACGACGTCGAACGGCGCAGATGCCGACAGCGCGCCGACGCTGAAGTAAAGCGTCTGACTCTGGAAGTAGACACCGTTGGTCGTGTTGCCGATATTGAAGTCGGGCACGGCGTTGTCGTAGCTGAACGAACCTGTCACGACATCGCCGATCGACAGCCCGAGGCTGTCCTGAGAGGTGACCGTCGCGGTGAAGTCATAGGTCACGATCCCCGCCGCAGCGGGACGCCAGCACAGAACCACGCCGAGCAAGACTGCAGAAATCCGGATCAGGTTCATCGTTTTCTCCGCCACGACAAGCGGCTTCTGCAGCAAGGGGCGGGCCACATCACTCGACCGCGGAAATTCAGGCTTCTGTCTCCGGCGGCGGTCGGGAACGTTGTCAATCGTGCCGACATGGCGCGGACGTGCAGGAGGCTTATCCGGACCGACGGCAGACACAAGTTATTGCCGGCGCGAGAATCCGAACCTGCTCGATGTTAAGGATTGGGCCCCTGGGCCACCCTGTCGTCTTTCGTTACAGGGATGCGGGCGCACCCGCCCCTGAAGAAGGCGTACAGCGCCTCGTATGTCGCGGCCGGCGCCTCCGCGACCAGGAAATGGCCGTAGTCGAGCGCCTGCCCGCGCCCCTGGATCGCCGCTTGACCGGTTTCGATGGCGGTCAGATCGAATCTTTAGAACACAATGCCCGCGCTCCGGCAGCCCGATCGCACATTGATATTCCCTCGACCAGACACGAGATAGACTGAATCGGAATGAAACCCGGATTCACGATCATCGCCGCCCTGGCCCTGACGCTGATCGTCGGGCTGGTGGTCTGGCTCAATGCGCAGTTCCCGGGAACGCTCGGCGATCGCGACCATCAGATCGATCTCGTCTGGCGCGTAACGGTGCTCGTCCTGGTGCTGAGCAGCGTGATCGTCGCGCTCCGCTCGGAGCGCGTGGGCGGGGTCGTGCGCTCGCTGGCAGTCTGGATCGGGCTCGGAGCCGTCCTGGTCACCGGCTACAGCTATCGGGACGAGATCGCGCCTGTGATCCGCCGCGTCGGCGGCAATCTCGTTCCGGCCGAGCCGCAGGTGATCGCACCCGGTACCGTGGCGCTGCGTGCCGGCACGAGCCGGAATTTCCGCGCCGTGGCCGAGGTCAACGGGCAGCGGATACAATTTCTGATCGACACGGGTGCAAGCGACGTGGCGCTGACCCGCGATGATGCGCGGCGCATCGGCATCGACCCGGACCGCCTGACCTACAATCTGCCCTACCGCACCGCGAACGGCACCAGTTTCGGCGCCGCGGTCCGAATCGACCGCATCAGAATCGGCGACATCGTCGTCGATGACGTGACCGGGCACGTCGCCGGCGGCGAGCTCGGCCAGTCGTTGCTCGGCATGAGCTTCCTGCGGCGGCTCTCGGGTTTCGAGGTGCGCGGCGACGAGCTCGTCCTGCGGCGCTAGGTCTGGCTAGCCGCGCTTGCGCAGTACGTAGCACCGGCTCTGCACCGGCTTGAGCTTCTCCTTGCGCACGGTTTCGTCGGTCGCGCGCACGGCTTCGAAACCGGCGGCTTCGGCCGCCTCCCGCACATACGCGTCGTCGTGCTCGTAACGGCCGCTCTGCGTCAGACGATACGGCGCGCCCTTTCCCGCCTCGACGGTAAAGGCGAACAGGCCGCCTGGCCTGAGCGCCCCCGCCGCCGCGGCAAACACCGGCATCAGGTTGCCGAAATAGATCAGCACATCAGCGGCGACCGCGAGCGTATAGGCCTGCGGCATGCGCGCGAGGTAGCGCCCTATCTCGTCGACTTCGACACGATCGTAGACGCCGCGCGCGCGGGCCTTCTCGGCCATGTTCGCCGACAGGTCGACGCCGTCCAGCCGCCGCGCCATTGGGCGGAAGACCAGCCCTGCGAGCCCCGTGCCGCAACCGAGATCGATGATGTCCTGCGGCCTCTGGTTCGCGCCGAGTACGGCAAGCACGGCACGATGCAGCACCTCGGGCCCGCGATATTCGAGCCAGCCGACCAGCACCTCGTCGTAGCGCGCGGCGAAGCCGTCGAACTCCTCCGCAACATAGGCGTCGGCCGCGCGCGCGGGCGCCTGATCCGGCGCCGCGCCGGACAGCGCCGCGATCATATGCTCGACGTCGTGCCGCGACGGATCGACCTCCAGCACGCGGCGGTATGCGGCCAATGCGTCGGCGGGACGGTCGAGATGACGGAATAGCTTGCCCTGGGTCAGCAGGAGGTCGACCGAGCTGGGATTCGCGGCCAGCGCACGCTCGATGGTCGCGAGCTGCTGACGCAGCAGATCCTCGCGCCGCAGTTTGGCGAAGGCGGCATCGACAGGGCCCGTCGAAGCCTGGGCGGCGACGATCTCGAGCGCCGACGGGTCGATCGGCAGCGCCCGCCCTTGCCCGGCATGCTGCATCAGCAGCGCGCTGACGCCGCCGACGGCGGGGCGGCGCGTCGGTCCGGCCGCGATGGTCTTTCCGGCCAGCTTCTCCCGCCGGCGGCGGTCCTTGCGGTTCAATGCCCCTTCTCCATGGCTTCCCGTTTATCACAGCCGCCCGAGCCGAGGCTATCGCGCCGCCTGAATGCCGGCCTGCCACTGCGCCCGTGCTATGATGGGCCAAATTGTCGAACGGACCGAGAGCATGCGGAAGATCGTCGACTACCATTTCGCCCCGAATTCGCCCTGGTCGTTTCTCGGTCATTCAAGGCTGCTGGGAATCGCGAGCCGGCATGCCGCGTCGGTCGCACCGAAGCCAGTGGACTTCGGACGCATCTTTCCCGCGACCGGCGGGCTGCCGCTGCCGCAACACGCGAAGGCGCGACGCGACTATCGCATGGTGGAACTGCGCCGCTGGCGCGATCATCTCGGGATCGAATTTAATCTCGAGCCGAAATTCTCGCGGACAATGGCAGAACCCGCGGCGCGCCTGATCACCGCGGCCGAGGCGGGCGGCGCCGACGCGCTCACCCTCGCCGGAGCGGTCATGCGCGCAGTCTGGGTGGAAGAGCGCGACATCGCCGACCGGGCGACCCCGAAAGCGATCGTATCCGGACTGGGTCACGACGCCGACGAGCTGCTCGAGCTGGCCGACTCGCCGGAGAGCGAGGCCGCCTATCGCGCCAACACCGATCGGGCGCTTGCGGCGGGCGTGTTCGGCGCGCCCACCTATGTCTACCGGGACGAGATGTTCTGGAGCCAGGACCGGCTGGATTTTCTCGACCGGGCGCTGGCTGACTGAAGTGCCCCTCATCAGGTGCCGAACTGCGTTTCCCGACGCTATCTTGCCAACCGCCGCGATCCCTGACCCGCCATGCCGCTAGATCAGACCGTCGGCTACAGTTTCCTTGCGCTGTTCGTGATTATCGATCCGGTCGGCACCGCCGCGCTGTTCGTCGCATTGACCCGCGGCATGACCGAGGCGCAGAGCCGCCGGACGGCGTTCCGCGGAGTCGTGATCGCCGGTGTGATCCTGCTGTTCTTCGCTTTCGGTGGCAGTGCGCTCCTCGCTGCACTCGGGATAGGCTTGCCGGCATTTCGGATCGCCGGCGGCGTGCTCTTGTTCCTGCTTGCCATCGATATGGTTTTCGCCAGGCAGACCGGGATGCGCTCCCTGACGGCTGGCGAGAGTCGCGAGGCCGATGCGAGTCACGAGATTTCCGTGTTCCCGCTCGCTATTCCGCTGATCGCCGGTCCCGGTGCATTGACGACAATGGTCCTGCTGATGGGCGCGGCGGGATCGGACTGGACGGGAAGAGCCGCAATCATCGCGGTGCTCGCGCTCGTTCTCGCCATCACGCTGCTCCTGCTCCTCAGCGCAACGCGCGTGGTCAGGCTGCTGGGAACGACCGGCGTGAACGTCATCAGCCGCGTACTCGGGATTCTCCTTGCCGCGCTGGCGGCACAGCTCGTGCTCGACGGTTTCATCGAAGCACTCCTGGACCGATGATCGCGGGAGAGGCGCAGAGAGGAAGGCAGCCGCCACTCGTTACCGCTCCCCCGGCAGCGCTTCGGCGGCGCATATACGGCCCCGCACTCTTGATCGAGCATGAGCGGCAAGGATCGATCCTTTGCATCTTGTGAGGCGCTCCGAAATCGGCTTGTGAGGCGCTCCGAAATCGGCGGAACCGCTCGACTCCCGAGTCGTTTGCCCGGAATCAAATCAATCGAGGAGATGGACAATGATCCGGGAACAGCTTACTCCGCTTCGAATGCTTGGCATGAGTACAGCCATCGCAGCGGCGATGTCCGTACCCGCACTTGCACAGGGCCAGCAAAGCCAGCAAACCGGGATGGGTCAGAACTGCCAGCAGCAGATCTCGGCCATGCAGAAGCAGATCGTCGATCTGCCGCAGGACCGACAGGAGCAGATGCGCAAGCAGATCGATACCGCGCAGCAGGCCGCCCAGCGCGGTGACGGCCAGAGATGCATGCAGATCGTTTCTGATCTGCGTCGCGATCTGAAGCAGACCGGGCAAGCGGGGCAGACAGGCAACCAGGCGCAGCAGTCTTCCCAGGCCGGCGGTGCCGACATCACGGTGCAGCAGCCGCCGCCGCAGGTCACTGTCCAGCAGCCCGCACCCGATGTCACCGTGCAGCAGCCGCAACCGCAAGTGACCGTCCAACAGCCCCAGCCGGAGGTCACGGTGCAGCAACCGCAGCCGCAAGTGACAGTGCAGCAGCCGCAGCCGCAGGTAACGGTCGAGCAGCCGCAGCCTGAGGTCACCGTGCAGCAGGCGCAGCCGGAGGTCACGGTGGAGCAGCAGGGCCAGCCGGATGTGCAGGTTCAGCGGTCCGGCGAGCCGAAGGTGAACGTCGAGCGCACCGGTCAGCCCCAGGTCAACGTGCAGCAACAGTCCGGGGCGCAAGGTGAACAGACCCAGTCCGGCGCTGCGACGGATACGTCGCGCCTGCCGCCCGCGTTCGCATCAATGCGTGCGGAGCAGTTGATCGGGCAGAATATCTACGGTTCGGCCGGAGAGGAGGTCGGCGAGATCGAAGACATCGTCATCAACCGGAACGCACGCGCGACTGCCGCGCTGGTCGACGTGGGCGGGTTTCTCGGCATCGGCGGCCGTCGCATCGCGGTTCCGATGGAGCAGCTCAACATGCAGGGTGACCGGATCGTCGCCACCGGGATGACGAGAGAGCAGGTCCGGCAGATGCCCGAATACCAAACGAATGGCTGGGAGTCCGTCGAACGCAACGAGACGCTCAGCAATCTCCGCTAAGCGCATCGCAGACCCTGCCAGCCGGCCGCCCGCGAACGGGCGGCCGGCTGGCGCGGGCAGTTAACCGCAGGCGCGACATAAGCGGTCGGGAGGATCGACGGAGCACCCGGCGAGGCGCTAGCGCCCGGCGTCGTCCCCGACGCGTACGAGCTGCTTGCCGAAATTCTCCCCGGTCAGAAGGCGCAGGAAAGCGCGGGGCGTATTCTCGAGTCCGTCCATGATGTCCTCACGGTACATGATGCGCCCTTCCCGCACCCAGGCCGCAAGCTGCTTCAGGCCTTCCGCATAGCGATCGACATAGTCGAAGACCAGGAACCCCTCCATGCGCAGGCGGTTGACCAGCATCTGACCGAGATGGCGCTCGCCGACGTCGGGCTGCCCGAACTTCGCCGCAAGCGCGATACGGCCGACGATGAGAATCCGGCCGCGAAGGCGCATCAGTCCCATCGCCGCATCGTGGATCGGCCCGCCGGTGTTGTCGAAAAAGATGTCGATGCCGTTCGGACATTCCGCCGCCAGGGCCGCGGGCAGATCGGCAGTACGATGATTGACGCCGGCGTCGTAGCCGAGTTCACGGCAGAACGCCAGCTTCGCCTCGCTGCCTGCGATGGCGACCGCCCGGCAGCCGTGGATCTTGGCGATCTGCCCCGCGACCTGGCCTACGGCCCCCGCCGCCGCGGAGATCACGACGGTTTCGCCGGCCTTCGGCCTGGCCACGTCCAGCAGCGCGAAATAGGCCGTCAGGCCCGGCATGCCGAGCACGCCGACGGCATGGCGGATCGGGCCGAGCGCCGGGTCCACCTTGCGTGTGCCGGCCGCCTTCAGGACCGGATAATCCTGCCAGCCGAACGCCATGCTCTCGACGATGTCACCCGGATTGAAGTCGGGATGGCGCGACCGAACCACCTCGCCCACACCGCCGCCGACCATCACTTCGCCGGGCGACACGCCCTTGGCGTAGCTCCTGGCCGGGCTGATGCGGCCGCGCATGTAGGGATCGACCGAGAGCCAGATCGTGCGCACCAGCATCTCGCCCTCGCCGGGCTCCGCGATCGGATTCTCGACGAGCTTCCAGTCGCTCTCCTTCGGCATGCCCTCGGGATGGCGAACCAGGATGAACTGACGATTGGCGTTGCGCATGACCTTATCTCCTCACCCTTCGTCGAGGGTGAGAAGACTAGCGTTGCCGCCCTGCGCCGTCACGTCCACCGCGACCGTGCGCTCCACGGCGAAGCGATGGAGGTAGAACGGGCCCCCTGCCTTCGGGCCGGTGCCGGACAGCCCCTCGCCGCCGAAGGGCTGCACGCCGACGACGGCGCCGATCATGTTGCGGTTGACGTAGAGATTGCCGACGCGCACCCGCCGGCGGATGTAGTCGATCGTGTCGTCGATGCGGCTGTGGATGCCGAGCGTCAGCCCGTATCCGGTCGCGTTGACCGCCTCGATGACGTCGTCGACCCGGTCGGCGGCATAGCGCACGACGTGCAGGATCGGCCCGAACACCTCGCGTTCCACCCGCTTCAGGCCGTCCACCTCGTAGGCGCGCGGTGCCACGAACGTGCCGTGCGCGCACTCTTCGGGCAGCGTGCAGGCATGGATCAGCTTCGCCTCGCGATCCATGCGCGCGACGTGCTGCATCAGGCCCTGCCGCGCCTCTTCGTCGATTACCGGCCCCACGTCGGTCGCCAGCAGCGCGGGATCGCCGATCCGCAGTTCCGCCATGGCGCCGGCGAGCATCTCGAGCAGCCGGTGTGCGATGTCCTCCTGCACGAACATCACGCGCAGCGCCGAGCAGCGCTGCCCCGCGCTGTTGAACGACGAGGCGAGCGTGTCGGCGACCACCTGCTCGGACAGCGCCGAGGAGTCGACGATCATCGCGTTGATGCCGCCGGTCTCGGCGATCAGCGGCACGATCGGGCCGCCGCGACCGGCCAGCGTCGCGTTGATCGCGCGCGCGGTGTCGGTCGAGCCGGTGAAGGCAACGCCGGCGACGCGCGGGTCTGCGACCAGCGGCGCGCCCACATTGGGGCCGTCGCCGGGCACAAGGTGCAGCACCTCGGCCGGCACGCCCGCCTCGTGCAGCAGCGCCACCGCGCGGGCGGCGATCAGCGGCGTCTGCTCGGCCGGCTTGGCGACGACGGTGTTGCCCGCGGCGAGCGCCGCGACGATCTGGCCGGTGAAGATCGCCAGCGGGAAATTCCACGGGCTGATGCAGGCGAACACGCCGCGCCCGTGCAGGGCCAGCGAGTTGCGCCCGCCGGTCGGGCCGGGCAGGTCCATGGGTGCGGCGAAATCCTCGCGGGCGCGGGCGGCGTAATAGCGGCAGAAATCGACCGCCTCCCGCACCTCGCCCAGCGCGTCGGGAACGGTGCGGCCGGCCTCGCGCACCAGCAACGCCATCAGCGCCGCGCGATGCTGCTCGTAGAGATCGGCCGCGGCTTCGAGGATCTGCGCGCGGTGCGCGGCCGGCGTGGCGTCCCAGCCCGGCGCTGCGGCGGATGCCGCCGCGAGAGCCGCATCGACGTCCGCCGCCGTCGCCTCCACCACCGTGCCGACGATGCGACGGCGGTCGCTCGGATCGGTCACCGACCGCGCCGCGCCGCCTTCCCGGGCCTTCCCGCTGATTACCGGCGCGGCGCGGTGCGGGCCGGCGGCGGCGCGCGTCATTGCCGCGTCGAGCGCGCGCAGCGTGGCCAAGTCGTTGAGATCGAGGCCCGCCGCGTTGCGGCGCTCGGGCTGATAGAGATCGGCCGGCAACGGGATCCGCGGATGCGGCTTGGCGTCGAGCCGTGCCACCATGTCGGCCGGGTCGGCAATGATCGCCTCGACCGGCAGGCGCTCGTCGGCGATCCGGTTGACGAAGGACGTATTGGCGCCGTTCTCGAGCAGACGTCGCACGAGATACGGCAGCAGGTCCTCGTGGCTGCCGACCGGCGCATAGACGCGGCATGGCCGCTCGGACGTGACGATCTGCCCGTAGAGCGCCTCGCCCATGCCGTGAAGGCGCTGGAACTCGAACGGGCGCGCGCCGGCGAACTCCATGATCGATGCGATCGTATGCGCGTTGTGGGTCGCGAACTGCGGATAGAGAACATCGCCGGCCGCGAACATCGCCTGGGCGCAGACCAGATAGGAGAGATCGGTCGTCACCTTGCGCGTGAACACCGGATAGTCCGGCAGGCCGCGCTCCTGCGCGCGCTTGATCTCCGTGTCCCAGTAGGCGCCCTTGACGAGACGGACCATGATCCGCCGGTTGCGGGCCCGGCCGCGCTCGGCCAGCCATTCCAGCAGCGGCCGGCCGCGCTTCTGATAAGCCTGCACGGCGAGGCCGAAACCCTCCCAGCCGGCGAGCGACGGCTCGGCAAGCGCCGCATCGATCAGGTCGAGCGAGAGATCGAGACGCTCCGCCTCCTCGGCGTCGACTGTGAACCCGATCTGCGCCGCCTTCGCCTGGCGCGCCAGCTCGATCAGCCTCGGCGCGAGCTCGCGGCGTATGCGCCCGGCCTGCGCCACCTCGTAGCGCGGATGCAGCGCCGACAGCTTGACCGATATGCCGGGTCCCGCGACCGGGCCGCGCCCTGCACTGGCGCGGCCGAT
This sequence comes from Alphaproteobacteria bacterium, assembly GCA_041690495.1. Taxonomy (GTDB): domain Bacteria; phylum Pseudomonadota; class Alphaproteobacteria; order CACIAM-22H2; family CACIAM-22H2; genus DATAAP01. Next base: position 82,590 of record JAWLHE010000009.1, on the reverse strand, counting down.
CGCCGCGATCGCCCCGGCATAGGCATCGAAATAGCGCTCGGCGTCCGCGGCGGTGCGCGCGGCCTCGCCGAGCATGTCGTAGGAGTAGCGCCAGCCCTTCGGCTCGGCGGGTGCCGCGCGCGCCAGCGCCTCGCCGATCGTGCGTCCCATCACGAACTGCCGGCCGAGGATGCGCATGGCGGCGCCGACGGCATGCCGGATGATCGGCTCGCCCGACGCCGCGACCATACGCTTGAAAATGGAGCCGAGCCCCTCCTCCCCTGCCTCGTCGAAGCGCATGACCCGGCCGGTGAGCATCAGCGCCCACGTCGAAGCATTGACGAACAGCGAGTCGCTCTTGCCCAGATGCGCCGTCCAGTCGGCGTCGACGAGCTTGTCTCGGATCAGGCGGTCGGCCGTGGCGGAGTCGGGAATCCGCAACAGCGCCTCGGCCAGGCACATCAGCACCACGCCTTCGCGGCTCGACAGGTCGAATTCCTGCAGGAAGGCGTCGAGCCCGCCGCCGCGCGTGCGCTGCGCCCGCACCTCGCCGACCAGGCGGCGTGCCGTCGCCTCGATCCGCGCGCGTGCTTCGCCCGAAACCGCGTAAGCGCGCAACAGGGCCTCGGCGACCTCCGCCTCCGGCGCATGGAGGAGGCGGGCGAGCGCCTCGCGCTTGGGATCGGATGGCGATGACGAGATGCCGAGCATGGATCAGGCTCGACTCCGCGCGCCGCCCTAGATCAATCCCAGCGAGCGCAGCTCTTCGGCCATCTTGGGCGGCATTCTCGCGGCGGCCCTGCCGAGCGAATCGAGGTCGGCAGGCGCCTGCGCCGCCTCGAGATAGCGCCATCCCTGGAAGGCGCGCATCTGGCGCGGCACGACCGGCACCAGCTTCGAATCGAGCCGCAGCTCGCATTTCGGCTCGCCGTCCCTCATGAAGCCGGGATTGATCGCGACGATGCGCTGGCGCACGCGGATCACGCCCTTGATCACCCAGTAGAGCGAGCCGCCGTCGAGCACCTCGTCGGCGCGCTTCGGGGTCATCTTGGTGACATGGCGCGTGACCGGCTTCCGGCCGGCCTTGCGCTGCTGCGCGCGGCGCTTCTTCTGCCAGTCGGCGAGCTCGTCGATCGTATCGACGCCGACGCAAAGCTTGATGATGTGGAGAGGCAAGGCGAAACCCGATGTTACAGTCCGGACGATCGCGCCAGTATAGGGCAGCGCCGCGCCGGGGGAAGCCCTTAGAGCCGGCCCACCAGATGCTGCAGCTCGAGCAGGAGCTGGCGGCCGAGCGCATCGCCGTCGCCCTGCGCCCTGCGGGCGAGAATCGCGGCCATGGCGTCGATCAGGGCCTTTAGCACGCTGGCGCCGCGCGCCGCGCCGGTGTCGCCGCGCTCGACATAGCGGCACAGCAGGTCGGCGACCTGCGACAACAGGCCATAGCCGAACGTGCCGGCCTGGCCCCTGACTTCGTGTGCCAGCCGGAAGATATCGGCAAGCGTGTCGCCCGGCTCCGGCTCCGCCTCCGCGGCGAATCGGGCCTGCAGGTTCTGCAGCCGCGCCACCTGTTCGCTGGCGGCGCGCTCGAATCCGTCCTTCAGCCCGGCCACCGCCGACTCGGCGCGCTTGACCGCCTCGGGATCGACGCCGCCGCTGCCGGTCACCCTCGCGGCAATCAGGTTGGGCGGGGTGATGGTCTTGAAGTGCGGCGATCCGCCCACGGTCAGCTCCTCCCGCCGAAGGCGCCCGGCCCGACATGGACCCGCTCGCCGGCGGGGCGCGCCGGCGCGTCCGATGCGGGGCCAGCGGCCCCGCCGCGCCGCTCGACGCCGCTCCAGTCGTCGAGCTTGCGGCGGCGCCGGCACGGGCCGAAATAGGCCGGGGTGTCCACGAACGGCCGCGGCCGCTCGACGATCTCGACGAGGCGCGAGATCAGCCCGGCCGGCGTGATGGGCTTGGCGAGGAACTCGGTGGCACCGGCATCGCGCGCCTCGAGGATGCGCGCACGCTCGGTGCGCGCCGTGACCATGATGATCGGCAGAAAGGGGTTCGGACTGTCGTTGCCGGTGCGTACCCGTTTGACGAAGCTCAGACCGTCCTGCCCCGGCATGATCCAGTCGACCACCGCCAGGTCGATCGGGGCGGTCATCAGCCGCTGGAACGCGGCGGCGCCGTCGCTCGCCTCGACGATATGCTCGATGCCGATGCCGGCGAGAATGGTCCTGACGATGGCGCGCATCGGCGCTGAATCGTCGACCACCAGCACCCGCAATTTCGAGAAGTTGTAGCTCATGGTTTGTAGCCCACCGCAGCTTGTGCGGCGGACGGCCACCATGAAGCCTGGCGGTAAAGAGGACGTTAATGCTCAGCCGGTCTCGTCGGCCTTGAAGACGACCAGTTCGGCGCCCTCGTCGACCTGCTCGCCGGCGGCGAAGCAAACGGCCTCGACGACCCCGTCGGCGGGGGCCGCGATCGTGTGCTCCATCTTCATCGCCTCGAGCACGACCAGCGCCGCACCGCGCGCTACCTTCGCGCCGGCCGCGGCCTTCACCGCGACGATCTTGCCGGGCATCGGCGCGGTCAGGCGGCCGTCGCCGCCTTCCGCGGCGGCGGCGGTGCGCATCGGGTTGAAGACCGCGAGCCGGTGGCTCTCGCCGCCGGCGAAGACGATCACCTCGTCGTCCTTGCAGAGAACCGTGGCGCGCGAGACGGCACCGCCGATTTCCGCGACCAGCCCGCCGTCCGCGTCGAGACTGCCGCGTGCCGCGACCGGACCGCCGGGCAGATCGAGGATGATGCCGTCACGCCGGAAATGCACCGGCAGCGCGATCTCCGCGCCGCCCGCGCGCAGGCGCATCACGTGATAGGCTTCGTCGTTCAGCCGCCAGCCGTTGGACAGGTTCCACGGGCTGTAGGGGTCGGCCGAGGCGCGCGCCGCTGCCTCGGCCTGACGCTGGCGGTCGAGCAGCAGCCCCAGGGCCGCAAACCCGAGGACGCGGTCCGAAACCGGCTCCTCCGGCGGCGCCAGCGCGGTGCGATGGCGCGGGATGAATCCGGTGTCGATCTCGCCGGCGGCGAATGCCGGATGCGCGGCGACGCGGCCGAGAAACGCGACGTTCGTGGTCAGCCCGGCGATCTCGCACGCGGCGAGCGCCTGCGAGAGCCGGCGCAGCGCCGCCGGCCGGTCGCGGTCCCAGACGATCAGCTTTGCGATCATCGGATCGTAATGGATCGAGATCGCATCGCCCGCGCGCACGCCGGTGTCGACGCGGACATGCGCGTTCTCCTCGGGAAAACGCAGATGCAGCAACCGGCCGGTCGCGGGCAGGAAATCGCGTGCCGGGTCCTCGGCATAGAGGCGCGCCTCTATGGCATGTCCGTCGATGCAGAGCTGCTCCTGCGCCAGCGGCAGCTTCTCTCCGGACGCGACGCGGAGCTGCCATTCGACCAGATCGAGCCCGGTGATCATCTCGGTGACGGGATGCTCGACCTGGAGCCGCGTGTTCATCTCCATGAAGAAGAACGCGCCGTCGGCGTCGGCGATGAACTCGACCGTGCCGGCGCCCTCGTAGCCGACCGCGCGCGCGGCCTTCACCGCCGCCTCGCCCATCGCGCGGCGGCGCGCCTCGGTCATGCCGGGTGCCGGCGCCTCCTCGATCACCTTCTGGTGCCGGCGCTGGAGCGAGCAGTCGCGCTCGAACAGATAGACCGCGTTGCCGTGTCCGTCGGCGAAGACCTGGATCTCTATGTGCCGCGGCTTCTGCAGGTATTTCTCGATCAGCAACCGGTCGTCGCCGAAAGCCGACTTCGCCTCACGCGCGGCACCGGCGACCGCCTCGGCGAGGTCGGCCTCGCGCTCGACGATCCGCATGCCCTTGCCGCCGCCGCCCGCCGATGCCTTGATCAGCACGGGATAGCCGATCTTCTTCGCCGCGGCTGTGAAGGTCGCAAGGTCCTGCCTGTCGCCATGATAGCCGGGTACCACCGGCACGCCGGCCTTCTCCATCAGCGCCTTGGCGGCACTCTTGCCGCCCATCGCGCGGATCGCCGCCGGCGGCGGGCCGATAAAGCGGATGCCCGCGGCAGCACAGGCCTCGGCGAACCCGGCATTCTCGGACAGGAACCCATAGCCGGGATGGATGCCCTGCACGCCCGTCCGCTTCGCAGCCTCGATGATCGCGTCCGCCCTGAGATAGCTCTCGCGCGCCGGCGCCGGCCCGATCAGCACGGCCTCGTCGGCCATTGACACATGGCGCGCGTGCGCGTCGGCGTCGGAATACACCGCGACCGTGCGGATGCCGAGCCGCCGCGCCGTCCGGATGACGCGGCAGGCGATCTCGCCGCGATTGGCGATGAGGATCCTGGTGAACATCGTCACATCCGGAACACGCCGAAGCGCGTCTTCTCGATCGGTGCGTTGAGGGCGGCGGAGAGGCCGAGGCCGAGCACCATGCGCGTCTCGGCGGGATCGATGATCCCGTCGTCCCACAGGCGCGCCGAGCAGTAATACGGGTGGCCCTGGTGCTCGAACTGGTCGCGCAGCGGCTGCTTGAACTTCTCCTCCTCCTCCTTCGGCCAGCTCTTGCCCTGCGCCTCGAGATTGTCGCGGCGGATCGTCGCCAGCACGCTCGCCGCCTGCTCGCCGCCCATCACTGACAGCCGCGCGTTCGGCCACATCCACAGAAAGCGCGGGCCGTAGGCGCGGCCGCACATGCCGTAATTGCCGGCGCCGAAGCTGCCGCCGATGATCACCGTGAATTTCGGCACGTTGGCGCAGGCCACCGCCGTCACCATCTTGGCGCCGTCCCTTGCGATGCCGCCGGCCTCGTACTTCTTGCCGACCATGAAGCCGGCGATGTTCTGCAGGAAGATCAGCGGAATGCCGCGCTGGCAGCACAGCTCGATGAAATGCGCCGCCTTGAGCGACGATTCCGAGAACAGGATGCCGTTGTTGGCGATGATGCCGACCGGATAGCCCCAGATATGGGCGAAGCCGGTGACCACCGTGGTGCCGTAGAGATGCTTGAACTCGTCGAGCTCGCTGCCGTCGACGATGCGCGCGATCACCTCGCGCACGTCGTAGGGCTTGCGCAGGTCCTGCGGCACGATGCCGTAGATCTCCTGCGGGTCGTAGAGCGGTTCCGCCGGCGGCCGCACCACCACGCCGGGGCTCTTGACGCGGTTTAGGTTGCCGACGATGCGCCGGGCGATGGCGAGCGCATGAGTGTCGTCGTTGGCGTAGTGGTCGGTGACGCCCGATGTCCGCGAATGCACGTCGGCGCCGCCCAGCTCCTCGGCCGTCACCACTTCGCCGATCGCCGCCTTCACCAGCGGCGGGCCGCCGAGGAAGATCGTGCCCTGGTTCTTCACGATGATGCTCTCGTCAGACATCGCCGGCATGTAGGCGCCGCCGGCGGTGCAAGAGCCCATCACCACCGCGATCTGCGGAATGCCGGCGCCGGACATGGTCGCCTGGTTGTAGAAGATGCGGCCGAAATGCTCGCGGTCGGGAAAGACCTCGTCCTGGTTGGGAAGATTGGCGCCGCCGGAATCGACGAGATAGATGCACGGCAGGTTGTTCTCGCGCGCGATCTCCTGGGCGCGGATGTGCTTCTTGACGGTCATCGGGAAATACGTCCCGCCCTTGACCGTCGCGTCGTTGCACACGATGACGCATTCGCGCCCGGCGATCCGGCCAATGCCGGTGATGATTCCGGCGGCCGGAATGTCGCCGCCGTACATGTCGTACGCGGCGAACTGCGACAGCTCGAGGAACGGCGAGCCGACGTCGAGCAGCACGCGGATGCGGTCGCGCGGCAGCAGCTTGCCGCGCCTGACATGCTTGTCGCGAGCGCTCTCGCCGCCGCCCTGCTTGATGCGGGCGACCTTGGTACGCAGGTCGGCGACGGCGGCGCGCATCGCCGCGTCGTTGTCGCGGAACGCCTCGCTGCGCGTATCGGCGGTGGTGCGAAGCACGCTCACCGTTTCTCTCCCTTTGCGTCATGCCCGGGCTTGACCCGGGCATCCATTCCGCCGTCACGCGTACGCACGCCTTGAACGCGATATCGTTCAGCCGGAATCATGGACCCGCGGATCGAGTCCGCGGGTGACGCGATGGGAGATGACGGCGCACATGCGAACCCGAACCGCATCGTGATCACCACCCGCCGGTCTGCAGCCAGCGCTCGATCTGCGGCAGCCGGTCGGAGCCCCAGAACGCCTCGCCGTCGACGATGATGAAGGGCGAGCCGAAAACCTTCCGGGCGATGGCGCCGTCCACCTCGGCGCGCAGCCGGTCCTTCACTGCCGGATCGTTGACCGCCGCCTTCAGCTCGTCCGCCTTGATGCCGAGCGGTGCCGCGAGCTCGGCGACGGCATCGGCAGAAGTGATGTCGCGACCGATGCCCATCGCCGCATGGTAGAGCACCTTGGCGAGCCGCACCGCGAGCTCAGGGTCGCGGTCGCTCAGCCAGTAGAAGGCGCGGCTCGCGGCGATCGGCGCGAACGGGAATGCCGCCGGCAGCTTGAACGGCACGCCGAAGAAGCGGGCAGACCGCGCGAAGTCGTGCGCGAAATACTCGCTCTTCATCGGCAGGTCGAGCAGCGGCTTCGCACCGGTGATCTTGAATACGGCGCCGAGCAGGAACGGCTTCCACGTCACCGTGCGGCCGTATTTCGCGGCGAGCGGGTCGATCTGCGTCGAAGCGATGTAGCCGTAGGGGCTGGAAAAGTCGAAATAGAATTCTATCGGTTGCGGCACTTGGTCTTCCTCCTCGATAGCTCCTCACCCGCGCGCCGCGCCGGCACCTTCTCCCGGTGAGAGAAGGCGACATTGATCGGCGTCTCCACGCCGGAGGCGTGGAAGGGCGACAGGCGCTGGTTCGGCACTTGCAAGTCTTTCCAAATCACCCCTGCGCGAGTGCGCGGCTGATGACCAGGCGCTGGATGTCGCTGGTCCCTTCGTAGATCTGGCAGACCCGGACGTCGCGGTAGATGCGCTCGACCGGGAAATCGTTGAGATAGCCGTAGCCGCCGTGCGTCTGGATCGCATCGGAACAGACCTTCTCGGCCATCTCGGAGGCGAACAGCTTGGCCATCGCCGCCTCGGTCAGGCACGGCTTGCCCTCGTCGCGCAGCCGCGCCGCGTTGAGCACGAGGTGGCGCGCCGCCTCGATCTGCGTCGCCATGTCGGCGAGGCGGAAGGCGACGGCCTGATGCTCGATGATCTTCCGGCCGAAGCTCTCGCGCTCCTTTGCATACGCGAGCGCCGCCTCGTAGGCCGCGCGCGCCATGCCGACCGCCTGCGCCGCGATGCCGATGCGCCCGCCCTCGAGATTGGCCAGCGCGATCTTGTAGCCCTCGCCCTCCTCGCCCAGCATCAGGTCGGGTGTCAGCCGCATTTCCTCGAAGACGATCTGGCAGGTGTCCGACGCCTTCTGGCCAAGCTTGTGCTCCACCCGCGCCACCGTCCACCCTTCGGTCTTCGTCGGAACGATGAACGCGGTAATGCCCTTCTTGCCCCTGTCGGGATCGGTCACGGCGAAGACGATGGCAAGATCGGCGTTCGCGCCGGACGAGATGAACTGCTTCGTCCCGCTCAGAACCCAATGGTTGCCGTCGCGCCGCGCCCGGGTCTTCAGCGCCGAAGCATCGGAGCCGGCCTGCGGTTCGGTCAGGCAGAACGCACCGAGCATCCTGCCGCCGGCCAGCGGCTTCAGGAACCGCTCCTTCTGCTCCGACGTGCCGAATTTCAGCACCGGCATGCAGACGACCGAGTTGTGCACGCTCATGATGGTCGAGCACGACCCGTCGCCCGCCGCCACCTCCTCGACGGCGAGCGCGTAGGCGATGTTGTCGGCGCCCGCCCCGCCCCATTCCTCCGGCACCAGCATGCCCATGAAACCGAGGGCGCCCATCGCCGCGATCGCCTCGCGCGGAAACGTCGCGGTGCGGTCCCGCTCCGCCGCGAACGGCGCCAGCTTCTCGCGCGCGAACTGCCGCGCCGTGTCGCGGATCAGGATCTGGGATTCAGTGAGGTGCATGGGCCCGCCCTACGCCTTACGCCTGACTGTCTCCCGCAGGCATGACCCGCGGGCCAACAACAATCTCGCCGGCAGAAACCGTCTCTTGCGGCGTGACCGCACGGATGCCCGGGTCAAGCCCGGGCATGACAGTGAACTTTACGGGCATGTCGGCCTCGCGGCGATCACGACCACCCCACGCAATACGGCTCGGGCTTCATATCCTCGGCCTCGCCCGGCTGTCCCGGCGCAGGATAGCGCTGCTTGAACGTGAACGCATGCGGCGTCGGCCCATGCTTGCGAAGATGATCGAGACGCGCCAGCGCTTCGGTGGTCGCCGGAATCGTGCCGGCCGGAATCCACCACAGCACCTGGTAGGCCTCGGCCGGCTTTTCGAACCATTCGCGACGGCGCGTCATGAATCTGGCGTGAGCCGTCCGGTAAACGAAGTCGAACAGCGTCTCGACGTTCTCCCAGACGGTCAGATTGACGATGAACAGCGGGTCGTCGCTTAGCTTGATGTCGGTCGCGTTGCCGCTGTCGCTTTTCAGGCGCCAGACGAAGCCGGGCGATTTCTCGCCGAGCGCATTGATCTCGTCCAGCGCATTCATGAAGTCCGCCAGCTGCGGGCTGTCGAGCGGCGCCGCGGCGCGGCCGACATTGAGCTGGGCGATATGCCATCTGGCTTCCGTCATCCCGTCCCCCCCTTCACCATGGATGCGAGGTCCCGTCGTATTTGAGATAGTGGCCGGTCTGCCGCCGCCCGGCCTTGGCGAAGATCCGGCGCATGTTGCGCACCGAGAACTCCGGCGTCAGCGGCGCGCTGGACCCGCCCATGTCGGTCTTGACCCAGCCGGGATCCATGGCGAGCACGATGATGCCGCGCGCGCTCAGCTCCTCGGACAGGTTCTTCGCGACGTTGTTCAGCGCGGCCTTGCTCGAACGGTAGATATAGGCGCCGCCATTGCCCTCCTCGGTCGAGGCCATCTGGCTGGTCATCATGACGATCAGCTTGCGCTCGCTCGCCGCAACATGCTCGACGAAACACTCCGCCATCGCCAGCGGCGCCATCAGGTTGGTCTGCAGCACCCGCGCCCATTCCTGCCAGTCGACGCGGCCGAACTCCTGCTTCGCCTTGTCGCCGTAGACGCCCGCATTGCAGATCAGGATGTCGATGGCCCGGCCGCGCAGCTCACCCGCCAGTCGCTCCATTCCCGCGCGGTCCATGACATCGAGCATGTGGACCTCGACGGGCCTGCCGAGCGCCGCGAGCGCGGCGCCCCTGGCGGGGTCGCGCAGTGTCGCGATCACCGTCCAGCCCTCGGCCGCGTACTGCTTCGCGAACTCCAGGCCGATCCCGCGTCCCGCGCCGGTGATCAGGACCGTCGGCATCAGGACGGACTCTGCCACGCCGCCTGGCGCCACAGCGCCGTTACCTCGATCTCGATCCGCATGCGCGGATCGATCAGATCGCAGACGAGCGCGGTCACGGCGGGCCGGATTCTGCCCATCACCTCGCCGAGCACCGGCGCAATGGTCGGCCAGTCCTCCGCGCGCGGCACGTAGTAATGAACCCGCACGATGCTGGACATGGGCGCTCCTGCCTCGGCCAGCGCAGACTCGACGTTCTTGAACGCCTGCCGGGTCTGTGCGACCGGATCGTCGGCGATCGTCATCGTCTTGTAATCGAACCCGGTCGTGCCCGACACGAAGATCCAGTCACCGTCGACGACGGCACGCGAGTAGCCGACGGCCTTCTCGAAGGACGAACCGGATGAAATCAGGCGGCGCATTCGTTTCCTTTCTCGTCTTTCTTTCCTGAGTCATGCGTGGCCACAGGTGACGCATGGAGGCGTGGTGCGCGCACTCATGCGCATCAGCTCCGCGTCCCTCCGCGCCGCGCCTCCTCGATCTTCCTGTCGGTGTTCCACTGCGACAGCGCGTAGATCGCCCACAGCGCCGCCGGGATCCAGCCGATGATGGTCAGCATCAGGATCAGGTTGATTATCCCGGCCACCGGGCGGCCGATCGTGAAGAACACGACCGGCGGCAGGAAGATCGCAAGCAACAGACGCATCACGCGGTCTCCTCGAACAGTTCGCGGCCGATCAGCCAGCGGCGGATTTCCGACGTGCCGGCGCCGATCTCGTAGAGCTTGGCGTCGCGCAAAAGGCGGCCGGTCGGATAGTCGTTGATGTAGCCGTTGCCGCCGAGCAGCTGGATCGCGTCGAGCGCCACCTGGGTCGCCTTCTCGGCGGCGTAGAGGATGGCGCCGGCCGCGTCCTTGCGCGTCGTCCTGCCGCGGTCGCACGCCCTCGCCACGGCATAAACATAGGCTTTCGACGCGTTCATCGTCGTGTACATGTCGGCAAGCTTGCCCTGCACGAGCTGGAAGGCGCCGATCGGCTGGTCGAACTGCCGGCGTTCATGTACGTACGGCACGACCACGTCGAGGCAGGCCTGCATGATGCCGCAGGGCCCGGCCGCGAGCACGGCGCGCTCGTAGTCGAGGCCGCTCATCAGCACGTTGACGCCCTTGCCGACCTGGCCCAGCACGTTCTCCGCCGGCACCTCGCAGTCCTGGAACACCAGCTCGCAGGTGTTGGAGCCGCGCATGCCGAGCTTGTCGAGCTTCTGCGCCGTCGAGAATCCCCTGAAGCCCTTCTCGATCAGGAAGGCGGTGATGCCGCGCGGGCCGGCATTCGGGTCGGTCTTGGCATAGACGACCAGCACGTCGGCGTCGGGGCCGTTGGTGATCCACATCTTGTTGCCGTTGAGGACGTAGCGGTCGCCCTTCTTCTCGGCGCGCAGCTTCATGCCGACCACGTCCGAGCCCGCGCCCGGCTCCGACATCGCCAGCGCTCCGACATGCTCGCCCGAGATCAGCTTCGGCAGGTACTTGCGCTTCTGCGCGTCGCTGCCGTTGCGGCGGATCTGGTTGACGCACAGATTGGAATGCGCGCCGTAGGACAGCCCGACCGAGGCCGAGGCGCGGCTGACCTCCTCCATCGCGACACAATGCTCGAGATAGCCCATCGCGGCACCGCCGTACTCCTCCTCGACGGTGATGCCGAGGATGCCGAGCGCGCCCATCTTGCGCCACAGATCCATCGGGAACTCGTTGTCGCGGTCGATATCGGCGGCGCGCGGGGCGATCTCGTCGTCCGCGAAGCTGCGCACGGAATCGCGCAGCATCTCGGCCTGCTCGCCGAGGTCGAAATCGAACGCGGGAAGTTGATTGGCGGACATTCCTGCTCCCTGTCCTGGCGGATCACTGTAAGGCGGCCGCCGCCAAATGCGAAGGGCGCCCCTTTCCCAACACAATATTGTCGCCCTCGGACCTGACCCGAGGGCCCGGCTCCGATCGCTCCGCCGTCATCAAGCCATCCGGCCCGGACCATTATGGGCCCGCGGGCTTGACCCGCGGGAGACAGTAAATGAACCCTGGACGCCGTGCCTCCTACCCCTTCGGCCCATCATTCCGCCCCACCATCGACATCAGAGTCTGCAGCAGCACGGCGCAGCGATGCTCGATCCCGTCGCGAACAACGAACACGTCGACATGGCAGACGGTCAGCGTGCGGCCGGGTTTGATCACCCTGCCCTTCGCGACGAGCCGCGCGCCGTCGGCCGGTGCGACCAGGTTCATCTTGTACTCGACCGTCAGCACCGACGAATCCGCCGGCATCAGCGAGAACGCGGCATAGCCGCCGGCCGAATCCGCCGCGGTCCCGACGATGCCGCCATGGAAGAAGCCGTGCTGCTGGCTCAGCTCCGGTCTGAAGTTCACGGCGATGTCGACGGCGCCCGGCGAAACATGCGCCAGCTCGGCGCCGATCAGCGCCATGGCCCCCTGGCGCGCAAAGCTGTCGCGTACCCGCGCCTCGAAATCCGGGTTCTTCGGGATGAATCCGGTCATGTTGGCGGCAACCCTATGACGCCTGTCCGGCAGGCGCCAGCATCGCTTGCGCCCTGGCGATCACATCGGGTGGGAGCGGCGCCGAACGGCGTGCCTTGCGGTCCATGTGGACCGCGGTCAGCTCGCAGATCGCCGCGACGTCGCCGCTGTCGCCGTGCTGCATCTCGTGGACGAAGCGGATGAGCTTGTCTCGCACCTCGCGCAGCTCGGTCCGTACGACGACCGTGTCGCCGGGCATCAGCTCGCGCTTGTAGCTGATGTTCTGCTGTACGGCCGCCCAGCCCGTCTCCTCGGCCCGCATGCGCGCGCCGCTGTAGCCCAGCAAGGCAAGGAAGTTCCACGTGCCCTCGTCGAATTTGCCGACATACCACATGACGTTCATGTGTCCGACATGGTCGCATTGCCACGGATAGACCGTGCCGCGATAGGTGACCGGTTTCTCCATCTCGCGCCTCTTCGCAATAGCACAGGCTAAATTACGTTTACGTAAACGTCAATTCACGGATTGAACCCCCGCCCCCATTGAACCCCCGCCGCCACTGTGATCGAATCCCCGGCGGCAGACTACGCCCGGGCCGATCCCGCCCACGGGCGTTCGTATTTCAGCGCCCCATCCCGACCGCCGTCTCTGGGCACGACCCGAGGCCCCATGGCGCCGTTCCAGGACCGGACCGGCCCGGCCGCAGCAGCGGGCCCCACGGGATCCCGGCCGCGGGAGACAAGTCGTGGCGGACGAAAAGAGAGGAGGTGCGAACCGCAGCATGCCGTGAAGCGGTGAAGCAGCCCGTCGGCCGCGTTGTGGAATCAAAGACTTGGCGGCTCCCCGCGTCCTCTCGCCAACGCTGGCGACGGGGAAGGCGGACAGGTGCAGGCGACCAGCCGCACATCGCGCCGAAACGGTGAAACGGCGCGAACGGTCGAAATCGGTGAAACAGCAGAAACGCCTGAAGCGGTGAAGCGCCCCTACCCTCCCGCCCTGCCCCCCTTGGGCATGGCCCTGAGCTGGGCGAGGCAGCGGCGCTCGACCTCGGCGAGTTCGGCGAGGGTATCGGCGATGTCGGCGCGCTGCTGCTCCAGCATGGCGCGCCGCTCGGCGATCTTGGTCAGGAAGAACCGCAGCTGGCCCGCCTCGCCAGGCGCCGCGTCGTACATGTTGATGATCTCGCGGATCTCGCCCAGCGAGAAGCCGAGGCGCTTGCCGCGCAGGATGAGCTTCAGGCGGACCCGGTCGCGGTGCGAGAACAGCCGGGTGCGGCCGCTGCGCGCCGGGCGGATCAGCCCCTCGTCCTCGTAGAAGCGGATGGTGCGGGTGGTGACGTCGAACTCGCGCGCGAGGTCGGTGATCGAGAAGGTGGGGCCGCCCGCTTGCGGCCTGGCCTTGTGTTCGCGCAAACCTCGCACCCCTCGCCCGGCGGGCGGGCGGGAACGTCAGTTGCCCGCGATCAGCCGGTCCATGTTGCTCCGCTGCAGGCCAAGCATCCGGTCGACGCTGGTCTTGCCGCGGAACGCACCGTACAGCAGGTAGCTCACCAGCTTGCCTTTGATCAAGGTCATAGCGCCGACCTCGACGGCCTCGCGGACACGCCCGTCGCCCGACACGACCTCGGCGACCAGGCCGTAATAGACGGCGCTGTCGTCCGCGTGAAGGATGCCGAGGCGCTCGAGCCGCCCGAGGCGGACTTCGCCATTTTCCCCGCTGCGGCGATTTGCGGCGTCGGCCTCCAAGTCGATGTCGGGCGCGGCCGCGCGCAGCTGCTGTGCCAGCGAGCGCACCACCGCGGCGCGCGGCTCGCTCATGCTGTGCGTCTCGTCGCGGCGCACGGTGGTGAGCATGCCGTAGTCCTGTATGTGGAAAGCCAGGCCCTTGCGCCACACGGAGAGCTGTATGCAGTCGGCGAAGGCGGCCAGGATGCGGATCTCGGGACCCATCGCTGCGCCCATGATCTCGACGAACCGGGCATCGAGTGCCTGCTTCGGGTCGAGTTCGCAATAGCCCGGCGGCGGCGTGAAGGCGATCTGCGTCTCGCCGACATCGATCCGGGCAGCGATGGCGCCCGATGCGGGCAGAAGAAGAACGAGCGAGCAGCAGAGGGCACGAAAATGACGCAACGGGGGCCTCCGGGTGATGAGGCCAGTGTCGCGGCGATGTGGTTAGGAAATCCTTTACAGGATCAGCAGGGTCGCAAGACCGAGGAAGGACAGGAAGCCGACGACGTCGGTGATGGTCGTGATGACCACCGCGGAGCTCACCGCCGGGTCGATTTTCAATCTGTTTGAGAGCAGCGGGATCGCGGTCCCCGTCAGGCCCGCGACGGTGAGGTTCAGGATCATGGCGCCGGCGATGCACACCCCGAGCATCGGATCGCCGAACCAGAGAGTCGCGACGGATCCCGCGATGATTGCGAAGACCATCCCGTTGATGCTGCCAACCAGTACTTCTTTCGACACGATCCGCAGCGCATTCGCCGCGGTCAGTTCGCGGGTCGCGAGCGCACGCACGGTGACGGTCATCGCCTGCGCTGCCGCATTGCCCCCCATCGAGGCCGTGATCGGCATCAGCACGGCCAGGGCGACGACCTTCTCTATGCTCTTCTCGAACAGGCCGATGACGGACGCGGCAATGAACGCCGTGCAGATGTTGATGGCAAGCCAGACGATCCGCGACCGGACGGTCGCGAGAAGCGAGGTGTGAATGCTCGTAACCGCGACACCATGGAGGCGGAGCATGTCCTCCTCGGCCTCCTCCTCGATCACGTCGACGACGTCGTCGACCGTGATCGTACCGATCAGCCGACCGGCCTTGTCGACGACCGGCGCCGAGGTCAGGTCGTGCTGCTTGAACAGGAAGGCGACCTTTTCCTGGTCCATGTCGACCGGAATCGGCTCGATTTCGTGCTCCATGATGTCGCTGATCTTCATCGCCCGCTTGGAGCGGATCAGCTTGTCGAGAGGGACCCAGCCGACCGGCCGGTGCTTCGGGTCGACGACGAATATGTCGTAGAAGTCGGTCGGCAGATCCTCGCTCTCGCGCATGTAGTCGATCGACTGGCCGACGGTCCAGAACAGCGGCACCGCGACGACCCCGCGCTGCATCAGGCGGCCGGCGCTCTCCTCCGGGAAGGCGAGCGCCTCCTCCATCTGCCGGCGCAGCGCCGCCGGGATGGCGTTCAGCACCTGGCGGCGCTTGCCCTCCTCCAGGCCTTCGATCAGGTAGAGCGCGTCGTCGCTGTCGAGATCGACGATCGCGGCCGCGAGATCGCGGGTGCCGAGCCGGCCCGCCACTTCGTCGCGGACGCCCTCGTCCAGCTCCGGGATGATCTCGACCGGGAACTTGCGGCGCAGCACCTCGACCAGCTTGGCGCGGTGCTCGGGCCACAGCGCCTCGAACAGGTCGGCGAGATCGGCGTAATGCATGCCGGCGATCGCGGCGCGCACGGCCGCGGCATCGTCATTGTCGAGCGACTGGACGACGCCGTAAACAAGCGCCGGATCGAGCCCGACCTCGACGGCCGCACCCTCGGTCTCGGTTGCGGCGGGGGCCGAATCGGGCTCGGCCATGCGCCTATCCGCCCGCGCCGGCGGCCGCCTGTTCCTGGGCGTCCACCACGCAAAGAGCCGTCATGTTGACGATGCCGCGCACCGTCACCGACGGCGTCAGGATATGAGCCGGTCGCGCCACGCCGAGCAGCATCGGTCCGATGGAAAGTCCATCGCCCAGCGTCTTGAGGAGGTTGAAGGCGATGTTCGCGGCGTCGAGCGTCGGCATGACGAGAAGATTGGCCGAGCCTTTCAGGCGGGAATTCGGGAAGATGCGCGCGCGAATGTCCTCGGAAACGGCGGCGTCGCCGTGCATCTCGCCTTCGATCTCGAGATCCGGAGCGCGGCTCTGGATCAGGGCAAGCGCATCGCGCATTTTCTGCGCCGAGATCGTGTCGGCCGAACCGAAATTCGAGTGCGACAGCAGCGCTACCTTGGGCTCGATGCCGAAACGCCGCACCTCGCGCGCCGCCAGCACCGCGATCTCCGCTATCGTCTGCGCCGAAGGATCGGACGTGACATGCGTATCCGTGATGAAGAACGTGCCCTTGGAGAGGATCAGGAGATTGAGCGCCGCCACCTCGTGCGCCTCGGGCGCTTTGCCGATCACGTTGACGATGTGACGCAGATGGCGGTCGAACTGCCCGATCGTTCCGCACAGCATCGCATCCGCCTCGCCGCGCCGCAGCATCAGCGCGGCGATCACCGTGTTGCGCGTGCGCACGATGGTCCTCGCGAAATCGGGCGACATGCCGCGCCGTTCCATGATCGAGTGATAGAGCTTCCAGTACTCGGGATAGCGCGGGTCGGATTGCGGGTTCACCAGATCGAAATCCCGTCCCGGCCTGATCCGCAGGCCGAGGCGCTGCAGCCGCGTCTCGATAACCTCCGCCCGGCCGATCAGGATCGGCTTGGCGAGGCCCTCGTCGATGACCTGCTGGGCCGCGCGCAGGACGCGGGACTCCTCGCCTTCGGCATAGACCACACGCCTGGGATCCGTCTTGGCCCTGGCGAAGACCGGCGTCATCACCAGGCCGGAGCGGAAGACGAACTGGCTCAGGCGCTGCCGGTAGGCCTTGAAATCGGCGATCGGCCGCGTCGCCACGCCGGATTCCATCGCCGCCCTGGCAACCGCCGGCGCGATCTCGAGCATCAGCCGCGGATCGAAGGGCTTGGGAATCAGGTTCTCCGGCCCGAAGGCCGGCGCCTCGCCGCCATAGGCTGCGACGACGATGTCCGAAGGCTCGGCCATGGCGAGATCGGCCAGTGCCTTTACTGCCGCAACCTTCATGGCCTCGTTGATCTGCGTCGCGCCGACGTCGAGCGCCCCGCGGAAGATGAACGGAAAGCACAGGACGTTGTTGACCTGATTGGGATAATCGGAGCGGCCGGTAGCGATGATGGCATCCGGGCACACCGCCTTCGCGTCTTCCGGCATGATCTCGGGCACCGGATTGGCGAGCGCCAGGATGATGGGCTGCTTCGCCATTCTGGCGACCATCTCGGGCTTGAGCACACGCGGCGCGGAGAGGCCGAGAAAGACGTCGGCGTCGCCGATCACGTCGCCGAGGGTACGGGCGTTGGTATCGCGCGCATAGCGCTCCTTGCGCGGATCCATTTCCGCCTTGCGGCCCTTGTAGACCACACCGGCGATATCGGTGACCCAGATGTTCTCGCGCTTCAGGCCAAGGTCTGCAAGCAGGTCCAGGCACGCCAGCGCCGCGGCGCCAGCGCCCGAGGTGACGAGCTTGACTCGATCGATCGGCTTGCCGACGACACGCAGCGCGTTGAGGATCGCGGCGGCAACGATGATCGCGGTGCCGTGCTGATCGTCGTGAAAAACGGGAATCTTGAGACGCTCGCGCAATTTGCGTTCGATCTCGAAGCATTCGGGCGCCTTGATGTCCTCGAGATTGATGCCGCCGAAGGTCGGCTCGAGTGCGGCAATGACCTCGACCAGCTTGTCGGCATCGCGTTCGGCGAGTTCGATGTCGAAGACGTCGATTCCGGCGAATTTCTTGAAAAGGACGGCCTTGCCTTCCATGACCGGCTTGGCCGCGAGCGGCCCAATCGCGCCGAGGCCGAGCACCGCCGTGCCGTTGGTGACGACTGCGACGAGATTGGCGCGCGCCGTGACCGACGACGCTTCGGCCGGGTCGGCGACGATCGCCTCGCAGGCTGCGGCGACGCCGGGCGAATAGGCCAGCGCCAGGTCGCGCTGGTTGGCGAGCGGCTTGGTCGCAACGATCGCCAGCTTACCGGCCGGCGGGTGCCGGTGATATTCGAGCGCGATGTCGCGCAAATTGTCCTGCGGCATCAGCGCCCACCCATAGTCAACCGTTGCTTGGCATTGGTGCGGTCGAGAAGAGTCGAACTTCCACGGGGTTTCCCCCACTAGCACCTCAAGCTAGCGCGTCTACCATTCCGCCACGACCGCATGTTCCAGTGCTTGGGGAAAGCCGTTGCTGCGGCTTGCCTTTCGAGCGCGCCGGGAATACCAAATCCCCACCGCCCGCGCAAGCGCGCGGCGTGTCGCAGCCGAGAAAAAACCGGGCATGGCAATGGGTTGGGAGACGACTGAAACGACCTTTCTGGACTGGCGGGTGAGCGATGCCCCGGTCGCCTATCCGGCCGCCATCGCCTTTATGGAGGAACGGGTCGCCGCCATCCGCGCCGGGTCCGCCGCCGAGACCGTATGGCTGCTGGAGCACCCCCCGCTCTATACCGCGGGGACGTCGGCCGCCCCGGCCGATCTGATCGATCCCAAGGGCCTGCCGGTCTACACCACCGGCCGGGGCGGTCAGTACACCTGGCACGGTCCGGGCCAGCGAGTGGCCTACGTGATGCTGGATCTCAAGCGACGGGGAGGCGACGTCCGCGCCTTCGTCTGCCGGCTGGAGGACTGGATGATCGCCGCCCTCGCCCGCTTCAATGTCCGGGGCGAGCGCCGGGCCGGCCGGGTCGGCATCTGGGTCGACCGCGGCGGCGGGCGGGAGGACAAGATCGCCGCGATCGGCGTGCGGGTCCGCCGGTGGGTCAGCTTCCATGGCGTATCGCTGAACGTCGACTGCGACCTGTCGTCGTTTGGCGGCATCGTCCCGTGCGGCATCTCCGCGCCTCAGTACGGCGTCACATCGTTGCTCGATCTTGGGATCGTAGCAACCGGGCCGGAAGTCGATACCGTGCTCCGCGAGACCTTCGCCGCGACGTTCGGATCGCCGGGCTCCTGCGCCTCCACGCCGGCTGGCTGACGCCGATCGGGTCGAAACCGGGCCTGCCCGGACCCGTTATAGCTTCCGGGTCCGGGCCGCTCTGGCGGCCAGCCGGCAGTAATGGGCCCATCGTCCGCGCGAGCGAAGGAGAGAGCGATGCAGTGCCCGATCGACAAGGTTGACCTGGTCATGTCCGAGCGCCATGGCATAGAAGTGGATTACTGCCCGAAATGCCGCGGTGTTTGGCTTGATCGCGGCGAGCTGGACAAGATCATCGCGCGCGCCGGCACTATGGCGATGCAGCCACCCGGGGACTACCGGCAATCGGCGCCGCGGCGCGATGAGCCGCATTACGACAGACCGCACCACAAGAAGCGCAAGTCGTTCCTCGACGATATTTTCGATTTCTAGGCGGCTCAGGCGGTCGGCGCCTGACGGAATCCCGCCGAGCCGTCGTCCTGTGCGGCACTCTGCTCGATATGCTCGACGCGCGCCAGCGGCGGCCCCTCGCGGCAGGCGGCAATCATCGCCTCTACCGCTTCCGGCTCGCCGATAATCAGCGCCTCGACCTTGCCGTCGCGCCGGTTGCGCACCCAGCCGCGCACTCCCACCTGCCGTGCCGTCTCGACCGTCCAGCCACGGAACCATACGCCCTGAACCCGTCCGGAGATCACGACACGGATCGCGGTCCCGCCGCTCATTTCCATACCGCCGCGAACAGCGTCCTGAATGCAACGCGCACGGCGCCCTGCGCCATCTGCTCCAGCGCGTCTTCGTCCGGGACATCGCCGCCAGCCTGGTCCGGCGCTATGTGGACCAACGCGTTGCGCTGCTCGCGCAGCCAGTCGACATCCGGCTCGGGCCGCTGCTCCGCGTCTCGTCGCGCCAGAGTGCGCTGCTCGGCCTCGACCAGTGCCCAGGCGACGATCACGACCGATGCCCACGCGCCGACGCAGAACAAGGCTTCAAGCTCGGCGAGCAGCATGCCCGCACGAGGCGACAGATCGAGCGGGTGCGGTCCGGCATTGATGTCGTGCGCGCGCAGGAACCACTCCGCACGCGACTGCCAAAGGCCTGGATCCGGTGGTGAGAGGGTCCGCATGACGCATCCGCTGTCGATCTGCCGAATCATGCGAATAGCGCCGGATTCAGCCGAACTCCAGAATCTTCTGATCGACGGCGAGGCTGTCGCCTGGTCCGGCGTGAATCTTGGCCACGGTGCCGTCACGCTCGGCGCGCAGGATGTTCTCCATCTTCATCGCCTCGACCACGCACAACTCCTCGCCAGCCTTGACCTCCTGCCCCTCCCTGACGGTGATGGCCTTCAACAGCCCGGGCATCGGAGACAGCAGGAACCGCGAGGTGTCGGGGGGCCGCTTGACCGGCATCAGCGCCGCCAGCCCGGCGAGCCGCGAGGCGGTCACCTGTGCCCGCACCTGGCAGCCGGCATGCGACAGCCGCCATGCGGCGCCATGCGCCTCGACCTGGACGACGACGCTTTCGCCGTCGATCGTGGCGCGGAACACCGGGTTGCCGGGTCGCCAGTCCGTCGTCACCGCGACAGCGCCTGCATCGGACGACAGGTCATAGCCGACCGCGTTGCGCTCGATCATGACGTCGTCGACGCCGTCATCGAGCCGCACGGTGAATGCGCCCGGCACTCTGACCTCGTGGCCGGGCAACTGACCCGACACGCTCGCCTCGACCTCGGCGCGCCGGCGCTGCACCACCGCGGCAACGGCGACCAGACGCGCGCGCAGCGCCGCATCCGGCTCGCGGCCGTGAAAGCCTTTGGGAAATTCCTCGGCAATGAAGCCGGTCGACAGGCGCCCGTCACGGAAACGCGGATGCGCCATGATCGCCGACAGGAAGGCGATGTTGTGATTGACGCCGCGCACGCAGTACGCATCGAGGGCCGCGGCACAGCGCTCGATCGCCTCGCCGCGGGTCTTCCCGAAGCCGATCAGCTTGGCGATCATCGGGTCGTAGTACATCGAGATCTCGCCGCCCTCGTACACCCCGGTGTCGACGCGCACCCCCGCCATCCCGTCGGGCGACATGTAGCGGGTCAGCCGGCCGATCGACGGCAGGAAATTGCGTACCGGATCCTCGGCATAGACTCGCACCTCGACTGCCCAGCCCTGCAGCTTCACGTCCTTCTGGGCGATCGTCAGGCGCTCGCCCGCGGCAATGCGGATCATCCACTCGACCAGGTCGAGGCCGGTTATGCATTCAGTCACCGGATGCTCGACCTGGAGCCGCGTGTTCATCTCGAGGAAGTAGAAGTTGCGGTCTCTGTCGACGATGAACTCAACCGTGCCGGCCGAGGCGTAGCCGACCGCCTGCGCCAGAGCGACCGCCTGAGCGCCCATCGCCGCGCGGGTCTTCGCGTCGAGGAACGGGCTGGGCGCCTCCTCGATCACCTTCTGGTGCCGCCGCTGGATCGAGCATTCGCGCTCGCCGAGATGGATGACGTTGCCGTGGCTGTCGCCAAGCACCTGGATCTCGATATGGCGCGGCTCTTCGATGAACTTCTCGATGAATACGCGGTCGTCGCCGAAGGCCGACTTCGCCTCGTTGCGCGCCGAGCGGAATCCGTCGCGCGTCTCCGCGTCGTTGCGCGCGGTGCGCATGCCCTTGCCGCCGCCGCCGGCCGAAGCCTTGATCATGACCGGATAGCCGACGCCGCGGGCGATCTTCACCGCCTCCTCGGCATCGGCGATCTCGGCAAGATGCCCCGGCACCATGTTGACGCCGGCCTTCTGCGCCAGCTTCTTCGACTCGATCTTGTCGCCCATCGCCGCGACCGCCTTCATCGGCGGACCGATGAAAACGATGCCGGCATCGTCCAGCGCCGCCGCGAATGTCGGATTCTCCGACAGGAAGCCGTAGCCCGGATGCACCGCCTCCGCACCGGTCTGCCGGCATGCGGCGATGATCGCGTCGGTCTTCAGGTAACTCTCGGTCGAGGCCGGCGGCCCGATCCGCACTGCCTCGTCGGCCTCGCGGACATGCAGCGCCTCGGCATCGGCGTCCGAATACACCGCGACGGTCGCGATCCCCAGCCGCCTGCAGGTGCGGATCACGCGGCAGGCAATCTCGCCGCGATTGGCGATCAGGATCTTGCGGAACGGAACGGCACGCTCCGCTGTCGGATGTTTCGTTGGCTTCGCGGGTTGCGTATGGGGCTTCCTGGCGCTCACGGTCCTACTCTTTCGGCTTGCCGATCAGGTGCATCGCATACGCCGCATGAACAGCCAGCGGCGCCATCCATCCGACCAGGGGCCACACGAATCAGGGATGCCCGGCTGCGGTCGCAAGGTTGATGGCGATCAGCAACATCATGACGATGAACCAGATCGCCAGATGGTTGATGAAGCCGCGCAGGCGCGGGTTGCGGCGATGAGCGGAATCGGGCGGCGGCATCGCGATGCCTATTACGAACGCTTGGGCACGCTCGTCCTCCGCCCCATTCTACAGCGGAATGTTCGCGTGCTTCTTCCACGGGTTCTCGAGCTTCTTGTCGCGCAGCATGGCGAGCGAGCGGGCAACGCGCCGGCGCGTCGAGCGCGGCATGATCACGTCATCGAGGAAGCCGCGCGAGGCGGCGACGAACGGATTGGCGAACTTCTTGCGGTACTCTTCGGTCCGCGCCTCGATCTTCTTCGTGTCGCCGATGTCGCCGCGGAAGATGATCTCTACCGCCCCTTTCGGTCCCATCACCGCGATCTCAGCGGTCGGCCAGGCGTAGTTGACGTCGCCGCGCAGATGCTTGGAGGCCATGACGTCATAGGCGCCGCCGTAGGCCTTGCGCGTGATCACCGTCACCTTCGGCACCGTCGCCTCGGCATAAGCGAACAGCAGCTTGGCACCGTGCTTGATGATGCCGCCATACTCCTGCGCCGTGCCGGGCAGGAAGCCCGGCACGTCGACGAAGGTGACGATCGGGATATTGAAGCAGTCGCAGAACCGCACGAAGCGGGCACCCTTCCGGGCCGAATCGATATCGAGGCAGCCGGCCAGCACCATCGGCTGGTTGGCGACGAAGCCGACCGTCGCCCCTTCGATCCGACCGAGCCCGACAATGATGTTCTTCGCGTAATCTGGCTGAATCTCGAAGAAGTCGCCGTCGTCCACGACCTTGGCGATCAGCTCCTTGATGTCGTAAGGCTTGTTGGGACTGGCCGGCACCAGCGTGTCGAGCGACGGCTCGACCCGGTCCGGGCTGTCGGCTGTCGGGCGGACCGGCGGCTTCTCGCGATTCGAAGCCGGCAGGAAGTCGACGAAACGCCGGGTCTGCACGAGCGCCTCGAACTCGTTCTCGAAGGCGAGATCGGCAACGCCCGAACGCGTCGCATGGGTGACGGCACCGCCGAGCTCCTCGTGGGTGACGGTCTCGTGGGTCACCGTCTTCACCACATCGGGACCGGTCACGAACATGTAGGACGAGTCCTTGACCATGAAGATGTAATCGGTCATCGCCGGCGAGTAGACCGCACCGCCGGCACACGGCCCCATGATGACGGAGATCTGCGGAATGACGCCGGAGGCGAGTACATTGCGCTGGAAGACGTCGGCATAACCGCCGAGCGAGGCGACACCTTCCTGGATGCGCGCGCCGCCCGAGTCGTTGAGGCCGATCACGGGGGCGCCGACCTTCATCGCCTGGTCCATGATCTTGCAGATCTTCTCGGCATGCGCCTCGGACAGCGAGCCGCCGAACACCGTGAAATCCTGGCTGAAGACGAACACCAGCCGGCCGTTGATCGTGCCCCAGCCGGTGACGACGCCATCGCCGGGGATCTTCTGCTCGGCCATGCCGAATTCGCTCGAGCGGTGCTCGACGAACATGTCCCATTCCTCGAACGACCCCTCGTCGAGCAGCACTTCCAGCCGTTCGCGCGCCGTCAGCTTGCCCTTGGCGTGCTGCGCCTCGATCCGCTTCGCGCCCCCGCCTGCCCGAGCCGCCGCACGCTTCTCCTCAAGCTGCCGCAGAATTTCCTGCATTTCAGATCCTGGCCGTCGCTTATACGCGTCCTGCTGATAGCACCGTCGGCGGGCTCGGCGCCAGTGCGCCGCCGCAGCCGCCCGCCGGGCGGGCACGCCAATGTTCCACATTGCGGCAACTCTTGATTGCCGACAAGGTGCCTGTCACGGGCGCGGATTGAGGGTCAACAGGAGCGACCTCGCGCCGCGTCATCGGCTCTCCGACCGAATGCGCGGAAAATCGCGAATCAGCCCTGTGCAAGGAGACGCAGGAACCGTTCCGCGGCATCGAGATCGGCGCGCACTTCGGCGCGGCGGCGGCGCGCGATCTCGTCTTCGCCCCACTGCTCGATCTGATAGGTCGCATCGAGCTCCGCGGCATCGAAAGCCTGCTCCGCATCGAGGCGCTTCTCGGTGAGCGCCAGACCGATGACCAGGGACCCGGCCGCGGCAACGGCCGCCGAGAGACCCGCGAGGCGGAGGTCGTCGAGCGTAGCCAGTGCCCGCCGCAAGGCGCCGAGGCTCGTGTCCGACTGCGCACACGGTAACACGCCTATTGTCGTCGCGAGCGGCGCATCGAAGCGCTGGGCCAGCCAGTCGAGCAAGGGCTGCCATGCCCCTATCTGGCGCGCCACGAGGGCCGGCGGATCGCAGGCCCAATGACAGACGAGCTCGGTTTCGGCATAGCCGGCGAGTTCCTCGAGCACATCATCGCGGCAGGCGGGGATGCGGTCGATCGCCGTTGCGACGATGCGCGTGAGCGGCAACCGGCTCAGATCGGGTTTCTTCCCCTGGCCATCCCACTCGGCTGCGATCGCCTCCGCAAGCGGACGCGACGGAACGACGACCGGCCGCCCCCCCGGCGTTCGCAGCGGCTTGGCGTCCAGCAGGACGCCGAAGCCCCCCTGTGCTGCAGCAGTGGTGGCCCTGAACGTGCGGCCTTTGGCTTCGCCTTGTTCTCCCGTCACCGCTTCAGAATTCCCCGCAGGCCGCGACCGAGATCCTCGAGCGGGTTGGCCGGCTGCTGCTGCTGTTGTTGCTGCTGTTGCTGCTGACCCTGCGACGGCTGCTGGCCGGACGGCGCGGGCGCCGCCTCACGAAGTCCCGCCTGCGCCAGCGCCTGAGCGCAGAGATCGTCGCCGCCCTGGCCGCTGCTCAGGAACGGGACCAGCACCCCGGCCGGCCCCAGAACGAGAGCGCCGGCCGCGGCTCCGGCGGCACCGCGCAGGGCGGCACCGGTATCAGGACTGAAACTCGGCTTGGCCAATGTCCCGCCGACGCGGATCGGGATCGCCAGGCTCATGAGCGACGCCTCCTTCGGTCGCGGCGTGAGCACGAGCGCGATCTGCTCGGTCCCGAGATTTATGTTCCCCTCGCCGGCAACCGTGATCTTTCCCGTCTCGATAAACAGCACCTTCGGCGTCGCGATGCCGCCCTTTATGTCGAAGCGATTGACGACGCACCGCAGCGACGTCTGCGGCCCGCTGTCCTGCAGCGGCGAAAGGACGCGGACGACGTCCGCTCCGAGCAGATCGACGAACTTGCTCTGGATGGCGCCCTCGTCGACATGCAAAGTCGAATACCCCTTGAGCCCTGCCATTACGGCACGCAACGAGCGCCCCGCTCCGCGGAATTCCACCGTCAGGTCGGTCTTGCCACGCCTGAGCAGGTCGCTCGTGCCGGTCTTCTCGAGCAGGTCGCCGAGCTGGAGGTCCTTGATGTCGATCTTGCCGCTCACGCTCTGCCCGCGCGCATTGGCGCTGAGTTCGACGTTGATCTTGCCGCCGCTCAATTCGCCTGTCAGCGGCCGCAGATGGAACTCGCCGTTGCGCCAGTTCGCGTTGACGGTGAGATCGCCCATCGCCGTGCCCTTGGCGAGCACCTTCTCGGCGCGATAGCGCACTTCGCCGTCGGAGGCGTTGAGAAGATCGAAGGGAAGCGGATCATCGCTGAAGACCCGCCCGCCCTCGAGAGCAGGCTGTCCGGGCTCGCCGGGCTTCCCCGGCGCACCCGGGGCGTGCTTTCCCGGTGGTGCGGTAAAGGCCGCAAGATCAACCTGGGTCGACGCGAATTTCGCATTTACCACTGGCTTGGAGCCGCCCATCGCAAGCGTCGCCTCGCCGCGCAGATCGCTGTTGCCGGCCTTGAGATCGAAGTCGCTCAGCGCATAGCGGTTCGGTGCGGTGTCGGCAATCTTGCCCGCCAACGTCAAAGGCCCGGAGAGCGGCGAGTCGACCCCTGCCTTGTCCGCCACGGCACGCAGATCGCGCGCCTCTCCGGTGATGGTGAGGCTCACGCCCTTGCGTTCGAGCGGGTCCTGGATCGCACCATCGACCGTGATCCTGATCAGGTCGGGCGTTCCGAGTTCGGCACTGAGCTTCGGCACGGATGGCCGGTCGCCCGGCCCGTTAGTCACCTGAATCGATGCGCGGAACGCCCCGAGGGCCGGAATCGGCGGAAGTGGCGCGGCGAGCCCCGGCACGCCGAAGCCGGAGAAGGCGCCGATCTCGCGTCCTTCGACGCTGGCGTTGATGTCGATCCCTTTCTGGCCGATCGGGTCCCCAACCGCGCCTTCCGCCTTGACCAGAGCAAGGTCAGGTTTGCCCAGCTCCGCCTTGAAGGATGGCAGGGACGGATTGCCGCCCGGGGCCGCATCCGTGAGCTTGGCCTCGAGCCGGAACGGACCGACTCCCGTCATCTGCACGCCGGCGATGCGCGCGACACGCGCGACCTCTTCGCCTTCCGCCGCGACGGCGAGCTCATAGCCTTTTGCCGCGAGGGGCTCGCGAATCACGCCGTCGATCCTGAACGTCGCCGAATCGGCAAGACGCCCACTGACACTGACCGGAAACGGCGTGCCCGAGCGCGACATCGCCTGGATCGAGCCGACCTGGCCGCCGACCTGGAAGGCGATGTCGTTGAACACGCCTTCAATGTTGAGCCGCAAGGGATCGGTCGGACTGTCGGCTCCCAGGCTCGCTTCCTGCACGGCCAATGTCGTCGTCTGTCCGGTCTTCCCGTCGCGATAGGCGACGCGCGCGTTGCGGATATCGACTTCGCTGATCGCGGGCAGTTTCGGCGCGCCCTCGGCCTTCGGCTCCTCAGGCCCCGGTGCGGCCGTCTCCTCCGCGGTGGCCTCGACGAATTCCCAGTTGCCGCGCCCCTGCTCGTCGGTTTCCAGCAGGATATCGGCATCGTTCAACACGATGCGCTTGATATTGATATTGCCGAAGACCAGCGGCAGCAACTCGACTTTGGCCTCGAAGCGTCGGATCTCGGCCATGTTGGGCCGCGAGCCCCATGGCGCATTGGCGAAAGTGACGTCATTGACCGCGACGGCGGGCGACAGGCCGATCTCGAATTTGAGGTCGCCCTTGATCGCAAGGTCGCGCCCGGTCGCCTGCTTGACCTGAGCCGCGATGACGCCGCGATACTGGTTGAAATCCATGGTCGAGACGATCGCAACGGCCGTGACGACCAGAGCCACGACCACGACTGTTGCAATGACGGCGATTGTCCTCAAGCGCATGCGGCGCTCCTGTCTTGCGATAGCAGAATATCGGGCAGGTCACCGAACCTCGTTACGATCGCATCCGCGCCGGCGGCAAGCAGCTCTTCGACCGGATGATACCCCCACGCGACACCGATCGACCGTATGCCGGCATTGCGTGCCATCTGCATGTCGAAGCTGGTATCCCCGATCATGACCGCATCTTCCGCCTGGACGCCGGTCTCGGCGATGGCGCGATGAAGCATCGCCGGATGCGGCTTTCCCGGAGGCATGTCCGCGGTCTGGAGCGTGACGAAACGATTGCCGAGACCGTGCCGTTCCAATACTGCGACCAAGCCACGGCGAGCCTTGCCGGTGGCGATCCCGAGCAGAAAGCCGGCGTCTTCGAGGCGCTCCAGGGCGGCCAATGCCCCTTCGAACAGGGGTTCGTGATGATCGGCACGCCGGCGCAACGCGAAGAATGCCTCCCTGTATGCTTCGGTAAGCCGTGCGTGCCGTGCCTCCGGATGATCGGGCGATAGACGGGCCATGCACTCGAGGAGCGGCAGGCCGATGACCCTTCGCACGGCATCGGGCGTGGGCGCCAGCAGCCCTTCGGCGGCATAGGCCGCCGCCATGCACGTGACAATGGCATGCTGGCTGTCGACAAGCGTGCCGTCGCAGTCGAACACGGCGAGGCGCAGGCGCGTGCTGGATTGCATTATGGTCGAGTCTTGTTCGTCTGGCGCTCGAATGCAACACCCACGGGGTAAGGCCGCCCCATCAGGTCGCGGGGAACGGGTCGATTTCCGCCTCGGGATCAAAGCCGAAGAATGCCCAGGTTGCGCGCATATGGGCCGGCAGCGGCGCGCTCAGCTCGAGCATGCCGCCGGCAGGATGCGGCAGGACCAGTGTTCGGGCATGGAGATGGAGCTGCTGCGCAATTCCTTCGCCCGGCAGCTTCGCCGTCTCCCCGCCATATTTCAGGTCGCCGAGCACTGGCGTCCCCAGTGCTTCAGCGCAGTGGACGCGAAGCTGGTGCGTACGTCCGGTCAGCGGCATCAGCGCAAGCCACGCCGCGCGGTTGCCGACACGCTCGATCGTCGTGTAGAGCGTGATCGCGCGCTTGCCCTCCTCGTCCGCCGCCATGCGCTCGCCGGCGGGCCCGACTCCTTTGGCGAGCGCCATGTCGATCCTGCCCTGCGCCAGCTTCGGGACGCCTACGACCACCGCCCAATAGATCTTGCGCGCCGATTTGTGGCGGAACGCCTCGCCCAGTCGCGCCGCGGCGCGCGCGCTGCGGGCGAGCAGCATCACCCCCGACGTGTCGCGATCGAGCCGGTGAACCAGGCGCGGTCGCTCGTCGCTATCAAATCGCAGCGCGTCGAGCATGGCGTCGAGATGGCGCGTCGTTCCGGTACCGCCCTGCACGGCCAGGCCGGGCGGCTTGTTGATGGCGATCACGTCGGCATCGCGATGGATGACGAGGGATTGCACGAACTGCGCGTCGGCCTCGCGCACCGACGGTCGCTCGTCCCGTGACGGCTCCGCCGCCTCGACACCCGGGGGGATGCGCACGATTTGGCCGGGCGCGAGACGGAGTCCCGACCGGGCCCGCTTGCCATCGACGCGGATCTGGCCGGTGCGCAGCAACTTTTCGAGCCGACCCTGCCGAATTCCGGGAAAATGGCGGCGGAACCAGCGGTCCAGTCGCAGGTCGGCCTCGTCCGTGGCGATGGTCATGTTGCGGACCATCATCCACCGAACCAGCGCACCAGCATCAGTCCGGCGGCGACCGCGCCGACCGAGAGCGCCACCGAGGCCACGACGTAGACAAGCGCCCAGCCGCCCGTGCCGCGCTCGGCGAGCGCCACAACCTCGAGCGAAAAGGCCGAGAACGTCGTGAATCCGCCGAGCACTCCCGTGATCAGAAAGGCCCGCGTCTCGGGGGCAGCCTGCCATTTCAGCGCCATTGCCTCGGCCAGCACGCCGATCAGCAGCCCGCCCAGCACATTGACGGCCAAGGTTCCCCACGGAAACCCGGCACCCAGCCACCGGCTCAACTGCACCACCACCAGGTATCGCGCGGCGGAGCCCATCGCGCCGCCCAAAGCAACAGACAGGAGCGCCGTCATGAGTCCCCCGATCCGCCCGATTCGCGTTGAATCCGAAGCTTCCGCCAGTATTCCAGCCGCTTCACGATCTCGCGCTCGAAACCGCGTTCTACCGGCCGGTAGAACTCGCGCCTCGCCATGCCTTCCGGGAAATAGTTCTGCCCCGAGAAGCCCTCGGGCGCGTCGTGGTCGTATTCGTATCCTTTGCCGTAGCCGATATCCTTCATGAGGCGCGTCGGCGCATTCAGGATGTGCATCGGCGGCATCAGTGAACCCGTTTCCCCGGCGGCCCGCTTCGCCGACCCGAAGGCACGGTAGGCTGCGTTGGATTTCGGTGCGGTGCCGAGATAAATGACCGCCTGCGCCAGCGCCAGCTCGCCTTCCGGCGAGCCGAGGAAGTCATAGGCGTCCTTCGCGGCGATCGTCTGCACCAGGGCATTGGGATCGGCCAGCCCGATATCCTCGACCGCGAAGCGGACGAGCCGGCGCGCGATATAAAGCGGATCCTCGCCACCCGCCAGCATGCGCGCGAGCCAGTACAACGCCGCATCGGTGTCGGAGCCGCGCAGCGATTTGTGCAGGGCGCTGATCAGATTGTAGTGACCTTCCTGGGCCTTGTCGTAGAGCGGAGCCCGCCGCTGCACGATCCGCGCGAGCGCCGCGGTGTCGAGCGGCCGGTCCGAGGCGAAGGCGAACAGCTCCTCGGCCAGGTTGAAGAGGTAGCGGCCGTCGCCGTCGGCCATCGCGATCAGCGCCGTGCGCGCTTCAGGCTCCAGCGGCAGCTTGCGCTCCATGATCGTCTCCGCCCGCTGCACCAGCGCGTCGAGGTCGCCTTCGCTCAGGCGCTTCAGCACCAGGACCTGGCAGCGCGAGAGGAGCGCCGCATTGAGTTCGAAGGACGGGTTCTCGGTCGTGGCGCCGATCAGGGTGACGGTGCCGTTCTCTACATATGGCAGAAATCCGTCCTGCTGCGACCGGTTGAACCGGTGAATCTCGTCGATGAACAGCAGCGTGCCGCGTCCGGCCTCGCGCCGGGACGCGGCTTCCGCGAACACCCTGCGCAGATCGGCGACGCCGGAGAACACGGCGGACAGCGGCACGAACTCGAGGTCGACGGTCTCGGCGAGAAGCCGTGCGATGGTGGTCTTGCCGCAGCCCGGCGGACCCCACAGAATGATCGAGGCGAGGCGACGCGACGCGACCATGCGCGCGAGCGGCCCCTCGCCCTTCAGGAGATGATCCTGGCCCACCACCTCGTCGAGCCGCCGCGGCCGCAGCCGGTCGGCCAGAGGACGGGGCGCCGCCCCCTGGAACAGTCCAGGCGCGCTTGCGTCGCCGCGAACCGGTTTCCGGCTCATCCCGACACCGTCAGCAGGAAGACCCGGTCGCCGCGCCGCACCTGGAGCCGCCAGGGCAGCCGCGAGTTCGCGACTAGGCGGCGCAGATCGTCGACCGCGCGAATCTCCGTATCGTTGATCCGCAGGATCATGTCGCCGGGGACCAGACGGATTCGCTGCACCGGGCTGCCGCGCCGTACATTGAGAATGATGACACCGCGCGGAATCGTATCGAGACCGAGTTCATCGGCCAGCGCCGGCGACAGGTTGGCAACGGTGGCGCCGGCCAACGGCTGATTGCCCCGCAACAGGGTTGTATCGCGCGGCGGCGTCTCGGGCGGTGCGATCAGCGTCACCGGCACGGCGCGCTCGTCTCCGTCGCGCCACACGCCGAGACGAACGCTCGATCCGACTTTCTGCGTAGCGATGCGGAAACGCAATGCCTGAGCGTCGCTGACCTCACGTCCCTCGAAGCGGGTCACGACGTCGCCGCGGCGCAAACCTGCGCGATCGGCCGGTCCGCCCGGATAGATGTCCTCGAGGATGGCACCGATCGGCCGCGGCATGCCCAGCGACGAAGCGATCTCCGCCGAAACGGTCTCCCCTGATGCGCCGAACCACGGGCGCACGAGCTTCGCCCCCGAAGTGACGCCAGCGATCACCGTTCTGACCATGTTCGACGGCACGGCGAAGCCGATGCCGATGGACCCGCCGCCATCGCGCGAGAAGATCGCCGTGTTGATGCCAACCAGGCGCCCGTCCATCGACACGAGCGCGCCGCCGGAATTGCCGGGATTGATGGCCGCGTCGGTCTGGATGAAGGAGCGGAAATCGGCGATTCCGACCGTGGTCCGCGCCACCGCCGAGACGATGCCGCTCGTTACCGTCTGGCCGACGCCGAACGGATTGCCGATGGCGAGAACGAGGTCGCCGACCTCCAGATCGTCGGAATCCCTGAATTCGAGCGTGGGGAGCTTCTCGGCGCCGGCATCGATCCGCAGCACGGCGAGATCGGTGCGCTCGTCGGCCCGCAGCACGGTCGCCTCGAACTCTCGCCGGTCGGCCAGCACGACGATGATCTCGTCGGCACCCCTGATGACGTGATTGTTGGTGACGATGATCCCCTTGGGATCGACGATCACCCCTGAGCCGAGCGAGTTCTGCTCCCGCTCCATGCCGGGCATCTGGTCGCCAAAGAAGCGGCGAAAGAATGGATCGTTGAGCAGGGGCGACGGCAGCGCACGGACCGTTCGACGGGTGTAGATATTGACGACCGCGGGCGCGGCACGCTTGACCAGCGGCGCGTATGAAAACTCGATTTCTGCCTTTGTCTGCGGAACGACTCGCGCCTGCGCGTGCGCCATCGACGAGGCCAGGCAGAATGCGGCCAGGAAGATCCAGACAGCATGGACGCAGAGGCGCGTTGTCACAGCGAAACGATCCGAATTGCCGGTAGGGAGGCGCAGTTTAGCATCGCGATCCGGAAAGCAAACCTGCGTCAGTCCGGCGCTCCGGCACGCGGACGGCATGCCGGACAGCAATCGGGGGCGGCCTTCGCCTTGGAAGACCGCCCCCGAGCCAGTTCCGTCCCGGCGCGCCGCGCGCTTCAGGCGTTCGCTACGGCCTCCGCCTCGGCCTTCTGCGCCTGCTCGGCCTCGTGGCGCGCCTTGTCGGCAGCACCCCTGGCGGCAGGATCGCGATCGACCAGCTCGATCACCGCCATGTCGGCTGCATCGCCATAGCGGACGCCAGCGCGGAGCACACGGGTGTAGCCGCCATTGCGTGTCTTGTAGCGCTCGGCCAGCGGCCCGAACAATTTGGCGGCCACTTCGGTATCGCGCAGAACCGACAGCGCCTGGCGGCGCGCATGGAGGCCCCCGCGCTTGCCGAGCGTGATCAGCTTCTCGACGAAGGGCCGCAGCTCCTTCGCCTTCGGGAGCGTGGTGCGGATCTGCTCATGCTGGATCAAGGCAACCGCCATATTGGCGAAGGTCGCCTTGCGGTGGCTGCTGGTCCGGCCCAGTTTGCGGCCCGCTACTCCGTGACGCATATCAGTCTACTCCTTGGTTCCCGGCCGCTCAGTAGGGCTCTTCGAGCTTCTTGGCCAGCTCCTCGATGTTCTCGGGCGGCCAGTTCGGGATCTTCATGCCCAGATGAAGGCCCATCTGGGACAGGACCTCCTTGATCTCGTTGAGCGACTTGCGGCCGAAATTCGGCGTCCGCAGCATCTCGGCCTCGGTCTTCTGCACGAGGTCGCCGATATAGATGATGTTGTCGTTCTTGAGGCAGTTGGCCGATCGGACCGACAGCTCGAGCTCGTCGACCTTCATGAGCAGGTTCTTGTTGAACGGCAGCTCGCTCGCCAGTTCCTCCGGCTTCTCCTGCGCCGGCTCCTCGAAATTGATGAAGAGCTGGAGCTGGTCCTGGAGGATTCGGGCCGCCAGGGCAACTGCATCCTCGGGCGTCACGGCCCCGTTGGTCTCGACGCGCATCGACAGCTTGTCATAGTCCGTGACCTGGCCGACGCGAGTGTTCTCGACCTTGTACGCGACCTTCTTGACCGGGCTGAAGAGGGCATCGACGGGGATCAAGCCGATCGGCGCGTCGGCCGGACGGTTGGTCGTCCCGGGCACGTAGCCCTTGCCGGTCTCGACCGTCATTTCCATCGTCAACTTGGCGCCGTCGTCGAGCGTGCAGATGACGAGCTCGGGATTCATGACCTCGATGTCATGCCCCGCCTCGATCTGCCCGGCCGTGACCTCGCCAGGGCCGGTCGCCCGCAGATAAATACGCTTCGGGCCTTCGCCGTGCATGCGCAGCGCGATCGCTTTGACGTTGAGAACGATATCGGTAACGTCCTCGCGCACGCCGGGAATAGACGAGAACTCGTGCAACACGCCGTCGATCTTGATCGACGTGATGGCAGCCCCCTGCAGCGACGAGAGCAGGACGCGCCGCAGCGCATTGCCGAGCGTCAGGCCGAAGCCACGCTCAAGCGGCTCGGCGACGATTGTCGCCTCGCGCTTCGGATCATCGCCCGGCTCGACATCGAGCTTGCCGGGCTTGATCAGTTCCTTCCAATTCTTCTGAATGACAGGTCTCACTTTTCATCACATCGCACGGCGCGTTGTCACGCCGTGCGCCTCATGTGGGCCGCCGTGGATCGGCAGCCTGATCGATCAAACGCGCCGGCGCTTCGGCGGGCGGCAACCGTTGTGCGGGATCGGCGTCACGTCGCGAATCGACGTGATCACGAAACCGACGGCCTGCAACGCGCGCAGCGCCGACTCGCGGCCGGCGCCCGGCCCCTTGACTTCGACTTCCAGCGTCCGCACGCCGTGCTCCATCGCCTTGCGCCCGGCGTCCTCGGCGGCCATCTGCGCCGCGTACGGCGTCGATTTGCGCGAGCCCTTGAAGCCCTGGGTGCCCGAGGACGACCACGATATCGTGTTGCCCTGCGCGTCGGTGATCGTGACCATCGTGTTGTTGAAGGTCGCATTCACGTGCGCCACACCTGACGTGATGTTCTTGCGCTCACGACGGCGCGGACGAGCGGTCGTGCCGGCGGCTGCTTGCGGTTTCGCCATGCTGATTCTGTCCTTACTTTCTCGTCGCGAGCTTCTTGCCGGCGACCGGCCGGGCCTTGCCCTTGCGGGTGCGGGCGTTCGTATGGGTGCGCTGACCGTGCACCGGCAGCCCCTTGCGGTGGCGCAGGCCACGATAGGTGCCCAGGTCCATCAGGCGCTTGATATTCATCGCGGTCGAACGCCGCAGATCGCCCTCGACCTCGTAGTCACGGTCGATCACTTCGCGGATGCGCAGCACCTCGTCATCCGAGAGCTGGTTCACCCGCTTCGCATCCGGGATGCCGACCTTGCCGCAGATTTCGCGCGCCTTGGTTGCGCCGATCCCGTAGATGTAGCGCAGCGCGATCACGACGCGCTTGTTGGTAGGAATGTTGACGCCAGCGATACGCGCCACGAGTTTCTCTCCTCAGCGTTGAATATCCGTCAGACCTTAGGGTCCGGGACCAAAAATGCATGCAGAAATACCGGGGCGCCCCGCCGTGGCTCCGGTACCACCGAGTGGGCCGCGATTATAGGTCTAATCATCGTCGAGTCAACCAAACTTAACATCCCGTTAGCAGCCAACCTCGCGCAGCTAAGCCTTTGACCCGGTCCGCTTTTCGGCCGGCCCCAGAACGCGGGCAATGGCCTCGCCAACGGCCTCGATCGGGGCCATGCCGTCGACTGTCTTCAACACCCCTTTGGCCCGGTAATAGGGCAGGATCGGGGCCGTCTGGGCATGGTAAGTGGCCAGCCTGGCCGCCATCGTCTCGGCGTTGTCGTCGGCCCGGCGCGTGAACTGGGTCGCGCCGCAGACATCGCAAACGCCCGGCTTTTTCGTCGGCTTGTGGCGGTCGTGATACCCCGCCCCGCACTTGGTGCACGAAAAGCGCCCGGAAACCCGGTCGATCAGCGCCGCGTCGTCCACCTTCATCTCGATGACATGGTCAAGCTTCTGCCGGCGCTCGGCCAGCATTTCGTCCAGTGCCTCGGCCTGGGGCACCGTCCGCGGAAAACCGTCGAGGATGAAGCCGTTCCTGCAGTCGGGCTGGGTGATCCGCTCTGCGATCATGCCAACGATCAGATCGTCCGGAACAAGCTGCCCAGCCTCCATGATCTTCTTTGCTTTCTGCCCCAGCGGGGTACCGGCGGCGACCGCAGCGCGCAGCATGTCGCCGGTCGAGAGCTGGACCAGCCCGTAGGCGTCCTGCAGCCGACGTGCCTGGGTCC
Source organism: Alphaproteobacteria bacterium (assembly GCA_041690495.1). GTDB lineage: Bacteria > Pseudomonadota > Alphaproteobacteria > CACIAM-22H2 > CACIAM-22H2 > DATAAP01. The sequence continues at coordinate 47,196 of JAWLHE010000009.1, read as the reverse complement.
CCTTTCCCGCGCCCGGCGGGCCAAGCAATACGATATTCATCCGCGTTCCTGTTGTCTCAACCGCGGCGGCCGCGCAGCTTGGCCTTCTTGATCAGGCCTTCATACTGGTGCGCAAGCAGGTGGGAATGGATCTGCGCCACGGTATCCATGGTCACGCTGACGACGATGAGAAGCGACGTGCCGCCGAAATAGAACGGTACCGACCAGTGCGAGATCAGCCATTCGGGAATGATGCAAACGATCGCGAGATAGATGGCACCCAGCACGGTCAGGCGCGTCAGCACATGATCGAGGTAGTCGGCGGTGTTCTTGCCGGGGCGGATGCCCGGGATGAAGCCGCCGTATTTCTTGAGATTGTCCGCGGTCTCGGCCGGATTGAAGACGACGGCCGTATAGAAGAAGGCGAAGAAGACGATCAGCGCCACATACAGGATCATGTATAGCGGCTGACCGTGCGCCAGCCGGGCCGTGATCTCCTGCAGCCATTGCGGACCGCTGTCGCTCGCGAAATTGGCGAAGGTGAGCGGCAGCAGCAGCAGCGAGCTCGCGAAAATCGGCGGGATCACGCCGGCGGTATTGAGCTTGAGCGGCAGATGCGACGCCTCGCCGCCGAACATCTTGTTACCGACCTGGCGCTTCGGATACTGGACGATGATGCGCCGCTGGGCGCGTTCGACGAAGACGATGCCGGTTACGACAGCCACTGCGCCGACCAGCAGCACGATGATGAAGATCGTCGACAGCGCGCCGGTCCGGCCGAGTTCCAGCGTCGCCGCCAGGGCGCTCGGCAGGTTCGCCACGATGCCGGCAAAGATGATCAGCGAGATGCCGTTGCCGACACCGCGCGCGGTGATCTGCTCGCCAAGCCACATCAGGAAGACCGTTCCCCCCGTCAGGGTGATGACGGTGGTGAGACGGAAGAACAGGCCCGGATCGAGCACGGCGGCACCGCTGGTGCCGCGCATCCCTTCCAGCCCGACCGCGATCCCGAAAGACTGGAAAAGCGCGAGAAGGACCGTCAGGTAGCGCGTGTACTGGTTCAGTTTCTTCCGGCCCGTCTCGCCTTCCTTCTTGAGCGCCTCAAGCGTCGGCGAAACCGCACTCATCAGCTGGATGATGATGGCCGCGGAGATGTACGGCATGATGTTGAGGGCGAAGATCGTCATACGCCCGAGCGCGCCGCCCGAGAACATGTCGAACATGCCGAGGATGCCGCCCTGCTGCTGCCGGAACAGCTCGGCCAGCACTCCGGGGTCGATACCGGGGATCGGGATGTATGTGCCGAGCCGGTAGATGACCAGCGCTCCGAGCGTGAACCAGATACGCTTTTTCAGCTCGGTCGCCTTGCTGAAGGCGCCGAAATTCAGTGAAGAAGCGAGTTGCTCGGCCGCAGATGCCATAGGGGGTCAGCCTCCGACCTTCAGTGTTGTCAGGCGGCGGGCTTCGCAGCCGGCTTGGCGCTCTTTTCCAGCTTTTTAGCGCGGCGCTCCTTGCGCGAGGCGCTCGCCTTCAGAACCGACTCGCGAATTGCCGAAAGCACGACGACCTTGCCGCCGGCCTTCTCGACCGCTTCCACCGCCGACTTGGACGCGCCGGCCACTTCGATGGTCAGCTTGGCTTTGAACTTGTCCTTACCCTCGCCCAGCAGCCTGATGCCGTCCATTGCGCGGCGGATCACGCCGCTCTCGACCAGCAGCTCGGCCGTGACCGTTCCGTCGGTCGCGATCTTCTTCTCGTCGACCGCGCGCTGCAAACGGTCCAGGTTGATCTCCTGGAACTCGCGCGCGAACTGGTTGGTGAAGCCGCGCTTCGGCAGGCGGCGGTAAATCGGGGTCTGGCCGCCCTCGAATCCGTTCAGCGAAACGCCCGAGCGCGCGGTCTGGCCCTTGCCGCCGCGCCCCGAGGTCTTGCCAAGGCCCGAGCCGATACCGCGCCCGACGCGCTTTCGCGCCTGGCGGGCACCGCGATTGTCACGAATTTCATTGAGCTTCATGGTGACTGTTCCTTGGGGCAGCGGGGACGTTGCCGTCTCAGCCGGCCTCCTCAATGCGCAAGAGATGGCGCACCTTACTAATCATACCGCGGACGGCCGGGGTATCGGCCAGTTCGCGGGTGCGGTGCCGCTTGTTGAGCCCGAGCCCAACCAGCGTTGCCCCCTGATCCGACCGGCGTGCAATGGCACTGCCGATCTGAGTGACGCGGATCGTCTTTCCGGCTTGCTGCGTCTTCTCCGACTTTGAATTTGCCATGATACGCTACTCCCGTGCCACGGCGGCGTCGCCTTCGCGCCGGCCGAACAGGTCGCTGACTTTCTTGCCGCGCTTGGCGGCCACGGTGCGCGGGCTCACCATCGACGTCAGGGCGTCGAAGGTCGCCTTGATCATGTTGTGCGGATTGCTGGACCCGACCGACTTGGCGACCACGTCCTGCAGGCCGAGGGACTCGAACACGGCGCGCATCGGGCCACCGGCGATGATTCCGGTACCGGGCTTCGCCGAACGAACCACGACTCGACCCGAGCCGAACCGCCCGTTTCCGTCATGGTGCAGCGTGCGGCCTTCGCGCAGCGGAATGCGCACCATGCCGCGCTTCGCCGCCTCGGTTGCCTTGCGGATCGCCTCCGGCACCTCGCGAGCCTTGCCGGTGCCGTAGCCGGCCCGGCCCTTGCCGTCGCCGACGACAACGATCGCGGCGAACCCGAACCGCCGGCCGCCTTTGACGACCTTCGCGACACGGTTGATGCTGACGAGCTTTTCAATCAGCTCCGATTCGCGATCATCCCGTCCGCCCCGGTCGCCTTCGCCCCGTCGGCCGCCCCGATCCGCGCCTTGTGCACGTGCCATTACGATAATTCCCTTGCGCCTTTATCCGAACACTTCGATCAGAATGACAGGCCGCCTTCGCGCGCGCCGTCCGCGAGCGCCTTGACGCGCCCGTGATACATGTACCCGCCGCGGTCAAACACGACCTGCTTCAGTCCCGCCTTCAGCGCACGGCTGGCGAGCAGCAGGCCGACCTCCTTCGCCGCAGCGGCGTCGGCACCGGTCTTGAGCTTGCCCTTTATATCGGCATCGAGAGTGGAAGCCGCAACCACCGTGCCGCCCTTCGCATCGTCGATGATCTGGGCGTAGATATGCTTGGAGGAACGGAAGACCGAAAGACGCGGCCGACCGCCCGACTTGCGGCGAATGCGCAGGCGCAACCGCCTCTGGCGACGCCCAAACAGCGCTTTTGACTTGTCCGTGGCCATGGCTACTTCTTCTTGCCTTCCTTGCGGCGGATGGTCTCGGTGGCGTACTTGATGCCCTTGCCCTTGTACGGCTCGGGCCTGCGGAAAGACCGGATTTCCGCGGCGACCTGCCCCACCAGGCGGCGGTCCGCGCCGCTGATCGCGAGAGCCGCCTGTTTTTCGCCGATCTTGACGCTCACCCCCTCGGGGAGCGGATATTTGACATCATGGCTGAAACCAAGCTGCAGGTTCAGCGTCTTGCCCTCGAGCGCAGCGCGATAGCCGACACCGCTGATCTCGAGGTTGATGGTGAAGCCGTTGGAGACCCCATCTATCATGTTGCTGACCAGCGCGCGGCTCGTGCCCCACAGGGCGCGCGTGCGCTTGGACATGGAACGCGGCGCCAGCACGATCTTGCCGGCATCCATCTTGACCGCCACGTCGGGATGGACGTGCATGGTCTGTTTGCCGAGCTTGCCGCTGGCGGTCAGGGTCTGCCCTGCGAGCTCGACATTCACGCCGCTCGGCACGGTGACCGGTAGTTTTCCGATTCGTGACATGGATTGTCCCTCGTGCCTTAGAACACGCGGCAGAGAACTTCGCCGCCGACATTGGCGGCGCGCGCTTCGGCGTCCGACAGGACGCCCTGCGGCGTCGACAGAATCGAGATGCCGAGTCCTCCGGCCACCTTGCCGAGATCCTTGATCTTCGAATAGACGCGGCGGCCCGGCTTCGAGATGCGGGTAATATCGCGGATCACGGGGGTGCCGTCGTGATACTTAAGCTCGATCGTGAACTCGGCTATGCTGCTCCGGCGCTCCGACCACGAATAGCCGCGGATGTAGCCTTCACGCTGCAGCACGTCGAGCACATTGCGGCGCAGCCGCGAGGCCGGACAGATCACGCTCGTGTGACCGGCCGCCTGCGCATTCCGGATGCGCGCCAGCATATCGCCCAAAGGATCGCTCATCGCCATATCCAGAAACTCCTTACCAGCTCGACTTCACCATGCCCGGAATCTGGCCGGTCGATGCCAGATCCCTGAGCGCGATGCGCGACAGCTTGAACTTGCGGTAATTGCCCCGCGGGCGGCCGGTCATCTCGCAGCGCAGGCGCAGGCGAGACGGCGCAGCGTTACGCGGCAGCTCCGCGAGCTTGAGGCGGGCCGCGAACCGTTCCTCCATCGGGAGTTCCTTGTTGCCCGCGATCGCCTTCAGCTTCGCGCGCTTGGCCGCATACTGCTTGACCAGGCGCTCGCGACGCTTGTTCTTCTCGACGGCACTCTTCTTGGCCATGATCTGTCCTGTTTTCCTAACCGACCTAATTGAGGAACGGCATGTTGAAGCCCTTGAGGAGAGCCTTCGCCTCCTCGTTGGTCTTCGCCGTCGTCACGATAATGATGTCCATCCCGCGGATCGCGTCGATCTTGTCGTAGTTGATCTCCGGAAAGACGATCTGCTCCTTGAGGCCAAGCGCGTAGTTGCCCCGCCCGTCGAAGCTGCGCCCCGAGAGGCCTCGGAAATCGCGCACGCGCGGCAACGCGATCGTCACGAGACGGTCAAGGAACTCGTACATCCGGGCGCCACGAAGCGTCACCTTGCAGCCGATCGGCAGCCCGCGACGCAGCTTGAAATTTGCGATCGCCTTGCGCGCGCGCGCGACGACCGGCTTCTGGCCGGCGATCGCGGCGAGCTCGGCCACGGCGGCGTCCATCTTCTTGCTGTCATGGGCAGCCTCGCCAACGCCCATGTTGATGACGATCTTCTCGAGCCGCGGCACCTGAAACGGGTTCGCGTACTTGAACTGCTCCATCAGCTGCGGGCGGACAGACTTGATATATTGCTCTTGCAGACGGGTCATGGCGTTCACCGATCGATCAGTTCGCCGGAGCGGCGCGCGAAGCGCAGCTTGCGGCCGTCGACGACCTTGAAGCCGGCACGGGTCGGCTTCTGGTCCTTGGGATCCACATGGGCAACGTTGGAGACGTGGATCGGCGCCTCCTTCTCGACGATGCCGCCAGGCTGCCCGGGCCGCGGCTGGGCATGGCGCTTCACGATGTTGACGCCCTGGACGAGAACGCGGCTTTCGGCCGGGATGACCTTGAGCACCTCGCCGGACTTGCCGCGGTCGCGCCCGGCAATCACGACGACGCTGTCACCCTTCTTGATCTTGAGTTTCGCCGCCATCACAGCACCTCAGGGGCAAGGCTGATGATCTTCATGTAGCCCTTCGAGCGCAGCTCGCGCGTGACGGGCCCGAAAATACGTGTGCCGATCGGCTCGCCTTCCTTGCTGATCAGCACCGCCGCATTGCGGTCGAAGCGCACTGTCGAGCCGTCCTGGCGACGGATCTCCTTCGAGGTCCGCACGATGACGGCCTTGTGCACGTCGCCCTTCTTGACGCGCCCCCGCGGAATGGCCTCCTTGACGGACACGACGATGACGTCGCCGATCGAGGCGGTCTTCCGCTTGGAGCCGCCCAAAACCTTGATGCATTGGACGCGGCGTGCGCCGGAATTGTCGGCGACGTCCAGATTGGTACGCATCTGGATCATAGCTGTTTGGTCCTTCTCCTGGGGCCTGCGCTCACGCCTTCGCCTCGGCCGCGGCGTCGGAGATCACCTCCCACCGCTTGCGCTTCGACAGCGGCCGGCACTCGCGGATGCGAACCCTTTCGCCGGCCTTGACGTTGTTCGATTCGTCATGCGCCAGGTACTTCTTCGAGCGCACGATGAACTTCTTGTAGACAGGGTGCATGACGCGCCGCTCGACGAGAACCGTGACGGTCTTCTCGTTGACGTCGCTCGTGACCACTCCTTGCAGGACACGCCTGGGCATTTTCGATTCTCTCAGTCTTACGAGGCGGCGCGCTGGCGTTCGCCGAGCACCGTCATGATTCGGGCGATGTCGCGGCGCACGACGCGCACGCGGCTCGTGTTCTCCAGCTGGCCGCTGGCGCGCTGGAAGCGGAGGTTGAACTGCTCCTTGCGCAGGTCGGCAAGCTCGCTCTTGAGCTCGTCGACGGATTTGGCGCGAACGTCTGACGCTTTCATCTCCAGCCTCACATTCCGAGCCGCGAAATGATCTTGGTCTTGATCGGGAGCTTCGCCGCAGCGAGCGTGAACGCCTCCTCGGCGATCGCACGCGACACGCCGTCGATCTCGAACATGACCCGCCCCGGCTTCACCCGGCAGACCCAGTATTCCGGCGAACCTTTGCCCGACCCCATGCGCACTTCGGCCGGCTTGGTCGAAACCGGCACATCCGGGAAGATCCGGATCCACACGCGCCCCTCGCGCTTGAGGTAGCGCGTGATCGTGCGCCGCGCAGCCTCGATCTGCCGGGCGGTGATGCGGTCAGGCTCCAGGGCCTTGAGGCCGAAGGCGCCGAAATTCAGCGTCGTGCCGCCCTTGGCCAAGCCGTGAATGCGGCCCTTATGTGCCTTGCGGTACTTCGTGCGCTTTGGTGCAAGCATCGTCTTTGTTCCTCAGTCTCAGCGCACCGGCGCCTGCTCGGCCGCGCGCTTGTCCTGCGCCATCGGGTCGTGGGCCATGATCTCGCCCTTGAACACCCATACCTTCACGCCGCAGGTGCCGTATGTCGTCTTGGCGGTTGCGGTGCCGAAATCGATATCGGCGCGCAGCGTGTGCAGCGGCACGCGGCCTTCGCGATACCATTCGACGCGGGCGATCTCGGCACCGCCGAGGCGGCCGCCACAGTTGATGCGGATGCCCTGGGCGCCGAGACGCATGGCCGACTGCACCGCACGCTTCATCGCGCGACGGAAGGCCACGCGGCGCTCGAGCTGCTGGGCGATGTTCTCGGCAATCAGCTTCGCATCGATCTCCGGCTTGCGGATCTCGACGATGTTCAGGTTGACCTCGCCGTTCGTCATCTTGGCGAGATCGGCGCGCAGCTTCTCGATGTCGGCGCCCTTCTTGCCGATCACCACGCCGGGCCGCGCCGTATGAATCGTGATGCGCGCCTTCTTGGCCGGCCGCTCGATCACGATCTTCGCCACGCCCGCCTGCTGCAGGCGGTCGCTCAGGAACTTGCGGAGCCTGATGTCCTCGTGGAGCATCTTGGCGTAGTCGCCGTCGGCATACCACCGCGAATCCCACGTGCGGTTGATGCCGAGCCGCAACCCGATCGGATTTACTTTCTGACCCATTACGCGGTCTCCACGGCTGTGCGTTCGTCGCGCTCGCGCACGATGACGGTCAAATGGCTGAACGGCTTGACGATGCTTGCCGAGCGGCCGCGGCCGCGCGCATGAAAGCGGCGCATGCGCAGCGACTTGCCCACATGGGCCTCGGCCACATAAAGGCGATCGACGTCGAGCTGGTGGTTGTTCTCGGCATTGGCGATCGCAGCCTGCAGCACCTTCCTCACCGTGCCGGCGATCCGGCGCTTGGAGAAGGTGAGATCGGCCAGGGCCTTGCTCGCGTCCTTGCCGCGGATCAGCGCCGCAACCAGGTTGAGTTTGCGCGGACTGATGCGGATCGCACGAGCGACCGCCTGCGCCTCGTTGTCCTTCAAGTCGCGTTCGCGCGCTGCCTTGCTCATTAGTCGCCTCTCCTCGCGGTCTTGTCCCCGGCCGTGTGGCCGTGGAACGTGCGCGTCGGTGCGAACTCGCCGAATTTGTGTCCGACCATGTTCTCGGTGACGAGAACAGGCAGGAACTTGTGCCCGTTATAGACACCGAAGGTCAGGCCGACGAATTGCGGCAGGATCGTCGAACGGCGCGACCAGATCTTGATGATCTCGTTGCGCCCCGTACCGCGCGACTTCTCCGCCTTTTTCAACAGGTATCCGTCGACGAACGGACCCTTCCATACCGAGCGTGCCACGTCGATCTCTCCGTTACTTCACGTTCCGGCGGCGGACGATGTACTGGTCCGTCGCCTTGTTGTGGCGTGTCTTGTAGCCCTTGGTCGGCTTGCCCCACGGCGTCACCGGATGTCGACCGCCCTTGGTGCGGCCCTCGCCGCCGCCAAGCGGGTGATCGACGGGGTTCATGGCGGTGCCGCGCACATGCGGGCGCCAGCCCCGCCAGCGATTGCGGCCGGCCTTGCCGGCCGACTCGTTCTGCTTGTCCGGATTGGAGACGGCGCCGATCGTCGCGAAGCACTCGGCGCGAACTCGGCGCACTTCGCCCGAACTCAGGCGCAGCAGCGCGAAGCCCTGATCCTTGCCGACGAGCTGGACGAACGTGCCCGCGGACCGCGCAAGCTGGCCGCCACGGCCCGGCTTCAGCTCGATATTGTGGATGATCGTTCCGACCGGGATGTTGCGCATCGGCAGCGCATTGCCCGGGCGGATATCGACGCGCTCCCCGGAGACGACCTTGTCGCCCACCGCGAGCCGCTGCGGCGCCAGGATATAGGCCTGCTCGCCGTCACTGTAGCGGATCAGTGCGATGAACGCGGTCCGGTTCGGATCGTATTCGAGCCGCTCGACCGCTCCCTCGACGTCGACCTTGCGGCGCTTGAAATCGATGACGCGATAGAGCTGCTTGTGGCCGCCGCCATGATGGCGCGTGGTGATGTGGCCGTGGTTGTTCCGTCCGCCGCTCTTGCGCAGGCCCTTGGTCAGCTCCTTGACCGGGCGGCCCTTGTAGAGCTCCGTCCGGTCGATCAGGACGACCGAGCGCAGCGACGGCGTAGCCGGCTTGAATTGCTTGAGTGCCATAGTCCGCCTCAAATTCCCGTCGTGACGTCGATCGAATGGCCCTCGGCCAGCGAGACGATCGCCTTCTTGTAGTCGGAGCGGCGCCCGACATGGCCGCGGAAGCGCTTGGTCTTGCCACGGACATTGACCGTGTTGACCGCCTTGACCTTGACGTTGAACAGCCCCTCGACCGCAGCGCGGATCACCGGCTTGCTCGCGTCCTCGCGGACGCGGAACGTCACCTGGTTGTGCTGCGAACCGTAAGTCGCCTTCTCGGTGATGACCGGCGACAGGATCACGCCGTAGAGCAGATCCTTCGGCAGGTTCGGCTTCTTCGCCTTGCTCATTTCAGGCGCGCCTCCAGGTGTTGGACCGCCGCGCGGGTCAGTACCAGCGTGTCGCGGCGGAGAATGTCGTAGACGTTGGCGCCCTGCTGCGGCAGCACGTCGACGCCGGGAATGTTGCGCGCGGCCCTTGCGAACTTCTCGTCGACCGTCGGACCGTCGATCAGAAGAACCGAGGACCAGCCGAGCTTCGCGAACCGCTTGGCGACTTCCTTGGTCTTTCCTTCCTTGATCTCGACACCGTCGAGCACGATCAGCTTGCCGTCGGCCTGCTTCGCCGAGAGTGCGGTCTTCAGCGCGAGCTTGCGCACCTTCTTCGGCAGGTCAAAGGCGTGGCTGCGCGGCGTCGGTCCGAAGATGACCGCACCCTTGCGCCACTGCGGACTGCGGGTCGAGCCCTGCCGTGCGCGGCCGGTTCCCTTCTGGCGCCACGGCTTGCGGCCGCCGCCGGAGATCTCGGCGATCTCCTTTGTGTCGTGCGTGCCCTGCTGACGCTTGGCCAGCTGCCAGCGCACCATGCGCGCAAGGATGTCCGGCCGGGACGGCAGACCGAAGATCTCATCGGCGAGGTCGATCTCGCCGGCGTTCTTATTGTCGAGTGTCGTGACGGCGATCTTCATCGTCGTTAGTCCTTCTTGCCCTCGGCCGGCGCGTCGGCACCGGCAGCCGCCCGCACGGCGGCGGGGAACGGCGCATCCTTGTGCCGCTTGCGCTTGACCGCGTCGGTCACCATGACGTAGCCGCCTTCAGAACCCGGCACTGCGCCCTTGATCATGATCAGACCGCGATCGACGTCGGTGGCGACGACCTTGAGATTCTGCGTCGTAACGCGTTCGACGCCGAAATGGCCGGCCATCTTCTTGTTCTTCCAGGTCTTGCCGGGATCCTGCCGGCCGCCGGTCGAACCGTGCGAGCGGTGGCTGATCGAAACGCCGTGGGACGCCTCGAGACCGCGGAAGTTCCAGCGCTTCATGACGCCGGCAAAGCCCTTGCCGATCGTGATGCCGGCGACGTCGACGAACTGGCCGGGCACGTAATGCGCAGCGGTGATCTCGGCACCGACGTCCAGAACTGCATCCGGTGCGACGCGGAACTCGGCCAGCTTGCGCTTCGGCTCGACTTTCGCTTTCGCGAAATGGCCGCGCATGGGCTTTCCGACGTTCTTGACCTTTGCCTTTCCGACTCCGAGCTGAACGGCGGTATAGCCGTCCTTCTCGGCCGTGCGGACCGCGACGACCTGGCACTCGTCCAGCTTCAGCACGGTGACGGGCACATGCGAGCCGTCCTCGCCGAAGAGGCGGGTCATGCCCATTTTCCGTGCAATGATTCCCGTACGCATGACGCGACGACTTCCTTAGAGCTTGATTTCCACGTCAACGCCGGCGGCGAGGTCGAGCTTCATCAGCGCGTCCACCGTCTGCGGCGTCGGGTCGACGATGTCGAGGAGGCGGCGATGAGTCCGGATCTCGAACTGCTCGCGGCTCTTCTTGTCGACGTGAGGGCTCCGGTTGACCGTGAAGCGCTCGATATCCGTCGGCAGCGGGATCGGGCCGCGGACCTGCGCGCCGGTGCGCTTGGCCGTGTTCACGATCTCGCTGGTCGACTGGTCGAGCACACGGTGATCGAACGCCTTCAACCGGATGCGGATGCTCTGGCTAACCATTTCTCTCGTCCTCGTATTGGCCGCGTCCGGCTGTCCAGTTGCTACTCGATGATCTTTGCGACGACGCCGGCGCCGACGGTTCGACCGCCCTCGCGGATGGCGAAGCGCAGCCCCTCGTCCATCGCGATCGGGGCGATCAGATGCACCTCCATGGCGATGTTGTCGCCCGGCATCACCATCTCGGTCCCCGCCGGCAGAACCACCTGCCCCGTCACGTCGGTCGTCCGGAAGTAGAACTGCGGCCGGTAGTTCGAGAAGAACGGCGTGTGCCGCCCGCCCTCTTCCTTCGTCAGAATATAGGCTTCCGCCTTGAACTTCGTGTGCGGCGTGATCGAGCCGGGTGCCGCCAGAACCTGGCCGCGCTCCACTTCCTCGCGCTTCGTGCCGCGCAGCAGCGCGCCGATGTTGTCCCCCGCCTCGCCCGAATCCAGCAGCTTGCGGAACATCTCGACCCCGGTCACAACCGTCTTCGTCGTCGGCCGCAGACCCACGATCTCGACCTCGTCGTTGACCTTGACGATGCCGCGCTCGACACGGCCCGTCACGACCGTGCCGCGCCCCGAAATCGTGAACACGTCCTCGATCGGCATCAGGAACGGCTTGTCCTTCGGACGCGTCGGCTGCGGAATCGTCTCGTCAACCGCCGCCATCAGCGCCAGAACCGCTTCCTTCCCCAGCTTCGGCTCCTTGCCCTCCAGCGCCATCAGCGCCGAACCCCGGATGATCGGGATCTTGTCCCCCGGAAACTCGTACTTCGACAGCAGCTCGCGAACCTCAAGCTCCACCAGGTCCAGAAGCTCCGGATCCTCGACCATGTCGCACTTGTTCAGGAACACCACCAGGGCGGGAACGCCAACCTGCCGCGCCAGAAGAATGTGCTCGCGCGTCTGCGGCATCGGACCGTCGGCAGCCGAAACCACCAGAATCGCCCCGTCCATCTGCGCCGCACCCGTGATCATGTTCTTCACGTAGTCCGCATGGCCCGGGCAGTCCACGTGCGCGTAGTGCCGGTTCGCCGTCTCGTACTCGACATGCGCCGTGTTGATCGTGATCCCGCGCGCCTTCTCTTCTGGCGCCTTGTCAATCTGGTCATAGGCCGTGAACGTCGCGCCGCCCGTCTCCGCCAACACCTTCGTGATCGCCGCCGTCAGCGACGTCTTCCCGTGGTCAACGTGCCCGATCGTCCCGATGTTGCAGTGCGGCTTCGTCCGCTCAAACTTCGCCTTCGTCATGTCCGTTTCTCCAGATCTTGCTTGATCCCGCTCAGGCCATCTTGGCGCGGACTTCGTCCGCGACCGCCTGCGGTACCTGCTCGTAGTGATCGAAATGCATCGAGTAGGCTGCGCGTCCCTGGCTCATCGAGCGCAGCGTGTTCACGTAGCCGAACATGTTCGCCAACGGCACCATCGCCAGGATGACGCGCGCGTTGCCGCGGCTGTCCATGCTCTGAATCTGCCCGCGGCGGCTATTCAGGTCGCCGATGATGTCACCCATGTAATCTTCGGGCGTCACGACCTCGACCCTCATGATGGGCTCGAGCAGCTTGGGGCCGGCCTTGGCAATGCCTTCCTTGAAAGCGGCGCGTGCCGCGATCTCGAAGGCCAGCGCCGACGAGTCGACCTCGTGATAGGCCCCGTCGACCAGCGAGATCTTGAAGTCGATCACCGGAAACCCGGCCAGAACGCCGGTATTGCGCGCGCTGTCCAGTCCCTTGACGACGCCCGGCACATATTCCTTCGGCACCGAGCCGCCGACGACCTCGTTCTCGAATTCGTATCCGCCGCCGGCAGGCAACGGCTCGAAACGGAACTTGACCCGTGCGAACTGGCCCGAGCCGCCACTCTGCTTCTTGTGGGTATAGTCGTGCTCGGCGACCTTGGTGATCGTCTCGCGATAGGCGACCTGCGGCGCGCCGACATTGGCCTCAACCTTGTAGGTACGCTTGAGGATGTCGACCTTGATGTCGAGATGCAGCTCGCCCATGCCCTTGAGGATCGTCTGACCCGACTCCGGGTCGGACGTGACGCGGAAGGACGGGTCCTCCTGCGCCAGCTTGACGAGCGCCTGAGACATCTTCTCCTGGTCGGCCTTCGTCTTCGGCTCGATCGCGACCTCGATGACCGGCTCCGGAAATTCCATGCGCTCCAATACGATCGGCTTGTCCGGATCGCAGAGCGTGTCGCCGGTGGTCGTGTTCTTCATGCCGACCAAGGCAATGATGTCGCCGGCCCGCGCTTCCTTGATCTCTTCGCGATGGTTGGCATGCATCAACAGCATGCGCCCAATGCGCTCCCTGCCGTCCTTGATCGTGTTGAGCACGCCCGAACCCGACTGCAGCACGCCGGAATAGACACGGAAGAAGGTCAGCGTGCCGACGAACGGATCGACCATGATCTTGAAGGCAAGACCGGAGAACGGTTCATCATCGGAGCACTTGCGCTCCATTTCGGTCTTGCCGTCGAGGCTGGTCCCCTTCACTGCCGCCACGTCGATCGGCGACGGCAGGTAGTCGACCACCGCATCCAGCAGCGGCTGGACACCCTTGTTCTTGAACGACGATCCCAGGATGACCGGGTAGAACTTGCTCTCGACCGTGCCCTTGCGGATGCACTTCTTGAGCACTTCCTCCGACGGCTCTTCGCCGCCGAGATAGGCCTCGAGCGCGGCGTCATCCATCTCGACGGCCGTCTCGACCAGCTTGGCGCGGTATTCCGCGGCCTGTGACCTGAGATTATCGGGGATGTCGCCGATCACGAACTCCGCGCCGAGCGCCTCGTCCTTCCAGATGACGGCCTTCATGCGCACGAGATCGACAAGACCGACGAAGTTGCTCTCGGCGCCGATCGGCAGCTGGATCACCAGCGGGCGCGCTCCGAGCTTGTCCTCGATCGTCTTCACCGACATGAAGAAATCGGCGCCGATCCGGTCCATCTTGTTGATGTAGCAGATGCGCGGGACCTCGTATTTGTCTGCCTGCCGCCACACCGTCTCGGACTGCGGCTCGACTCCGCTCACGCCGTCGAACACCGCAACCGCGCCGTCGAGCACGCGCAACGAGCGCTCCACTTCAATGGTGAAGTCGACGTGGCCGGGCGTGTCGATGATGTTGATGCGATGGTCGCGCCAGAACGCGGTCGTCGCGGCGGAAGTAATGGTGATGCCGCGCTCCTGCTCCTGCTCCATCCAGTCCATCGTCGCGGTGCCTTCATGCACCTCGCCGATCTTGTAGGCCTTGCCGGTGTAATAGAGGATGCGCTCGGTCGTGGTGGTCTTGCCGGCATCGATGTGCGCCATGATGCCGATATTGCGATAGCGCTCGAGTGGGGTCGTACGCGGCATAAGACGAACTTCCTGTTACCAGCGGTAATGCGAGAAGGCGCGGTTGGCCTCGGCCATCCGGTGCGTGTCCTCGCGCTTCTTGACAGCGCCGCCGCGGTTGTTCGCCGCCTCGAGCAACTCCGCGGAAAGGCGCTCCGTCATCGTATGCTCGGTGCGGCCGCGCGCCGACGAAATGATCCAGCGGATCGCCAGCGCCTGGCCGCGATCCAGGCGCACCTCGACCGGCACCTGGTAGGTGGCACCGCCGACGCGGCGCGAGCGGACCTCGACGGCCGGCTTCACATTGTCGAGCGCGTTATGGAAGATCTTCACGGGATCCTGCCCGGTACGCTTCTGAATGTGGTCGAGAGCGCCGTACACGGCACCCTCGGCGACCGACTTCTTGCCCGAGTACATCAGGCAGTTCATGAAACGCGTAAGCGTCGTATCGCCGAACTTCGGGTCCGGCAGAACCTCTCGACGCTGGGCAGCGCGACGACGTGACATGCTTCGGCTCCCTTACTTCGGACGCTTGGCGCCGTATTTGGAACGGCGCTGGCGCCGGTCCTTGACGCCCTGGGTGTCCAGCGTGCCGCGAATGATGTGATAGCGAACGCCGGGAAGATCCTTGACGCGGCCGCCGCGGATCATGACGACCGAGTGCTCCTGAAGATTGTGGCCTTCACCGGGAATGTAGCTGACCACCTCGTAGCCGTTGGTCAGGCGCACCTTCGCGACCTTGCGCAACGCCGAGTTCGGCTTCTTCGGGGTGGTCGTATAGACGCGCGTGCAGACGCCACGCTTTTGCGGGCTGCCCTGCAGCGCGGGAACCTTGTTCCGCGCTCCTCTGCTCTGGCGTCCCTTTGCGATCAACTGATTGATCGTCGGCATTCGCAAACATCCCTTCCCATGCAGTCGAGGCCGCCGCTAAAGGCGTGACCCCGGCGTAACAAATGCCCGACAGGCAGCCGAACCAGTGGGCTCCCCTCGGGCTTACAGCGCCGATCGTATCCGGCGATAACGCTGTCTGACTTTTCCCCCGGATCGTGTCTCGGGCGAATTGCCCGACTACCGGTCCGCTAAGGCAGCGCGGAATATATGGACGGCCTTCTGAGCCGTCAAGCAAAACCCGTTAATAAAGCCCTCAGAACTCAAGGCTTGCCGCGCACCCGGCATGGGGCGGCGGCGCACGCCCGTGGGCCCGAAGAAAACGGCCCCTCCCGGGCGGGAGGGGCCGTAATCATCCGGCTTTCGCGATGCGCAAGCCTAGGCCGAGCGGGCCCGACGCTTGCCGGCGATGGCGCGCGTCTTCTCCTTGCCGCCCTCGGCCTGGACCTCGGCCGGCGCCGCCTCGCTCTCCGTCCTGGAGGCCAGCAGCTCACGGTCACGCTCGGCGGCGATCTGCCGCAGGCGGTTCATGACGCTGCCGGTGCCGGCCGGGATAAGGCGGCCGACGATCACGTTCTCCTTGAGGCCAAGCAGATTGTCCTGCTTGCCCTGGACCGCCGCCTCGGTGAGCACGCGCGTGGTCTCCTGGAAGGATGCCGCGGAGATGAATGAGCGTGTCTGTAGCGAGGCCTTGGTGATGCCCTGGAGTACCGGCCGGGCCACGGCCGGACGCATCGATTCGCGGGCAGCCTTGGCATTGACCTCGTCGAACTCCTCCCGGTCGACCTGCTCGCCGGCGAGATAGGTCGTCTCGCCGGGCTCCTCGATCTCGACCTTCTGCAGCATCTGGCGAACGATCACCTCGATGTGCTTGTCGTTGATCTTGACGCCCTGCAGCCGATAGACCTCCTGGATCTCGTTAACAAGGTAGGTCGCCAGCGCCTCGACCCCGAGCACGCGCAGGATGTCATGCGGGACCGGATTGCCGTCCATGAGCAGGTCGCCCCGCTGGACGTAATCGCCCTCCTGCACGCTGATGTGCTTGCCCTTCGGGATCAGGTACTCGACCGGCTCCTGGCTTTCGTCGAGCGGCCGCACGAGAATCCGGCGCTTGGTCTTGTAATCCTTGCCGAATTCGACGCGTCCTTCGACCTCGCTGATGATCGCGAAGTCCTTCGGGCGGCGCGCCTCGAACAGCTCGGCGACGCGCGGCAGACCGCCTGTGATGTCGCGGGTCTTCGACGATTCGCGCGGGATACGTGCGAGCACGTCACCCGCCCTCACCTCGGCGCCGTTCTCGATCGACAGAATGGCGTCGACCGACATGAAGTAGCGTGCCTCAAGCCCGTTGGCGAGCGTGACGACGTTGCCCTTCTTGTCGCGCAACGTGATGCGCGGGCGCAGGTCGGCGCCGCGTGGCTGCTGACGCCAGTCGACGACGACCTTGTTGGAAATGCCGGTCGCCTCGTCCATGATCTCGCGCATCGATACGCCTTCGATCAGGTCGACATAGTGGGCGATACCCTCGCGCTCCGTGATGATCGGCAGCGTGTAGGGATCCCACTCGGCCAGCTTCTGGCCCTTCTTGACCTGCGCGCCCTCGTCGACGAGTAGCTTGGCACCATAGGGCACGCGATGGCGGGCACGTTCGCGACCGTTGTCGTCGATCAGCACGAGCTCGCAGTTCCGGCCCATGACGACCGGGATGTTCTGGCTGTTGATGACGACGTTGCGGTTCTTGATCGACAGCTTCGAATCATAGGCTGCCTCGACCGAGGACTGCTCGGCGCCGCGCTGGACGGCGCCGCCGATGTGGAACGTGCGCATCGTCAGCTGCGTGCCCGGCTCGCCGATGGACTGCGCGGCGATGATGCCAACCGCCTCGCCGACATTGACAACCGTGCCGCGAGCGAGGTCGCGGCCGTAGCAGCGTCCGCACACGCCGGTCTTGCTCTGGCAGGTCAGGACCGAGCGGATCTTCACCACTTCGAGGCCGGCATTATCGATCTTCTCGATCTGCTCCTCCTCGATCAGCTGGCCGGCGCGGACCAGGAGCTCGCCGGTAATCGGATCGGTCACGTCCTCCGCCGCCGAGCGGCCGAGAATGCGCTCGGAAAGCGGCGCGATCACCTCGCCCCCTTCCACGACCGCCTTCATGGTGAGGCCGTCGGTCGTACCGCAATCATCCTCGATGATGATCGCATCCTGCGCGACGTCGACGAGACGCCGCGTGAGGTAGCCGGAGTTCGCCGTCTTGAGCGCGGTGTCGGCCAGGCCCTTGCGGGCGCCGTGGGTCGAGTTGAAGTACTCGAGCACGGTGAGGCCTTCCTTGAAGTTCGAGATGATCGGCGTCTCGATGATCTCGCCCGACGGCTTGGCCATCAGGCCGCGCATGCCGGCGAGCTGCTTGATCTGCGCCGCGGAGCCGCGGGCACCGGAATGCGCCATCATGTAGACGGAGTTGATCGGCTCGCCCTTCTTCGGCCGGCTGATCTCCTTCATCATCTCGTCGGCGACGCGGTCCGTGCAGTGCGACCAGGCGTCGACCACCTTGTTATACTTCTCGCCCTGCGTGATCAGGCCATCCTGATACTGCTGCTCGTACTCCTGCACCTTGGTGCGGGTGTCCTCGACCAGCTTCGTCTTGGTCGCCGGAATGACGAGATCGTCCTTGCCGAACGAGATGCCGGCCTTGCACGCTTGGGTGAAGCCGAGCTGCATCATGCGGTCGGCGAAGATCACCGTCTCCTTCTGACCGCAATGGCGGTAGACGACGTCGATGACGTTACTGATCTCTTTCTTGGTCAGCTGCTGGTTGATCAGCCCGAACGGCACGTTCGGGTGACGCGGCAGCAGCTCCGACAGCATGAGCCGCCCCGGCGTCGTATCAACCGTGAGCGTGACAGGCTTGTTGTCCTTGTCGACGGTCTTGTAGCGCGCCTTGATCTTGGCGTGCAGCGACAGCTTCTTGTGGAACAGCGCCTGCTCCAGCTCTGCCATGTCGCCGAACACCATGCCTTCGCCGGGCTCGCCGTCGCGCTGCATGGTCAGGTAGTAAAGGCCGAGCACGATGTCCTGGCTCGGCACGATGATGGGCTTGCCGTTGGCGGGCGACAGGATGTTGTTCGTCGACATCATCAGCACGCGCGCCTCGAGCTGCGCCTCGAGCGACAGCGGCACGTGCACCGCCATCTGGTCGCCGTCGAAGTCGGCGTTGAAAGCGGTGCAGACCAGCGGATGAAGCTGGATCGCCTTGCCCTCGATCAGTACCGGCTCGAAGGCCTGGATGCCGAGGCGGTGCAGGGTCGGCGCGCGGTTGAGCAGGACCGGATGCTCGCGGATCACCTCCTCGAGGATGTCCCACACCTCGGGCCGCTCCTTCTCGACCATGCGCTTGGCGGCCTTGATCGTTGTCGCCATGCCGTAGAGTTCGAGCTTCGAGTAGATGAACGGCTTGAACAGCTCGAGCGCCATCTTCTTGGGCAGGCCGCACTGGTGCAGCTTCAGCTCGGGTCCGACGACGATCACCGAGCGGCCCGAGTAGTCGACGCGCTTGCCGAGCAGGTTCTGGCGGAACCGACCCTGCTTGCCCTTGAGCATGTCCGAAAGCGACTTGAGCGGCCGCTTGTTGGCGCCGGTGATGACGCGGCCGCGGCGGCCGTTGTCGAACAGCGCGTCGACGGCCTCCTGCAGCATGCGCTTCTCGTTGCGGACGATGATGTCGGGCGCCTTCAGCTCGATCAGCCGCTTCAGACGGTTGTTGCGGTTGATGACGCGGCGATAGAGATCGTTGAGGTCCGAGGTGGCGAAACGGCCGCCATCGAGCGGCACCAGCGGGCGCAGCTCGGGCGGAATCACCGGCACGACGTCGAGAATCATCCACTCCGGCCGATTGCCGGAATCGATGAAGAACTCGAGCAGCTTGAGGCGCTTGACCAGCTTCTTGCGCTTGGCCTCGGAGGTCGTGTCCTTGAGCTCCTCGCGCAGCCGTTCGCGATCCTTCTCCAGCTCGATCGCGGACAGGACGTCCTTGAGAGCTTCGGCGCCGATCTTCGCGGTGAACGAATCCTCGCCGAATTCCTCCTGCGCCTTGATGTACTGCTCCTCGGAAAGGAGCTGGAACATCTTCAGGGTCGTCAGGCCGGGCTCGATGACGAGGTAGTTCTCGAAATACAGCACGCGCTCGAGGTCGCGCAGAGTCATGTCGAGCAGCAGGCCGATGCGGCTCGGCAGCGACTTCA
This sequence comes from Alphaproteobacteria bacterium, assembly GCA_041690495.1. Classification (GTDB taxonomy): domain Bacteria; phylum Pseudomonadota; class Alphaproteobacteria; order CACIAM-22H2; family CACIAM-22H2; genus DATAAP01. Next base: position 27,844 of record JAWLHE010000009.1, on the reverse strand, counting down.
GGAACCAGATATGCGCCACCGGCGAGGCGAGCTCGATATGGCCCATGCGCTCGCGGCGTACCTTCGAGAGCGTCACCTCGACGCCGCACTTCTCGCAGATGATGCCGCGGTACTTCATGCGCTTGTACTTGCCGCACAAGCACTCGTAGTCCTTGATCGGCCCGAAGATGCGTGCGCAGAACAGGCCGTCCCGCTCCGGCTTGAAGGTGCGGTAGTTGATCGTCTCCGGCTTCTTGATCTCGCCGAACGACCAGGAGCGGATGCGCTCCGGGCTGGCGATCGAGATCCGGATCTGATCGAACTGCTGCGGACCCGTCGGTTGACCGAAGATATTCGCGACTTCGTTCATCACTTTACTCCTGCTCGACGTCGCCGTTGTTCAGCGCCGTCCAAAATTCATCCGTTCGCCACTTATCATCAGCGGGACCGGCCGAACGGATCGACCGGTCCCGAACCAATCCGTCAGTAGCTCCGCTGGTTGAGTTCGACATTGAGGCCGAGCGAGCGCAGCTCCTTGACCAGGACGTTGAACGACTCCGGGATGCCCGCTTCGAAATTGTCGTCGCCGCGGACAATCGCTTCGTAGACCTTGGTGCGTCCCGACACGTCGTCCGATTTGACGGTCAGCATCTCCTGCAGCGTGTATGCCGCGCCGTACGCCTCGAGCGCCCACACCTCCATCTCGCCGAACCGCTGACCGCCGAACTGCGCCTTGCCGCCCAGCGGCTGCTGGGTGACCAGGCTGTACGGACCGATCGAGCGGGCGTGGATCTTGTCGTCGACCAGGTGGTGGAGCTTCAGCATGTAGATGTAGCCCACCGTGACCGGCCGGTCGAAACGGTCGCCGGTGCGGCCGTCCCACAGCCAAACCTGGCCCGATGTCTCGAGCCCCGCCATCTTGAGCATGTCGACGATGTCGTCCTCGCGGGCGCCGTCGAACACCGGCGTCGCCATCGGGATGCCGTCACGCAGGTTGCCGGCGAGCTCGAGCAGCTCGCCATCCGACATGTCGGCGCCATCGCCCTTGAAGACGTCCTTGCCGTAGACCTTCTGCAGCTGCTTGCGCAGGTCGGCCGTCCCCTTGCCGTTCTTGCGCACCTTGTCGAGCATCTCGGAAACCTGCTGGCCCAGCTGGTGCGATGCCCAGCCGAGATGGGTCTCCAGGATCTGGCCGACATTCATGCGGCTCGGAACGCCAAGCGGATTGAGCACGAGATCGACCGGCGTGCCGTCCTCGAGATGCGGCATGTCCTCCGCCGGGACGATTCGCGAGATGACGCCCTTGTTGCCATGACGTCCGGCCATCTTGTCGCCGGGCTGCAGCTTGCGCTTCACCGCAACGAACACCTTGACCATCTTCATGACGCCCGGCGGCAGCTCGTCGCCCCGCTGCAGCTTCTCGACCTTGTTCTCGAAACGGTTTTCGAGCGCCTTCACGCCGTCGTCGAACTGCTTCTTGAGCGCCTCGACATCGGCCATGACCTTGTCGTTCTTGACGACGATCTGGCGCCACTGGCCCGGCGTGTACTCCTCCAGCACTTCCGCCGTGATCTTGGTACCGGGCTTTACCGACCGCAGGCCGCCCGCGGCAGTCTGGTTGAGCAGGCGCTCGCGCAGGCGCGCCGCGAAGCTGCGCTCGAGAATCGCCTTCTCGTCGTCGCGATCCTTCGCCAGGCGCTCGATCTCCGCGCGCTCGATCGCCATCGCGCGTTCGTCCTTGTCCACGCCACGGCGCGAGAAGACCCGCACCTCGACGATCGTTCCGGACACGCCTGGCGGCAGCCGCAGCGAGGTGTCGCGCACGTCCGACGCCTTCTCGCCGAAGATGGCGCGCAGCAGCTTCTCTTCCGGCGTCATCGGCGACTCGCCCTTCGGCGTCACCTTGCCGACGAGAATGTCGCCCGGCTTCACCTCGGCGCCGATATAGACGATGCCGGCCTCGTCGAGATTCTTGAGCGCCTCTTCACCCACGTTGGGAATGTCGCGCGTGATCTCTTCCTGGCCCAGCTTCGTGTCGCGCGCCATCACCTCGAATTCCTCGATATGGATCGAAGTGAAGACGTCGTCCGACACGATCCGCTCGGAGATCAGGATCGAGTCCTCGAAGTTGTAGCCGTTCCACGGCATGAACGCGACCAGCGCGTTCCGCCCCAGCGCGAGCTCGCCGAGCTGCGTCGACGGGCCGTCTGCGATGATGTCGCCGGCCCTGACCACGTCGCCCTTCTTCACCAGCGGCCGCTGCGTGATGCACGTATTCTGGTTCGAGCGCTGGAACTTGAGCAGGTTGTAGATGTCGACGCCCGGCGCTGCGGCACTCGAGTCCTCCGTGGCGCGGATGACGATACGGGTCGCGTCCACCTGGTCGACGACGCCCGACCGGCGCGCGGCGATTGCCGCACCCGAATCGTGCGCGACGACCGCCTCCATGCCGGTGCCGACCAGCGGCGCCTCGGCGCGGATCAGCGGCACCGCCTGGCGCTGCATGTTCGAGCCCATCAGCGCGCGGTTAGCGTCGTCGTTCTCGAGGAACGGAATGAGCGCCGCAGCAACCGACACGAGCTGCTTGGGCGACACGTCCATGAAGTCGATCCGCTCCGGCGGCACCATGGCGAAGTCGCCGGCATGACGGCAGTTGATCATCTCCGCGACGACCCGGCCCTTCGCATCGATCTCGGTGTTCGCCTGGGCGATGTAGTACTTGCTCTCCTCCATCGCCGACAGATAGACGACCTCGTCGGTCACCTTACCGTCGCGAAGGCGGCGATACGGGCTCTCGATGAAGCCGTACTGGTTGACGCGGGCATAGGTCGCAAGGCTGTTGATCAGGCCGATATTCGGGCCTTCCGGCGTCTCGATCGGGCAGATACGGCCGTAATGCGTCGGATGCACGTCGCGGACCTCGAAGCCGGCGCGCTCGCGTGTCAGGCCGCCCGGCCCGAGCGCCGACAGGCGCCGCTTGTGCGTGATTTCCGACAGCGGGTTCGTCTGATCCATGAACTGCGAGAGCTGGCTCGAGCCGAAGAACTCGCGCACCGCCGCCGCCGCCGGCTTGGCGTTGATCAGGTCGTGCGGCATCACCGAGTCGATCTCGACCGTCGACATGCGCTCGCGGATCGCGCGCTCCATCCGGAGCAGGCCGACCCGATACTGGTTCTCCATCAGCTCGCCGACCGAGCGCACGCGCCGATTGCCGAGGTGATCGATATCGTCGATCTCGCCGCGTCCGTCCTTGAGCTCGACCAGGACCTTGATGATCGAGAGAATGTCGGCCTTGCGCAGCGTCCGCACCGTATCCGGGCAGTCGACGCCGAGGCGCGAGTTCATTTTCACGCGACCGACCGCGGACAGGTCGTAGCGCTCGGGGTCGAAGAACAGGCCACCGAACAGCGCTTCGGCCGTCTCCAGGGTCGGCGGCTCGCCCGGACGCATCACGCGATAGATCTCGATGAGCGCCTCGTCGCGCGACGAGTTCTTGTCGGCCTTCAGCGTGTTGCGGATGTACGGGCCGACCGAGATATGGTCGATGTGCAGCGTCGGGATCGCGTTGACGCCCGCCTCGTCCAGCAGCTTGAGATTCTGCGCGGTGAGTTCGTCGCCGGCCTCGACGAAGATCTCGCCGGTCTCCTCGTTGATGATGTCGACGGCGACATAGCGGCTCTTGATGTCCTCCAGGCTGGCGAGGACCTCGCTGACGCCGTCTTCCTTGATCTTCCGCGCCAGGCGCGGCGTGATCTTCGTACCGGCATCTGCGAGCACCTTGCCCGACTTCGCGTCGATCAGGTCGCTCGTCAGCTTCACGCCGCGCATCCGCTCGGCGTTGAATTCGGTCTTCCACCCCTTCTTGCCGCGCGTGAAGACGACCTGGTCGTAGAAATAGGCCAGGATCTCTTCGGCGCTCATGCCCTGCGCCTCGCCCGGATCGAGCGGCTTGGCCGCTGCCTCGCGCTCTGCGCGCAACTTCTCGGACGCAGCGTTGTCGAGCGCCATCAACAAAGTCGTGACCGGCAGCTTGCGGCGGCGGTCGATGCGGACATAGACGAGGTCCTTCGCATCGAATTCGAAATCCAGCCACGAGCCGCGATATGGGATCACCCGCGCCGCGAACAGGTACTTGCCGGAAGAATGCGTCTTGCCCTTGTCGTGATCGAAGAACACGCCGGGCGAACGGTGCATCTGCGAGACGATGACTCGCTCGGTGCCGTTGATGATGAATGTGCCCTTGTCCGTCATGAGCGGCATGTCGCCCATGTAGACGTCCTGCTCCTTGATGTCGCGGATGGAGCGGGCCTCGGTCGCCTCGTCAACGTCCCACACCACGAGCCGCAGAGTGACCTTGAGGGGCGCGGCGAAAGTCATGCCGCGCTGCTGGCATTCGTCAACGTCGTACTTGGGCGGCTCGAGCTCGTACTTGACGAATTCGAGCATCGCGCGCTCGGAGAAGTCCTTGATCGGGAAGACCGACCGGAACACCTCCTGCAGGCCTTCCGGCTTGCGGGCTTCCGGCAGCACATCCATCTGCAGGAAGCTCTTGTACGAGCTCATCTGCACTTCAATCAAATTCGGCATCGGAGCGACCTCGGGAATACGCCCGAAGGTCTTACGAATGCGCTTCCGACCCGTGAAGGACTGCACCATGGATATCCTCATCGCCTCATAGCTACGCCGTCATGGCGTCTGCGCCGCACAAACCCGCGCACCTCCTCGAACTTCGATCCGACCGGCGGAGGCGGAGCCGGGACGAAGCGCGTTCCCGCGATTCGCCCCGGCAACCGGCCGGATCGTGCGACCGTTACTTGACCTCGACGGTCGCGCCCGCATCCTCGAGCTGCTTCTTGATCTTCGCAGCCTCGTCCTTGCTGACGCTTTCCTTGACCGGCTTCGGTGCGCCCTCGACCAGGTCCTTCGCCTCCTTGAGGCCGAGGCCCGTAATCGCGCGCACTTCCTTGATCACGTTGATCTTCTTCTCGCCTGCACTGGCGAGGACCACCGTGAACTCGGTCTGCTCCGCGGCCGGCGCAGCGCCCGGCGCGGCAGCACCCGGCGCGGCCGCAACCGCGACTGGAGCCGCGGCGGACACGCCCCACTTCTCCTCAAGCAACTTCGTGAGCTCCGCCGCCTCGAGAACGGTGAGCCCGGATAGGTCTTCGACCAGCTTGCCTAGATCGGCCATTTCAAATCGCTCCTTGTCTGAACTTCTGGGTTGAACGGATACGGCTCATCAGCTCGCCTTGCCCTGCTTTTCGGCATAGGCATTGACGACCCGCGCCAACTGGCCCGCCGGCGCACGGATAACCGTCGCCAGTCGCGTCGCCGGGGCTGCGATCGTGCCCAGCAGCCTTGCGCGCATCTCGGGAAGAGACGGCAAGGTCGCCAAGGCCTTCACGCCAGCCACGTCGAGCATCCGCTCGCCGAGGCTGCCGCCGACGATGGTCAGCTTCTCGTTCTTGTTCGCGTACTCCACGGCCACCTTCGCCGCAGCCACCGGATCGCGGCTGTAGGCAATGGCCGTCGGGCCCTTGAACATTGGCGAGAGCTGCTGGAAGGGCGTTCCCTCCAGCGCACGACGCGTGAGCCGATTCTTCGACACTTTGAAGCTGGCTCCCGCTGCCCGCATCTGCCGACGCAAGTCGGTGACCTCGGCAACCGTCAGGCCGGCCTGCTGCGTCACGACGAGCAGCGCTGCATCCTTCAGGTTGTTGTTCAGCGAGGCGACCAGTTTCTCCTTCTGTGATCGGTCCACAGATCGTCTCCACGTTTGGCCCGATGCTCCGCCTTGCAGGCGAAATCCCGAGCCCGGTTGACCACGGCCTCGCCGACCGTTCACAGGACGGACGAGACCACTCTCGACCTGTCCCAGAAGTTCACACCGCGCGCAACGCAGCTCCCTCGCGGGAAATGCGCCCCGTGCGGTTTCGACCTCTGTCTATGCAGGCTTTGCGTTTAAGCCGCCGACCGTTGCCGGGCAGCAGCGCCTGCAGTCTCGGACAGGAGAAGCCGCCGCCCTTTCGGGAGGCCGGCTTCCTATGCCATCGCGCCGGAGCCTGATCCTGCAGGCCCCGCCGCGACGGAATTCCTTACTCGGCAGCAGCCGCCATCGCGGTGGCGAACCCTGCCAGATCCAGCCTCACGCCGGGCCCCATCGTCGAGCTCAGCGTCGCCTTCTTGATGTACGTACCCTTGACGCCGCTCGGCCGCGCCTTGTTGATCGCGTCGACGAACGCGGTCACGTTGGCGAGCAGTGCGTCCTCCGTAAAGCTCGCCTTGCCGACGCCGGCATTGACATTGCCGGTCTTATCGGCGCGGAACTGCACTTGGCCGCCCTTCGCGTCCTTGACTGCTTGCGCCACGTTCGGCGTCACGGTGCCGAGCTTGGGATTCGGCATCAGGCCGCGCGGCCCGAGCACCTTGCCCAGCTTGCCGACGACGGCCATCATGTCCGGAGAGGCTATCACGCGATCAAAGTCTATTTGGCCCGCCATGACCTTTTCCGCAAGGTCCTCGGCCCCGACGAGGTCGGCGCCTGCGGCCTGAGCCTGTTGCGCGCGGTCGCCCTTGGCGAACACGGCGACGCGTACCGCCTTGCCCGTGCCGCTCGGCAGGCTGACCATGCCGCGCACGATCTGGTCGGCGTGGCGGGGATCGACCCCGAGCGTCATCGCGATTTCCACGGTTTCGTCAAACTTGGCCTGAGCGTTCGCCTTGACGATGCGGACGGCGTCCTTCAGCCCGTAGGCCTTCAAGCGGTCGACGCCCTCATAGGCCTTGACGATGCGTTTTCCCTGTTTCGCCATGGCTTACTCCACCACCTGGAGGCCCATGGAACGGGCCGAACCGATGATCATCTGACACGCCGCATCGAGATCGTTGGCATTGAGATCGGCCATCTTCTTCTCGGCGATCTCGCGTACCTGGTCCATGGTCACGGTGCCAATGGTCGCGTCGCGGCCGGCTGCCTTGGAGCCGCTCTCGATCTTGGCGGCCTTCTTCAGGAAGAAGGTCACCGGCGGGGTGCGCATGATGAAGGTAAAGGTGCGATCGCCATACGCGGTGATCGTCACCGGAATCGGCGTGCCGGCCTCAATCTTCTGGGTCTGCGCGTTGAACTGCTTGCAGAACTCCATGATGTTCAGGCCACGCTGGCCGAGCGCGGGACCGATCGGCGGCGAGGGATTCGCCTGGCCGGCCGGCACCTGCAGTTTGATGTAACCAACGATCTTCTTCGCCATTTACCCGCTTCCTTTCGGCTCCCGGTCTACCGTCCGCGTGGCGGTCTCACCGGTCATCGCCTTGTTGCCCATCCATCCGATGCGTCGCGGCCACGCCCGCGTCCGCGCCGGAACCCTCCGTCCGTCAAACCTTCTCGACCTGCGAGTACTCAAGCTCGACCGGCGTCGGGCGTCCGAAGATCGACACCGAAACCTTGAGCCGCGCCTTGTCCTCGTCGACCTCCTCGACCATGCCGTTGAACGACGTGAAGGGTCCGTCAACGACACGCACCTGCTCGCCGATCTCGTAGGTGATCGACGGCTTCGGCCGCTCGATGCCTTCCTTGATCTGCCGCAGCAGACGGTCGGCCTCCTTCTCGGTGATCGGGAAGGGACGACCCCGGCCGCCGAGAAATCCCGTCACCTTCGGCGTGTTCTTCACCAGGTGCCAGGTCTCGTCGGTCATATCCATCTTCACCAGCACGTAGCCGGGGAAGAACTTGCGCTCGGCACTGACCTTCTTGTTGCCCTTGCGCACTTCGACGACGCTGTCGGTCGGAACCATGACCTCTTCGATCTTGTCCGCCATGCCCTTCTGCTGGGCCTGCTCCTTGATCGAACTCGCGACCTTCTTCTCGAAGCCGGAATAGACGTGAATGACGTACCACTGCGCAGCCATCACCCTCACGCTCCCAAGCTGAAGACCAGACGGACGATCGTGGACAAGCCCCAATCGACGATGAAGAAGAACAGCGCCGCAAGAATCGACATCGTGAACACCATCGCGGTGGTGATCATCGTCTCCTTGCGCGACGGCCATGTGACCTTGGCCCATTCCTGCCGGACTTGCCGGATGAATTCGCCGGGACTCGGCCTGGCCGCTCCGGGATTGCTGCCGTTCATCGTCTCAACTCGCTTCGCCCGTCCGCCGGGCGGTATACGCTGCTCTTGATCCAGTCTTCTCTTCGCCGGCCCGGATTGGCAGGAGTGGAGGGTCTCGAACCCCCAACCCCCGGTTTTGGAGACCGGTGCTCTACCAATTGAGCTACACTCCTCCGGACGGCCGGCATCGTTCCTCTCGGAACGATTACTCGATGATCTTTGCGACGACGCCGGCGCCGACGGTTCGACCGCCCTCGCGGATGGCGAAGCGCAGCCCCTCGTCCATCGCGATCGGGGCGATCAGATGCACCTCCATGGCGATGTTGTCGCCCGGCATCACCATCTCGGTCCCCGCCGGCAGAACCACCTGCCCCGTCACGTCGGTCGTCCGGAAGTAGAACTGCGGCCGGTAGTTCGAGAAGAACGGCGTGTGCCGCCCGCCCTCTTCCTTCGTCAGAATATAGGCTTCCGCCTTGAACTTCGTGTGCGGCGTGATCGAGCCGGGTGCCGCCAGAACCTGGCCGCGCTCCACTTCCTCGCGCTTCGTGCCGCGCAGCAGCGCGCCGATGTTGTCCCCCGCCTCGCCCGAATCCAGCAGCTTGCGGAACATCTCGACCCCGGTCACAACCGTCTTCGTCGTCGGCCGCAGACCCACGATCTCGACCTCGTCGTTGACCTTGACGATGCCGCGCTCGACACGGCCCGTCACGACCGTGCCGCGCCCCGAAATCGTGAACACGTCCTCGATCGGCATCAGGAACGGCTTGTCCTTCGGACGCGTCGGCTGCGGAATCGTCTCGTCAACCGCCGCCATCAGCGCCAGAACCGCTTCCTTCCCCAGCTTCGGCTCCTTGCCCTCCAGCGCCATCAGCGCCGAACCCCGGATGATCGGGATCTTGTCCCCCGGAAACTCGTACTTCGACAGCAGCTCGCGAACCTCAAGCTCCACCAGGTCCAGAAGCTCCGGATCCTCGACCATGTCGCACTTGTTCAGGAACACCACCAGGGCGGGAACGCCAACCTGCCGCGCCAGAAGAATGTGCTCGCGCGTCTGCGGCATCGGACCGTCGGCAGCCGAAACCACCAGAATCGCCCCGTCCATCTGCGCCGCACCCGTGATCATGTTCTTCACGTAGTCCGCATGGCCCGGGCAGTCCACGTGCGCGTAGTGCCGGTTCGTCGTCTCGTACTCGACATGCGCCGTGTTGATCGTGATCCCGCGCGCCTTCTCTTCTGGCGCCTTGTCAATCTGCTCATAGGCCGTGAACGTCGCGCCGCCCGTCTCCGCCAACACCTTCGTGATCGCCGCCGTCAGCGACGTCTTCCCGTGGTCAACGTGCCCGATCGTCCCAATGTTGCAGTGCGGCTTCGTCCGCTCAAACTTCGCCTTCGTCATGTCCGCTCTTCCTGTGTCTTCGGGTCAGACCCGATTTTCCGAACCTTTTCCAGAGCCTCGCAGCCCTTCTTCGTTCTTTGCATTGCTGTGGTGTGGAGCGGGTGATGGGAATCGAACCCACGTAGCCAGCTTGGAAGGCTGGAGCTCTACCATTGAGCTACACCCGCCTAACCCACCACCTCTTCCTGGATTCCAACCTCCGTGAACCGCCCTCCTCATCTGCGCCTCCGCCCGGATGCCGCCGAGGCTGGTGGAGGGGGTAGGATTCGAACCTACGTACGCTGACGCGGGCAGATTTACAGTCTGCTGCCTTTAGCCACTCGGCCACCCCTCCGCTCGCGGACAGGCCGTTGCAACGGAAGCCGCGAACTATGAGGATTTAGCTCGAAAAGTCAACGGCCAACCACAACAAAACAATCCCGCCCCGCCACTATGGAAGCGCGGCTGGTGGGGATACCTTGCGAACTCTTGTAATTCACAATATTAAGTGCCGCCGCAATGAAAGGCAAGCACCGCCCCGGTCGTTCGCCCGAAACGAACGACTTTCCGCCCCGCCAGACCGGCGCCGACCGCAACCGCGGCCAGCGCCACGAAGCGCACCGCCGCGACTCCCACCACGGCCGTGGCATTTGGCTGTACGGAATCCACCCCGTCCTTGCCGCTATCGCCAACCCGGAACGGAAGACCTTCCGCATCGTCGTCAGCGCCGAGGCCGAAGCGACGCTGGGGCCCCGTGTGGCCGGCCTGGCGCAAGGCCACCCGGGCAGGCTGCCGCAAGCCCAGATCATGCAGCGCGACGCCCTGGAGCGGCTATTGCCGCGCGGCGCGGTCCACCAAGGCATCGCCGCCCAGGTCGACGCGCTCGAGGAGCCCGACCTCGACGACATAATCCGCGCCACCGAAGGACATGAGAGCGCCCGGGTCGTCGTGCTCGACCAGGTCACCGACCCCCACAATGTCGGCGCCATCATCCGCTCGGCGGCCGCGTTCGGCGCCGCTGCAGTGATCATGCCCGAGCGCAACGCGCCCCCCACCACGGGAACGCTCGCCAAGGCAGCTTCGGGCGCCGTCGAGCGAATACCGCTGGTCCGCGTCGTCAACCTGTCGCGCTCGCTCGACCAGCTGAAGAAGGCGGGCTACTGGTGCGTCGGGCTCGACGCCGGGGCCGGCACGGCGCTGCACCAGGCCGATCTGACGGGCAAGGTCGCCCTGGTCCTGGGCGCCGAGGGCGAAGGCCTGCGGCGGCTGACCCGCGAGCATTGCGACCTCATGGTCCGAATCCCCATCATGCGCGGCATGGAGAGCCTCAACGTCTCTAATGCCGCCGCCGTGGCGCTCTACGAGCTGGTGCGGCCGACATAGCCGGCGCAGGGCGGGCCCGGGCGCCTTGCCTTCGACACGATTTCACGGTAAGCGGCAGCCCATCGACCGGTTCCACATATCGATCGGTTCGCACCGAGACTATATCTTCTGCGGCGCGCCGGATTAGCTCAGCGGTAGAGCAGCGGTTTTGTAAACCGAAGGTCGGGGGTTCAATCCCCTCATCCGGCACCAGCCGCCGCGAACACCCGCCTCACCGGCCTGCGGCGATCCTCTCTGTACGGACGGCCGGAGATTCGACGTATGACCAACGAGTGGTGGCGCGGCGCAGTCATCTATCAGATCTATCCCCGCAGCTTCTTCGACAGCAACGGCGACGGCATCGGCGATCTGCCGGGGATCACCGCCCGGCTCGAGCACATCGCCGGCCTCGGCGCCGACGCGATCTGGATCTGCCCGTTCTACACGTCGCCGATGAAGGATTTCGGCTACGACGTCGCCGACCATCGCGCAGTCGATCCGGTGTTCGGCACACTCGACGATTTCGACGCGTTGGTCGCCCGCGCCCATGAGCTCGGGCTCAAGGTGATCATCGACCAGGTGTGGAGCCACACCTCGGACGAGCACCGCTGGTTCCGCGCCAGCCGGACCCATCGCGAAGGCGCCTTCTCCGACTGGTACGTCTGGGCCGACCCGCGGCCCGACGGCACGCCGCCCAACAACTGGCTCTCGGTCTTTGGCGGGAGCGCATGGACCTGGGAGCCGCGTCGCCGCCAGTACTTTCTCCATCATTTCCTCTCGAGCCAGCCGCAGCTCAATCTGCGCAACGAGCGCGTTCTCGCCGCGCTTGGACGCATCGCACGGTTCTGGCTCAATCGCGGAGTCGACGGCTTCCGCCTCGACGCCATCGACTTCCTCCTGCACGACACGCTGCTGCGCGACAATCCGGCGGCGCCGCCGCCCGGCGGCGAAATTCCGCCACGGCTCTTCCGCCTGCAGCGGCACGTTCACGACATGTTGCAGGACGGCGTCGTCGATCTCGCCGAGCTGCTGCGCCGGCTGATCGACCGTTACTACCCGGGCATCACCACGCTCGGCGAGGTCTCGAGCGAGGATGGCGCCATTGACCGCATCGGCGCCTACACCGGAGCGCAGGGAAGCCGGCTGCACATGGCCTATACGCTCGGCATCATGAAGCGGCCGTTCTCGCGCGAGCTGTTCATCAACGCGATCGCCGAGGCGCTTCAGCCTGACGACGGCTGGATCTGCTGGACTTTCAGCAATCACGACGTCGAGCGTGCCGCGAGCCGCTGGAATCCGGGTCAGGTCTCGGACGAGTTCTCTCGCTTCCTCATGGCGCTGCTGCTCACCTTGCGCGGCAGCGTATGCATGTATCAGGGCGAGGAGCTCGGTCTGCCGGAAGCGGACCTGCGCTTCGAAGATCTGCGTGACCCTTACGGGATTACCTTCTATCCGGAATTTCGCGGCCGCGACGGCTCGCGCACGCCCGTGCCATGGGCGGCCGATGGGCGCCATGCAGGCTTCACCAGCGCGGCAAAGCCGTGGCTGCCGGTCCCGGACGATCATCGCGCCCGCGCCGTGGATCGTCAGATCCGCGATCCCGCCTCCCTGCTGAATGCCTGGCGACGGTTTCTCCACTGGCGCAGGCAGCAGCCTGCCCTCAGGAACGGCGAAATCAAACTGCTTTCGGTGCCTGCGCCGTTCCTCGCGTTCGAACGCGAATGCGAGATGCAGCGCTTGCTCGTCATCTTCAACTTCGATTCGGCCCCGGCCGATCTGCCCCTCCGCGCGCTTCCGTCTTTCGTGCCGGTTCCAAGGGACGACTTCCCCGCCGAGCTCGGCGGCAATGTCCTGCGGATGCCGGGCTGGGGCGTATTCTTCGGCGAACTCCCGGTCGCAGCGTCCCGATCCGACACCGCCGACGGCCGCAAGAATTTGTCCATAAAGACGGGGTAATCTCCGGTTCGAATCCTGTCGCTCTCAAGACCGGCAGTTGATAGTGTCGTGCCAATGGGGTGGCCCGGGGCGGGTCAGCAAAGACAACCGGGAGCGGAAACAAGAAAGTGGATCTGGCCCAGCTTGCCGCCGAATACGGCGACTATGTCTATCCTATTGTCTTCGTTTTGACCTTTCTCGAAGGCGAAACTTTTATAATCTTTGGCGGTGTTCTCGCACACCAGGGCTACCTGGACTGGTGGCTGTTGTTCCTGTCGGCATGGATCGGCAGCTTTTGCGGCGACCAGCTGTATTTCTGGATCGGACGGCGCTGGGGCCAGGACTTGCTGCTCCGCTTCCCGAGATGGCGGCCGAGCGCCGAGAGCGCGCTGGATTTTCTACGCCGTTACAGCACGTGGTTCATCCTTTCCTTCCGCTTCATCTACGGCGTGCGCAATCTCGCCTCTTTCGCGATGGGCATGAGCGGCGTGTCGCCTCTCCGGTTCCTGACCCTCAATTTCATCGCCGCGTTCATCTGGTCGCTGAGCTTCACCGGCATCGGCTATGTATTCGGCCATGCGCTCGAGACGGTGCTCGGCGACGTCGCCCACACCTTCGGCCTCGTGATGCTCGGCATTTTCTCGGCCATCATCTGCATCGTCGTGTTCATCCATAAGCAACAGCAGCGGCGCTTCGCGCAACGCGCCGCGCTGCGCGCCTCGCTGGTCACCAGCGACAGCGTCCCGCCGGGCTGACGCTTCGCGTCCGGCGGCTGCGACGCCGGTGTTGCCTTGCCGGGCCTGCGGAGGAGCTCCTAACCGATCAGTCCGATGCTGACGATGAAGGCCGCCAGGTTGCGACCGCGGCGCAGGCCGCCGCACCGCGCCAAATGCTTTCACCACTTCGGTCGATGTCGGGTCGCGGGGACGTTGTTTGGATCTCTATCGGTTGCGCGGCGTCTGTCAAATCGCTTCCACGCCCGGGGCTCCGTCCGCGTCGGCCGATCAGCTCTCCGTCTTTTCGAGCGCGGCGAGCGATTGCAGATCGCGCGAATCCTGCGGCTGATCCGCATCGACCAGCCGGGCAAGGAGATCGAGCAGGGTTTCCCGCTCCGAGTCCGTAAACGGCGCCAGCAGCCTCTCCTGCGCGCGGCGCACGTCCGGCTGCACGCGCACCAGCAATTCTTCCGCCGCCGGCGTGAGCCGCAAGACCCGTTTGCGCTTGTCCTGGGCGTCTGTCGCGCGGCGCAGCAGGTCACGCTCCTCGAGCTTCGCCACGACCATGCCGGTGGTGGACCGGTCGAGGCAGAGCAGGCGCGCCAGCGAAATCTGGTCGATGCCCGGGTACTGGCTCAGAACGAACAGGATGCCGTATTGGGTCGAGGTCAGGTCGGCCTCGCGGCATTCATTTGCGAAGACCGATACCGCCACCTGATGACAGCGACGGATCATGAAGCCGGGCCGGCGATACAGCTCCTGAAGCCGCATCGCATCCGCCCGGATGGCATCCGCCTTGATTCTGGTTCCTGTCATAGCGCCTCCGCCGGTGCGGCCAGTCTGCCACATGGTGGGAAAAGCGCAATTTTGGCGGCAGTGAGGCCGCTTGACGGGAATGCGGCTCCCGGGCGGCGCGACGCCTCGGAACGGTTTCGCGTCAGGACGCCTTCCGGATATTGAAGGTGAACACGCCGGCCTCTTCGCGCCAGTCGACGAGCTGGTTGCCGGTGGCGCGACAGAAGGCCTCGAAATCCTTCACCGCTCCCGGGTCGGTCGCCAGCACCTGCAGCGTGCCCCCGGCCGGTACGTCCTTGATCGCCTTCTTGACGCGCAGGATCGGCAGCGGACAGTTGAGACCCTTGGTGTCGAGAATCGTCGTGCTCATAGACTTGGCTTCTCCCATGCAGCGCGGCGCCGGACCCTAGAGCTTGTCGGTACAGCGTCGCAAGCTATATTGGCGGACCAAAATGTAACGTGGCGGCCCCGAATTCGCGCCGCGAGAGCCTCTTTCCATGCCCGAACTGCCGGTGAATACGCTCGTCAGCCTCCTTGGCCTGCTCACCGGCGTCCTCTTCGGCGCGACCGCCCAACGCACGAATTTCTGCACGATGGGTGCGATCTCGGACATGGTCAATTTCCAGGACCACCGCCGCTTTCGCGCCTGGCTTCTGGCCATCGCGGTTGCCATGGTCGGCAGTCAGGCGCTGCACCATGCCGGCTTAATTGATCTCGGAAACTCGATCTATCTCACACCGAATCTCGGCTGGCTCGGCGCCGTCGTCGGCGGATTGATGTTCGGTTTCGGCATGACCCTGACCGGCGGTTGCGGCCACAAGACCCTGGTACGGCTCGGCGCCGGCAATCTCAAATCGCTGGTCGTCGCCATCGTGCTCGGCATCTTCGCCTACATGACCTTGCGCGGACTGGTCGGCCTCGCCCGCGTCAATTTCATAGAGACCACCAATGTCGATCTCGGCAGCGTCGGCCTGAAGTCGCAGAGCATGCCTGACATGCTTGCGCTCGTGAACGGCGGCGCGATTCCGGGCGCGCGCTGGTTCCTGGGTGCCGCCGCTGCGCTGGCGCTGCTCTGGTACTGCTTCAAGGATGCGGATTTCCGCGCTTCCCCGCGCGACATCGCTGGCGGCGCGATCATCGGCACCCTCATTCCCGTGGGCTGGCTGATCACCGGCGTCGTCGGCGCCGATGATTTTGAACCCGTTCCTCTCGCATCCTTCACCTTCGTGGCGCCGATCGGCGAGGGGTTGATGTATCTGATGACCTTCACCGGCGCGAGGATCAATTTCGGCATCGCCGCGGCCGGGGGCGTCATCGCCGGCGCATTCCTGATGGCCGTCGCGACCCGCTCGTTCCGCATCGAGTCCTTCACGGAGTCGAACGACATGCTGCGTCACGTCGGCGGCGGCGCCCTCATGGGCAGCGGCGGCGTGATGGCACTCGGATGCACCATCGGCCAGGGCATCGCCGGCATCTCGACCCTCGCTTTCGGCTCGCTGCTCGCCTTGCTGTCCATCGTCGCCGGCTGCGTCTACGGCCTCAAATATCTCGAGGAAGGCACGCTGAGCGGCGCCTTCAGGGCGTTGATGGCGCGCGGCTAACCCCTCCGCCTGTATGGGGGGTCCACGGGTTCCGGTTCGAGCCTCGGCGGCCAAGCGGTGAGATCCGGCGGAAGGCTGGCATAGATCGGCCCGCTCGCGCGTTGCTCCCTCTGACAACACGGGAGATCGCCATGCGATATGCCTTGGCTGGATTGTTCCTGCTCGCCGCGGCCGCCGTCACCGGCACGCCGGCCCAGGCCCATGACCGCAATCACCGCCCGTATTACGCACCCTATCCGCCCCCGGTGCGCTATGTCGTGCCGCCGCCGCGCTACTATCGTCCGCCGCCGGCTTATTATTACGCGCCGGCGCCGGTCTACGCCTATCCGCGCCATCCCCATTACGGGCGTCACCGGGCCTATGGCCATCACCGGCCACATCATTATCGGCCGCGGGGTTCCGCCACGTTCTTCTTCAAGTTCTGAGGCGCCTAAACCGTATTCCACGCCGGCCGGATTCGTGGTGGATTCGGGCCGGACAGATGCGCCCGCCGGATCGGAAGATCGGCGGGCGTCTTTTTTTCGGCGAGCAACTGGGTGGCGTGTTAGGACCGGGACGGACCGGACGCAACTGCAGACTCGCATGAAGCACTGAAGCAGCCCAGATTATTCAGTTTTTATCAATAGCTTACCCGCTTCGCGGCAGTGCTTCATGCGGAGCGCGGTAACGCCCGCTCCCTCACCACCCGAGCCAGGCGGTGATGGTGTCCACCGCCTCGTCGGCATAGAGATCGAGGAAAAAATGATCGGCGCCGTCGACGGTATGGACGGTCAGGTCGCCCTGCCCCGCCCCGGGATGCACCGCGCCGGCCAGGTCGGGAACGACCGAATCGGCACCGGCGATCAGGACCAGAGTACGCTGCGCGATGCGCGGCAACAGCGCCGGCGTATGCCGCAGCGGCGACGGTGCGTACCAGCCGGCAACGGAAGCGGCGGTCGCGGTCGCATTGTCGCAGGACAGGAAGCCGATCCCGTCCATGCGCGTCTCGCCGCGGCCCGTGCGGAGCAGCTCCTCGGCGCGCGCGAGGACAGGTCCGAGTTCGGCGCCGTGACGCTGCCTGTAGTTTGCGGCGACCCGGTCGGAATCGAAGGTCGCAGGCGCGAGCAGGATCACCGCCCCGACCGACGGATCCTGGCGCTCGGCGGCATAGCGCGCCACCTGCGCGCCGCCCTGGCTGTGGCCGAGCAGCGCGATATCGGTCGCGCCATGCGCCTTGAGCCAGCCGATCCACGCATCGATCTCGTCAAGCGCGTCGACCGGCCGATGCGCATGAAGGCGGCCGCAATCGAAGAAGCCGTGCCGGTCGTCGATGCCGAGGCTGAGATTGATGGCGAGCGTCGAGATACCGCGCTCCTGCAGAAGCTGCTGCAGCGCCGCGATCAGCTCCATCCGGTTGTGCGCAAGCAGCCCGTGCACGATCACCACCACGCCGCCCTCTATGCCCTTGCCGCCCGCGACCTCGAGATTGGCATTGATCGCTATCCCGCGATGCCGCGTCCGCACCTCCTCCGCACGCAGATCCGACTGCGCAGCGAGCCACGCCAGCGCGACGAAGAACAGGCGGATCATGGGCCGGTTTTCCGGTCGGAATGTACCGCCTGCGCGCGTCCGGATTCGAGGTCGAACCCGATCCGGCGCGCCGGCGCATCGGGCTTGCGCTTTTGCATCGCAACCAGCAGCACGTTCAGCTGCGACACGTGCTGGATCAGTCGCACACGGTTGCCGTTCTGGTCGAGCCCGTCGAAGGTGATGATGTCGGGATTCCAGTAGCCGAGATCGAGAATGTGGAACTGCACCTGCGGACCGAACGAGACCAGCCGGCCTCCAAGCTCATGGTCCTGGTCGAGCTGCGCCTCGAACTGGAGGACGTATTTGACCAGCCGCTCGTAGGTCCATTCCGCGGGGCTCTTGGCGCCCGGCGGCCGGAGAGCCTCGCCAGGCCGTATCACCTGCGCGCCGACCGGTTGCACCGCACCACGATTACCTTCGGGGTCCGTCATTCTATGTCGGATGGGAATCGGTCGACGATCAGCGCGCGCGCAGCGCGTCGCGGATCTCGGTCAGCAACACTTCCTGGCGCGTCGGCGGCACCGAAGGCGCCGGCTTCTCCGCCTCCTGGCGCTGTAGGCGGTTGATCTGCTTGACCAGGATGAAGATTGCGAAGGCGACGATCACGAACCTGATGATCGCGTTGATGAACAGTCCGTAGTTGATCGTGACGGCGCCCGCCGCCTTGGCCTGCTCGAGCGTCGCATAGCCGCCTTCGCCCTTGAGCGTGATGAAGAAGTCGGAGAAGTCGATACCGCCGATCAGCAGGCCCAGCGGCGGCATCAGGATATCGTTGACCAGGGAATTGACGATCGAGGTGAAGGCGGCACCGATGATGATGCCGACGGCAAGATCGATAACGTTGCCGCGCAGCGCGAATTTCCTGAATTCCTCAAGCACCGCCATTCTCACCCTCCGTCGGCCCGGTGGTGGGATGATACGCCACCCGGCGCCGCGGTGCCAGATGGCCGCATCCGGTCCGTATAGGCACCAAGATTCTCAATGGATTCAGGATGTTCGCAGGCTGAAATCGACGGATTGCGTGATCGTGCAACGCCGCGACTGGCGATGAAGCTGCCGGGTCGTCGTGGGATCGATGACGAACCGCCAAGCAACCGGCCGTGCAGCTCCATCGCATCTTTACGGCAGATGCGCTTCTGCCGGCGCTCTTTGCGTACTTTTCGTAGCTTGTCCTTTACAGCCGGACCGCACAGAATTTGCCAGCCATTGCCGCGCAAGATGGGACAATCGGAATAGATGTGCAGGGAAGAAGAGAGGTCCCGATGAAGGCTGTTTTCCGTGTCATGGCACCGGCCGTGCTGGCCGGGGGATTCTGGCTGACTATCGGCGCGCCGTTGCCTGCTTATGCGCAGAGTGCCGATCCGCAACTGCTGACCGTCTCATGCTCCGGCTGCCACGGACCGCGCGGCCACAGCCCCGGTCCGATCCCGTCGATTTACGGGCGTACGGCCGAATCGATCGCAGAGACGCTGCGCGGATTCCGCAGCGGAATGCGACCGGGCACCGTGATGCCGCGCATTTCGAAGGGCTATAGCGAGACCGAGATCGATACGGTCGCGCGCGAGATCGCGGCGCACTGGAAGTGAGGGAGGCCCGCATGGCAAGCATGAAAAAGCTCTCGCGCCGCCGCTTCCACCAGCTCGCCGGCGCTGCGACCGCGATATCGGCGCTCGGCCTGTCCGCGCGCGTCGCGAGGGGGCAGCCAAAGGCCCGCATCGTCGTCATCGGCGGCGGGTTCGGCGGCGCCACGGCGGCGAAATTCGCCCGCGCGCTCGATCCCGCGATCGAGGTGACGCTCGTCGAGCCGGCACGGACCTTCTACACCTGCCCGTTCAGCAACTACGTGCTGGCCGGCTTCAAGACCATGAACGATATTGGCCACGGCTATGACGCGTTGCGCGACAGGCATGGCGTGCGCGTGGTTCACGACACGGCTAGGGCGATCGACGCGACGGCGCGGACGGTCCGTCTCGCCGGCGGCAGCACGCTTCAGTACGACCGCCTGATCGCCTCGCCGGGCATCGACATCCGCTGGGGCGCGCTGGAAGGCTACACCGAGTCGGCCGCGGAGCGCATGCCGCACGCGTGGAAGGCCGGCCCGCAAACAATGCTGCTGCGCCGTCAGCTCGAGGCGATGCCGGACGGCGGCCTGGTGATCCTGACTCCGCCAGCCAACCCGTTCCGCTGCCCACCCGGCCCCTACGAGCGCGCGGCGATGATCGCCCACTATCTCAAGGGCAACAAGCCGCGCTCGAAGATCCTGATCCTCGACGCGAAGGACAAGTTCTCCAAGCAGGGGTTGTTCCAGGCAGGCTGGAAGGCGGTCTATGGCGATATGATCGAATGGGTGCCGCTGTCGAACGACGGCAAGGTCGTGCGGGTGACTCCGGAGGAGATGACGGTCGTGACCGAGTTCGGGCAGCGGCATCGCGGTGCAGTCGTGAACATCATCCCGCCGCAGTTCGCAGCGCGGATCGCGCGCGAGTCCGGCCTTGCCGACCAGACCGGCTGGTGCCCGGTCGATCCCGCGACATTCGAATCCACTGTACACAGCAACGTGCATGTCATTGGCGATGCCGCCCTCGCCGGCGCGATGCCGAAATCGGGTTTCGCCGCGAACAGCCAGGGCAAGGTCGCGGCAATGGCAGCCGTCAACGCACTGAACGGCCGACCGATGGCGGCGCCGACTTATGTCAACACGTGCTACAGCCTGATCGCGCCGGATTACGGCATTTCCGTCGCTGACGTGTATCGCGTGACGCCGCAGGGCATCGTCGCGGCGCCGAATGCGGGCGGCGTCAGTCCGGCGAATGCCGATGCGGCTTTCCGTAGGGCCGAAGCGCGTTATGCCCAGGGCTGGTATTCATCCATGTCGCAGGAGATTTGGGACTCCTGACCCGGATCAACGCCGGGGAAGTCCGGCGACGGCCGTTCGCTTCAGGCGTCATCCTTGGGCCACGCCTATTTTGTGGCATCCGGTCCGGATCGACGACGAACCTCCTGCCCGCGATCGACTATCGTTGATTGCCTTAGGCTCTTCTATCGCTGAAAATGCGCCCGAACACACCAGGAGTCCGGACGATGAACAGGATCGATCTACAGGGTCGCAAGGCAGTGGTCACGGGAGCGGCCCGCGGCATCGGCTTAAGCATCGTCGAGCGGATGCTCGATTCGAACGCGGAAGTAAGCCTTTGGGACGTCGACGCCCACGCTCTCGATGCGGCGGTCAAGCGACTCGCCGGCAAGGGCAGCGTTCACACCACCGTCGTCGACGTGACCGACGTCAGCTCCGTGACTGCCGCTTCGCAGGCCGCGATCGGGCAGATGGGGCGCGTCGACATCCTGATCAACAACGCCGGCATAACCGGACCCAATCTGAAGACCTGGGAGTACACTCCCGAGGACTGGCGCAAGGTCGTCGATGTCGACCTGAATGCCCCGTTCCTGTGCATGCGGGCCCTGGCGCCCGGGATGATGAAGCAGGGCTACGGCCGCATCGTCAACATTGCCTCGGTGGCCGGCAAGGAGGGGAATCCGAACGCGCCCGCATACAGCGCCGCCAAGGCGGGGCTGATCGGACTGACCAAGTCGATTGCCAAGGAGCTGGCGCAGAGCGGCGTGCTGGTGAACTGCGTGACGCCCGCGGCGGTTGAGACCGATATTTTCAAGCAGATGACCGAGGAGCATATCAAGTACATGCTCTCGAAGATTCCCATGGGGCGCTTCGGCAAGATCGAGGAGGTCGCCGCCCTCGTCGCCTGGCTCTCGTCCGAGGATTGCAGCTTCTCGACCGGCGGCGTGTTCGATATCTCGGGCGGACGCGCGACTTATTGATCTTGGCAGTACCGGGCGGAACAATGGCGAAAGTGAAACACAATACGCTGGCGCTCGCGCGGCGCAATCTGTTCGTCTCGGTCGTATCGGACGTGCTCGACGAGCTCGGTTATCGCGACCAGGCGATGGCGCCGCATATCCGGCCACTCGACGACTCGCTCGTGATGCTCGGACGCGCGCGCACCGGCGTCTATCGCGAGGTCTATCATGTGACGCCCGGTGAGAACCCGTACGAGCTCGAGATCGCGCTGATCGACGACCTCAAGCCGGGTGAAGTCGCGGTGCTTTCCTGCGGCGGGTCGAAGCGTATTGCGCCCTGGGGCGAATTGCTGACGACGGCCGCGCGTGCGCGCAAGGCGGCGGGCTGCGTCACAGACGGGCTGACGCGCGACATCCGGGCGATCCGCGCAATGCGCTTTCCGGTCTTCCACGGCGGCATCGGACCGCTCGACTCGAAGGGCCGCGGCCAGGTCGCGGCGATCAACGTCCCTGTCGAATGCGGTGGCGTGCATGTCGAGCCGGGCGACGTCGTCTTCGGCGATGCCGACGGACTGGTGGTCATTCCTAAGGCAGTCGAGGATGAGGTCCTGGCGCGGGCGCTGAAGAAGGTGTCGGGCGAGAACCGCACGCGCGCGGCGCTGCGCCGCGGCGACAAGCTGAAGGACGTGTTTGCACGCTTCGGGATCCTGTAGCGGATCGGCTAGCCGAACCCGCTGCTCACCTTGCGCGCGCTCGCCTCGATCGCCCGCCAGTCTCGCGCCTTGACGAGATCGGCCGGCACCATCCAGCTGCCGCCAACCGCAACCACGTTGCCGACCCGCAGGTAGTCGCGGAAATCGTCGGCAGTCACGCCGCCCGTCGGGCAGAAACAGACGTCCGGAAAGACCGGAGCGAAGGCCTTGAGTGCTGCGACCCCGCCGGCGGGACGCGCGGGAAAGAATTTCAACGTGGTGAAGCCGAGCCGCCGTGCCGCCATGATCTCCGAGCCGGTCTGCACGGCCGGCATGTAGGGCAGCTTCGCTTCCGCCGCCGCGCGGCACAGGTCTTCGCTCAGGCCTGGACTGACGACGAAGTGCGCGCCCGCCTCGGCCGCCGCGCGCACGTCCTGAAGCCTGACAGCCGTGCCGACGCCGACCTCGGCGCCGGGAACCGATTTCGCGATCGCCGAGACCGCAGCCAGAGCCGCGCGCGTACGCAACGTGACTTCCAGAACGGGCAGGCCGCCGGCGACGAGCGCACGAGCAAGATCGGCGGCCGTGGCCTCGTCCTCGATGGTCAGGACGGGAACGACCTTCGCCCTGGCGAAGACCGCGCGGATCGTCATTCGGCGACACCCTGTCTAATCGACGCCCCCAATTGCTAGCGATAGAAGATTCGCGGCAGCAACAGCACCATGTCCGACCAATAGGTGACGAGGAGCAGTGTTCCGATCAGCGGGATCAGGAACGGCAGGCAGGCGCGGGTCGCGCGCTCGAACGAGATGTTCGCCACGCGCGCTAGTACGTAAAGCACCAGGCCTACCGGCGGCGTCAGCAGGCCGATCATGAGATTAAGGACCATGATGAGGCCGAAATGCACCGGGTCGACCCCGATCTTATCCATCAGCGGCAGCAGTACCGGTACCAGGATCGTGATTGCCGCGATCGTCTCCATGAAGCAGCCAACGATCAGCAGGAAAACGTTGACGAGTAACAGCACGGCCCACGGCTCCGCGGTGATCGACAGCACGAAACTCGCGATGTCATCGGTGACCCGCGTGGTGGTGATGAGGTAGCCAAAGATCGATGCGCCGGCGACGATCAAGAGGATGATCGCCGTCGTTTCGGCGGTTTCCATGCTGACCTTGATCAGTCCGCGCCAGGTGAGCGTGCGATAGACGAACACGCCAAGCACCATGGCATAGGCAGTCGCGGCGATTGCGGCCTCTGTCGGCGTGAAGATGCCGGTCGTCATACCGCCGATCAGTATCAACGGCGTAAGAAGCGGCAGATACGCGCGAAGCCGGAAGACATGGTTGACCGCAAACGCGCCGCCGACCAAAAGTGCGAATACCAGCAACCGCGGCAGTTCGGTGTGCGACCATAACAGGTAGGCCGCGCCACCAGTCGCAGCGACGAATGCGATCTCCACCCAGGCACTGCCGAAGACCCGCCACGAGAAGATCAGGTCGCTCCCGAAGCCGCGCGTATGGGCGTACCAGGCGACCATGACCATCAAGGTCCCCGCCATGAACAAGCCCGGGAGCAGGCCTGCGGCGAAGAGCTGCCCGATCGATGCATTGGCCATCACGCCGTAGATCACGAGCGGCAGCGAAGGCGGAATGATCGGACCGATGGTCGACGACGCGCCGGTAATGCCGACGGCAAACTCCGCATCATAGCCGTGGTCGCGCATCGCCTTGATCTCGATGTTGCCGAGCCCGCCGGCATCGGCGACGGCCGTTCCCGACATGCCCGCGAAGATCACGGAGCCGACTACGTTGACGTGGCCGAGTCCGCCTTTAAGCCAGCCGACCAGTGCCAGTGCGAACGCGTAGATGCGCTCGGTGATGCCCGAGGTGTTCATCAGGCTGCCGGCGAGTATGAAGAACGGGATCGCCAGCAACGGAAAAGAGTCGACGCCCCCCACCATGCGGTGCACGACGACGAGCAGAGGCGAGTTGCCCTCGAGCGCAACATAGAGAAGAGACGCGCCACCGAGCGCGATCGCCACCGGCACGCCGAGCACGAGCAGGACGAGAAAGGACAGCAGCAGGACCGTCGTCATTGGTGACGGCCTTCGACCGCAACGCGGGTCAGTTCGCTGCCACCCTGCCGCCAATGCCGGATCGCGACCTGGATGGCGCGCAAAGTCATCACGAGGAAGCCTACGAAAACGATACCGTAGATATAACTCATCGGCCAGTCGATCACGACCATGCGCTGGAACTGCATGATCACCGTGACCTTCCAGGCGAACCAGGTCGATACAGCGAAGAAGACGATGCGGAGCACATCGACGGCAGTCGACAGCACGAAGCCAAGGCGCCGCGGCAGATAGACGTAAAGGAACTCGACGTGGATGTGCGTATTGCGCCGCACGGCCATTGCGGCGCCGGCGAAGGTGACGCAGATGAGAAGATAGCGCGCGATCTCCTCCGTCCACGCCAGGGAATCGTTGAGCACGTAACGCGTGTAGAACTGCAGGAAAACGATGACCGCGAGCACCCAGAAAAGGACGAACGTCACCCAGTCCTCGGGACCGTAGACGCTGAGATCAACATCGTCCTCGGCGCTGCCGGTGATGGGCGGCCCCTCCTCGGGCCGGTTGGGCGCAATATTGGTCAACGGCGTCCCCTGTCCTCGTCGCGCTTCTTGGTCGGCGCGGCGGCACATTTCACGTGACGACCTGCGTGAATGCAAGCAAAAATGCCGTCCAATCAAAGGGAAACGCATGTCAAAGATCGTCCGCGTAGAGGTCTCGCTCGTCGACCTCAAGCCCAAGGTCAAGCGCACCGACGCGATCCAGGCCTTCGCCAGCCAGGAAACGCCGATCGTGCGGATCGTCACCGACGACGGCAGCGAAGGGGCGGGCTACAGCTACACGATCGGCCAGGGCGGGTCGTCGGTCGCAGCCCTGATCCGCGATCACATGGGCCCGTGGCTGATCGGCCGTGACGCGGCCATGGTCGAGGAGTTGTGGAAGGGTCTGTTCTTTTTAACGCACGCGACCTCCGTCGGCGCCATTACCAGCCTGGCGCTGGCGGCGATCGATACCGCGCTGTGGGATCTGCGCTGCCGTGGCGCCGGCCTACCGCTGCATGTCATGGCCGGCGGCGCGCAGAAACGCGTCCCGATCTATTCCACCGAAGGCGGCTGGCTGCATATCGACGCCGCCGCCCTGGTCGATGACGCGCTGGCGGTGAAGGCCAGGGGCTTCGGCGGTACCAAGATCAAGGTCGGCCGGCCGCACGTCTCCGAGGATGCGGCACGCCTTCGCGCGGTTCGGGACGCAGTCGGACCCCGTTTCGAGATCATGACCGACGCCAACCAGGCTTTCACGATCTCGGAAGCGGTCCGCCGGGCGCACGCTTTCGAGGCATTCGACCTCGCCTGGTTCGAGGAGCCGCTGCCGGCCGAGGACATCGACGGCCATGTGCGCTTGTCGAGATCGACGGCCCTGCCGATCGCGGTCGGCGAGTCGCTCTATCACCCGAGCCACTTCCGTGAATACCTGCAGCGCGGCGCCTGCTCCATCGTGCAGGTCGACGTCGCTCGCGTCGGCGGAATCACCCCCTGGCTCAAGACGGCGCATCTTGCCGAGACCTTCAACGTGACGGTCTGCCCGCATTTCCTGATGGAACTCCATGTCGGCCTATGCGCGGCGGTTCCCAACGCAGCCTGGGTCGAATACATCCCGCAGCTCGATGACGTCACGGCCAGCCGCATTCGCATCGCGGACGGCCACGCGATACCTTCCGATCAGCCTGGCAACGGCATCGAATGGGACTGGAAGGCGATCAAGAAAATGGCCGGCGAGCCGGCGGTCATTCGCTAGGATCCGGCGGCGGGTTCGCCCCGCCGCCGGATGCATGATCATGCCATCGGCGCCCCGGCCCGACTACATACCGATCTTCTGAAGCCGGTCGTAGTGGGCCTTGGTCCAACCCGCACCGGCGCTCGAGTCGTTGTGCAGCTTCGCCGCGGCCTCGCGGAACGCGGCCACGTTCGGCGTCACCACCGTCTTGCCCTGGGCCTTGAACCATTCCGGCAGCTTCTGCTCGGACTCGCGGATCTTCGCGGAGGCGCGGGAGGCCGCCTCCTTGAACACCGCCTCGAAGGTCTGGCGCTCCTGGGGGGTCAGGCGGCTCCACAGGGGGGCACCGACGACGGTGACCAGGCTCTCGACGATATGGCCGGTCAGGTTGATGTGCGATTGAACCTCGTAGAACTTCTTCGCCTGAATGGTCGGAAGCGGGTTCTCCTGGCCATCCACCGTGCCCTGCTGGAGGGCGAGATAGACCTCGGCGAAGGCGATCGGCGTTGCATTGGCGCCCACGGCCTTGGCGTACATCATGTAGAGCGGCGCCTGCGGCACGCGGATCTTCATGCCCTTCATGTCGGCGGGCGAGTTGATCGGCTTGTTCGCGGTGGTGTGGCGCGCGCCGTAATAGGTCAGCGCGATGATCTTGTTGTTGCTGGCCTTGTCGTAGCCTGCGGCAAGCTCCTTGAAGAGCGGGCTCTCGGCATAGGCCTTCCAGTGATCGAAATCGCGGAACATGTAGGGCGCGTTCGAGATCGCGATCGGCTTGTAGGTCGAACCGGCAAAGGCGACCCCGGTATAGATCATGTCGATCGTGCCGAGCGGCAGCGCCTGGTTGATCTGCTGCTCGTTGCCCAGCGCCGAGGCCGGGAACACCTCGATCGCGTATTTGTTGCCGGTGCGCTTGGCGATCTCGCCTGCTGCCCACACCGCTTCCGTGTGATAGGGCTCGGCAACCTCGTAGACATGCGCGAATTTGAGCTTCGTCTGGGCGTGCGCGGCACCCGAGACGCCCAGAACGACGGCGGCCAGCGCCGCGACGTAACCTTTCATCGATGATCCTCCCTTATTGAGCCTGCCCGGAACCGGGCTGTTATCCCGCTGGTTACTTGCGGCAGCTTGTCGGAAGCACCTCGGCTAATCAAGCCCCGAGCGCCTGCGGACGCGTCCAGCCCGCCTTCTCGCTTCGCCAGCCGCCTATTACGGTCCCGCACCGCCTCCGGACTATATGGGCCATATCGTTCCTGCGCTCCCGGCATTGCGTTCAAGGCGCCATCTGCGCGGCGCCTCGGGGAATCCGTGTCAGCGCGAGCAGGGCGGTGAATCGTGAACCGCCGCCATAGCGCCGACCGGTCATGACCGAACAGGTGACTTTCGCCTCTTCGCATCCTGCTTCTGCTGCTGGCGACGGACGGCCGGGGCCGCAGGCCGGAGCCGGTCCATATCTTGCCTGCCAGCACCAATTGCGCCCGGCCGCCGGCTTGGGTAGGCTCGCCCGGAATGCTCGACAGCGCGCAGGTCCTCGGATGAGGCTCGTCAGCCGATTCCCCCATCGCGCCGTAGCCGAGGCAGGGGGCTGCTGGTCGAGATCGGCCAGCCCTTCAATTTCGGCCGGGTGCGCCCCTGTGATGTCGAAGACTCTCCCGGTGCAGATCAGCAGGATATGCCTGAGCAGGGCATGACCGGTACAGCCCAAGAGGAAACTGAAGCAAGGTCGCGAGAACGATGTTGCCGGCAAGAATGCTTCCCGGCTCGGGGGCCGAGAACAACGGGCGTGCGCGGAAAGGTCGATCGCTTGTCTCGGCAAGTTCCGGCGCACCGCTCCGCGTCCTGATCGTCGAGGATGACGGCCTGCTGGCGCTCGATCTCAGCAGCACCATCGAGGAGTGGGGCGGCGAGGCCGTCGGCGTCGCGACGAGCGCGGCACGTGCCATCCGCCTTGCCCGCGAGCTAGCTGTCGTTGCTATAGAGGTTGTTCATCCGGGCCTGACCGAGGAAGCTGGTTGTTGCGAAGCAAGCAGCTGAGGTCGGGGGGCCCGGATGAACGTG